>NZ_JACIBU010000001.1:1367204-2734408 GCF_014195485.1 Modestobacter versicolor
CGACCGGCAGGCGCTGCTGGCCGAGTCGGCCACCCGGCGGCGGCTGGCCATGGAGTCCCGGCTGCTGCGCCGCGAGCTCACCCTGCTCCGCACGCTCGGCGCGGTGCCGGTGCCGCTCCGGCAGTTCGCCACCCCGATGACCTCGAACTAGACGGAGGACCCCCTCCTCCTCATCCCTCGCACGCCCGGGGTGGGCCCCTGCGAGGGGGCCGTCACGCCCGGCTCACGGGCGGGGGCACCGGGGGCAGCGGCGGGCGGAGCGGGCCGGACGCGGGCTCCTCCTCGGCGCGGCCGAGGTCGTCGCGCGAGGTGAGCGCGGTGGCCACCAGGTAGGTCAGCACCGCGACGAACGGGCCGACGGCGAGCGCCGCGGTGGCCCCCAGCGACAGCGCCGTGGTCACCGTGGTGCCCACGGCGGCGAGCTCGGCGTCGGTGGGACCGGGGCCGGCCCACTCCCCCAGCAGCCAGGCGACGACGCCGGCGGCTAGCATCCCGGCGGCGAGCGCCGTGAGGGTCAGCGCACCGCGGCGGCGCCGGTGCAGCCACACGGCGGTGCCGGCCAGCAGCCCGAGCCCGGCCAGCACGACCACGAACACGCCGTCGTCGGCCATGAACAGCTCGGCGGACGGCGCCGGCCCGACCGGCTCGACACCGGACGCGGTGACCCGGTAGTCCGCCCGCGGGGCCAGCCAGATCCACAGGCCACCGGCGACCAGCCCGGCAGCGGCCAGGGCGAGCACGGTCAGCAGCGCGCTGCGCAGGTCCGACCGGGTGCCGCGGAGACCGGGCACGCCGACGGGCACGGCGGGCTGCCAGGGTGCCGGCAGTCCACCGGAGGGGCTACCCGGCGGGCCGCCCGGCGCGGAGGGCGAGGGCACCAGGCCCTGCGGATGCGCGTCGGTCACGCCACCATCTTCGTCGTCGTGGCTGGGAGGGACGTGCCGCCCCCTAGAGGAGGGCGACGCTGGTGGGTCCGAGCAGCGCCTTGATGTCGCCCATCAGCGCGGTGCTCGGCCGCACCCGCAGGCCCTGGTCGAGCCGGAGCACCGTCTCCCGGCCGCCGTTGAGCAGCTTGAGCTGCACCTCGGTGGTGCCCGGGTGGCTGCCCAGCACCTCGCGCAGCCGCTCGACGACCGGCGGGGTGCAGCGGGCGGCGGGCATCGAGACCAGCACCGGCCCGCGCGGGCCCTCGGTGAGCTCCGGGACGGTGACCTCGGCGGCGAACAGCGAGGGGGTGTCGTCGCGGCGGCTGATCCGGCCCTTGACCACCACGATGGCGTCCCGGACCACCTTGTCCGCGACCTGCGCCCAGGTCTTGGGGAAGAACAGCACCTCCAGGCCCGCCTCGAGGTCCTCGATGGTGGCGATCGCCCAGGGGGCGCCCTGCTTGTTGGTGCGCGGGCCGACCGCGGTGAGGATGCCGGCCACGGTGACGTTGGCGCCGTCCTCGACGCCGCCGGCGAGGATCTCGGCCAGCGCGGTGTCGGCGTGCGAGGTGAGCACGTGCTCGACCCCGTGCAGCGGGTGGTCGGAGACGTAGAGGCCGAGCATGTCGCGCTCGAAGACCAGCTTCTCCGACTTCGACCAGTCCGCGGTCGGGATGGCGATGTCCAGCGAGGCGGCGAACGGGTCGTCCTCGGCGTCACCGAAGCCGCCGAACAGGTCGAACTGCCCCTCGGCCTCCTTGCGCTTGAGGCTCATCGCCGAGTCGACGGCCTGGGCGTGGATCGCGGCGATGCCCTGCCGCGAGTGGCCCAGCGAGTCGAACCCGCCGGCCTTGGCGAGGGACTCGATGACCTTCTTGTTGCAGGCGACGGTGTCGATCTTGCGCATGAAGTCGGCGAAGTCCTTGAACGCGCCCTTCTCCTCGCGCGCCCGGACGATCGAGTCGACGACGTTGTGCCCGACGTTGCGCACCGACGCCAGGCCGAAGCGGATGTCGTTGCCGACGGCGGTGAAGTCCCAGGAGGACTCGTTGACGTCCGGCGGGAGCACCTTGATGCCCATCCGGCGGCACTCGGCCAGGTAGACCGGCCGGCGGTCCTTGTCGTCGCCGACGCTGGTGAGCAGCCCGGCCATGTACTCGGCCGGGTAGTTGGCCTTGAGGTAGGCGGTCCAGTAGGACACCAGCCCGTAGGCGGCCGAGTGCGCCTTGTTGAAGGCGTAGTCGGCGAAGGGCACCAGGATGTCCCAGAGCGTCTTGACCGCCGCCGCGGAGAAGCCGTTGGCCTTCATCCCGGCCTCGAAGCCGACGTACTCGGCGTCCAGCACCGACTTCTTCTTCTTGCCCATCGCGCGGCGCAGCAGGTCGGCCTTGCCGAGGGAGTACCCGGCGACCTTCTGCGCGATCGCCATGACCTGCTCCTGGTAGACGATCAGGCCGTAGGTCTGACCCAGGATCTCCTCGAGCGGCTCGGCCAGCTCCGGGTGGATCGGGGTGATCTCCTGCTGGCCGTTCTTGCGCAGCGCGTAGTTGGTGTGCGAGTTGGCACCCATCGGGCCCGGCCGGTAGAGCGCGCCGACGGCGGAGATGTCCTCGAAGTTGTCCGGGCGCATCAGCCGCAGCAGCGACCGCATCGGCCCGCCGTCGAACTGGAAGACACCGAGGGTCTCACCGCGGGAGAGCAGGTCGTAGGTGGCCGGGTCGGTGAGGTCCTTGCTGATCTCGTCGAGGTCGACCGGCTCCTTGCCGTTGATCACGATGTTGCGCAGCGCGTCGTCGATGACCGTGAGGTTGCGCAGGCCCAGGAAGTCCATCTTGAGCAGGCCGAGCGTCTCGCAGGTCGGGTAGTCGAACTGCGTGATGATCGCGCCGTCGGCCTCGCGCCGCATGATCGGGATGCTGTCGATCAGCGGGTAGCGGCCGATGATGACGCCGGCCGCGTGCACACCCCACTGGCGCTTCAGGCCCTCGAGCTTGCGGGCCTGGTCGATGACCTCCGCGGCGCCCGGGTCGGACTCGTAGCGCGCCCGGAACTCCGCGGCCTCCTTGTAGCGCTCGTGCTTGGGGTCGAAGATCCCCGACAGCGGGATGTCCTTGCCCATGACGCCCGGCGGCATCAGCTTGGTCAGCTCGTCACCGACCGAGTAGGGCCGGTCGAGCACCCGGGCAGCGTCCTTGATCGCGGCCTTGGCCTTGATCGTGCCGTAGGTGACGATCTGGCTGACCCGGTCCTCGCCGTACTTCTGCGAGACGTACTGGATGACCTCGCCGCGCCGCCGGTCGTCGAAGTCGATGTCGACGTCGGGCATGGAGACGCGCTCGGGGTTGAGGAACCGCTCGAAGATCAGCCCGTGCGCCAGCGGGTCGAGGTCGGTGATGCCCATGGCGTAGGCGGCCAGCGAGCCGGCGGCCGAGCCACGGCCCGGGCCGACCCGGATGCCGTTGTCCTTGGCCCAGTTGATGAAGTCGGCGACCACGAGGAAGTACCCCGGGAAGCCCATCTGGACGATGATCCCGACCTCGTAGTCGGCCTGCTTGCGGACGTGGGCGGGGATGCCGCCGGGCCAGCGCTTGTGCAGCCCGCGCTCGACCTCCTTGATGAACCAGGAGGTCTCGTCCTCGCCCTCGGGGAGCGGGAAGCGCGGCAGCAGGTCGGCGCCCTCGGTGAACTGCACCTCGCACTGCTCGGCGATCAGCAGCGTGTTGTCGCAGGCCTCGGGGTGCTCGCGGAACAGCGCGCGCATCTCGGCGGCGGACTTGAGGTAGTAGCCGTCGCCGTTGAACTTGAAGCGGTTGGTCTCGTTGAGCCGCGAGCCGGTCTGGATGCACAGCAGGGCGTCGTGCGCCTGGGCGTCCTCGCGGTGGGTGTAGTGCAGGTCGTTGGTGCCCAGCAGCGGGATGCCGAGGTCCTTGGCGATCTCCAGCAGCGCCGGCTTGGTCTGCTTCTCGATGGACAGCCCGTGGTCCATGATCTCGGCGTAGAAGTTCTCCCGCCCGAAGATGTCCTGGAAGTCCGCCGCCGCCTGGCGGGCCCGGTCGACCTTGCCGGCGCGCAGCCACATGTTGACCTCGCCGGACGGGCAGCCGGTGGTCGCGATCAGGCCCTTGCCGTAGCGCTCGAGCAGGTCGCGGTCGAAGCGCGGCTTGCGGTACTGGCCCTCGAGGCTGGCCAGCGAGGAGATCCGGAAGAGGTTGTGCATCCCCTCCGTGGTGCGGGCCAGCAGCGTCATGTGGGTGTAGGCGGCCTTGCCGCGGTTGTTCCCGCCGTCGCCCTCCTCGTCGATCAGCTTGTCGCCGAAGTCGAACGGGGCGCGGTCGAACCGGGAGCCGGGCGTGTAGTAGCCCTCCATGCCGATGATCGGCTTGACCCCGGCGGCGTTGGCCTGCTTGTAGAAGTCGTAGGCGCCGAACACGTTGCCGTGGTCGGTCATCGCCAGCGCCGGCATCCCCTCGGCCGCGGCGGCCTTGGTGACCTCACCGAGCTTGGCCGCCCCGTCGAGCATCGAGTACTCGGTGTGCACGTGCAGGTGCACGAAGTTCTCTGCGGGGGACGGGGTGCTCACGGTGCGGGGTGCTCCTCACGGGTCGTGCGGCCGCCTGCCCGCCAGCGGCGGGCAGGGGCGGCGGGTCGTTCTGGGTGACCGGCGGGGAAGGCCGTTCGAGGTCGAGCTGGGCACTACGGGTGGCGCTGCCGGGGCGACGCCGTCACCACGGGTGGGGGCCGTTCGCGGTGTCCTGATCCTCGCACCTCCGGAGGTCTACCCGAAGGGTCTGACAGTTCGTGTCTCGGGATCGGGACCACTCCGTCACACCGCTCCCGGGGGCCCCTGCCGGCCGGTGCCCGGGAGTCGCCTGGTCATCGTCACGTGGGCGATGCCGGCCTCCTGGTACTCCGCGCCGACGGCGGTGTAGCCGGCCCGCTCGTAGAACCGGCGCGCCGCCACCTGCGCGTGCAGCTCGACCTCCGCCTGGCCGCGCGCGGCGGCCTGCTGCTCCAGCACGGCCAGCACCGCGGCGCCGTGGCCACGACCCCGGACCGCGCGGTCGGCGGCCATCCGGCCGATCACCGCCCGCCCCGGCCCCGCGGCGTCGGGCAGCAGCCGGCCGACGGCGACCACCCGCCCGGCGTCGTCCCGGCTGAGCGCGTGCACGGCGGTGGCGTCGGCGTCGTCCCGCTCGAGGTCGGCCGGCACCCCCTGCTCGACCACGAAGACCCGGTGCCGCAGCCCGGCGACGTCCGGCCAGTCGGCGGCGGTCGCCACGGCCGCGGTCGGCCCGATGGAGGTCGGTCCGGTCACCGCACGGCCGCCGGCAGCGCCGAGGAGGGCACCAGCAGGAACCGCAGGTCGATGGCGGCGTGCAGCAGCACCGGCAGCAGCAGCGACCCGGTGGCGAGGTAGACCCCGGCCAGCACCCCGCCGAGCACGCCGGTGGTGACCACGCCCGACAGCCCCTGGTAGGCGTGCGCGAGCCCGAAGGCGGCGCCGGCGACCAGGACCAGGACGGCGTCCGGCAGCGACGGGGCCACCGCCACGACGACGGCGAGGAAGAACCCGCGGTACAGCCACTCCTCGCACACCCCCGCGGTCACCCCGACCAGCGCGAACAGGTGGCGCTCGGACCGGCTGCGCGGGAGCAGGGCCAGCGTCGCGTGGCCGGGTGGCTCGGCGTGCCGGGCCTCGCCGGGCCGGGTGCGGCGCAGCACGTCGGGCGGCGGGCCGGCCAGCGCCCCCGAGCGGAGCGTCCGGGTGGAGACCAGCACGAGCACCAGCAGGGCGGCGCACGCCAGCCAGCTGAACGGGCCCGGCCAGCGCTGCGGCAGCACCAGGCCCACCTGCGCGGCGCTGACGTCGGACGCGGCGACCCAGACGACCAGGGTGACCAGCGCCAGCCCCCACTCCAGCACCAGCAGCCGGCGGTAGAAGGACCGCCGGGCCGCCGGGTCGGTGCGCAGCCGGCCCTCGAACCGCCGGTGCAGCACGTACCCGACGAAGGGCTCCCCCACGACCAGGTAGACCGCGATCACCGCCGCCGACAGCTGGGCCGGACCGAAGTCGGCGAAGGAGGGCAGGTCGGACCCGGTCACGCGGTCAGTTCTCGGCGCGCAGGACAGCGAGGGCACCGGCCAGGTCGGCCGGGTAGTCGCTGGTGAACTCCACCCACCGCCCGTCCGCCGGGTGCGCGAAGCCCAGCCGGACGGCGTGCAGCCACTGGCGGCTGACCCCGAGGCGGGCGGCGAGGGTCGGGTCGGCGCCGTAGGCCGTGTCGCCGACGCAGGGGTGCCGCAGCGCGGAGAAGTGCACCCGGATCTGGTGGGTGCGGCCGGTCTCCAGGTGGATGTCGACCAGGCTGGCCGCCGGGAAGGCCTCCACCACCTCGTAGTGGGTGACCGAGGGCCGGCCGCCGGCGATGACCGCGAAGCGCCAGTCGTGCTTGGGGTGCCGGTCGATGGGCGCGTCGATGGTGCCCTTGGACGGGTCGGGGTGGCCCTGCACCAGCGCGTGGTAGCCCTTGTCGACGGTGCGCTCCTTGAACGCCGCCTTGAGCAGCGTGTAGGCGCGCTCGCTCTTGGCCACGACCATCAGGCCGGTGGTGGCGGCGTCCAGCCGGTGCACGATGCCCTGCCGCTCCGCTGCACCGCTGGTGGAGATCCGGTAGCCGGCGGCGGCCAGGCCGCCGGTGACCGTCGGGCCGGTCCAGCCGGGGCTGCCGTGCGCCGCGACGCCGGCCGGCTTGTCGATCACCACCACGTCGTCGTCGTCGTGGACGACGGTCATGCCCTCGACCGGCTGGGGCGGGGCCGGCTCGCCCGGCGGGGGCGGCAGCTCCACCTCCAGCCAGCTGCCGGCGGTGAGCCGGTCGCCCTTGCCGCGGGGCCGGCCGTCGACGACGACCTGACCGGCGTCGGCGAGGTCCGCGGCAACGGCCCGGGTCAGGCCGAAGAGCCGGGTGAGCGCCTGGTCGACCCGCTGCCCCTCCAGGCCGTCGGGCACCGGGAGCGAGCGGTGCTCGCCGGGGCGTCCGCCGGCGGTCGTGGTCGGGCCGGGACTGCTGGTCACGTCCTCATTGTGAACGGTGGGACAACCGGCCTGGTCGCGCCGGGCCGCGGGGCCCTCAGTCGCGGACGGCGGCGTCGTCGTCCGCGCCGTCGGCGTCCCGGTCACGGGCGCGCCCGCCGTCGAACTCGATGCCGCGGAAGGCCAGCAGCGCGCCCAGCACGCCGCCGCAGACGATCGCGGAGTCGGCGACGTTGAAGATCGGCCACACCCGGCCGTAGGGGTCGAAGAGCGAGACGAAGTCGACGACGCCGCCGCGGAGGAAGCCGGGGTCGCGGAACACCCGGTCGACCAGGTTGCCGACCGCGCCGCCCAGCACCAGCGCCAGCGAGACGGCCCAGCCGGTGGAGAACAGCCGGCGGGCGCTGCGCACGATCACGACGACCACCGCGACGGCGATCAGCGTGAAGACGACGGTCGCGCCCTCGGCGAAGGAGAACGCGGCGCCGGTGTTGCGCGCCTCGGTCAGGTAGACCGCGCCACCGAGCAGCCGCAGCGGCTCCCGGTCCGACAGCGTGGCGACGACCAGCAGCTTGGTGCCCAGGTCCAGCGCCAGGACGGCGGAGGCCAGGCCCAGCAGCAGCCGCGCCCGGGACCGCCGGGGGCGCACCGGGTGGTCGGGTTCCTCGCTCACCGCGCCGTCCTCCCCGCCGCGCGGCCCGGGCGGCCACGTCGCGACGACGATAGCCGGGGCGGCGGCGGTGCCCGGCGCGACGGCGCGCGACCCCCCGCCCTGCGGTCCGGGGCGGAGGCGGGCACCCTCGACCTGTGACCCATCTCATCACCCCAGATCGGGGGTCACCCCCGGTTCGGGACGTGCGGACCCCGTCACGGGACGACGATGGGGTGCAGCAGTCCCGAGTGCACGGAGGCAGATCTTGACCACGGGTGGTCCCTCGAACCCCGACGTAGTCCTCGTCGGTGGCGGCATCATGAGCGCGACGCTGGCGTCGCTGCTGGGCATCGTCGCCCCGGACTGGACCGTCGAGGTCTTCGAGTCCGGCAGCGCGGTCGCCGAGGAGAGCTCCGGACCGTGGAACAACGCGGGCACCGGGCACTCGGCCCTCTGCGAGCTCAACTACACCCCGGCCCGTCCCGACGGCAGCGTCGACCCGGCCAAGGCCGTGGGCATCAACGAGCAGTTCCAGGTGTCCCGGCAGTTCTGGTCGCACCTGGTGCGCGCCGGGCTCACCGACTCCCCCAAGTCGTTCATCACCTCGGTGCCGCACATCAGCTTCGTCACCGGCGACGACGGCCGGGCCTACATGCGCAACCGGTTCGCCGCGCTGGCGCCGCAGCCGCTGTTCGCCGGGCTGGAGTTCTCCGAGGACGCCGCCGAGCTGGCCTCGTGGGTGCCGCTGATGATGGCCGACCGGAGCGCGAAGGAGCCGGTCGCCGCCACCCGCTCGCTGGCCGGCACCGACGTCAACTTCGGCGCGCTGACCCGGCTGATGCTCGACGCCGCCGTCAGCCGCGGCGTCCAGCTGCACCTGCAGCACCGGGTGCTCAAGGTCCGCCGCGACGGCAACGGCCGCTGGGCGACCACGGTGCGCGACCAGGCCACCGGCAAGCGCCGCACCGTGCGCAGCCGCTTCCTGTTCGTCGGCGCCGGCGGCGGTGCGCTGCCGCTGCTGCAGGGTGCCGGCATCCCGGAGATCAAGGGCTTCGGCGGGTTCCCGGTCTCCGGCCAGTTCCTGCGCACCCGCAACCCGCAGCTGGTCGGTCAGCACCAGGCCAAGGTCTACGGCCAGGCGAAGGTCGGCGCTCCGCCGATGTCGGTGCCGCACCTGGACCTGCGGCTGATCGACGGCGAGCAGGCGCTGCTGTTCGGGCCCTACGCCGGCTTCTCCCCCAAGTTCCTCAAGTCCGGCTCGCTGTGGGACCTGCCGCGCTCGGTGCGCACCGGCAACCTGGGCTCGATGCTCGGCGCCGGCTGGGCCAACATCCCGCTGACGAAGTACCTGATCGGTCAGGTGCTGCAGTCGGAGAAGTCGCGGTTCCGGGCGCTGGAGGAGTTCGTGCCCACCGCGGAGTCCGACGACTGGGAGCTCATCACCGCCGGCCAGCGGGTGCAGGTCATCAAGCAGGACGACGCCGGGCGCGGGGTGCTGCAGTTCGGCACCGAGCTGGTGGTCGGCGCCGACGGCTCGATCGCCGGCCTGCTCGGCGCCTCGCCGGGTGCCTCGACGGCCACCTCGGCGATGCTCACCCTGCTCGAGCGCTGCTTCCCCGACCGGGTCGAGCAGTGGAAGCCGCTGCTGCAGGAGGCCATCCCCTCCTACGGCCACAAGCTCTCCGAGGAGCCGGCGCTGCTGGCCGAGGTCTTCGCCGACACCACGAAGACCCTCGAGCTGCACTCCTGACCGACCGACCCAGCCCCCCACGTCGGCCCCCTGCAGGGTCCCGCCGCGAGC
Organism: Modestobacter versicolor; assembly: GCF_014195485.1. Classification (NCBI taxonomy): domain Bacteria; kingdom Bacillati; phylum Actinomycetota; class Actinomycetes; order Geodermatophilales; family Geodermatophilaceae; genus Modestobacter; species Modestobacter versicolor. The sequence continues at coordinate 1,376,618 of NZ_JACIBU010000001.1, forward strand.
CTGCGAGTGGTGGGGGCAGGGGGCCCTTCCTCAGTCGGTCTCCGACGGGTCGCCGGCCTCGCCCCGCCAGGTGGCGAGCCGGCCGGCCCGGCTGACCGCGCGCAGCCGGCGCTCGGCCTCGCGCCGCGATCCGCGGGCCGACACCAGCAGCGCCTGGTCACCGCGCATCAGCCGGGTGGTCCGGTCCGGCACGAACGGGCGGCCGTCGCGGACGACGAGCACCACCGCCGCGTCCTCGGGCAGCCGGAGCTCGGGCAGGTAGACCCCGTGCAGCTGCGAGGTCTCCGACACCCGCAGCTGCATCAGCTCCGCGCCGAGCTCGTCCAGCGGCGCGGACTCCACGTCGACGTCCCGCGGGGTCACCGGGGTGGCGATCCGCAGCAGCCGGGCCATCGCCGGCAGCGACCAGCCCTGCACCACGGTGAAGACGACGACGATCACGAACACCGTGTCGAACACCCGCGTCGCCCCGGGCACCTCCGCGGCGATCGGGAAGGTGGCGAGCACGATCGGCACCGCGCCGCGCAGCCCCGCCCAGGAGATGAAGACCTGCTGGCTGAAGGGCAGCCGGAACCAGACGAGGCTGGCCCACACCGAGAGCGGCCGGGCGACCAGCAGCAGCACCCCGCCGATCAGCAGCGCCGGCAGCACGGCCTCGGGCAGCCGGGACGGCGACACCAGCAGCCCGAGCAGCACGAACAGCCCGATCTGGGCGAGGGAGGCCAGCCCCTCCGCGAAGCCGATCGTGCCGGCCCGGTGCGGCAGCGAGGCGTTGCCCAGCACCAGCCCGCAGAGGTAGACCGCGACGAAGCCCGAGGTGTGGGCCAGGTCGGCGGAGGAGAAGGCCAGCACGCACAGCGCCAGGGTGGCCAGCGGGTAGAAGCCGGCCAGCGGCAGCGCGAGCCGGCGCAGCAGCCAGGCGCCGCCGAACCCGATGCCCACCCCGATCACCGAACCGCCGGCCAGCTCGCCGACCACCTCGGCCAGCACCAGCCACCAGGCGTGCGTCTCCCCGCCGGTGAGCTGCTCGGACAGCGCCAGCACCAGCAGGATGACCGGGGCGTCGTTGAGCCCGGACTCCAGCTCCAGCGACGCGACCATCCGCCGGGGCAGCGGCAGCCGCCGCAGCGAGGAGAACACCGCCGCGGCGTCGGTGGAGGTGACGACGGCGCCGACCAGCAGCGCGAAGGGCCAGGAGAAGTCCAGCAGCCACCAGCCGACCGCGGCGATGACCGCGACGCTGACGACGACCCCGACGGTGGACAGCACGACGCCCGGCCCGACCGCCCGGCGGACGTCGGCCCAGCGGGTGGTCAGCCCGCCCTCGGCCAGGATGACCACCAGCGCGGCCACGCCGAGGGTCTGGGTCAGGGCGACGTCCTCGAACTCGACGCCCAGCCCGCTCTCCCCCAGCGCCACGCCGAAGGCCAGGTAGAGCAGCAGCGAGGGCAGCCCGATCCGGTCGGCCAGCCGCAGCGCGACGGCGGCGACGAGCACCACGAGGGCTCCCACGGCCAGCGCGACGGTGACCGTCGTGTTCATCCGCGGGCCCCCATGGGCGCAGTCTCCCGTACCGGCATCTCCGGCAGATGACGACGGTTGCGCGAAGGCACTGGCGGGGTCGGGGATGATGGAGCCGTGAGTGCACCTTCCGGGCCCTTCCAGGCCCTTCCCCCCCAGGTCGACCTGCCGGCCCTCGAGCACGAGGTCCTCGAGCAGTGGGAGGCCGACAAGGTCTTCGCGAGGTCGCTGGAGGGCTCGGCCGACAAGCCGCAGTGGGTCTTCTACGAGGGCCCGCCCACCGCCAACGGCCGGCCGGGCACGCACCACATCGAGGCCCGGGCCTTCAAGGACGTCTTCCCCCGGTTCAAGACGATGCAGGGCTTCTCGGTGCCCCGCCGGGCCGGCTGGGACTGCCACGGCCTGCCGGTGGAGATCGCCGTCGAGCAGGAGCTGGGCTTCGCCGGGAAGCCGGACATCGAGCGCTTCGGCATCGCCGAGTTCAACGCCAAGTGCCGGGAGTCGGTGGAGCGGCACGTCGACGCCTTCGCCGAGCTGACCAGCCGGATGGGCTACTGGGTCGACATGTCGACCGCCTACCGGACGATGGACGCCAGCTACATCGAGAGCGTCTGGTGGTCGCTCAAGCAGGTCTTCGACAAGGGCCTGCTGGTCGAGGACCACCGCGTGGCCCCGTACTGCCCGCGTTGCGGCACCGGCCTGTCCGACCACGAGGTCGCCCAGGGCTACGAGACCCTGACCGACCCGTCGGTCTACGTCCGGCTGCCGGTCACCAGCGGCGAGTGGGCCGGCAAGGCCGACCTGCTGATCTGGACGACGACGCCGTGGACGCTGCCGAGCAACACCGCCGTCGCCGTGCACCCGGAGGTCGGCTACGTCGTCGCGCGCACCGACGCCGGCACGTTCGTCGTCGCCGAGCCGCTGCTGGCGGCCGTGCTGGGCGAGGACGCCGAGGTGCTCGCGCGCACGCCGGGCCGCGACTGGGAGGGCGTGCACTACCAGCGGCCCTTCGAGCTGGTCGACTTCCCCGCCGACGTCGACACGCACTACGTCGTGCTGGCCGACTACGTCACCGTCGAGGACGGCACCGGGCTGGTGCACCAGTCCCCCGCCTTCGGTGCCGAGGACTTCGCGGTCGGCCGGGCCTACGGGCTGCCGGTGGTCAACCCGATCGACCCGTCGGGCCACTTCCTGCCCGACGTGCCGCTGGTGGGCGGGCACTTCTTCAAGGGCGCCGACCCCACGCTGGTGCAGGACCTGCAGGACCGCGGCGTGCTGTTCCGCGAGCTGCGCTACGAGCACAGCTACCCGCACTGCTGGCGCTGCCACACGCCGCTGATGTACTACGCGCAGCCGTCCTGGTACATCCGCACCAGCCAGGTCAAGGACCAGCTGCTGGCGCAGAACGAGCGCACGAACTGGCACCCGGAGAACATCCAGTGGGGCCGCTACGGCGACTGGCTGAACAACAACGTCGACTGGGCGCTCTCCCGCGACCGGTACTGGGGCACGCCGCTGCCGATCTGGCGCAACGACGCCGACCCGAGCCGGATGGTCGTCGTCGGGTCGCTGGCCGAGCTGTCGGAGCTGACCGGCACCGACCTGTCCGACCTGGACCCGCACCGGCCGTTCATCGACGACGTCACCTTCACCGTGCCCGGTGAGGAGGGCACCTACCGGCGGGTCCGCCAGGTCATCGACGCCTGGTACGACTCCGGCTCCATGCCGTTCGCCCAGTGGGGCGCCCCGCACCGGAACAAGGCGGAGTTCGAGGCGGCCTACCCGGCGCAGTTCATCGCCGAGGCGATCGACCAGACCCGCGGCTGGTTCTACACGCTGATGGCGGTCGGCACGCTGGTCTTCGGCCAGAGCTCCTACGAGAACGTGCTCTGCCTGGGGCACATCCTGGCCGAGGACGGCCGGAAGATGAGCAAGCACCTGGGCAACATCCTGGAGCCGATGCCGCTGATGGACCGGCACGGCGCCGACGCCGTCCGCTGGTTCATGCTCGCCGGCGGCTCGCCGTGGTCGGCCCGCCGGGTGGGCCACGAGACGCTGTCCGAGGTGGTCCGCAAGGTCCTGCTGACCTACTGGAACACCGCCAGCTTCTTCACCCTCTACGCCGAGACCAACGGCTGGGACCCGACGACCTCACCGGCCCCGCCGCGGGCCGAGCGGCCGCTGCTGGACCGCTGGGCGCTCGCCGAGCTGGCCTCGGTCACCGCCGGGGTCACCGAGGCGCTGGAGGACTTCGACACCCAGACCGCCGGGCGCCTGATCGCCGGGTTCGTCGACGACCTGTCCAACTGGTACGTCCGGCGCAGCCGCCGCCGCTTCTGGGACGGCGACCCGGCTGCGCTGGGCACGCTGCACGAGGTCCTCGACGGGCTGACCCGGCTGATGGCGCCGTTCACCCCGTTCGTCACCGAGCGGGTGTGGCGCAGCGCGGTGCTCCCGGGTTCGGCCGGGGCGGTCGACTCGGTGCACCTGGCCAGCTGGCCCACCGTCGACGCCGACGCCCGCGACGACGTCCTGGTGGAGCAGGTGGCGCTGGTCCGCCGGCTGGTGGAGCTGGGCCGCTCGGCCCGCACCGCGGCCAAGGCGCGCACCCGCCAGCCGCTGGCCCGGGCGCTCGTCGCCGCCTCCGGCTGGTCGCAGCTCCCCCGCGACCTGGTCGCCGAGGTCGCCGACGAGCTCAACGTCGCCGAGCTGACCGAGCTGTCGGCGGTCGAGGGGTCGCTGGTCGACGTCTCGGTCAAGGTCGACTTCCGGGCCGTCGGCCGGCGGCTGGGCAAGCAGGTCCAGGCCGTCGCCGCGGCGGTCGCCGCCGCCGACCCGGTCGAGCTGGTCGCCGCCTACCGGGCAGGCACCGCCACGGTGCCGGTCGACGGCACACCGGTGGCGCTCGAGGAGGGCGACCTGGTCGTCACCGAGACCCCGCGCGAGGGCTGGACGGTGGCCTCGGCCGCCGGGCTGACCGTGGCGCTGGACCTCACCCTCACCCCGGAGCTGGAGCGGGCCGGCCTGGTGCGCGAGGTCGTGCGGCTGGTGCAGGACGCCCGCAAGTCCACCGGGCTGGCGGTCAGCGACCGGATCGAGCTGTGGTGGACCGGGGGCGGCGCGATCGCCCGGGCGCTCACCGAGCACGCGGAGGCGCTCGCCGGGGAGGTGCTGGCCACCACCGTGCACGCGGGTGAGGCCGGCACCGGTGAGGGCCTCGAGGCCCCCGCCGGCGCCCGGGTCTGGATCGCCAAGGCCCGCTGACCGGCGGGCCCCGCTCCGGTCCAGGCCCCGTCGCTCCTCAACCGGAGCGGCGGGCCCGTTCCCGGTGCGCCAGGTTGCGGTCGGGGGCGCAGGTGCCGCACGGGGTGAAGCCGTCGGTCCGCGCCTCCACCATCGGCAGCGGGATGCTCTCGACGCCGGCCGTGTGCGGGCAGCCGGCCAGGTGGTAGCGGGGGTGCTCGTCGACCACGAGCACCTCGTCGGTCAGGTCCAGCACGAGCAGCAGGTCGGTGACCTCGACCTCCTCGACCGGCGGCTCGCCGTCGGGCCCCAGCGCCGGGACCGCGGCGTGCGCTCCGGCGGGTGGGCCGGTCCGCTCCGCCGCGTGGGCGGCACTGCGCTCCGGCGCCGGTTCGGCGGGCACCGCAGGCTGCAGCGCCGGCTGGACGGCGGGCGCCTCGGCGACCGGCTCGGACGTCGGGTCCGGCCCCGGGTGGGCCACCGGGTCGACGTGCGGAACGGGCGGGGCGGCCGGGAGCGCGGGCTCCGCGGCCCGGGGCGGAGCCGCGGCCGGGGCGGACACCAGGGCGCCGACCTCGGCCTCGGCCGGGACGTCGGCCTCCTCCTGCGGGGCCCCGGCGGCCTCGGCCCGGCGGCGGCGCAGCTCCCCGACCGCGAGGACGAGGGCGGCCAGCGCGCTGGCGGCGAAGGAGCCCCACTGCAGCGGGGCGGACCCCTGGGCCAGCCCGCCTGCGAGCAACCCGAGGGCGACGAGCAGCAACAGCGCTGCGACACCGATCACAGGCGGATGCTAGCCGCGCGCTGTGGGACCGGCCGCCGGAGCGCCGGATGCCGGGCCGGACGCGACGGAGCCCCGCCGGACCGTGGTCCGGCGGGGCTCCGTGGTGGCGCTGGGTGCCCTGGTTCAGGCGCTGACGTGCTGGTTCTGCCGGTTGTTGGTGGCCGGCTCGGCCGAGCCGCGGCTGTCCAGGTCACGCAGGTGCGACTCGAGGTAGGAGCGCAGCCGGGTGCGGTACTCCCGCTCGAAGGTGCGCAGCTCCTCGACCTTGCGGTCCAGGCTGGCGCGCTTCTCCTCCAGGGAGCCCATCGCCTCGACGTGCTTGCGCTCGGCGTCCTGGGCCAGCGCGGTGGCCTTGGCGCGCGCCTCGCGCTCCATCGTGTCGGCCCGGGTGCGGGCGTCGCCGAGCATGGAGTCGGCGCGGTTCTTGGCCTCGCTGACCATCTGCTCGCTCTTGGCGCGGGCCTCGGACAGCATCCGCTCGCTGGTGCTCTTCGCGCTGCCGACCATCTGGTCGGCCTGGGCCTTGGCCTCGTTGACGTGCCGCTCGGCCGTCTCGGTGGCCAGCGCCAGCATCCGGGACGCGCGGATCGCCTCGTCCTCGCGGACCGAGGGGGCGGTCGGCTGGGCCGGCGGGGGCGGCGGCGCGGCGACGGTCATCGGGGCCGACTCGGGACGCTCGTCCCGGGCCGGGGACCCGCTGCCGCCGGAGGCGCGCAGGTCGTTGTTCTCCTCGATGAGTCGGGCCAGCTCGGCCTCGACGACGTCGAGGAAGGCATCGACCTCGTCCTCGTCGTAACCGCGCTTTCCGATCGGCGGCTTCTTGAAGACGACGTTGTGCACGTCGGCGGGAGTCAGTGGCATGCGGCTCACCTCAGGTCGGACGGGAGGAACTGGAACGGACGGGGACCGGCGGCTGACCGCTTCGGGTCCACACCCCGCTCCGGGCTGGTACGAGGGGTCATGCGACGGAGCCCGCGAGGGCACCCACCAGGTTGCGCAGGAGGATGACGGCGATCAAGAGCACCATAAACCCCAGGTCCAGACGGATGGACCCGAGGTTCAGCGGCGGGATGACCTTCCGCACGGCCTTGAGCGGCGGGTCGGTCGTGGTGTAGACGACCTCGAGCCCGGCCGCGACCAGACCCTGCGGGCGCCAGCTGCGCGCGAGCACCATCACCCAGTCCACGACGAACCGGGCGAACAGCAGGATCAGGAAGACGAACAGGACCGACGAGACGATCTGCAGGAGAAGAGCCACGGTCCTCGCTCGTTCGGGGCAGCACGTGGGCGGGCACCACGTGCTGCACGGGATCAGGACTGGCTGAAGAAGCCGCCCTCGCGGATCCGGGCCTTGTCCTCAGCCGTCACGTCCACGTCCTGCGGACTGAGCAGGAAGACCTTGGCCGTGACGCGCTCGATACTACCGTGCAGGCCGAACGTCAGGCCGATGGCGAAGTCCACGAGCCGCTTCGCGTCGGCGTGCTCCATCTCGGTGAGGTTCATGATCACCGGCATGCCGTCCCGGAAGCGCTCACCGATCGTGCGGGCCTCGTTGTAGGAGGCCGGGTGCACGGTGGTGATCCGGTAGGACTTGGACTTCGGCTCCGGGGCCGGCGCCGGCTCGGGTGCCGGGGTCGGGTCGACCGCCACCGGCTCGCTCATCGCCAGCCCGGCCGAGCCGGAGACGCCACCGGCGAGCCCGCCGGAGATCCGGCTCCGCCCGGCGGACGCGCCGATGCCCGAGCCGCCGGCTGCACCCAGACCGCTGCCGCCCAGCCGGGCGGCCGTGCTGCCGCCGGAGGTCGGGGCCAGGCCCAGGGTGCGGGGCGTGGCTGGACGCCGGCCGAGGGAGACCTCGGGCTCGGGGGCGCGCTCCTCCACCCGGTCGTCGGCGGCGGCCTCGACCGGGTAGTCGGTGTCGTACCCACCGGCCCCGTAGCCGGTGCCGTAGCCGTAGCGGTCGTCGGTCAGCGGCTCGTCGTGGCCGTCGGCGGCGTACCGGTCGTACCCGCGGTCGTAGCCGCGGTCGTCGTGGTCGTAGTCGCTCTGCCGAGCGGCGTAGCGGTCGTAACCGCCCCGGGCGTCGTCGTCCTCGACGAGGCCCAGGTAGACCCCCATCCTTCGCATGGCTCCGGCCATCGGACGTCTCCCTCTGGTCTCGTCGCAGGACGACTCGTGCTGGCAGGCGGCTGATCGGTGGTGCTGGTGTCACGGGTGGTGCTGGTGTGACTCGTGAGAGCGCACGGGGTCCGTGGCGGTCTCCTCACGCGAGGCTAGGGGGCGCGCGCCGAACAACGCGGTACCGACACGCACCACTGTCGCCCCAGCTGCCACAGCCGCCTCCAGGTCGCCGCTCATGCCCGCCGATGTACCCGATGCCCCGGGGTGGTCGGCCCGCACCCGGGCGGACAGCTGCGCCAGCCGGGCGAACGCCGGGGCGGGGTCCGCCCCGCGCGGCGCGACGGCCATCAGGCCGCGCAGCTCCAGCCCCGGAGCCGCGGCCACGGCATCGGCCAGGGCCGGGGCGTCGGCCGGCTCGGCGCCGCCGCGGGCACCGATCTCGCCCTCCGGGCCCCCGAGGTCGACCTGGACGAAGACGCCGATCTCGCGCTGCTCGCGCTCGGCGGCCCGGCTGAGCGCCTCGACCAGCGACGCGCGGTCGACCGAGTGCACGGTCGCACCGAGCCGGACGACGACGGCGGCCTTGTTGCGCTGCAGCTGGCCGACCAGGTGCCAGCGCAGGTCGGGCAGGTCGGCCAGCGCGGCCGCCTTGCCCGACAGCTCCTGCACGCGGTTCTCGGCGAAGTCCCGCTGCCCCAGGCCGGCGAGCACCCGGACGGCCTCGGCAGGCCAGGTCTTGCTGACCGCGAGCAGCCGCACCTCGGCCGGGTCGCGCCCGGCCGCGCGGGCGGCGGCGTCGATCCGCCGGCGCACCTCGCGGAGGTTCTCGGCCAGCTGCTCGGCCGAGGGCCCGTCGGTTGCGTCGCTGCTCAGCGGGCGTCCAGCCAGACGACACCGGCCTGCCGGCCGGTCACCCCGTCGCGGCGGTGGCTGAACAGCCGCGGGTCCTCCACGGTGCACCGCGGGTCGTGCACGACCTGCCGCACCCCGGCTCCGCGCAGCACCTCGGCGATGCCGGCCCGCAGGTCCAGGCCGGGCGTGCCCTGCCGGGTGCGCACCGCGGCCGCCGGGGCGACCCGGGCCACCTCGGCCTGCATGGCGGCGGGCACCTCGTAGTCCCCCCCGCAGACCGCCGGGCCCAGCAGCGCCTCGACGTCGCCGGGGCGGGCGCCGAGCCGGGTCATCGCGGCCAGCGCCGCGGTCACCACCCCCCGCCGGACGCCCTCGCGCCCGGCGTGCACCGCCGCGACGACGCCGGCCACCGGGTCGGCGAGCAGCACGGGGACGCAGTCGGCCACCAGCACGCAGAGGACGAGCCCCGGCGTGGCGGTGACCAGCGCGTCGACGTCGGCCACCGGGTTCTCCCCGGCGTCCTCGACGATCGCCACCCCGGTGCCGTGCACCTGGGTCATCCAGACCAGCTGGTCGGCGGGGACGCCGAGCTCCCCCGCCAGCCGCTCCCGGTTGGCGGCGACGTCCGCCGGGTCGTCGCCGACGTGCCCGCCCAGGTTGAACGAGTCGTACGGGGACGCGGAACGGCCGCCCCGGCGGTCGGTGACGACCCGTCGGGGTCGCACCGCCCCCGGAGCGGCCGGACGCGACGTCACGTCAGCGGCCCTCTTTCAGGGTCCCGCCCCGAGCCTGCGAGGGGTGGGGGGAAAGAGGGTCCTCTCACTGGGAGCGGAGGAACTCGGGGATGTCGAGCTCCTCCTCGAAGTCCTCCGAGGCCAGCGGACGGCGGGTGCCGCTGCCGGCGCCGGCGATCGGCGGGAGCGGCGGCACGGTGATCCCGCCACCCTGCGGTGCCTGACCGGGCTGCCCCGGGCGGGGGGCGGCCGGCGAGGCCGGGGCCGCGGCCGTGGGGGCCGGGGTCACCAGCCGCTCGCCGGTCTGCGCCGGGACGGCCGGCCGCGGGACGGCGGTCGTCGCCGGGGCCGCCGGTGCGGGCGCCACCGGGGCGGCCGTGGCGAGCGAGGTGGTCCCGGCGTCCTTGCGGTTGCTGGGCTTGCCCCCGTCGAAGCCGGCGGCGATCACGGTCACCCGCACCTCGTCACCCAGGGCGTCGTCGATGACGGCGCCGAAGATGATGTTGGCGTCCGGGTGCGCTGCGTCGGAGACCAGCGAGGCGGCCTCGTTGATCTCGAACAGGCCCAGGTCCGACCCGCCGGAGATCGACAGCAGGACGCCGTGGGCGCCCTCCATCGAGGCCTCCAGCAGCGGGCTGGCGATCGCCTGCTCGGCGGCCAGCAGCGCGCGGTTGTCGCCGCGGGCGCTGCCGATGCCCATCAGCGCCGAGCCCGCCCCGGACATGACCGACTTGACGTCGGCGAAGTCCAGGTTGATCAGGCCGGGCGTGGTGATCAGGTCGGTGATGCCCTGGACACCGGAGAGCAGCACCTGGTCGGCGGTCCGGAAGGCGTCCATGACGCTGACGTTCCGGTCGCCGAGCTGCAGCAGCCGGTCGTTCGGGATCACGATGAGCGTGTCGCACTCGTTGCGCAGCTCCTCGATCCCCGTCTCGGCCTGGACGGCCCGCCGCTTCCCCTCGAAGGAGAACGGGCGGGTGACCACGCCGATGGTCAGGGCACCGAGCTTGCGGGCGATGGAGGCGACGACCGGGGCACCACCGGTACCGGTGCCACCGCCCTCGCCCGCCGTCACGAAGACCATGTCGGCGCCCTTGAGCACCTCTTCGATCTCCTCGCGGTGGTCCTCTGCGGCCTGGCGGCCGACATCGGGCTGCGCGCCCGCGCCCAGGCCGCGGGTGAGCTCGCGGCCGACGTCGAGCTTGACGTCCGCGTCGCTCATCAGCAGTGCCTGTGCGTCGGTGTTGATCGCGATGAACTCGACCCCCTTGAGGCCGACCTCGATCATGCGGTTGACCGCGTTCACCCCGCCGCCGCCGATGCCGACGACCTTGATGACCGCGAGGTAGTTGTGCGGAGGTGTCATGCTGCGCTCCCCAACTGGACCCTCATCCTCAGGTTAAGCCTTATAGTTATGTCAAGTGAGTCCGTGTGAGGACGAAGTTAGGTGTGCCCCGACGGGGCAGCAAGCACCCTTCCCCGGTCGGCGTGTCCACCGGGCGGAGTCGCACCAGAATCGGCTGACCCGTCTGTCACATCCGGCTCACGAGAAGTGACGACCCGCCTGGTGGGCGTCTCACGCCCGGGTCCAGACGTCGGCGTGCACGACCGGCGCGCCGGACGACGAGGACTCGCACACGGTTTTTCGCCCGGGCGTGTCGTGGACGTCGCCTTCCGGTCACGTCCGGGGCACCCGGCCCAGCAGGTGGAACTCCTCGTTGGGCGGCACCGCGGCCCAGTGCACCAGCCGGTTGGACAGCGCGAACAGCGCCACGATGGCGCCCACGTCCCACACGTCGCCCTCGGTGAGCCCGTGCCCGCGGAGGCCGGCCTGCTGCTCGGCGGTCACCCGCACCGGGTCGACGGCCAGCAGCACCCCGACCTCGACCACCGCCCGCAGCCGCGGCGACAGCGGCGCCTTGCGCCAGTCCACGGCCACCTGGTCGGCCAGGTACCTGTCGCGCGCCCGGATCCGCACCAGCGCGCCGTGGGCCACGACGCAGTAGAGGCACCCGTTGGCCGCGCTGGTCGCCACGACCAGCACCTCACGGTCGGCCTGGCTCAGCCCGGGGGTGTCCTTGTCCATCAGCGCGTCGTGCAGCGCGAAGAACGCCCGCGCCTCCGCCGGGCGCCAGGCCAGCGCGGCGAACACGTTGGGCAGGAAACCGCTCCTGTCGGCGACCTCGGCGAACCGCGCGCGGAGGTCCGCGGGCAGCTCGGCCAGGGGCACGACGGGGAACCGGCTGATCGGCGGCTGGTCGCTCATGGGAGGACTCTCCCGCCCCGACGGCCGCGCTGCGAGGTCCCGCCGCGCGCTCGCGGGTGGTGGGGGGCAGCGGGGTCCTCCACCTACCGCAGGACGACGGAGTCCGGCGTGCTCACGTCCAGCGTGGTCGCGGGCTCCAGCGCCCCCTCGTCGATCTGCTCCAGCAGCGCGCCCAGCACCTCGGCCTTGCGCTCGGTCTGCGCCGCGCTCCCCCACAGCACCGACCGGCCGTCGGTGAGCGTCAGCGTGACGTCGTCCGCCGACCGCGCGGCCACGCCGGTCACCTCGGCCCGGACGTCGCGGGGCAGGGCGGTGAGCGCGCCGAGGGCGGCGGTGGTCGCCGCGTCGTCCGGCCCGGGGTCGGGCACGTCCAGCGGCACCACCCCGGCCGGGGTGGACCCGCTGATCGTGTCGTAGACGACGCCCTCGGCGTCGACCAGCCGCCGGGTGCCCCCGTCGACGACCAGGGCGACCGGCACCCGCTCGGCGAGGGTGACGACCACGGTGTTCGGCCAGCCGCGGGTCACCTCGACCGAGTCGACCTGCGGCAGGGCGGCGACCCGGGCCGCCGCGGCGGCGGTGTCGACCCGCACCAGCGGGGTGCCCTCGGTGATGCCGGCGGTCTGCACCACCTGCTCCTCGGTGAGCCCGGACGCGCCGTCGACCTGGACGGTGCGCACGGCCAGCAGGGGGCTGCCCAGCAGCACCCAGGCCAGCGCGCCGGCCAGCAGCACGGCGGCCGCGACCACGGTCAGCAACCGGCGCCGCGGGTGCACCGGACGGCGCGACCGCCGGCGGCGCGGCCGCAGCGGGGTGACCGGGGGTGGGACGTCGCCGCGACCCGGCCGCCCGTCCCGGCCGCCCCTGGCCCGGTCGCGGGTGGTCGCGGCGCGGCTCACCGCGCCGGCTCCGACCCGTCCCCGTCCGCGGGGTCGCTGAGCGCGGCCAGCACCTCCGGGCCGACCATCGACACGTCGCCGGCCCCCATGGTGACCACCAGGTCGCCGGGCCGGGCGCGGGCGGCCATCGCCCCGGCGGCCGCCGACCAGGAGGGCTCGAAGGCGACCCGGCCGGGCGGCAGCGGGACGGCGTCGGCGACCAGGGCGCCGGTGACCCCGGGCACCGGGTCCTCGCGGGCGCCGTAGACCTCCATCACCACGACCTCGTCGGCGAGCCCGAGGGCCTCGCCGAAGCCGGTGGCGAACTGGGCGGTGCGGCTGTACAGGTGCGGCTGGAAGAGCACCAGCAGCCGGCCGTTGCCGACCACTGCCCGGGCGGCCCGCAGCTGGGCGGCCACCTCGGTCGGGTGGTGGGCGTAGTCGTCGAAGACCCGGACGCCGGCGGCCACGCCCTTGAGCTCGAACCGCCGGTGCACGCCGCCGAACCGGCCCAGCCCACCGATCAGCCCGGCGGCGGGGAGCCCGAGCTCGAGCCCGGCCAGCAGGGCCGCGGCGCTGTTGAGCGCCATGTGCGCCCCCGGCAGCTGGATGTGCACCTCGCCGAGGTCCTCGCCGTCGAGCACCGCGGTGTACCGGGTGCCGTCGGGGGCCACCCGCAGGTCGACCAGCCGCAGGTCGGCGTCCGCACCCTGCCCGTAGGTGCGCAGCCGGGCCGCGGAGCCGCTGCCGGCGAGCCGGGCGGCACCCGGGTCGTCGGCGCAGATGACCAGGAAGCCCTCGGCGGGCACGGTGCGGGCGAAGGTGTCGAACGCCGCCTCGACCGCGGCCAGGTCGCCGTAGTTGTCCAGGTGGTCGGCCTCGACGTTGGTGACGATCGCGCCGTAGGGGGCCAGCAGCAGGAACGACCGGTCGCTCTCGTCGGCCTCGGCGAGGAAGACGTCGCCCTGCCCGGCGTGCGCGTTGGAGCCGGACTCGTTGAGCGTGCCGCCGATGGCGAAGGAGGGGTCGACGCCGCACGCCTGCACCGCGACGGTGAGCATCGACGTCGTCGAGGTCTTGCCGTGGGTGCCGGCCACCGCGACGCTGCGCCGTCCGGCCATCACCGCGGCCAGCGCGACCGCGCGCGGCACGACCCGCAGGCCGCGCTCGCGGGCCGCGGACAGCTCCGGGTTCTCCGGGCGGATCGCGGTGGAGACCACCACGGTGGACGCGTCGCCCAGGTGCGCGGCGTCGTGGCCCACCTCGACCCGGGCGCCGAGCGCGGCCAGCGCGCGCATCGCGGGCGAGTCACGGCGGTCGGTGCCGGAGACCTGCAGGCCCCGGGCCAGCATGATCCGGGCGATGCCGCTCATCCCGGCACCACCGATGCCGATGAAGTGCACCGCGCCGAGCTCCTCCAGCGCCGGGATGGGGTCCTTCCAGGCGGCGACGTCCGCAGCGCTCATCGTCCTGCCACCTTCCCTGCCACCCCGATCACCATGTCGGCCAGCTTCTCGTCGGCGTCCGGGATGCCGGCCGCCGCGGCGTGCCCGGCCAGCGCCAACAGCGCTGCCGGGTCGGTGAGCCGGGGCACCAGCTGGGCCTCGATCCAGGCCGGCGAGAGCTCGGCGTCGTCCACCAGCAGCCCTCCCCCGGCCTCCACCACTGGCAGCGCGTTCAGCCGCTGCTCGCCGTTGCCGATCGGCAGCGGCACGAACGCGGCCGGCAGCCCGACCGCGGACAGCTCGGCCACGGTGACCGCGCCGGACCGGCACAGCGCCAGGTCGGCGGCGGCGTAGGCGAGGTCCATCCGCTCCAGGTAGTCGACGACGACGTACGGCGCCGCACCGGCCGGGCGGGCCGGCACCCCGACGTCGGTGTTCTTGGGCCCCCGGGCGTGCAGCACCTGCACCCCTGCGGCGGTCAGCGCGTCGGCGGCGCCGGTCGCCGCCCGGTTGAGCGAGGCCGCGCCCTGGGAGCCGCCGAACACCAGCAGCGTGGGGCGGTCGGCGTCCAGCCCGAAGGCGGCCCGGGCCTCGGCCCGGTGCGCCGCCCGGTTCAGCCCGGTGATCGAGGTGCGCAGCGGCATGCCGACGTGCTCGGCACCGCGCAGCGGGGTGCCGGCGGTGGTGACCGCCACCCGGGCAGCGCGGCGGGCACCGATCCGGTTGGCCAGCCCGGGCAGCGGGTTGCCCTCGTGCACGACCACCGGCACCTTCGCGCCGCGGGCGGCGAGGTAGGCCGGCAGCGCCACGTACCCGCCGAAGCCGACCACCACGTCGGCGCCCAGCTCGGTGAGCAGCGCACGGGTGTCGGCCACGGCGCGGCGCACCCGGCCCGGCACCCGGAGCAGGTCGAGGGTGGGCTTGCGGGGCAGCGGGACCGGCGGGATCAGCCGCAGCTCGTACCCGCGGGCGGGCACCAGCGTGGTCTCCAGCCCGCGGGCGGTGCCCAGGCAGGTGATCCGGACGGCGGCACCGCCGACGGTGCGGCGGCTCAGCGCGTCGGCCAGGGCGAGCATCGGCTCGATGTGGCCGCCGGTGCCGCCACCGGCCAGCACGACGTGCAGGGCGGAGGACGAGGGCTCAGCCGCTCCAGGGGTGCCCGGGGCGGGCTGGGGGTGGGTCACTGCGGGCGTCCTGGCCGTTCCGTTCTCGGGGGGCGGGACCGCGGCGCCGGCCGCACCCGCGCGGCGGGGGGCTCGCCGGACCTCGGCCGCTCGCGGGGCAGGTCCCGGGGGACGGGCCCCGCAGCGGCTCCGGACCGGCGTGGGACGGACGGGCGGTCACCGGCGTTCTGCCGGCCGGGCACAGTCTGCCGCTCCGGACCCCTCCGGCGCTCGGCTGGGGTCTCCCGGGGAGGCAGCGGCACCCGACGGTCGTCGGGCACGCGGGCCACCATCCGGCCACCGCGCGGCTCCGGGCGGCGGCCCGGGTCGGGACGCCGGGCGGCGCGGCCCTCGTCGGCGCGGCTCGTGCGACGTCGCCGGGAGGGCACCGGGTCGACGGCCGCGGCGGGCACCGGCAGCAGCAGCCGGGCCAGCCGGCCACGGGGGTGGGCCCGCTGGTGGGCGATGGCCGCGGGCTCGGAGCGGGCGAACCGGGCCAGCAGCCCGATCACGAAGAGGGTCAGCACCAGCGAGGTGCCGCCGGCCGAGATCAGCGGGAGCGTGACGCCGGTGACCGGCAGCAGCCCGACGACGTAGCCCATGTTCATCGTCGCCTGGCCGATCAGCCAGACGGTGATGGCGATGCTGGCCAGCTGGATGAACCGGTCGGTCGAGCGGCGGGCGATGCGGAAGCCGGCCCAGCCGAGGATGGCGTAGAGGCAGACGACGACCAGGCAGCCCAGGAAGCCGAGCTCCTCGCCGATGATGGCGAAGATGTAGTCGGACTCCGCGTGCGGCAGCAGGTTCCACTTCATCGCGCTGTTGCCCAGGCCGACGCCCCAGAAGCCGCCGGTGGCGAGCGCGTACAGGCCGTGGCAGGCCTGGTAGCCGCTGTCGCTGGCGTCCGAGCACGGGTCGATGAAGCCGGTGATCCGGGCCATCCGGTACGGCGCGATCACGACCATGAGCGTGACCAGGCCGGCGACGGCGACCACCGCCCAGCCGACGTAGCGACGGGACAGCCCACCGGCCCACATCAGCCCCGCGATGACCAGGCCGAGGCTGACCACCGCACCCATGTCCGGCTCGGCGAGCAGCAGCAGCGACATCAGGCCGAAGACCGGGATCACCGGCACCAGCAGCGACCGGGTGGTCAGGTACTTCTCCCGGGTCGCGATGACGTGCGCGCCCCACAGCGCGAAGACCAGCTTGGCCAGCTCGGAGGGCTGGAAGTTGGTGAACCCCAGGTCGAACCAGGCGCGCGCGCCGTTCAGCTCGAGGGTCACCCCGGGGATCGGCAGCAGCACCAGGGCCAGCAGGGCGAAGACGAACAGCATCGCCCGGGGCGACCACTGCCGCAGCCGGCCGATCGGCAGCCGCATCGCGACCAGCATGCCGACCAGCCCGATCAGCGCGAAGGCGATCTGCCGGACGCCGGGCAGCCAGGCCGGCAGCCCCGCCTTGGCCGCCTCGATCGAGGAGGCGGAGAACACCATGACCAGGCCGACGACCAGCAGCAGCCCGGCCGACCCCAGCACCAGGTGTGAGGTCGTCATCGGGCCGTCGAGCCAGGCCGGGCCGCGCAGCCGCAGCCCGCCCGCGGTGCGGGCGCCCGACGGCGCCCGCTCACGGGCGGCCGGGCGGGTGGCCCGCTCCCGCGTCGAGGTCGCCACCGGGCTCAGCCCAGGGCGCGCACCGCGTCGGCGAAGGCCCGGCCGCGGTGCGCGTAGTCGGTGAACACGTCCATCGAGGCGGCCGCGGGAGCCAGCAGGACGGTGTCACCGGGACGCGCGAGCCGGACGGCGGCCGCCACGACCTCACGCATCACGCTGTCCCCATCCGTCACCACCGCCCCATCGTCGCCGCTCGGGACGACGGTGCGTGGGACCGACGGGGCGTGTCGCGCCAACGACCTGGCCAACTGCTCCCGGTCGCGGCCCAGCAGGACCACCCCGGCCAGCCGCGGGGCGACCGCGGCGACCAGCGGGTCGACGTCGGCGCCCTTGAGCAGGCCGCCGGCGATCCACACCACCCTCGGGTAGCTGGCCAGCGAGGCACCGGCGGCGTGCGGGTTGGTGGCCTTGCTGTCGTCGACGAAGTCGACCCCGTCGACGCTGCCGACCAGCACGTTGCGGTGGGCTCCGCCGCGGAACCCGGCCAGGCCGCGGCCGACGGCCGCCGCGTCGACGCCGGCGACCCGGGCCAGCGCGGCGGCGACCAGGGCGTTCACGGTGTTGTGCGGCCCGCGCACCTGCAGGGCGTCCAGCTCGACGAGCAGCTCGCCGGCCGGGGTGGCGCTGAACGCGCGGTCGACCAGCGCCCCGGCGCGCACACCGAGCTGGCCGCGCTGCGGCTCGCCGAGGGTCACCGTGACCGGGTGCCGGTGCCCGGCGACGAGCGAGGAGGCGACCGGGTCGCCGGCGTCGCCGACGGCGACCGGGGCCAGCCGCAGCAGCCGGCCCTTGGCCTCGCGGTAGGCGTCGAAGGAGCCGTGCCAGTCGACGTGGTCGTCGGCGACGTTGAGCACCGCTGCGGCCGCCGGGGCGATCGAGGACGACCAGTGCAGCTGGAAGCTGGACAGCTCGACGGCGATCGCGTCGAAGGAGGGCCGGCCGTCGGCGTCCCGGGCGGTGACGACCTCGACCAGCGGCCGGCCGACGTTGCCGGCGGCGACCGCCCGCAGGCCGCCGGCCTGCAGCACCGCCTCCAGCATCGTCACCGTGGTGGTCTTGCCGTTGGTGCCGGTGACGGCGTACCAGGGCGCGGGCTCCCCGCCGTCCGGGCCGGGGGCACGCAGCCGCCAGGCGAGCTCGGGCTCCCCCACGACCTCGAGGCCGCGCTGGGCGGCGGCGACCAGCAGCGGGTGGTCCGGGCGCCAGCCCGGTGAGGTGACGACGAGGTCGACGTCCTCCGGCGGGGTGCTCACCGGGCCCAGCCAGCGCGCCCCGGCGGCGACCAGCTCGGCCACGACGGCGGGCTCGGCCGCGTCGGTGAGCAGGACGTCGTCACCCCGCGCGAGCAGCACCCGGGCGGCCGCGGCGCCGGAGACGCCCAGCCCGGCGACGAGGACGGTGCCCAGCCGGCCGGCCATCACAGGCCCGCGAAGGAGAGCCAGTCGGCGTAGAACAGCCCGATCCCGAACGCCACCGCCATCCCGGTGACCAGCCAGAAGCGCACGATCACCGTGTTCTCCGTCCAGCCGGCCAGCTCGAAGTGGTGGTGCAGCGGCGCCATCCGGAACACCCGGCGGCGGGTGGCCCGGAAGAACGCCACCTGGATGACGACCGACAGGGTCACCGCCACGAACAGGCCGCCCAGCACCACCAGCAGCAGCTCGGTGCGGGTGACGATGGCCAGCCCCGACATCAGCCCGCCCAGGGCCAGCGAGCCGGTGTCGCCCATGAAGATCCGCGCCGGTGAGGTGTTCCACCACAGGAAGCCCAGGCAGGCGCCCATCGCCGCGGCGGCGATCAGCGTGACGTCGAGCGGGTCGCGGACGGTGTAGCAGCCGTCGGTGGCGAGCGCGCTGCCGCAGTCGTGCCCGAACTGCCAGAACGAGATGATCACGTAGGAGGCGAACACCATCGCCGAGCAGCCGGCGGCCAGGCCGTCCAGGCCGTCGGTCAGGTTCACCGCGTTGGAGAACCCGGCGATGAACAGGTAGGCGACCGCGACGAAGAGGAAGGTCGGGAGCACCAGCGGCTCGATGTCCCGGACGAAGGAGATCGCCGTGGTCGCCACCGCCGGGCCGCTGCCGTCCTCGACCAGCGCCAGCACCGCGAAGGTGACCCCGATGACCAGCTGGCCGACCAGCTTCGCGGTCTTGTTCAGCCCCAGGCTGCGCCGGTACCGGATCTTCAGGTAGTCGTCGAGGAAGCCGACCGTGCCCAGCCCGATGAGCAGGAACAGCAGCAGCAGGCCGGTCTTGGTGACCCCGCGCCCCTCCTGGTCCAGCAGGAACAGGTGGGCCGCCAGGTAGCCGAGCACGGTGGCCAGCACCATGACGGTGCCGCCCATCGTGGGCGTGCCCTTCTTGGACAGGTGGCTCTCCGGGCCGTCGTCCCGGATCTCCTGGCCGAAGCCGTGCTGGCGGAACGCCTTGATCGCCAGCGGCGTCACCAGGATCGAGACGATCAGCCCGACGGCCGCGGCGATGAGGACGGACTTCACGAGGCGGCCCCGTCCGGGCCGTCGCCGGTGGCCAGCAGGTCGGCGGCGAGCTGCTCCAGCCCGTAGGAGCGGGAGGCCTTGACCAGGACGACGTCGTCCGCGCCGAGGGCGTCGGTCAGCAGCCGGCGGGCTGCCTCGCGGTCCGGCACGTGCTGCACGCTGTCCAGCGCTCTTCCCTCCGACGGTCCTGCGCCGCCCGCCGACAGTTCGGCGAGGGCTCCGGTGTGCACCCCGATGGCGTCCGGCCCGACGGAGACCAGCAGGTCCACCCCGGCCCGGACGGCGTCCCGGCCGAGCCGGGCGTGCGCGGCGTCCGCGCCCGGGCCCAGCTCGCCCATCGCGCCGAGGACGGCGACCCGCCGTCGTCCCGGCAGCCGGACGAGGGCCTCCAGCGCGGCGCGCATCGACTCGGGGTTGGCGTTGTAGGCGTCGTTGACGACGGTCAGCCCGTCGGGCCGGCGGGAGACCTCCATCCGCCAGCGGCTGCGCGGCTCCGCGGCGGACAGCGCGGCGGCGACCGCGGCGGGCGCCATGCCGGCGGCCAGCGCGGCGGCGGCCGCGGACAGCGCGTTGGGCACCTGGTGGGCACCGACCACCTGCAGCGCGACCGGGTGCTCCTCGCCGCCGGCGACCAGGGTGAACACCGGCCGCGCGGCGTCGTCGAGCTCCACGCCGGTGGCCCGCACGTCGGCGTCCTCGCCCAGCCCGGTGGTGACCACCCGGGCGGCGGTGCGCGGCGCCATGCCGATGACCCGGTGGTCGTCGGCGTTGAGCACCGCGGTGCCCTCGGCCGGCAGCGCCTCGACCAGCTCGCCCTTGCTGGTGGCGATCACCTCGGCGCTGCCGAACTCGCCCAGGTGGGCCGAGCCGACGTTGAGCACCACGCCGATGTCCGGCCGGGCGATGCGGCAGAGCCGGGCGATGTGCCCGGGGCCGCGCGAGCCCATCTCCAGCACCAGGTACCGGGTGCCGGTGCCGGCGGTGAGCACGGTCAGCGGCAGGCCGATGTCGTTGTTGAAGGAGCCCTGCGGGCTCACCGTGGGGCCGGCGGCGGCGAGCACCTGGCCGAGCAGGTCCTTGGTGGAGGTCTTGCCCGACGACCCGGTGATGCCGACGGTGACCAGCCCGGCCTCGGCGAGCTGGCGGTGCACCGCGGCGGCCAGCAGGCCCAGGGCGGCGACCGGGTCCGGCACCACGACGCAGGGCAGCGCGGGGTCGGGGCGGGTGGTGAGCGCGCCGACCGCACCGGCGGCGGCGGCCGCGGGCACGTAGTCGGCACCGTCGACCCGCTCCCCCGGCAGCGCGACGAACAGGTCGCCGGCGCCCAGGGCGCGGGAGTCGACGAGGACCGAGCCGGTGACGACGGCCGAGCCGTCGCCGCTGAGCTCGCCGCCGACCGCCTCGGCCACCTCGGCCAGGCTCAGCTCGATCACGCGTCCACCTCGCTGGCGCTCGTCGGACGCGTGCTCGGCGATGCTGCGCCCCTGCGTGACCTCGCGAGCTCGGTCACGCGCCCACCATCCGGGCCTGCAGCACCTCGCGGAGCACGGCGCGGTCGTCGAAGGGCAGCACCTGACCTCCCACCTCCTGGCCGGTCTCGTGTCCCTTGCCGGCCACCAGGAGGGTGTCACCCGGCTGCGCCAGCGCCACCGCGGCGGCCAGCGCGGCGCGCCGGTCGCCGACCTCCAGCACCTCGGCCCGGGTGTCGGCCGGGACGCCGGCGCGCATGGCGGCACGGATCGCCGCCGGGTCCTCCGACCGCGGGTTGTCGTCGGTGATCACCAGGACGTCGCTGCCGGCCGCCGCGGCGGCGCCCATCGCCGGCCGCTTGCCCGGGTCGCGGTCACCGCCGCAACCGAGCACGGTGAGCAGTCGCCCGCCCGTCGCGGACCGCAGCGCGGCGAGCGCGGTCTGCACCGCGTCGGGCGTGTGCGCGTAGTCGACGACGGCGACGAAGGGCTGGCCGGCGTCCACCGGCTCCATCCGGCCCGGGACGACGGTGTCCGCGACCCCGGGCAGCGCGGTCTCCGGCGGCACCCCGACGGCGTCCAGCAGGGCGACCGCGAGCACCGCGTTCGCGACGTTGAAGTCACCGGGCAGCCGGAGCCGGGCCGGCCAGCTGCGCCCGCCGGGGCCGTGCAGGGTGAAGGTCGACCCGCCCGTGGGGACGGTGGCGACGTCGGTGGCCGACCAGTCGGCGTCCGCGCCGCGGGTGGAGACGGTGACCGTGCCGGGGCGGACCAGCCGGCGGCCGGCCTCGTCGTCGACGTCGACCACCTCGACCGCGGCCCGCCCGTCGAACAGCAGCGCCTTGGCCTGGAAGTAGCTCTCCATGTCGTGGTGGTACTCGAGGTGGTCGCGGGAGAGGTTGGTGAAGCCCGCGGCGGCGAACCGCACGCCACCGACCCGGCCCATGACCAGCGCGTGGCTGGACACCTCCATGACCACGGCCCGGACGCCGGAGGCCACCATCCCGGCCAGCAGCGCGTGCAGCTCGGGCGCCTCGGGGGTGGTCCGCGCGCTGGGCATCTCGGTGGTGACCGGCGCCCCGTCGGCGTCCCGTCCCCGGGTGCGGGTCTGCACGGTGCCGATCAGCCCGCTGGTCCAGCCGGCCGCCGCGAAGCCGGCCTCCACCAGGTAGCTGGTCGTCGTCTTGCCGTTCGTGCCGGTGATGCCGATGACGGTCAGCTGCTCGCTCGGCAGGCCGTGCACCCGCCCGGCGACGGGCCCGAGCACGGCGCGCGGGTCGTCGACGACGCACACCGGCAGGCCGGTGGCCCGGGCGGGCCCGGCACCGCTGGGGTCGGTGAGCACCGCGACGGCGCCGCGCCCGACGGCGTCGGGGGCGAACCGGACGCCGTGCGCGTTGGCCCCGGGCAGCGCGGCGAACAGGTCACCGGGGCGGACGGCGCCGGAGGCGAGCGTCACGCCGGTGACCGGGGTGGCGGGGTCGCCCTGCACGGGCGGGCCGACGAGGTCGGCCAGGTCGGCGAGGGTGAGCGGCCGGTCCCCGGCTGGCCGGGGACCGGACCCGGGCACGGTCGGGGTCACGTCTGTCCAATCTACCGGCGGCTGCCGCTGGGGCCCGATGATCACCGGATCGTCCACGTGTCGGCGTCGGCCGGGGCCGGCCGGGGGTCAGTCGACGCGGAGGGTGAAGTCCGGGCGGGGGGTGCCGGAGGGGACGACGCCGCCGGCGGTCAGCGCGTAGCGCATGACGTCGGAGAACACCGGTGCGGCGACCTGGCCGCCCTCGGCGGAGCTGGTCGGGCGCTCGAGGTCGACGGCGACCACGTACTGCGGGTCGTCGGCCGGGGCGTAGCCGACGAAGGTGGTGAAGTAGCCGCCGCCGGTGTAGCAGCTGCAGTCGGGGTTGGCGCGCTGCGCGGTGCCGGTCTTGCCGACCACCCGGAAGCCGTCGACCTCGCCGAGCGGGGCGGTGCCGCCCTTGCCGACGACCGCCTCGAGCATGTAGGTCAGCTGGCCCGCGGTGTCCTCGCTGACCACCCGGGTGCCCTCGGGGCGCGGGGCGTCGGTGACCGTGCCGTCGGCGGCGGTCACCGAGGAGACCACCCGCGGCGGGACGCGGACCCCGCCGTTGGCCAGGGTCTGGTACACCGACGCCATCTGCAGCGTGGTGACCGAGATGCCCTGGCCGATGGGCACGTTGGCGGCGCGGCTCTCGGTCCAGTCCGCGGAGTCCTCGAGGATGCCCGCGCTCTCGCCGGGCAGCTCGATCCCGGTCTCGGAGCCGAGCCCGAACGCCCGGAGGTAGCGCTCCAGCGTGCTGTTGCCCACCTCGCGGGCCAGCATGATCGACCCGACGTTGCTCGACTGCGCCAGGATGCCGGTGACGGTGAAGTCGATCGGCTCGTGGTCGTGCGCGTCGGTGACGACCGCGTCCCCGGCCTGGATGTGCCCGTTGACGGTGAGCACGGTGTCCTTGGTCGCCTTGCCCTCCTCGATGGCGGCGGCCAGGGTCACCGCCTTCATCACCGAGCCCGGCTCGTAGACGTCGGAGACCACCGGGTTGCCCAGCAGGTCGGGGTCGGTCTCGTTGTAGCGGCCCGGGTCGTAGCCGGGGCAGGAGGCCATCGCGGCGACCTCGCCGGTGTGCACGTCCAGCACGACCGCCGAGGCCGAGGTGGTGGCGCCGTCGGCGCAGGCGCTGTCCAGCCGCTGCTGCACCACGTACTGCAGGTCCTCGTCCAGGGTCAGCTGCACCGAGCCGCCGTCGGTGGCCGGGGTGGTCTCGTCGATGCCCGAGGGGATCTCGTTGCCGCTGTTGTCGACCTCGACCCGCTTCTCCCCGTCGGTGCCGGCCAGCACGTCCTCGTGGGTCTGCTCGATGCCGGCCAGGCCGTCGCCGTCGCTGCCGACGAACCCGACGACCTGGCCGCCGACCGCCCCGGCGGGGTAGAGGCGCACCGGGTCGTCCTCGAAGACCAGCCCGGAGCGGGTGGCCAGCGGGAGCTCGCGGATCACCTCGGTGACGTCGGTGGACACGTGCCGGGCGAGCACCACGTAGCGGGAGTCGCGGGACAGCTGCTCGGTGAGCTCGGCGACCGGGACGTCGAGCAGCGTGGTGAGCGCGAGCGCCGTCCGGGTGGGGTCCTGAACGACCGCGGGGTCGGCCACCACCCGCTCGGCGCCCACGGAGTAGGCCAGCACCTGCCCGTTGCGGTCGGTGATCTGCCCGCGCACCGCCTCGATGGGGTACCTGGCCATCCGGTCGTCGGTGGCGGCCTGCGCGTAGGCCGCCCCGTCGACGCCCTGCAGCACCACCAGCCGGCCGACGACCACCACCAGCAGGGCGATCAGGAAGAGCAGCCCCCACCGGTTGCGCTGCTCGCGGTGGGCGAGCCCCAGCGGCTGGCGCCGCCGGCCGCCCGGCTCGCGGCGCGGCCGCAGGTCACCGCGCCCGGCCGGACCGGTCGCCCGGGCAGGGGCGCGCCGCGCTCCGCTGGAGCGGGGCGGCGGCGTCGGCGGACCTGCAGGGGCCACGGATCAGTTCCCGGGGGTCGTGGGGGCGGGTTCGGGGGCGGGCGCCGGTTCGGCGGTGCCGAGCAGCACCGAGGTGCCGTCGGGCTGCAGCACCAGGTGGGCCGCGGCCCCCGGCTGGACCAGCCCGGCGGCGGCCGCCGCCCGGGCGAGCTCGGCAGCAGTGTCGGCAACGACCACCTGCTGCTCCAGCCGAGCGACCTCCTCGGCCTGCTCGGCGATCGCGGCCCGCTGCTGGTTGGCCTCCAGCGAGTCGACGGCGATGGCGGTGTTCAGCAGCAGCAGCCCGACCGTGGTCGCGACCAGCATCGCCACCAGCAGGACGACGAACGGTGCGCGCCGCCGGGCCGCCGGCCGCACCCGGGGCGGGGTGCGGGTCGGCGTGGTGCGGGCCGGCGGGACCAGCCGCAGCTGCGGGCCGGTGCCGACCGGGCCGGTGCGCCGGGTGGTGCCGGGACGCGGCACGTGGACCGGGCCGGTGCCGGGGCGGGGCGCGGTGCGCGCGGTCGCCGTCCGGGCGGTGGCGGTGCGGTTGGTCGCCGTCCTCGCGGTGGCGGTGCGGGCCGCCGTCCTCGCCGTCGTGGCGTGGGCCGGCTGGCTCACGAGGCCCTCCGGATGCGCTCGGCGGCGCGGACGCGGGCGGAGGCGGCCCGCGGGTTGCGGGCGACCTCGGCCTCGCCGGGCGCCTCACCGCCGCGGGTGACCAGCCGGAGCACCGGGGCGTGCTCGGGCATCGGCACCGGCATGCCGTGCGGGGTGCGGTCGACCGCCTCGGCGGCGAGGGTCTGCTTCACGATGCGGTCCTCGAGGGAGTGGAAGCTGATCACGACCACCCGGCCACCGACGGCGAGCGCCTCGATGGCCGCGGGCAGGGCCCGGTCGAGCACGCCGAGCTCGTCGTTGACCTCGATGCGCAGCGCCTGGAACGTCCGCTTGGCGGGGTGGCCGCCGGTGCGGCGGGTGGCGGCGGGGATGGCGTCGCGGACCAGCTCGGCGAGGCGGGCGGTGCCGGTGAACGGCTCGCGGGCCCGCTCCCGCTCGATGGCCGAGGCGATCCGGCCGGCGAAGCGCTCCTCGCCGTAGACCTTGAGCACCCGGGTCAGCTCACCGCGGGAGTAGGTGTTGACGACGTCGGCGGCCGTGCGGGGGCCGCTGGGGTCCATCCGCATGTCCAGCGGGGCGTCGGTGGAGTAGCTGAAGCCGCGGGTGGGGCGGTCGAGCTGGAGCGAGGAGACGCCGAGGTCGAACAGCACCCCCTGCACCTCCGCGATCCCGAGGTCGGCCAGCACGTCGGGCAGCTCGTCGAAGACCGCCGGCACCAGGGTGGCGCGGTCGCTGAAGCCGGCGGCGGCGATCCGGGCGCCGGCCTCCGCGCGGGCGTCGGGGTCGCGGTCCAGGCCGACGAGCCGGAGCCCCGGGTGGGCCGACAGCAGGGCCAGCGAGTGGCCGGCCAGGCCGAGCGTGCAGTCGACGAGGACGGCGCCGTCGGCCTCGAGGGCCGGGGCCAGCAGCTCGGTGACCCGCTCGAGGAGGACGGGGACGTGCAGCGCGGGCCCGGCGGGCTCGGGGCTGCTCATCGACTGCTCCTCGGGGTCAGGGGGCGGTGCGCTCCGGGCGGTGGGGAGCAGTGGGGCGGGTGGAGCCGGGTGGAGCGGAGGTGGAGCCGTGGTGGGGCCCGGTCCTGGCCCGCCGCCCCGCAGGGCCCGCCTGGCGCCGGGGAAGCGGTGCCAGGAGGTGCCCTGCTGGGGCGGCTGGGCGGGTGGAGCAGGTCCTGCCGTGGGCACCGAGCCGAGGGGAAGTCGGCTCGCTGCCCGGGTCCCGGTCGAGCCGCGGGGAAGTCGGCTCGTCCGAGGTGGTGGTGCGGGGTCTCGGTGGGGCGGGGTCGGGGGTCAGGACAGGGTCGGCATCCCCTCGCTCTCCATCGCGGCGAAGACCGCCTCCTGCTCGGCCACGTAGGCCTCCCAGGTCGCGGAGTCCCAGATCTCGAAGCGGGTGTCGACACCGACGACCACGACGTCGCGGTCCAGGCCGGCGTACTCCCGCAGGCTGGCCGGGATGGTGATCCGCCCGGTCTTGTCCGCCTCGACCTCGACCATCGAGCCGAAGCTCATCCGGGCGTGCATGCGGGCGGCGTTGGTGTCCGAGGGCGCCATCGCCTTGAGCGCGGCGCTCTGCTCGGCGACCCGGGCCATGGTGAGGCCGTAGACGCAGCGCTCCTGGCCCTTCTTGATCACCATGCCGTCGGCCACCAGCTCGCGGTAGCGGACAGGGAGGGCGAGCCGGCCCTTCTCGTCCAGACGCAGGGGGTAGCTGCCGACGAACACCGGATCACCCCCAACATCTGTCCTCCTGTGGTCGTGCAAGGCACCATCCGTGGCCCCCGCCTCCCCATTGCGCGACACAGTAACCCACTGGCCCCCACTGGACACCACTCAACGACGTGTCGCCCCCTCTTCTCCACGGCGCCCCACCGGCTCCCCACCCGCCCTGCGCGCGCGTGCGCCGCCCGGCCCTCCCCCGGCGCTCCACCCCGCCCCTCGGGCGGGGTGGAACGGATCCACCCCGCGACCCCCGGAACAGCACGTACCGTGGGTCGGGTGACGGAGAGCACGGCTGCGCTGGACGCCGCGGGGACCGACGCCGTACCGACCTCCGGCACCGAGGTCGACGTCGCCGCCGAGGGGGCTCGACTGGCCGCGGCGATCAGCCGGGTCGTCGAGGGCAAGCCCGACGTCGTCCGGCTGGCGCTGGCCGTGCTGCTGGCCGAGGGCCACCTGCTCATCGAGGACGTGCCCGGCGTGGGCAAGACCACGCTGGCCAAGGCGCTGGCCCGCTCCATCGACGGCAGCGTGCGGCGCATCCAGTTCACCCCGGACCTGCTGCCCAGCGACGTCACCGGCGTCGCGGTCTACGACCAGGAGTCGCGGGCCTTCGAGTTCAAGCCCGGCGCCGTCTTCGCCAACATCGTGGTGGCCGACGAGATCAACCGGGCCTCGCCGAAGACCCAGTCCGCGCTGCTGGAGTGCATGGAGGAGCGCCAGGTCACCGTCGACGGCGTCACCTACGAGCTGGCCCGGCCGTTCATGGTGGTGGCGACGCAGAACCCGCTGGAGATGGAGGGCACCTACCCCCTCCCCGAGGCCCAGCGCGACCGGTTCACCGCCCGGGTCTCGATGGGCTACCCCGACCGCGAGGCCGAGCTGGCGATGCTCGACGAGCGCGCCACCACCGACCCGCTGACCGCGCTGACCCCGGTCACCGACGCCGCCTCGGTGCGCGCCCTGGTCGCCGCCGTGGGCCGGCTGCACGTCGCGGAGCCGCTGCGCCGGTACGTCGTCTCGCTCGTCGAGGCCACCCGCCGCTCCCCCGACCTGCGGCTGGGCGCCTCCCCGCGGGCCGGGCTGCAGCTGCTGCGGGCCGCCCGGGCCACCGCCGCCCTGGCCGGCCGCGACCACGTCCTCCCCGACGACGTGCAGGCCATGGCGGTGCCGGTGCTCGCCCACCGGCTGCTGCTCACCCCCGACGCCGCGCTGGCCCGGCGGGACACCCAACGGGTGGTCACCGACCTGCTGGCGACGGTCCCGGTCCACCGCACCCGCTGAGCGCGCCCCGCTGATGGCACGCACCCGGATCGCCGACGCCGCCTCCTCCCTGACCCTGCGCGGCCGCTGCCTGGTCGCCGGGGGGATCACCCTCGGCCTGCTCGGCGCGCTGCTCGGTGAGCGCGCGCTGGTCCAGCTGGCCGTGTTCGTGCTCGCCCTGCCGGTGATCTCCGCCCTCGGCGTGGCCCGCCAGCGGTTCCGGATCGCCACCCGCCGCACGGTGACCCCCGCGCGGCTCCCCCGGGGCGACGACGCCGACGTGCTGCTCGAGGTGGCCAACACCGACCGGCGGGCCGGTGGCCTGTGGGTGCTCACCGAGCAGCTGCCGCCGGAGCTCGCCACCCGGCCCCGGTTCGTGGTGGAGCGGCTGGCCAGCGGCGCCACCGCGCCCCTGCGGTACCGGCTGCACGGCGGCCGCCGCGGCCGGTTCTCCCTCGGCCCGGTCCGGCTGCGGCTGGTCGACCCGTTCGGGCTGGTGCTGCGCACCGCGGCCGGCAGCGACACCGCAGCCCTGCTGGTCACCCCGCGGGTGCGGCCGCTGCAGGGCAGCGGCTCGCTCACCGGTGCCGGCGGCAACGGTGGCGAGGGCTCGCGCCGGTCGATCGCGGTGCACGGCGAGGACGACGTGAGCACCCGCGAGTACCGCTACGGCGACGACCTGCGGCTGGTGCACTGGCGGGCCACCGCCCGCACCGGCGAGCTGATGGTGCGGCTGGAGGAGCGGCCCTGGCGGGCGGCGGCCAGCCTGTTCCTGGACTCCCGGCTCACCGCCCACCTCACCGGCGGGCAGGTCACCGGCCCTCCCGGCGACCCCGCCGCCCCACCGGACACCCTGGAGTGGGTGGTGGAGGCCGCGGCCAGCATCGGCGTGCACCTGCTGCGCCGGGGCGCCGGCCTGCGGGTGGTCACCGAGACCGGCGAGCTGACCCCGGCCCTGGGGCGCGGCCCGCTCGGCCCCGAGGAGCTGCTCGAGCGGCTGGCCGAGCTGGGCGGCTCCCGGCACGCCGGGCTGCAGGCCGGCATCGAGGCGCTGCGCCGGGCCGGCGTAGACGGGCCGGCGATCTGCCTGCTCGGCCTGGTCGGGCCGGACGACGTGCACGCGCTGGTCCGGGCCCGCTCCGGCCCCGGCACCGACGTCGCCGTGCTGGTCGACCCCGAGGCGTGGCTGGACGCCGGGGTCACCCGGGGCCGCCGGCCGCTCGCCCCCGCCGCCCGCGCGGAGCTGTGCACCCAGCAGCGGCAGGCGGCCGACCTCCTGCGCAGCGCGGGCTGGCAGGTCGTGCAGGCGCGGCCGGACCAGTCGGTCGACGAGGTGTGGAGCCGGCTGAGCGGACCGGAGACCGGGCTGGGCGGCGCGGCCACCTACGGGGCGCCGTCGATCAGCGCGGCCGGCAGCGCCGCCGGGCAGGTGCCGGCATGAGCCGCGACGCCGACGAGCTGCCCCGCGCCGCGCAGGGCCGGGCCAGCACTGCGGTGGCCGCCGGGGTCGCCGTCGGGCTCGGCGCGCTCGCCCTCGACCCGGTGTTCGCCGCCCGCTCGTGGATCCCACCGGTGGTGGTCGTCGTCGCGGCGGTGTCCCTGGGTGGGATCGCGCTGCGCGCCGGCCTGGCCCGGCTGGCCGAGTCACGGGGCCCCGGCGCTGCCGTCCCCGCACTCGGCCGCGCGCTGGTGCCGGCCGGGCAGCTGCTGCTGGTGCTCGTCGTCCTGACCCGGATCTTCACCCCGGAGCAGTCGTGGGCCGGGTTGGTGCCCACCCCGGCCAGCGTCGGCGACCTGCTCGCGCTGCTCGGCGACGGCCTGGCGGAGATCCGCGAGCAGGCCACCCCGGCGCTGCCGCTGAGCGGGCTGGTGGCGCTGACCACGCTGTTCGTCGCGCTCGTGGCCCTCGCCGTCGACCTGCTCGCCGTGCCCGCCCGCCAGCCGGCCCTCGGCGGCCTGGGGCTGCTGGTCCTCTACTGCGTCCCGGTGAGCACCGTGACCGGCGGCGTCGCGTTCATCTCCTTCGCCGCCCCGGCCGCCGGCTTCGCCGTCCTGCTCTGGGCCGACCAGCGCGGCCGGCTGGGGACGAGCGCCGACGGCGGCAGCGGCGCACCGCTGGGCACCGGCACGCTGCCCGCGCTGCGCACCGGCGCGCTGGCCCTGGTCGCGGGGCTCGTGCTGCCGCTGTTCGTGCCGACGCTGGCCGAGGGGTCCCTGGCCAGCGGGATCGGCGGCTCGGGCACCGGCGACGGGGTGGGCTCGGCCCTCGACCCGGTCGCGGAGATGCAGGGCCAGCTCAACCTGCCCGAGCCGATCGACCTGCTGTCGCTGGACACGTCGGTCGACGACCCCGGCTACCTGCGCGCGGTCGCCCTGGACGAGTACGACGAGGACGGCTGGCACCTCACCAACCTCAACGGCCAGCAGTCGATCGCCCAGGAGCGGCCCCTGGCCCCGCTGCCCGGCCGGACGCCCAGCCGCGAGGTGCGCGAGCGGATCACCGTGCTCGACCACGACGACCAGTTCCTGCCGGTGCCCTACTCGCCGCAGCAGGTCGAGGTGCGCGACGCCGCCGACGACGACTGGCGCTTCGACCGGGCCGGCAGCACGGTCTTCGGCCGCGACGTGACCACGGAGGACCTGGAGTACGAGGTCGTCGCCGAGCAGCCCGAGCCCTCGGTCGAGGACCTGGAGGCCGCCCCCGCGCTCGACCCGGACGACGACATGCTCCGGTACACCGAGCTGCCCGAGCTGGCTCCGAGCGTCCGCGACCTGGCCGCCCAGCTGAGCACCGGCGCCCGCACCCCCTACGACCGGGTGCGCGCCGTGCTCGACCACTTCACCGACCCGGCCAACGACTTCGTCTACAGCCTGTCGACGACGCCGGGCACCACCGGCGACGACCTGGCCGACTTCCTCCGGCTCAAGCGCGGCTACTGCGAGCAGTACGCCGGGGCGATGGCCGTGCTGGTGCGGGCGACCGGGGTCCCGGCCCGGGTGGTGCTCGGCTACACCCCCGGCCAGGAGCAGGCCGACGGCGCCCGGGTCGTCACCAGCGACGACGCGCACGCCTGGGTGGAGGCCTGGTTCGCCGGGATCGGCTGGATCCCCTTCGACCCCACGCCGATCGCGGCCAACCGCGCCGTCGAGCTGCCCTGGGCACCTCGGGTGGACGCCACCGTCGACGAGACCGTGGTCGAGCCGCCCGTCCCCGGCGCCGAGCTGCCGCTGCCCTCGGGCCCGACGGCCGAGCTCGACCGCGACGACGAGTTCACCCCGCTGGACACCGACGCCCTGGCCGACGACCCCTCACCGCTGCCCTGGCTGGCCGGCACCGGGGCGGCGGCGCTGGTGCTCGCGCTGGCCGCGCTCCCTGCCCTGCAGCGCCGCCGCACCCGGCGCCGCCGGCTGGACGACGGGACGCCCGGCGAGCTGTGGGCCGAGCTGCTGGCCACCACCACCGACCTGGGCATCACCGTGACCGGCACCTCCACCGCCCGCCAGCTCGCCCGGCAGCTGGCCGAGCAGCTGAGCGGCGCCGAGCCGGCCGCGGTCACCGCCGTGCGCACGCTCGCGCTCGCCCAGGAGCGGGCGGTGTACGGGCCGCCGGGCACGGCGGGTGCCGACCCGGCCGCGGCGACCGCGCTGCGCACCGTGCGGCGGGGACTGCTGCGGCAGGCGACCCGGGGCCAGCGGCTGCGGGCGAACGTCTGGCCGGCGTCCACGCTGGCCGACGCGGGCCGCTGGGTCACCGCCCGCACCCCCCGCCCGCTCCGCGCCGCCTGACGAAGAACCCGCCCGCCCCTCACAGACCGGCGATCATGGCGCCAGGACCAGGTCAGGACGGCGCGGCGTGGTCGCGGCGCCATGATCGTCGCGGGGTGAGCATCGCGCGGGCGGCCGTGTCAGCCGGGCAGCACGGCATCCAGCCGCGCCTCGTCGACCGTTCCGGACACCAGGCCGCGCAGCCCGGCTGCGAGAGCGTGCAGGTACCCGTGGGTCGTGGGCACCTCGATGCGCACCTCGCCGCGGGCCAGGAGCGGTGAGCTGATCGGTCGCGGTGGCCAGCCGGACGACCACGGTCACCTGCCCGCGGACCCCCACCACGACGTGCAGGTCGATGGTGCCCGTCGACCCGGTGCCGCCGGCGACCGAGAACCCCGGGTCGCCGGGCTCGTGGCTCGCCAGTCGGGCGGCGAACTGCAGCAGGGCGTCGTCGTCGAACCACGCCGTCGCCCTCCCGGCGAAGCCGGCCACGTCGGCGGCGAGATCGCCGGTCGCGTCGCTGTCCCGGTAGGCGTACCGCAGCACGAGGGCGTCGCGTCGCTCGTCCACGGCGCCGAGCCCAGGGAGTGGCGGCCACGAACGGCAGCAGCCGCCGTCCCGGAGGACGGCGGCTGCTGGCGGGGTGAGGGGACCGGCTACTGGTCGTAGCGGCGGCGGAAGCGCTCCTCCAGCCGGTTCTTCAGCGGCTGGCGACGGGCCTTGGAGCTGCCCTTGCCACCGCGACCGGGACCGGGACGCCCGGCCGGGCCGGGGGCGGCACCGGCCTCGACCGCGCCGGTCGCGTTCTTGTAGTTCAGGACGACGAGCGCGGCCCCGCCGAACGCCACCAGGAAGCCGGCGACGCCGACCAGGACCTGGGGCAGCACGGCCCCGCCGAGGACCACCGCCAGACCGACGACGACCAGCCCGATGCCCACCTGGACCTTCCGGCGGGCCTTCTGGCGGCGGTCGCCGGTACGTACGGTCGAAGCGAACTTCGGGTCGTCGTCGACGAGGGCACGCTCGATCTGCTCCAGCAGACGCTGCTCGTGCTCGGAGAGCGGCACGTCGACCTCCAGGTGCGCAGTGCTACAAGCCACCGGCGGCAGTCCGCCCGCAGTGACACCGAGGATACGAGCCGATTGCAGGGTGCGAAAGGCGAGGCGCCACCGACACACCCGTCGGGGCTGTCGTCCCGCACACAGAACCGGCCGGTCCGGCGGAACTGCAGGTCAGCGACCCGAACCCGGCGAGGGCCGGCGACCACCCGGACCGGCTCCCGGACGGTGGGTGCGGGTGATCAGCGTCGCCGGGCGGACCGCGCCGGCCCCGAACCGGCGCGCGGCGCGGTCCGCGGCCAGCTCGGCGTCCCGCCGGCCGTGCTCGCGGGCGCCCAGTTCGAGCTGCCGGGCGGTGCTCCCGGCCTCCACCAGGCCCTCGGCCCGGACCCCGACCAGCCGGATCCGGGCGCGGTCGAGCCCCAGCGCGTCGTAGAGCGCCCGGGCGGTCTCGTAGAGCTCCTGCCCGACGTCGGTGGGCACCTTGAGGGTGCGCGAGCGGGTGATCGTGGTGAAGTCGGCGAAGCGCACCTTGATGCTCACCGTGCGGGTCAGGTGACCGGTCGAGCGCAGCCGCCCCGCCGTGCGCTCGGCCAGGTGCAGCAGCTCGCGGTGGATGACCGCGGGGTCGTCGACGTCGGTGCCGAAGGTCTCCTCCGCCCCGGTCGACCGGTCGGGCTCGTCGGGCACCACCCGCCGCGGGTCGCGGCCCCAGGCGAGCTCGTGCAGGTGGCTGCCCGCCGCGTGCCCGACCGCGCGCTGCAGGGTGCGCGCGGGCACGTGGGCGAGGTCGCCCACGGTGCGCAGGCCCAGCCGCAGCAGCACCTCCTCGGTCTTGGGGCCGACGCCCCACAGGGCGCCCACCGGCAGCGGGTGCAGGAAGTCCATGACCTCGGCCGGGCGCACCACCATCAACCCGTCGGGCTTGGACCGGGTGGAGGCCAGCTTGGCGACGAACTTGCTGCCGGCCACCCCGACCGAGCAGGTGATGCCCTGCTCGTCGAAGACCCGGGCCCGGATGTACTCCGCGATGGCCACCGGGTCGCCCAGCCGGCGCCCGGAGCCGGAGACGTCGAGGAACGCCTCGTCCAGGCTCAGCGGCTCGACCAGGGGCGTGATCGTGCGGAACAGCGCCATGACCGAGCGGGAGACCTCGGCGTAGAGCTCGAGGTCGCCCGGCAGCACGGTGGCCGTGGGGCACAGCCGCAGCGCCCGGGAGGTGGGCATGGCGCTGTGCACCCCGTACCGGCGGGCCTCGTAGGTGGCCGAGGTGACGACGCCGCGGTTGCCCACCCCGCCGACGATGACCGGGGTGCCGGCCAGCTCCGGGTGCCGGCGGACCTCGACGCTGGCGAAGAACGCGTCCATGTCGACGTGCAGCACGGTGCAACCGGTAGCGCGATCGGACACCTCGCACCCCCACCCCTCGTGGTCGAACACCTGTTCGACCGATGGGAGGACAGTACCGGTCGCGGGCCTGCCGGGCGCCCCGGCACGCGGTCGCGGGCCGGCGGACCCCTGCCAGGTGTGCGGAGTCGATCATCGCGGTAGAACTGCGGTGGGTGGTCGCCGTCCGGCGGTCACGACCCCCGACGATCGGAGGAGCCATGGCGCTCGACGACGAGGACATGACCAGCACGGAGGGCCCCGCCGACGGCGGTGCCGAGGGCACCACGGGCCAGCACGACGGCGGCGCTGACGGCGGTGCCGATGGTGGCGCTGACGGCGGTGCCGATGGCGGCGCCGATGGCGGCGCGGACGGCGGCGCCGATGGCGGCGCGGACGGCGGTGCCGATGGCGGCGCGGACGGCGGCGCGGACGGCGGCGCCGAGGGCCCCCTCGACTCCGGCGCCGGCGGCGGCACGCCGGGGCAGCAGGACGGTGGCGCGGACGGCTCGGCCTGAGCGTGTCCGACCGTGAACGGCAGGACCGGGCGCCGTCCTCCCCCCGGGAGGGCGGCGCCCGCCCGGCGCTGCGCCGCTGCATCAGCGTCGACCCGCAGGTCTTCGCCGCCGAGCACTGGTCGCGCCGGCCGCTGCTCTCCACCGCCGAGGAGCTCGGCGGCACCTTCACCGACCTCCTCGACCTCGACGCCGTCGACGAGCTGCTGAGCACCCGCGGCCTGCGCACGCCCTTCCTGCGGATCGCCAAGGACGGCGCCGTCGTCGACGCCAAGCGCTTCACCAGCTCGCAGGGCGCCGGCGCCGAGATCGCCGACCAGGTGTCCTCCGACTCGGTGCTCCGGCTGTTCGCCGAGGGCAGCACCGTCGTCCTGCAGGGCCTGCACCGGCTGTGGCCGCCGCTGGTCGACTTCGCCGGCCAGCTCGCCGAGGACCTCGGGCACCCCACCCAGGTCAACGCCTACGTCACGCCGCCGTCCTCACGCGGGTTCTCCCCGCACTACGACGTGCACGACGTCTTCGTCCTCCAGGTCGCCGGCGAGAAGCACTGGACCATCCACGCGCCCGTGCTCGCCGACCCGCTGCGCACCCACCCGTGGACCGACCGCTTCGCGGAGGTGGCCGCCGCAGCCGAGCGCGCGCCGGTGATCGACACCGTGCTGCGCCCCGGCGACGCCCTCTACCTGCCCCGCGGCTACATCCACTCGGCGGTGGCGCTCGGCGAGATCAGCGCCCACCTGACCGTCGGCGTGCACTCGGTGACCCGCTGGGGCGCGGTCGAGTCGGCG
The DNA here is from genome assembly GCF_014195485.1 of Modestobacter versicolor. Taxonomy (NCBI): domain Bacteria; kingdom Bacillati; phylum Actinomycetota; class Actinomycetes; order Geodermatophilales; family Geodermatophilaceae; genus Modestobacter; species Modestobacter versicolor. The sequence goes on from NZ_JACIBU010000001.1 coordinate 1,411,886, forward strand.
CTGGACCTGGTGCGCACCCTCGCCGCCGAGGACCCCGCGCTGCGCGGCTCGCTGCCGCTGGGCGTCGACCTCGCCGACCCCGGCAGCACCACCGAGGACGTCGCCGCGGTGCTCTCCGGGCTGCAGCGGTGGCTGGGGCAGGTCGACCCGGCCGCCGTCGCCGACGCGCTGCGGGCCCGCACCTGGGCCCAGGTGCGCCCGGCCCCGGTGTCGCCGCTGGCCCAGTCCGGCGCCGCCGCCGCGCTGACCGCCGGCACCGTGCTGCGGGTGCGCCCGCTGCTGCGGCTGCAGCTGCGCGAGCCGGACGGCGACCGGGTCGCGCTGGTCGCCGGGCGGCGCACCCACGACCTGCCGGCCGACACCCGGCCGGCGCTGGCCGCGCTGCTGGCCGCCGGCGAGCTGAAGGTCGGCGACCTGCCCGGCCTGGACGCCGCCGACCAGCTCACCCTGGCCCGGCGGCTGGTGACCGAGTCGATCGCGGTGGTGCCCGACGCCCGGGCCGGGTCGACCGGGCACGATGGGGGTCGTGGCGACACCGGTGGGGCCTGAGCCGACCGGACCGGTGAGCGCCGATCCGGAGTTCTGCCGGGCGCCGGAGGCACCGGTGCTGCGCTCCACCCCCGCGGGCCGGCTCGACGACGCCCGCTGCTCGGTCCAGGCGCTGCTGCGCGGCGACTCCCCGGTGGCGACCGCGCCGCCGGCCCGCCGCTGGCTGCTGGTCGAGCAGCCGGGCCCGTGGGGGCGCGACGCGCTGCTGGAGTCCCGCTTCGACCGCCGGGTGGCCTCGCGGCTGGCCGCCCGCGCCCGCGAGCTGGGCGTCCGGGTCCAGCTGGTGCGCCGGGCCGGCGAGCGGCTGTCGGCCTCCGGGCGGCGGTGGGCGGTCGCCGACACCACCCCCGGCGTGGAGACCATCTGGTGGTCCACCCGGGACACCGACGCCGACCTGCTCGAGGTGCCGTGGGACGGGTCGGTGGGCACGCCGTCCACCACGCCCACCTACCTGGTGTGCACGCACGGCGCGCACGACGTCTGCTGCGCGGTGCGCGGCCGGCCGCTGGCCCGGGCGCTGCCGGCCGGCGGCGCGCCGGTCGACGTGTGGGAGACCAGCCACCTGGGCGGCGACCGGTTCGCCGCGAACGTCGTCGTCCTGCCCTGGGGGTTCGTCTACGGGCAGGTGCCCGAGGACGGCAGCGCCCTGGTCGCCGCGCACGCCGCCGGCCAGGTGGCGCTGCCGTGGCTGCGCGGCCGCGCCGGGCTGGTGCCCGCGGCCCAGGCGGCCCAGCACCACGCCCGCGGCGAGCTCGGCCTGCTTGGGGTGCACGACCTGCCGCCCCGGCGGGTCCGCGCGCTGCCGGCCCCGGCCCCGGGCATCGACCGGTTCGACGTCACCCTCGCCGGGCCGGCCGGCGACGTGCTGGTGACCCTGGAGAGCCGGTTGTCGACGTCGGCGCACCGGCTGACCTGCGCTGCACCCAACCCGGGGCACTGGCGCACCTGGCACCCGCTGGCGCTGCAGGTCGCCGCGCCGGCCTGACTAGCGGAGCGCGCGGCCCCGGGCGGCCAGCAGCGGGATCGCCAGCTCCGCCGGGGTGAGCGAGCCGTGGAACGCGGCGAGCAGCGAGCTGTGCGGCTCGGTGGCGACGTCGGTGAACGCCCAGCTCCCCCGGGCCAGCGCGACGACGTCGCCGACCCGGTCGGCGACCGACTCCACGACGTCGCCGAACAGGCCGCGCTCGATCGCCTCGGCCCGGCTGAGCACCCAGGCGCGGTGGCCGAGCACCGAGCGCCAGGTGGCCAGGACGTCGTCGGCGGCGCCGGGCTCGGTGTGCACGTAGCGGGCCCGCGGCTCGCCGGTGAGCAGCCGGACCCCGTCGGTCAGCCCCGGCTCCTCGCCGACGTCGAGCCGGGTGTGGTCGGGGACGTCGACCATGCCGTGGTCGGCGGTGACCAGCAGGACGGCGTCCTCGGGCAGGCCGGCGGCGAGCTGCTCGACCATCCGGTCGACGACGCCGAGCTGGTGCCGCCAGCTCGCCGAGTCGACGCCGCGGACGTGGCCGGTGAGGTCCAGGTCGGCGGTGTAGCCGTAGACCAGGCTGCGGTCGCCGGTGGCCAGCGCCGCGTGCACCACCGCGACGAGGTCACCGGGGCTGTAGGCGTCGGCGTAGTCGGCCCCGCGGTAGGCGGCCGCGGTCAGCCCGGAGCGGGCGAAGGCGTGCGGGCCCACCGCGGTGCAGGTGACGCCGTGCGCGGTGGCCTGCTCGAAGACGGTCGGCTGGGCCTGCCACTGCCGCGGGTCGGGGTCGTCGCGCCACTGGACGTGGTTGAGCGTGCGGCCGGTACCGGGCACCTCGGTGACGAAGCCGAGCACGCCGTGGCTGCCCGGCGGCAGCCCGGTGCCCAGCGTGGCGAGGCTGACCGGGGTGGTGCTCGGGCAGGGGGCGGACAGCACGCCGGCCGGGGTGCCGAGCGCGCTGAGCACCGGGGCCTCGTCGGGGTGCGCGGCCAGCAGCTCCGCCCCCAGCCCGTCGACGAGCAGCACGGCGACCCGGCGGGCGCCGCCGAGGGCCGGGGTGAGGTCCAGCGGGTCGACCGGCAGGTCACCGCGCCGGACCGGCACCCCGAGCGCGGTGGCGACGCTGGGCAGCACGTCGGCGAGGGTGTTGTCGCCGTACTGCGGGACCGCGAGGTCGTCGGGGACGCTCATCGGGGTCGGTCAGGCCCCCGGGCGGGTGGCCAGCACGTGCAGGGCGGTGGCGACGTCGCGGTAGGGCGAGGTGCCGGCCAGCGAGAGCTCCAGCGCCCGCAGCGCGTCGGAGTCGGCACCGGTCGAGGCCCCGAGCAGGTCGGTGACGACGGAGACGCCCCGCCACTCCCCCGGCTCCAGCCCGGCACCGGCGATCAGGGCGAGCAGCTCGTCGGGGCTGAACCGGCGGCGGGCCGGGCCACCCCGGGCAGGGGCCGGGTCCTGCCCGGTGACCAGCGCCCGCGCCTCGACCGGGTGGCCGCCGATGGCGCGGGCCAGCACGGCACCGGCCCGGTTGGCCGAGGCCGCCGACAGCCGGCCGCCGGGGCGCAGCACGCCGGCGATCTGCTGCAGCGTGCTGGCCGGGTCGTCGACGACCTCGAGGACGTAGTGGCACAGCACCAGGTCGTAGGGCTCGCTCGAGGGCAGGGCGTCGAGCATCCGGTCGCCGTCACCCTGGACGCCACGGACCCGCTCGCCGGCGCCGGCGGTCGCGGCCCGGCGGTGCAGGGTGGCGAGCGCGTCGGCGCTGGGGTCGACGACGGTCACCTGGTGGCCGAGCTGGGCCAGCGGGACGGCGAACATGCCGCTGCCCCCGCCGACGTCGAGCACCTGGAGCGGCGGCCCGGCGCTGACGACCGGGTCGAGGGCGGCCCAGATCGCCGCCGTCCGCGCCGGGGCCTGCGCTGCCGTGGCAGGAGGGGTCGTCACCCAGCGGAGCCTAGTGGCGGGGGTCGCCGGTCACCCGGCGCGGACCGGTCGGCGGTCAGGCTGCGCGGAGCCGGCGACCCGGCTGAAGGACATGGTCCAGTTTGGCGTCCAGCTGGCCCCGTCGTCGAAGGAGAAGGACTGCTGCCAGAGCGGGGTGTCCGGGTCGGCCCGCCACTCGAAGCGGACGAGCACCGGTCGGCCGCCCAGGACGTCGGCGCAGTCGAACACGCCCCGGTCACTGGTGAAACGGCCGACCACCGGTGGGTCGAGCCGGCCGGGCGCGCGGGTCGAGCTCCACCAGATGCGCCAGGTGCCCGAGGTCGGGTCGTACAGCCGCAGGCTGAGGCCCTCGAACGGCGGGCCGTCCGGCGGGTCGGGCACCTCCATCAGGTCGACGTTCCCGAGCCCGTGCTGGACGGGGCGCACCTCACTGGTGGCGTCGAAGTCGACCCAGTCGTGGCAGCCGGGGTCGGTGACGTCCCGGAGCTTGCGGTTGTGCACCTGCCAACGGCCGTGCAAGAAGTCGAAGGCGTCGGTGCCGGCAGCGGTCATGCCGCGGACCATGGCAGCCGGGTCCGACAGGTCCGTCCCGGCACGAGCCGGCCGCGGCGGTGCTGGAGCGCCGCGCGGGACTGTTGGGCTGGATGAGGCCGCGAGTTCGTGCGCCTGCCGCACGGTGTGCGAACAGCGGCCCTACCTTGCCCGCCATGCCGAGCTACCGACTGCTGGACGGGTACGGGTACCCGACCGACACCTTCACCGCTGCCTGCGACGACGAGGCGAAGGCCTTCGGGATGGCGCGCGCCCAGGAGCACCCCCGCCCGGAGCCCCGCTTCGGCGCCCGCCGGGACTTCCAGGTGCACCGCGAGGAGGGCGACCGCTGGCGCCTGCTCGTCGCCTTCGCCCCGGTCTGAACGAGGACCCCGCTGCCCCCCCACCACTCGCACGCTCGTGGCGGGGCCCTGCAGCGGGGCCGTTCCAGCACGTCACCTCCGGGTCCTTCGTCAGTGGCCCGAGCTGCCGGGGCTGGAGTGCCACAGCTTCCGCGGCGGTGCGGCGGCCGCCCGGCGCGCAGCGGTCGCGGCGTCCTCGCCGGCCGGCTTGATGTCCGCGTAGGGCGACATCCGGAACCCGGTCGGGTGCACCAGCACCGGCCGGACGACGACCGGCCGCGACCCGCGGGACGCCGCCGCCCCGGCGATCGCCTGCTCGGTGTACTCCCCCGGCGCGGCCATCAGCTCCGCGACCGCGGCCAGCCCGCCGGTCTCCCACGCCTCGTGCAGCGCCGGCAGCTCCCACGCCCCGGTGGCCCGCATGGACACTCCGCGCGGCCCGGTGCGGCGCATCACCCCGCGGACCACCAGCAGCCAGGAGTGGAAGACCGTCGCGGCGTAGGGGCCCTGCACGTCCTCGAAGAAGGTCGAGTCGGCGCAGCCGGTGCCGTCGTCGAGGGTCACGAACACCACCCGGCGGCCGGACCGGATCGGCGGGGTCTGGGTCGCCACCTTCACCCCGGCCACCAGCACCTCCGCGCCGCTGCGGCAGCCGAGCAGCTCGCCCGCCGGCACCGCGCCGAGCGCGGCCAGGAACGGCCGGTAGAACTCCACGACGTGCCGGCTGGCGTCCAGCCCCAGCACCTCCAGCTCGGCGCGCACCCGCTCGGCGTCGGTGAACTCCGGCAGCCCGGAGCTGACGAACTGCGGCGCCCCGGCACCCTCCTCCTCCACGTCGAACAGCCCGGGGGCGTCGTCGCCGGCCTCGGCACCGAACAGGTCGAGCCCCAGCTGCCCGGTGCCGGCCGCCTTGGCCCCGCTGCGGCTCCACCGGTCGAGCTCGCCGATCTGCAGCAGCAGGTCGCGGCGGGTGACCGACTGCCGGTGCCGGGTGGGGCGGCCGCCCTCGCTGTCGCGCACCTCGAACCCGTAGACCGCGTCGAACCCGCCGGCCAGCACCAGCCGCTCCACCACCGGCCGGGAGACGTTGGCCCGGGTCCAGAAGTCGGCCAGCGAGCGGTAGGGCTGCCCGGCGACGACCCGGGCCACCTCGTCGTCGGTGATGCCCTTGACGTCGGCCAGCGACAGCCGGATGCCGTACCGGCCGGGGTCGGGCATCGACGCCGGCATCCACGCCGGCCGCGGTCGCTCCCCGGCAGCCTCGTCGTCGGCGGCGTCGACCCGCTCGACCCGGTAGCTGCCGGTGGAGGCGTTGACGTCGAGCCCCAGCACCCGCACCCCGAAGTTGCGGGCGTCGTCGAGGATCAGCCGCTTGGGGTACATCCCCGGGTCGTGGGTGAGCACCCCGGCCAGGAACGCCGCGGTGTGGTGGGTCTTCAGCCAGGCCGACTGGTAGGTGGGCAGCGCGAACGCCGCGGCGTGGGCCTTGCAGAAGCCGAAGGACCCGAAGGCGACCAGCACCTCCCACACCTGCTCGACCACCGCGACCTCGAAGCCCTCCTCCAGCGCCCGCGGCGCGAACCAGGCCTTCACCTCCGGGTGGGCGTCCTTCTCCCCCAGCGCCCGGCGCACCTCGTCGGCCTCGGCCAGCGAGCAGCCGGTCATCGCGGACACGATCATCAGCACCTGCTCGTGGAAGACCACCACCCCGGCGGTCTGCTCCAGCGCCGGCTGCAGCGCCGGGTGCAGGTACACCGGGTCGCGCCAGCCGTTCCGGGCCATCAGGAACGGGGTGACCATGTCGCTCTTGACCGGGCCGGGCCGGAACAGCGAGATGTCGACGATGAGGTCCTCGAAGGTCTGCGGGCCGAACTTGCCGACCAGCTCGCGCTGCCCCGGCGACTCGATCTGGAACATGCCGAGCGTGCGGGTGCTGCGGATCAGCTCGAAGGTGGCCGGGTCGTCGCGCGGGACGGCGTCGATCTCCACCTGCTCGCCGTCGACCCGGGCGACCTCGTCCATCGCGTGCGCGATCGCCGACTGCATCCGGATGCCCAGCAGGTCCAGCTTGAGCAGCCCCAGCTCCTCCACGTCGTCCTTGTCGAACTGGCTCATCGGGTAGCCGAGGTAGCTGAGCTCGACCGGGGTGCGGTCCAGCAGGGTCGCGTCGGACAGCAGCACCCCGCACGGGTGCAGGGCGATGTGCCGGGGCAGCCCGTCGAGCCGGGCGACCAGGTCGAACATCAGGTCCAGGTCGCCGGTGCCGCCGCCGCGCCGGGTGCCCAGCCGGCTGGCCCGCAGCTCCGGCAGGTCGTGCAGCGCCGCGTGCACCTGGTTGGCCCGGATGTGCGGGAACGCCTTGGCGACCGCGTCGACCTCCGCCGGTGGCAGCCCCAGCGCGGCACCGACGTCGCGGATGGCGTGCCGGACCCGGTAGGTGTCCATCATCGAGATGCAGCTGACCCGCTGCGCCCCGAAGCGCTCGATCACCGCGTCGTAGACCTCCATCCGCCGGGCGGACTCGACGTCGATGTCGATGTCGGGCAGCTGGACGCGCAGCGGGGAGAGGAAGCGCTCCATCAGCAGCCCGTAGCGGACCGGGTCGACGTCGGAGATGCCCAGCAGGTAGGTGACCAGGCTGCCGGCGCCGGACCCGCGCGCCGCGGCCCGCACCCGCAGCTCCTTGATCAGGCCCACCACGTCGGCGACGGTGAGGAAGTAGGAGGGGTAGCCGAGGGAGTCGATGACCGACAGCTCGTCGTCCAGCCGTTCCCGCACCGCGGCCGACGGCGTCATCGCCCGGCGGCCGAAGCCGGCCTCGCAGCGCGCCCGCAGCACCGCCGAGGGGCCCATCCCGCGCTCGGCCGCGGTGGTGACCACGTCGAGCTCGGGGTAGCGGACCGTGCCGATGCCGAGGTCGTCCCGCACGTCGACCGCGCACTGCTCGGCGACCCGGGCGGTGGTGACCAGCAGCCGCTGGGCGGCGTCCCGGTCGGGGCCGGCCAGGTCGTCGGCGAGGTCGGCCATCTCCTTGCCCGACTTCAGGTACCCCTCGGCGGTGCGCCGGTCGACGTGCCGCTCCCCCAGCGGCACCAGCCGGCGGGCGGCGTCGAGCACGTCGGCGGTGGGGGCGTCGAGGGCGTCGACGTAGCGCACCGCGTTGGTGAGCACCGCCGGCACCCCGGTCTCGGCGGCGAACCGCAGCATCGCCTGCGCCCGGGACCGGTCGCCCCGGCCGCGGTGGTGCACGACCTCGAGGACCAGCGCGGACCCGTCGTCGCCGCTGCCGAACACCGACCGCCAGGCGGCCAGCCGGGCGCGTGCCAGGTCCTCGTTCCCCGCGGCGAGCGCCCGGCCCACCGAGGAGTCCGGGCCCAGCAGCGCCAGCAGGCCCGAGGAGTGCTCGCCGGCCAGCTGCAGCGAGCTCACCGGCTCGCCGCGGGTGCCGCCGAGGTGGGTGGCGCTGGTCAGCCGGCACAGCGACGCCCAGCCGGCACCGTCGCGGGCCAGGAAGGTGACCCGCGGCAGCCGGGGGTCGACGCTGGCCCCGCCCCGGGCCGGTGACCGCCGGCCGGCCGGGTGGCGGGCGCGGTGCAGGTCGGCGGCCCGGACCCGGCCGGGCTCGCCCGGCTCGCCGCCGACTGCCGGGTCGACGGCGAGGTCGACCCCGAACAGCGGCCGGATCCCGGCCGACCGGCAGGCCAGCGCGAACTTCACCGCCCCGTACAGGCCGTCGCGGTCGGTCAGCGCGAGAGCGCCCATGCCGTGCTCGGCGGCCCGGGCGACGAGGTCGGCCGGGTGGTTGGCGCCGTGCCGCATCGAGTAGCCCGAGGCGACGTGCAGGTGGACGAAGGGGTCGTTCACGAACCGGGGCGACCGGCGGGGCGGCGGCGGCCGCCGTCCGTCGAGCGCAGCCGGGCCGGGCTCTGCGGGGGCACCGCGCGGCTGATCGCCGCCTCGACGACACCCAGGAAGGTGGTCACGTCGCGGACCAGGTCGTCGGCCTCCCGCTCGGTGACCGCGTGCGTGATCCCGGCCTCGGCCGCGGCGCGCTTGGCCGCGCCGGCGGCGAAGAACGCCGCCCACTCGGCCAGCTCCGGGGCGACCTGGCCGATGAGCACCCAGGCGCTGCGCGGCCGGCGGCGGCCCGGCTCGGGGCGGGTGCGGGCGGCCAGCACGGCAGCCGCGCCGCGCAGGGCGGCCAGGTGCGCGGTGGCGTACCGCCAGCCCGCGTCGGGGGAGGCGGCCGCCTCGGCCAGCCCCCGGTGGGCCTGGCCGAGCAGCTGGGCGGCGTGGGCCGGCAGCGGCGGGGGCAACGGGAGCTGGTCCTCGAACGACATGGCCCGTGCGGCGCCCATCAGTCGTGCACCCGGACGAGCAGCCACTGGTTGGCCGTGGGCTCCCAGGACAGGTCGAACACCCCGGCGAAGTCCATCCGGGAGCGGCCGGCGCGGACCGCCTCGACCCGCCAGACCTGCCGGGTGGCGACCAGCTCCGCCGACGCACCACCGCCGGCGTCGGCCTGCCACCACGGCGCGGTCTCGACCCAGGAGTCGAGCAGCTCGCCCACCGCGTAGCGGGTCTGCCCGCGCCAGAACTGGGCCGGCCCCGACGACCCCTGCTCGACCTGCACCTCTTCACCGACGCGGCCTCCGGCCCCGACGAGCACCCGGCTCATGACAGACTCCCGCACTCTCAGCCCCCCACCGGCCGGCCCGTCGCCCGGCCCGGCGGGGAAGCGCACGTGCACCGAGGTGCACGGCGGCCCGGGCCGGTGGACGGGTCCACCGGTGTTCGAACAGGTGTTCGAACACCTAGAAGTAGACCGGAGCCCGCCTGCAGCGTCAAGCCGACGCGGGCGTGTCCGCGGCCGTGTCGTTGCAGTCACTGCACCGAACGCCCGGCGGTCGGCCCGACCACCCGCCGGCGGGACCGGCTGACCGGCGCTGAGCACCGCGGATGCCGGGTGCGGCACGCCGCCCGGGCCGGTGGGAGGATCGCCGCATGACCGGAGCGGAGCCCCCGCACCACCCCCGGGTCGCCGAGGTCGCGCAGCAGCTGCGCGCGGCCGGGGCCGCCGGCGAGGTGCACGTGCTCACCGACAGCGCCCGCACCGCCGCCGCAGCCGCGGCGCAGCTCGGGGTCGAGGTCGGTGCGATCGCCAACAGCCTGGTGTTCGACGTCGGCGGTGAGCCGCTCCTGGTGCTCACCAGCGGTGCCCACCGGGTCGACGAGGCCCTGGTCGCCGACCTGCTCGGCGTCCCGGCGATCACCCGGGCGACCCCGGAGTTCGTCCGGCGGCACACCGGGCAGGCCATCGGCGGGGTCGCCCCGCTCGGGCACCCCGCCCCCATCGGCACCCTGGTCGACGTCGAGCTGGCCCGCCACGACCGGGTCTGGGCCGCCGCCGGGCACCCGCACACCGTCTTCCCCACCACCTACGACGAGCTGCTGCGGCTCACCGAGGGCACCCCCGCCGAGGTGGGTCCCGGTCCGGTCGCAGCAGCGCAGGCCGACGCAGAGGCGACCCACCGATGACCGACACCACGCCCGCCACCCGGGTCACCGAGCTGCCCACCCGCTGGCTGCGCGACCACCTGCACGAGGCGCTGGCCATCTACGGCGCGGCGATGGGCTACGGCGAGTCCGTGGTCGCCGGGCGCTACGGCTACGCCGTCCAGCACACCGAGCGCCCCGGCTTCCGGGCCGTCGGCGGCTTCGCCGAGACCGCGCAGGGCGAGCAGCTGGTCGGCTTCGGCTACGGCTACCTGGTGGCGCCGGGCCAGTGGTGGCACGACCAGGTGCGCAACGCGCTGGACCGGCGGACGGCGAAGCAGTGGCTGCCCGGCGCGTTCGAGGTCTGCGAGCTGCACGTGCACCCCGACCACCAGAGCCGCGGCCTGGGGCGCCAGCTGCTGCACGCGCTGGTGGCCGACCTGCCGCACCCCGCCGCGCTGCTGAGCACCCCGGACACCGACACCAAGGCCTTCCGGCTCTACCACGCCGACGGCTTCGTCGACCTGGCCCGCGGCTACCACTTCCCCGGCGACGCCCGGCCGTTCGCCATCCTCGGCGCCCGGCTGCCGCTCGCACCGCCCCGACCGAAGGACTGATCACCGTCGCCGGACTGCCCGACGTCACCACCGACGCCGTCGTCATCGGCTCCGGCCACAACGGGCTCGTCGCCGCCTGCCACCTCGCCCGCGCCGGCCTGCGGGTGGAGGTCGTCGAGTCCGACGAGGTGCTCGGCGGCGCGGTCTCCACCGTCGAGCGCTGGCCCGGCGTGCGGGTCGACCGCGGCTCGAGCGCGCACGTGATCATCCGGCACAGCGGGGTGGTCGAGGAGCTGGAGCTCGAGCGGTTCGGGCTGCGCTACGTCGACTGCGACCCGTGGGGGTTCGCGCCCGCGCCGGTGCCCGGCGACCCGGGCCCGGCCGGCCGGCCGCTGGTGTTCTCCGTCGACCTGGACGCCACCTGCGCGTCGATCGCCGCCGCCTGCGGGGAGGCCGACGCGACCGCCTACCGCCGGTTCGTCGAGGTGTGGGGCCCGCGCAGCGCCGCCGTCGTCCAGGCCTTCGGCGACCGCCCCAGCCCCGGCCGGCTGGTGCGCCACCTGTGGCCGATCGGCTCCCGGCGCCCCCGGACCCCGGGCGGGGAGATCGCGGTGGACTTCCTCGGCTCCGGCGACGCGCTGCTGGACCGCTGGTTCTCCTCCGAGCGGCTCAAGGCCGCGCTGGCCTGGTTCGGCGCCCAGTCCGGCCCGCCGATGTCCGAGCCGGGCACGGCCGCCATGGTCGGCTGGGTCGCGCTGCTGCACGACGTGCCGCCCGGCCACCCGGTGGGCGGCTCCGGCGGGCTGACCCAGGCGCTGGCCGCCCGGCTCGCCGCCGACGGGGGCACCGTCACCCTGGGCGACGGCGCGGCGCGGCTGCTCGTCGACGGGCCGGACGGCGACCGGCGGGTCACCGGCGTGCAGACGACGTCGGGACGGCGGATCACCGCACCTGTGGTCGTCGCCGCCTGCCACGTGCTGGCCACCCGGGCGCTGGCCGGCGACGACGCTCCCCCGGCCCTCGCCGACGCCGACCCGGCGCTGGGCAACGGCTTCGGCCTGGTGCTGCGCTGCCAGACCGACGCGCTGCCCGCCTACCCCGGCGTCGGTGACGAGGCGGTGCAGGGACTGCAGCTGCTGTGCACCGACCGGGCCCAGCTGGCCCGCGCGCACGGCGACTACCTGGCCGGGGAGATCCCCCGCGAGCCGGTGCCGCTGGCGATGTCGTTCTCCGCGAGCGACCCGACCCTGGCCCCGGCGGGTCAGCACGTGGTCACGATCTGGGGCCAGTGGTACCCCTACGCGCTCGCCGACGGCGGCGACTGGGACGCCCTGGCCGAGCCGGCCGCCCAGCAGCTCATCGCGGCGGTCGACCGGTACGCGCCCGGCTTCGCCGACTCGGTACAGCGGCTGTACGTCCAGACGCCGCTGAAGCTGGAGCAGGAGCTGTCCCTGCTGCGGGGCAACGTCATGCACGTGGAGATGAGCCTGGCCAGCATGTTCGGCTTCCGGCCCACCCCGGCGCTGTCCGGGCACCGGGTGCCCGGCCTCGGCGGGCTGTACCTGACCGGCGCCTCCACCCACCCCGGCGGCGGGGTCTCCGGCAACTCCGGGCGCACCGCGGCCCGGGTGGTGCTCGCCGACCGCCGTCCGGCCGCCCGGCTGCGCGCCGGGGCCGGCCGCCGGCTGCGCGGCCTGCGCCGGTGACCCGCTCGCTCGCCGTCCGGCGGCCGGCCACCCGTTCCTGGCTGCCGCTGACCCTGGCGCTGCTGCTGGTGGCGACCGCCATCGCCTACCCGCTCACCGACGGCGGCACCCGGGACGCGGTGAGCTGGACGATCGTGCTGCTGGGCTCGGGCGTCTCGGTCAGCCACGCCGCGCTCAGCCGCGGCCTGCGCACCGGCCTCGGCGTGCTCGGCCTGGTCGCGGCGGTGGCCGTGCTGGTGGAGGCGCTGGGGCTGGCCACCGGGTTCCCCTACGGCGAGTACACCTACAGCGACGCCCTCGGGCCCACGCTGCTGGGCGTCCCGTTCCTGGTGCCGCTGGCCTGGCTGCTGATGGCCTGGCCGAGCTGGGTGCTCGCCGCCCGGCTGGTCCCGCGGTCCCGGCCGCTGCGGATCGGGGTCGCCGCCTACCTGTTCGCCGCCTGGGACGTCGTCCTGGACCCGCAGATGGTGCAGGCCGGCTACTGGCGCTGGGCGCACCCGGAGCCGGGGCTGCCGGGCATCGACACGGTGCCGCTGACCAACCTGGCCGGCTGGCTGCTCGCCGGTCTGGTGCTGATGACCCTGCTGGACCTGCTCGTCGAGCGCACCGCGCGCCCCGGCCCGCCGGCCATCGGCGACGTCGCACCGCTGCTCACGCTGGGCTGGATGACGCTGGGTGGCGCGCTGGCGCACGCCGGCTGGCTGGACCTGCCGGGCTCGGCCGTCTGGGGCGTGCTGCTGGCGCTGCCCGTGCTGGTCGCCGTGGTGCGCCGGGAACGGAGCCGGCGGCGGTGATCCGCGGGGTGGTGCGCGCCGGCGCGGGCCTGTCGGTGCTCGGGGCGCTGCACGCGGCGGTCAACACCCGGCTGCTGCGCCGGCCGCCGGACGCCCCCCGCCCGGTGCGGCGGCCGGTCACCGTCGTGCTCCCGGTCCGCGACGAGGTGGCGCAGGTGGCCGGCTGCCTGGCCGCCGTCCTCGACCAGCGGGGTGTCCCCGACCTGCAGGTGGTCGTCGTCGACGACGGCTCCACCGACGGCACCGCCGAGCGGGTCGTCACCGACGACCGGGTCCGGCTGGTGCGCGCGGTCCCGCCGGCGCCAGGCTGGCTGGGCAAGCCGAACGCCTGCGCGCAGGGCGCCGCGGCGGCCCCCGACGCCGAGGTGCTGGTCTTCCTGGACGCCGACGTCCGGCTGATGCCCGACGCCGTCGCCTCCGCCGTCGCGGTGCTCGACGACGCCGAGCTGGACCTGGTCTCCCCCTGGCCCCGGCAGCTCACCGGCAGCGCCGCCGAACGGCTGGTCCAGCCGCTGCAGCAGTGGCTGTGGGGCACGCTGCTGCCGCTGCGGCTGGCCGAGCGCTCGCCCCGGCCGTCGCTGGCAGCCGCCAACGGGCAGTTCCTGGTGCTCCGGCGGGCGGCCTACGACCGGGCCGGCGGGCACGCCGCGGTGCGCGGTGAGGTGATCGAGGACGTCGCCCTGCTGCGCGCGGTCAAGGCCGCCGGTGGCCGGGGCGTCGTCGTCGACGGCTCCACGCTGGCCGCCTGCCGGATGTACGACGGCTGGCCGGGCGTGCGCGACGGCTACGCCAAGTCGCTGTGGTCGGCGCTGGGCGGGCACCCGGCCGCCGCGGTCGGGGCGGCGGCCGCGCTGAGCGCCGTCTGGCTGCTCCCGCCGCTGGCCGCGCTGACCGGTTCGCGGGCCGGGCTCGCCGGCTACGCCGCCGGGGTGGCCGGCCGCGCCGCCGTCGCCGCCCGCACCGGCGGCCGGGTCTGGCCCGACGCGCTGGCCCACCCGGTGTCGATCGCGCTGCTGGACGTGCTGGTCGCCCGCTCGGTGGCCGGGCACCGGCGGGGCGCGCTGCACTGGCGGGGCCGCCCGGTGACCGTGCCCGCGCCGGACGCCGGGCCCTCGGCCACGATGGGCGCGTGACCTCACCTCCCCGCGTGCACTTCGACCCCGCCGAGATGGAGCCGGGCGCCTTCTACCGGGTGCTGAACTCGGTGGTGGTGCCCCGGCCGATCGCCTGGGTGTGCACCCGCTCGACGGCCGGCGTGCTCAACCTGGCGCCGCACTCCTTCTACACCGTGGCCTGCGTCGACCCGCCGGTCGTCCAGTTCACCTCGGTGGGCCGCAAGGACTCGCTGACCAACGCCGAGCAGACCCGGGAGTTCACCGTCAGCCTCACCCCGGAGTCGCTGTTCGAGCAGGTCAACGCCACCGGCACGGACTTCCCGCCGGACCACGACGAGGCCGAGCACACCGGCGTCCGGCTGGAGCCCAGCGACGTCGTGGGCGTGCCGCGGGTCGCGGAGTCGCCGGTGTCGCTGGAGTGCGTCCTGCAGGGCACGGTGTCCTTCGGCGACAGCACCGTCGTCTTCGGCCGGGTGGTGCACATCGCCGTCCACGAGGACGCCGTGCGCGACGGCCGGCCGCGGATCGAGGCGCTGCGGCCGCTGGCCCGGCTGGGCGGCAACGAGTGGTCGACGATCGGCGAGGTCAAGGAGATCCGCCGGATCCCCTACCGCGACTGGAGCGCGGACCCCGGCATCGGCGAGCGCCTGCGCGGCGGCTGACGAGGGACCACCCTTCCCCCACGCCTCGCAGGCTGGGCGCGGGACCCTGGAGGGCGGCCGTTCCGGTCCGTCACGAAGCGGGCAGGAAGGGGGCGACCTCGTCGGCCGCGTCGGCGCCGAAGGCCTCGGCGAAGCGGGCGAGGAACGGCTCGCGGGGCAGGGTGTACTCCTGGGTGCCGATCACCTCGACCGCCGCCGTCGCCACCGCGGAGCCGACCTGGGTGGCCCGCTCGACCCCCAGCCCCCACTGCCGTGCGGCGACGAAGCCGGCGCGCAGCGCGTCGCCGCCCCCGGTCGGCTCGACCGGCTTGGTCTCCGGCACCGCGATGACGTCGATGGGTGCGGTGTCGGCCTGCTCGACCCGCACCCCGTTGGCCGCCCGGGTGGTGACCCAGGTGCCGACCCGGGCGAGCACCTCGGCCTCGGTCCAGCCGGTCTTCTGCAGCAGCAGGGCGTGCTCGTACTCGTTGGTGAACAGCAGGTCCGCGCCCTCGACCAGCTCGCGGATCAGCTCGCCGTCGGCCCACGCCAGCTGCTGGGAGGGGTCGGCCAGGAACGGGTAGCCGCGGTCCCGGCACTCCTGGGTGTGCTGCGCCATCGCCTTCGGGTCGTTGGGGCCGACGATCACCAGGTCGACGGTGCCGACCCGCTTCTCGACCGGGGCCAGCTCGATCAGCGAGGCCTCGGACATGGCGCCGGAGTAGAACGACGCGATCTGGTTGTTCGCCACGTCGGTCGTGCAGGTGAACCGGGCGGTGTGCTTGAGCTCCGACCAGTGCACGCTGCCGGTGTCGACCCCGTGCCGGGTCAGCCAGGCGTCGTAGTCGTCGAAGTCCGCGCCGACCGCGCCCACGAGCACCGGGCGCAGACCCAGCAGACCCAGCCCGTAGGCCATGTTGGCGCCTGCCCCGCCGCGGTGCTGCACCAGGTCGTCGACGAGGAAGGAGAGCGAGACGTTCTCCATCTTCCCCTCGACGAACTGGTCGGTGAACTTGCCGGGGAAGGTCATCAGGTGGTCGGTGGCGATGGAACCGGTCACGACGACGGGCATGAGGGGGGCTTCCTCCGGGACGGCGGCCACCAGCGGCCGGCGGGCCCGGCCGGGTACGAGCACCGGGGCGGGTCCAGCGTAGGAGCAGCGGCCCGGGGCCGCCCGGGGTGGGCCGTCAGTCGGCCAGCGCGCGGCGCAGCTGGACGCCGAGCTGCGCCGTGCCCACGACGCCGAGCAGGCAGCCCACCGCGGCGCCGGTGGTGACCACCACGTCGGTGAGCCCCGCCC
This sequence comes from Modestobacter versicolor, assembly GCF_014195485.1. Taxonomy (NCBI): domain Bacteria; kingdom Bacillati; phylum Actinomycetota; class Actinomycetes; order Geodermatophilales; family Geodermatophilaceae; genus Modestobacter; species Modestobacter versicolor. Next base: position 1,427,842 of record NZ_JACIBU010000001.1, read on the forward strand.
CGGCCACCACCCCGGCGCCGCCCAGCGTGAAGCCCGCCATCGCCACCCGGGTGGGGCGCTCCCACACCGAGATCGCGCCGGTCTCGCTGACCCCGGCCTGCCCGGCCCGGGCCCGCAGGTAGTCCGGCAGCCAGCACAGCGCCCCGAAGGCGACGGCCAGCCAGCCCGGGGCGCCGGCGACCCAGAACGCCACGGCGTAGGCCGCCTCGGTGAGCCGGTCGACCGCGGAGTCGAGCACGAACCCCCGCCGCGACGCCCGCCCGCCGGCGATCGCCAGCGCCCCGTCCAGGGAGTCCAGCAGCCCGGACAACCCGATGAGCACCCCGGTCGCGACCAGCCAGGCACCACCGGCCGCGGCCGGGCCGATCGCGGCGGCGGCGACGGCCAGCCCCAGCGCGGTCGCCACCAGCGGCGACAGCCGGGCCAGCGGCACGGCGAGGGTGTACGCCAGGGTCAGCCAGCCGTGCACCAGCCGGCTGTCGGCCGGGTCGGTGCCGCCGTGCCAGCGGGACCAGGCCACCAGGTACTCGTCCCGGGTCAGCACGGACCCAGTCCACCACGCGCGGCGCTCGGACGAGGGACAGTGGTGGGGTGCTCGCCGGCCTCTCCCCCGCCCGCCGCCGCCTCGTGCTCGGGCTGCTGGCCCTCCTCCTGGTCGCCGCCGCCGTCGTGGCCGCCGTCGTCGTCCCCCGGCTGGCCGGTGACGACGCGGCCCCGGCCGCGCAGGACGACACCCCCGGCCCGGTCCTGCTGGTGCCCGGCTACGGCGGCTCGACCTCCTCGCTGCAGACGCTCGCCGACCGGCTGACCGCCACCGGCCGGGACGCCACGGTGGTCGCCGTGCCCGGCGACGGCACCGGCGACCTCACCGACTCCGCCGACGCGCTGGCCGCCGCGGTCGACGACGCGCTCGACCGCACCGGCGCCGACAGCGTCGACGTCGTGGGCTACTCCGCCGGTGGCGTGATCGCCCGGCTGTGGGCCGCGGACGGCGGCGCGGCGCAGGCCCGGCGGATCGTCACCCTCGGCTCGCCGCACCACGGCACGACCGTCGCCGACCTGGCCTCGGGCATCCTGCCCACCGAGTGCCCCGCGGGCTGCCGGCAGCTGACCACCGACAGCGAGCTGCTGGCCGGGCTGAACGCCGGCGACGAGACCCCCGACGGCCCGACCTGGGTGTCGGTGTGGACGACGGCCGACCAGACCGTCACCCCGCCGGACTCCGCCGAGCTGGAGGGCGCGCTGGACCTGCCCGTGCAGGAGGTCTGCGCCGACTCGCGGGTCACGCACGGGCAACTGCCCTCCGACGCCCTCGTGCAGGGCATCGTGCTGGCGCAGCTGGCGGCCGGTCCCCCGGTCGAGCTGGGCGCCGGTGACTGCGCCCGGCTCCGGCAGGGCTGACCGGCCGCCTCCTAGACTGCGCCGGATGTCCCGCCGCCTGCTCGCCGCCGTCCTGGTCGCCGCCCCGGTCCTGCTCGGCGGCTGCGGGTCCGGCAACGACGGGCCGCTGGACGCCGCCCCCTCCTCGCCGTCCACCTCGTCGGCCGCGCCGTCGACCAGCGCGACGCCGACCCCCACCCAGCGCCCGGTGTCGCAGTGGTTCGACGCCGGCGGGGAGGCGACGCTGGCCGCGCTCGGCGAGACGATGAAGCTCGAGGGCCTCTCCGTCCCGCCGGTCGACCAGGCCACGCTCACCGCCCGCTGCGAGCAGGTCACCGCCGCCACCGAGGCCGCTCAGGCGCTGCCGCCCTTCCCGGTGCCCGAGGTCGAGGCCGCCCTGCGGGGCAGCTACCCGGGGGTGCTCGACGTCGCGCAGCGCTGCCTGGCCGAGGCCGCCGCCGGGGTGCAGGACCTGCTGCGCAGCGGGCTCCTGGTGGCCATGGTCAACGCCTACGGGCCCTTCCAGATCGCCCGGGGCGACGCGATCGCCGCCCTCGCCACCGGCTGAGGGTCAGCTGGTGACGTCCTTGGTGGTGAAGTTCGCCCAGGCGGCACCGAGCAGCACCGCGACGTAGACGCCCTGCAGCGCCAGCCCGCGCACGATGTCGCGCCACTCGATCGGCGAGCGGAAGAGGTCGACGAAGGCCAGCCAGTAGCGGGTCGGCAGGTACGGGGCGAACGACGACGCGGCGTCCAGGGTGAACAGCAGCGACGAGGCGACCAGGATGCCCAGCGCGCCGAGCATCGCCGCCAGCGGTGAGTCGGTGAGCGTGGAGAAGAACAGCGCGAACGCCGCCACCCCCAGCATCGAGACGGCGACGTAGCCGATCGCCAGCACCGTCCGCCCGGCGATCTGCTCGGGGGTGAGCGTGGTCCCCGACAAGGACGTGCCACCGAGGGGCTGGACGTCGAAGAGCAGCTGCCCGGTGACGTAACCGACGGCGGCGACCACCAGGACCGTCACGAAGACGAAGGCGAAGACCGACACCAGCTTGGCCACCAGCAGCCGGGTGCGCCCGGCGGGGCGGGCCAACAGGTAGCGGAGCGTGCCGGCCTGCGCCTCGCCGGCCACCGAGTCACCGGCGATCAGCGCCACCGCGATCGGCAGGAACAGCGGCAGGACGATGGCCAGGGCGGCCAGCGGGTAGAGCGTGCCGTTGGTCAGCACGGCGGAGAGGAACACCGGGCCCTCGCCCGGCCGCGGCGCCAGGTCGGTGAGCGCCAGCAGCACCGCGACCAGCACGGGCAGGGCGTTGAGCAGCCCGATCGTCACCCAGGTCCGGGGACGCCGGAACAGCTTGCGCAGCTCGACGGCGATCACCGGCGCGACCTCTCCCCCGGTGCGTCGACCCGGTCGGCGCTGGTGCTCGCCGCGGCCAGCACCACCTCCTCCAGGGTCGGGCGCTCCAGCGCGAGACCGGTGACCGGCACGCCCGCGCCGACCAGCGCCGCGTTGACCTCGGCCGGGTCGTCGCCGCGGACGACGGCCCGGCCGGCGCCCACGCGCAGCACCCGCCCGTCCAGGGCGGCCCGGACCCGCTCGGGGTCTGGCGTCTCGACGATCGTCGCGCCGGTCGGGGCGGTCAGCGTGGCCAGCTGGTCCTGCAGCACCAGCCGCCCCCGGTCCAGCACCCCGACCCGGGTGCACAGCTGCTCGACCTCGGCCAGCAGGTGGCTGGAGAGGAAGACCGTCGTCCCGCCGCGGTGCAGGTCCAGCAGCAGGTCGCGGATCTCGTGGATGCCCTGCGGGTCCAGCCCGTTGGTCGGCTCGTCGAGCACCAGCAGCTCCGGGCGGCGCAGCAGCGCAGCGCCCAGGCCGAGCCGCTGCCGCATGCCCAGCGAGTAGGCCTTGACCGGCCGGCGGCCCACCCCGGCCAGGCCGACCTGCTCCAGCACGGTGTCGACCCGGGCGGTGCGGGTGCGCCGGGAGCCCCCCGGGCCGGCGGCGTCGAGCAGCGCCAGGTTCGCCCGGCCGGAGAGGTGCCCGTAGTGCGCCGGGCCCTCGATGAGCGCCCCCACCCGGGGCAGCACCCGGCGGGCCGCCCGGGGCATCGGCTCGCCGAGCAGCTGCACCGAGCCCGACGTGGGCAGGACCAGGCCGAGCAGCATCCGCACCGTGGTGGTCTTGCCCGAGCCGTTGGCGCCGAGGAAGCCGTAGACGTCGCCGGCCCGGACGTCGAGGTCGATGCCGTCGACCGCGCGCAGCTGGCCGTACCGCTTGGTCAGGCCCTGGGTGCCGATGACGGTGGTCAGCTGTCCCCTCCGGTCAACTCGGTGGCCGCGGCGGCCAGCGCGTCCAGGCTGACGGTGCCGACCAGCAGCACCGGGCCGTCGGGCCCGCGCAGCAGCATCAGCCCGAGCGGGCCGGCCGAGATCCGGACGCCGAGCTCGTCGACGACCGCCTCGGGCGAGGCCAGCAGGGCGTCGCGCAGCGGCGAGGCGACCCGGCCGGGCAGCGGGCTGACCGCGAGCAGGGTGATGCCGCGGCCGTAGACCCCGACGCCCCGCGGCGCGCCCTCGATGGTGCGCCGCGGCAGCCCGGCCAGCTCCGCCGGGCGGGCGACCCGGTCGCCGTCCCGGCCGGCCCGGTCCGCTGCCTGCAGCAGCCGCGAGTCCTCGCCGGTGCGCACGTCGGCACCCGGCGGGACGGCGAAGGCCAGCACGTCGTCGGCCGGGGTGTCCAGGGAGAAGTCCAGGAAGCCGGTGTCCAGGGCGGCCTCTGCGCCGGCGCCGGCGGCGTCCTCGCCGAAGACCTGCACCCGCAGCGGCACGCCGCTGGCCGCGTCGACCCAGACGTCGACCCGGGCGACCGACGAGGCCGCCTCGGCCGGCACCAGCCGCAGCCCGAGGGCGTCGCGGCCGGCGACCCGGTCGGCGCCGCGCCGGCTGAGCTCCTCGTCGGTGGCCTCCGACAGCAGCCGGCGGCCCAGCGCGCTGGGCAGCAGGTCCGGTGCGGCCGGCAGCGCGAGCGGGCTCGGCGTGCTCCGGGTCGCCGTGGCGTCCTCGTAGTCCCAGGTCCACGTGCCGGCGCCGTCGGCGTGCACGCCGGTCTCCCCGGTCGGCGAGACGACGTCGACCCGCCAGGCGGTGGGCCCGCGGTACCAGGCGCGCATCGTCGTCCGGTCGCTGAGCAGGTCGGCGACGCCGGTCAGCTGGTCGCCCACCGGCAGGTCGAGGCCGCCGGCGGCCTGGGCGTAGCCGGTGAACGCGACGCCGTCCGAGGCCAGCACCGCGCGCCGCAGCTCGGCTGCGGAGGTGGCGGCGTCGGAGGCGGGCAGTGCGGCGATCACCGACGGCAGCGCCACCAGGACGGCGACGGCGGCACCCACGAGCGCCCAGCGACCGGCTGCCCCCGTACGTCGCCCAGCCACCCGGCCACGGTACGACGGACCCCGGCGGCGGGTTGGTTGAAGGTTGCTGTTCACAGCGTCGGCACAGCCGCAGGTCACCGGCCGGCCCTGCGGCGCCGGCGGGGAGCCCCTACGGTCGGTCGTCATGGCCGCCCCGATCAGCGATGCCGTCGTCGTCGACGTGCTGCGCCGCGTGGACCGCGGGCTCGCCCCGCTGGTGCAGCGGCTCGGCCGCCCCCCGCAGCTGCCCCCGGCGCAGCGGGCCGCGTGGTGGGCCGATCAGGTGAGCCGGGTGGCCGCCGGGGTCTCGGCCGCACCGCGGTTCGCCGGCAAGCTCGCCGACCTGCTGCCGCTGCAGAACACCGTCGGGTCGGCCGTGCAGGCGCTCGTCGTCCTCGGGGTCGCCCGCGAGCACCAGGTCACCGACCAGGCCGGCCGGGTCTCGCTGCTGGCCCGGGTGCTGCTGGGCCGCGACCTGCCCGCCGAGCGGGTGGAGCCGCTGCTGGCGCGCAGCCGCGGCGTGTACCTGGACGAGGCGCTGGGCGACGACCGCTCCGGGGTGGACGGCGTCGCCCGCAGCCTGTGGCGGGCCGCCCGGCTGCTCGGCCGGGTCGACGACGCCCTGGACGCCCGGCCCAAGGGCAAGCTCCGGCACCGGGCGCTGGCCCAGTTCCCGGTCGTGGGCGTGCTTGGCGGTTACGCCGCCGAGCGGGAGGGGCTGCGCCGCGCAGCCCGGCGGGCCGACGAGCTGCTCGCCGGCCCGGTGGTCACAGCGCGCTGACCCCGGCCAGCGACTCGTACACCTCGGTGGTCGCGGTCGACCGGTTCATGGTGATGAAGTGGATGCCGGGCACGCCCTCGTCCAGCAGCCGCCGGCACATGTCGGTGGCCACCTCCACGCCGTGGGCGCGCACCGCCCGCTTGTGGTCCGGGGTGTCGCCGTCGAGCTCGGCGAACCGGTCGGCCAGCTCGGTGGGGAACGCCTGGCCGGACAGCTGCACGATCCGGCTGATCTGCCGGGCGCTGGTGACCGGCATGACCCCGGCGATCACCGGGACGTCGCAGCCGCGGGCGGCCACCCGGTCCCGCAGCCGCAGGTAGTCCTCCACCCGGAAGAACATCTGGGTGATCGCGAAGTCGGCTCCGGCGCGGCACTTGGCCACGAACATGTCGGTGTCGGCCTCGAAGTCCGGCGACCGCGGGTGCATCTCGGGGAACGCCGCGACGCCGACGGAGAAGTCGCCGATGCCCTTGATCAGCTCGACCAGCTCGGCGGCGTACCGCAGCCCGTCGGGGTGGGCGACCCACTCGGCCTGCGGGTCGGCGCCCGGCGGGTCACCGCGCAGCGCGAGCAGGTTGCGCACCCCGGCCGCGGCCAGCCGGCTCACCACGTGGCGCAGCTCGGCGACGCTGTGGTCGACCGCGGTCAGGTGGGCCAGCGGCAGCATCGTGGTCTCGGCCGCGATCCGCTCGGTCACCGCGACGGTGCCCTCGCGGGTGGAGCCGCCGGCGCCGTAGGTGACCGAGACGAACGACGGGCGCAGCCGCTCGAGCTCGCGCAGCGCCGTCCACAGCTGGGCCTCGCCGACCTCGTCCTTGGGCGGGAAGAACTCGAAGGACCACGTGGGCCGCTCCGACTGCAGCAGCTCGCGCACGGTGCCGGTCATGACACGCGAGGGTACGGGCGATCGGCCACCCACGGGCGCAGCACCCGGCCGAGCGGGAGTCGCGCCCCGCCGAGTTGCGCAATACTCGCTCTGTGACAGCCGGGACGCAGCAGCGCGACACCACGATCGACGGCGGCGCCGTGCCACCCCTGGCAGCCGCTGACCTGGACCGGCTGCGCGGCGCGGTGGAGTCGGCGCTGCACGCCTTCCTGGCCGAGCAGCGCGAGACGCTGGCCGGCATGGCCGCCGAGCTGGTGCCGGTGGCCGACGAGGTCGCCGCCGTGGCCGGCGGCGGCAAGCGGCTGCGCCCGGCGTTCGCCTACTGGGGCTGGCGCGGCTTCGTCGACCCCGACGACAGCGCGTGCGAGGCCGACGACGCGGTGCTCCGCGCGGTCGCGGCGCTGGAGCTGGTGCACAGCAGCGCGCTGGTGCACGACGACGTGATGGACGCCGCCGACACCCGGCGCGGCCGGCCGGCCACCCACGTCGGCTTCAGCGCTCGGCACAGCGGGCAGTCCCTGGGCGGCGACGGCGTGGCGTTCGGCGTGGGCGCGGCGATCCTGGTCGGCGACCTGGCCCTGGTCTGGTCCGACGAGCTGCTGCGCCGCTCGGGCATCTCCCCCGACGCGCTGGCCCGGGCCCGCCCGGTCTGGGACACCATGCGCACCGAGGTGACCGCCGGCCAGTACCTCGACCTGCTCCGCGCGGCCGGCGGCCTGCCCGGCCCGTCCGGCGCGCTCAAGGTCGCCCGCTACAAGAGCGCCGGCTACACCGTGCAGCGGCCGCTGCAGCTGGGCGCCGCGCTGGCCTGCGCGGGACCCGCGGCGCTGGACGCCTGCTCGGCCATCGGCCTGCCGCTCGGCGAGGCGTTCCAGCTGCGCGACGACGTGCTGGGGGTCTTCGGCGACCCCGCCGTCACCGGCAAGTCCGCCGACGACGACCTGCGCGAGGGCAAGCGCACCCTGCTGGTCGCGCTGACCGAGGAGGGCACCGACGGCGCGGGCCGGGCGCTGCTGGCCGGCGCGCTGGGCAACTCCGCCGCGACCGCCGCCGAGCTCGACGGCGTCCGCACCCTGATGACCCGCAGCGGCGCGCTGGCCCGGGTCGAGGAGCGCATCGCCGCGCAGACCGGCCGCGCCAGGGAGGCGATCGCGTCCGCCCCGCTGGCCGCCGACGCCCGCCGCGCGCTGGACGCGCTGTCCGTCGCCGCGACGACGCGCGCAGCGTGAGCCGCACCCTGCGCACCGTCCCCGGCCGCACCGACCGGGTCGTCGTCGTCGGCGCGGGCCTGGCCGGGCTCTCCACGGCGCTGCGGCTGCGCGGCGCCGGCCGCGAGGTCACCGTCGTCGAGCGCGGCCCCGGCCCCGGCGGCCGGGCCGGCGTGCTCACCCGGGCCGGCTACACCCTGGACACCGGACCCTCGGTCTTCACCGCCCCCGAGGTGCTCGCCGACGCCTTCGCCGCGGTGGGCGACCGGATGGCGGACCGGCTCACCCTCCTCCCGCTGGACACCACCTACCGCGCGCAGTTCGCCGACGGCTCGCACCTCGACGTGCACGCCGACCGGAGCCGGTTCGCCGCCGAGGTCGAGCAGCTGTGCGGGCCCGGCGAGGCCGCCGCGCTGCACCGCTACCTCGACGACCTCGCCGAGCTCTACCGGCTGCAGCTGCGCACCTTCATCGACCGGAACCTGGACTCCCCGCTGGACCTGCTCGGCCCCGAGCTGCTGACCCTGGTCCGCCGCGGCGGGTTCCGCCGGCTGTCCTCGCACGTGGCCGGCTTCTTCGCCGACGAGCGGCTGCGCCGGCTGTTCAGCTTCCAGGCGCTGTACGCCGGTGTCTCGCCGTTCCGGGCGATCGCGGCCTACGCCGTCATCGCCCAGCTCGACATCGGCGCCGGGGTCTGGCACCCGGTGGGCGGCATCGGCGCCGTCCCAAGGGCGATGGCCGCCGCGGCCGCCGACGCCGGCGTGGACTTCCGCTACGACACCGAGGCGGTGCTGGAGCTGTCCGGCAGCCGGGTCACCGCGGTGCAGCTGGACGGCGGCGAGCGGCTGCCGGCCGACGCCGTCGTCGTCACCGCCGACGCCCCGCACCGGCTCGTGCCCGGGCTGCGCGGCCCCCGGCGGCCGGTCTACTCCCCGTCCTGCGTGGCGCTGCACCTGGGCGTGCGCAGCGAGCTGCCCGGCCAGGCGCACCACACGATCAGCTTCGGTGCCGCCTGGGAGCAGGTCTTCGCCGAGCTGACCCGCGAGGGCCGGCCGATGAGCGACCCGAGCCTGCTGGTCAGCATGCCCTCGGCCACCGACCGCTCGCTGGCACCCGACGGTGGCCAGGTGCTGAGCGTGGTCGCCCCCACGCCGAACCTGGACCCGCGCAGCGGCGGCAACGCCGGGCTGGACTGGGACGCGCTCGCCCCGCGGTACCGCGACGAGCTGCTGGGCACCCTGGAGGCGCGCGGCTGGACCGGCATCGGCGAGGCCGTCGAGGTCGAGGAGCTGCTCACCCCGCTGGACTGGGCGGAGCAGGGCATGGCCGCCGGCACGCCGTTCGCCCTGGCGCACACCTTCGGCCAGACCGGCCCGTTCCGCCCGCCGACCCTGCCCCGCAGCGGCCCGGAGAACGTGGTGCTGGCCGGCTCCTCGGTGCAGCCGGGGGTCGGCGTCCCGATGGTGGTGATCAGCGGCCGGCTGGCCGCCGAGCGGATCACCGGGCCGGTGCGGGCGTGAGCGCCGTCCCGCCGGCCACCCGGGCCGAGCAGCAGGCCGCGCTGGACGCCGCCTACGCGGTGTGCCGGGGCATCGCCGCCGAGCACGGCAAGTCCTACTTCCTGGCCACCCGGCTGCTCACCCCTGACCGCCGGCCGGCCGTCCACGCCCTCTACGCCGCCGCGCGGGTGGCCGACGACATCGTCGACGTCGGCGCCGACCAGCCCGGCCGCGACCCCGAGGGCGAGCTGCTGGCCTGGTCGAAGGCGGCACTGGAGGAGCTCGAGGCCGGCTGGTCCGACGACCCGGTGCGGCTCGCGCTGGTGCACACCTACCGCCGGTACGACATCGCGCGGGAGCACCTGGTCGACTTCCTGGCCGCGATGACCAGCGACCTCGACGTCACCGGCTACGCCGACCTGGCCGCCCTGGACCGCTACATGTGGGGCTCGGCGTCGGTGATCGGCCTGCAGGTGCTGCCGGTGCTCGGCACCGCGCCCGGCGTGGCCCGGGAGGAGGCCGCCCCGCACGCGATCGCGCTGGGCGAGGCCTTCCAGCTGACCAACTTCCTGCGCGACGTCGGCGAGGACGTCGACCGCGGGCGGGTGTACCTGCCCGCCGACCTGATGGCCGCCCACGGGGTGACCCGCGAGCAGCTGGAGTCCAAGCGGTTCGACGACCGGTTCCGGCAGCTGATGCGGGAGATGGTCGAGGTGGTCCGCCGCCGCTACGACGACGCCGCGCCCGGCACCCCGATGCTCGCGCCGGAGTCGCGGGACTGCGTCCGGGCCGCCACCGAGCTGTACGGCGGCATCCTCGGCGCGATCGAGCGGGCCGACTACCGGGTGCTGGACCGCCGGGTGTCGGTGTCCCGGCCGCGCCGCCTGGCGGTGTTCGCCCGCCGGTTGACCGCCGCCCAGCTGGCCAGGGTCAGCGTGACCATCGCCCAGCCGAAGAGCAGGTCCTCGACCGGGGCGTAGGCGATCCGCGGCCCCCAGATGGCGTCGGGGTCGTAGGTGACCACGCCCAGGCCGGTCAGCACCCCGTTCATGAGCAGCTGGAAGAACACGATGATGGCGTAGGCGGTCCAGTAGACCGGCCGGGTCACCATCCGGGTCCGGTAGACCGCGAGGTCCAGCACCAGCACCGCGACGACGGCGGTGACCGCCAGGGCCGAGTAGCTCACGCGTCGGCCTCCTCGGCGGGGTAGCCGGCGTCCCAGCCGGTCACCTTTCGCACCGCCTCCAGGGCCAGCACCGAGGCCAGCGGGACGACGAGGAAGAACAGCACCTCCTCGACCGGGATGCCACCGGGCAGCCGCACCCCGAGGGTGTGGTCGTCGCTGTAGTCCCAGTGGCCCTCGGCGATGGCGTACAGCACCCAGACCACGAACACGGCGAACTCCGGCAGCACCGCCAGCACCAGCCGGCGCCAGCGGGCGTAGACCCGCACCCCGAGCAGCAGCTCCAGCGGTGCGGTGACGACGAGGCAGCCGACCAGCAGCGACAGGTAGGTCAGGTGCCCCATCAGCCGGCGACGACTACAGCGCCAGGGCCTGCGCCCGGCGGGTGACCTCGGTGTGCCGGTCGTCGCGCAGGGCCTGGACCGGGGTGCCGGGCAGCGAGTCGTCGGCGCGGAAGAGCCACTCGAAGGCCTCCTCGTCGGTGAACCGGCCGTCGTGGAGCACCGTGAGCAGACCGGGCAGGTGCTTGAGGACGGCGCCGTCCTGCACGAAGTCCGCCGGGATCTTGCTGTTGCCGCTCCCGGGGACCGCCATGAGCTTCCGCTCGGCGATGAGCTGGCGGACCTTGTTCGTCGAGACGCCGAGCTGCTCGGCGACCTCCGCGGGGGTGAGCGTGTCCATAGGCTCCCAGCCTATGGCGAGTGCGCAGGAGCCGACGACCGGTCCCCGGCTGACCCAGCGCCGGCGGGCGGCCGGTGAGCCGGCGCACCCCGCCGACCCGGCGTACCTGGACCTGGACGCGCTGGAACGGCAGGCCCGCGAGCTGCTCCCACCCGACGTCGTCGACCACTTCGCCGGCGGCGCGGACCGGGAGACCACGTTGGGCGAGGCGACCGCCGCCTGGCGGGCCTGGCGGTTGCGGCCCCGGGTGCTGACCGACGTCGGCCCGGTCGCGCTGGCCACCACGCTGCTGGGCACCGACGTCGCCACCCCCGTCGGGATCGCGCCCTGGGCTCACCAGGCGATGGCCCACCCCGAGGGCGAGCGCGCGACCGCGCGGGGCGCCGCCGCCACCGGGGCGCTGGTGACCGTCTCGACCAGCTCCACCACCTCGCTGGAGGACGTGGCCGCTGTGCGCCCGACCGGCCCGCGCTGGTTCCAGCTCTACCGGCTGCACTCCCCCGCGCACACCGACGACCTGGCCCGCCGCGCCGGCCGGGCCGGCTACACCGCCCTGGTGCTCACCGCCGACCTGCCGGTGCTCGGCCGGCGGCTGCGCGACCTGCGCAACGACTTCGCGCTGCCGGCGGGGCTGCCGCTGCCGCACCACCCACCCGCCGACGGCACCGGGCCCGCGCCGGCCGGGACGCCCCGCTGGACCACCGCCGACATCGCCCGCTTCGCCGACCTCTCCGGGCTGCCGGTGGTGGTCAAGGGGGTGCTGCGGGGCGACGACGCCGCCCGCTGCGTGGCCGCCGGGGCCTCGGCGGTGTGGGTGTCGACGCACGGCGGGCGCCAGGCCGACCCGGTGGTCGCCAGCGCCGCAGCGCTGCCGGAGGTCGTCGAGGCGGTGGGCACCGAGGCCGAGGTCTACGCCGACGGCGGCATCCGCTCCGGCTCGGACGTGCTGACGGCGCTCGCGCTCGGCGCCCGGGCGGTCTTCGTCGGCCGGCCGGCGATCTGGGGCCTGGCGACCGGGGGCGCGGACGGCGTGGCGCGGGTGATCGGCGGGCTGACCGGGGAGCTGGCGCACACCATGGCGCTGTGCGGACTCGACGACGTGCGGGCGGTGGGCCGGGACGCCGTCGCCCGCGCGGCATGGCGCTGACCGGGGTGGCGCTGATCAGCGCACCCCGGGACCGTCCGGGCCCGGTGCCGTCGCTGGACGGGGCGCCCGCCCGGCGTCCACCCCGCCCGCCCCACGGGGCGCACCTGGCCACTCCAGGTCACTGGTGTCCAGACCGTGACCGCGACGTCCGTGTTGATCGGTCCACCGGTCGCGATCCGCTCCTAGACTCAGCCCCGTGGACACCGTCGTGACCGACCCCGTGGTCGGCCTCGTCCTCGAGGGGCGCTACCGCCTCGAGGAGCGGCTGGCGCGTGGCGGCATGTCCACCGTGTACGCGGCCACCGACCTGCGCCTGCACCGCACCGTGGCGGTCAAGGTGATGGCCGAGCACCTGGCCCACGACCCGGCGTTCGTCGACCGGTTCACCCGCGAGGCCCGGGCCACCGCGATGCTCAGCCACGTCAACGTCGTCTCGGTCAGCGACCAGGGCTCCGACCAGGGGCTGGTCTACCTGGTGATGGAACTGGTCCGCGGCCGCACGCTGCGCGACCTGCTGCAGGCCCGCGGCCGGCTCACCGTCGGGGAGGCCTTCGCCGTCCTCGAGCCGGTGCTCGCCGGGCTGACCGCCGCCCACCGGGCCGGCATCGCGCACCGCGACGTCAAGCCGGAGAACGTGCTGATCTCCGTCGAGGGCCAGGTGAAGGTGGCCGACTTCGGGCTGGCCCGCGCCGTGGCCGGCACCGGGCAGACCAGCCACACCGGCGGCGTGCTCATCGGCACGGTCGCCTACCTCTCCCCCGAGCAGCTCGAGCGCGGGCGCAGCGACGCCCGCAGCGACGTCTACGCCGCCGGCGTGATGCTCTACGAGCTGCTCACCGGCCACCCGCCCTACGCCGGCGACAGCGCGCTGGCCGTCGCCTACCAGCACGTGCACCACGACGTCCCGGCCCCCTCGGCCGAGGTGCCCGGCGTGCCGTGGCAGGTCGACGAGCTGGTCGCCCGCACCACCCGCCGCGACCCGGCCGCCCGACCGCTGGACGCCGGTGCCTTCCTCGCCGAGCTCACCGACCTGCGCGCCGACCTGGGCCTGGCCCGGGTGCCGGTGCCCACCGGGCGGCCCGCCGACAACCCGACCGCGACGCTGCGGCCCACCAACCGCCCTACCGCGCCGCGACCGCGCCACCCGAGCGCACCCGCGCCCGCCGGCGACCCCCGCACCGAGGTCATCGGCGGCGCCCGGGTCCCCCGCGGGCGGGACGGCCGCGGCACCACGGTGCTGCCCGGCATGGGCGGCGGCCCGACCACCTCGGTCGGCCAGGCCCGTCCCGGTGTCGCGCCCCGGCAGCCGGTCGCCCGGCCCGGCGTGCCGCCGCACATCCGGCGTCGCCGTGCCCGGTTCGCCCTGGCCCTGGTGCTGCTGCTGGCGATCACGATCGGCGCGATCGGCTGGTGGCTCGGCTCCGGCCGCTGGGTCGACGTCCCGGAGCTGGTCAACCAGGACCAGGACACCGCGATCGGCATGCTGCAGGAGGCCGGGCTGGACCCCGCCCTGGCCGACGAGCAGTTCAGCGAGACGGTCCCCGCCGGTGTCGTCATCTCCGCCGACCCCGCCGACGGCGAGGCGATCCGCGGCTCCGACGTCCAGCTCGTCGTCTCCAAGGGCCCGGAGCGGTTCGAGGTCGACCCGGCGCTCACCAGCCTGCCGCTGGCCGACGTCCAGGCCCAGCTGGGCACCCTGCCGATCGCGACCGCCACCCGCGAGCAGTTCTCCGACGACGTCGACGCCGGCCTGGTGCTCGGCTTCGAGCCGCAGGCCGGCACCGACCTCAAGCGCGGCGACACCGTCACCATCGTCGTCTCGGCCGGGCACTCCCCGGTCGACGTGCCCAACGTGGTCGGCCAGTCCCCCGACGCCGCCCAGGGCACCCTCGAGCAGCTCGGCTTCACCGTCGAGCGGGACACCGGCCGCAGCGCCGCGGTGGGCACCGGGCAGGTCATGGGCGTCGACCCCGGTCCGGGCGACGGCGAGCAGCCCTACGGCAGCACGGTGACCATCACGGTGTCCGAGGGGCTCCCCCAGGTCGCCGTCCCCGACGTCACCGGCAAGAAGAAGGACGACGCCGTGAAGGCGCTGGAGGATGCCGGGCTCAAGGTCCAGGTCCAGCAGTTCTTCGGCAACAACGTGCTGCGCCAGACGCCGTCGGCCGGCGAGACCGTCGACGTCGGGTCGACCGTCACCATCCTCGTGACGTTCGGGTGACCCGCCCCTCGTGACAGCGCTCGGCTCCTCCGTGCCCCCGATCGGGGCACACGTGCAGATCAAGGGCGGCCTCGCCAAGGGCGGGCTGGCCTACACCGACGCCGTCGGCGCCCGCGCGGTCCAGGTCTTCGTCGGCAACCCCCGGGGCTGGAAGCCCAGCGCCGGCGACCCGGCGCAGGACACCGCGTTCACCGCCGGCTGCGCCGAGCGCGGGGTGCCCTCCTTCATCCACACCCCGTTCCTGGTCAACGTCGGCTCGCCCAGCGAGGCCACGGTCGACCAGTCGGTGGCCACGATCCGGCACAACCTGCTCCGCGGCGCCCAGCTGGGCGTCCAGGGGGTGGTGGTGCACGCCGGGTCGGCCGTCGGCGAGGACCGCTACGAGGCGGCGCTGGGCCAGCTGCACGAGCGGCTGCTCCCGCTGCTCGAGGAGCTGCCCGAGGGCGGCCCCCGCCTGCTGGTCGAGCCCACCGCCGGCGGCGGGCGGTCGCTGGCCGCCACCGTCGAGGACCTGGGGCCCTACCTGGCGGCGCTGGAGCACCACCCCGCGGTGGGCGTCTGCTTCGACACCTGCCACGCCTGGGCGGCCGGCCACGACTTCTCGGTGCCCGGTGGGATGACCGCCACCCTGGACGCGCTGGTCGCCACCGTCGGCGCCGGCCGGCTGGGCCTGGTGCACGCCAACGACTCGCTGGACGCCTGCGGCTCGACCCGCGACCGGCACACCACCATCGGCGCCGGGTCGATCGGCGCCGCGCCCTTCGCCGAGCTGCTCGCCCACCCGGAGGTGGCTGGGGTGCCGGTGGTGGTCGAGACGCCGAGCGAGGACGACGGGCACGCCAGGGACATCGCGCTGCTGTGCGCGCTGCGCGACGGCGCCCTGCTGCCCGCCTGACCCGCCCCGGGGCGACGCGCCCGGACGCACGAAACGCCGGGACGGGATCGATTGCACCGGCTCATTACTTTCGCTCAGGAAGACGCCGGGCTTCACTCTGCGTGTCTGTGTTGCACCTCAGAGTGCAACTCCCCGGACCGAGGAGAACCACCCGTGCACCTCCGGAAGACCCTGGCCACCGCCGCCGTGACCGCCCTGGCCGCCACCGGCGTCGGGGCCACCGCCGGCACCGCTGCCGCCGCCCCAGCGCCCCCGACGGGCACCTACATCGTCAGCCTCACCCCCGGCTCGCCGGCGGCCGCCCTCGCCGAGCAGGCCGCCGCCCGGCTGGGCGGGCAGGTCGACCACGTCTACACCGCCGCGCTCACCGGCTTCGCCGTCACGCTGCCCACGGCGGTGGCCGAGCGGCTGGCCACGCTGCCCGGAGTGGCGGCCGTGGAGCCGGACGCCCCGGTGCAGCTGGCCGCCACCCAGTCCGGGGCCACCTGGGGCCTGGACCGGATCGACCAGCGCGCGCTGCCGCTGAGCTCCTCCTACACCTACGGCGCGACCGGCGCGGGGGTCACCTCCTACGTCATCGACACCGGCATCCGGCTGTCGCACACCGACTTCGGCGGCCGCGCGGTGTCCGGCTACGACGCGGTGGACGGCGGCAGCGCCGACGACTGCAACGGCCACGGCACGCACGTCGCCGGCACCGTGGGCGGCACCCGCCACGGCGTGGCCAAGGGCACCCGGCTGGTCGCCGTCCGGGTGCTGGACTGCGCCGGCAGCGGCACCAACGCCGGGGTCATCGCCGGCATCGACTGGGTCACCGCGAACCACCCGGCGGGCGCCCCGGCGGTGGCCAACATGAGCCTGGGCGGGGGCGTCAGCTCGGCGGTCGACGCCGCGGTGCAGCGGTCGATCGCCGACGGCGTCACCTACGCGGTGGCCGCCGGCAACGGCGACGCCCGCGGGGTGCCGCAGGACGCCTGCGGCGGCAGCCCGTCCCGGGTGCCGGCCGCGCTGACCGTCGGCGCCACCGACCGGAACGACGCTCCGGCCTCGTTCAGCAACTACGGCGCCTGCGTCGACCTGTTCGCCCCGGGCGTGGGGATCACCAGCGACTGGTACACCTCCACGACCGCGACCAGCACGATCAGCGGCACCTCGATGGCCACCCCGCACGTCGCCGGTGTCGCAGCGCTCTACCTGCAGGGCAACCCCTCGGCGTCACCGGCCACCGTGTCGGCGGCGATCACCGCGGCCACGACCAAGGACCGGGTGCCCACCACCCGTACGGCGAACAACGACCTGCTGTTCAGCTCCTACTGAGCCCAGCGGGCTGCCGGGCCGGGTCGCTCCCCAGGGGGCGACCCGGCCCTCGCGCGTCAGACGACCAGGCTGAGCACCGCGGCGATGGCGAACCCGACCACGCCGATGAGCGTCTCCATCACCGTCCAGGTGCGCAGGGTGGTCTTCACGTCCATCCCCAGGAACCGGCCGACCAGCCAGAACCCGGAGTCGTTGACGTGGGAGAGCACGGTGGCGCCGCAGGCGATCGCGATCACCACGAGGGTGACGTCCAGCCGGGACAGGTCGGCGGACTCGACGGCCGGGGCGATCAGCCCGGCGGTGGTCAGCAGCGCCACCGTGGCCGAGCCCTGGGCGACCCGCAGGCAGGTGGCGATCACGAAGGCGGCGACGATGACCGGCAGCCCGATCGACTCGAGGCTGTCGGCCAGCGCGGTGCCGATGCCGCTGGCCCGCAGCACGCCACCGAACATGCCGCCGGCGCCGGTGATCAGGATGATCGCGCAGACCGGGCCCAGCGAGTCGTTGAGCAGCTTCTCGGTCTCCGCGCGGCTGAACCGCTCGCGGGTGAGCACGACCATGGCCACCAGCACGGTGATCAGCAGGGCGACCGGGGTCTGGCCGAGCAGGGTGACCCACTGGAGCCAGCCGGCCTCCTCGTCGACCGCCCCGGCGGTGGCCAAGGTGGTGAAGCCGGTGTTGAGCAGGATGAGCACCAACGGCAGGAGCAGCAGGGACAGCACCGTGCTGAACCGCGGCGGCGCCTTCCGGTCGACCGCCGTCGCCACGCCCCCACCGCTGCCGTCGCCCCCACCGGCGGACGAGCCGTCCACGTCGGCCGGCACCGGCACGTGGAAGCGCTCGCCGGCCCACTTGCCGTACAGGTAGGCCGCGACGTACCAGGTGGGCAGCCCCACGACGAGACCGACGAGCACCAGCAGGCCGATGTCGGCGCCGAGGATGTCGCCGGCGCCGACCGGGCCGGGGTGCGGCGGCACGAAGGCGTGCATCACGGCGAAGGCACCGGCGGCGGGCAGCGCGTAGGTGAGCACCGACCCGCCGAAGCGCCGGGCGACGCTGAAGATGATCGGCAGGAAGACGACGAACCCGGCGTCGAAGAAGATCGGGAACCCGAACAGCAGCGAGGCCACGCCCAGCGCCAGCGGCGCCCGGCGCTCGCCGAACCGGTTGATCAGCGTGTCCGCGAGCACCTGCGCGCCGCCGGTGACCTCGAGGAGCTTGCCGATCATCGCGCCGAGCCCGACCAGGAGGGCGACGCTGGCCAGCGTCGTCCCGAACCCGGAGAGCAGCGTGGACACCACGTCCCCGACGGGGATCCGGGTGGCCAGCGCGGTCAGCAGGCTGACCAGGACCAGCGCCACGAAGGCGTGGACCCTGAACTTCATGATCAGGACGAGCAGCACCCCGACCGCGGCCACCGCGATCAGCAGCAGGGGCGTGGTGCCCAGGACGGGTTCGACTTCTGGCACGGGAGACCTCTTCGAGTCGACGACGACGCGGTCTCCACCGCGGCTGCGGAGGAGGTCACCACTCTCTCAGTGATGATCACCCGCGCGCCTGCTGCCCGGTCTCGATCCGGACTCGGTGCCGAGCCCGGCCTCAGCGGCCGGTGAGCTCGCCGACCACCTGGGTGAGCACCTTGGCCGCGCGGTCGATGCCGGCCCGGTCGACGTCGAGGTGGGTGACCAGCCGGACCCGCCGGGCGCTCACCTGGCCGACCAGCACGCCCTGGGCCTTGGCGGCCTCGGCGACCGCGGGGGCGGGGACGTCGTCGACGACGACCATGTTGGTCTCCACGGTCGCCGGGTCGACGCCGAGCTGCTCGGCCAGCAGCCGGGCGTGCTCGTGGTCCTCGGCCAGCCGCTCGACGTGGTGGTCCAGCGCGTGCAGCCCGGCCGCGGCGAGCACCCCGACCTGGCGCATGCCGCCACCGAGGCGCTTGCGCCACAGCCGGGCGGCGGCGATCCGCTCGGCGCTGGCGACCAGCACCGACCCGACCGGCGCGCCCAGGCCCTTGGACAGGCAGACCGACGCGGTGTCGGCGAGCCGGCCGTAGGTGGCCAGCGGGACGCCGGAGGCCGCGTGGGCGTTGAACACCCGCGCGCCGTCCAGGTGCACGTTCACCCCGGCGCCGCGGGACCAGTCGAACAGCCGCTGCAGCTCGGCGAGCGGCTGCACCAGCCCGCCCCCCCGGTTGTGCGTGTTCTCCACCGCGATCGCGGCGGTCGCGGTCAGGTGCCAGTCACCGTGCGGGCGGACCTGCTCGATGAGCTGGTCGGCGGACAGCCGGCCGCCGTCGGAGACCACGGTGCGCGAGGAGAGCCCGAACAGCGCGGCCGCGGCACCCATCTCGTAGGTGAGCACGTGCGCGTCGGCGTCGCCGAGCACCTCCTGGCCCGGCTCGCAGACCAGCCGCAGGCCGATCTGGTTGCCCATCGTCCCGGAGGGGACGAACAGCGCAGCCTGGTGGCCGAAGAGCTCGGCGACCCGCTCCTCCAGCGCGTTGACCGTGGGGTCCTCGCGGTAGACGTCGTCGCCGACCTCGGCCTCGGCCATCGCCCGGCGCATCGCCGGGGTGGGGCGGGTGAGGGTGTCCGAGCGCAGGTCGACGGCGCCGCTGGTCGAGCCCGGGCCGTCGGTGTCGATGCCGTACATCAGCCGCGCAGCATCTCGGTGACGAGGAAGGCCAGCTCCAGCGACTGGCCGGTGTTCAGCCGCGGGTCGCACGCGGTCTCGTACCGGCTGTTCAGGTCGTCGTCGCTGATCTCCTGGGCGCCGCCCAGGCACTCGGTGACGTCCTCGCCGGTGAGCTCCACGTGGATGCCGCCGGGCCAGGTGCCCAGGCCGCGGTGCACGTCGAAGAAGCCGAGCACCTCGTCGACCACCCGGTCGAAGTGCCGGGTCTTGTAGCCGCTGGGCGACTCGTGGGTGTTGCCGTGCATCGGGTCGCACTGCCAGACGACCTGGTGCCCGCTGGCGGTCACCTTCTCCACGATCGCCGGCAGCACGTCGCGGATCTTCCCGTTGCCCATCCGGCTGATCAGGGTCAGCCGGCCGGGCAGGCCCTCGGGGTCCAGCCGCTCGACGAGCTCGGTGGCCTGCTCCGGGGTGGTGGTCGGGCCGATCTTGACGCCGATCGGGTTGGCCAGCTTGGAGACGAACTCGATGTGCGCGCCGTCCATCTGCCGGGTGCGCTCCCCCACCCAGACGAAGTGGGCGCTCAGCGCGTACGGGCGGCCCTCGTACATCCGCAGCAGGGCCCGCTCGTAGTCCAGGATCAGCGCCTCGTGGCTGCTGTAGAGCTCGACCCCGCGCAGCGCCGCGTCGTCGATGCCGCAGGCCTTCATGAACGCCAGCGCCCGGTCGATCTCCCGGGCGATGACCTCGTACCGCACCCCGGCCGGGGAGGTGGCGACGAAGTCGCGGTTCCAGTCGTGGACGGCGTGCAGGTCCGCCAGGCCCCCGCGGGCGTAGGCCCGGATCATGTTCATCGCGGCCGCGGAGTTCGCGTAGGCGCGCACCAGCCGGCCCGGGTCGGGGATGCGCTCCTCGAGCACCGGGTTCAGCGAGTTGACCATGTCGCCGCGGTAGGAGGGCAGGCCCAGCGCGTCGGTGTTCGAGCTGCGCGGCTTGGCGTACTGCCCGGCCACCCGGCCCACCTTGACCACCGGCACGCTCGCGCCGTAGGTGAGCACGACGGCCATCTGCAGCAGCGTGCGGGTGGTGGCCTGCAGGTGCGGCTCGGTGTTCAGGTCGAAGGTCTCGGCGCAGTCGCCGCCCTGCAGCAGGAAGGCCTTCCCCTGCGCGACGTCGGCCAGCTGGCGGCGCAGCGTGTCGACCTCGGCCGGCGCCACGATCGGCGGCACGGTCTTCAGCGTCGACAGCACGGCGTCCAGCGCGCCCCGGTCGGGCCACTCCGGCTGCTGCGCGGCCGGCAGCGAGCGCCACCGGTCCAGGTCCGGGACCACGTCAGCAGGCTCAGGGAGGCTCACAGGCCCAGGGTACGGCGGCGCCCGGATCAGCCGAAGAAGACCTCCGCCTCCTCGTACCGCTCCAGCGGCACCAGCTTGAGCTGGGCGATCGCCTCGGCCAGCGGCACCTGCACGATGTCGGTGCCGCGCAGCGCGACCATCACGTCCGACGCCCCCGAGTGCACCGCCCGCACGGCCGCGAGCCCGAAGCGGGTCGCCAGCACCCGGTCGAAGGGGGTCGGCGTCCCGCCGCGCTGCACGTGCCCGAGCACCACCGCCCGGGACTCCCGGCCGGTGCGCTGCTCGATCACCCGGGCCAGCGCCTCCCCGATCCCGCCGAGCCGCTCGTGCCCGAAGGCGTCCCGCTGCCCGGTGGCCGTGGTCAGGTGCCCGTCGGCGGGCACCGCGCCCTCGGAGACGACCACGATCGGGCTGAAGCCTGAGTCGAAGCGGTGCTGGCAGTGCGCCACCACGGCGTCGAGGTCGAAGGGCCGCTCGGGCACCAGCACCACGGTGGCACCGCCGGACATCCCGGCGTGCAGCGCGATCCAGCCGGCGTGCCTGCCCATCACCTCCACCACCAGCGCCCGGTGGTGGCTGTCGCCGGTGGTGTGCAGCCGGTCGATCGCCTCGGACGCGACGCCGACGGCGGTGTCGAAGCCGAACGTGTAGTCGGTGGCGTCCAGGTCGTTGTCGATGGTCTTGGGGACGCCGACGCACCGCAGCCCCGCCCCCGCCAGCCGGTGCGCGACGCCCAGGGTGTCCTCCCCGCCCACCGGCACCAGCGCGTCGATGCCCAGCCGCCGGCAGGTCTCCAGCACCCGTTCCGGACCGCCGTCGAGCGCGAAGGGGTTGGTGCGCGAGGTGCCCAGCACGGTGCCCCCGCGGGGCAGCAGCCCGCGGGTGGCGGCGACGTCGAGCGGGACGGTGTCGCCGTCCACGACCCCGCGCCAGCCGTCCCGGAAGCCGACCACCTCGTCGCCGTGCTGGGTGGTGCCGGAGCGGACCACCGCCCGGATGACCGCGTTGAGGCCGGGGCAGTCGCCCCCACCGGTCAGGATGCCGATGCGCACGTGCGCCTCCGGAGGGCCCGTGGTGCCGGATGAGGGGGCCGATGATGCCGCACCGGCGGGCTCAGCGGCAGGGGCGATCCGCAGGTGAGCGGCCCGTCGGCCCCGGTGTCTCGGTTCGGTCACACCCGTACCGGTGATCGGACCGCCTGCCGATGAGCACGCTGAGGCGGGAGGACTCCCGCCCGGGGAAGCGGGCCAGGGGGCACACGTGCGTTGGGGCATCAGGACGAAGGTGGTGGCGCTGGCCGTGGCCAGCGTCGCCGTCACGGGGGCGGCGATGGTCGGCGTCAGCGCCTGGCAGAGCGGTGAGTTCGCCGACGACGCCAGGACCGACGTCGAGGACATGGTCGGCCACAGCATCGAGCAGACCGCGGACGGCGTGTACGACGTCGTCTCCACCCAGGGCGAGTCGACCGCCGCGAAGGTCGACACCGACCTGCAGGTGGCCAACTACGTGCTGCAGCAGGCCGGCGGGCTGGCCCTCGGCTCGACCACCAAGAACACCGTCACCTGGGACGCCAAGAACCAGGTGACCAGCGAGGTCACCCCCGTCGCGCTTCCCCGCGTCGAGGTCGGTGGCACCTGGCTGGGGCAGAACGCCGACGTCAACACCCCGACGCCGGTCGTCGACCAGATCCAGGGGCTGGTGGGCGGCACCGCCACGATCTTCCAGCGGCTCAACGCCGAGGGGAACATGCTGCGGGTGGCCACGAACGTGGTCAGCGCGACCGGCAGCCGGGCCATCGGCACCTACATCCCGGCCATCGGGGCCAACGGCACGCCCAGCCCGGTGATCGCCGCCGTGCTGGCCGGCCAGACCTACCGGGGGACGGCGTTCGTCGTCGACTCCTGGTACGTGACGGCGTACCAGCCGCTGTTCGACGCGGGCGGCCAGGTCATCGGCATGATCTACGTCGGCGTCAAGCAGGAGGCCATGCCGACGCTGCGGGAGAGCGTGCAGAACACCGCCGTCGGCGAGAACGGGGACGTGACCGTGCTGGGCGCCACCGGCGACCGCGCCGGCACGGTGCTGATCAGCCCGGACGGCAGCACCGAC
Organism: Modestobacter versicolor; assembly: GCF_014195485.1. NCBI lineage: Bacteria > Bacillati > Actinomycetota > Actinomycetes > Geodermatophilales > Geodermatophilaceae > Modestobacter > Modestobacter versicolor. The sequence continues at coordinate 1,450,551 of NZ_JACIBU010000001.1, forward strand.
GGCACCAACCTGCTGGAGACCACCGACGCCGACGGCACGGCCTACGTCCAGGAGATCGTCGACGCCGCGCTGACCCTGACCGACGGCGCGCAGGCCACGGTCCGGTACCGGGACGCCGACAGCGGCACCCACACGGTGCAGGTCGCCTACTACCAGCCGTGGGACTGGGTCATCGCCGTCGACGCCCAGGACAGCGACTTCGCCGGCCCGGTCACCCGGCTCGACGAGGGCCGCTCCTCGATGTTCACCGCGCTGGTCGTCGCCGCGCTGCTGGTCGCCGTCATCGGCTTCGTGCTGGCCTGGTGGCTGGGCCGCCGGCTCACCGAGCCGCTGGAGAGCCTGCGGCAGCGGATGGCCGAGATCGCCGACGGCGAGGGCGACCTGACCCAGCGGGTCGACGACTCCTCCCGCGACGAGGTCGGCGAGCTCGCCGGTGCCTTCAACCGGTTCGTCGACAAGGTCGCCGGCACGATCCGCGACATCGGCGTCGCCGCCGGGTCGCTGGCGGTCTCCGCCTCCGGGGTCGCCCGGGTGGCCGACGGCCTCAGCGAGCGGGCCTCGCGCAGCCGGGACCAGGCGCGGCACGCCCACCAGGCGGCCTCCGACATCAGCTCCGGGGTCTCCTCCGCGGCCGCTGGGGCCGAGCAGATGGGCTCGGCGATCCGCGAGATCGCCCGCAGCGCCAGCGACGCCAGCCACGTCGGCCAGGGTGCGGTCGACCTGGCCGCCAAGACCGAGACGGCGATCGCCGCGCTGGGCACCAGCTCGGCGGAGATCAGCGACGTCGTCAAGGTCATCTCCGCGGTGGCCGAGCAGACCAACCTGCTGGCGCTCAACGCCACCATCGAGGCGGCGCGGGCCGGGGAGGCCGGCAAGGGCTTCGCGGTCGTCGCCACCGAGGTCAAGGAGCTGGCCCAGGAGGCCTCCCGCGCGAGCGAGGAGATCCACCAGCGGGTCCAGTCGATCCAGGCCGACACCAGCGCGGCGGTCGGCTCGATCAGCCAGATCGTCGGGGTCATCCGCGAGATGAACGACCACCAGACCACCATCGCCAGCGCGGTGGAGGAGCAGACGGCGGTCACCAACGAGCTGTCCCGCAGCGTCAGCTCGGTCGCCGACGGCGCCAGCTCGGTGACCGAGACCATGAACGACGTCACCACCGACGCCGACCGCACCGCGGCCGACGTCGACCAGGCGCGGACCGCCGCCCGCGAGCTGGACCAGCTCTCCGGTGAGCTAACCCGGCTGATCAACGTCTTCACCGTCTAGGCGGCCCCCGCACGGGCCCAGGGGCCGTCGGCAGCGCTCAGCTGGCGGCGGCCCCTGTCGTCGTCCCCGTGCTCTGCAGCCCCCACATCACCGGTCCGGTCGGCCCGAGCCGCGCCTCCGAGCGGACCCGCAGGCCGTGCGACTCGTAGAACGGCAGGTTGCCCGGGTTCGTCGTGTCCAGCCGCAGGGGCACGCCGGCCGCACGGGACCGGTCCAGGACGCCGGCCAGCAGCCGCGCGCCGAGCCCCCGCCGCCGGGCGTCGGGGTCGACCGCCAGGAAGTGCAGGTAGCAGTGCGGGACGTCGTCCTCCGGCGTCCCGGCGCGGACGGCGGCGAAGCCCGCGGCGACCTCCGCCGCCCGGTCCGCGCCGAGGAGGGCGCGCAGCAGGCCGTCGGCCGTGGGCAGCAGGTCGGCCGGCCCGGCCAGCGTCGTCGACGGGCGGCGCCACAGCGCCACCGCAGCGAGGCGCTCCTCCCGGACGACGTCCACCTCACCGGCCTCGACGTACCGCTCGACCATGAGCCCGAGCCAGGCGGCCAGGGCCTGCTGCCGGTCGTGCTCGTCGGGGAAGACCCAGACCATCAGCGGATCGGCCACGAAGGCCCGGGCCAGCAGCGTCCGGATCTCGGCGACGGTCACGGCGCGGCGGCCTGCATGATCTCCCAGCGCGCCAGGTTGTAGCGCGCGTCGACCAGGGCGTCGTGGGTGCCGGTGGGCTTGGGCGGGAACGCCGGGCGGCCGACGTCGTCCCAGCGCTGGCGGAGCTCCCGGGTGAACCGCGGGATCGGCCGCGGCAGGGCCGGCATCGCGCCCCACAGCTGGGCCAGCGCGACGTGGTCGTAGGCGGCGAACCAGGCCCACAGCTCGATCTCCTCGCCGGGTGCGGTGAGGAAGGACAGCAGGTCCTCGCGGATCCGCTGCCGGCTGCGCCACGCCTTGTCCGCCGGCGGCGGGAGCTGGTCGAGCACGTTGCGGCGCACCCACGGGATCGCCCGGTCCGGGTCGAACTCGGTGCTCACGGCGTAGAACTCCCGGCCCGTCTCGTCGACCACGCCGATCGACACCAGGTCGATGGTCGTGCCGTCCTCGATGAACTCGGTGTCGTAGAAGTACCGCCGCACGCTCACGCCGCCACCGTAGGCGTCGCTGCAGGGCCGGGGCGGCCGGGTCCGGTCGCCGGGTGCCCGGCAACCTGCTCGCCAACCCCGGGCCCACCTGCGAACATCTCCGCCCGTGCCCGTCGAGCAGACCCTCACCCGGGTGGCGGGCGACCTCGTCAAGGACCGGGTCGACCTCGCCCGCCGGCGGCTGCGCGGGCTGGTCGAGGCCTTCCCGCACCGGCTCGACCTCCGGGAGCGGCTGGCCGACACCTACCGCCGGACCGGCGACGCGGCCCAGGCCGGGCGCTGGGCCTACCTCGGGGGCGCGGCCCGGCCGGAGGAGGTGGCCGCGTTCGAGGCGCTGTACCCGCACCCCGACCGGCGGCTCGAGGCGCTGCGCTGGCCCGACGGGTCGGAGCCCGGCGACCCCCTCGGCCGGCGCCGGTTGCAGCACCTCCGCGCCCACTCCGCCGCCCTGGCCGACGGGTCGGCGGTCTGGGTCGGGCCGCCTCGTCGTGATGCCGTCCGGACGAGGACCTCGCCGGCCGAGGTCGCGTCCGCCGCGGGCTGCCTGCTGGTGGCCGTCGTCCTGCTCGCGCTGGTCGTCGTCGGGGCGGTGGTCGTCGTCCGGGCGCTGGTCGGCTGAGCCGGCTCAGACCTTGGTGACCGGGGCGCGGTCGGCCGAGCCGTGCACGGTCTCGGCGGTCAGCGCGCGACGGCGGTCCAGCCAGTTCATCACCGGGGTCGCCGTCACGCCGTGCACGACCACCGAGGCGATCACGACCAGGATGGTGACCCGCCAGATCTGCTCGGCGCCGGCGAACTCCGCCTCGCCCGTGGCGTAGGCGACGTAGTAGAGCGACCCGATGCCGCGGACGCCGAAGAACGAGATGACCGCCCGCTCGCGGGGTCCGGTCGCCCCGCCGGCGAGCCCGAGCCAGCCGGTCAGCGGGCGGACGACCAGCAGCACCAGCCCGACCAGCACGCCCTCGGCCCAGGTCACGTCGGCGAGCGCGCCCCGGGCGACCGCGCCGCCGAGCAGCACGAGCACGACCACGGTGAGCAGCCGCTCCAGCTGCTCGACGTAGGTGTGCAGCACCTGGTGCTGGCCGTGCGACCGCTCCCCCGCCCGGATGGTGCACGCGCAGACGAACACCGCGACGAAGCCGTAGCCGTTCGCCAGCTCAGCGGCGCCGTAGGTGAGGAACACCGAGGCCAGCGCCACGAACCCGCCGGCCCGGTCGGCGAGGCCCGCCCTGCGGGACCGGTGGGAGAAGAACAGCAGCCGCAGCACCCAGCCGACGGCGATGCCGATGGTCACCCCGGCGGTGATCTTCCACAGCACGTCGACGGCCAGCCACCCGCCCAGCCAGTTCGACGGGGCGGCACCGAGGGTGGCCATGGCGATCGCGGCGTAGGTGAAGGGGAAGGCCAGCCCGTCGTTCAGCCCCGCTTCCGACGTGAGGGCGAAGCGCGCCTCGTCCTCGCTCTCGGTGTCGTCGCTGGGCTCGCCCACCTGCACCTCGGAGGCGAGCACCGGGTCGGTCGGCGCAAGGGCGGCGGCGAGCAGGACGGCGGCGGCCGCCCCCAGCCCGAGCAGCCAGCCGCCGAGCAGCGCGGTCACCGCGATGGCCACCGGCATGGTCACCGCCAGCAGCCGCCAGGTCGACGCCCAGCGCCGCCAGCCCACCGGCCGGTCCAGGGCCAGCCCGGCGCCGAGCAGCGAGACGATCACGCAGACCTCGGTGAGGTGCACCGTGATCGTCTCGTGCGCCATCGGGTCGGGCGTGGGCAGCCCGTCGGCCAGGGCGAAGACGACGATGCCGATGGCCACCACGATCATCGGCTCGGACACCGGTGCCCGGCGGAGCAGCCGCGGCAGGAGGGCCGCCAGCAGCGCAGCGCCGCCGGCGATGGCGTAGGTCAGGCCGACGGCGTCCACCGGGTCAGCGCCCCGGGTGGGGCGGTCGGGGGGAGGCGTCGGCGCAGGAGAGCACGGTCCAGTGTGCCCAACCGGACGGCTCCGGACACCTCGCGGCGGGAACGGTGTCAGGCCGGGCGGTGCGCCTCCACGGAGTGGGTGCCGAACTCCTGCCCGTGCAGGTCGGCGATCTCCCCCTCCAGCCGGGGGACGGCGGTGCGGGACCGGGCGAGCACCAGCTTCTCCCCCAGCACCCCGGTCACCAGCTGGCGCCAGGCCGCGACCACGCCCACCGAGCGCGGCACGAAGACCCGCCGGCCGCGGCGCTCGAGGTTGCCCACCAGCGCCTCGGCGCAGTCACCCACCGAGGTGTAGGCGCCCAGCGGCCCGGGGAGCCGGCCGAGCGTCTCGGCGAAGGTCGGCAGCGCGGCCTTGGTGTCGCGCACCATGTCGGTGTCGATCCAGGTGGGGTGCGCGCTGCCGACGGTGATGCCGCGGTGCGCGACCTCCAGCCGCAGCACGTCGCCGAAGCGCTCCAGGCCGGCCTTCGCCGCGCAGTAGGCGCTCATCCCCGGCAGCACGGTGAACGCCGCCGCCGAGCTGACCAGCAGCACGTGCCCGCGGCTCGCGGTGAGCGCGGGCAGCGCGGCCCGGGCGGTGAGCATCGCACCGGTCAGGTTGACCTCGATCGTGCGCGACAGCGACCGCGCCGAGGACGTCGCGACCGTGGTGAGCGGGGCGATGCCGGCGTTGGCCACGACGGCGTCCAGCCGGCCGAAGGTGTCCACGGTGCGCTGCACGGCGACGTCGAGGGCGGCGGGGTCGGTGACGTCGGCCTCCACCCACAGGTGCTCCGGCCCGAGCTCGGCCGCGACGGAGGCGAGCAGCTCGGGCTCCAGCCCGACCAGGGACACCCGCGCGCCCCGGGCGGCGACCCGGCGGGCGAGCTCGGCCCCGATCCCCCGGGCGGCGCCGGTGATCAGCACCGTCGAGCCGGCGAGCGGGGACGGGGTGGTCGAGCTGCGGCGGGAGCGCATCGTCGCGGTCCTCCAGGGTCGTGGGCCGGGTCGGCCGTCCGTGTTGAGCACTGCTCAACAGCCGTTGTAGCGTGTTGAGCAGTGCTCAGCAAGCCGGAGCCGTCCCGTCAGCGAAGGAGCCGATCGGTGACCAGCACGACCACGACCCCCGCCAGCGCGCAGCTCTCCCCCGGCCGCGAGGTGGGGGTCGCCGTCATCGGCTCGGGCTTCGCCGGCCTCGGCCTGGCGATCCGGCTGCGGCAGCGCGGCGAGACCGACTTCCTGGTGCTCGAGCGCGGGCACGACGTGGGCGGCACCTGGCGCGACAACACCTATCCCGGCGCCGCCTGCGACGTGCAGAGCAACCTCTACTCGTTCTCCTTCGCGCCCAACCCGGACTGGCCGCGCACCTACTCGCGGCAGCCGGAGATCCAGGCCTACCTGCGCGACACCGCCGAGCGGTTCGGCGTCTACCCGCACTGCGTCTTCGGCGCCGAGGTGACCGCAGCCAGCTGGGACGACGAGGCCCGGCGCTGGCGGGTGCGGACGACGGCCGGCGACCTCACCGCGCGGGTCCTCGTCTCCGCCGCCGGGGCGCTGGCCGACCCGGCGTACCCCGACATCCCCGGCCTGGGCTCCTTCGCCGGCACGGTCATGCACTCCGCCCGCTGGGACGCCGGCCACGACCTCGCCGGCGAGCAGGTCGCGGTCATCGGCACCGGGGCCTCCGCCGTCCAGATCGTGCCGGCGGTCCAGCCGCAGGTCGCCAGCGTCGCGGTCTACCAGCGCACGCCGCCCTGGGTCGTCCCCCGCGGTGACCGCCCGGTGAAGCCCGCCGCCCGGCGCGTCTACCGGCGGCTGCCCGCCGCGCAGAAGGCCGTCCGCGGTGCGCTGTACGCCGCGCGGGAGGTGCTGGTGGTCGGCATGGCGAAGCAGCGGCGGGCGCTGCGCCCGGTCGGGAAGCTGGCCCGGACCCACCTGGAGCGGCAGGTCCGCGACCCGCAGCTGCGCGCGGCGCTCACGCCGGACTACACGATCGGCTGCAAGCGCATCCTGATCAGCAACGACTGGTACCCCGCGGTCAGCGCGCCCAACGCCGAGGTGGTCACCGCCGGCATCGCCGAGGTGCGGCCGCACTCGATCGTCACCCGGGACGGCGTCGAGCGGCCGACCGACACGATCGTGCTGGCCACCGGCTTCGCCGTCACCGACCTGCCGATCGCGCACCGCATCTCCGGCCGCGACGGCCGCACGCTCGCCCAGGTCTGGGACGACGGGATGGTCACCAACCGCGGCAGCGCGGTGGCCGGGTTCCCCAACCTGTTCCTGCTGGTGGGCCCGAACGTGGGCGTCGGCCACACGTCGATGGTGTACATGATCGAGTCGCAGCTGGCCTACGTGCTCGACGCGCTGCGCACGATGGCCGAGGAGGGCCTGGAGGTGCTGGAGACGACGCCGCAGGCCCAGGAGGCCTACCGGCAGCTCATCGCCGAGCGCTCGCAGGGCACGGTGTGGCTGGCCGGCGGCTGCGGCAGCTGGTACCTCGACCGGCACGGGCACAACACCACGCTGTGGCCCGACTTCACCTTCCGGTTCCGCCGGCTCACCCGGCGGCTGGACCGGGAGAACTACGTGGGGACGCCGGCCGGCGCCCGGGCGGGGGTGGCCGCGTGAGCGCGCTCGTGCAGCGCCGGACCGTCGCCGTCGACGCCGGGGACGGCGCCCTGCTGCACGCGACCGTCGAGGGCAGCGACACGGCGCCGGTGACGCTGGTGCTCGCGCACGGCTGGACGCTGTCCCAGGCCGCGTGGGACGACGTCGCCGCCGAGCTCGCCGCCGAGGTCGCCGCCGGCGGGCTGCGGCTGGTCCGCTACGACCAGCGCGGCCACGGCCGGTCGACGTGGGGCACGACCGAGCCGGTGTCGATCGACCTGCTGGGCGAGGACCTGCGCCAGGTGCTCGACCGGTGCGCCCCGACCGGCCCGGTCGTGCTGGGCGGGCACTCGATGGGCGGCATGACGATCATGTGCCTGGCCGCCGGGCACGCCTCGCTGTTCGGCGACCGGGTGCGCGGCGTGGCACTGGTCGACACCTCCGCCGGCGACCTGCGGCGCACGCCGCGGACCCGGTCGCAGCGGCTGCAGCAGCGGCTGGAGCCGGGCGTGCTGTCCTTCGCGCTGGCCCGGGCGGGGCTGGTGGAGCGGCTGCGCCGGCTGTCCCCGCCGTCGTCCCGGACGCACCAGCGGCTGGTCCGCGGGCTGCTGTACGGCGCGGACGCCAGCGATGAGGTGGTCCGCCGGGGCGCGGAGATCATGCACGCCTCGTCGGTGCGGGCCTTCGCCGTCTTCCACCCCGCGCTGGGCGAGCACGAGAAGCGCGACGGGCTCGCGGCGCTGACCCGGGTGCCGGTCGAGGTGCTGGTCGGCGAGGAGGACAGGCTCACCCCCGTGCGGCACAGCCGGCAGCTCGCCGAGGTGCTGCCGCACGCCGTGCTGCACGTCGAGCCGCGGTGCAGCCACATGCTGCCCCAGGAGCGGCCGGCCCTGGTCGCGGCGTCGCTGCGCCGGCTGCTGGCCGCCGCCGTCGATGGCGACCTGGCGGCGACCGGGTGACCGTGGTGCGCCGCAGCGCCGGCGACCGGCGGGCGCAGCTGGTCGAGATCGGGCTGGAGCTGCTGCCCACCACGCCGGTGCAGGACCTCACGATCGACGAGGTGGCCCGCCGGGCGGGGATCAGCCGCAGCCTGCTGTTCCACTACTTCGCGACCAAGGCGGAGTACTACGCCGCGGTGATGGACGCCGCCGCGGCGCTGCTGCGCGACCACGTCGTCCCGCGGCCCGGCACCGCGCCGGCCGGGCAGCTGCCGGGGATGCTCGACCGGTTCGTCACCTGGGTGGAGACCTACCGGGACAGCTACCTGGCCTTCGTCCGCGGCGCGCACGCCGGCGACCCGGGCGTCGCCGAGGTGTACGAGCAGACCCGCGAGCAGCTGGTCGCGGTGGCGCTGGCCGCCGTCCCGCTGCCCGACGGCCCGCGGCAGCGGCAGCTGGTGCGCGCCTGGTTCGCCTTCACCGAGGACCTGGTGCTGCAGTGGACGCGCGAGCCGACGCTCCCCCGCGCGGAGCTGCTGGAGCTGCTGGTCGAGGTGCTCGGCGGCCTGCGGGCCCGCGCGGCGGGACCACCGGCCGGTCGCGGGTAGCCCCGGGCCCGACGAGCGCCTCGCCGCCGGCGCGTCAGCGGCACGTCAGCGCGGTGCCAGCCCCCGGTGGTCACCTGGCTCCGGCCCGGGACCGGGCCGGAGGCGAGGAGGACCGGGTGGAACCGCTGATCGTGATCGTGCTCGGGTTGCTGGTGATCGCCGCGACCGCGGTGATCGCACCCCGGGTGGGGGTGGCGGCCCCGCTGCTGCTGGTGCTGACCGGGATCGGGGTCAGCGTGCTGCCGGTCGTCCCGCCGGTGCACGTCGAGCCGGAGTGGGTGCTGGCCGGCGTGCTGCCCCCGCTGCTCTACTCCGCCGCGGTGTCGATGCCGGCGATGGACTTCCGCCGGGAGTTCCGCGCGATCAGCGGCCTGTCCGTCGTCCTGGTCGTGGCCAGCTCGCTGGTCATCGGCTGGTTCGCGACCCTGCTGGTGCCCGGCCTGCCCTTCGCCTGGGGCGTGGCCCTCGGCGCGGTGGTCAGCCCGACCGACGCGGTGGCCACCTCGATCGTGCGCCGGCTCGGCGTCTCGCCCCGGGTCGTCGCGGTGCTCGACGGGGAGGGGCTGCTCAACGACGCCACGGCGCTGGTCGTGCTGCGCACCGCCATCGCCGGCGCCGCCGCCTCGGTCTCCCTGGGCGGGGTGCTCGGCGACTTCCTGTTCGCGGTGCTCGTCGCCGGCCTCATCGGGTTCGTGGTCGGGCACGTCGACCTCGCCGTCCGCGGCCGGGTCCGCGACGCGACGGTGAACACCGTCCTGTCCTTCACCGCCCCGTTCCTCGCCTCCGTCCCCGCCGAGCAGCTGGGCGCCTCGGGCCTCGTCGCCGCCGTCATGGCCGGGGTGGTCACCGGGTACGACGGCCCGCGCCGCCTCCCGCCGCAGCACCGGCTGTCCGACGCGCAGAACTGGCGCACCGTCGAGCTCGTGCTCGAGGGCGCGGTCTTCCTCGTCACCGGGCTGCAGCTGGCCACCGTGGTCGCCGACGTCCGGGCCGACCACGGCGGCACCGGCACCGCGGTGGCGCTGGCCGCCGGGGCGCTGGTGATCAGCGTCGTCGTCCGGGCGGCGTACGTCGCGCCCCTGGTGGCCGGCCTGCGCCGTCGCGCCCGCCGGGCCGCCGACAGGCGCGACCGGGTGCTGGTGATCCAGGACCGGCTGCGCGACCCGGAGAGCGCGGCCACCGCCTTCGACCGGCCGGGCGCCCGGGCCCGCCGGGCGCGGGTCCCGTCGACCGGCCAGCTGGAGCGGATGCGGGTCCGGGTCCGCCGGCTCGTCGCCGACATCGACTACTTCCTCGCCGCCCCGCTCGGCTGGCGGGACGGCGCCGTCGTCGTCTGGGCCGGGATGCGCGGCGCGGTCACCGTCGCCGCGGCCCAGACGCTGCCCGAGGACACCCCCAGCCGGCCGCTGCTGGTGCTGACCGCCTTCCTGGTGGCCATCTCCTCGCTGCTGCTGCAGGGCGGCACGCTGCCCCGACTCGTGCGTGCGGTGGGCGCGGCCGGTGCCCGGCCCGCCGACGGCACCGACGACCGGGCCGCCGTCGCGGACCTGCTGGAGAGCGCGGCGGCGACCGTCCCCGACCGGACCGACCCCGACCGACCGCTGGCCGTGGTCCGCGCGCAGCGGCTGGCGCTGCTGGACGCCCGGGACGACGGCACGCACAGCTCGGCCGCGCTGGCCGCGGCGCTGGCCGTGCTGGACGCCGAGCAGATCAGCCTGGAGCTGCGCAGCGCGGGCGGTGCCGCGGGGTGAGCGTCAGCCGGCGAGCGAGCTGGGCAGCCGGTCGGCGGCCTCCTGCGGCGGCGGCTGCAGCCGGCTGACGGCCTCGGTGGCGCTGGCCCCGGTGGTGTCCATCGACTTCTTCACCTTGGCGCCGTAGACGTCGACGTACTCCTGGCCGGACAGCTCCATGATCTCGTACATGACCTCGTCGGTGATCGAGCGCTCGACGAAGCGGTCACCGGACAGGCCGGCGTAGCGGGAGAAGTCCAGCGGCTCCCCGAAGCGGACCACGACCCGCACCATGTTCTTGCTCAGCCGCCGGCCGAGCTTGCCCGGCACCGGCAGCTTCCGCGGCTCGTAGAGCATCGCGACCGGCACGACCGGCGCACCGGTCTCGAGCGTCATCCGGGCGATGCCGGTCTTGCCGCGGAACAGCCGGCCGTCCGGGGAGCGGGTGCCCTCGGGGTAGATGCCCAGCAGCTTGCCCTGGCCCAGGATGCGGATGCCGGTACGGATGGCGTCCTCGGCCGCGGAGGCGTTGGTGCGGTCGATCGGCACCTGCCCGCTGCCGCCGAAGAACACCCGCTGGGCGAAGCCCTTGGGCCCGGTGCCGGTGAAGTACTCGGCCTTGGCCAGGAAGGTGACCCGCCGGCGCAGCGACAGCGGCATGAAGATCCAGTCGGCCGCGGACAGGTGGTTGCTGGCGATGATCGCCGCACCGGTCACCGGCACGTGCCCGGTGCCCTCCGCGCGGGGCCGGAACACGAGCTTGACGATCGGCCCGACGGCCACGAACTTGAGGAACCAGTAGAACAACGCGCCTCCCTCAGCGACTGTCAGACTAAGGAAGCGCACAACACCCCGACAATCGAGACGGCCGCCGCCGTCCATCCCGCCACACGGCTCCCACGCCCGCACCCCCCGGAGGACCGATGTCGCAGGCCGCACCGGTGCTGCCCGGCGCCGAGCCGTTCGACCTGCCCGGTGGCCCGGTCGGCGTGCTGCTGTGCCACGGCTTCACCAGCACGCCGCAGAGCATGCGCGGCTGGGGCGAGCACCTGGCCGCCGCCGGGTTCACCGTCCGCTGCCCGCTGCTGCCCGGGCACGGCACCCGCTGGCAGGACGCGAACGCCAGCACCGAGGACGACTGGTACGCCGAGCTGTCGGCCGCGCTCGACGACCTGACCTCGCGCTGCACCACGGTCGTCGTCGCCGGGCTGTCGATGGGCGGCACCCTGGCGCTGCGGCTGGCGCAGCGGCGCCCGGACGACGTCGCGGCCCTGGTGCTGGTGAACCCCTCGCTGCTCACCGAGCGCCGGGACGCCAAGCTGCTGTCGGTGATCGCCCGGATCACCCCGGTCTGGCCGCCGATCGCCAGCGACATCAAGAAGGCCGGCTCCACCGAGCTGGCCTACCCGCGACTGCCCACCCGGGCGGCGGTGGCGGTGCGCCGGCTGTGGGCCGCCGTCCGCGCCGACCTGGGCACCGTCCGGGCGCCGCTGCTGGTCTTCCGCAGCGTCACCGACCACGTCGTCGAACCGGCCTCGACCCGGCTGCTGCTGGCCGAGGTGGGCAGCACCGACGTCACCGAGGTGCTGCTGCACGACAGCTTCCACGTGGCCACCCTGGACAACGACGCCCCGGCGCTGTTCGCCCGCTCGGTCGCGTGGATCCGGGAGCGGGTCCCGGCCGCCGCACCGGAGTCGGCGTGACCCTCCCCCGCCGCGGGCGCGGCCGGCGGGACAACGGCCTGGACGCCGCGCTGTGGTCCCCGGTCCGCGACGTCGACCCGCGGGTCGGCGAGCACCTGCTGGACCTGCTGGAGGCCGCGGGCATCGCCGCCTACCTCGAGCCCTCCACCGACACCGACGCCTACACCCGCACGGTGTCGCTGCCGAGCCCGCCGTCGGACCGGCTCTACGTCGACCGGGCCCGGCGGCTGGAGGCCGACGCGCTCGTCGACCAGCACGCCGACGCCCACCCCGCTCCCCCGTCGCCGGCCGCGCCCCGGGGCGAGCGCTCCGACGCCGACGCCGACGCCGAGTTCGCCCGGATCGTCGCCGCCTTCGAGGCCGAGCACGGCCGCACGGTGGTCTCCGAGGAGCCGCGGGACGACCCGCCACCGCCCCCCGCCGAGCCCTCGGTGCTCGACGCGCCGGAGGAGCACTACGAGCCCCCACCGCCCCCGCCGCTGCCGGTGCTCGCCCCCGCCACGGTCTACGCGCTGCTGCTGCTGGTCGTCGGGGTGCTGCTGGTCTTCCGGCCCGGCACGGTGGGCCTCACCTCCGACGTCGGGCTGGTGCTCGGGGTCGCCTCGGTGGCCGGTGCGGTGTTCGTGCTGGTGTCCCGGATGCGCGAGCGCTCGATCGACGACGGCGACGACGGCGCGGTCGTCTAGCCCGATACGGTGCGCGGTGTGAGCTCCCCCACGCGCACGCACTCGACCACCGTCACGCTGACCGGGCACCTGATGGACACCGGGATCCTCGCCCGGGTCCTCGACGACGTCCTGGAGTACGGCGGCGACTACCGGATCGAGAGCCTGGACCTCGGCCGGCAGCACGAGGACGAGTCGCGGGCGCTGGTCGAGGTGAGCGCCGCCGACGGCGAGCTGCTCGAGCGGATCCTGATGCGCGTCCAGGTGCACGGCGCGAACGCGGTCGACCCGGGGACGGCGACCACCCGGCCCGCCCCGGCCGACGGCGTCTTCCCCGAGGACTTCTACTCCACGACCAACCTGGAGACCCTGGTCCGGCTGGACCGGGAGTGGCTGCGGGTCGAGCGCCCCGAGATGGACTGCGGGTTGGTCGTGTCCGGCGAGGGCACCGTGCGCACCGTGCCGGTCAGCGACGTGCGGGCCGGCGACGCGGTGGTCTGCGGCGCGCACGGTGTACGGGTCGAGCTGCCGCCGCAGGCTCCGCGCGGCGAGGAGGACGACTTCGGGTTCATGTCCTCGTCGGTGTCCAGCGAGAAGCCGCAGGCGCTGCTCGTCCGGCAGATCGCCGAGCGGATGCGCGAGGTGAAGGCGGCCGGCCAGCGGGTGCTGTGGGTCGGCGGCCCGGCGGTGGTGCACACCGGGGCGGCACCGGCGATGGTGCGGCTGGTGCAGGCCGGCTACGTCGACGTGCTGTTCGCCGGCAACGCGCTGGCCACCCACGACATCGAGTCCTCGCTGTTCGGCACCTCGCTCGGCGTCGACCTGGCCAAGGGCTCGGGCGTGCCGCACGGGCACGAGCACCACATCCGGGCGATCAACACCATCCGGGCGGCGGGGTCGATCGCCGCGGCGGTGGGGTCCGGCGTCCTCACCGGCGGCGTGATGCACGCGATGGTGCAGGCCGAGAAGCCGTTCGTGCTGGTCGGCTCGGTGCGCGACGACGGGCCGCTGCCCGACGTCATCACCGACGTGATCGATGGTCAGCGGGCGATGCGGGCCGAGCTGCACGACGTCGGCTTCGCGATCATGGTGGCCACGATGCTGCACTCGATCGCCACCGGGAACCTGCTGCCGGCGTCCATCCCGCTGGTCTGCGTGGACATCAACCCGGCCACGGTGACCAAGCTGGCCGACCGGGGCAGCGCCCAGGCGATGGGCATCGTCACCGACATCGGCCTGTTCCTCGAGCAGCTGGCCCGCGAGCTCGCCCCGGAGTGAGCGATCAGGCGGTGCCCTCCGCGACGGCCTGGCGGACCAGGTCGGCGGCGCCGACCAGCCCGGCCTGCGCGCTCAGCTCCGCGCCGACCACCCGCGGGCCGGGGCGGAAGCCGCGGCCGGGCAGCGCCCGCTCCAGCCGGTCGCGCGCCGGCGCGAGGATCGTCTCCCCGAGCACGCTGACGCCACCGCCGATCACGACGACGTCGGGGTCCAGGATCGCGGCCATGTCGGCGATGCCCTGACCCAGCCAGGTGCCGACCTCGCACAGCAGCTCGATCGCCAGCGGGTCGCCGTCGGCGGCGGCGGTCGCGACGACCTCCCCGGTGATCCGGGCGGCGTCGCCCCCGACCCGGTCGAGCAGGTCGGCGGCGGCCGCCGGTGAGTGGTCGGCGACCTCGCGGGCGGTGTGCCCGAGCGCGTTGCCGCTGGCGTACTGCTCCCAGCAACCGCGGTTGCCGCAGGCGCAGAGCCGGCCGTCGGGCACCACGCGCATGTGCCCCCACTCGCCGGCCACCCCGTGCGCGCCGCGCTGCAGCCGGCCGTCGATGACGATGCCGCCACCGATGCCGGTGCCCAGGGTGATCATCAGCATCAGGCTGCTGCCGCGGGCCGCGCCGTAGCGGTACTCCGCCCAGGCGGCGGCGTCGGCGTCGTTGCCCACCCACAGCGGTCGCTGCAGCCGGTCGGCGAGCTCCTTGCGCAGCGGCTGGTTGCGCCAGGCCAGGTGCGGGCTGAACAGCACGGTGTCGCCGGTGCGGTCGAACCAGCCGGCCGCACCGACACCGACCCCGACGAGCTCCCCGCCGTGCCGCTCGGCCAGCTCGTCGACGACGGCGGCGATCGCGTCCTCGGTGGCGCTGACCGACTTGCCGGGGGTGGCCCGGCGGGCGGTGTCCAGGATGCTGCCGTCGGGGGCGACGACCCCGCCGGCGACCTTGGTGCCGCCGATGTCGATGCCGATGGCGGGCAGCTGGGTGACGTCCACGGGGGCGGTCACGCGACGTCGATCCGCTGGACGGCGGGGGCGGGGGCCGGGTGGGGCACGGTCTCCTCCGGAGGGGTGCTCGGCTCGGGTGCGGGGGCGCCGGTGCCGGCGTCGCTGCCGTCCGGGGTGGTGCGCGTCGTGGTGCCCGCGGTGGTCCGCAGGGCGTCGGCGGCGCCGGCCAGCACGTCGGCCAGCGCCTCCAGCAGGTCGGGCCGCCGGCCGCGCAGCGCGGCGAGGCCGGCGCACAGCGGGCAGGAACGGCACTCCGCGGCCTGCTCGCCGGCCTGCTCGCCGGCCTGCTCGGCCGGGGCGGGCCGGGCGGCGCCGAGCAGCCCGCCCAGGGCGTCGGTCAGCCCGGGGTGCTCGGTGGCCAGCCCCGCGGCGAACCGCCGGGCCTGCTCGACCCAGTCGGGTCCGGGGGCGGTCACGCCCGGCTCCCCTGCGCCTCGAGGAGACCGGCCGGCCACTGCTCGGGGTCGGGGGTGAACCGCACCTCCAGCGTCGCCGCCGCGGTGCCGGGCGAGGTCAGCGCGCCGCCGGAGACCGTGCAGCGGCGCAGCAGGGCGTCCAGCGGCAGCGAGCGGCGCACCCCGGCGGCGGTCAGCACCAGGTCGTCCTCCCAGCGGGTCAGCTCGACCTGCCCGGTGCCGGCGAAGGGCAGCGGGACGTCGAGGACCCAGCCGCCGTCGACCCGGCGAGAGCCCGCACCGGCGGGTGCCTGCGCGGCGACGTCGGGGACGGCGGCGTCCAGCGCCGCCAGCTCGGCGACCGAGGACGGCGCGGCGGCGGCCTCGGCCACCTCCCGGACCGGGCCGGCGACGTCCTGCAGCCGGCGCAGCGCGTCGGCCTGGACGGCGGCGCGGCGGGCCCACCACTCCCCCGGGCCGTCGGGCAGCACCCGGGACACGGTCACCGAGGCGATCCGCTGGCCGAGCACCCCGAGCGCGGTGGCGCACTCCTCGAGCCGGTCGGCGGCGTCGGCCTCGGGGCGCGCCACCAGGTGCACGGCGGTGCGGGCCGGGTCGGCCAGCGGCGCGTCCTCCAGCAGCTGCTCCACCCCGGCCGCGCCGGCGAGCAGGCCCGCGGCCACCCCGGGCCGCCCGGGTGTCGCGGCGGCCCGCAGCGTGGCGAGCACCCGCAGCCGGGTGGGCGCCACCTGGGCCAGCCACCAGCGCAGCGCACCCGGCAGGGCCAGCAGGGCGGTGGCGGTCGGCGTCGGGCCGGCGTCCAGCACCACGACGTCGACGTCACCGGACCGGGCGTGCCCGGCCAGCGCGGCGAGCACGGCGAACTCGGCGACGCCGGGCACCGGGACGACGGAGGCGGCCGGCGGGACGGTGAGCACCGGCACCGCGGCGGACAGCGCCTCCGCGTGCCGGGCCCACAGCTGCTCGAGCGCGGGCTGGGCGGTGACGACGTCGACCCGCACGGCCTCGGGCAGGCCGGGGGTGGCCGGCGGCCGGGTGGTGAGCAGGACGCAGCGCGAGCCGGCGGCGGTCAGCCCGAGCGCGGTGGCCGCGGCCACCGTGGAGCTGCCGGCGCCGCCCGGCCCGGTGACGAGGAGGGTCTGCACCTCAGGCCTCGACGCGCTTCTTGAGCTCCTTGAGCGCGGTGTCGAGGATGACCTTCTCCGCCTTGCGCTTGATGAGCCCGAGCATCGGGATCGACAGGTCGATGGTGATCGAGTAGGTGACCGTGGTGGAGCCGCCGGACTCGACGAGCACGTAGGAGCCGTCCTGGCGCTTCTGCATCTGGCCCTGCACCAGGGTCCAGTCGACCCGGCGGTCGCCGTCCCAGGTGTAGGCCAGGACGTAGTCGTCCTTGACCGCACCGGCGTCCAGGACGAAGTGCACCCGGCTGGCCCGCCCGTCCGGGCCGGTCTCCAGCACCTCCACCTGCTTGGCGGCCGACACCCACGTGGGGTAGGCGGGGAAGTCGGCGATGACGGCCATGACCTGGGCCGCGGGGGCATCGACGACGATCGACTGGGTGGACTGGTCCGCCATGGGCCGCAGGGTAGTCGCTCGGCCCCTCCCACCTGGCCGGTCTCCACGACCGGCTGCCCCGGCCGGGTGGGCGTTCGGCTACTGCCCGGTACGCGGTGCGGGATAGATTGATCGAACCGACCCCACGTCCGGGGCCCGGGGGCGACGGCGCCTTCGACCGGGCGGGGCAGAGAGGACCGGCGTGCGCGAGCTGAGCGTTCCCCCCACCGCCACCGTGGGGCCCGACGACGCCCTGACGGACATGGTCGCCCGCAACGCGGCGGAGCACCCGCACGACGTCGGGCTGCGGATCCAGCGCGGCGGCACCTGGGAGGACGTCACCTACTCGGCGTTCGCCACCCAGGTGGCCGGCGTCGCCAAGGGCCTGGTGGCCGGTGGCGTCCAGCCCGGCGACCGGGTCGGGCTGCTGGCCAAGACCCGCTACGAGTGGACCGTCCTGGACTTCGCGATCTGGACCGCCGGCGCCGTCGTCGTCCCGATCTACGAGACCTCCAGCGCCGACCAGATCGCCTGGATCCTCTCCGACTCCGGCGCCCGGGCGCTGGTCGTGGAGAACGCCGAGCACGCCGCAGCGGTCGACTCCGTGCGCGACGGGGCGCCCGAGCTCGGGCCGGTCTGGGTGATCGACGACGGCGGGCTGGACACCCTCACCGCCGCCGGCGCCGACGTGCCCGACAGCGAGCTGGCCGCCCGCCGGGCCACGCTGACCTCCGCCAGCCTCGCGACGCTGATCTACACCAGCGGGACGACGGGGCGGCCCAAGGGCTGCGAGCTCACCCACGCCAACTTCCTGTTCGAGATCCGCAACGGCATGAGCCTGCTCGGCGACTACCTCGACGAGAAGGGCTCGCTGCTGCTGTTCATCCCGCTGGCGCACGTGCTGGCCCGGGTGCTGCAGGTCGGGGCGATCAACACCCGCACCGTCATCGGGCACACCCCCGACGTCAAGGACCTGGTCGGCGACCTCGGCCGCTTCCAGCCGTCGTTCGTGCTGGCCGTGCCGCGGGTGTTCGAGAAGGTCTACAACAGCGCCAAGGCCACCGCCGACGAGGGCGGGAAGGGCAGGATCTTCGACCGCGCCGCCCAGGTCGCCGTCGACTGGTCGAAGGCCCAGGACACCGGTGGCCCCGGGCTGCTGCTGCGGGCCCAGCACGCGCTGTTCGACAAGCTCGTCTACAGCAAGCTGCGCGCCGCCCTCGGTGGCCGCTGCCGCGCCGCGATCTCCGGCGGTGCGCCGCTCGGCGAGCGGCTCGGCCACTTCTTCCGCGGCATGGGCGTCACCGTCTTCGAGGGCTACGGCCTCACCGAGACCACCGCGGCCGCCGCCGTCAACCACGACGCCGCGCTCCGGATCGGCACGGTCGGCCGTCCGCTGCCCGGCGTCGACGCGGCCATCGCCGACGACGGCGAGGTGCTGCTGCGCGGCGGGATCGTGATGCGCGGCTACTGGAGGAACGAGCAGGCCACCCGGGAGGCCATCGACGCCGACGGCTGGTTCCACACCGGCGACATCGGCGAGCTCGACACCCAGGGCTTCCTGAAGATCACCGGCCGCAAGAAGGAGATCCTGGTGACCGCCGGGGGCAAGAACGTCGCCCCCGCGGTGCTCGAGGACCGGCTGCGGGCGCACAAGCTGATCAGCCAGTGCATCGTCGTCGGCGACCAGCGGCCCTACATCGCCGCGCTGATCACCCTGGACGCCGAGGCCCTGCCGGCCTGGCTGAAGAGCAGGGGCAAGCCGGAGTCGACGACCGCGGCGGAGCTGCGCGAGGACGCCGAGCTGCTCGCCGAGCTCGACGCCGCCGTGGCCGAGGCCAACAAGGCGGTCTCGCACGCCGAGGCGATCAAAAAGTTCCGGGTGCTGGCCGACGACTTCACCGAGGACAACGGCACGCTCACGCCGAGCCTGAAGCTCAAGCGGGCCGTGGTCATGAAGGAGTTCGGCGACGAGGTGGAGGCCCTGTACCAGAAGGACCCTGCTGCCCCCCGCCCCTCGCAGGCTCGCGGCGGGACCCTGCAGCAGGGCCGTTAGGGGCTCAACACCTGGGCGAAGGTCCCGGCGATCGTCGTCCAGGACCAGCGCTGCTCGACCCAGGCCCGGCCCGCGGCCCCCATCGCGCGGGCCCGGGCCGGGTCGTCGAGGAGGTCGGCCAGCACCGCGGCGACGGCGGCCGGTGACCGCGGGTCGACCACGTGCCCGGTGACGCCCTCCTGGACCGTCTCGGGCGCGCCGCCCGAGGTGCCGGCGACCACCGGCAGCCCGCACGCGGCCGCCTCCAGGAACACCATCCCCAGGCCCTCGACGTCCAGCCCGCCGCGGCGGGTGCGGCAGGGCATCGCGAAGACGTCGCCGGCGGCGTAGTGCGCGGGCAGGTCCTCGGACGGCACGCCACCGGTCAGGACGACGGAGTGGCCGAGCCCCTGCGACTCCACCGTCCGGCGCAGCGAGCCCTCCAGCGGTCCCCCGCCGACCAGCAGCAGCCGGGCGCGCGGGTGGCGGGCCAGCACCTGCGACCAGCCACGCACCAGCGTGTCCTGCCCCTTGCGCGGCACCAGCCGGGAGACGCAGACGACGACCGGGGCGTCGTCCAGCCCGTACCGCTCCCGGACCGCGGTGCCGTCGGCGTCCGGGGTGAACCGGTCGACGTCCACGCCCGGCGAGAGCTGGACGAGCTCCGTGCGGCCGCCGAGCGCCGGCGCCAGCCGGCCGTGGGTGTACCGGCTGATGTAGGTCAGCACGTCCAGCCCGCCGGCGATCCGCTGCAGCAGCTGGCGCGCGGCGGGCAGCGCCACCCAGCCGGTCTCGTGCCCGTGCGTGGCCCCGACCAGCCGCTCCACCCCGGCCCGGCGCAGGCCCGGGGCGAGCAGCCCCAGCGGTGCGGCGGCCCCGAAGAACACCGTGCGGCACTCGTGCTCGCGGGCCAGCCGGGCAGCGGTGCGGGCGGCGCCCGGCGTGGGCAGCAGCATGCCGGTGGGCGCCCGCACGACCTCATAGGGCAGCGCGGCGTCGTGCTCGGCGCTGCCGGGGTGGTCGGAGGCGAGCACGACCAGCGACCCCGGCGGGCGGGTGGCGAGCAGCGCGGCCACGAAGGTCTGGATGCCGCCCTGCCGGGGCGGGAAGTCGTTGGTGACGACGAGCGTGCGGCTCATCCGCCGTCGACCCGGACCCAGTCCGCGGCGAAGGCCACCCGCTGCGGCACCGTGGGGTGCGAGCCGAACACCCACTGCCAGAGGGCCGGCGGGTCGGGGTCGGAGAGGTTCGCGGTCCCCAGCTGCTCCTGCACGGCGACGAACGACCCCGGGTCGCGGGTGAGCTCCAGGGCGTGCAGGTCGGCGCGCGCCTCGATGTGCCGGGAGACCAGGTTCTGCACCGGGGTGGACAGCAGGGTGCCCAGCGCGAGCAGGAAGAGCAGCAACCCGATCACCTGCCCGTCGCCGGGGCCGCTGGCACCGCTCCGCCGCAGCAGCGGGGTCGAGCCCAGCAGCCAACCCAGCAGCGCGGTGCCCGCACCGGCGCCCAGGGCACCGATCAGCGTGCCGGTGAGGACGTCGTCGGCGGAGACGTGCCCGAGCTCGTGGGCGACGATCGACTCGACCTCGGCGTCGGAGAGCTGGTCGAGGACCGTGTCGTAGACGACGATCCGCCGGGTCGAGCCGAACCCGGAGACGTAGGCGTTCAGGGCCGTCGTGCGCCGCGAGGCGTCGGCCACCAGGACGTCCTGCACGGGGGTGCCGCTGCGCTCGGCCAGCGCGAACAGCTCGGTGCGCAGCTCGCCGGCGGGCATCGACTCGAAGCGGTTGAAGGCCGGCTCGATCACCAGCGGGTAGAGGAACGACCCGATGACCACCAGCGCGGCGGCCGCGCCGCCCGCCCAGGCCCACCAGGTGCGCGGGGCACGCCGGGCCAGCGCCACCAGCCCGAGCATGCCCAGCGCGGTGAGCCCGGCGTTGATGCCGGTGGAGGTGGCGACGTCGCGGGCCCACAGTCCCCAGCCGCGGGTGGACAGCCCGAACCGGTGCCGCACCACCTCGGCGTAGGCGGCCAGCGGCAGGGTGACCAGCCGGCCGACGACCAGGACGGCGATCCCGCCCAGCAGCACCTGCCAGCCCCACCCACCGCCCAGCGGCCGGGCGACCGCACGCGCGGTGGCGGCCCCGGCGCGGGTGAGCCCGAAGACCGCGGAGACCACCAGCCCGAGCACCAGCGAGGTCAGCGACGCCGGGCGCAGCTGGGAGACGAAGTCCTCGGCCCGGGCGATCTGCTCCGGGGTGAAGGCCTGCGCCGGGTCGACCGGGGTGCGGCCGCCGGGCGGGGTGGGCAGCAGGTCCCACGGGGTGACGACGGCGATGACGACGGCCAGCGCCAGCCCGAGCAGCACGGCCACCAGCAGGGCGGGGCGGCGAGCGGTGGGCCGGGCGGGCGCCGACGGGTGCGCCGTGCTCACCCGTGCCGGCTCAGCTGGGTCGGGGTGCGCACGCTGGGGAGCTTAGGGAGCCTCCCTGTGCCCCGCCGCACCACCGCTGGGGTGGCGGGACGCGGGTCAGCCGACCAGCCGGCGGGCGCTGACGTAGCCGGACATGTCGACGCTGGTGACCAGCACCGGGCTGCCGAACGTGGAGGCGTGCACCATCTGGCCGTTGCCGATGTAGATGCCCACGTGGCTGACCGGGCTGTAGAAGAAGACCAGGTCGCCGGGCTGCAGGTCGGCTCGGGCGACCGCTGTGCCCATCCGGGACTGCGCCAGGCTGGAGTGCGGCAGCGAGATGCCGGCGGCGGCGTAGGCGTACTGGGTCAGCCCGGAGCAGTCGAACGCGTCCGGTCCGCCGGCACCCCACACGTAGGGGTCACCGCGCTGGGCCATCGCGGTGTCGATGACCACCTGCGCGGCATCGCTCGAGGCGCTGACCGCCACCGCCGGGGCCTCCAGCACCGGGCCGGCGTGCTCCTCGACGACCTCCTCCTGCTGGACGACGCTGAGGGCCTGGAACTGCTGCTGGTAGTCGGCGATGTCGGCGGTCAGGGCGTCCTGCCGGGCGGTGACGTCGGCCAGCGTCTGCTGCGCGGCAGCGGCCGCGGCGTCGGCGTCGGCCTTGGCCTGCTCGGCGGCCTGGGCGGCGGCGGTGACCTCGGCCAGCACGTCGTTGGTGTGCCCGGCGATCGCGTCGAGCGTGGTGACCTGGGCGAGGAACTCGTCGGCCGAGCCGCTGGACATCAGGGCGTTGAACCGGGAGAGGTTCTCCCCGGTGAAGGCGCTGCGGGCGATCTGCCGCATCTGGGCGTCCAGCGCGGCGAGCTGGGCCTGCGCGCCGGCCACCGCCTGGCCGGCCGCGTCGGCGGCGGCCTGCTGCTGGGCCAGCGTCTCGCGGGCGTCGTTGAGCTGCTCGGTGACGACCTCGAGGTCGTGGGTGGCGGTGGCCACCAGTCGCGTCGCCTCGTCGGCCGTGCCCGCCTGTGTCGCGTCACCCGGCGCGGCGGAGGCGCTGCCGGGGAGGACGGTGAAGGCCAGGCTGGCGGCCGTGCCGAGGAGCAGGCCGGTGCCGAGTCGACCGAGGGCCCGGCGGGGGCCGGCCGGACGGGCGTCGGACTCGGACGCGCGCAGGGCACGCCGGGGGCAGGGCTGAGGACTCGCCACGGTTCGGCGGGGCTCCGTTTCTTCCAGTCGAACCGCCTACCGGGTTAGCTGACGGGTTCGGGCGTGGAAGCAAGCGCCCTATCTCTGCGCGCCGTCGTCGGCGCGTGCGCCCCGGTCTCCCGGAGCGCGCGAGAACTCACCCCAGTGCTGCGGTGGGTCCCCGGTCCACCCGGCCGGAGGAGGCCTGGCGGTTCGGCGGTGTCCGATCGAGGTCACCCTCAGTGGTGACGACCTCTCGTTCGGACACGACGAACTTAAGTCCGTGACCGGATCGAGATGAAGCCCTGTCAAACCCCCGAGTACGGGTCAGACCTGACAAATCACACCTGTGGAATTTGTCAGCTCACGTGGCGATCTCCCGGCGTGGACGCATCCTGATGACGCAACGGCGGGACCAGGCCGAAGTCTGCCAAAGCCTGCACCGCGCGACGCTCGACCTCGTCGAGCTCGACGACCGACCAGGCGTCCGCGGCGCTGGTGTCAACGCGACGGACGTCACGGGCACCGGCGGCACGGCCGGGCGCGCCACCGGCTGCCTGCGCAGCGTGGTGGTCATGGCCGGTGGCCGGGTCCCCGGCGCGGCGCTCAGGAGCGCGCCCCACGGCCGGGCGACGGGTGAGCGGCACGACGGTCGGGTCGCTCCCGCGCCAGCCCGGCGGGGCGCCCAGCAGCACGGTCACGACGCAGTCGTCGCAGCCCTGACCGCGGACGGTGCAGGTGTCGCAGTCGATGAGCACGGCGGCTCTCCTTCTCTCGTTCGTCCGACACCGAGGACGCTAGGAGCAGCCACCGACAGTTCCGCTCGACCGCCCGGCGGGGACACCGCCGGTCCCCCGGCCGGCCGGTGCGGCGTGGTGACCGGGCACCGCCGGCACCCGGCGTGGCCTCCCCGGGACTGTCGGACCCCCGACCTAGCGTCCGCTGCGTGCCGTCCCACCCCTCGCTCCCGCCGTTCCCGCCGGCCGCTCCCGCAGCCGGTTCACCCGCGGACTGGCGGCACGTGGCGCTGCCGCGACCGGCCGAGGTGGAGCGACCGCGGTTCCACCAGGCGACCATCGACGACCTGGGCACCCCGCTGGCCGACGTCACGTTCGTCGTGGTCGACCTGGAGACCACCGGTGGCTCGCCCAAGGACAGCGCGATCACCGAGATCGGTGCGGTGAAGGTGCGCGGCGGCCAGGTGGTCGGCGAGTTCCAGACGCTGGTCGACCCGGGCACCGAGATCCCGCCCTACATCAGCGTGCTGACCGGGATCACCTCGATGATGGTCGCCACGGCGCCCCGGATCGACGCGGTGCTGCCGGCCTTCCTGGAGTTCGCCCGCGGCACCGTGCTCGTCGCGCACAACGCCCCGTTCGACCTGGGCTTCCTGAAGGCCGCCTGCGAGGCGAGCGGGGTCCTGTGGCCGGCCTTCGCCTCCGTGGACACCGCCGTCCTGGCCCGGCGGCTGCTCACCCGCGACGAGGTGCCCAACTGCAAGCTGGGCACGCTGGCCCCGTTCTTCTCCACCACCACCCAGCCGTGCCACCGCGCGCTGGCCGACGCCCGGGCCACCGTCGACGTGCTGCACGGCCTCTTCGAGCGCCTCGGCCCGCTGGGCGTCACCTCGCTGGAGGAGCTGACCGGCCTCACCCGCCAGGTCGACCCGCAGCGCCGGCGCAAGCGGCACCTGGCCGAGCACGTGCCCACCGGCCCCGGGGTCTACGTGTTCCGCGGCCCGCGCGACGAGCCGTTGTACGTCGGCACCTCCACCGACCTGCGCAGCCGGGTCCGCAGCTACTTCACCGCCGGCGAGCAGCGCAGCCGGATGACCGAGATGGTCGCCCTGGCCGAGCGGATCGAGGCGCTGCCCTGCGCGCACGACCTGGAGGCCGCCGTCCGCGAGCTGCGGCTGATCGCCGAGCACAAGCCGCGGTACAACCGCCGGTCCCGCTTCCCCGAGCGCGCGCTGTGGGTCCGGCTCACCGAGGAGGTCTTCCCGCGGCTGTCGGTGGTCCGCCGGGTCCGCCCCGGCGCCGGGGTCTTCCTCGGGCCGTTCCCCGACCGGCGGGCCGCCGACGCCGCGGTCGCCGCCGTGCACGAGGCGCTGCCGCTGCGGCAGTGCACCTCGCGGCTCTCGCTCACCGTGCTCGGCACCGCGTGCGCCCTGGCCGGGATGGGCCGGTGCGGTGCGCCGTGCACCGGCGCGCAGAGCCGCGAGGAGTACGCGTCGGTCGCCGCGGTCTTCGCCGCCGCCGTCGCCGCCGACCCCCGGGACCTGGTGTCCCCACTGCTCGCCCGCGTGGAACGGCTGGGCGCGGAGGGCCGGTACGAGGACGCCGCGGTGCTGCGCGACCGGGTCGCGGTGCTGGTCCGCGCGGTGCGGCGCCGGCAGCGGCTCGAGTCGCTGGCCCGCGTGCCCGAGCTGGTGCTCGCCCGGCCCGACGGCGCGGGCGGGTGGCAGCTGTCGGTGGTCCGCCGCGGCCGGCTGGTGGCCGCCGGGGTGGCCGAGCGCGGCCGCTCGGTGCGGGCGTACCTGGCCGACCTGCGGGCCACCGCCGAGACCCCCGACGGCCCGCCGGACGAGCTCGCCGCGTCGGTCGACGAGACCGAGCTGGTGCTGCGCTGGATGGAGAAGCCCGGCACCCGGCTGGTCGACGTCACCGGCACGCTGGCCAGCCGCACCCCGGGCACCGGGCGCTACAGCGAGTTCCTGGCCCGGGTCGACGCCGGCCGGGCCGACCGCGACCCGTTCGGCGACTCCCGGTCGCTGAGCACCCGCGCGCAGCCCGACCGGGTGGTGCCCGGCCAGCCCGAGCCGCGGCCGGGCCGCCGCGGCGCGGCCCGGGTGGCGGGGCGGCGCGGCCGGGTGGCCACCGGGCTAGCATCCCCGGCGTGATCACCGCCATCGTGATGATCGATGCCGCCACCGACTCGATCGGTGAGGTGGCCGAGGCCGTCGCCGCCCTGCCCGGGGTCAGCGAGGTCTACTCGGTCGCCGGGGACGTCGACCTGGTGGCGCTGGTCCGGGTGCACGAGTTCGAGGAGATCGCCCAGGTGATCGCCGGCCGGATCAACAAGGTCCCCGGGGTGCTCGACACCGCGACCCACATCGCCTTCCAGGCCTACTCCCGGCACGACCTCGAGGCCGCCTTCTCGATCGGCTTCGAGCAGTAGGAGTTCCCCGCTCCCCCACGCTGCGCGAGCCCAGCGCAGGGCCCTGGACGGGGCGATGGCCGTCAGGCGCCGAGTTCCGCCTTGGCGGCGCGGCTGACCCGCACCCACTCGTCGAGCTTGGCGGCGGCCCGGCCGTCGTCGACGGCGGCCGCGGCCCGCTCCAGCCCGGCACCGAGCGCATCGTGCAACCGGGCGCCGCGCTCGTCGAACGCCGCCAGCGCCGCAGCCGCGTTGAGCAGCACCGCGTCCCGCACCGGACCGCGGTCGCCGGCCACCAGCCGGCGCACCACCTCGGCGTTGACCTCCGGTCCCCCACCGCGGAGCGCCCCTGGCTCCGCGACGGGCAGCCCCAGCGCCGTCGGGTCCAGGCGCTCGGCGACCACCTCGCCGTCGCGGACGACCCAGACCGCCGACGTCGTGGTGGTCGTCAGCTCGTCGAGGCCGTCGTCGCCGCGGAAGACCAGCGCGCGGGTGCCGCGTGCCGCGAGCACCTCGGCGAGCACCGGCGCCATCCGGGTGTCGGCGCAGCCGATCGCGGCCGCCACCGGCCGGGCCGGGTTGGTGAGCGGGCCCAGGAAGTTGAAGACCGTGCCGATGCCCAGCTCGCGGCGCGGCACGGCGGCGTAGCGGAACCCCGGGTGG
The DNA here is from genome assembly GCF_014195485.1 of Modestobacter versicolor. Taxonomy (NCBI): domain Bacteria; kingdom Bacillati; phylum Actinomycetota; class Actinomycetes; order Geodermatophilales; family Geodermatophilaceae; genus Modestobacter; species Modestobacter versicolor. Next base: position 1,476,855 of record NZ_JACIBU010000001.1, read on the forward strand.
AAGACCGGGGCGAAGAAGAAGCCGATCCCGGCGTCCCGGACGCACCGGGCCACCGCGGGCGCCGGCAGGTCGATGACCACGCCGAGCGCCTCCAGCACGTCGGCGGTGCCGGACTTCGAGGACGCGGCGCGGTTGCCGTGCTTGGCCACCGGCGCCCCCGCTGCCGCGGTGACGATCGCGGCCATCGTCGAGATGTTGACCGTCTGCGCGCCGTCGCCGCCGGTGCCGACGATGTCCACGCAATCGACCGGCAGCGTCACCGGCGTGGCCAGCTCGACCATCGTCTCGGCCAGGCCGGCCACCTCGGCCGGCGACTCGCCCTTGGCCCGCAGCGCGACCAGGAACCCGGCCACCTGGGTCGGGCTGGCCTCGCCGGTCATCACCTGGCGCATCGCCCAGCGGGTGTCCTCGGCGGCGAGGTCCTCACCGCGGAGCAGCCGGTTGAGCAGGCCCGGCCACGTGGGGCTGGTGGCCGCCACGCCGGTCAGCGGCGGACGACGGGGCGCTGCGCGATGCGTTCGCGCAGCAGGCCCGCCACCACGTCGGCCGCCGTGAGCGGGTCGACGGGGTAGGCCAGGGTGGCGTCGGCCAGCGACCAGTGGGCCAGCCAGCGGTCGGCCTGGCGCGCGATCAGCACCACCAGCGCGGGGCAGTCGGCGATCTCGTACTTGAGCTGGCGGCTGATGCCCATGCCACCGGTCGGCTGGGCCTCGCCGTCCAGCACGCACAGGTCGATCCCGCCGGCGTCGACGGCGGCGACGACCTCGTCGCCGGCGGCGCACTCCACGTACGTGAGAGGACCCACATCCGGGGCCGGCGACCGGCCCAGCGCGGTGCGGACGGCGGCGCGGACCTCGGCCCGCTGGCTGAAGACCAGCACGGTGGCCGGTGCGGCGTCGACGCTCACCCGGGCGAGCCTAGTGGCTCGGGGTACCCCGCACGACGCCGCGTCACACGACGTCGTCCGGCGGCTCCGCGCGGGCGCGCCACGCCCACCCACCCCACGTCGTGGGACGGCTGTCCCGATGCCATGATGAGCCCGTGACAACGGCCCCCGTGGCGAGCAGCACCTTCGACACCTCGCGGGTGCACTCCCTGACCCGACCGAACATGGTCAGCGTCGGCACGATCGTCTGGCTCGCCAGTGAGCTGATGTTCTTCGCCGGCCTGTTCGCCATGTACTTCACCGCGCGCGCGCGTGCCACCGACGGCTGGCCGCCCGAGCCCACCGAGCTGAACGTGCCGTACGCGCTGTTCTTCACGCTGATCCTGGTGCTCTCGTCGGTCACCTGCCAGTACGGCGTGTTCGCGGCGGAGATCGGCAACGTCTACGGGCTGCGCCGCTGGTTCACCATCACCTTCGTGATGGGCCTCGCCTTCGTGCTGGGTCAGGCCTTCGAGTACCGCACCCTGGTCACCGAGCACGGGACGACGATCGCGTCGTCCTCCTACGGGTCGGTCTTCTACCTGACGACCGGCTTCCACGCGCTGCACGTCATCGGCGGTCTCATCGCCTTCGTGTTCGTGCTCATGCGGTCCACCATGGGCCGATTCACGCCTGCCCAGGCCACCTCGGCCATCGTCGTGTCGTACTACTGGCACTTCGTCGACGTCGTCTGGGTCGGTCTCTTCATCACGATCTACCTGATCAAGTAGGGAACCGGGTGTCCACTCCGATCGCCGACTCCGAAGCCGCTCCCGAGGGCGGCCGTCGCGGGCTGCTGCGCCGCCGTCCGGCTGCCGGCACCCCGGCCGCCGCGGCCCGGGTGCGCCGCCGCTCCAAGCAGCGCCGCCGCCTGGCCAACGTCGCCGGCCTGATGGCCGCGCTCGTGCTCACCGGCGTCGGTTACTCCGCGCTGGCGCCCGGCGCCAGCGCCGCCGACGACCCCACCGGCAACCCGTCCAACGCCGTCGAGGCCGGCCGGGAGCTCTACACCCGCAGCTGCATCACCTGCCACGGCGCCAACCTCGAGGGCGTGACCGACCGCGGTCCCTCGCTCATCGGTGTCGGCGAGGCCGCCGTCTACTTCCAGGTGCACACCGGCCGCATGCCGCTGGTCCGCCAGGAGGCGCAGGCCGCCGAGCGCCCGCCGATCTTCTCCGCGGAGCAGATCGAGCAGCTGATGGCCTACATCCAGGAGAACGGTGGCGGCCCCACCCTCCCCTCGGGTGACCTGCGCGCCGGGGACGTCGCCGAGGGCGGCGAGCTGTTCCGCCTCAACTGCGCCCAGTGCCACAACTTCGCTGGCGAGGGCGGTGCGCTCTCCTCCGGGAAGCGGGCGCCGTCGCTGGGCGAGGCCAACGACATGACGATCTACACCGCCATGCTGTCCGGCCCGGAGAACATGCCGGTCTTCGGTGACAACCAGCTGTCGCCGGAGGAGAAGCGCTCGATCATCAACTACGTGCAGACCCTCAAGGCGCAGGCCGACCCCGGCGGCGCCGGCATCGGCCGGGTCGGCCCGGTCGCCGAGGGCCTGGTCATCTGGGTCGTCGGCATCGGCGCCCTGCTGTTCGGGATCTTCTGGATGGGGACCAAGGCGTGACCACGAACGACCACAGCCGCCCCGGCTCCGGCGGCGGTGACGACGAGCCGGGCCAGCTGCACGGCGGCCCGGACGACGACTACACCCCCGAGCAGCTCGCGGCGATGGACCGCACCGAGCTCGACCGGCTCGGTGCCCGCTACGACGGCGTCGAGGTCCTGCACGTCGAGCCGGCCGCCCCGGCCGGCTCGCCGCTGGAGAAGAAGAACACCCGGCTGGTCACCAACTGGTTCCTGCTGGCCGCGCTCTTCGCCCTCGCCTTCGTGGTCATCTACGCCGGCTCGGGCTGGTTCCTCCCCGACTGGGAGTGGACCGTCGAGTCCGAGACCTGGAGCAGCATCTACACCCCGCTGCTCGGCCTGACCTTCGGCGCCTCGATGATCTCGGTCGGCATCGGCCTGGTCCTCTACGTCAAGAAGCTGCTGCCGCACGAGACGGCGGTGCAGGACAAGCACGACGGCTCGCACTTCGACCGGGTCACCACCGGTGCGACGCTGATGAGTGGCCTGCACAACTCCGGCCTGCCGCGGCGCAAGGCGCTCAAGGGCGCCCTGGGCCTCCTGGGCGCAGCGTTCGGCGCGATGCTGCTGGCCCCGCTGGGCGGCTTCATCAAGGACCCGAACAAGGGCAACCCGCTGGGCACCACCCCGTGGGCCGAGGGCCTGCGCCTCCTCCGCGACGACGGCACGCCCGTCCGCCCCGGCGACCAGACCCCGGGTTCGCTGGCCACCGTGTTCCCCGAGGTCGAGGGCGGCAACAAGGCCTACGACGCCGCGGTCATGCTCATCCGGCTCCGCCCCGAGCAGCTGGAGACGCTGGTCACCCCGGAGGGCCAGGAGGACTTCGGCTACGGCGACTACGTCGCGTACTCGAAGATCTGCACGCACGCCGGCTGCCCGGTGTCGCTCTACGAGCAGGAGACCAGCCGGATCCTGTGCCCGTGCCACCAGTCGCAGTTCGACGTGACGAAGGGCGCCATGCCCATCTTCGGGCCGGCCACCCGCTCGCTCCCCCAACTCCCGATAACCGTGGATGATGAGGGTTACTTCGTGGCGGTCAGCGACTTCCGCGAGCCCGTCGGACCGTCGTACTGGAACATGGGGAGGCTCGGCTGATGGCCACCAACACGGTGCCCGGCCCGAGGGTCGGCCAGCCGACCTCGCTCGCGGGGAAGGCGGCCTTCGAGGTCGATGACCGGCTCATCGTCGCCGGTCCGGTCCGCCGCACCCTGAACAAGGTCTTCCCCGACCACTGGTCCTTCCTGCTCGGGGAGATCGCGCTCTACTCGTTCATCGTCCTGCTGCTGTCGGGCACGTACCTGACGTTCTTCTACGACGCCTCGATGCGGGAGATCGTCTACGACGGCTCCTACGCACCGCTGCGCGGCATCGAGATGTCGGCGGCCTACGAGTCGACCCTGGACATCTCCTTCGACGTCCGCGGCGGCCTGCTGATCCGCCAGATGCACCACTGGGCCGCGCTGCTGTTCGTGGCCTCGATCGTGGTGCACCTGCTGCGCATCTTCTTCACCGGTGCGTTCCGCCGCCCCCGTGAGACCAACTGGTTCATCGGCATCGGTCTGCTGGTGCTGGCCCTGCTCGAGGGCTTCGCCGGCTACACCCTCCCCGACGACCTGCTCTCCGGCGGTGGGCTCCGCATCTTCTCCGCGGTCTTCCTCTCCATCCCGGTGATCGGGACGTGGGTGTACTTCACCGTCTTCGGCGGCGACTTCCCCGGCGAGCTGATCATCGGCCGGCTCTACATCCTGCACGTGCTGATCATCCCGGCGATCCTGCTGGCGCTGATCGCGCTGCACCTGCTGATCCTGGTCAAGCAGAAGCACACGCAGTTCCCCGGCGCCGGGCGGACCGAGCACAACGTGGTCGGCAACCGGCTGTTCCCGACCTTCGCCGGCAAGGCGACCGCGCTGCTGTTCATCGTCTTCGGCCTCTGCGCCGCGCTCGGTGGCCTCGTGCAGATCAACCCGATCTGGCTGCTCGGTCCCTACAACCCGGCCCAGGTGACCGCCGGGTCGCAGCCCGACTGGTACATCGGCTTCGTCGACGGCGGCGCCCGGATCTTCCCGCCGTGGGAGATCGACCTGTGGGGCTACCACATCCCGCCGGTCCTCTGGGGCGCCCTGGGCATCCCGGGCCTGATGTTCGGTGCGCTCGCGCTCTACCCGATCCTCGAGCGCAAGCTGACCGGTGACACCGCGAGCCACCACCTGCTGCAGCGTCCGCGCGACGTGCCGGTGCGCACCTCGATCGGCGCGATGGCCATCACCGCCTACGTGGTCCTCTGGATCTCCGGTGGCAACGACCTGATCGCCGACAAGTTCGACATCAGCCTCAACGCGATGACCTGGTTCGGCCGCATCGGCTTCCTGGTGCTGCCGCCCATCGCCTACTGGGCGACCTACCGGATCTGCCTGGGGCTGGAGCGGCACGACCGCGAGGTGCTCGAGCACGGCATCGAGACCGGCGTCATCCGCCGGCTGCCGAGCGGCGAGTTCATCGAGGTCCACCAGCCGCTGGGCCCGGTCGACGAGCACGGCCACGGTCAGCTGGCCTACGGCGGTGCCTCGGTGCCCAAGAAGATGAACCAGGTCGGCGGCGCCCGTCGCGCGGTCAAGGGCTTCTTCAAGCCGATCGAGGTCCCGGCCGAGGTCCAGCGGCAGGCCGAGATCGAGGCCCGCGGCCTCGAGGCCGAGCGCGCCGACCGCGAGCTCACCGGCTCGGGCCGTCCGTCCGAGGGTGGTCGCCCCTCCGAGGGCGGGCGACCGTCCGAGGGTGGTCGACCGCAGGCACCGAGCGACTGACGCAGCACTCAGCACCACCCAGCAGGGGCCTCGGCGGCATCGTCCGCCGGGGCCCCTGCTGCGTTCTGGGGTGAGCCACCTCCCGCCGGCGGTCGCCACCGTCGCACCCCTGAGGCCCTCGGTGAGCCCCCCGACGCCCCCGGGTCGCCGAGGTGCGCCTGCGCGCGGTGCCCCCGTGTCGCCGCTGCCCCACGACCCGCACCTCGGCAGCCTCGGCCGCGGTCACCCAGGCACCCAGGCACATCTCCACCGAGCCCCGGGCCGGATGCCGAGCTGCGGCTGGACGTGGTGTCTCGCGCCTCGGATGCCGCATCGGCCCGCATCTCGGCGCCCGTGCGGCCGCGTCAGTGGCTACCGCCGCCCGGCCCTCCCCCCGCCAGCCACGACGTGCCTGATCGCGGTGTCCCGCTCCTGGGCTGCCGCGGCGGCACCCCAGCACGACCTGCATCGCCGTCCTCGGCGGCGCCGACCGGCGGTCTCAGCCGGGCCCAGACGCACGACGGGGCCCCTCCCGGGTGGGAGGGGCCCCGTCGTGGACGAGTGGTGCTCGGGCTCAGCTGTGCGCGTTCTGCCCGACGTAGTACTCGAAGAGCAGGCCACCGATGGTGAGCAGCAGCGCGGCACCGGCGATGACGATCAGCCACGGGTAGTAGAACGCCAGCGCCAGGCCCATCACCGCGGCGGAGAGCGCCAGGCCGAAGGGCCAGTAGCTGGCCGGGCTGAAGAAGCCCAGCTCGCCCGCGCCGTCGGCGATCTCGGCGTCCTTGCTGTCCTCGGGCCGGGCGTCGATGCGCCGGCTGACGAACCAGAAGAAGCCACCGATGAGCGCGGTCAGCCCGGCGGAGAGCGCCAGCGCCGTCGTGCCGATCGGCTCCTTGGACCAGACGCCGTAGACGACGGCGGCCGCGATGCAGAACACCGCGATCAAGTTGAAGATGAGCGCTTCGACCTTCACGGCCGGTCCTCCTGCTGCTGCGGGGTGGTCTGGTCAGTCATCCGAGGCCGCGGCCTGCTCGCGCTCGCCCTCGAACGGCGTGGTGGAGGTCGAGGCACCCGGCTGGCCGATGCTCTCGAGCGCGTCGTAGGTCGACAGACCCTCTTCACGGGCGGCCAGGTAGTCCTCGAAGTCGTCGGCGCTGACCGAGCGGACCTCGAAGTTCATGAACGCGTGGTAGGTGCCGCAGAGCTCGGCGCAGCGGCCGACGTAGGCACCCTCCTCGCGGACGGTCACCTCGAAGACGTTGTCGCGGCCGTTCTCGTTGCCCGGGATGACGTCGAGCTTGAAGAGGAACTCCGGCACCCAGAAGGAGTGGATGACGTCGGCCGAGGCCAGCTCGAAGCGGATCGTCTGGTCGGTGGGCAGCACCAGGATCGGGACCTCGTCGCTGGAGCCCACGGTCGAGACCGGCTCACCGCCGTTGTCGTCGGTGGTCTCCGGGTAGACGAACTGCCAGTTCCACTTGAAGGCGTTGACGGCGACGGTGACGTCGGGCTCGTCGCTGCGCTCCTGCACCTCGTTCTGCGTGCTCACGGTGAAGAAGAACAGCACCGCGATGATCACGAACGGGATGATCGTGTAGACGACCTCGAGGGGCAGGTTGTAGGCGGTCTGCCGGGGCAGCTCCGCGTCGTCGCTGTTCTTCCGCTTCCGATACCGGATCGCGGCGTAGGCGATGAGGATCCACACCGCGATGCCGACGACCAGGGCGGCGATGGTCGAGCCGATCCACAGGTCGTGCATCGCGTGGGCCTCGTCGGTGATGCCCTCGGGCCACCCCCAGCTGAGCCAACTGCCGCGCATGTCGCACCCGCTGAGCGTCAGAGCCCCCAGGAGACCGAGCCCGGCGACCTTCGCCAGCTTGCTGCGTCGAGCCACTGCCCGCTGCCTCCTCATCCCCCGCGTGGCGGCACCACGCGGTCTCCCCGGCGGGGCGGTCCTCGGTTGCCCGACAGGCTCTGCCCACACCGACCACAGTCTCGCCGAGACTAGCCGACCGCGCCTGTCGTCCCCGGGGCGGGAGCACCTGCGCGGCGGGTCGCCGACCGGCCGGCGCGGGAGCACACCGCGACCCGGCTCACCACCTGGGACGACGGCGCCCCACCGACCCCGGCAGCTACAGTCGGGACGTGTACCGACGCCTCCTGACCTGGCGCTGGGTGCTGATGCACCTGCTGGTCGCGGCGCTGTTCGTCATGACCTTCTTCCTCGGCGCGTGGCAGCTGGGCAAGGCCGAGGACGGCGGCGGCGCGGTCAACTGGAGCTACGCGCTGCAGTGGCCGCTGTACGGGTTCATGGGCCTGGGCTTCTACCTGCGCATGGTGCGCGACGAGTGGCGTCGCGACCCCGCGGACGACGAGCCGGGCACCTCCGTCGTGCTCTACCAGCGGCCGCGGATCGACACGACCGGCGACCCCGAGCTCGCCGCGTACAACGCCTACCTGGCCGAGCTGAACGCCAAGGCCCTCGGACAGAAGGTGAACGGTGGCCGCTGACACCTCCACCCTGGCGCCGCGCACCGCCTCCGCGCTGACCCGCTACCGGGTGATGGCCTACGTCGTCGGTGTGATGCTCGTCGTCCTGGTCTTCGTCGCCGTGCCGCTGAACTACCTGGCCGACGTCCCCGAGGTCTCCGCGGTCGTCTCACCGATCCACGGCTTCCTCTACATCGTCTACCTGGTGACCGCCTTCGACCTGGCGCTGAAGGCCCGCTTCACCGCGAAGGGCACCGTCCTGGTGCTGCTGGCCGGCGTCGTCCCCTTCGTCTCGTTCTGGGCCGAGCGGCGGGTGACGGCGCGCGTGCGCGCCGGCCAGCCGCTCTGACCGACCCCACCACCTGACCCCGGGAGACCTCCCCGCATGTGCGGACTGCTCGCCTACCTGTCCACCGACGCCGAACGGGTCGACGAGCAGACGGTCTCCGGGGTGCAGCACGCGCTGCGCTGCCTGCGGCACCGCGGCCCCGACGACCGGGAGCTGTGGTCCGACGGGCACGCGGTGCTCGGCTTCAACCGGCTGGCGTTCATCGACATCGAGGGCAGCCCGCAGCCGATGCCCTACGCCGAGGGCCGGTACCGGATCGTCTTCAACGGCGAGATCTACAACTACCTGGAGCTGCGCGAGGAGCTGAAGGCCGCCGGCGCGACCTTCGCCACCGAGGGCGACACCGAGGCGATCGTCGCCGGCTACCACCTCTGGGGCGAGGCGGTCGTCCCGCGGCTGCGCGGCATGTTCGCCTTCGTCATCTGGGACACCCTGACCGGGACGGCGTTCGGCGCCCGCGACGCCTTCGGCATCAAGCCGCTGTTCACCGCCCGCCTGGCCGACGGCGGCCTGGTCTTCAGCTCCGAGAAGAAGGCCCTGCTGGAGCTGCTCGGGGGCAGCGCCGCGGCCGGCGGCGTCGACGCGGCCTCGCTGCAGCACTACCTGACCCTGCAGTACGTCCCGGAGCCGGCGACGCTGCACCGCGGCATCCGCCGGATCGAGAGCGGCACCAGCTTCACCGTGGTCGACGGGGAGCTGCACACCGCGCGCTGGTTCCACCCGCGCTTCGACGCCCAGCCGGTGCGGCCGGGGTCGGAGCAGGCCCTCTACGACCGGATCGCCGAGGTGCTCGACGACTCGGTGGCCAAGCACATGCGCGCCGACGTCACCGTGGGCTCGTTCCTGTCCAGCGGCATCGACTCCACGGCGATCGCGGCCCTGGCGCACAAGTACAACGACGACCTGGTCACCTTCACCGTCGGCTTCCAGCGGGAGGCGACCTCGGAGGTGGAGATCGCGGCCGAGTCGGCGGCGATCCTGGGCGTGCGGCACGTGCCGGTCGAGGTCACCGCCGAGGAGTTCGCCGCCGCGATCCCCACGGTGGTCTGGTACCTGGACGACCCGGTCGCCGACCCGGCGCTCGTGCCGCTGTACTTCGTCGCCCGCGAGGCCCGCAAGCACGTCAAGGTGGTGCTCTCCGGCGAGGGCGCCGACGAGCTGTTCGGCGGCTACACGATCTACCGGGAGCCGATCAGCCTGGCCTGGGCGTCGAAGCTGCCGGCCGCGGGCCGCCGGGCGCTGGGCGGGCTGGCCCGGCTGGTGCCCGAGGGGGTGCGCGGGCAGGACCTGCTCCGCCGGGCGTCCATCCCGCTCGAGGACCGGTACTACGGCAACGCGCGCAACCTCAACGCCGACGAGCTGGCCCAGCTGCTGCCCGGCCGCGACCCGGACCTCTCGCACGTCACGGTCACCGAGGCGCTCTACCGGCAGACCCGCGAGGCGGGCTACGACGACGTCACCGCGATGCAGTACGTCGACCTGTTCACCTGGCTGCGCGGCGACATCCTGGTCAAGGCCGACAAGATGACGATGGCCAACTCCCTCGAGCTTCGGGTGCCGTTCCTCGACCCCGAGGTGTTCGCGCTGGCCAGCAGCCTGCCGCTGGAGATGCGGGTGCCCCGGCGCGGCGACGCCACCAAGTTCGCGCTGCGCCAGGCGATGCGGCAGATCGTGCCGCCGAAGATCATGAACCGCCGCAAGCTGGGCTTCCCGGTGCCGACGGCGGAGTTCCTCGCCGGCCCGCTGCACCAGTGGGCCCGCGACATCGTCACCTCCAGCCAGACCGACGAGTGGCTCGACCGCGACCACGTGCTCGGGCTGCTGGACCGGCTCCGCGACGCCGAGGTGCCGAGCAAGCGGATCGCCCGGCAGGTCTGGGAGGTGCTGGTCTTCATGGTCTGGCACGGCATCTTCGTCGAGGAGCGGATCCACCCCGAGATCCCGGAGCCCGTCTACCCGGTCCGGCTGTGAGCCGCCGGCGGGCGGTGGCGGTCGCGCTGGTCGCCGCCGGGCTGCTCGCCGGCTGCTCGGGCGAGGAGGACGCCGACCCCGCGCCGTCCTCGACGTCCCAGGCACCGTCGTCGGCGCGGACTCCTCCCCCGATCTCGCCGCGGACCACGGTCACGTTCTCCCCGGGCAGCACCCTGCCCGGGACGGTGACCCCGCCGCCCGGCTCGGGGCTGCCGGTCCCCGTCCCGTCCGCTCCGGAGAGCTGAGCCCGGACGCGACGAGGCCCGGCACCCCTCGCGGGGTGCCGGGCCTCGTCACTGCTCTACCGGCCCTCCTGCAGGGCAGGAGAGTCCTCGCTCAGTGGAACGAGTCGCCGCAGGCGCAGGAGCCGCCCGCGTTCGGGTTGTCGATGGTGAAGCCCTGCTTCTCGATGGTGTCGACGAAGTCGATCGTCGCGCCGCTGAGGTAGGGGATGCTCATCCGGTCGACGATGACCTCGGTGCCACCGAACTCGAAGGTCTGGTCGCCGTCGAGGAAGCGCTCGTCGAAGAAGAGCTGGTAGCGGAGACCGGAACAGCCGCCGGGCTGCACCGCGATCCGCAGCCGCAGGTCGTCGCGGCCCTCCTGCTCCAGCAGCGTCTTCACCTTCGACGCGGCCGGGTCGCTGAGGATGACGCCGGTGGCCTGCGTGTCCTGCACGGTCATGTTGTGGTCCTCCCACACTCGAGGGTGTCCTGCTCGACCCGTCGTGGAGTGGGACCCCACGCCGGTCGGAACACTGACGGCCAACACCGCCGTGGCGGAGCTGCTTCCCACTGTACGGCGCGAGAGCGCCCGGAGGGAGCACGCGACCCCACCTGGGGAGGACACCGGGCCCCGGAGCAGCACCGGGAGGGCACCCGCGCCACGTAGACTCCCGACCCGTGAAGCTCCGCCTGCCCGGCCGCCGTCCCGCCACCGACGTGGCGCCGGACCCCGCCACCGACCTCACCGCGCAGCTGACGCCGGCGGGCGGCAAGGGCCGGCCCACTCCGAGGCGCAACGAGGCCCAGGGCCGCCGCAGCGGGCCGGTCCCGCCGCCGCCGACCACCCGCAAGGAGGCCTACAAGCGGCAGCGCGAGCAGCAGGCCGCCGGCCGGGGCAGCGCCCGCGAGGCCGCGGCCCGCGGCGACGAGAGCTCGCTGCCCGCCCGCGACCGGGGCCCCCGCCGCAAGCTGGTGCGCGACATCGTGGACGCCCGGCGCAACGCCGGCAGCTTCTTCCTCGTGGTCGCCGCCCTGGTGCTGCTGGGCTACTTCATCCCGAACCCGGCGGTGCAGAGCTACACCGTCTTCGTGTGGTTCGCCTTCTTCCTGGTGATCATCGCCGACTCGTTCGTGCTGGGCCGCAAGATCAAGCGGATGGTCAACGAGCGCTTCCCCGACCACCCCGAGTCGATGCGCACGCTGATCTGGTACGGCGTCAGCCGGGCCACGATGATCCGCAAGTGGCGCTTCCCCAAGCCGCAGGTGGCGCAGGGCGCGCAGGTGTAGGACCCCCTCGTCCCGCGCGGGCCGGGCCCCTGCGCCGGGGCCGTCCGGTGATTAGCCAGGCTGACGACTAGCGTCTCGACCGTGCAGACTCGACGCCTCGGCCGCTCCGGCCTGACCATCTCCGAGATCGCCTACGGCAACTGGCTCACCCACGGCAGCCAGGTCGAGGAGGACGCCGCGCACGCCTGCGTGCGGGCCGCCCTCGACGTGGGCATCACCACCTTCGACACCGCCGACGTCTACGCCGGCACCAAGGCCGAGTCGGTGCTCGGCCGCGCCCTGGCCGGCCAGCGCCGCGAGGGGCTGGAGATCTTCACCAAGGTCTACTGGCCCACCGGTCCCGGCGCCAACGACCGCGGGCTCTCCCGCAAGCACATCACCGAGAGCTGCAACGCCTCGCTGAAGCGGCTGCAGACCGACTACGTCGACCTCTACCAGGCGCACCGGTACGACTCCTCGGTGCCGCTGGAGGAGACGATGACCGCCTTCGCGGACCTGGTGCGCCAGGGCAAGGTCCTCTACCTCGGGGTCTCCGAGTGGCGGGCCGAGGAGATCGCGGCCGCCGCCGAGCTGGCCCGCGAGCTGAAGGTCCAGCTGATCAGCAACCAGCCGCAGTACTCGATGCTGTGGCGGGTCATCGAGGCCGAGGTGGTGCCCACCAGCGAGAAGGAGGGCATCTCCCAGATCGTCTGGTCCCCGCTCGCGCAGGGCGTGCTGACCGGCAAGTACCTGCCGGGCCAGCAGCCGCCGGCCGACAGCCGCGGCGGCCACGCCACGGTCGGCGGGTCGATGCAGAGCTACCTCACCGACGACGTGCTGACCCGGGTGCAGCAGCTCAAGCCGATCGCCGAGGAGCTGGGCCTGTCGATGGCCCAGCTGGCGGTGGCGTGGGTGCTGCAGAACCAGAACGTGGCCGCGGCGATCATCGGCGCCAGCCGGCCCGAGCAGGTGCACGACAACGTGAAGGCCGCCGGCGTCGAGCTGCCGGCCGAGGTGCTGACCCGCATCGACGAGGTCCTCGGCGACGTCGTCGAGCGCGACCCCGCCAAGACCTCGCGGGGCTAGCTGGCGGCCAGGCCCATCGGGCCGTAGACCCGCTCGCCGTCCTGCTGGAGCGTGACCGTCGCGACGCCACGCTCCAGCAGGTCCCGCCAGGCCTCGCCCAGCCAGGACTCCGCGTCGCCCTGGTTGTCGTGCTCGGGCACCTCCACCCCGAGCGCGGCGGGGTCGACGGGCGTGCCCGAGGGGTCTTCCAGCTGCCAGGTCCAGCTCATGGCGGCGAGGCTAGCGAGGTGCGCTCCGCACGGCAGTGCCGGGCGCCGCGACACCCGCGATCTTGGTTTACCCGGTCCGGGCAACGGGGCATGGCACGGGACGTCGGGCACTCTGCCCACCCCGCTCCCCCGAGCCCGCGGAGGACCCATGAGCCAGCCCACCCCGGGCACCGGCGCGTCCCGGTGAACGGCCCGGACGAGCGTCGGCCGGCCGACGCTGCCGCCCCGGCCGACCCCGACGCGATCCGCGCCGAGATCGAGGCGACCCGCGAGCAGCTGGCCGCCACCGTCGACGAGCTGGCCCACCGCCTCGACGTGCCCTCCCGGGCCCGCGAGCGCGTGCTGCGCACCCGGGACACCGCGGTGGAGACCTACCGGGAGAGCCCGCCCGCCGTGCTGGGGGCCGCCGCTGCCCTGGTCGCGGTGGTCGTGGGGATCGTCGTGTGGAGGAGGAAGCGATGAGCAAGGGCGCCAAGATCGCCTACCGGCCGATCGGGCTGATCGGGAGCCTGGTCGCCAGCTCGATCGCCGCGACGCTGTTCCAGGTCGTGTGGAAGAAGGTCGCCAAGGCCGACGACGCCCCGACCGCGATGCAGAGCGAGTACCGGCTGCGCGAGATCCTGATCGCCTCGGCCCTGCGCGGCGCGATCGTCGCCGTCGTCAAGGCCCTCGTCAGCCGGGGCGGTGCCCGCGGCTTCACCAAGCTAACCGGCGCCTGGCCCGGCGACTGACCCAGGCCCACGAGCGGAGAGCGATCACCATGGTCGACACCGGACGCCCCGGCAGCGCCGTCGAGCGGATCCAGCAGCGGGTGCAGGAGAAGGCAGAGCGGCGGGCCGCCGCGCGGGTCGCCGAGGACCGCGCGGACGACGCCCCCGCCCGGACCGGCGCGTCATCGGCGACGTCGGTGCGCACCGCCGAGCGGGAGGCGGCCCGGCCGCGCCCGGAGGTGCCGTCGGAGGCCGAGCTGCCCGGCGTGGACGCCGAGAAGCCGACCGACATCCCCGCCCGCGGCTGGAAGCAGATCGTCAAGCGGGCCTGGGCGGAGAACAGCGCCGACAACATGCCCATCATCGGTGCCGGCGTGGCGTTCTTCGCCTTCCTGGCCCTGTTCCCCGCGCTGATCGCCACGATCTCGCTCTACGGCCTGGTGGCCTCACCCGAGACGGTCGCCCGGCAGATCGAGTCGCTGTCGGACCAGCTGCCGGCGGAGGCGCAGACGCTGATCGCCGACCAGCTGACCGCCATCACCGAGAACAGCGGCGGTGCGCTGACCCTCAGCCTCATCATCTCGATCGCCGCGGCGCTGTGGAGCGCGGCGGGCGGCACGGGCAACCTGATCACCGCGGTGAACCTGGCCTACGACGAGGTCGAGACCCGCAGCTTCGTCAAGCGCAAGCTGATCGCCCTGGGGCTGACCTTCGGCGCGATCGTCTTCGTGCTGCTCACCATCGCCCTGATCGCGGTGGTCCCTGCCGTGCTCGACGCGTTGCCGCTCGGCGTGGTCGGCACGGTCCTCGCGCAGGTGCTGCGCTGGGTGCTGCTGCTGGCGGTCATGGCGGGTGCGCTGTCGGTCCTCTACCGGGTGGCGCCGGACCGCGATGCCCCGAAGTTCCGCTGGGTCAGCCTCGGCTCGGTCGTCGTCACCGTGATCTGGGCGGTGGTCAGCCTGCTGTTCAGCCTCTACGTGAACAACTTCGGGTCCTACGACAAGACCTACGGCGCCATCGCCGGCGTCATCGTGCTGATGCTGTGGCTGCAGCTGACCGTCTTCCTGGTGCTGCTGGGCGCGGAGATCAACTCCGAGACCGAGCACCAGACCGCCCACGACACCACCGAGGGCGAGCCGCAGCCGATGGGCCAGCGCGACGCCACGATGGCCGACGAGCTGCCCGACCCGCCGGAGCCGGGCAAGAAGGAGAAGCAGAGGGCCTAGCGCACGTGGGAGGGGACGAACGGGGGACGGCGGACGACGACCGGCTGCGGCCGGCCGCGGACGTCGACGGCGACCTCGGTGCCCTCCCCCGCACCGGCGGCGGTGTCCAGCAGGGCCAGCGCGATCCCGGTGCGCAGCGTGGGTGAGAAGGTCCCGCTGGTCACCTCGCCGATGACGGCCCCGTCGGCGCCGAGCACGCTCATCCCCGGGCGCGGGATGCCCCGGCCGGGTGCCTGCAGCCCCCACAGCTGACGGGCCGGCCCGGCCGCCCGCTCGGCGAGCAGCGCCTCCCGGCCCCAGAACGCGTCCTTGGCCCAGCCCACCGCCCAGCCCGAGCGCGCCTGGTTCGGCGTGATGTCCACGCTCAGCTCGTGACCGTGCAGCGGGTAGCCCATCTCGGTGCGCAGCGTGTCGCGGGCACCGAGCCCGCACGGCCGGATCTGCTCCGGTTCGCCGGCGGCCAGCAGCGCGTCCCACAGCGCGCCGGCCCGATCGGCGCCGACCAGCAGCTCGTAGCCGTGCTCGCCGGTGTAGCCGGTGCGGCACACGGTGACCTCGTCACCGCCGCTGCCCGGGGTCCCGGCGAAGGACATGTAGCCCAGCGCGCCGGGCAGGCCGACGGCGGCGAGCACCTCGGCCGAGCGGGGGCCCTGCAGGGCCAGCACGGCGACCTCGGTGTGCCGGTCGGTGACGGTGACCCCGGCCGGGGCGGCCTCGGCGAGCCGGGCCAGCACCGCGGCGGCGTTGGCCGCGTTCGGCACCAGCAGGACGTCGTCCGGGCCGTGCAGGTAGACGATGAGGTCGTCGACCACTCCCCCGGCCCGGTCCTCGCCGTCGGGCAGGCAGCACAGCGTGTACTGCGCCTGGCCCGGCCCGATGCGCCCCAGGTCGTTGGTGAGGCAGGCGTTCACGAAGTCCGCGGCTCCGGGTCCGCGGACGGTCGCCGTCCCGAGGTGGGAGACGTCGAAGAGGCCGACCCCCTCGCGCACCGCGGTGTGCTCGGCGAGCACACCGCCGCCGGCGTACTCGATCGGCATGGACCAGCCACCGAAGTCGGCGAACTTGGCACCGGCCGCTGCGTGCCGGCCGTGCAGGGGGGACGTCGAGGAGCTCACGGCGGCGACGCTATCGGCCCTGCTGCAGCTTCCCGCCGCGAGCCTGCGAGCGGTGGGGGGCAGCGGGGTCCTTCTAGGATCGCTGCGTGCCGCCGACGATCTCCGCCACCGACCGCCCGCTCGAGAAGCTCTCCGCCGACGCCGTCGTCGTCGGTGTGGGGAAGGGCCCGAACGGGCTGCTGACCACCCCCGGGGCCGACGCGGTCGACCGGCTGCTGGGAGGCCGGCTGCTCGCCGCGCTCGCCGACCTGGGTGCCCAGGGCGCCGAGGACGAGGTCACCAAGCTGCCCACCTTCGGCCAGGGCCCGTTCCCGGTGGTCGCCGTCGCCGGCCTCGGCGCGCCGCTGCCCGGTGGCGGCTACGCCTCGGAGGCCGTCCGCCGCGCGGCCGGCGCCGCCAGCCGCGCGCTGACCGGCCGCGGGGCGGTCGTCACCCTGCTCGCCGCGGTCGGCGGTGCGCCGGACGCCGAGCGGCTGCACGCGGTCGGCGAGGGCTCGCTGCTGGGCGCCTACGAGTTCACCGCCTACAAGTCCGAGCTGCCGGCATCCCGCCCCACGCCGCCGGCCTCCTTCGAGCTGGTCGTCCCGGACGCCGGTGCGGCCAAGGCCCCGCTGGCCCGGGTGCGCGCCGTGGCCGACGCCGTCGCGCTGGTGCGCGACCTGGTCAACACCCCGCCGAACGACCTGTACCCGGCCGAGCTCGCCGCCCGTGGCGCGGCCGCCGGCAAGAAGGCCGGGCTGTCGGTCGAGGTGCTCGACGAGAAGGCCCTCGCGGCCGGTGGGTACGGCGGCGTCCTGGCCGTCGGCGGCGGTTCCTCCCGCGGCCCGCGGCTGCTCCGCCTGGAGTACAAGGGCAAGAAGGCCAGGACCAGCGTCGCGCTGGTCGGCAAGGGCATCACCTTCGACAGCGGCGGCATCTCGATCAAGCCCGCGCTGCACATGGAGGACATGAAGAGCGACATGGCCGGCGCCGCCGCCGTGATCGCCACCGTCTGCCTGGTCGCCGAGCTGGGCCTGCCGGTCGACGTGACCGCCACCGTGCCGATCGCGGAGAACATGCCCAGCGGCACCGCCTACCGGCCGGCCGACGTGGTCACCTTCCGCAACGGCCGCAAGGCCGAGATCACCAACACCGACGCCGAGGGCCGGGTCGTGCTGGCCGACGCGATCTGCCGCGCGGTCGAGGACTCCCCCGCGTACCTGCTGGAGACCTCCACCCTGACCGGCGCCCAGCTGGTCGCGCTGGGCACCCGCACCGCCGGTGTGATGGGCAGCGAGGACCTGCGCGACGCCGTGGTCGCCGCCAGCACCCGCAGCGGCGAGCCGATGTGGGCGATGCCGCTGCCGCCGGAGCTGCGCCGCGGGCTGGACTCCCCGATCGCCGACCTGGTGAACGCCAACGCCGACCGGATGGGCGGGATGCTGGTGGGCGGGCACTTCCTGGCCGAGTTCGTGCCGGCCGGGCTGCCCTGGGCGCACATCGACGTGGCCGGGCCGGCCTACAACACCGGCTCGCCGTGGGGCTACACGCCCAAGGGCGCCACCGGCGTGCCGGTGCGCACCCTGCTGGCCACGATCGAGGACCTCATCGCCGCAGCGAGCTGACGTCAGCGGCCACCCTTGCCGGGCCCGTGGCGAGCGTGCGGGTCGCGGCGCAGGGTGGCCCTCGTTCAGCTCAGCTTGCCGTTCTGGCGGGCACTCCAGTCGCGCATCCGCTGCGGGTAGCCGGTGACCTGGGCGTCGTAGACGGGCACGGCGAGGTCGCGGGACAGCTTCCGGGCCACGTCCGGCCCGGCGATGCGCCGGCGGGTCCACTCCCCGTCGGCGGCGACCAGCAGGATCGTGGTCTCGGTGACCGCGGTGCGCGGCTCGACGTACCCCTCGACGCCGCGCCGGGTCGCGACGAACTGCTCGAGGTGGGTGAGGTCGGCGGAGCCGGACGCGCGGTCCAGCGTCCCGCGCCGGTCGCCGCCTCCCCCGCCTCGTGGACGGCGTCCGCGCAGCCGGCTGAACAGCCCCATCTCCAGCTCCTGTCCCCTCGGCCGCGGGTTGCTCCGCGACGCTCCAGCGACAGCAACGGAGCATCCGGACGCGCCGTTCCCGGGAGTGGCAGGATGGGCAGGCGCAGGATCGCCGTGCCCGGGACACCTCGGGCCACCCAGTACTTGAGGAGCACTCGTGAGCGCACCGACCACCCCCGCTGACCTGGTCATCCTCGGTGGTGGCTCCGGTGGCTACGCCGCCGCGCTGCGCGCCGCGGAGCTCGACATGTCCGTCGTCCTAATCGAGCGCGACAAGGTCGGCGGCACCTGCCTGCACCGCGGCTGCATCCCGACGAAGGCGCTGCTGCACACCGCCGAGGTCGCCGACAACGCCCGCGAGGGCGAGCAGTTCGGCGTCAAGTCGACCCTCTCGGGCATCGACATGGACGGGGTGAACGCCTACAAGGACGGCGTCATCTCCAAGAACTTCAAGGGCCTGCAGGGCCTGATCAAGAGCCGCGGGATCACCATCGTCGAGGGCGAGGGCCGACTGGTCTCCCCCACCGCCGTCCAGGTCGGCGACCAGGTCTACGAGGGCCGCCACGTGCTGCTGGCCACCGGCTCCTACGCCCGTTCGCTGCCGGGCATCGAGATCGACGGCACCAAGGTCATCACCAGCGACCACGCGCTCAAGCTCGACCGCGTACCGAGCTCGGCGATCATCCTCGGCGGCGGCGTCATCGGCTGCGAGTTCGCGAGCGCCTGGAAGTCCTTCGGCGTCGACGTGACCATCGTCGAGGGCCTGCCGCACCTCGTGCCGCTGGAGGACGAGTCGTCCTCCAAGCTGCTCGAGCGCGCCTTCCGCCGCCGCAAGATCGAGTTCTCGCTGGGCAGCCGCGTCTCCAGCGTGCAGACCACCGCCGACGGCGTGAAGGTCGCCCTGGAGAACGGCAAGGAGTTCGAGGCCGAGCTGGTGCTCGTCGCCGTGGGCCGCGGCCCGGTCAGCCAGGGCCTGGGCTACGAGGAGGCCGGCGTCGCGATGGACCGCGGCTACGTCCTCGTCGACGAGTACTGCCAGACCAACGTGCCGACCATCTCCGCCGTCGGTGACCTGATCCCGACCCTGCAGCTGGCACACGTCGGCTTCGGCGAGGGGATCCTGGTGGCCGAGCGGCTGGCCGGGCTGCCGGTCGTGCCGATCGACTACGCCGGGGTCCCGCGGGTCACCTACTCCGAGCCCGAGGTCGCCTCGGTCGGCCTCACCGAGGCCCAGGCCAAGGAGAAGTACGGCGAGGTCGAGGTCGCCACCTACGACCTGGCCGGCAACGGCCGCGCGGCGATCCTGAAGACCGCCGGCGCGGTGAAGCTGATCCGCGCCAAGGACGGCGCCGTGGTCGGCGTGCACATGGTGGGCAGCCGGGTCGGCGACATGGTCGCCGAGGCCCAGCTCGTCTACAACTGGGAGGCCCTCCCCGAGGAGGTCGCCCAGCTGATCCACCCGCACCCGACGCTCAGCGAGGCGCTCGGCGAGGCCGCCCTGGTGCTGGCCGGCAAGCCGCTGCACGCGCACACCTGATCCGCACGTCCCACCCGCACCACCCCCTGCGCCACCCCCACGACCTGAGGAGACCTGCCTTCGATGCCGACGTCCGTCACCATGCCCGCCCTGGGCGAGAGCGTCACCGAGGGCACGGTCACCCGATGGCTGAAGCAGGAGGGTGACCAGGTCGAGGTCGACGAGCCGCTCCTCGAGGTCTCCACCGACAAGGTGGACACCGAGATCCCCTCCCCCGCTGCCGGTGTGCTCACCAAGATCGTGGTCGCGGAGGACGAGACCGTCGAGGTGGGCGCCGAGCTGGCGGTCATCGGCGGGGACGCCGGCGGCGACGGTGCCGCACCGGCCCAGGAGGCACCGGCGCAGGAGGCACCGGCGCAGGAGGCACCGGCCGAGGAGCTCCCGGCCCAGGAGGCACCCGCGGCCCAGGAGGCGCCTGCCCCGGCTCAGGCCGAGGAGCCGGCGCCGGCCGCCTCGTCGGGTGGTGACTCCGGTGGCTCGTCCGGTGGTGGCTCTGGTGGTGGCGAGGGCACCAAGGTGACCATGCCGGCCCTGGGCGAGAGCGTCACCGAGGGCACGGTCACCCGGTGGCTGAAGGCCGTCGGCGACGAGGTCTCCGCCGACGAGCCGCTGCTCGAGGTGTCGACCGACAAGGTCGACACCGAGATCCCCTCCCCCGTCTCGGGCACCCTGCTGTCGATCTCGGTGAACGAGGACGAGACCGTCGAGGTCGGCGCGGAGCTCGCCGTCATCGGTGCGGCCGGCGGCTCCTCCGCACCGGCTGCTCCGGCCGCCCCGGCCGAGCCGCAGGGCCAGTCGCCCGCGCCCGCCGAGGAGGCCCCGGCCCCCGCTCCGCAGGAGGCCCAGCCGACCCCGGTGCAGGCCAAGACGGACACCGGCCAGCCCGGCGCTGACTACGGCTCCAGCGGCACGATGCCCACCCAGTCGCCGACCGACCAGCCCTCGCCGGCCGAGGCGGTCGCCCCGGCCTCGCGCCCGGCGGCCCCGGCTCCCTCCGGTGACGGCGCCGGTGCGTACGTGACCCCGCTGGTCCGCCGGCTCGCCGCCGACCAGGGCGTCGACCTGAGCACCGTCGAGGGCACCGGCGTCGGCGGCCGGATCCGCAAGCAGGACGTCCTCGCCGCCGCCGAGAAGGCCAAGCAGCCGGCACCCGCCGCTGCCTCCTCCTCGGCTCCGGCCGCCGGGCGCACCCCGTCGCCGGCTGCCCAGCCGGACTCGGCGCTGCGCGGCCGCACGGAGAAGATGTCGCGGCTGCGGACGGTCATCGCCAAGCGGATGGTCGAGTCGCTGGAGATCAGCGCGCAGCTGACCACCGTCGTCGAGGCCGACGTCACCCGGATCGCGAAGCTGCGCGACCAGGTGAAGGCCGACTTCGCCGCCCGCGAGGGCGTCAAGCTGTCGTTCCTGCCGTTCTTCGCCAAGGCGGCCGTCGAGGCGCTGAAGGCCCACCCGTCGGTCAACTCCTCGGTGGACATGGCGGCCGGCACGGTCACCTACCACGACGCGGAGAACCTCGGCATCGCCGTCGACACCGAGCGCGGGCTGCTCGTCCCGGTGATCCAGGGCGCCGGTGATCTCAGCATCGCCGGCATCGCCCGGAAGATCGCCGACCTGGCGGAGCGGACCCGCTCCAACAAGGTCACCCCGGACGAGCTCGGTGGCGGCACCTTCACGCTGACCAACACCGGCAGCCGGGGCGCGCTGTTCGACACCCCGATCATCAACCAGCCGCAGGTCGCGATCCTCGGCGTCGGCTCGGTGGTGAAGCGCCCGGTCGTCGTGCAGGACCCCGACCTCGGTGAGGTCATCGCGGTGCGGTCGATGGTCTACCTGGCCCTGACCTACGACCACCGGATCGTCGACGGTGCGGACGCCGCGCGCTTCCTCACCACGGTGCGGGAGCGGCTGGAGGCCGGTCAGTTCCACGGCGAGCTCGGCCTGTCCTGACCCACCGACGAAGGGCCCCGGCTCCGGCTGGGGCCCTTCGCCGTCTGCGCACCCCGCCGGTGCGCTGCCCGCGCACCGACCGAGGGAGCACTCGATGAAGGTCGCCGTCACCGGCTCCTCCGGCCTGATCGGACCCGAGCTGGTCCGCGCGCTGCGCACGGAGGGGCACGAGGTGCTGCGGCTGGTCCGGCGCACCCCGCGGACCGCGGACGAGCACCGCTGGGAACCGGCCCACCACCGCATCCCGCCGGGCCTGCTCGACGACGTCGACGCGGTGGTCAACCTGGCCGGCGTCGGGGTGGCGGACCGGCCGTGGACGGCCAAGCGCAAGCGCGAGGTGCTCGCCAGCCGGGTCGACAGCACGGCCACGGTGAGCCAGGCGCTCGCCCAGGCGGTGGCTGCCGCCCCGGGGCGGGAGCGGGTGCTGCTGTCGGCCTCCGCCGTCGGCTGGTACGGCGACACCGGCGACCGGGTCGTCGACGAGACGGTCCCCGCGGGCGACGACTTCCTCGCCCGGGTCTGCGTGGAGTGGGAGGCGGCGACCGGCCCGGCCGTGGCGGCCGGCGTTCGGGTCGCGACGCTGCGCACCGGGCTGGTGCTCGCCCGGGGCGGCCTGCTCGGCCGGCTGCTGCCGCTCTTCCGGCTCGGGCTCGGTGCCCAGCTGGGCAACGGCCGGCAGTACATGCCGTGGATCAGCCTGCGCGACGAGGTCGACGCGATCGTCTTCCTGCTCACCGCCCCGGTGTCCGGGCCGGTCAACCTGACCGCGCCCGAGCCGGTGACCAACTCCGTCTTCACCGAGGCGCTCGCCTCGGCCGTGCACCGACGGGCGTTCCTCACCGCTCCCGCCACCGTCATGCGGCTCGGCCTCGGTGAGCTGGCCCGGGTCGCGCTGCTCTCCGGGCAGCGCGCGGTGCCGGCGGCGCTGCAGCAGGCCGGGTTCGCGCACACCCACCCCGACCTCCCCTCGGCGCTGCAGGCCGTCGTCGCCGGCAGGTGATCACGGCTCCACCCGGGCGTCGCTGATCCGCCAGCCGGCGGCGGTCTGCTCCAGCACCATGCGCACCTGCTCCGCTCCGCGGCCGGCGACCTCGCTCGCCGCGGCGGCACCCGGGTCGGCGGCCGGGACCACGCGGTAGCCGGGCAGATCGTCGACCACCCGCAGCTCGACCCGCCCGTCCGCTCCTGGGGCGACCGCGACGACCTCCTGCACCCGCGGGGCGAACCCGGCCAGGACCCGGCCGTCGGCCCGGAGCGCGGTGACGGCTGCGGTGTCCCTGTCCAGGAGCGGGCTGCCCGCCGGGTAGACGCCGTTGAGCACCGCGGGGTCGGCGGTGGCGAAGGCGGACGCCCGGCGCGCGTAGAGCTCGGTGAGCAGGGCAGCCCACCCGGCGGCGTCCGTCGGGGTGGCGGCCGGGGCCGGCTCAGCGCCCGGACCCGCCGTCTGCCCCGCGCCGTCCGGCTCGGCCCGGCCGTCCGGCTCGGGCGCGTCGTCCGGCTCTGCCACTGCGGGAGGGCCGGCGGGGACCGTCTTCTCCGCTGCGCCCACCGGACCGGGCGCGGGTGCCGATCCGGCGACCGGCACGGCCCCGGCCGGCTGGCCACCCCACGAGGCACCCGCCCAGGCAGCACCGGCCAGCCCGGCGCCCACGGCCACCAGCACCCCGGCGACCACGGCCGAGCGCCGAAGGACGCCGCGCAGCGCACTGCCCAGGCCGTCCGCCCCGGGCACGGGGAGGCGAACGGCGAGGCCGGCCCGCACCCGGCCCAGCCGCGACGGTGCCGGCGGCGCGGCGTGCGCGGCCCGTGGGCGCAGCCCGGGCACCTGGTGGGTCAGCTCGGTCCGCGGCCCGAGACCGGTGCGGCCCAGCTCGGCATCGGGCACCCCGGCCACCGGCAGCCGCACCGGCTCCGGCCGGCAGGCGTGCCGCAGGTCCAGGGCGAAGGCGGCGGCCGAGCCCCGCAGGTGCGGGTCCGGCGACAGCCCCCGGCGGATCACCCGCAGCAGCTCTGCGGGCGCCTCCGGCGCCAGCAGGGCCAGGTCGGGGAGCTCCCCGACAGCAGCCACCGCCAGCGTCCCGCGGGGGTCGGCCGCGTTCCACGGCGCGATGCCGGTGAGGGCGTGGAACGCCGCGGCCGCCACCCCGAACACGTCCGAGGCCGGGCCGGGGGCGCCGCCGCGCGCCACGACCGGGTCGACGTAGGCAGGGGTCACCTCCGCCCGCGCCGTGTCGCCGACCAGCCGCGCGGTGCCCAGGTCGGTGAGCACCGGTCGGCCCTCGGCGGTGAAGACCACGTTCCCCGGGGAGAGGTCGCCGTGCACGACCCCCCGGTCGTGCGCGTGGGCGAGTGCCGCGGCCACCGGGGCGACGGTGGTGACCACCTCCCCGGCCCGGAGCCGTCCCCTGCGGGCGAGCAGCGCGGCCAGGCTCCCACCGGCCAGCAGCTCCAGCACCAGGGCGACCTCGGCAGTGCCGCCGCGGACCTCGTGCCGCACCACGTCGAGCAGCCGGACCAGGTGCGGGTGGTCCAGCTCGGCCAGCAGCGCGGCCTCCCGCTCCTGGCGCTCGGGGTCGCCGCGCACCAGCACCTTGACCGCGACCGGCGGCCCGCCGTCGCGGGGCCGCGCCCGCCACACCTGCCCTGAGCCGCCCCGGCCGAGCAGCTCCTCCAGCACGTGGCCGGGCACGACGGGGGCCGCGGGCGGGACCGGCTGCACAGGCATGCCGGGGACCGTAGGGCTGTCGGCCGACCCGGTGCCGGCGTCGTCCACAGGCCGGGGTCCCGTCCACAGCCTGCGGCGTGGGCGGGACGGCCGTCCCGCCCAGCGCCTAGGTTCGGGCCATGTCACTGCCCTCCCGCGCCGAGGTGGTCGTGGTCGGCGCCGGCCTCGCCGGTCTGTCCGCTGCCACGCGGCTGGCCGCCGCCGGACGCGACGTGCACCTGGTCGACGCGGCCGAGCACGCCGGTGGCCGGCTGGCGACCTCGCGGGTCGACGGCTTCCTGGTCGACCGCGGCTTCCAGGTGCTGAACACCGGCTACCCGCGGGTCGCCGACCTGGACCTCCCGGCGCTGGACCTCGGCTGGTTCTGGACCGGGGCCGTCGTGCGGGTCGACGGGCGGGCGCACCGGTTCGTCGACCCGCGGCAGCACCCGACCGCCCTGCCGGCGACGCTGCGCACGCCGCTGGGCGGCCCGCACCGGCTGGCCGCGCTCGGCGCCTTCTCCGCCCGGGCCGGCTACGCCCCGGTCTCCCGGCTGCTCACCGCGCCCGAACGCTCGGCGGCCGAGCACCTCCGCTCGGCCGGGGTCGGCGAGCAGGCGCTGGAGACGTTCCTCCGCCCGTTCCTCGCCGGGGTGCTGCTGGAGGACCGCCTGGAGACCTCCAGCCGGTACCTGGACCTGGTCTGGCGCAGCTTCGTCCGCGGCCGGGTCGGGCTCCCCGCCCGCGGCATGCAGTCCGTCGGCGAGCAGCTGGCCGGACGGCTCCCCGCCGGGCGGGTGCACCTGGGCACCCGGGTCACCGCGGTCGACGGCCGGTCAGTCACCACCGGTGCCGGGACGACGGTGGCGGACGCCGTCGTGGTGGCCACCGACCCCGACACCGCGGCCGGGCTGCTGCCGGGCCTGCAGGCCGCCGCGCCCCGGCAGGTCACCACCCACCTGCACGTGCTGCCGGCCTCGCCATGGCAGGCGCCGCTCATCGTGCTCGGCGCACCCGGCGGGCAGCTGGTCAACACCGTCGTGGTCTCCGACGCCCAGCCCGCCTACAGCCCCGACGGCCGGGCCCTGGTCGCCAGCTCGACGCTCTCCCCCACCCGTGAGGCCGGCGTCCGCACCGAGATCGCCCGCACCCACGACGTGGCGGAGACCGACCTCGAGCACCTGACCACCGTCACCGTGCTCGGCGCCCAGCCGGCCGCCACTCCCCCGCTGCAGCACCGGCGGCCGGTCGACCTGGGCGACGGGTTGTTCGTCTGCGGCGACCACCGGGACACCCCGTCGATCCAGGGTGCGATGGCCAGCGGCGCCCGGACGGCGCGGGCCGTGCTGCGGAGGCTCAGCCGGTCTGCGGCACCGGCGAGCGACCGGGGGCCGGCCTGATGGCCGCGACCGCACCCACCGTGCTGGCCACCAGCATCGGCTTCGACTCCCGTGGCCGCGGGCCCACCGACTGGGCTCCCGGCCCGGTGTTCGACCTGGCCTTCCAGCTCGCCGGCGACCCGGTGCGCCCGCGGATCTGCCACCTCGCCACCGCCACCGGCGACGACCCGGCCCGCGTCGCCGGGTTCTACGGCGCGTTCGCCGGCCGCGACGTCGCCGTCTCGCACCTGAGCCTGTTCCCGATGCCGACGGTCGCCGACGTCCGCGCCCACCTGCTGGCCCAGGACGTGGTGTGGGTGGGCGGCGGCAGCGTGGCCAACCTGCTCGCCGTCTGGCGGGTGCACGGCCTGGACGAGGTGTTCCGCGAGGTGTGGCAGGCCGGGGTGGTGCTCGGCGGGGTGTCGGCCGGCTCGCTGTGCTGGCACGTCGGGGGCACCACCGACAGCTTCGGCCCGGACCTGCGACCGGTCACCGACGGGCTGGGGCTGCTGCCGTTCAGCAACAGCGTGCACCACGACTCCGAGCCCCGGCGGCGCCCGCTCTACCAGCGGCTGGTGGCCGACGGGACGCTGCCGGCCGGGCACGCCACCGACGACGGCGTCGGCCTGGTGTACCGCGGCACCGACCTGGTGGAGGCCGTCGCCGACCGCCCCGGCGCGGCCGCCTACCGGGTCGAACCCGGGCCCGACGGCACCGCGGTCGAGACCCGGGTGGCACCCCGGCGGCTGCGTTGAGGCGCGGGACGGACGCCGGGAACGGGCATAGGCTCAGCCGGTGAGCGAACTGCGAGTGGTGCGGGCGGGCACGGTCCCCTACGAGGACGCGTGGGCGTGGCAGCGCGAGCTGCACGAGGCGCGCGTGGCGGGCACCGGTCCGGACACGTTGCTCCTGCTGGAGCACCCGCCGGTCTACACCGCCGGCAAGCGGACCGAGCCGCACGAGCGGCCCTTCGACGGCACGCCGGTCATCGACGTCGACCGCGGCGGCAAGATCACCTGGCACGGTCCCGGCCAGCTGGTCGGCTACCCGATCGTCGCGCTGCCCGACCCGGTTGACGTGGTCGCCCACGTCCGCCGGATGGAGCAGGCGCTGATGGGCGTCTGCTCTGCCCTGGGCGTGGCCACCGAGCAGGTGGAGGGCCGCAGCGGCGTGTGGGTGCGCGCCGACGACCGGGGCCCCGACCGCAAGGTCGCCGCGATCGGGGTGCGGGTCGCCCGGGGCGTCACCATGCACGGCTTCGCGCTCAACTGCGATCCCGACATGGCGGCCTTCACCAACATGGTCCCGTGCGGCATCCCCGACGCCGGCGCCACCTCGCTCAGCGCCGAGCTCGGCCGCGACGTGCCGGTGGCCGAGGTCATCGACACCGTCGAGCAGGCGATGCGCGAGGTCCTGGGCGCCCCCGTCCCCGCCCGCTGACGGTCCCGTCCTCCTCGCGCACCCGGGCCGAGGAGGACGGGGCCGGGGGCTACCCGACGACGAAGTTGACCAGCCGGCCAGGCACCGCGATGACCCGGCGGACGGTCTTGCCGTCCAGCTGCGCGGCGACCTTCTCGTCGGCCCGCGCCGCCGCCTCCAGCGCCGCGGCGTCCGCGTCGGCCGGCACGGCCACCTGGGCGCGCACCTTGCCGTTGACCTGGACCGCGACCTCGACGGTGTCGTCGACCAGCCACTGCGGGTCGGCCACCGGGAACGACGCCCAGGCCACCGAGCCGGTGTGCCCCAGCCGGGCCCACAGCTCCTCGGCCAGGTGCGGCGCCAGCGGGGCGACCAGCAGGACCAGCGACTCGGCCACCTCGCGCGGCACCGGGCTCCCCGGCTGGTACGCCGAGGTCAGGTGGTTGGTCAGCTCGGTGACCCGGGCGATCGCGATGTTGAACCGCTGGGTCGACATGCCGTCCCGGACCGCTTCGATGGTCCGGTGCAGCGCGCGGTTGGTCTCGTCGTCGGCCGCCACGTCAGCAGCCCGCACCGCGCCGGTCTCCTCGTCGAGGACCACCCGCCAGATGCGCTGCAGCAGCCGCTGAGACCCCACGGCCGCCTTCGTCTCCCACGGCCGGGACTGGTCCAGCGGGCCGGTCGACATCTCGTAGACCCGGAAGGTGTCCGCGCCGAACAGGGCGATCATGTCGTCGGGCGTGACGACGTTCTTCAGGCTCTTGCCCATCTTCCCGTACTCGCGGGTGACCGGCTGCCCCTCGTAGAAGAACTGGCCGTCGACCTCCACGACCTCCGCCGCCGGCACGTAGAAGCCGCGGGCGTCGGTGTAGGCGAAGGCGGAGATGTAGCCCTGGTTCACCAGCCGGCGGAACGGCTCCTCGCTGGAGACGAACCCCAGGTCGAACAGCACCTTGTGCCAGAACCGGGCGTACAGCAGGTGCAGCACCGCGTGCTCGACACCGCCGACGTACAGGTCCACGCCGCCGACGTCGCCGGGCTCGCGCGGGCCCATCCAGTACCGCTCCAGCTCCGGGTCGACGAACCGCTCGTCGTCGGCCGGGTCCAGGTAGCGCAGGTAGTACCAGCACGAGCCCGCCCAGTTGGGCATCGTGTTGGTCTCCCGGCGGTAGGACCGCACACCGTCGCCGAGGTCCAGCTCCACCGTCGTCCACTCGGTCGCCCGGGACAGCGGCGGCTCGGGGGCGGAGGTGGCGTCGTCGTCGGCGAAGGTCTTCGGCGAGTAGTCGTCGACGTCGGGCAGCAGCACCGGCAGCATCGTCTCGGGGACGGCGATCGGCAGGTCGTCGGCGTCGTAGACGATCGGGAACGGCTCGCCCCAGTACCGCTGCCGGCTGAACAGCCAGTCGCGCAGCTTGTAGGTGGTGGTCGCCTCGCCGTGCCCACCTCCCACCAGCCACTCGGTGACGGCGGCGATGGCCGCGGCCTTGTCCAGCCCGTCCAGCGAGAGCTGCTCGTTCGAGCTGTTGATCATCGGGCCGGTGCCGGTGTAGGCGCCGCCGTCGAAGTCGGCCGGGGGCTGCACGGTGCGCACGACCGGCAGGCCGAACACCTGGGCGAAATCCCAGTCCCGGGTGTCCTCGCCGGGCACGGCCATGATCGCGCCGGTGCCGTAGCCGGTCAGCACGTAGTCGGCGATGAACACCGGCAGGTCGGCGCCGGTCAGCGGGTTGCGGGCGGTGACGCCCAGCCACACGCCGGTCTTGTCCCGGCCCTCGGACTGGCGGTCCAGCTCGGACCGGCGGGAGGCCTGCTTCTGGTAGGCGGCCACCGCCTCGGCCGGGGTCGCTGCGCCGGTGGTCCACCGCTCGTCGGTGCCGGCCGGCCACTCGCCGGCGGTGAGCGTCCCGACCAGCGGGTGCTCGGGAGCCAGCACCAGGTAGGTGGCGCCGAACAGGGTGTCCGGCCGGGTGGTGAACACCTCGACGGTCTCCGCGCCGGCGGCGAACCGGATCCGCGCACCGGTCGACCGGCCGATCCAGTTGCGCTGCATCTGCTTCAGCGAGTCCGACCAGTCCAGCCGGTCCAGGTCGGTCAGCAGCCGCTCCGCGTAGGCGGTGATCCGCATCATCCACTGGGTCAGCGGACGGCGGAACACCGGGAAGTTGCCCCGCTCCGAGCGGCCGTCGGCGGTGACCTCCTCGTTGGACAGCACCGTGCCCAGGCCCGGGCACCAGTTCACCGGCGCCTCGTGCCGGTAGGCCAGCCGGTGCGCGTCGACGACCCGGCGCCGCTCGACCTCCGACAGCTGCGACCAGCTGCGCCCCTCGGGCAGCGTGCCGGCCATCGGCTCCCGGGTGCCGGCGTCCAGCTCGGCGACCAGCTCGGCGATCGGGCGGGCCCGGTCGGACTCGGCGTCGAACCAGGCCTCGAACACCTGCCGGAAGATCCACTGGGTCCACTTGTAGTAGCCCGGGTCGATCGTGGCGAAGGTCCGCCGGGTGTCGTGGTCGACGCCCAGCCGGCGCAGCTGCGCCCGGATGGCCGCGATGTTGGCCTCCGTCGTGACCCGCGGGTGCTGGCCGGTCTGCACCGCGTACTGCTCGGCGGGCAGGCCAAAGGCGTCGTACCCCATCGGGTGCAGCACGTTGCGCCCGTCCATCCGCAGGAAGCGGCTGGTCACGTCGGTGCCCAGGTAGCCCAGCGGGTGCCCGACGTGCAGCCCGGCACCCGAGGGGTACGGGAACATGTCCATCAGGAACGCCTTGGGCCGGTCGGCGACCCGCTCGAAGCCCTCGCTCAGCCGGCCGACCGGGTTCGGCGTGTGGAAGGTCCCCTCGGCGTCCCAGCGGTCCTGCCAGGCGAGCTCGATCTGCTGCGCCAGCGCTGGGGTGTACCGGTGCGGCGGCACCCCGTCGGCGGACGGGTCGGTGCTCGGGCTGGCCGTCTGGCTCATGGTCGGTGCTCCTGGGTCCTGGCGATCTGGTGTGCGGGCAGAAAAAAACCCCTCACGCAGGAGGGGTCGCCGTGCCGTCTGATCGGTGTCAGGTCAGCACGGCGGGAGAAGCAGGAGTCCGCCGGTCACCCCCGCAGCCTACCGCGCGCGACCGCCGGGGCCTGCCGCCGGCGGCGGCAGCGACCGACCCGCCGGGGTGACCGCGCGAGGCTGGCGCACCGCTCGTTCACCTGGCGTCGGTAACGTCCACGTCCAGTGGACGGCGCAGGCCCCCTGACCAGGGGCCGCCCAGGTCCACGGCGCAGGTGGTCCGCCACCCCACCCGCGCGTCCCGCTCCACCACCCGCACCGTCCCACCCTGCCCTCGACCGGCCGGACCGGAGGCCTTGATTGCCCTGCACCCCCCACCGCCACGAGCCCGCAGCTCCGCTCCTGATCGGCCGACGACGGTGACGACGATCGTCTGGAGCAGCTTCTCCGGCCGGTACTCCGACAGCCCGCGCGCCGTCTACGAGGCGCTGCTGCCCCGCGGCGAGGAGTTCTCGCACGTGTGGCTGGTGCGCCCGGAGACCCGGGGCGACTTCCCGGCCGGTGTGGCGACCGCGGAGTACGGCAGCCCGGAGGGCCGGGCCGCCCTCGAGGCGGCGGACGTGGTGTTCGCCAACAACGGCATCTCGCTGGACTGGGACAAGTCGCCGGCGACGACCTACGTGCAGACCTGGCACGGCACCCCGCTCAAGCGGATGCACCGCGACGTCGCCCGGCCGACCGGCGGGCTGCTGACCGCGCTGGACCGGGACGTCGCCCGGTGGGACGTGCTGCTGTCGCCGAACGCGTTCAGCACGCCGAACCTGCGCAGCGCCTTCGGGTACACCGGCGAGGTCCTGGAGACCGGCTACCCGCGCAACGACGTCCTCAGCGCGCCGGACCGCGACGAGCGGCGCGCCGCCGTGCGGGCCGCCCTGGGCATCGCCGACGGCGTGACGACGGTCCTCTACGCCCCCACCTGGCGCGACGACCTGGTGATGACCGACGGGGTGCCGGACCACGCGTTCCCGCCGGACTTCGCCGACCTGGTCGACGGGCTGCCGGCCGACCACGTGCTGCTGCTCCGGCTGCACACCATGGTGGCCGACCGGTTCCCGCAGGTCACCGGCGAGCGGGTCGTCGACGTCTCCGACCACCCCGAGGTCTCCGACCTCTACCTGGCCGCGGACGTGCTGCTCACCGACTACTCCTCGGCCATGTTCGACTTCGCGGTGACCGGACGGCCGGTGCTCTCCTTCACCTACGACCTCGAGCACTACCGCGACGAGCTGCGGGGCTTCTACTTCGACCTGGCCGAGGTCGCCCCCGGACCGCTGCTGTCGACGAGCGCCGAGGTGGTGGCCGCCCTGGCCGACCTCGCCGGTGGACGACGCCAGGACACTGCGCGCCGGGCAGCGTTCGAGCGCACGTTCTGCAGCCTCGAGGACGGCCACGCCACCGACCGGGTGGTCGCCCGGTTCTTCCCGCCCACCGACCGAGTCCCCGCACCACCAGCCGACCGAGGAGTTGAGCATGCGCACGACTGAGCTGTCCACGATCGACGCCCGCGACCGTCACGAGCACGCGGCCGACGCCCTCGTGCCGCCCCAGGTGGTCATCCTGGCCGCCGGGATGGGCACCCGGCTGGGCCGGGCGCTGCCCAAGCCGCTGACCCAGCTGATGGACGGCCGCAGCATCATGGAGCAGCAGCTGGACGGCGTCCGGGAGGTCTTCGGGCCGGCCGCCCGGGTGACCGTGGTCGTCGGCTACCGCAGCAAGCGGGTCATGCGCGCCCAGCCGGACCTGCTGTTCGCCTTCAACCCCGAGTTCGAGCGCACCAACACCTCCAAGAGCCTGTGGCGCGGGCTGCGCACCTCCGCCCCCGGCGGCGTGCTGTGGCTCAACGGCGACGTGGTCTTCGAGCCGGCGGTGCTGGCCCAGACGACCGAGCTGGTGGCCGCCGACCAGAGCTTCGTCTGCGTGGACACCTCCACGGTCGCCGACGAGGAGGTCAAGTACACCCTCGACGAGGAGGGGTACATCGCCGAGCTGTCCAAGACCGTCATCGGCGGCCTGGGCGAGGCGGTGGGCATCAACTACGTCTCCGGCGCGGACAAGGCGCTGCTGCTGGAGCACCTGGCCGCGTGCGCGGACTCCGACTACTTCGAGCGCGCCATGGAGACCGCTGTCCAGCAGTCCGGGGTGCGCTTCCGGCCGGTGGACATCTCGCGGTTCTCCGCCGTCGAGGTCGACTTCGAGGACGACCTGGCGCGGGCGAACAGCTGGCTGCGGTCGCGCTCGCTGCTCGAGCCGTTGGAGGAGGGCGTCCGCTGACCACGGCGGTCGTCCCCGGCCGGCGGGTGGACGTCGCCGGCCGGGCCGCCGACGTCCTCCCGCGACCGCTCAGCTGAGCTGGGGCGCGACCTCGGCCGCCACCAGGTCCAGGTGGTCGAGGTCGGCGAGGTCGAGCACCTGCAGGTACACCCGGGAGGCGCCGGCCTCGGCGAACCGGCCCAGGGTGTCCACGGCCTCGGCCGGGGTGCCGGCGACACCGTTGGCCCTGAGCTCGTCGACGTCCCGGCCGATCGCCGCGGCCCGGCGGGCGACCTCGGCGTCGTCCCGGCCGACGCAGACCACCAGCGCGGAGCTGTAGACCAGCTCGGCGGGGTCGCGGCCGATCTCGCCGCAGGCCGCGCGGACGCCGTCGAACAGCCGGGCGTTGTCGGCCGCCGACTGGAACGGCACGTTGAACTCCGCGGCGTACCGGGCGGCCAGCCGCGGGGTGCGGCGCTTGCCACCCCCGCCGACCAGGATCGGGATCCCGCCGGGCTGCACCGGCTTGGGCAGCGCCGGCGAGCCGGCCAGCTGGTAGTGGGTGCCAGCGAAGTCGAAGGTCTCCCCCGCCGGGGTGCTCCACAGCCCGCTGATCACCGCCACCTGCTCCTCGTAGCGGTCGAACCGCTCCCCCAGCTCGGGGAACGGGATGCCGTAGGCGCTGTGCTCCTCGGCGAACCAGCCCGAGCCGATGCCCAGCTCGACCCGGCCGCCGCTCATCTGGTCGACCTGGGCGACCGAGATGGCCAGCGGCCCAGGGAGCCGGAAGGTGGCGGCGGTCATCAGCGTGCCGAGCCGGATCCGGCTGGTCTCCCGCGCCAGCCCGGCGAGGGTCACCCAGGCGTCGGTCGGGCCGGGCAGCCCGTCGCCGCCCATGGTCAGGTAGTGGTCGGAGCGGAAGAAGGCGTCGAAGCCGGTCTCCTCGGTGCGCCGGGCCACCGCGAGCAGGTCGTCGTAGGTGGCGCCCATCTGGGGTTCGGTGAAGATCCGTAGCTGCACGGGCAGAACGTAGCCAGCCGGCGGCCGGAGCGCCGCTCGCGCGGGGGCTCGGGGTGTGCCCGGAGGCGAAGGCGGGCAGGATGATCGCCAAGCGATCAACCGGAGGTGCTGGAGTGTTCCGCAAGAAGAGCCGGACAGAGGTCATCGGGGCCGAGTTGCAGGAGGGGTTCGCCCACATCGGCGCAGCGGTCACCGAGGCCCGGAAGGCGACGGCGGAGCAGTTCGGTCCGCAGGTCGCCGCCGCGGCCAAGGCCGCCCAGCAGACGTACGACAAGGACCTCGCGCCCCGGGTCGAGGCGGCCGTCGCCGCGCTCGCCCCCCAGCTGGACGCCGCCCGCGAGGTGCTGGTGCCCCGCCTGGAGGCCGCGCAGAAGACGCTGGCGCCGCGGCTGGAGGCCGCGCAGAAGGCCTACGAGTCCGACGTCGTCCCGCGGCTGGAGGCGGCCACCAAGGTGGCCCGCACCAACCTGGAGACGGCGGTCGCCGCCGCGACGCCCAAGGTCGTCGCCGCCCGCGAGGCGGCCGGCCCGGCGCTCGAGAGCGCCGCCAAGGCCGCCCGGGCGAACCTGGAGACGGCGGTCGCCGCCACCACGCCGCGGGTCGTCGCCGCCCGGGACGCCGCCGGCCCGCGGTTCTCCGCCGCGACCAGCGCCGCCGCTGCCTACGCGGCCCCCCGGGTGACCGCGGCCCGCGACGCCGCGGGCCCAGCGCTCGACTCGGCCAGGGCCGGCTTCGTGGCGCAGGTCGAGGCCGCGCGCGCCCAGCTGGACGCGCGCAGCGCCGAGCTGGCCGCCACCGCCGCCACGCTCTCCTCGGCGACGGCCAAGCAGACCGACAAGGTCCGCAGGGACGCGGCTGCAGCCGCGGAGGCCGCGCGCGAGCAGGCCGCCGCCCGGGTCGCCGCGCTGCGGGTGGCCGCCGAGGCGACCAGCACGGCCGCCGGCAAGAAGGCCGAGAAGCTGGGCAAGAAGGCCGACAAGCTGGCCGCCAAGGCGGCGAAGCGGCGCGTCGAGCTGGAGAAGGCGACCGTCAAGGCCCGCAAGGAGGCCGGCAAGCGCACCGCCGCGACCGTCACCTCGGTCAAGCGGAGCGTGGGCATCGAGAAGCAGCCCCGCCGGTGGCCGTGGGTGGTCGCCGTCCTGGCCGTCGTCGGTGCGGCCGTGTTCGCCCTGCTGCGCCGCAAGAGCTCCGACGACCTGTGGACCCCCGCGCCGACCGGCGACGGCCCGGTGCCCAGCTACCGAGAGGACCCCGTCCCCATGTCAGCGCAGACCCCCGCAGGCGGCTCCGAGACCCCCGAGGCCCAGGGCAAGCAGGTCTCCACGGCGATGACCGCGCCGTCGGACTCCGGCCCGGCCGAGGGCGGGATCGGTGCCCTCGAGGCCGAGCCGGCCTCCGGCCCCGGTGAGCCCGGCAACCAGGACCGCCCGACCACGGCCACCGGCACGACGAACGACCCGGACAGCCCGGTCGCCTCGGCCGCCAACCAGGACTACACCGAGGGTCCCGGCAGCGCCGGCAACTCGGCTCCCAGCCGGGGCACCCGCCCCGACGAGGACGCCGCGGGCTGACCCCGCGCACCACTCCCCCGACGGGGCCCAGCCGATCCGGCTGGGCCCCGTCGTCGTTCCCGGCTCCGCAGCCGCGGTGATCAGCGGGAGTACCGTGCTGGGCATGAGCCTGGGCATGGAGGAGGCGCCGGCGGAGACCCCGCAGACGTCCTCCGGGATCGAGCCGGCCGGTCGCAAGCTGCTCCGTCTGGAGGTCCGCAACAGCCAGACCCCCATCGAGCGCAAGCCCGAGTGGATCAAGACCAAGCTGAAGACGGGGCCGGAGTACACCGAGCTCAAGTCGCTGGTCCGCCGCGAGGGCCTGCACACGGTCTGCGAGGAGGCCGGCTGCCCCAACATCTACGAGTGCTGGGAGGACCGCGAGGCCACCTTCCTCATCGGGGGCGACCAGTGCACCCGGCGCTGCGACTTCTGCCAGATCGACACCGGCAAGCCCGCCGACTTCGACCGTGACGAGCCCCGCCGGGTCGCCGAGAGCGTGGCCACCATGGGCCTGCGCTACGCCACCATCACCGGCGTCGCCCGCGACGACCTCCCCGACGGCGGTGCCTGGCTCTACGCCGAGACCGTCCGCCAGATCCACGACCAGATCCCCGGTTGCGGCGTCGAGCTGCTGATCCCGGACTTCAACGCCGAGCCCGACCAGCTGGCCGAGGTCTTCTCCTCGCGCCCGGAGGTGCTCGCGCACAACGTCGAGACGGTCCCCCGCATCTTCAAGCGCATCCGCCCCGGCTTCCGCTTCGAGCGCTCGCTGTCGGTCATCACCGCGGCGCGGGACGCGGGCCTGGTCACCAAGTCCAACCTGATCCTGGGCATGGGCGAGGAGCCGCACGAGGTCGTCGAGGCCATGCAGGCGCTGCACGACGCGGGCTGCGACCTGCTCACCATCACCCAGTACCTGCGGCCCAGCGTCCGGCACCACCCGGTCGTCCGGTGGGTC
Organism: Modestobacter versicolor; assembly: GCF_014195485.1. Classification (NCBI taxonomy): domain Bacteria; kingdom Bacillati; phylum Actinomycetota; class Actinomycetes; order Geodermatophilales; family Geodermatophilaceae; genus Modestobacter; species Modestobacter versicolor. Next base: position 1,512,683 of record NZ_JACIBU010000001.1, read on the forward strand.
AAGCCCGACGAGTTCGTCGGCTTCCAGGCCCAGGCCGAGGAGATGGGCTTCGCGGGCGTGCTCGCCGGCCCCCTGGTGCGCAGCTCGTACCGCGCCGGCCGGCTGTACCAGCAGGCCGCCGAGGCCCGCGGGCTGGCCGTCACCACCCGCTGACGGCCCCCGGCGCGTCGCACGGGCCCGCCGCGAGCCCGCGAGTCGCGGGACGCGGCGGGTCCGTCGCCTATCCTCAGGGCATGGCACGCAGCAGGTCGACCGACTCCTCCGCTCCCACCGGCAACGCCGGACGGGGCCCGGCCGGCGTCCCCGGGCGCGGCAGCAAGGGCGCCACGGCGGTGGGCGCGGCGGGTGGGGCCAAGGCGCCGAAGGCCGGCAAGGCCCCCAAGCTCGGCAAGGACGGCCAGCCGAAGGTCTCGCGGCTGAAGAAGATGAAGAGCCAGGCCGGCATGATCGGCCAGGCCTACAAGCTCACCTACCGCAACGACCCCAAGCTGCCCTGGGTCATGCTGATCACCTTCGTGGTGGTCTTCGCGGTCGTCGAGCTCGTCGGCATCCTGCTCAGCTCGCCGTTCCTCTTCCTGCCGATCGCCATCCTGCTCGGCCTGCTCGCCACCCTCATCGTGTTCGGCCGGCGCGCCCAGGGCACCGCCTACAAGCAGGTCGAGGGCCAGCCCGGCGCCGCGTCGTGGGTGCTCGAGGGCATGCGCGGCGACTGGCGGGTCAGCTCCGGCGTCGCGGGCAACCGCGAGCTGGACGCCGTCCACCGGGTGCTCGGCCGCCCCGGGATCATCCTGGTCGGCGAGGGCAACCCCAACCGGGTGCGCGGGCTGATCGCCCAGGAGAAGCGGCGGATCGCCAAGGTCGTCGGCGACACCCCCATCTACGACGTGGTGGTCGGCGACGGCGAGGGCCAGGTCCCGCTGAAGAAGCTCAGCGCGCACGTGATGAAGCTGCCCCGCAACCTGTCCGCCGCCGAGGTCAACGCGCTCGGCAAGCGGATGAGCGCCCTCGGTGGCGCCCGGATGCCGGTGCCCGGCGGCCCGCTGCCCGGCGGCCGGCAGATGTCGGTCAGCCAGCGGCAGGTCCGCCGCCGCTGATCCCACCCCAGCACGTCCTCGACGCCCCGACCGCTCCCCTGCGGCCGGGGCGTCGTGCGTCCGGGGGGCCGCACCGGGGCCATGACCTCCGGGGTCATCGACCGGGCGCCGTCGACCGGCGACGGTGGTGACGAGGCCGGACGACCGGCCCCGTCGGCTCCCCGAGAGGACACCACCATGACCGCCCTCAGCACCCCGCTCACCACGACCGCGCCGGCCCCGGCCCGGTTGCTCCAGCTCGACGGCGTGCTCTGCGCCGCGATGGGGCTGACCGCGGCGCTCGCCGCCGGCCCGGTCGCCGAGCTGCTCGGCACCACCGCGACCGGCGTCGTCCGGGGCGTCGGCATCGCCCTGGTCGTCTACGCCGCCGGCCTGCTCGCCGCCGCCCGGAGCCGGTGGGCCCGGCCGGCGCTGCGGGCCGCGGCGATCGGGAACGTCGCGTGGGAGGCCGCCAGCCTGGCGGTCGCCGTGCTCGCCGACCTCGGCACCACCGGGCGGGTCCTCGTCGCCGCCCAGGGCCTGGTCGTCGGGGCGCTCGCCGTCGTCCAGCTCCGAGCCGGCCGGCGGTGAACCGCTGCACGCCGTCCTGCCCTGGCCGCGGGGTCCCGCCGGGCCCTAGCGTCCTCCCGTGACGACCACCCTGCGGCCCGCGGTCGCCGGCGCCCTGCTGCGGGACTGGCGGGAGCGCCGGCGGCTGAGCCAGCTCGACCTGGCCAACCTGGCCGACACCTCCACCCGGCACCTGTCGTTCGTCGAGACCGGCCGTTCCCGGCCGAGCCGGCAGATGGTGCTGCGGCTCGGCGAGGCGCTGCAGATGCCGCTGGCGGAGCAGAACCAGGTGCTGCTGGCCGCCGGGCACGCGCCGGAGTACCAGGACGCCCGGCGGGACGCCGCGGCCACCCGGTACCTGCTGGAGGTGCTCGACCTGGCGCTGGCCGCGCACGACCCGTGGCCGGCGCTGGTGATCGACGCGCAGTTCGACGTCGTCGCGACCAACGCCGCCGTCGACCGGCTGATGGGCCTGGTCGACCCGGAGCTGCTCGACCCGCCGGTCAACGTCGTCCGGGTGATGCTGCACCCCCGCGGCCTCGCCGGGCGGGTGGTGAACTACGGCGCCTGGCGGGCGCACCTGCTCCGGCAGGTCCGGCAGCACGCCGCGGCGGCGCCGTCCGCGGACCTGCGGGCCCTGCTGGCCGAGGCCGCCGGCTACCCGGACCGGTCCCCGGCCGCCCCGGAGCACTCCGGCCCGACCTTCGCGCTGCCGCTGGAGCTGCAGGTCGACGACGCCGTCCTGCGGATGTACAGCACCGTGGCGACGTTCGGCACCCCGCTGGACGTCGCCGCCAGCGAGCTCGCCATCGAGACGTTCCTCCCGGCCGACGGGGCCACCCGGGAGTGGTTCGCCCGGACGTGACCCGCGGTCAGCGCTCGCGGACGACGGCGGTGTCGGTGAGCCGGTCGTGCAGGCCGCGGCCGTCGGAGTCGACCACCAGGGCCGGCAGCAGCAGCGTCAGCAGGCCGGTGCGGACCACGGCCCGCCACAGCGCCAGCCGCTGCTCCGGCTGCGGGTGGGCCAGCCGCAGCCCGAGCAGCCGCATGCCCGGGGTCTGGCCGGTGAGCACCAGGAAGACGACCGTCATCACGCCGAAGGTGAGCAGGCTCCACAGCTCCGGGGGGTCGGGGGCGGTGAACAGCGCCGTCACCAGCCCCGAGGCGATCGCGTCGACCAGGTACTGGGCCACCCGGCGGCCGAAGGGGGCCAGGGACCCCGGCCCGTCGGCGGGCAGCCCCAGTGCGGCGCCGCGGCCGCGGTGCTGAGAGGGTGAGGCGTCGTCCCTGGTCACCACGCCAGCGTAGGTCCCTCCCGCCGACGGCCGGCTCGGGGCGGGACCGGCGGGTGACCGAGGGTCACCGCGCCCCGGTCGCGACACGCCGGGGAGCGGTGTTACCGCGACGAAACACGAGAGACACCCCGGAGCAACTCCCCGCTCGTAGCTTCCCGTTGAGCTGGCCGTCCATTCCCGGAGGATCGATGTTCAACAGTCCCGACGAGGTCACCGCCTACATCCGCGACAACGACGTGAAGTTCGTCGACGTCCGGTTCTGCGACCTGCCCGGCGTCATGCAGCACTTCACCATCCCCGCGGAGACCTTCGGGCCTGACACCTTCGCCGACGGCCTGGGCTTCGACGGGTCGTCGATCCGCGGTTTCCAGGCGATCAACGAGTCAGACATGCTGCTGCTGCCCGACGCGAGCAGCGCCTACCTCGACCCGTTCCGCATCCACAAGACGCTGAACATCAACTTCTTCATCCACGACCCGATCACGCGCGAGGCCTACAGCCGCGACCCGCGCAACGTGGCGAAGAAGGCCGAGGCCTACCTGGCGAGCTCCGGCATCGCCGACACCGCGTACTTCGGCCCCGAGGCCGAGTTCTACGTCTTCGACTCGGTGCGCCACAACACCGGCATCAACGAGGGCTACTACCACATCGACGCGGTCGAGGGCTCCTGGAACTCCGGGTCGCTCACCGGCGAGAACGGTGGCCCCAACCTGGGCTACAAGACCCGGCCCAAGGGCGGGTACTTCCCGGTCGAGCCCTACGACCACCAGAGCGACCTGCGCTCGACGATGATGGTCAACCTCGCCGGCGCCGGGCTCGAGCTCGAGCGCGGCCACCACGAGGTGGGCACCGGCGGGCAGGCCGAGATCAACTACAAGTTCGACACCCTGCTGCGCTCGGCCGACAGCCTGATGCTGTTCAAGTACATCATCAAGAACACCGCCTGGGCGCACGGCAAGACGGCGACCTTCATGCCCAAGCCGCTGTTCGGTGACAACGGCTCCGGCATGCACTGCCACCAGAGCCTCTGGAAGGACGGCGAGCCGCTCTTCCACGCCGAGACCGGCTACGCGGGCCTGTCCGACACCGCCCGGCACTACATCGGTGGCCTGCTCACCCACGCCCCGTCGCTGCTGGCCTTCACCAATCCGACGGTCAACAGCTACCACCGCCTGGTGCCCGGCTACGAGGCCCCGATCAACCTGGTCTACTCGGCCCGCAACCGCTCGGCCTGCTGCCGCATCCCGATCTCCGGCGACAACCCCAAGGCCAAGCGCATCGAGTTCCGCGTGCCCGACCCGTCGGCCAACCCCTACCTCGCCTTCTCGGCGATGATGATGGCCGGCCTCGACGGCATCAAGAACAAGATCGAGCCGCCGGCCCCGGTCGACAAGGACCTCTACGAGCTGCCGCCCGAGGAGGCCCTGGGCATCGAGAAGGTGCCGGCGTCGCTGGACGCCGTGCTCGACCGGCTCGAGGTGGACCACGACTACCTGCTCGACGGTGGCGTGTTCACCTCCGACCTGATCGAGACCTGGATCGAGTACAAGCGGACCAACGAGATCGACCCGATCCGGCTGCGCCCGCACCCGCACGAGTTCGCCATGTACTACGACATCTGAGCCCGCTCAGCCGTCGGCAGCGGCCCCCGACCTCACCGAGGTCGGGGGCCGCTGCGCGTCCGTGGGGCTCGGGCAGCCTGCGTCACGATCGGGCATCGACGCTGGTCAGCCGGGCAGCCACCCCCCTACCGTCCCGGCCATGCGGCGCGCGCGGAACCCGGCAGCCACGGTCCTGGTGCTCGCGGTGCTCGTCGGCTGCTCCGGCCCCGGCAGCGACTCGGGCGGCGCCGACGGCAGCTCGAGCGACGGCGGGGTCGTCGCCGAGCCAGCCCCGGCCGGTCCCGGTGCCCTGCCGACCGTCCCGGGTGAGTCCGACCCCGACCGGCAGGTCGTCCAGACCGCCACCGCCTCGGTCGCCGTCGACGACCCCGCCGAGGCCGCCCAGCAGGTGAGCGAGCTGGTGGAGTCCGCCGGGGGCCGGGTCGACCAGCGCACCGAGCGGGCCGGGGCCGCCGACGACGGGGGCGACGGCGCGGCCGCCGACCTCGTCGTCCGGGTGCCGTCGGACGAGCTGACCGGCGTGCTGGCCGACCTGGAGGGCATCGGCGACGTCGAGGACGTGTCGGTGTCCCGCTCCGACGTGACCGCCACCGCGGTCGACCTGGACGCGCGGATCTCCGCGCTGCGGACCTCCGCGGCTCGGCTCCAGGCCCTGATGGACGGGGCGGCCACCACGGAGGCCCTGCTGGCGGCCGAGGCGGCGCTCTCCGACCGGCAGGAGCAGCTGGAGTCGCTGCAGTCCCAGCGGGCGCTGCTCGCCGACCAGGTCGAGCTGTCGACGCTCACCGTGCACCTGGCGCCGTCCGGGGTCGCCCCGGCCGGTGGGCCGGACGGCTTCCTCGACGGCCTCGGCACCGGGTGGCGGGCCCTGGTCACGGTGCTGGGCGCGGCCGTCGTCGCCGTCGGCGTCCTGCTGCCGTGGCTGCTCGTCGCGGCGCTGCTGACCGCGGCGGTGCTGGTACCGGTCCGCCGCCGCGCGCTCCGGCGCACCCCGGTCGAGGCCCCGGTGGAGACCCCCGCCGGGGTCAGCAGCAGCGGCTGACCGGGTTCCGTTCCGCCGCATCGGCCCGGCGCCGCTCGAACTCCCGCCGGGTCAGCGGCTCGTGGCCGTGCGCGGCGCACTCGCGCAGGTGGTCGTCCCAGCGCGCCTCGCCGGTGAACTCCCGCAGGTACCAGCGCACCCCGCGGGCGCCCCGCAGGAGGGCGTCCCGGACGCCGGTCACCGCCGGCCGCCGTCGCCGGCGCCGGCCAGCGCCTCGTGCTCGGCCAGCGCGCGCTTCTCCTCGGCGGTGGCGAACAGGCCCGCGGGTTCGACCAGGGACGACGGGACGGCCGGCTCCTCGGTGGTCGGCAGCGAGCCGCCGGCCCGCAGCGCCCGGGCGATCACCACGACGGCGTTGACGACGACCACGACGACCAGCAGCGCGAAGAAGCTCTGCAGGACGCCGTTGAGCGTGGAGTTGAAGACGATCTGGTCCATCTGCCCCTGGTCCTGCGCGGGGGCCAGCAGCTCCCCGGCGTCCTGCGCGTCGCGGTACCGCTGCGCCTGCGCGAAGTAGCCGATCGCCGGGACGTCGGAGAAGACCTTCTGCCAGCTCGCCGTCATGGTGACCACCAGGTCCCAGACCAGCGGCACGCCGGTCACCCAGGCGTAGCGCAGCTTCCCGTGCTTGATCAGCAGCACCGTGACCAGGGTCAGCGCGATGGCGGCGAGCAGCTGGTTGGCGATGCCGAACAGCGGGAAGAGCTGGTTGACCCCACCCAGCGGGTCGGTGACCCCGATGTAGAGCACCGACCCCCACAGCCCGACGACGACGGCGCTGGCGATGACGTTGCCCGGCCGCCAGGACAGGTCGCCGAAGCGCTTCCAGACGTTGCCGATCGTGTCCTGCAGCATGAACCGGCCCACCCGGGTGCCGGCGTCGACGGCGGTGAGGATGAACAGCGCCTCGAACATGATCGCGAAGTGGTACCAGAACGCCTGGAGCCCGCCACCGAACGCGTCGCTGAAGATCTCCGAGATGCCGACGGCGAGCGTCGGGGCGCCGCCGGTGCGCGAGATCAGCGTGGGTTCCTGGACCGCCGCCGCGGCCGCGGCGAGGTCCTGCGCGGAGGTGTCGAAGCCCAGGCCGTTGACGAACGCGGCGGCGGTGTCGGCCGCGCCGCCGGTGACCCCGGCCGGGCTGTTCATCGCGAAGTACAGGCCCTGGTCGATGACGCAGGCGGCGATCAGCGCGCTGATCGCCACGAAGGACTCCATCAGCATCCCGCCGTAGCCGATCAGCCGGACCTGGCTCTCCTTGGCCACCATCTTCGGCGTCGTGCCGGAGGAGATCAGCGCGTGGAAGCCGGACAGCGCACCGCAGGCGATGGTGATGAAGACGAACGGGAACAGCGACCCGGCGAACACCGGGCCGGTGCCCTCCCGGGCGAAGTCGGTGACCGCCTCGGCCTGCAGCACCGGGCGGGAGATCAGCAGGCTCAGCGCGAGCAGGACGATCACGCCGATCTTCATGAACGTCGACAGGTAGTCGCGCGGGGTCAGCAGCAGCCACACCGGCAACACCGAGGCGACGAACCCGTAGACGACCAGCGCGAGGACCAGCCACTCCTTGGACAGCGTCAGCGCCTCGCCCAGGCCGGTGTCCTCGATCCAGCCGCCGCCGACGATCGCCAGCAGCAGCAGCGCGACGCCCAGGCCGGTGGCCTCCAGCACCCGGCCGGGCCGGAGCCGGCGCAGGTAGATGCCCATGAACAGCGCGATCGGGATGGTCAGCGCGATGGAGAAGACACCCCAGGGCGACTCGGCGAGCGCGTTGACCACGATCAGCGCGAGCACGGCCAGGATGATGATCATGATGGCGAAGACGGCGATGAGCGCCGCGATGCCGCCGACGATGCCGATCTCCTCGCGGACCATCTGGCCCAGGCTCTTCCCGTTGCGCCGCATCGAGAAGAACATGACGGTCAGGTCCTGGACCGCCCCGGCGAAGATGACGCCGACGACGATCCAGATGGTGCCCGGCAGGTAGCCCATCTGGGCGGCGAGCACCGGCCCGACCAGCGGCCCGGCGCCGGCGATGGCGGCGAAGTGGTGCCCGAAGAGCACCCGCCGGTCGGTGACGTCGTAGTCGACGCCGTTGTGCAGCCGCTCGGCCGGGGTGGCGCGGCGGTCGTCGGTCCGCAACACCTTGTAGGTGATGAACCGGGCGTAGAAGCGGTAGGCGATGGCGTAGGAGCAGATCGCCGCGAAGAGCACCCACAGCGCGGAGACGGTCTCGCCGCGGGCCAGGGCCAGCACCGTCCAGGCGACCGCGCCGAGGGCCGCGACGGCGACCCAGACCGCCACCGAGCGCACCGACGGCCGGCGGTTCCCCGGGCCGGCGGGCTGCCCTCCCCCGCTCGCGTCGTCCCTGGTCGCCGTCGTGGACATGAGCGCCTCCGAGCCCCGAGGGCGTCCTCGTCGACGCCGTCGGCGGTGAGCATAGGTCCGGAACCGGGCCGCGCGGATCCCCGGTCCCGAACGTCCGAGGGGTCGCCGGGCCGCAGGTCGCGAGATGGCAACGATGTGATCCGGATCGCACTTTCTGCGATAGCGTGCCGCCCCAACGCTCCCCCGCGTCGACCAGCTGACCCGTACCTCGTCGCACGGCACGGCACGCGGCACGGCCCCCCGGGCCCTGCCGGGACAGCGGGCCAGCCGGGACGACGCCGACCTGAGAGGTGGCGCCCGTGCTGAGCATCGACGCCCTGCACGTGACCTACGGCGGAGCGGTGCAGGCGCTCCGCGGCATCTCGCTGGAGGTGCCCGACGGCAAGGTCGTGGCCGTCCTGGGCAGCAACGGCGCCGGCAAGAGCACCCTGCTGCGCACCATCTCCGGCACGCTGCGGCTGCACCGCGGCCGGGTCGAGCACGGCAGCGTCCGCTACGGCGACACCGTGCTCGGCAACCGCGACCCGGCGCAGACCGTCCGGCTGGGCCTGGTCCAGGTGCCGGAGGGACGGCGGATCTTCGGCCGGCTCACCGTGGAGGAGAACCTGCGGGCCGGCGGGATGGGCAACCGGGACAAGACGGCCAAGGCGCGGGCCCGGGACCGGGTGTACGAGCTCTTCCCGGTGCTGGCCGAGCGCAGCTCCCAGCGCGGCGCGCTGCTGTCCGGCGGCGAGCAGCAGATGCTGGCGATCGGCCGGGCGCTGATGGCCAGCCCCAAGCTGCTGCTGCTGGACGAGCCCTCCCTCGGCCTGGCGCCCCGCGTCATCGGCCAGATCGGCGAGGTGATCGCCGAGATCAACCGGCAGGGCACCTCGGTGCTGCTGGTCGAGCAGAACGCCACCATGGCCCTCGGCGTCGCCGACCTGGCCTGCGTGCTGGACGTCGGCGAGGTGTCGCTGTCCGGCTCGGCGGCCGAGCTGGCGCGCACCGACGAGGTGCAGCGGCTCTACCTCGGCCACGACGGCGACGAGCCCGCCGTGGCCGCCGCCCCGGCTCCCCACCGCACCCTGTCGCGGTGGAACCCGTGACCGCCGCGGCCGAGGTCCGCACCGACATCCCGACGGTCGAGGTCGACCACGTCAGCGTCCGCTTCGGCGCGATCACCGCGCTGTCCGACGTCTCCTTCACCGTCGTCCCGGGCGCCATCCACGCGATCATCGGGCCCAACGGAGCCGGCAAGTCGACGATGTTCAACGTCCTCTCCGGCGTCTACCGGGCCGACGAGGGGCAGGTCCGGTTCGGCGAGCACCGGCTGGACCGGATGCGGCCCTACGAGATCGCCGGCATCGGGGTGGCGAGGGCCTTCCAGAACATCGCGCTGTCCCCCACCCAGTCGGTGGCCGAGAACCTGATGCTCGGCCGGCACCACCTCACCAAGGCCGGCTTCCTCGCCGCCGGGCTGCGGCTGCCGCGGGCCACCCGCGAGGGCCGGGTCCACGGCGAGCGGGTGGCCGAGATCGCCGAGTTCCTGGAGCTCGGCGACAAGCTGCACACGCCGGTGGGGGTGCTGTCCTACGGCGACCAGAAGCGGGTCGAGGTGGCCCGGGCGCTGTGCACCGAGCCACGGCTGCTGCTGCTGGACGAGCCGGTGGCCGGGATGAACGCCGAGGAGACCAACCGGATGGCCCAGACCATCCGGGAGATCCGGTCGGCGCTGGGCATCTCCGTCGTCCTGGTCGAGCACGACATGGGGATGGTCATGTCCCTCGCCGACCGGGTCACCGTCCTGGACTTCGGCCGCCGGATCGCCGACGGCACGCCGGCCGAGGTGCAGCGCGACCCCGAGGTCATCCGGGCCTACCTGGGGTCCGGCGACGACACCAACCCGGAGGACGCCGTCGGCGCCGCCGCCACCACCGGGACCACCCCCTCCGACACCCCCGGGACGCGCCCGTGACCCAGTTCCTGTCGCTGCTGCTCAACGGCATCTCGCTGGGCGCCCTGTACGCGCTCATCGCCCTGGGCTTCGTGATCATCTTCAAGGCCAGCGAGGTCGTCAGCTTCACCCACGGCTCGCTGCTGCTGCTCGGCGCCTACTCCATCGCCCGGCTGTCCGAACCGCTCGGCTTCCTGCCGGCGATCCTGGTCGGCATCGCGATCACCGCGCTGGCGGCCTTCGTGATCGAGCGGCTGGTCATCAACCGGCTGCGCGGGGCGCCGGTGATCAGCCTGGCGATCGTCACGATCGGCATCGACATCATCCTGCTGACCGAGCTCATCCGGCGGATCGGCTCGGACATCCTCAACGTCCCGCACCCGTGGGGCAGCGGCTCGGTGCGGGTCGGCGACGTCGGCATCAGCCAGAACCGGTTGATCGCCACCGGGGTGGCCGGCGTGCTGATCATCGCCTTCTTCCTCGCCTTCAAGTACTCCAGCTGGGGCGTGGCGATGCGGGCCTCGGCCGAGGACGGCGAGACCGCAGCGCTGATGGGCATCCGGCTGGGCCGGGTCTCCGCGCTGGCCTGGATCGTCGCCGGGGTGCTGGCCGCGGTCGCGGCGCTGTTCCTGGTCGGCGCACCGACGCCCGGGGTGAGCGCGGCGGCCTACACGGTGGCGCTGCGCGCGTTCCCGGCCGCGATCCTCGGCGGCCTGGACTCCACCGGCGGCGCGCTGGTCGGCGGGCTGCTGATCGGGCTGGCGGAGTCCTTCGCCGCCGGCTACCAGGACCAGCTGCTGTTCCTGGGCCGCGGGTTCGGCGACGTCGTGCCGTACGTGGTGATGATCGCGGTCCTGCTGGTGCGCCCGTCGGGCCTGTTCGGCACCAAGGAGCTGACCCGTGTCTGAGGCGACCGCCACCCGTCCGCCCCGGGGGGCGACCCGGGCCGGCGGGCCGCCCGCCTCCCGGCCGCGGCGGTCGCTGCTGCGGCCGCTGCTGCTGGTCGCCGTCCTGCTGGTGCTGCTGCTGGTGCCCTTCTACGTCGAGGAGTTCTGGCTCCGCACCGGGTTCGCGGTGTTCGGCGCGGTCGTCGGCGCGATCGGGCTCAACCTGCTCGTCGGCACCACCGGCCAGCTCTCCCTCGCCCACGCCTTCTTCCTCGCCGTCGGGGCGATCAGCTACGTCTTCGTCTCCGGGGACTCCGGCGGCATCGGGGTCGCGCAGCTGTCCGGCCTGGGGCTTCCGCCGATCGTCGGGATGGTCGTCGGCGTCCTGCTCGCCGGGCTGGCCGGGCTGCTCTTCAGCCCGATCGCGGCCCGGCTGCGCGGCATCTACCTGGGCGTCGCCTCGCTCAGCCTGGTCTTCATCGGCCAGCACGTCCTCAACTCCTGGACGTCGGTGACCGGTGGCTTCAACGGCCGCTCGGCACCGGACTTCTCGCTGTTCGGTTTCACCTTCGCCAACCGCGACCCGCTGCTGTTCATCGCCAACGTCGAGTTTCGGGAGGCCGAGCGGCTCTGGTACCTCGGGCTCGCGCTGGCGGTCGCGGCCTACGTCTTCGCCCGCAACCTGCTGCGCAGCCGGCCCGGCCGGGCGCTGCAGACGCTGCGCGACAGCGAGGTCGCCGCCTCGGTGATGGGCGTCAACGTGCAGCGCTACAAGGGCCGGGTGTTCCTGGTCAGCTCGATGTACGCCGGGCTCTCCGGGGTGATGTACGCGCTGTCGATCGGCAGCGTGGCACCGGAGTCCTTCGGCCTGGAGGTCTCCATCCAGTACCTGGCGATGATCGTGCTGGGCGGGCTGGGCTCGGTGGGCGGCGCGGCGCTGGGCGCGGTGTTCGTCAGCGCGCTGCCGCTGGTGTTCCAGCGCTACGCCGACGCCGTCCCCTTCGTCAGCGGCGTCGGCGAGGGCGGGCTGGCCGCCGGTGAGGCCGCCCGCTTCCTCTACGGCGGGGCCATCGTGCTCGTCATCCTCTTCCAGCCCGCCGGGCTGGCCGGCCTCGGCCAACGCTTCCGCCGCAGCGGCCGGGACCCCGGCGGGGGTCGGGCCGCCTCCCGCTCCGCCGCCTCGACCAGCACCTCGACCACCGACGTCCCCTCCGATCCACCGGCACAAGGGAGCACCTCATGAAGCTCGGCAAGCGATCCGGCAGCGCCGCCGTCCTGGCGGTGGTGGTCGTCACGGCGGCCACCGGCTGCAGCAACAAGGCCCAGGACTCCGGTGGCGGCACGGCCGCCGGCGGTGACGCCGAGGAGGTCGCCACCGACATCGGCATCGAGGGCACCACGATCTCGCTGGGGGTGCTCACCGACCTGACCGGCGTCTTCGCCGCGCTGGGCAAGGACATCACCAACGCCAACACGATGTTCTGGGCGGACAACCAGGTCTGCGACACCTACGACGTCGAGCTCAACGTCCAGGACACCGGCTACGTCCCGCAGCAGGGCGTGCAGCTCTACAGCGGGATGAAGGACGGCATCCTGGCGATGCAGCAGACGATCGGGTCGCCGATCAACACCGCGCTGGCCCCGGAGTACGAGGCCGACCAGATCGTGAACTTCCCCTCGGCCTGGGCGCAGACCCTCACCGAGATCCCCGGCACCGGGGTGGTCGGCGCGACGTACCAGGTGGAGATCGCCAACGGCTACGACTACATGTTCCGCGAGGGGCTGCTGGCCGAGGGCGACACCGTCGGGCACATCTACTTCGAGGGCGAGTACGGCGCCAACGGCCTGGCCGGCACCCAGGCCGTCGCCGAGGAGCGCGGCCTGGAGGTCGTCGAGGCGCAGATCAAGTCCACCGACCAGGACATGAGCTCGCAGATCACCCAGTTCCAGGCCGCGGGGGTCGACCTGGTCGCGCTCACCGTGGCACCCACCCAGCTGGCGTCGGCGGCGGTGGCGATGGAGGCGCAGGGGCTGGACGTGCCGATCCTGGGCAGCAACCCGGTCTTCGCCCCCGGCCTGCTCGCCGGCCCCGCGGCGGAGAAGATCAAGGCGGACCTGTACGTGGCCTCGCCGGTCTCCGCGTTCGACGCGCACCCCGAGCTGCTGGCGCAGTACGAGGAGGCCTACCCCGACGCGACGCCCAGCCTGGGCGTGCTGGTCGGTGTCGGGATGAGCGAGATCATGAAGCAGGTGCTCGACGCGGCCTGCGAGAACGGTGACCTCACCCGCCAGGGCGTGCTCGACGCGTTCACCGGCCTCGAGGACGTCGACACCGGCGACGTCGTGGTCCCGATCCGCGGCTTCGAGCCGGGCGCCTCCCCGAGCCTGCAGAGCTTCATCCTGCAGCCGGCCGACGTCCCGGGTGGCGCCCGGGTGCTGGAGGAGGCCTTCGAGGGCGAGTTCGCCGCGGCGATCGCCGGCTGAACGAGGACCCCTCCGCGATGGGGCCGTTCCAGCACTCACCACGGCGCCCTCTCCCCTCGGGGAGGGGGCGCCGTGGCGTGTCACAGCTGGCCGCGCCGCACGGCCGGCACCAGCCGGAGGGCGAGCAGGCCGCTGAGCGCGGCGCCCACCGCGAGCGGCACCGTCGCCGAGGTCGCCTCCGCCGCGGTGGCGATCAGGAAGGGCGCGGCGAACCCGACGTAGGCGCAGGCGAGGAACAGCGAGGCCAGCGCCCCGCGGCGGGACGGCGCCGCGAGCCGGGCGCTCAGCGTCAGCCCGGCAGCCAGGCACAGCCCGCCGCCCGCGCCGAGCAGCGGGGAGGCGGCCACCAGCCACGGCAGCGCCTCGGTGGCGGCGAACGCGGTGGCGGCGGCAAAGCCGGCCGCGCCCAGGACGGCGCCGAGCACGGCGGTCCACGGGCCGAGCCGCCGCTGCAGCCCCGCGACGAGCGTGCCGGCGCCGAGGGTGGCCCCGGCGACCACCCCGGTGACGGCGACGGCCGGACCGGGCAGGTCGACCAGCAGCGGCACGGCGGAGACGACGGCGGTCGGGAACGCGTAGACGCAGACCGCCACCGGGGCCAGCACGGTGACCACCACCGCGCCGTCGCCGGGGCGGACCAGCGGCACCGCCACCGGACGTGGGCCACCCGGACCGTCGACCGGCACCACCGGCACGGTCTCCGGGAGCCGGGTGGCCAGCGCCAGCCCGGTGGCCGCCAGCGCGGCGTGCAGCAGGTAGGGCAGCACGGTCGGCGCCGGGGCGTACTCCCCGAGGAACCCGCTGACCAGCGGCCCGAGCGAGAAGCCACCCGTCATCGCGAACGCCGCCCGCCGGCCGCCGGCCCCCTCACCGGAGGCCAGCGACAGCTCGCCGACCCAGGCGCTGCCGACGCTGAACACGATGCCGCTCACCACGCCCTGCACGAACCGCGCGGCGAACAGCAGCCCGAGCGAGCCGCCGGCCAGCGCGAAGGCCAGCGAGGCGAGCACGGCGAGGGCCATCCCGGGCAGCGCCACCCGGCGGCGGCCCAGCCGGTCCGACAGCGGGCCGGCGAGCAGCAGCGCCGGCACCAGGCCCGCGGCGTAGCAGCCGAACAGCGCAGTGAGCGCCTCGGCGGAGAGGTCCAGCCGCTCCTGGTAGACCAGCAGCAGGGGCGTGGGCACGTTCGTGCCCGCGGCGACGGCGAACAGCGCGAAGACCGCCCGCCGCCACGTCACCGGGGCGACCCTACGGACCCGCGGGAGCCGGGGAGGTCAGGCGGCCGCGGCAGCGGTGTAGAGCTGCTCGAGCTGGGCGCCCACGGTGTCGGCGTCGTGGTGCTCCCGGACCCGGGCCAGGGCGGCCGCCGACAGCGCCGGGTAGCCGTCGGGCTGGTCCAGGAACGCCTCGATCCGGGCGACGGCCTGGTCGGCCAGCGACTCGTACAGCGCGTCGAGCGCCTCCCACGACCGCTCGTGCAGGTGCACCCAGTCGCCGACGGCGTCGACCGGCACGTCCAGCACGTGGCCGTTGACGCCGTCCTGCACGACCTCCGGCAGCGCTCCGTTGCCGCTCACCAGCGCCGGGGTGCCCACGCTGAAGCCCTCGAGCACGCTGAACCCGTAGGTGTCGTGCACGGTCGGCAGCAGGGTGAAGGTGCTCTCCGCCATCAGCCGCACGACCTCGCTGTTGGGCAGCGCCCGGTGCGCCGTGACGTTCGGGGCGTCCATCAGCGCGACGTCGGCGGCGTAGCGACCGGCGTCGGGGTGGTCGGCGTACACCGCGGCGCCGTACTGGAACGCCGACACCACCGTCACCTCGACCGGCAGGCCACGCTCCCGGGCCTTGCGGGCGATGCGGACCGCCACCACCCCGCCCTTGCGGGCCCACTGCCGCCCGACGAAGAGCAGGCGCACCGGGCCGGGCGTCCAGGCCTTGGGCTCCTGCTGCACGACCGGCAGGTTGGGGTGCACGACCCGCATCTTGGCCTCGAGCGCGGGCAGCCCCGGCCAGCCGGCGTTCAGCGCGCGGGTGCGCCGCACCGCGTACTCCGACAGCGCGATGACCCCGCGGCAGTTGTCCCGCAGCAGGCGCTCCCGCAGGACCCCCCGGGCCAGTCCCTCCGCTCGGCCGTAGGTGCGCGGCAGCGCCGACTCGAAGGTGACCAGGTGCGGCTTGGCCGTGAGCGGCACCTGGTTGAAGGAGTGCATGACGTCCCAGCGCTCCCGGGGGTCCCAGGTCGCCAGCCCGTCCAGCGGTCGCCACAGCCGGCGCAGCTTCGCCGGTGGCGTGCGCCGCAGCACCTCGTGCTCCCGGGGCCGGCGCGGGGTCGTGAAGACGGCTCCGTAGTTGCCGGTCGGGACGAGGACGCGGGCCATGGGCCGGACTATAGGGGCGGCCGGCAGCCCGGGGGCCAGCCGCGAGGACGCCCCGGAGTGGTCCCTGCCACCCCGGCCGGGGTGGTCAGGCGGCGTCGTCCCGGGCGGCGTCCGCGGGCTGGGTGAGGTCGAGGTCCAGCAGCGCCTCGTTGGTCTGCAGGCTGACCAGCCAGGGGCCGACCACCTCGGCCAGCGGCCGGCCGGTCTCCTCGGTGATGCCGAGCAGCTGGGCCGCGACCAGCCCGCGGGCCGCCTGGTAGACGTCGGCCGCGGACACCGACAGCTGCAGGTCGGTCAGCCACAGCCGGCCGTCGGGCAGCACCCGCACCTCCGGTTGGTCGCCCCAGCGCAGGTCGGCGGCCGCGCTGCTCACCAGCGAGATCGCCGCCCGCAGCTCGGTCACCCGCCGCTGGCCGCTCACCGCTCGCCGTCCCGTGCGCCGTGCCCGCCGGCCGCGCCCCTGCTCCGTTCGACCACCATCCGGTCTGCTCCCCTCCGCCGCCTGCACCCGGTCGCTCCGTGCCGGCCAGCCTGGCGGCGGCAGGGGGCAGCGGACGGCAGGCCGCGGGTGGCGTGCACCCTGCCGGGGCGGGTGGGACGAACCGTTGCCCGCCGGACTCACCGGGCACCCGGTTGCGCACGACCCGATCGCCCGGCTCAACTCGCGTCCGGCGCTGCCGATGACATCGGGGAACCAGGACGGCCGGATGCGGCCGTCCTGGCACACCGGCGGAGACGTCCCGCCCGGTGGGCCCGGCGATGGAGGACAGGCATGTGGCGGCGCACCGCGAACTCGGCGTCGAACGCGACGCTCCCCGAGCAGATGCCCCGGGACGTGGAGGCCGTCGAGGCGGTCATCGACCGGCTGGACCGCGGCATCAGCAACGAGCTGCACGGCCACCAGCTGATCATCGAGAGCCTGGTCCGCGAGCTGGGGATCGGGTACGGCGCCGTCTGGCTGCCGGCCGAGGACTCCGCCTTCCACCGCCGGGGTGAGTACGGCCCGCTGGTCACCGGCGTGGGCTCCGGCCCCGGTGGGCAGGTCGACCGGATCACCCCGGACGACGGCTTCGGCGGCGAGGCGATCCGCACCCGCCGGACCCTGGTGCTCGACGCCACGTCCGACCCGCGGACCTGCCTGCGCTGGGGCGGGGCGCAGTCCGCCGGGGCGACCAGCGGCTGCCTCCTCCCGCTGGTCGAGGACGGCCGGGTCACCGCGCTGTACGAGTACTACTCCGTCGGCCAGCTGCCGTTCGTCGGCGGCCGGCAGGGCAAGTGGGACTCGCTGGCCCGGCTGATGAGCCACGCCCGCAAGTCCGCGCTGGCCCGCACGTCGCTGCAGGAGAACCTCGACGACCGGGTCGCCGTCACCACGGTGGTCGCCGAGCTCGGTGCCGCGAGCGACCAGCAGGGCGCCCTGCGGATCGCGCTGGACACCGTGCGCGAGGCGTTCGGCTGGGCGTACGGGTCGTACTGGGCGCTCGACGAGCAGGCTCACGTGCTGCGCTTCCAGCAGGAATCGGGCTCGGCCGGTGAGGAGTTCCGGAAGGTCACCCTGGCGGCGTCCTTCGCCGAGGGCGTGGGCGTCTCCGGGCGGGCCTGGCGCAACCGCGACCTCTTCTTCGTCCAGGACATCGGCGAGATGACCGACTGCGTCCGCGCACCCGCGGCCCAGCGCGCCGGGGTGAAGTCCGGCGTCTGCTTCCCGCTGATCGTCGGCGGCCGGGTCATCGGCACGATGGACTTCTTCGTCACCGAGACGATCGAGCTGTCGGACTCGCGGGCCTCCGCGCTGCGCAACGTGCAGCAGCTGGTCTCCCAGCGGGTGGACGTGCTCCGCCGCACCGAGGAGTCCGCCGACAACGCCCGCGAGCTGCTGGACACCGTCGCCCGGCTGCGCGAGGCCGCCGACGACGCCGGCCGGGTGGCCGAGAGCGCGGTCAGCCAGGCGTCGACGATGACCACCGAGGTGGAGGCGCTGGACGAGGCGTCGGCCGCCGTCGGCGAGGTCATCCGGATCATCTCCGGCATCGCCGACCAGACCAACCTCCTCGCGCTCAACGCCACCATCGAGGCCGCCCGCGCCGGTGAGCTGGGCAAGGGGTTCGCGGTCGTGGCCAGCGAGGTCAAGGACCTCGCCCGGGAGACGGCCAACGCCACCCAGCGGGTGTCGGACCAGATCGCCGGCATCCAGGCCAGCAGCAAGGCGGTCGCCTCCGGCATCCACACGACCGGGGAGATCATCGGCCAGCTGGACGTCGTCCAGGCCCGGATCGGCGAGGTGCTGGAGGAGCAGGCCCGGATGGCCTCGGCCTTCGAACGCCAGCCCTAGCCGAACGGCCCCGACGGCCCGCCACCCCACCGGGTGGCGGGCCGTTCTGCCGTGCGCAACAGGTCACCCGTCCGAGGAGGTTCCGGACGGCGCCCGGCTGGGCATGATCGCGACCATGCAGCTTCCCAAGCCACGGGGCCCCCTCAGCGCCGGACTGTGCACCGACCTGCTCGGCGGGAGTTCGATCAGCGCCACGACCACGGCCGCGGCCGACGCACTGCTCGCCGAGGTCACCGACCCGCTCACCGACGACGACCTCCAGCTGAGCCTGGCGATCTGCTACGAGCTGCACTACCGCGGCTTCGACGGCGTCGCCGACTCCTGGGAGTGGGACCCCGAGCTGCTGCGGCTGCGCGCCCTGCTGGAGCAGCGGCACACCGCCGCGCTGCGCGAGCTGACCGGCGCCCTGACGGTGACCGACGAGCCGGTCGACCAGCAGCTGGCCGCGCTGATCGCCGCCGACGACGGCCCCTCGCTGTCCCGGTACCTCGCCAAGAGCGGCACCGTCGAGGAGTGGCGCGAGTACCTGACGCTGCGGTCGGTCTACCACCTCAAGGAGGGCGACCCGCACACCTTCGCCATCCCCCGGCTGTCCGGGCGGGCGAAGGCCGCGATGGTGGAGATCCAGGCCGACGAGTACGGCGGCGGCTCCGCCGAGCGCATGCACAGCCAGCTGTTCGCCGGGATGATGCGCGACCTCGGGCTGGACACCGGCTACGGCGCGCTCTGGGACGACGCCCCCGCCGTGGCCTTCACCTCGGTCAACACGATGTCGCTGTTCGGCCTGCACCGCGGGCTGCGCGGCGCCTGCCTCGGGCACCTGGCCGCGGTGGAGATGACGTCGTCGGAGCCCAGCCGCCGCTACTCCTCGGGGCTGCGCCGGCTCGGGTTCGACGAGGGGACGTCGGTGTTCTACGACGAGCACGTGGAGGCCGACGCCGTCCACGAGCAGATCGCGGCGGTCGACATGTGCGGCTCGCTGGTCGCCGAGGACCCGTCGCTCACCGCCGACGTGCTCTTCGGCGCGCAGTGCTCGCTGGCCCTGGACGGGCTCACCGCGGTGCACCTGCTCGGCGCCTGGGAGTCCGGCCGGTCCGCCCTGCGGCAGGAGCCCGCGCTCGCCGCGTGACGAAGGACCCCTTCGCCCCCCACCACTCGCAGGCTCGCGGCGGGCCCCTGCGAGGGGGCCGCTAGCGCTCGTGCGCGGCGTCGCGGAAGAGCTGCGCGGCCGGTCGCGGCCGCGAGGGGGCGCTGGGGGCGTGGAAGCCCGCGCGCTTGTGGGTGCCGTCGCAGAACGGCTTGATGCCGGACTTGCCGCACCGGCAGAGCGCGACGGTCTTGCGCCCCGGGTCGATCTCGTTGCCCTCGGTGTCGAGGATCGTGAACTCGCCGCGGACGATCAGCGGGCCGTCGCGGTAGGGGGTGATCGTGGCGGTCGGCTCGTCGGCCGGCGGCAGGTCCCGCACCCGCTCGTCGGTCACGTCGTCGGCGGCCGGGAGCTGGGCCGGGGTCATGTCGGGCACCGGCTGACCGTGCCCCGCGGCGGCCCCGCTCAACCCCGGTCCCCCGTGCGGACGGCCTGCACGGCCGCCGCGGTGGCCGCCTCGCCGTCGGCCAGCAGCCCGCCGACGACCCCGTCGACGTCGGCGGCCGACCGGTTCTGCGACAGCTTCCACTTGGCCTCGACCCGGCTGATCCGCACCTCGACGCCGACGATCGCCCGCAGCTGGCCGGTGACGAACCGCTCCGGGGCGTCGGTCACCGCCCACGGCTCGGCGCGGTGCCCCTCGTGCGCCGCCGTCAGCCGCCCGACGTGCGCGGCCAGCCACCCGGGGTCCTCGTGCACCACCAGCTCGCCGTGCACGTGCGCCAGGACGTAGTCCCAGGTCGGCACCACCCGGCCGTGCTCGGCCTTGGTCGCGTACCAGGACGGCGAGACGTAGGCGTCCGGCCCGCGGACGATGACCAGCACCTCCCCCACCGTGTCCCGCCACTGGGGGTTGTTGCGGGCCAGGTGACCGCTCAGCGTCCCGGCCTGCGGGTCGTGCAGCACCGGCAGCGTGGTCGCGGTGAGCCCGGCCGGCGTGCTGCTGACCAGGTCGACGGCGCCGGGGGCGGCGAGCAGCTGGGCGACGGCGTCGTCCGGGGCGGCGAAGTGCGCGGGCACGTACACGGTCAGGGCTCCTCGGTGCGGCCGTAGAAGACGTGCTCGACGACGCTGCGGGCGTGCCGGGTGACCCGCCGGTAGTCGTCGAGGAACTGCCCGGCGTCGACGTCGGCGCCGTAGCCGCACGCCCGGGCGACGCCGTTGAGCTCCAGGCCCTGCCGGGGCAGCTGGTCGCCGGGGCGGCCGCGGACCAGGAACACCGCGTTGCGCGCCCGGCTGGCCAGCTCCCACGACGCCTGCAGGGCGCCGACCTGCTCGCCGTCCAGCAGGCCGGCGTCGCGCAGCGCGCCGAGCGCGGTGACCGTGGAGGTGACCCGCAGCGCGGGGTGGGCCGCGGCGTGCTCCAGCTGCAGCAGCTGGACGGTCCACTCCACGTCCGCCAGGCCACCGCGGCCGAGCTTGGTGTGGGTGGCCGGGTCGGCGCCGCGCGGCAGCCGCTCGCTGTCGACCCGGGCCTTGATCCGGCGGATCTCGGCGACCTGCTCGGAGCTGAGGCCGGCCCCCGGGTAGCGCAGCGGGTCGACCAGCGCGATGAAGTCCCGGCCGAGGTCCTCGTCGCCGGCGACGGGCTCGGCCCGCAGCAGCGCCTGCACCTCCCAGGTCGACACCCAGCGCTGGTAGTACTCGGCGAACGCGGACAGGCTGCGCGACAGCGCCCCCTGCCGGCCCTCGGGGCGCAGGTTGGCGTCGACCTCGAACGCCGGGTCGGGCGCCGGCGCGCCCAGCAGCCGGCGCAGCGCGTGGGCGACCGCGTTGGCGGCCTGCGCGGCCTTCCCCTCGTCCCGGCCGGGCCGCACCCGGTGCACGAACAGCACGTCGGCGTCCGAGCCGTAGCCCATCTCCGCCCCGCCGAGCCGGCCCATCCCGATGACGGCGACGTCCACCGGCACCTCCTCGGCGGTGGTGCCCGAGTCGGCGGCCCAGCTGCGCACCGCGGCGTCCAGGCCGGCGCGCAGCGTGGCGACCGCGACGTCGTGCAGCGCCCGGCCCACCCGCAGCACGTCGAGCCGGCCGAGCAGGTCGGCGCAGGCGATCCGGAGCAGCTCCTGCCGGCGCAGCGAGCGCAGCACCTGGACGCCGGCCGTGGCGTCACCGGCCCGGGCCACGGCCTGCCGCCAGGCGGAGGTCAGCGCGTCGGCGCTGCGCGGCTCGAGCTCGGCGTCGTCGGCCAGGATCCGCATCGCCTCCGGGGTGCGGGTGAGCAGCCCGGCGACGTACTGGCTGGAGCCGAGCAGCACGGCCAGCCGCTCGGCGGCCTGCCCCTCGTCGCGCAGCAGCCGGAGGAACCACTGGTCGTTGCCGAGCGCCTCGCTCACCCGCCGGTAGGCCAGCAGGCCGGCGTCGGGGTCGGCGCAGGAGGCGAAGGTCTGCAGCAGCACCGGCAGCAGGTAGCGCTGCATCGACGCCGACCGGCTCAGGCCGCCGGTCAGCGCGGTCATGTGCCGCAGCGCGCTCTCCGGGTCCGCGAAGCCCAGCGCCCGCAGCCAGGCACCGGCGGCCTTGGGCCCGAGCGCGAGCTGCTCGCCGGGCACCCGGGCCACCGAGGACAGCAGCGGTGCGTAGAAGAGCTTCTCGTGCAGCCGGCGCACCACTCGGGTGTGCAGCGCGAGCTCGGCCTTCAGCACGGCGACCGAGTCGCCGCGGGAGTCGGGCCGGTAGCCCAGCGAGCGCGCCAGCCAGCGCAGCTGGTCGCCGGCGACCGGCAGCAGGTGCGTGCGCCGCAGCCGGAGCAGCTGCAGGCGGTGCTCGACGGTGCGCAGGAACCGGTAGGAGGCGACCAGCGTCGAGGCGTCGTCGCGGCTGATGTAGCCGCCCGCCCCCAGCACGGTCAGCGCCGGGATGGTGCCGCCGACCCGCAGCGAGACGTCGGCCCGGCCGTGCACCAGCTGCAGCAGCTGGACGCTGAACTCGACGTCGCGCAGCCCGCCGCGGCCGAGCTTGAGCTCGCGGTCGACCTGCGCGGCCGGGATGTTCTGCTCGACCCGGCGGCGCATCGCCTGGATCTCGGCGACGAAGCCGGGCCGGTCACCGGCCTTCCACACCAGCGGCCAGAGCGCGTCGACGTACTCCCGGCCCAGCGCCGGGTCCCCGGCCACCGGGCGCATCTTCAGCAGCGCCTGGAACTCCCAGGTGCTGGCCCACTGCTCGTAGTAGGCGCTCATGCCGGCGACCGTGCGCACCAGGACCCCGGCCTTGCCCTCCGGGCGCAGCGCCGCGTCGACCTCCCAGGCGGCCTGGTGGCAGATCCGCATCAGCGCGCCGGCCACCCGGGTGGCGCTGCCCAGGGCCGCCGCGTCGTCGGCGCCGGACTCGACCGGCTCGGCCACGAAGACCACGTCGACGTCGCTGACGTAGTTGAGCTCCCGGCCCCCGGTCTTGCCCAGCGCGATGACCGCCAGCCGGCAGGGCACCGCGTCGGCCGGCTGCTCGGCCACGGCCAGGGCCAGCCCGGCGGTGAGCACCGCGCCGGCGATGTCGGCCAGCTCGCCGGCCACCTCGTCGGCGGGCAGCCCGTCGCCGAGGTCCCGGCCGGCCAGCGACAGGATGGCGCGCAGGTAGGCGTGCTTGAGGTCGCGCACCCGGCTGGCGTCGGCGTCCGGGGCCGCGGTGCCCAGCCGCACGCCCCACGGCGGGTCACCGGGGTCGGCGCCGACGGCGAAGAGCATCTGCTCCTCGAGCTCCTGCGGGCCCGGCCGGGTGCTGCGGTCCTCGGTGTCCAGCACCACCCAGTCGGCCGGGTGCGCGGCCAGGTGGTCGGCGAGCCCCGCGGAGGCCCCGAGCACGGCCAGCAGCCGGGACCGCACGGTCGCCGAGCCCCGCAGCCGGGCGAGCAGCCCGGCGGCCAGGCCGCCGTCGGGGTCGGTGCCGTCCAGCGCCTCGACCAGCCGGGCCAGCGAGCGGAGCGCGAGGTCCGGGTCGCCGGTGCGGGCCAGCGCGGAGATGACCGGCGCGGCCTCGGGGTCGGCCGGCTCGTTGCGCTCCAGGTCCCACAGCCCCAGCGCCGGGTCGCTGAGCAGCCGGGCGGCCCGGGCGCCGTCCTCGAAGCCGAACCGGACCAGCCGGACGACGGCCCGGCGGGGGACGTCGTCGTCGGGGACGGTGCCGGGCGCGATCGCCACGGTCAGCCGCCGGACGCCGGGTGCCCGCTGTGCGCCCGCGCGCGGACCAGGTCGGCGAACCGGCCGGCGAACGGCGCCCAGACCTCGGCGAGGTCGGGGTGCACGGCGGCCGCGCGGGCGCAGATGGTCTCGACGTCCAGGCCGCTGCTGCCCACCCCGGCCGGGTCGTGCTCGGCCCACTGCCGGACCAGCGCCTCGTCGGTCTCGATGTGGAACTGCAGGCCGTAGACGTGCTCGCCGACCCGGTAGGCCTGGTTGTCGTAGCGCGGGTTGCTGGCCAGCAGCGTCGCGCCGGCCGGCAGCCGGTCGATCTCGTCGTGGTGCCACTCCAGGACGTCGGGCGAGAGCGGCAGCGGGCCGAACAGAGGGTCGGCGTCGGCCGCGTCCCGCTTGGCCACCAGGGTGGCCCCGACCTCCGGACCGTCCGCCCCCACCCGGGTGCTGCCGCCGCCGACCTGGGCCAGCAGCTGGGCACCGAGGCAGACCGCCAGCGTCGGGACGTCGGCGGCCACGGCCTGGCCGAGCAGGTGCCGCACCCCGACCAGCTCCGGGGAGGTCTCCTCGTCGTCCAGCGAGGACTGCGGCCCGCCGAGCACCAGCAGCCCGTCGTGCCCGGTGAGGTCCTCGGGCAGCGGGTCGCCGGCGGACAGCCGCCGCTCGTCGAGCTCCAGCCCCGCGTCGCGGAGCCACTGGCCCAGCCGGGTGGGCGGGTCGGTGTCGGAGGGGACGACGACGAGCAGGCGGGTCACGCAGATGAGGCTAGTTCCCCGCCCCCCGGCGCAGACATGGCCATCTCCGCGGGCCATCGGGCACCGGAGATGGCCATGTTCGGGGCCGGTCGAGACCCGGAGATGGCCATCTCCGGGCGAGGGGGTCCTCTTACAGGCCGGGGAGGTAGCGCTTCAGCTCGAAGGGCGTGACGTTCTGCCGGTAGGAGTTGAACTCCTCCCACTTGTTGCGCAGGAAGAAGTCGAACACGTGCTCGCCGAGGGTCTCGGCGACCAGCTCGCTGCCCTGCATCGCGGTCAGCGCCTCGCCCAGGGAGACCGGCAGGTCCTCGTAGCCGGCGGCGCGCCGCTCGGTGTCGGTGAGCGACCAGACGTCGTCCTCGGCCTCCGGCGGGAGGTCGTAGCCCTTCTCGATGCCGCGCAGCCCGGCCGCGAGCAGCACCGCGAAGGTCAGGTAGGGGTTGCACGCGGAGTCCGGCGAGCGGACCTCGACCCGCGCGGAGTTGCCCTTGTTCGGCTTGTAGGAGGGCAGCCGCACCAGCGCCGAGCGGTTGGCCCGGCCCCAGGTCGCCGCGGTCGGGGCCTCGGTGCCGGCCAGCAGCCGGCGGTAGGAGTTGACCGTCTGGTTGGTGACCGCGGTCATCTCCCGGGCGTGCACCAGCAGGCCGGCGATGAACTGCTTGCCGGTGGTGGACAGCCGCATCGGGTCGGCCGGGTCGTGGAAGGCGTTGCGGTCGCCCTCGAACAGCGACACGTGCGTGTGCATCGCCGAGCCGGCCAGCTCGGTGAACGGCTTGGGCATGAAGGTGGCGTGCACCCCCTGGGCCAGCGCCACCTCCCGGACGACGTGCCGCAGCGTCATGATGTTGTCGGCCATCGACAGGGCGTCGGCGTAGCGCAGGTCGATCTCCTGCTGGCCGGGGGCGACCTCGTGGTGGCTGAACTCCACCGAGATGCCCATCGCCTCCAGCGCGAAGACGGCCTCGCGGCGGAAGTCGTGCGCCACGTTGTGGGTCGACAGGTCGAAGTAGCCGCCGGTGTCGGCCGGCTCGGGCGGGCTGCCGTCGCTGGGCAGGTCCTTGAGCAGGAAGAACTCGACCTCGGGGTGGGTGTAGAAGGTGAAGCCCATGTCGGCGGCCTTGGCCAGCGCCCGGCGCAGCACGTGCCGCGGGTCGGCCCAGGCCGGCGAGCCGTCGGGCAGCGTGATGTCGCAGAACATCCGCGCCGTGTCGCTGGGCTGGCCCTTCGTCGCCGGCATCACCTGGAAGGTGCCCGGGTCGGGCTTGGCCAGCATGTCGGACTCGTAGACCCGGGCGAAGCCCTCGATCGCCGAGCCGTCGAAGCCGATGCCCTCGGCGAAGGCGGCCTCGATCTCGGCCGGGGCGACCGCCACCGCCTTCAGGTACCCCGAGACGTCGGTGAACCACAGCCGCACGAAGCGGATGTCGCGCTCCTCCAGGGTGCGCAGGACGAACTCCTGCTGACGGTCCATGCTGGGCATCGTCGTCTCCGGGCATGTCGGGGTTGTTACGGCGGCGGTGGTGCGGCACCCCCAGCCTGCCTCCTCGGGGTGGCGCCGCGCACCAGGCCCCCGGGGGTGTCGCCCAGGTCAGCTCGCCGGGGGCACCAGCGCGGACCCGGCCTGCCACTGGTCCCAGCTGGCGTTCCAGTCGCCGTAGCCGTCCCAGACCTCCAGCGCCGGGCCGGCGTTGGCCACCTCGACGACGTCGCCGCGGCCGAAGTTGTCGTAGAACCAGCCGGCGTTCGCGGTCGAGACGTTCAGGCAGCCGTGGGAGACGTTGCGCCGCCCCTGGTCGCCGACCGACCAGGGCGCGGCGTGCACGAAGATGCCCGAGTTCGACAGCCGGGAGGCGTACTCGACCGGGGTCTCGTAGCCGCCGGGGGCGTCGAGCGGGACGCCGTAGCTCGCCGAGCGCATCGTGTAGTTGCGCGACTGCTGCATGACCACGTACGTGCCGGTCGGCGTTGGGCTGCCGCTCTTGCCCAGCGAGGTGGGCATCTCCTTGACCAGCTGGTCGTCGACGTAGAGCCGCAGCACCCGCTCGGTGGCGTCGACGACGGCGACCTTCTTGGCGCCGACATCGAACTCGACGTGCTCGCTGCGCTGACCGCGGATGCCCGCGCCGACGTCCAGGCCGTACACGTCGACGTCGACCGCGACGTGGGTGTGGGCCGGCCAGTACTGCTGCGGGCGGTAGTGCACGGTGCGGTCGGACAGCCACGACCAGGAGCCCACGACCGGCGGGGTCGTCGTCACGTGCAGCTGCCGCTCGACCGCGGCCCGGTCGGTGACGTCCTCGTCGAAGGTGACAGAGATGGGCTGGCCGACGCCCACCGTGCCGGAGTCGGCGCTGGGGAAGACCGACGCCAGGGTGAGCGTCCTCGGGCTGACGGTGGTGATGGTGCCACCGGCCTGGGTCGGGGTGCCCTCGGCGTCCACCGCGGTCGCCGCGACCGTGTAGGTGGTGCCGTAGGCGAGCTCGGCCGAGGCCGTCCACGTCGCCGCACCGGCGTCCAGCGCACCGGGCAGCGCCGCTCCGTCCTCGTCGGTCACGGTGACCGCGGTCAGCGTCCCGTTGCCCGCGTTGACGTGCAGCGGGGTCACCGGCGCGACGTCGACGCTGTCCAGCGGCGGGTCGGTGCTGATGACCGCGGGCTCCACCGGGTCGGGCTCCTGGGCCGTGCTCGTCGCGGCGGCCGCGGGCTCCGGCGCACCCTCCTCCCCGCTCTGGCAGGCCGGCAGCGCGAGCACGGCGAGAGCGGTCAGGACAGCGGCGGAGCGGCGGGACCGGGAGCCGGTCATGGAGAACCCCAGGGCTTCGAGGAGAACGACATCTCCCGTATCGGCGAGACGAGGCAGGAGTGTGACATGCCTCAACCGGCGGACCTGGTCCCCGCCTGGTCACTGACCGGGGACGACGACCAGACTGTGGCCGTGACTGCACCGGTACAGCTACGCGTCGCGCTCGCCCAGGTCGACACCCGGGTCGGGGACCTGGCGGGCAACGCGGACCTCGTCGTCGACTGGACCCGGCGGGCGGCCGAGGACGCCGCGCACCTGGTCGTCTTCCCGGAGATGACCCTCACCGGCTACCCCGCCGAGGACCTCGTGCTCCGCGAGTCCTTCGCCCGGGCCAGCGAGCAGGCCCTGGTCGACCTCGCCGGCCGGCTCGCCGCCGACGGGCTGGGCGGCACCGCCGTCGTCGTGGGCTACCTGGCGCACACCGAGGGCAGCGGTCCGGCCCCGGTCGACCGGGCGCCCACCGACGCCGACGACGTCCCCGGCGACGCCAACCCGCGCCGCGGCGCCCCGCGCAACGCCGCCGCCCTGCTGCACGGCGGCGCCGTCGTGGCCCGCTACTACAAGCGCCACCTCCCCAACTACGGCGTCTTCGACGAGGCGCGGTACTTCGTGCCCGGCACCGAGCTCCCGGTCGTGCGACTGCACGGCGTCGACGTCGCCCTGACCATCTGCGAGGACCTCTGGGTGGAGGGCGGCCCCTGCGGCGTCGCCGGCCAGGCCGGGGTCGACCTGGTCGTCTCCCCCAACGCCTCCCCGTACGAGCGGGCCAAGGACGACCTGCGGCTGCCGCTGGTGCAACGGCGGGCAGCCGAGGCGGGGGCGACCATCGTCTACTGCAACCAGGTGGGCGGTCAGGACGAGCTGGTCTTCGACGGCGACTCGCTGGCCGTCTCGCCGTCGGGTGAGCTGCTGGCCCGCGCACCGCAGTTCGTCGAGCACCTGCTGACCGTCGACCTGGCGATCGACCCGGCCACCGTGCCCGAGCGGCGGGAGGGCCGGATCGGCCCGATGACGGTCACCCGGCACCTGGTGTCGGACTCCCCGGTCGCGCCGTTCGAGCCGTGCCCGGGCACGGTCGTCGAGCCGCTGAGCGACTGCGAGGAGGTCTGGCGGGCGCTGGTGCTGGGCCTGCGCGACTTCATCGACAAGAACGGCATGCCCTCGGTGGTGCTCGGCATGTCCGGCGGCATCGACTCCGCGCTGGTCGCCGCGCTCGCGGTCGACGCGCTGGGCGCGCACCGGGTGGTCGGCGTCGGGCTGCCGTCGAAGTACTCGAGCGAGCACTCGCTGTCCGACGCGGAGGACTCGGCGAAGCGGCTGGGCATGCACTACTCCGTCGTCCCGATCGCGCCGATCGTCGAGGCGTTCGCCGGGTCGGTCGAGCTGTCCGGGGTGGCGGCGGAGAACCTGCAGGCCCGGGTGCGCGGCACGCTGCTGATGGGGCTGTCCAACCAGCACGGCCACCTGCTGCTGGCCACCAGCAACAAGAGCGAGGTGGCCGTGGGCTACTCGACGCTCTACGGCGACGCCGCCGGTGGCTTCGCGCCGATCAAGGACGTGCTCAAGACGCTGGTCTGGGACCTCGCCCGCTGGCGCAACGCCCACGCCCGGGACCGCGGCGAGGTCGAGCCCATCCCGCAGAACTCGATCGACAAGCCGCCCTCGGCGGAGCTGGCCCCCGGGCAGCAGGACAGCGACTCGCTGCCCAGCTACTCCGAGCTCGACGCCGTCATCACCGACTACGTCGACCGGGACCTCGGGATGGCCGAGCTGCTCGAGCGCGGGCACGACCCCGAGGTCGTCGCCCGGGTGCTGCGGCTGGTCGACACGGCCGAGTTCAAGCGCCGGCAGTCGGCACCGGGCACCAAGATCTCCCTGAAGGCGTTCGGCCGTGACCGGCGGCTGCCGGTCACCAACCGCTGGCGGGAGAGCCTGCCCAGCGTCCGCGAAGGAGCAGCAGGATGACCGAGTCGGTGTTGTACGGCGGGGGGTCGACCGCCCGGGTGCGCGTGCACCACCTGCAGCAGGCCAAGGAGCGCGGCGAGAAGTGGGCGATGCTCACCGCCTACGACACCTACGCAGCAGGGGTCTTCGAGGAGGCCGGCATCCCGGTGATGCTGGTCGGTGACTCGGCGGGCAACGTCGTCCTCGGCCACAGCTCCACGGTGCCGGTGACCGTCGAGGACCTGCTGCTGCTCACCAAGGCCGTCACCCGGTCGACGTCCCGCTCGCTGATCGTCGCCGACCTGCCCTTCGGCAGCTACGAGTCCGGCCCGCAGCAGGCCTTCGAGACCTCGGTGCGGCTGATGAAGGAGGGCGGCGCCCAGGCGGTCAAGCTCGAGGGCGGGGTGCGGGTCGCCCCGCAGATCCGGCTGCTCACCGAGTCGGGCATCCCGGTGATGGCGCACATCGGCTTCACGCCGCAGAGCGAGCACGCCCTCGGCGGGTTCCGGGTGCAGGGCCGCGGGGCGGGTGCCGAGCAGCTGCTCGCCGACGCGCACGCCGTGCAGGACGCCGGGGCCTTCGCCGTGGTGATGGAGATGGTGCCCGCCGAGATCGCCGGTCAGGTCACCAAGGAGCTGGCCATCCCGACCATCGGCATCGGCGCCGGCCCGGACTGCGACGCCCAGGTGCTCGTCTGGCCGGACATGGCCGGGATGACCGCCGGGCGGGTGCCGAAGTTCGTGAAGCGGTACGCCGACCTGCGCGGTGAGCTGCTGCGCGCGGCCCAGGAGTACGCCACCGAGGTCCGCGAGGGTGTCTTCCCCGGCCCCGAGCACTCCTTCGACTGACGCCCTCCGGACGTCACCGCGGCCAGGAGCCTCGAAGGACCCCCTGCCCCCCACCACTCGCGAGCTCGCGGCGGGCCCCTGCAGGGGGCCGGGCGACCTACGGTCGCGTCACCTCAGACATCCGTGATGCGGACGCCGGCGTGGGCCTTGTAGCGGCGGTTCACCGAGACCAGGTTGATCGTCAGCGCCTCGACCTGCCGCGCGTTGCGCAGCCGCCCGGCGTAGACCCCGCGCATGCCCGGCAGCCGCCCGGCGAGCGCCTGCACCACGTCGGTGGCCTCGCGGGTGTCGCCGACGACCATCACGTCGCCGTCCAGGGTGGGCTGGGAGAGGTCCTCCAGCGTCACCGCCGACAGGTGGTGGAACGCGCCGACGACGGAGCTGTCGGGCAGCAGCACGGCCGCCTGCTGGCAGACGCTGCCCTCGGGGACGTCGAGCACGTAGGCGCCGAGCTCGTCCCAGCCCATCGGGACGACGCAGTCGACGACGACCTTGCCGGCCAGCGGGGTGGCCAGCTCGGCGAGGGTGTCGGCGTGCCCGGCGTACGGGACGGCGATGACCACCAGGTCTGCGGCGCCGGCGACGTCGACGTTCGACCCGCCGCGCACCGACACCTCGACCCCGCCGGCGGCCGCCCCGGCGCGGGTGGCGACCTCGGCGGCGACCTCCTCGGCGCGCTCGGCGTCCCGGGACCCCAGCAGCACGCGCTGCCCGGCCGCGGCCAGCCGCACCGCCAGGCCACGGCCCTGCGGCCCGGTCCCCCCGAGCACCCCGACCACGAGGTCCTCCACCGCACGTCCGTCCGTCACGACCCCTCCAGTCCCTGCCGGCCGCCCGGCCGGGCGCGCCACCTCGCGACGATCATGCCCCGGCCGGCGCCCCCCGGCCGATCGGGTCAGCGGTCGCCCTCCTCCCAGGCGCGGTCGGCGGCGTCGGCCGCCTCGTTGCGCTCGGCGACCTTCTGCAGGGCGTGCTCCGCCTCGGCGCGGGTGGCGAACGGACCGAGGCGGTGGCGCTCGGCGCAACCGTCCCGGGTCTCGACGGTGTGGTGCTTGAGGCAGAAGAACCAGGGGCCCTCGTCCAACGTCGTGCTCCTCTCAGCGCGCGCGTCCAGGTCACCAGCCTCGCACCCGCGCCCGCGTCCGCGCTCCTCCGCAGGGGCGGCCGTACCTCCCGGCCGGGTTCCGGATATGCGGTGACCAAGTGCCTTCTGCCCGGGCCGCCAGTGGTGCATCCTGCAGCCATGTCGGGTCAGCAGCGGCCGGTGGCCCGGCACCGTCGCGCGCCCGCGGGTGACCTGTTCCTCGTCGAGGACGCAGCGGTCGCACCGGACACCTCGGAGACCCGGCTGGCCGCCTTCTGCCTGGCCGCGCTGCTGACCGCCGGGGCCGCGCTGGGCTCGCTGAACCTGCTGATCGACGGCGTGCTGCGCCCGGGCCCGACCCGGCTGCTCTACGCCGCCACGATGGCGCTCCTGCTGCTGCTTGCCGTCGCCCTGGTGCTGCGCCGCCGGGTCGACCCGGCGACCACCGCCGCGCTGGTGGTCGTGGGCGACGTCGTCTACGTCGTCGTCGCCGAGTCGACGCTCGACCCGCTGCTGTACGCCTCGCCGCTGATGCTGCTGTTCTGCTGCGCCGCCGCGGCCTGGTTCCTGGGCCCGCGGATGCTGGCCGTGCACATGGTGCTGGTCGTGGTCGCCTGCGCCCTGGCGCTGGGCCGCAGCTACCCCGACACCGCCGGGCTGGTGGTCCAGGTGACGGTGAACGCCGCCGTCCTGGACCTGGTCACCCTCGGGGTCTTCCTGCTCCGCCGGTGCAGCGCCTGCTCGCGCGCACGCTCGCGCTGTCCTCCACCGACCCGCTCACCGGGCTGGCCAACCGCCGCTCGCTGGTCGAGCAGGCACCGCGGATCTGGCGGCAGGCCCGCCGCGACGGCCAGCGGGTCGCCGTCCTGGTGCTCGACCTCGACCACTTCAAGCGGCTCAACGACGCCTACGGCCACGCCACCGGCGACGCCGTGCTGCGCTGCGTCGCCGCTGCCCTCGGCGCCACCGTCCGCCCGCCCGACGTGCTGGCGCGCACCGGCGGGGAGGAGCTGGTGGTGCTCGGGCTGGTCTCCGACCCCAGCGAGGCCCGCCACCTGGCCGAGCGGCTCCGGCTGGCGGTGTCCTCCAGCGGCGTCGGGCTGCAGTGCGAGGTCACCGTCTCGATCGGCGTGGCGCTGGCCCGGCCGGGCGACGGCGAGGAGCCCGGCGACGCGCTGTGGCGGCTGGTCGACCGCGCGGACGCCGCGATGTACGAGGCCAAGCAGCACGGCCGGGACCGGGTCGTGGTGGCCGGTGCCGCCGTCGTGCCGCTCCCCCGGGCCACCCCGCGCAGCGCCGGCGGCATGGCCTGACCTGCACCGATCCCGCCCCCGAGCGGTGCGGGGGCGCGTTGTCTGCTTTCCTGCTGGCATGACCGTGACCGCCGACCGGACCGTCCCGGACCCCACCCGCACCGTGCCGCTGCCGCTGCGCGAGCAGGCCGACGTGCGCGACCGCTGGCTCACCCAGCGGCTGCTGGACGTGCTGCCCGGGCTGATGGACCGGGCCGGGATCGACCTGTGGGTCGTGGTCGGCCGCGAGTACAACGAGGACCCGGTGCTGCAGACGCTCCTGCCGGCGACGTGGCTGTCGGCCCGGCGGCGGACGATCCTGCTGTTCCACCGCAGCGACGACGGCGTCACCGCGGCCGCGGTCTCGCGGTACCCGGTGGGCCAGTTCATGCCCGCGTGGGAGGCCGACGAGCAGCCCGGCCGCACCAACGAGGAGTCGCAGTGGGCGGCGGTCCGCCGCTTCGTCGACCAGGCCGCGCCGCGCACGATCGGCATCGACGTCTCGGCGACCTTCGCGCACGCCGACGGGCTCTCGCACACCGAGCACGACCTGCTGGTCGCCGCGCTCGGGCCGCACGCGGAGAAGCTGGTGTCGGCCGAGGCCGTGGCCATCGGCTGGCTGGAGACCCGGCTGCCCGAGGAGATCGCGGCGATGCACGCGATGAACCGGCTGGTGCACCAGGTGATCGACGAGGCCTACTCCCCCGCGGTCATCACCGTCGGGCAGACCACGGCCGCCGACGTCGCCTGGTGGATCCGGCAGCGCTTCGCCGACCTGGGCGTCGACGGCTGGTTCCAGCCGACCGTCGGCCTGCAGCGGGCCGGGTCCCCGCTGGCGGAGGTGCGCGGCACCGCGGTGCCCAGCGTGCCCTGGGACGCCGTGATCGAGCCCGGCGACCTGGTGCACTGCGACGTCGGCCTCTCCACGCTGGGGCTGACGACCGACACCCAGCGCAACGGGTACGTGCTGCGGCCCGGGGAGACCGCGCCGCCGGCCGGGCTGGTGGCCGCGCTCGCGGTCGGCAACCGGATGCAGGACGTGACGACGGCGGCGCTGCAGCCCGGCCGCACCGGCGACCAGGTGCTGGCCGCGGCCCGTACGGCAGCGGCTGCCGAGGGCATCGACGGCGACGTCTACTCCCACCCGGTCGGCGTGCACGGCCACGGCGCCGGCCCGGCCATCGGCATGTGGGACCAGCAGGACGGCGTGCCCGGGGCGGGTTCGGCGGAGGTGCGCACGGACACGGTGTGGGCGCTGGAGCTGTGCGTGCGGGTGCCGGTGCCCGAGTGGGGCGGTCAGCTGGTGCGGATGGCGCTGGAGCAGGGCATCGCGCTCACCGACCGCGGGGTGGAGTACCTCGACGCCCGGCAGACCGAGCTCATCCTGATCCCGTCGTCCTGACCGGGGCCGCCCCGTCCCGGTCGGCGAGCTCGGCGCGCAGCCGGCGGACCTCCTCGGCGAGCTCCCGCACCTCGGTCAGCAGGGCGGCGTCGTCCGCGTCGTCCTGGGCCTGGGCGGCCTCGGCGACCCGGCCGACGAACCAGGAGGCGACGGCGGCGGTGACCACACCGAGCAGCGCGATGCCGCTGACCATCAGCAGCACCGCGACCAGCCGCCCCTCCGGGGTGACCGGGTACTCGTCGCCGTAGCCGACCGTGGTGATCGTGGTGACCGCCCACCACACGGCGTCGCCGTAGCTGGTGATCGAGGCACCGGGGGCCGCGCGCTCGGCGTCGTAGGCGGCCAGCGAGGCCATGAAGACGACGAGCGAGGCGGTGGCGGTGACGTAGGCGGCGACCCGGCCGTGCAGCGTGCTGGTCAGCCGCCGGTCGATCACCCGGGCGACCCGGACCAGGCTGATGATCCGCAGCGGCCGCAGCAGCGGCAGCAGCACCGCGACGCCGTCGACCCAGTTCTCCCGGACGAACCGCCAGCGGTGCCGGGCCAGCCCCAGCCGCAGCAGGTAGTCGGCGAGGAACACCGGCCACGCCACCACGGTGACGACGTCCAGCGTGCTCAGCAGCCACCCCGGCAGGTCCGGCCGCAGCACGCCCCAGGCGTAGGCCGCCACGAACAGCAGGGCCAGCACGACCAGCGGCCACTGGCTGAGCTCCTCGTACCGGCGGCGCAGGTCGTCCTTGCTCACCCGGTCAGTCTGGCCGGGTCACCTCCCGCGGGACCGGGCGGTCTCCCGGTCGTTGGCCTTCTGGACGGCGTCCACGAGCTCGGCCTTGGTCATCGACGACCGGCCGGGCACGTCCAGCCGCCGGGCCAGGTCCATCAGGTGCTCCTTGGTGGCGTTGGCGTCCACCCCGCCCTTGGTCTCCCGGTCGGTGCCCGCGCCGCCCTCGGCCTGCGGGTCGCTCGGGCCCTCGTGGTCCTTGGGCTCCCAGTGGTCGCCGACCTTCTCGTGGGTGTGCTTGACCGCCGCCCACGCCACCCGGTTCGCGCGCTGCTCGTCGCCGTAGGACTCGGCGGCCGAGTCGTGCGCCTTGGCGAAGGTCCGCTGGGCCTTCTCGTCGGAGCGCTGCAGGGTGCTGGGGATCTCGTCCTGGCGGGCGTCGCCGCTCTTCGTGGTCTTGGGCATGGCCCCTCCTCCCGGTCGGTCGTGCGTCCTACCCCGGGCCGGCGGACCTGACGCCTCCGGGTGAGCCGGCTCGTCACCCGGTCCGCCCGCACAGCCCCGCCCCCTAGGCTGGGCGACCGGACGAGGAGGACCAGTGCCGGACAGCCGGACCCGCGGGGTCACGATCGCCACCATCGCCACGGAGGCAGGTGTCTCCGTGCCGACCGTCTCCCGGGTGCTCAACGGGCGCTCCGACGTGGCGCCGCACACCCGCGAGCGCATCGAGCAGCTGCTCCGCGACCACGGCTACCGCCGCCGCGGGCAGCGCCCGAACACCACCGCACGCCTCATCGACCTGGTCTTCAACGACCTGGACAGCCCCTGGGCCGTGGAGATCATCCGCGGGGTCGAGGACGCCGCCCACGCCGAGGGCGTCGGCACCGTGGTCACCGCGATCCACCGGCGCGCGAGCGACACCCGGTCGTGGCTGGACAACCTCGCGGCCCGGGCCAGCGACGGGGCGATCCTGGTGACCAGCGACGTCGACCCGGCGCTGCACGCCGAGCTGCAGCGGCTCCACGTGCCGGCGGTCGTCGTCGACCCGGCCGGCGTGCCCGCGCTCGACGTGCCGACCATCGGGGCGACGAACTGGGCCGGCGGGCTGAGCGCCACCGAGCACCTGATCGGGCTGGGCCACCGGCGGATCGGCGTCGTCGCCGGCACGCCGACCCTGCTGTGCAGCCGGGCCCGGCTCGACGGGCACCGCGCCGCGGCCGAGGCGGCGGGGCTCACCGTCGACCCGGAGCTCGTCGTCGTCGGCGACTTCAGCCACGAGGCCGGCTTCCGCGCGGGCACGCAGCTGCTCGACCGCCCGGAGCCGCCGACCGCGATCGTCGCGGCGAACGACCAGATGGCCTACGGGGTCTACGAGGCCGTCCGCCGCCGCGGCCTGCGGGTGCCGGAGGACGTCAGCGTGGTCGGCTTCGACGACCTGCCGGGGGCCCGCTGGGCCTCCCCGCCGCTGACCACCGTGCAGCAGCCGCTGTCGGAGATGGGCGCGCTGGCCGCCCGCACGGTGCTGCGCCTGGTGCGCGGCGAGCACCTGGAGACCCCGCGGCTGGAGCTGGCCACCCGGTTGGTCGTCCGGGAGAGCACCGCACCGCCGCGGGCGGGCTGACCGCTCAGGGCAGGTCTGCGGTCTCCGCCGACTGCCGGTGCCCGCCCTGGGCGTCGTCGGGGTCGGCGTGCACCGTGCGCTCCTCGGACTCGGCCAGGATGATCGCCGCCTGCTTCTCCGGGTCGGCGCTGGGCCCGGCGGAGCGCTCCTCAGGCAGCAGCTGCGACCGGGTCTCGACGTTGTGCTCGGTGACGTTGGCGAGCGCCTCGGGGGACGGTTCCTTCATGTCGGGCATGCCCCTGCCCCTACCCCGATCCCCCGAGGCGCTACACCGCGGTGCGGCCCGTCCCGAGGCTCACCCCGAGCTCGCGAGGGGTGAGGAGGACGGGGTCCTTCGTCAGAAGCGCTGCTGCTCGGTGCCCAGGCCGAGCGCCTGCGCGACCTCCTGCACGTTGGTGAACTCGGTGCCGGCCGGCAGCCGGCGCAGCTGCCCCAGGACGGCGTCCGGGGCGTTCGACTCCTGCGCCTTGCTGACCAGGGTGTCCCGGTCGGCCGGCCACACCTCCTTGCCCAGCGCCTCGGCGAGGGCGGCCCGCCGCTCGATGTCGGCCGGGTCGGTGCCCGACGGGGTGGCGGGCTGGTGGGGGTCGGTCATGGGTGGTGCTCCGTTCTGTGGGTCAGCCGCGGCGCGGCTGGGGTCGGGGGCTGACGGGACGTCAGCTGGGGGTGGAGGCGTCGGTGTAGCGCAGGACGGCGGCGACCGGGATGTCGCCCGGCATGGCGCCGCGCGGGACGACGACGACGGCGGCGTCGCTGCCCACCGCCGCGTGCAGCAGCGCGCGCTCGGCGGGCACCTGCGCGGCGTCGCTGACCCCCAGGGCGGCCATGTCCTCGCTGCTCACGCCCACCTCGAGCGGGGAGCTGCCGACGAACAGCTGCTCGTCGTCGGGCTGGTCGGCCAGCACCAGGGTCTCGACCTGGGCCTTGCGCAGCGCCTCGACGACCAGCGCCGTCCCGGTCACCGCCAGCCCGTGGGCCGATGCCGACTCGATCTGCTCGATCGCGCGGGCGGACTCCTGGGCCTCGTTCTCCGCGATCAGCTCGGTGGCCCGGGCGTCGATCACCGAGCGGTCGGCACCGGCGGCCCGCCCACCGCCGTCCATGGTGACCAGGACGTCGGAGACCTCCTTGCTGGCCTTGTCCGCGATGAGCTGGCGGGCCCGGACGTCGCCGGCGAGGAGCACGAAGCGGGAGCCGTCGCGGGTGACGACGTCGTGCACCTGGTCGGCGACCCGGCCGGCGTTCTCCTCCCACTGGTTCTCCGCGGTGTGCATGTAGGTGTTGTGCGCCCAGCCGCCGACCTGGACCTTCCGCATGTGGAAGGTGTCGCCGTCGACCTGCTGGGTCTCGACCTGCTGGCCGGTGCCGCCGGCCACCGAGATGTCGGCGCCCACGCGGTCGGCGACCACCACGACGTGCGGCACGCGGCCGGCGAGCTGGCGGAGCACGGGCAGCAGGTCGGGCGTCGGCGACCACGCGGTCACCGGGTCGCGCGGGGCGTCGGCGAGGGCCTCGTCGAGCACCACCGTGCCGTCGGCGGCCACGATCAGCGCGCGGCCGCGGAGCGTGGCGATCTGGCCGCCCTCGTTGGCCTGCAGGAGGGTGCCGCGCACCGCGTCGACGACCGGCTCGGGCGCGCCCTGGGCGGCCAGCTCCTCGCTGATCGCGCGGACCCGCAGGTCGAGCTCGGTGTCGGCGTTCTCGGTGACGTGGGTGACGTCGGCGCAGACCGTCGCGTACGGGCCGGGCGCGGCGAAGACCGGTGCCAGGAAGGTCACGTCCATGGGACGGGGGAACTCCTTCGGTGCGTGCGGGCAGGGGCCGGTGCTGGGCCCCGTGTCGTTCGCCGGTCGGGCTACCCACCGCCCCCTGCCTCACACCCTGGGGTGTCAGCACCAGTCGGCCGGGTAGGCGGTTCCGGACCTGTTCCCCCGAACGGAAGGAGCCGGGATGTCCGAGCGCACCGACCTCCCCGTGCCCGACTACGACCACCTGCCCGTGGGCAGCCTCACCTCGCGCATCCGCACCCTGGACGCCGACGACCTGCAGACCCTGCTGAGCTACGAGAAGGCGCACGCCAACCGGATCCAGGTGGTGCAGGCGATGACCCATCGGCTGGACGAGCTGAAGTCCGGCGCCCAGCCCTCCGGCGGCGACCCGGCGGCGGCCCAGCCCGAGCACGCCGCCGCCCCGGCCGGTGGCTCCCAGGTCTCCGAGGCGACGTCCGGTCCCCCGGTGAACCCGCCGTCGCACGGCGACCCGACCAACCCGGCCCAGCCCCGCTGAGCCCTCGGGTGCGCGCCCGGCCTGCCGGACGCGCACCCGCCGGCCGGGTCAGCGGCGGACCGCTCCGCCGAGCAGCCGCTCGACCAGCCGCTGGTGGCCCGGCCACGCCGCCAGCACCACCTCGCGGGGCACCTGCCGGGCGGCGTAGCGCAGCGCGAGCGCCACCACCACGACGTCGTCCAGCGGCCCGATGACCGGCAGGAACTCCGGGATCAGGTCGATCGGCGAGAGCACCCACAGCCCGGCCACCAGCAGCGCCAGCCGGGCCCGCCGCGGCACGTCGGGGTGCCGGCGCAACCGGCGGACGGTGGTGACGCAGGCCGGCAGGAACCGGGCGAGCTCCCGGGCGGTGCCCGGCGGCAGCCGGCGCGCCAGCAGCACCAGCACCGCCCAGCTGAGCAGCACCACGGCGAAGCCGGCACCGACGAGGGTCAGCCAGCGCCGCGCGTCCACCGGCTCATCCTCCCCGACCCGGCCGCCCGAACGGGTGAGCCGCGGTGCGATCCGCTCCACCGCGGCGGCGGACCGGCCGATGACCGGTCCATGCCGGTACTGCCGCGGTTCCTCCCCGGGGCGCCGAGGTGGGCCCTCGCCCTCCCCCTCGTCGCCCTCCTCGCGGCGCCCAGCGCCCTGGCCGCCCGGCCCGGTTCCGCGACGCCCCCGCTGGCCGCGCTGGCCGGCGGTGCGCTCGCCGCGGGCGGGCTGGCCGTCGTGCTGGTCTGGCGGGTGCGCACGGTGCCCGGTGAGCGGTCCCTCTGGGCGCGGATGGCCGTCGCCGGCCTGGTCGCGCCCGCCGCGCTGCTGCTCGCCGACGTGCTGCTGGCCCTGCCGGTGCCGGCTGCCGTGGTGGCCACCCCGCTGCTGTGGGCGCCGGTCGTCGCGTTCCCCTTCGCCTACGGCGGGCTGGTGCGGTGGAACCGGTACAGCACCAGCCTCGCCGACCCCAACGACGTGCTCAACGGGTCGGCCGCGGTGCTCGCCGTCGTCGCCGTCCTGGGCACGGTGGTCGAGCACACCGGCGGCCGGCTGGCCGACCTCCCGTGGTGGCGGCTGCAGCCGCTGCTCGCCCAGGACGCCGCGCTGTTCGTCGTCGCCGGCACCGCGCTGTCGATGGTGTTCCTCGGGGCCATGTGGCGCGACCCGCGGACCTGGCTGGTCCTCGGCGCGTTCGTGGTCCAGCTGTCCGGGGCTGCGGCGACGACGCTGGCCGGTGGCGAGCCGGTCGGCTGGACCGCGCTGGCCGGCGCGGTCGGTGCCTGCTGCCTCGGGCTGGCCGCGGTGCTGGAGCCCGCGCCGTCCAGCCCCCAGCCGGCGGACCCGACCGCCTCGACGGTCGGCGCGTTCGTCGTGATCGCCGCCTCGACCGCGATCCTGGTGACCAGCGCGCTCACCGGCTCCAGCGGGTTCCCGGTCTGGTGCGCCGCGGTGGCCGCCACCGGGTCCAGCGTGCGGCTGCTGGTCAACGTCCGGGAGCTGGCCCAGCTGGCCGTGAGCCGACGCGAGGCGCTGACCGACGAGCTGA
Organism: Modestobacter versicolor; assembly: GCF_014195485.1. NCBI lineage: Bacteria > Bacillati > Actinomycetota > Actinomycetes > Geodermatophilales > Geodermatophilaceae > Modestobacter > Modestobacter versicolor. The sequence continues at coordinate 1,552,251 of NZ_JACIBU010000001.1, forward strand.
CCGGGGTCGCCAACCGGCGGGCGGTGCTGCGCCGGGTGGAGGAGCTGTGCGACGAGCGGTCGCCCGTCGTCCTCGCCCTGCTCGACCTGGACAAGTTCAAGGAGGTCAACGACGGCCTCGGGCACTCCGCCGGCGACGACCTGCTGCGGCTCGTGGCCGCCCGGCTGGGGCCCGCGCTGGCGCCCAGCGACGTGCTGGGCCGGCTGGGCGGCGACGAGTTCGCCGTGGTCTCGCGGGTGCCCGGCGGGCAGGCCCCGACGGAGCGCGCCGAGCTGCTGGGCCGGCTGCTCTGCGACCGGCTGGCCGAGCCGTTCGAGGTCGGCGGGCTGAGCCTGCACGTGACGGTGAGCATCGGGCTGGCCTGCAGCGACGGCGCCACCGGCGCGCCGGGGGGCGCCGGCCGCGCGCTGCTGCTGCGGCAGGCCGACGCCGCCATGTACGACGCGAAGCGCACCGGTGCCGAGGTGGCCGTCTACGACAGCAGCCGGCACGGCGACAGCAGCGGCCACCTCGCGCTGGTCGAGGAGCTCCGGCACGGGCTGAGCAGCGGGCAGTTCGTGCTGCACCACCAGCCGCAGCTGGACATCGCCAGCGGGCGGCCGGTGGGCGTGGAGGCGCTGGTGCGCTGGGAGCACCCGACCCGCGGCCTGCTCGGCCCGGCGGAGTTCCTGCCGCTGGCCGAGGTGCACGGGCTGATGGGCGCGCTGACCGACACGGTGCTGTGCCAGGCGGTCGCCCAGGCGGCGGCCTGGCGCCGCGCCGGGCACGACCTGCGGGTGTCGGTGAACCTCTCCGCCAGCAACCTGCTCGACACCGGGCTGCCGGGCCGGGTGGCCGGGCTGCTCGCCGACCACGGCGTGCCGCCCTCGGCGATCGTGCTGGAGGTGACCGAGAGCGTGCTGCTCAGCGACCCCGACCGCAGCCTCACCGTCGTCGCCGCGCTGGCCGCGCTGGGCACCACGGTGAGCATCGACGACTTCGGCACCGGCTACGCCTCGCTGACCTACCTGCGGCAGCTGCCGGTCGCCGAGCTGAAGCTGGACCGCTCGTTCACCGCCGACCTGCTCACCGACGCCCGCGCGGCCGCGATCGTCTCCAGCACCATCGGCCTGGCCCACCAGCTGGGTCTGCGGGTGGTCGCCGAGGGCGTGGAGGACGCCGCCACGCTGGCCGACCTGCGGCTGCTCGGCTGCGACGAGAGCCAGGGCTACCTGCACTCCCGGCCGCTGCCGGCCGACCGGCTCGAGCAGTGGCTGGCCGCCCGGCCGGTGCCCGCCGTGCTGGGCTGAGCGGGCTCAGCCCAGCAGCACCCCGTCGCTGAGCTGCACCACCCGGTCGGCGGCGGCCACGGCCAGCGGGTCGTGGCCGGCGATCAGCACGCCGGTGCCCGCGGCGGCGTGGACCTCGCGCAGCGTGGCCAGCACCCGGGTGGACATCTCCTCGTCCAGCCGGGCGGTCGGCTCGTCGGCCACCAGGAACGCCGGCCGGACGACGAGCGCGCGGGCCAGCGCGGTGCGCTGCTGCTCGCCCAGCGAGACCTCGTCGGGCAGCCGGTCGGCCAGGTGCCCCAGCTGCAGGGCACCCAGCGTGGCGAGCGCGGCCTCCCCCGGGTCCGCGATGCCGGCCAGCTGGGCGGGGACCGCCACGTTGTCGGCGAGGGTGAGCTCGTCGAGCAGCCCGAACCGCTGTGGCACGACCGCGACCGTCCGCCACGGGGCCGCGCCCGGCTCGGCGGCACCGGGCACGGTGACCTCGCCGGAGTCGGGGGTCTCCCAGCCCAGCAGGCAGTTGAGCAGCGTCGTCTTGCCCGAGCCGGACCGGCCGAGGAGCGCGACCACCTCGCCGGGGTGCACCTCCAGGGTCACCCCCCGCAGTGCGTGCACCTGCTCCCGTCCCCGGCGGTAGGCCTTGTGCACGTCGACGGCGCGCAGCGCGGTCACGACGGTTCCCGCAGGACGACGCCGTCGGCGGTCACGTCGATCTGCACCCGCCGGGCGCTGAACCGGCGCAGCGCCTCCTCGGGCAGCTGCACCCGACCGTCGCCGTCGATGACCGCCAGCCGCTGACCGGCCACCTCCTCGTGGGCGACCGTGCCCGACCGCAGGTGCACCACCTGGTCGGCGGCCGCGGCGGCCAGCGGGTCGTGGGTGGCCAGCACGACGGTGGTGCCGGCCAGGGTCAGCTCCCGGACGGCGGCGAGCAGCTCGGCCGTCGTCTGCGAGTCCAGCTCGCCGGTCGGCTCGTCGGCGACGACGAGCGCCGGGCCGCCGATCACCGCCTGGGCGAAGGCCAGCCGCTGCTGCTCGCCGCCGGAGAGCTCACCGGGCAGGTGGCCGGCGCGGTCGGCCAGCCCGAGCAGGTCCAGCAGCTCGGCGCCCTCGCGGGCGGCGCGGGCCCGCGGGACGCCGCGCAGCCGGGCGGCCACCGCCAGGTGTTCGCGGCCGTCGAGGTGCGGCGCCAGGTTCTGCGCCGGCCGGGGGAAGACGTAGCCGATGTGCCGGCGGCGCACCGCGCGCAGCCGGCGGCTCGACATGCCGGAGAGCGACTCACCGGCGACCTCCGCCCGTCCCGCGGTGGGCCGGTCCTGGGCGGCCAGGATGCGCAGCAGGGAGCTCTTGCCCGAGCCGGACGGTCCGGTGATCGCGGTCAGCCGGCCGGCCGGGACGACGGCGTCGACGCCCTTGAGGGCGTGCACCTCGCCGCTGCGGGACCAGTAGATGCGCACCAGCCCCTCGCACAGCGCGGCCGGTGCCCGGCGGTCAGCCGGCATCGCGCATCACCTGCCCCCCGCTGGTGCGCCCCGCGGCGCGGCTTCCCAGCAGCGCTGCGGCGCCGGTCGCGAGCAGGGCACCGGCTGCGACCAGCCCGATGCTGCCCCACGGCACCTGCAGCGAGGGGCCGGGCAGCACCGCGGGCACCGGGTCGAGCAGCGGCAGCACCAGCGCGGACGCCGGCAGCGCGACCGCGACCGCGACCACGGTGGCCAGGGCTGCGAGCACCCCGGTCTCCGCTCCCCCGGCGGCGTCCGCGGCGCGGCGGCTCATCCCCATCCGGGAGAGCAGCAGCGCGGCCACGGTGCGCCGGCGCTGCTGGGCCGCCGCGTGCATGGCCAGCGCGATCAGCCCGAGCGCGCCCGCGCCCAGCGCAACCGCGCGGAGGTACCCCAGCGACCAGGACAGCGCCCGCACCTCGGGCCGGAGCGCGAACGCCCCGCCGGTGTCGACCCCGGTCTCGTCGACGCCGTAGAGCGCCGCGTCCAGCGCCTCCAGCAGCGGCGTCGCCTCACCGGCGGCCCACACCTGCCGGTCGAGGACGTCGGCGGTCTCCCGCCCGGCAACTTCCAGCGCCGCGCTGAGCCGGTCCCAGTCCGCCACGAGCAGCGGCAGCCGCGACCGCTGGCCGGGGAAGGCCTCGGCCCGGGCCACCACCACGACCGGCACCGCGTAGTAGCGGCCCAGCGCCACCTCGAGCTCCCGGCCCACCGCGGCCTCCTCGGGCACCGGGCCGGCGGCGACCACCGGCACCCGCCCGCCGCCGTCGCCGTCGGCCAGCGCGGCCAGCAGCTGGTCCAGCGGCTCGTCGGCCAGGGCGTCGTCCCAGCGGACGATGCCGGGGAGCTGGTCGGGGCGGACGGCGAGCAGGTCGGCGGTGGAGCCGCCGGGGAGCACGTCCAGGTCGGTCTCGTAGCCGACGATCGTGGCGCCGGCCGGCAGCGCGCCCTCCTCCACCGTGCGGCGGACCAGCGGCACGACGACGTCGGCGGGCGTGGCCACCGAGGACTTCGCCGCGAGCGCCCGTTGGCTGGAGTCGGCCAGTGCACCGGCGTAGACGACCAGCCCCAGCGACAGCGCCGTGGTCACGACCACCAGCCGGGTGCCGCCGGGCGCGGCCAGCACCCGGCGGGCGACCAGGAAGGCGGCCGGCGGCAGGCGCCGGAGCCGCGCCCCGGCCCGCCGGCCCAGCAGCGGCAGCGCCGCGGTGACCGCGCCGGCCACGACCACGGTGACCAGCAGCGGCACGGCCAGCGTCACCGGCCCGAGCGTCCGGCCGCCGGGGTCGCCGGTGACCAGCGGCACGACGGCGACGACGGTGACCGCGGCGGTCATCGCCAGCCAGGGCACCCGGCCCAGCCACTGGGCGAGCGGGTTCGGGGTCAGCTGCCCCGCCCGGGTCACCAGGGCGCCGGTGGTGACGCCGACGACGACCAGCGCGGCCAGCGCCCCGGCGGCCAGCGCGGCGACGGCAGGCGGCCACACCGCACCGGGCAGCTCGGCCGCCGGCCCGCCGGCCCGGACGAGCGCCCAGGCAGCGACGGCGCCCAGCAGGCCGCCGGCCAGCACCGGCAGCACGGCCTCGCGCACCGCCGTCCCGGCGCTGCTCAGCGGGGAGACCCCCCGCGCGACCAGCGACGCCAGCTCGTCCGCGCGCCGTCGCACGCGCCAGCCGGCCCAGGCACCGACCAGCACCCCGGCCGCGACGCCGGCGCCGGTGCCGACCGCGCGCACCTGCGGCCGGAGCAGCGCCACCGTGTCGTCGACCGTGTCCAGCGAGGCCGCCAGCTGCGACGTGGGTCGGGGCGCGGGGAAGTCCGCGTCGGCCACCAGCTGCGCGACGGGTCGGGCCGGGTCGGACAGGACGGTGCCCAGCTGATCCAGCTGCGCGGCGGCGTCGCGGGCCCCGCCGACGCCGATCCCCTCGGCCAGCGGCAGGAACCACTGCAGGAACACGTCCTGCGCGACGTCCCCCGCCGCCGCCAGCACCACGTCCCGGTCGGCGATGACGACCGGTGGCGAGGGCATCGTGGTGATCTGGCCGAACCTCGGCTCCGCGCGGGGCGCGAACAGCTCGCGCTGTCCCTCCCACCACGCCGGCAGCGGGGTCCCCAGGTCGGCGTAGACCCCGGCGACCGGGAGCGCGGTGGGCAGCCCGTCGGCGGACTCGGCGGTCCAGGTGTCGCCCGGGCCGAGCCCGAGGTCGTCGGCCAGCCGCTGCGGCAGCAGCACGCCGCGGTCGTCGGCGCTGCCCGCGACCACCTCCACGTGCTCGGCGGCGCCGTCCCGGTGGAGCAGCTGGGCGCGGCTGACGAAGCTCGCCCGGGACGGCGTGAAGAGGGGCACCCGCAGCCGGGTCAGCGCCACCGGAACGCCGGTCCTGGTGTCCAGGGCCGCCTGGGTGACCGCGGCGTCCAGCCGGGGCACCAGGTCGAGGGGCCCGGCCGGGACCGTCTGGACGTCGGCGGAGCCCGGCGCGAGCGCGGTGCCCTCGACGTCCGGCGGCTTGGCGGCGGAGTAGAGGGTGGCCCCGATCTGCGTCTCGGTGAGCCCGCGGCGCTGCTCGGCCCACGCCCCCTGCTCGGCGGACCCCAGCACGAGCGGCACCGAGACCAGCGCGGCGGCGAGCACCGCGACGAGCGCGGCCAGCCCGAGCGACTGCCCGGGCGCGGGGAGCAGCGCGATCCGCAGCCGCCGACGCCGCGACCCGGGAGCGCTGCGCCGCGTCGCCATCGGCGGAGGGTAGCGCCAGGTCCGGGCCTCACGAGCTCTCCGAGCCGGGCGAGAACCGCAGCGTTCGGATTGAGATCTGCCCGTCGGCTGCCGTTTGTCCGTGAGAAGGCCGGCTGCACGGATGCGGCGGGGGCACGGATGGGGAGGCACCGCATGGGCATGCGCATCGCCACGAACATCGCGGCGCTGGCCGCACACCGATCCGTCTCGTACACCGACCGGGCGATGACCCGGTCCATCGAGACGCTCTCGTCCGGGTACCGGGTCAACCGGGCAGCCGACGACGCCGCAGGTCTGGCCATCTCCGAGGCCCTGCGCTCCCAGATCGGCGGGATGACCCGGGCCGTCCGGAACACGCAGGACGGCATCAGTGTCGTGCAGACCGCCGAGGGCGCCCTCGGTGCGACGACCGCCGTCCTCCAGCGCATGCGCGACCTCGCCGTGCAGGCCGCCAACGACGGGGGGCTCGACAGTGCCGCCCGGGTCGGCATCCAGACCGAGGTGGACCAACTCAAGGCCGAGGTGGACCGGATCGCCCACACCACGTCCTTCAACGGCAGGGACCTGCTGGACGGCACCTACGCCGGCCTCTTCCAGGTAGGCGCCAACGAGGGCGAGACGATCACCGTGCGTATCGGCACGCGAGATCAGGGCCTCGACGTTCCCGGCCTGCAGCTGGCGCCGGTCGATCTCAGGGACGCCGCGGACCTGCCGACGACGGTCGACGCTGCGGTATCCGCGGCCGACGGCACCCCCACGGCGGGCCGGCTCAGCGTGGCCGGCGACTTCTCGCAGGCCGACAGCTACACGGCGATGAAGGGCTCCATCGTCTACGCCGGCCGCACGTTCGACCTGGACAGCGTCGACTACTCGGGGGCAGTGACGGCTCAGCAGCACCTCGACGCCCTGAACACGGCGGCACTGGCCGCGCTCGGGACAAGCGGCTACCCGTTCATGGCCACTTCCGGCGAACTGGTGTTCGCCGGCGACACCCCGTCGGGGACCTCCACCGCTGCTGATGCCGCGGCGCTGACCCCCAGCTACGTCGGGCGGACCGGCGCCGCGGGCGCGCTACCGGTGATCGACCGGGCCCTGGGGCGGGTCTCGTCGACCAGGGCGGACCTCGGCGCCGTGCAGAACCGCATGGAGCACACCCTCGCCCGGCTGAACGTGTCGATCGAGAACACGGCCGCGGCCGAGTCGCGGATCCGTGACGCCGACATGGCGCAGGAGATGACGACCTTCACCCGCAACCAGGTGATGACGCAGGCGGGAACCGCGATGCTGGCTCAGGCGAACCAGACGCCACGGGCCGTGCTCGAGCTGCTGGGCTGATCTCCCAACCCGTGTGACGGGTGCATCACGTGGGACGGCGGAGGTACCGTGAGACGACACGGTGCCGCAACGTCCCACGCTCCGGTGGACGATCTGCCTACCGTCCGTCCATGCGCGAGAACCGACTCCCCCCGGTCCCCGGCTCCACGGCCCGACTGCACCAGCTGAAGCTGATCGCCGCCGCCCGCGTGAGCGCCGCCCGTTCCACGTCCCGCGAGCAGGTCACCGACATCGTCCGGGTGACGGTCGACAACGAGGTGGACACCAGCACGTTCCGGGCGATCGTCGACGACGTCGCCCCCGACTCGCTGCGCTGACCACGGCGCAGGACCGGCGGGGGCGACGGACGAGTCGGCCTGTACGCCGGGTTCTGTCCCCGGGCGCCTCGCGGCGTCCCGATGAGCGGCCATCCATCTAGGCCTGCCGTTGCCGGCAGGCTCGAGCGGTCCACCCGCAGGCTCGGGCGGGCAGCCCTCGAACGCCTGCGCAGGACGGCGGCGGACCGCCGTCCCTTTTCGACCTTGCTCCGGGTGGGGTTTACCGAGCCACACCGGTCACCCGGTGTGCGGTGGTCTCTTACACCGCCGTTTCACCCTTACCAGTGCGAGCACTGGCGGTCTGTTCTCTGTGGCACTGTCCCGCGGGTCACCCCGGGTCGCTGTTAACGACCACCCTGCCCTGTGGAGCCCGGACGTTCCTCGGCGACGGGGTCTCCCCCGCCGACGCGACCGCCCAGCCGACTCGTCCGTCGTGCCCAGCAGTCTAGGGGGTGCTCATCCCCAGAAGAGCCGGAAGCCGACCCGGCGGCGTCCGTCCTCGGTCAGCGTCGACATGTCGATGACCTGCTGGGCCTGCTCCTCGACCGGCACGTCCGACAGCAGCTCGAGGTACCGGCGGTGCTCGGTCAGGGAGCGGACGGCCGCGTCGACCTGCCCCTCCACCGCCACCTCGTGCGGCGGGTCGGACGGCTCCTGCACCGCGATGTACTGCACGCCCGTCCACCGCGGCTCGGCCAGGTCCCGGAAGATCCACTCGTTCGCCGCGTCCGCGACGGCGTCGAGCACGCACTGGCCCAGGGCCTGGTGGTCGGCGGAGTTCAGGTAGGCCGGCGACACCCCCGGCGGGGTCCAGGTCGGCCCGAAGTACCCGGTGACGACCAGCTCCGGCCGGTGCCGGCGGATCGCCGCGGCGAGGTCCCGCCGCAGCTCCGGGCCCGCCACGAGCACGCCGTCCCGGTGGTCGAGGAACTCGACCTCGGTGACGCCGACGACGGCGGCCGACCGCCGCTCCTCCTCCTCCCGCAGCGGCCCGGCGGTCTCCGGCGGCACGCCCTCCATGCCGGCCTCGCCGCGGGTGGCCAGCACGTAGTGCACGTCCTTGCCCGCCGCCGTCCAGACCGCGACCGCCGCCGCGATGCCGTACTCGATGTCGTCGGGGTGGGCGGCCACGACGAGGGCGCGCTGCCAGTCGTCGGGCATCGGGGAGGTCGCCATGCGGGGAGTCTGCCCGCTCTCAGCGGGCGGTGGCAGGCTCCGACTGCGCGCCGGCCGGCCGGCCGCTGGACGGCGCCGCGGCCCGCACCAGCCAGAGCACCAGCACGCCCCCGAGCAGGCCGGCGCCGCCGCAGACCAGGAAGACGTCGCGCAGGCCGCTGGCGTAGGCGGTGCCCAGCAGGTCGGCGAGCCCCGCCCGGTCCGCGGCGGGCGCCGAGCCGATCAGCTGGCCGGCCTGCCCGGCGGTCAGCGCCGAGGCGGTGCCGGGGGCGTCCGGCGCCCCGCCGTCGCGCAGCGACGCGGTGGCCTGCGCGGTGAAGACGCTGCCCAGCACGGCGACGCCGAGCGCGAAGCCGAGCTGCCGGAAGGTGTTCACCGCACCCGAGGCCATCCCGCTGCGCTCGCGCGGGACGGCGGCCAGGGCGGCGGAGGCCAGCGTCGGGTTCGCCATGCCCACCCCGGCGCCGAGCACGGCGAGGCCGGGCACCAGCACCCGCCAGGTCGAGTCGGCGCCGACCAGGGCGAGCAGCAGCCCACCGGCCCCGACCAGCAGCAGCCCCCCGCCGAGCACCAGCCGCGGCGGCCGGTCCGTCAGCGACCGCCCGGCGACGGCGGCGACCCCGAAGCTCAGCGCCGACAGCGGGATGAAGACGCAGCCGGCCTGCAGCGGCGACAGCCCGCCGATCGACTGCAGCCACAGCGACATGTAGATCAGCGAGGCGAACGCCGCGGCGTTGAGCAGCAGCGCGCCCAGCATGATCCCGGTGAACGAGCGGCTGCGGAACAGCCCGACGTCGAGCATCGGGTCCGACCGGCGGGCCTCGACGACGACCCAGCCGGCCAGGACGAGCAGGCCCGCGGCGATCGGCCCCCAGGAAGCGGGCTGCCCCCAGCCGTCGGCGGCGGCGCGCACCAGGCCGAAGACGAGGCCCCCGGCGCCGAGGCTGAACAGCGCGATCCCGGGGACGTCGGGCCGCGGCGCCCCCGGCTGCCGGGCCTCCTGCACCGCGGTGAGGGTGAGCACCACGGCGAACACGGTCACCGGCAGGTTGACGAAGAAGATCCAGCGCCAGGACAGCTCGGTGAGGGCGCCGCCCAGGATGGGGCCCAGCGCCGCGGAGGCACCGACCACCGCACCCCAGATGCCGAACGCCGTCCCGCGGTCCCGGCCCTCGTAGCTGGTGTTGATCAGCGCGATCGTGGTGGCGAACATGACCGCCCCGCCGATGCCCTGCAACCCACGGGCGGCGATGAGCAGACCGGCGTCCGGGGCGAGCCCGGAGGCCAGCGACGCCACCGCGAAGAGCACCAGCCCGATCAGGTAGAGCTTCCGCCGGCCGTAGAGGTCGGCCAGCGACCCGGCACCCAGCACCAGCGCGGCCAGGGCCAGCGCGTAGACGTCGACGACCCACTGCAGCTGGCCGAAGCTCGTCTGCAGGTCGGTGGCCATGTCGGGCAGGGCGACGTTCACGATCGTGACGTCGATCAGGAGCATGAACGTGCCGGTGCAGATCGCGACCAGCGGCAACCACTTGCGCATGGCACCACTCTGCGGTCGGTGGCGCACCACCGACCAATCGAGCCGCCGATCCTGCCGGGATCCTCCACGCACAGCCGCGTCAGGGAGGATGGTGCCGTGATCGACGCCATCGACCGCCAGATCGTGCACGCGATGCAGGTCGACGGCCGTGCCCCGTTCAGCCGGGTGGCCGCCGTGCTGGGGGTCTCGGAGCAGACGGTCGCCCGGCGCTGGCGGCGGCTGCGGGCCGACGGCGTCGTCCGGGTGCTGGGCCTGACCACCCCGGAGGCCACCGAGCCGAGCTGGCACATCCGGGTGCGCGTGCAGCCGGCGGCAGCGGGCGCGGTGGCCGACGCGCTGGCCCGCCGTCCGGACGTCTCCTGGGTGAGCCTCACCGCCGGCGGCGCGGAGATCACCTGCTCGACCAAGCCGCGCACGCCCCGGCAGCGCGACGCCCTGCTGCTGGACCGGCTGCCGCGCACGGTCCAGGTGATCGACCTGACCGCCTTCTCGGTGCTGCACGCCTACGTCGGCGGACCCTACGAGTGGACCGGCTTCGAGGACCCGCTGACCGACGAGCAGATCGCCGCCCTCACCCCCGAGCAGCCCCGGACGGCGAGCCCCCCGCTGGCGCTGGACCCCGAGGACGAGCTCCTGCTCGCCGCGCTGGCCACCGACGGCCGGCTGAGCTACGCCGAGCTCGCCGGGGTGACCGGCTGGTCGGAGAGCCGGGTGGCCCGGCGGGTCGACGCGCTGCGCGCGGCCGGGACCCTCTACTTCGACCTGGAGATCGCCAGCGAGCTGCTCGGCCACCCGGTGAGCGCCCTGCTCTGGCTCGGGGTGGCGCCGGCCGACATCGCCCACGTCGGGGAGTCGCTGGCCCGCGAGCCGGAGACCGCCTTCACCGCGGTGGTCACCGGCCCGGTCAACCTGATGGTGGCGGTGACCTGCCGGGACACCGCGCACCTGTACCGCTTCCTCACCGACCGGGTCGGCGCGCTGCCGGTGCGCACCCTGGAGACCTCGACCGTGCTGCGGCGGGTCAAGCAGGCCGGCAGCCTGATGGACGGCCCGCGGCTCACCGACCCCGAGCCCCCGCCGGTCCGCGGCCGCTAGCGCGGGCGGGCGACCCGCAGCGCGGCCTGCAGCATCGGCAGCTGGAACGGGATGCGGGCGACCGCCGCCGCCAGCTTCGCCCCGCGCAGCACCCGCAGGGTCTGCAGGTGGGCGGGGAGCACCCCGACCAGCACCGCCACCGCCGCCCAGCCCCCGGCGCGGCGGGTCGCCGGCACCGCCAGCAGGGCCGCGGTGGCCAGCTCGGCCACGCCGCTGCCGGTCACCCACGGCCGGGCCGGGCCGAGCTCCGGCGGGATCATCCAGTCGTAGGTCTGCGGCCGGACCAGGTGCAGCACCCCGCTACCGGCCATGCCCGTCGCGATGGCCAGCGCCTGCACGTCTCCCCGCATGCGCACACCGTAGGGTCCGCTGTCGTGTCCGCTGTCGACCTCCTCATCGCTGCCGGGGTCGCGCTGCTGGCCGGCGGGATCAACTCCATCGCCGGGGGCGGCTCGCTGATCCTCTTCCCCACCCTGGTCGGGCTGGGCCTGGGCACCGTGCAGGCGAACGTCACCAACTCCATCGCCCAGTGGCCGGGCTACGTCGGCGGGGTGCTCGGCTTCCGCGCGGAGTACGCCGGGCAGCGCGGCCGGCTGGTGCGGTTCGGCGCGACTGCGGTCGTCGGCGGCACGGCGGGCTCGATCCTGCTGCTCACCACCCCCAGCGAGGCCTTCGACGCCGTCGTCCCGGTGCTGGTGTTCCTGGCCAGCGTCCTGCTGGCGTTCCAGCCGCTGATCACCCGGCGGCTCCGGACGCGGGAGGACGGCGGCCGCACCGGCGACCCGGTCTGGCTCTACGTCGCGCTGTTCCTGGCCACCGTCTACGGCGGCTACTTCGGCGGCGCGCTCGGCGTCATCCTGGTCGGCGTCCTCGGGTTGGGACTGGGCCGGCTCAAGTTGGCCAACGCGATGAAGAGCGCGATCTCGCTGGTGACCGCCACGGTGACCGTGGTCGTCTTCGGCATCTGGGCCGACGTCGCCTGGGAGTACGTGGCGGTCTGCGCCCCGGCGAGCCTGCTCGGCGGCTTCCTCGGCGCCAAGGTCGCCACCCGGATCCCGAGCACACCGCTGCGGGTGCTCATCGTGACCTTCGGCGTCGCGGTCTCGGTCTACCTCTTCCTGCGCAGCTGACCGGCCGCACCGCGTGTCCGACCCCGTCGCCCTGCTGCTGGCTGCCCTGCTGCTGGCCGGCACCCTCGCCGCGGCGGCAGCCGACTCCCCCCGGCTGCCACCAGCGGTGATCGCGGTGCCCGGTGCCCTGCTGCTGGCCGGGCTGGGCGCGGTCGGCTGGGACGACGCCGCGGCGACCCTGCGGGAGGTCGGCCCGACGGTCGCCTTCCTGGTCGTCGTGCTGCTGCTGGCCGACCTCGCCGACCGGGAGGGGCTGTTCGGCTGGGCGGCCGCCGTGACGGCCCGGCAGGCGGGCAGCTCGGCGCAGGGGCTGCTGGCCCGGGTGTTCGTGCTGGCCGCGGCGGTCACCGCGGTGCTGAGCCTGGACGCCACCGTCGTGCTGCTCACCCCGGTGGTGGTCGCCCTCGCCCGCCACCTGCGGGTGCCGGTGGGGCCGCACGGCTACGCCGTCGGGCACCTGGCCAACAGCGCCTCGCTGCTGCTGCCGGTGTCCAACCTGACCAACCTGCTCGCGGTGGCGGCCACCGGGCTGTCGTTCGTGCACTTCGCCGGGCTGATGGTGCTGCCGCAGGTGGCCGCGCTCGCGCTGGAGTACCTGGTGCTGCGCCGGCTGTTCCGCGCCGACCTCCGGGACGCGATCGACGCCCCGGTGCACGACGTCCCGCCGGCACCGGTGCTGGCGCTGGCCGTGGTCGGGGCCACCGTGGCGGGGTTCGCCGTCGCGTCCCTGGTCGGCGTCGGACCGGTGTGGCCGGCCACTGCGGGCGTCGTCGTCCTCGCCGTCCGGCAGCTCGTCGCCGGCCGCACCCGGGTGCCCGACCTGGTGCGCGCGGCGAACCTGCCCTTCGGCCTGTTCGTGCTGGGGCTGGCGGTGCTGGTGCTGGTGCTGCGGCAGCACGGCCTGGAGGCCCTGCTCGGCGACCTGCTGCCCCGCGGCGACGGGCTGCTCGCGCTGCTGGCGGTCGTCGGGATCGCCGCGCTGCTGGCCAACCTGGTCAACAACCTGCCGGCGACGCTGGCGCTGCTGCCGGTGGCCGCAGTGGGTGGCGTGCCGACGGTGCTCGCGGTGCTGATCGGGGTGAACCTCGGCCCCAACCTCACCTACGCCGGGTCGCTGGCCAACCTGCTGTGGCGGCGGGTGCTCGGCGCCGACGCCCCCGGCGCGGTCCGGTTCAGCGCCGTCGGGCTGGCGACCGTGCCGCTCACCCTGGTCGGCGCCACCGCCGCGCTGTGGCTGGCGCTGCTGGTCTGACGTCGGCCCGCCCCCGCGTTGATCATGGGCGTTCTGCCGCTCGGCGCGCCGGGCCCGGGCGTGTCACCGGGCAGCACGCCCATGATCAACGGACGGGCGGGCCCGCTACTCCCCGCCGCGGCCGGGCTCGCCGATGGCGACCATCGCCTCGACCGCCCGCCGGGCCCGGGCCGCGACCTGCGGGTCGACGTCGACCGCGCCCTCGCCGGTGCGCAGCGTGTGCAGCAGCTTCGCCGGGGTGATCATCTTCATGTAGCGGCAGGAGGCGCGCTCGTTCATCGGGATGAACTCGGTGCCGGAGTTGAGCGCCCGCAGCTGGTGCAGGATGCCGATCTCGGTGGCCACCAGCACCTGCGGGGCGCGGGTCGCCGCGGCCGCCTCGACCATCCCGCCGGTCGACAGCACGCGGGTCCGGTCGGCGGGGAGGTCGCCGTGGCTGACCAGGTCGAGCACCGAGGTGGTGCAGCCGCACTCGGGGTGCACCAGGATCTCCGCCCCCGGGTGGGCGGCGATCTGACTCCGGACGTCGCTCGGGCTGATGCCGGCGTGCACGTGGCACTCCCCCGCCCAGATCGAGATGTTCTCCCGGCCGGTGACCCGCTTGACGTGCGCGCCGAGGAACTGGTCGGGGCAGAACAGGATCTCCCGGTCGGCCGGGATCGACCGCACGACGTCGGCGGCGTTGGAGCTGGTGCAGCAGATGTCGGTCTCGGCCTTCACCGCCGCGGTGGTGTTGACGTAGCTGACGACGACGGCGCCCGGGTGCTCGGCCTTCCACTCGCGCAGCTGCTCGGCGGTGATGCTGTCGGCCAGCGAGCAGCCGGCCGCGTGGTCGGGCAGCAGCACGGTCTTGTCCGGCGACAGGATCTTGGCGGTCTCGGCCATGAAGTGGACGCCGCAGAAGACGATCTCCCGGGCGTCGGTCTCCGCGGCGACCCGGGACAGGTACAGCGAGTCGCCGGTGAAGTGGGCGACGTCCTGGATCTCGGGCACCTGGTAGTTGTGCGCCAGGACGACGGCGCCGCGCTCGTCGGCCAGCCGCCGCACCTCCGCCGCCCACGCCTCGTACTCGAGGTCGGACATGGTGCGGTCGCCCGTGGCGCGGGCGGTGCTGGTCGTCGCGGTCATGGCGGTGCTCCCGGTGCTCGCTGTCCACCTGTCGCCACCCAGTGTCCCCCGTGGCGTCCCGGGCCCGGCACGGCGCGGCCCGGACCCTAGGATGCAGCTGCTCGTACAACGCTCAAGCACCCCGATCGAGGTCCCCCATGCGCCGTCGTCCCCTCGCCACCCTGGCCCTGCTGGCCGCCGCGACCGTCTCGGTCAGCGCCTGCGCCGCCGAGGAGACCGCCGACGACGCCGCCTCCGCCAGCGGGTCCGGCAGCTGCTCCCCCGGCGACCTGCCCACCCTCGAGGACGGCACGCTCACCATCGGAACCGACGCCCCCGCGTACGAGCCGTGGTTCAGCGACGACGACCCGACCAACGGCGAGGGCTTCGAGTCCGCGGTGGCCTACGCCGTCGCCGAGCAGCTCGGGTACGCCGAGGACGAGGTCACCTGGGTGACCGCGCAGTTCAACAGCGTCATCCAGCCCGGCCCGAAGTCCTTCGACTTCGACGTCAACCAGTTCTCCATCACCGACGAGCGCCGGCAGGCCGTCGACTTCTCCTCGCCGTACTACGACGTCACCCAGGCGGTCATCACCACCGGGGGCTCCGCCGCCGAGGGGGCGACCAGCCTCGCCGACCTGAAGGACCTGCGGATCGGCGCGCAGGTGGGCACCACGAGCCTCGACGTGCTGATCGAGACCATCGCCCCGGACAGCGACCCGGTCGTGTTCAACACCAACGACGACGCCAAGCTCGCCCTGCAGAACGGCCAGGTCGACGCGATCGTCGTCGACCTGCCCACGGCCTTCTACATCACCGCCGCCGAGCTGGACGACGGCGTGATCGTCGGGCAGGTCGCCGACTCCGGCAGCAGCGCCGACCAGTTCGGGCTGGTGCTGGCCAAGGACAGCCCGCTCACCGACTGCGTCAGCCAGGCCGTCGACGCCCTGCGCGAGGACGGCACGCTGGCCGACCTCGAGCAGCAGTGGCTGTCGGACGTCGCCGACGCCCCCGTCCTCTCCTGAGCCGCGTGCCGGACGGCGTCCTCCCGCCGGCCAGCGAGCTCGAGCTCTCCCGCCGGGCCTGGCGCCGCAGCCGGGCCCGGCGGTCGACGCTGGTCGCCCTCGCCTCCACCCTGCTGTTCGCCGTGGTGGCCTGGCTGGCCGTCACCCGCTCACCGGGCTGGCCACGGGTGCAGGCGACGTTCTTCTCCCCGCAGGTGGCCTGGGAGTCGCTGCCGGACATCGCCCGCGGGCTGCTGCTGAACCTCCAGGTGCTCGTGGTCGGCGGGCTGCTGGTGCTGGTCTGCGGCCTGGGCGTGGCGGTGTTGCGGACCCTGCGCGGGCCGGCGCTCGCGCCGGTGCGGATCGTCGCCACCGCCTACGTCGACCTCTTCCGCGGCGTCCCGCTGATCATCGTGCTGTACCTGGTCGGCTTCGGCTTCCCGGCGCTGGGCCTGCAGGGCGTGCCGACTTCGCCGTTCGTGCTGGGCACCGCGGCCATCGTGCTGACCTACTCCGCCTACGTGGCCGAGGTGTTCCGGGCCGGCATCGAGTCGGTGCACCCCAGCCAGCGGGCCGCCGCCCGGTCGCTGGGGCTGACCCACCGGCAGAGCATGCGCATCGTGGTGCTGCCCCAGGCGCTGCGCACCGTCACCCCGGCGCTGCTCAACGACTTCGTCGCGCTGCAGAAGGACGTCGGGCTGATCTCGGTCCTCGGCGCCGTCGACGCCGTCCGGTCCGCCCAGATCCAGGTCGGGCAGAGCTTCAACTTCACGCCGTACGTGGTCGCCGGGCTGCTGTTCGTGCTGCTCGCCGTCCCCTCGGCCCGGCTGGCCGACGCCTACGCGGCCCGCGCCCGGCGCCGCCAGCAGTCCGGGAGCCTCCTGTGAACAACGCACCGGTGGTGGACGTCCGCGGCGTGGTCAAGGCCTTCGGCTCCAACGCCGTGCTGCGCGGGGTCGACCTGACCGTCGACGAGCACCAGGTGGTGGCGCTGATCGGCGGCTCGGGCTCGGGCAAGTCGACGCTGCTGCGCTGCGCCAGCCTGCTGGAGACGGTGGACGACGGCCAGGTGCTGCTGGACGGCGAGGACGTCACCGACCCGCGGGTGGACGCCGATGCGGTGCGCCGCCGGCTGGGTGTGGTCTTCCAGGCCTACAACCTGTTCCCGCACCTGTCCGTGCTGGACAACGTGACCCTGGCGCCGACCGTCGTGCACGGCCGGCCGAAGGCCGAGGTGCGGGAGGAGGCGCTGGCGCTGCTGGCCCGGATCGGGCTGGCCGACAAGGCCGGCGAGTACCCCGACCGGCTGTCCGGCGGCCAGCAGCAGCGGGTGGCGATCGCCCGGGCGCTCGCGGTGCGGCCGCGGGTGCTGCTGCTCGACGAGATCACCAGCGCGCTGGACCCCGAGCTCGTCGGCGAGGTGCTCCGCGTCGTCCGCGAGGTGGCCGCGCAGGGGATGACCATCGTGATGGCGACCCACGAGATGGGCTTCGCCCGCCAGGTCGCCGACACGGTGGCGTTCCTCGACGGCGGGGTGGTGCTGGAGTCCGGGCCGCCGGCGCAGGTGCTCGGCGACCCCGTCGAGGCCCGCACCCGGCAGTTCCTCGCCCGGGTCATCGACGCCGGGCGGCTCTAGCCGCGCTTCAGCGCGACTGAGCACGCGCGCTTTCGCGCGATCAAGCCCTCAGCCGAGGTGCGACGTGTCGTTCACCAGGCGGACGCTCGTGCGGCCGTCGGTCGACCAGGTCACCGTCGACAGCGACGCCGCCTCCAGGAACACCCGGTGCACGATCTCGTCGCCGACGCCGAGCCCGGCGGCCAGCAGCAGCTTGATCGGCGTCACGTGGCTGACCACGAGCACCGTCCTGCCGGCGTGCCGCTCCAGCACCCGGGCGCGGGCCCGGGCCACCCGGGTGGAGACGTCGGCGATCGACTCCCCGCCGGGCGGCCGGACGTCGAGCGCCCCGGACCAGCGGCGGTAGGCCAGCGGGCTCTTCGCCGCGGCCTCGGCGGCGGTCAGCCCCTCCCAGCCGCCGAAGTCGAGCTCGCGCAGGTCGCCGTCGACCTCGACCGGGACGCCGAGCACCTCCGCGGCGGCCTCGGCGGTCTGCCGGGTGCGCTGCAGCGGCGAGGTGACGATGACGTCGATGCCCCGGCCGGCCAGGTGCCGGGCAGCGGCCGCGGCGTCGGCCCGGCCGAGCTCGGACAGCGGCAGGTCGCTGCTGCCGCTGAACCGGCGCTCGGGGGTGTGC
Organism: Modestobacter versicolor; assembly: GCF_014195485.1. Lineage (NCBI taxonomy): Bacteria > Bacillati > Actinomycetota > Actinomycetes > Geodermatophilales > Geodermatophilaceae > Modestobacter > Modestobacter versicolor. The sequence continues at coordinate 1,569,963 of NZ_JACIBU010000001.1, forward strand.
TCGGTGCGGCCGTGCCGGAGCAGGAACGTGGTGGTGACGACGACCGGCGCCGGCTCGGTGACCGGCTGGACGTCGTCCTCGACGACGACCGGCTCGGTCGACAGGTCGCGGCGCACCGGCTTGCCGTCCATGGCGCTGTTGGCCAGCGCGTCGGCCGCGCCGTTCTGCGCCCGCGGCACCCAGGTGTAGCGGACCGTGCCCAGCTGCCGGGCCAGGTCACGGGCCTGCACGGCGAGCTTCTTCATGTCCGGGTGCTTGATCTGCCAGCGACCCGACATCTGCTCCACGACGAGCTTGGAGTCCATCCGGACCTCGACGCTCGCCGTCGGGTCGAGGTCGAGGGCGGCCTGCAGCCCGGCGACCAGCCCGCCGTACTCGGCGACGTTGTTGGTGGCCCGGCCGACGGACTCCGCCCGCTCGGCGAGCACCCGCCCGGTCTCCGCGTCGCGCACCAGCGCGCCGTAGCCGGCCGGCCCCGGGTTGCCCCGTGACCCGCCGTCCGCCTCGACGATGAAGCGCCGGCCCGAGGAGCCGGCCGTCACAGCCCCGACTCGGCGTTGCGGACCAGGATCCGGCCGCAGTTCTCGCAGCGCAGCACGGTGTGCGGGTCGGCGTTGCGGTACGTGGCCAGCTCGGTGCCGTAGAACTCGATCCGGCAGCCCTCGCAGCGGCCCGCGTGCAGGTGGGCCGCCCCGGTGCCACCGGTCTGCTTGGCGATCCGGTCGTACAGCGCCAGCAGCGGCGCGGGCACCGCGGCGGCGATCTCGTCGCGCGTGGCCTGGTGCCGGGTCGTCGCCTCGGCGATGTCGGCGAGCGCCGCGTCGCGCTGCTGCTCGGCCCGCTCCTGCTCGGCCTGGGCGCCGGCCAGCCCACCCTGCGCCGCGGCCAGCGCGGCGTCGGCGGCCTCGCGGCGCTCCATCAGCTCGAGCACCTGGTCCTCGAGGTCGGACTGCCGCCGGTGCAGCGACTCCAGCTCGTGCTGCAGCCCGGTGATCTCCTTGGGCGTGGCGCCGCCGGAGTCGATCCGCGACTGGTCGCGCGCCGCGCGCTGGCGGACGGTGTCGACGTCGCCCTCCAGCCGCTTCTGCTCGCGGTCGAGGTCGCGCACCTCGGTCTCGGCCCGGACGACGTCGTCGGACAGGGTCCGCTGCGCCTCCTGGGCCGCCTCGACGGCGGCGAGCTCGGGAAGGGTCCGCCGGCGGTGGGCGAGTTGCGCGAGGGCGACGTCCTCCGCAGCGAGGGCCAGCAGCTTCTGCTGGTCGAAGTGGTCAGCCTGCACACGGTCAACCTACCCGCGCGCCGGTGCCGCCCCGGACCACCTCGCCACGACCGCTCAGTCGGCCTGCTCCTCGGCCGAACGCAGCCGTGCGTGGTCGCCGTACCCGCCGACCAGCTGGCCACCGACCTGGTCCGCGCCGACCTGCCAGCTCCACGGGTCGGTCGGCCGGGCGGAGACCGCCACCTGGACCCGCGCGCCGAGGTCGCGGTGCAGCAGGTCGGCGGCGACGGGCAGCCACGGCCACTCGGACGCGAAGTGCGCCACGTCGCACAGGGCCGGCCCGGGGTGCTCGGTGGCCTCGGAGGCGGCGTGGTGCTTGAGGTCGCTGGTGACGAAGACGTCGGCCTCGGCCGACGCCGCCGCGGCGAGCATCGAGGCGCCGCTGCCGCCGCAGACGGCCACGGTGCGCACGACGCGGTCGGGGTCACCGGCGACCCGCACGCCACAGGGGGTGCCGGGCAGCGTGGCGGCCACCCGCTCGGCGAACTCCCGCAGGGTCACCGGGCGGGTCAGCTCGCCGACCCGGCCCAGGCCCGCGCGGCTGGCGGTCGCGGAGTTCTCGAAGAAGGCGTAGCCCGGGTCCTCGTAGGGGTGCAGCTCCAGCAGGGCGCGCAGCACCTCGGCGCGGCAGGCGCGGGGCACCACCATCTCCAGCCGGATCTCCGGGACCCGCTCGACCTGGCCGCGCCGGCCGATGGCGGGGTGGGTCTCGTCGCCGGGGATGAAGGTGCCGGTGCCGGTGGTCTGCCAGACGCAGCGGGTGTAGTCGCCGATCACCCCGGCACCGGCCGCGGAGAGGGCGTCGACCAGCTGGTCGCTCACGCCGACCGGCACGAACACGACCAGGGTGTCGGTCTCCGGCGCGGCCACCGACTCCAGCGGGTGGACGTCGCCGACGCCGAGCGCGGCGGCCAGCGCGTCGTTGACCCCGTGGTCGGGTGCCCGGTCGGCATTGGTGTGGGCGACGAACAGGCCGATGCCGGCGCGGATCAGCCGGTGCACCAGCCGGCCCTTGGGGTCGCTGGCCGGCACGCCGTGCACCGGGGTCAGCAGCAGCGGGTGGTGGGTGACCAGCAGGTCGACGCCGAGGGCGATCGCCTCGTCGACCACCGCGGCGGTCGGGTCGACGGCGAACAGGACCGACCGGACGGGCTCCTCCGGGTCGCCGCACACCAGGCCGACCGCGTCCCAGTCCTCGGCCAGCGCCGGGTCGTACCGGGCCTCCAGGGCCGCGACCACCTCGCCGAGGGCGAGGCCGGGGAGCGGCAGCTCCCGGACCCTCGCGGGCACGTCCTCGTGCATCGGCAGGGCCACGAGATCGGACTGTAGGTCAGCCCTCCGGGAGCGGCCTGTTGTGCGCGATGCACCTGCTGAGGAGCTGCTCAGCGGCCGTTCAGCTGGCTCAGGGGAGGTCGTCGTCATCGCCCGGCGTTCGCGGCCGGTGCCCCATCCGGATGGGTGGCCGGGCTGGACGTCCGCGGGGTCCGAGGTGATCTCCGAGGTCGTGCTCACCGGGTGGGGGTCGATCCGCTCATGCGGTGGGTGGTGCCCGCGCGGGCACCCCGGCTAACGGGCCGGGACCGCCCGGACCATCACCGTCCGCCGGCCGTGGCGGTCCAGACCGAGCGCCGCCTCGCGCTCGCGCAGGGCCCGCAGCCCGGCCGTGGGCTGGTCCAGCGGCCGCCAGCCGTGGCGGGCGTAGAACGGCGCGTTCCACGGCACGTCGGCGTAGGTGATGAGGGTCACCCGGTCGAGCCCCTCGTGGCGGGCGGCCTCGACCGTGGCGGCCAGCAGCGCGCTGCCCAGGCCGCGCCGGCCGGCGGCCGGGTGCACCGAGAGCTGCTCGAGGTGGACGGCGCCGTCGAGCAGCTCGAGGACGGCGAGGCCCTGCACCGGCCGACCGGTCACCAGCACCCGCCAGGCGAGCGCCCGCTCATCGGCTGGCGGCGGTGGCGGCAGGTCGGTGATGCCCAGCGGCACGAACAGCTCGTCGGCGGCCGCCTCGACCGCGGCCAGCTGGTCCAGGTCCGCGGCGTCGGCGGTGCGCACCTCGAGCACCGCTCCACCCTGCCCCGAACGCACGCACCCGGTCGAGCGACTTCCCGGACGGGCCCACCCCGGACGCGCTTGACGGCGGGGCGGACCCTCGGGACAGTTCCCGCCGTGACCACCCCCGCGGTGCGGCAGCGGACGACGACCGAGCAGGTCACCTGGCGGTCGGTGGCGGTGCTGGCCACGCTGCTCGTCGTGCCGGCAGCGGCCTACGTCGCCACGGTGCTGCGGCCGTACGAGCTCGGCGAGCCCAGCCGGCTGGTGGGGTTCGCCGTCCTGCTGGTCGGCCCGGTCGGCGCGCTGCTGGCGCTCGGCGGTGCGGTGCTGCAGGCGCTGGCGCTCTTCCGATTCGACCGGCGCACGGTGGCCCCCGGGGTCGTCGTGGCGCTGGGCGTGGTCGGGCTCGGCGCGCTCGCCGCCCTGCTGTGGCTGGCCTCCCCGGCCGGCACCGCGGTCAGCACCTGGCAGTTCGACTGAGGGAGGACCCAGCTGCAGGGAGCAGCGGGGTCCTCAGTCCATCAGCGGGTCGGCGTCCTCGTCGGCGGTGAACGCCGCCCACAGCGCCGAGTAGGCACCGCCGGCGGCCAGCAGCTCGTCGTGCGTGCCGACCTCCACCACCCGGCCGTGGTCGAGCACCGCGACCCGGTCGGCACGGGCGGCGGTGGTGAGCCGGTGCGCGACGACGAGCGTCGTCCGCCGGCGGGCCACCGCGTCGGCCGCCCGGGTGACGGCGGCCTCGGTGGCCAGGTCCAGCGAGGCGGTCGCCTCGTCGAAGAGCAGGACGTCGGGGTCGACCAGCTCGGCGCGGGCGAGCGCCAGCAGCTGCCGCTGCCCCGCCGAGAGCGCCCGGCCCCGCTCCCCCACCCGGGTGCGGTAGCCCTGCGGCAGCCCGGCCACCATCTCGTGCGCGCCGACCGCGCGGGCCGCGGCCTCGACCTCGGCGTCGCTGGCCTCGGGCCGGCCGTAGGCGATGGCGTCGCGCACCGTGCCGGCGAACAGGTAGGCCTCCTGCGGCACCACGCCCAGCCGCTGGCGGTACTGCAGCAGGTCCAGCGAGCGCAGGTCCGCGCCGTCCACGCAGACCGCTCCGCTGGTCGGGTCGTAGAACCGGGCGACCAGCTTGACCACCGTCGACTTCCCCGCGCCGGTCTCGCCCACCAACGCCAGCGTCTCCCCCGGCGCGACGGTCAGCGTGACGTCGCGCAGCGCCGGGGTGGGCGCACCGCGGTAGGAGAACGTGACGTCGGCCAGCCGCACCTCGCCACGCAGCGGGCCGACGGGCCGGGGTGAGGCGGCGGCCGGCGTCGACTCCGGCGTGCGCAGCAGGTCGCGCAGCCGGCGCAGCCCGACCGACGCCTGCTGGTAGCTGTCGAAGACCTGGGAGAGCTGCTGCACCGGGGAGAAGAACGTGTCGACGTAGAGCACGAAGGCGATCAGCACGCCGGCGGTGATGGTCTCCGACGACAGACGCGCGGCGCCGACCGCCAGCACCGCGGCCGCGGCGACCTCGGAGAGGAACTCGACGAACGGGAAGTAGGTGGCGATGTAGCGCTGCGCCCGCAGCCGGACGTCGCGGTAGCTGCGGGCGTAGCTCTGGAAGACGGCGGTGGAGTGCTCGGAGCGGTTGAACGCCTGGGTGACGCGCACCCCGGCGACGTCCTCCTGCAGGCGGGCGTTGACCGCGCTGACCCGCTCCCGCGCCTCGGTGTAGGCCGGCACCGACCGGGCGCGGAACCACACCGTGGCGACCACCAGCACCGGCAGCGTGGCCACCAGCACCAGCGCCAGCTCGACGTCGAAGAGGAACAGCGCCACCAGCACCCCGACCAGGGTGAGCACGCTGACCACCGCGGTGGTCAGCCCGGTCTGCAGGAACGCCGACAGCGCGTCGACGTCCGTCGTCATCCGGGTCATGATCCGGCCGCCGAGCTCGCGCTCGTAGTAGTCCAGGCCCAACCGCTGCAGCTGCGCGAAGGTCTTGACCCGCAGCGTGTAGAGCAGCCGCTCGCCGGTGCGCCCGGTCAGCCAGGCCGAGCCGCGGGCGACGGCGAAGTCGGCGAGGACCACGGCCAGCGCGATGCCGGCGACGGTGAGCAGCAGCGACGTCGAGCGGGCGGCGATGCCGTCGTCCACGCCCTCGCGGACCAGCGCCGGGATGGCCAGCTGGGCGGCGGTGTCCGCGGCGACCAGCACGAGCGCGGCGGCCAGCGGCCAGCGGAACGGCCGGATCAGCCGCCACAGGGTGAACCCGCGGTCGGCCGCCCGGGCCCGCTCGGCCGGGACGTCGGGCTCGTCGACGGTCGGCGGCAGCCGGTCGACCAGCGCCCGCAGGGCCGGCGTCGGGGCCGCGGCGGCCATCGCCGCACCGCGCCCGCCGATCGAGGCGCTGGCGGCGCGGGCCGGGCCGGCGTCCTCCTCGGCGTCCGGCACGGGGTCCGGCCAGGCCGCCGGGGTGGTGCCGGTGGCCGGCGGCCGGTCCTGCGGCGGCGGGGCGTCGGCGTCGGTGCCGGACAGCAGCAGCCGGTACAGCGGCGAGCGCGCCTCCAGCTCGGCGGCGGTGCCGACGTCGACCACCCGGCCGGCGTCGAGCACGGCCACCCGGTCGGCGAGCGCCAGCGTGGACCGGCGGTGCGCCACCAGCAGGGTCGTCCGGTCCCGCACCCCGTCGCGCAGCGCCTCGTGGATCCGCGCCTCGACGGCGGCGTCGACGGCGGAGGTGGCGTCGTCGAGCACCAGCACCCGGGGCTCGACGAGCAGCGCGCGGGCCAGCGCCACCCGCTGGCGCTGGCCGCCGGACAACGTCAGCCCCTGCTCGCCGACCACCGTGTCGTAGCCGTCGGGCAGCTCGCCGATGAAGCCGTCGGCCTGGGCGGCGCGGGCGGCGGCGCGCACCTCGGCGTCGGTGGCGTCCGGGCGGCCGAAGGCGATGTTGGCCCGCACGGTGTCGGAGAACAGGAAGCTGTCCTCGAAGACGACGCCCAGCGCCGCGCGCAGCTGGTGGGTGTCCAGGTCGCGGACGTCGTTCCCGCCCACCCGCACCGCCCCGGCGGAGACGTCGTAGAACCGCGGCAGCAGCCCGACGACGCTGGACTTGCCCGAGCCGGCGGTGCCGATCAGCGCGAGGGTCTCCCCCGGCTCGACCCGCAGCGACACCCCCGACAGCACCGGCCGGCCGTCGTCGTGGGCGAAGGTGACGTCGTCCAGCTCCACCGTCAGCGGCCCGTCGGGCAGCGCCCCGGTGCCCGACACCAGGGCCGGCCGGGCGTCGATGACCTCCAGCACGCGCTCGACGCCGGCGCGCGCCTGCTGGCCGATGGTGAGCACGGCGGCGAGCTGGCGCACCGGCGAGACCAGCGCGGCCAGGTAGGTGGCGAAGGCCAGGAAGGTGCCGAGGGTGATCGTGCCGCGCAGCGCCAGCCAGCCGCCGAGGGCCAGCACGCCGACCTGGCCGAGCGCCGGGATGGCCTGCAGCAGCGGGTTGTACCGGGAGGTGAACCGGACGACGCGCATCCGGGCGCCGAACAACCGCCGGGCGCCCTCGTCGATGCGGTCCAGCTCGCGGTCCTCCTGGCCGAAGCCCTTGACCACCCGGACGCCGGTGACCGCGGCCTCGACGTCGCCGGCGACCGCCCCGGCCTGCTGCTGCGCCGCCCAGTTCGCCGGGAAGAGGTCGCGGCGCGAGCGCAGGGCCAGCCACCACAGCGCGGGGCCGACGGCGAGCGCGACCACGGTGAGCAGCGGCGAGAGCCACGCCATCACGCCCAGCGAGACGACGAACAGCAGCGCGTTGCCGGTCAGGTTGGGCAGGAACGCCAGCAGCCCCTGGACCAGCGTGACGTCGCTGATCGCCCGGCTGACCGTCTGGCCGGTCTGCAGCCGGTCCTGCGCCGGACCGTCCAGCCGGGACAGCGCGGCGGCCAGGTCGTTGCGCAGGTCCATCTGGACGTCGAGCGACAGCCGCCCGGCCAGGTACCGGCGGACGAACCCGGCGGCGAACCGCAGCACCCCGGCGAGCACCAGCGCGACGATGAACGGGGTGACGTGGGCCGCCGTGCCCGAGCCGGACGCGGCGACCACCCGGTCGACGACGGCGCGGGTCAGCAGCGGCGCGACCGCGGCGATCACCGAGCCGACCAGCGCGGCGGCGAAGGCCCCGATGAGGTCGCCGCGGTGCCGCAGGCAGTAGCCGACCAGCCGCTTGAGCCAGCCGCCCTCGGGCGGGGGCGCGGGCGCCGCGCCGCGGGTGCCGGTGGTCTCGGCGACGGTGGCCGTCACGGGGTGCCCGCCGCCCCGGGCGGGACGACGAGGGGGCGCGGCACGCCGTCCAGTGTGCGACGACCTGCGCGGCCGCGCCGCTGCCGGGGTGGGAGGCTCGCGGGCGTGGTGGACCGGGGGTTGCACGCGCCGGCCTGGCTGGAGGAGCTGGTGCGCACCAGCCGCCCGCCGGTGCCGTGGCGGGACGTCGCCCGGTTCGCCCTGGTCATCCCCGCCCCGCTGGCCCTGGCGATCGCCGTCGGCGGCATGGCCGGCAGCGCGCTGGGCGCCGGGGTGTTCGCCACCATGGGCTCGCTCGCCGCCACGCTGGCCCCGCAGTCCGGGCCGCTGCGGGGGCGGATGCGCCGGGTCGCCGCGGCGTCGCTGCTCGGCGGCACCGGGCTGGTGATCGGGCACGGGCTGAGCGGCGGCGGCTGGCAGCCGGTGCTGCTGATGGCCGTGGTCTCCGCGGTCGCGGCGCTGATCAGCTCGATCAGCGGCGCCTTCTCCCTCGGCGCGCTGCAGCTGCTGGTCTACACCGCGATCTCCTCCGGGCTGGAGACGCCGCTGCCGGCGGCGGCGGAGGTCGGGTTCTTCCTGGCCGGGGCCGCCTGGGGGGCGCTGGCCGTGCTGCTGCAGTCGCGCACCGAGTCCCTCGACCCCGACCGGGCCTCGGTCGGCGCGGTCTTCGACCGGGTGGCCGACCTGCTGGAGGCGGTCGGCACCGACCGGGCCGAGGACGCCCGCCGGGCCCTGGCCCAGGCGCTCAACGAGGGCTACGACCGGGTCATCCACACCCGCAGCCGGTCGGCCGGGCGGAGCCGCGAGCTGGCCGAGCTGGCCGGGGTGCTCAACTCGGCGGCGCCGCTGGTCGAGGCCGCCGTCGCCAGCGCCCGCGGTGAGGTCGCCGTCGACTCCCGGGACATCGGCGCCGCGCGCGCCCTGGCCACCGCGGTCACCCAGCGGCGACCGGTGCTCGGGGAACGGCCGCCGGCGGTCGAGGACGGCCCCGCTCCCCGCCGGGCGGTGCGGCACGGGCTGCGGCTGGTGTGGCACGTCGTCGGCGACCCGGAGGAGCGGGCCCGGGCCGCCGTGCAGCGGGCCGAGCGCGACTGGCGGCTGCGGCTGCACGACCTGCAGGACAAGACGGTGGGCAACGCCGACTCCCGCGCCTTCGTCGTCCGGCTGACGCTGTGCATGACCATCGCCGAGGTCGCCCGCCAGCTGCTGCCGATCGAGCGGCCGTACTGGGTGCTGCTGACCGTGGCGATCGTGCTCAAGCCCGACTACGGGTCGGTGTTCACCCGGGCGGTGCAGCGCGGCGCCGGCACGCTGCTCGGCGTCCTGATCGGCTCGCTGCTGCTCACCTTCCTGGGCCGGGACGCCTGGGTGCTGCTGCCGATGGCGCTGGCGGCCGGCGCGCTCCCGTGGGCGCGCAGCGGCAACTTCGGGCTGTTCTCGGTCTTCCAGACCCCGCTGATCATCCTGCTGCTGGACCTGGCCACGCCCAGCGGCGCTGAGCTCGTCGGGGCGCGGCTGGTCGACACCCTGATCGGCTGCGGCATCGTGCTGCTCTTCGGCTACCTGCTGTGGCCGCAGACCTGGCGGGCCCCGCTGGACGACGCCCTGCGCGGGGCCGCGCTGGCGCTGGACCGGTTCATCGACGCGGCGTTCAACGAGAGCCCGGTGGAGACCCGGCGGGCGCGGCGGGCCAGCTACCGGGCGCTGACCGAGCTGCAGACCCAGCTGCAGCGCCGGCTGGCCGAACCGCCGCCGATCAGCACCCGGGCGGCGGCGTGGTGGCCGGTCATCGTGCAGCTGGAGCGGACGTCGGACGCGGTCACCGAGGCGGTCATCGCGATGCGCTCCGGCGAGCCGCAGCCCGACCCGGGCCAGGTGACCGTGGTGCGCCGGGCCGTGCGGGAGCTGGAGGAGGACCTGCGCGACCACCGCCTCCCCGACGACGCGGAGATCCACGCCGAGGGGGTGCTGGCCCCGGTCGCCCGGGAGGTCGACGCGGCCCGCCGGCTGGTGCGGGAGACCACCCCCGGACGCCGGGTCGGCGTCCGCGGCGCCGACGACTGAGCAGTCCCGGACCGCCGACGGCCCGGGCTCAGCCCGTCGTCGACCGCACGCGGGCCAGCAGCGCGCCCGCGTCGGCGGCCGTCAGCGGCCGGTGCAGCAGGTAGCCCTGGGCGTGGTCGCAGCCGTCGGCCAGCAGCCGCACCAGCTGGGCCGGCTCCTCGACGCCCTCGGCCACCACGGTCAGCCCGAAGGTGTGCGCGGCGCGGATGATCAGCGCGACCAGCTCCTCGTGCCCCGGCTCGGCGGAGCCGATGAAGCTGCGGTCGATCTTCAGGGTGTCCACCGGCATGTGCCGCAGCTGGCCGATCGAGGTGTAGCCGGTGCCGAAGTCGTCGATGGCCACGGACGTGCCCAGGGCGCGCAGCGCGGCCAGGTTGTCGAGCGCCGCGGGGGCGTCGACCAGCACCGTCTCGGTCACCTCCAGCACGAGCAGCGCGGGCGGCAGCCCCGAGGCGGCGAGGACGTCGGCGACGTCCTGCACGACGCTGCGGTCGGCCAGGTGCCGGCCGGAGATGTTGACCGCCATCGTCGGCTCCGGGGTGTCGGGCGCAGCCGGGTGGACCCGGCGCCACTCCGCCAGCTGCCGGGTCGCCTCGTGCAGCACCCAGCGGTCCAGGTCGCAGATCAGCGAGGAGGCCTCGGCGACCGGGATGAAGTCGTCCGGCGCGACCCAGCCGTGGCCCGGGCGCTGCCACCGGATCAGCGCCTCGTAGCCGCTGACCCGGTCGTCGGCGACGTCCACGACCGGCTGGTAGTGCAGCTCCATCTCGCCGTTGGTCAGGCCCGCGGCGATGGCGGCCTCCAGCTCGGCGCGCTCGGCCAGCTGGGCGCGCAGCACGTCGTCGAAGACCTCGGCGCGGCTGCGGCCCTGCCGCTTGGCGCGGTAGGTGGCGGTGTCCGCCTCGGCGAACAGCACGTCCGCGTCGGCGATCCCGTCCCGGCTGACGGCGACGCCCACGCTGACGCCGATCCGCACGGTGTGGCCGCCGGCGCCGATCGGCTCGCTGATCGAGGTGATGAGCCGCTCGGCCAGCTCCAGCAGGTCGCCCTCGTGCGCCACCGGCTCGACCAGGACGACGAACTCGTCGCCGCCCAGCCGGCACACGACGTCACCGGCGCGGACCACGTCCCGCAGCCGGGTCGCGACCACCCGCAGCACCTCGTCACCGACGGCGTGGCCGTGGTTGTCGTTGACCGCCTTGAAGCCGTCCAGGTCGAGGTACAGCAGCCCGGTCATCGAGCCCGACCGCTGCCCCCTCGACAGCGCCGCCGCGGTCAGCCGCAGCGCCTGGCCCCGGTTGGGCAGCTCGGTCAGCTGGTCGTGGGTGGCCTGGTGGGCCAGCGCCGACTGCAGCTCCTCGCGCTGGCGCACCGACCGGACGATCTGCCGGACCGAGGCGTGCACGACCTCGCCCAGCGGGCCGGGCAGCGGCTCGTCCAGCAGCGCGTTCGACAGGTCCCCGCGGGCGACCGCCCGGGCCTGGTCCTGGATCCGCCGGAGGCTGGCCACCGCCGAGCCGAGGGCGGCGGAGACGGTGCGCACCTCCCACGGGCCGTCGACCTGGACGTCGACCAAGGAGCCCCGGCTGACCTGCTCGGCCTGCCCGGCCAGCAGGCCCAGCGAGCGGGAGACGGTGCGGCCGAGCAGGAACGCCCCGGCCACCGACAGCAGCAGCAGCCCGGCCCCCACGGCCAGCGCGGTGACCCGGCTGGCGTCGGCGGCCCGGCGGTCGGCCGCGGCCAGCGCCTGGGCGTCGTGGACGGCGACGTCCAGCACGTCGGCGAGCAGCGTGCTGCGGGCGACGTGGGCGCGGACCAGCGACAGCACCTGGTCGACCGTCATGGCCGCGCTGGTGACGCCGTCGGCGTAGGCGGCCAGGACGTCGTCCACGGCGGTGAAGGTGGTGGAGTCGCGGCCGTCCGCCCAGGCCACCCGCAGGTCGCTCTGGGACAGCTCCTCCATCTGGCGGTACGCGCTGGTGTAGTCGACCCAGGCGTTCTCCCAGGACAGCGCCGCGTAGCCCTCGGGGTTGCCCCCGGAGAGCTGCTCGCTGAGGAAGAGCGGCACGACCTGCCCGGCGCGCTGGGTCAGCGCCGCGACCAGCTCGACGTCGCGGGTGGCCTGCGCCGTGGCGAGCGGGGCCTCCTCCGCGTTGGCGGCGGCCGCGGCCGCGCGCTCGGCGTTCATCAGGCCCTTGGTGACGTCGAGGTAGGCGACGTAGACGTCGACGACGTCGAGCCCGGCCGCCTCGACCTCGGCGCGCACGGCCTCGAGGTGGTCGGCTGCCCGGTCCGCGGCCGCGGCGCCGACCTGTCCCACCGGCAGGAGCGCGAGGGCGCGGTCGGTGGTCCGTTGCGCCCGGTCGAAGGTGATCTGGTCCTGCTGCCGCTCGGCGGCGGCCACGACCTCGGTGCGCCCGGTCGACGTCGTGCCGGCCGAGGCGTCCATGACCGCCAGCGACAGCGCGGGGACGACCTCCTCTTCCACGCTGCTGCGGACGGCGTCCAGCAGCGCGACGGCGTGCACGGCGGCCTCGGCGCGGGCGGCGCTGGCCGCCTCGACCGTCCGCTGGCGGGCGATGCCCCAGGTCAGGGCGCCGACGCCGAGCAGCGGGACGAGGACGAGCGCGGTCAGGTACGCCCACAGCGGCGCCCGGCGCCTGCTGCGGACGCGAGCCGCACCGGTCGACGTCATAGCAGCGGCATCGACCGCCCGGACCGGGACGTTGAGGCCGGCACCCCCTTCGGGTGAGCCCCGCCGGCTACTCCCGCACGTCGGCGGGGCCGTCGGACATGGGCATCCCGGCTGCCCGCCAGGCCTGGACGCCGCCGGCCAGGTCGGTGGCGCGGTGCAGCCCGACGGCACGCAGCGAGGCGGCGGCCAGGCTGGAGCTGTAGCCGTGCCGGCACACCACGACCACCTCGAGGTCCGGCCCGGTCGCCTCCGGGATGCGCCAGGGGCTGGTCGGGTCCAGCCGCCACTCGAGCACCGTCCGGTCGATCACCAGCGCGCCCGGGAACTCCCCCTGCACCCGCCGGTGCTGCTCGGTCCGGGTGTCGACCACCAGCGCCCCGCGGGCGGCCGCGGCCACCAGCTCGGCCAGGGTCAGCCGGTGCACGCCGACGCGGCTGGCGGCCAGCACGTCCTCGATGCCCACGGCGGCAGCGTGCCCGACGCCGGGCGCGGCGAGAGCAGCGGGTCAGCCGGCGACCGGTGCCCCGTCCAGCAGGGCGCCGGCGTCGGCGGCCGAGAGCGGCCGGTGCAGCAGGTAGCCCTGCGCCCGGTCGCACCCGTCGGCCAGCAGCCGTGCCAGCTGGGCCGGCTCCTCCACGCCCTCGGCGACCACCGTCAGGCCGAAGGTGTGCGCCACCCGGATCATGAGCGCGACGAGCTCCTCGTGCCCCGGCTCGGCGGAGCCGATGAAGCTCCGGTCGATCTTCAGCGTGTCCACCGGCATGTGCCGCAGCTGGCCGATCGAGGTGTAGCCCGTGCCGAAGTCGTCGATGGCCACGGTGGTGCCCATCCCGCGCAGCGCGGCCAGGTTGTCGATGGCCGAGGGGTCGTCGACCAGCACGGTCTCCGTCACCTCGAGCACCAGCAGCCGGGCGGGCAGGCCCGAGGCGGCGAGCGCGTCGGCGACGTCCTGCACGACCTGCCGGTCGGCCAGGTGCCGCCCGGAGATGTTCACCGCGACGGTCGGCTCGGGGGCACCCGGGTCGACCGGACGGGTCCGGCGCCACTCCGCCAGCTGCCGGGTCGCCTCCAGCAGCACCCAGCGGTCCAGCTCGCAGATCAGCCGGGAGCCCTCGGCCACCGGGATGAACGAGTCCGGTGGCACCAGGCCGTGCCCGGGGCGCTGCCACCGGATCAGCGCCTCGTACCCGGTGAGTCGGCCGGAGGAGACGTCGACGACCGGCTGGTACGCCAGCTCCATCTCCCCGTGGGTCAGCCCGTGGGCGATCGCGTCCTCCAGCTCCGCGCGGGTGGCCAGCTGGGCACGCAGCGCCTCGTCGAAGACCTCGGCGCGACCCCGCCCCTGCCGCTTGGCGCGGTAGGTCGCGGCGTCGGCCTCGGCGAAGAGGACGTCGGCGACGGTGGACGCGTCCCGGCTCACCGCGATCCCGACGCTGGCGCCGATCCGCACGACGTGGCCGCCGGCCGTGATCGGCTCCCGCGCGGCCGCGATCAGCCGCTCGGCCAGGTCCAGCAGGTCGCCCTCGGCCTCGACCGGCTCGACCAGGACGACGAACTCGTCCCCGCCCAGCCGGCAGACGACGTCCCCGGCGCGCACGGTGTCCCGCAGCCGGCCGGCGACCTCGCGCAGGACGGCGTCGCCGCACGCGTGCCCGTGGGTGTCGTTGACGCCCTTGAAGCCGTCGAGGTCGACGAACAGCAGCCCGGTCATCGACCCCGACCGCTGCCCGCGGAACAGCGCCGAGGCGGTGAGCTGCAGTGCCTGGGCCCGGTTGGGCAGCTCGGTCAGCGGGTCGTGCGCCGCCTGGTGGGCCAGTGCCGACTGGAGCTCCTCTCGCTGCCGCACGGAGCTGACGATCTGCCGCACCGAGGCGTGCACGACCTCGCCCAGCGGGCCGGGCAGCGGCTCGTCCAGCAGCGCGTTCGAGAGGTCGCCGCGGGCGACCGCCCGGGCCTGGTCCTGGATCCGCCGCAGGCTGGCCACCGCCGAGCCCAGCGCGGTGGAGACGGTCCGCACCTCCCGCGGGCCGCCGACCTCCACCTCCACCAGCTCGCCGCGGCTGACCTGGCCGGCCTGGTCGGCGAGCAGCCCGAGCGACCGGGAGACCGTGCGCCCCAGGTACAGGGCGCCCAGCGCGGCGGCCAGCAGCACACCGAGGCCGAGCAGCAGGGTCGCGGTGCGGCGCTCGGTGGCGTGCTCGCGGTCCGCGGCGGCCGAGGACTGCGCGCGACCGGCCGCGTCGTCCACCAGGCCGGTGTACAGCGCGTCCCGGGCGGCGCTCTGGAACATCAGCGGCACCATCTCGGGCACCGAGAGGACCGGCAGCTCGGCGTCGGTCGGGGTGAGCACCGCGTCCAGGCTGGCCACCACCGAGGAGTCGCGCGCCGACGCCCACTGCCGGCGCAGCGCCGGTTGGGACAGGTCGTCCATCTGGTCCAGCGCATCGGTGTAGGCCAGCCAGCCGGTCTCCCGGGCCAGCCGGGACCCGATCATCGAGTCGCCTCCGCCGTCGCCCAGCAGGGCACCGAGGAACAGCGGCATCTGCCGGCTGGCCGTGGTGGCCAGCTCGGCGACCAGGCCGACGTCCTGGATGGCGCGGAGGGTGGAGGCGGACACGCCCTCGGCGCTCGCCGCGGAGGCAGCACCGCGCTGGGCGTGCATGAGCTCGGTGGAGACCCCGAGGTACTGCAGGTAGATGGCCTCGAGCTCGAGGGTGAGGTCGTCGGCGCTGCGGCGGACCTCCGCCACCCGGTCGGCCGCCGCGACCGCCGCGTCGGCGCCGTAGCTGCTCCGCCCGGCGCTGACCAGCGCCTCGTCGGTCACCCCCCGCGCGATCGCCTGGGTCGCCTCGGCCTGCTGCCGCTGCGCGTCGAGCACGCTCGCCGGCAGGCCGAGGGCGGAGGCGACGGCGGGGTCCTCGATGACGGCGAGGGCCAGGGTCGGCAGGATCTCCTGCTCGACGCCGCTGCGGGCGGTGTCCAGCTCCGCGAGGGCGCGGACGGCCGCCTCGGCCCGTGCCGCGCTGGCCGCTTCGGCCACCCGGGACCGGGTCACCACCACGGTGAGGACCACGACACCGACCAGCGGCACCAGCACCAGAGCGGTCAGGTAGGTCCACAACGGCGTGCCCCGGCTGCGTCGCCGGCCACGCTCCCCCGTCCATCGCATGGAGCGGGCATCGGCACGGCCGCCCGCTGCACCAAGCGGATCCGGGCCGGACGGGTCTCGAAAGGGTGAGGTGCGGAGGTGGGCGCGGAGGGTCTCGAACCCCCGACCACTCGCTTGTAAGGCGAGCGCTCTACCGCTGAGCTACGCGCCCGCGGATGCGACCGGCTGACCGGCCGCCTCCTTCATCAGGCGGCCGCGGAGAGCTCCGCGACCGCGTCCTTCCAGCCCGACTGCGCCCGCGCGTCGCCCGGGCCGTTGATCTCGGCGAAGGTGATCGTGCCCTCGGCGTCGACCAGGAAGGTGCCGCGCAGCGCCATGCCGGCCTTGTCGTTGAAGACGCCGTAGGCCTGGGCGGTGGCGCCGTGCGGCCAGAAGTCCGACAGCAGCGGGAAGCCGAAGCCCTCCTTCTCGCGGAAGGCCTTCAGCGCGAACGTCGGGTCGGTGGAGATCGCCACGACCCGCACGCCGGCGTCGGTGTAGGTGGCCAGCTCGTCGCGCAGCTGGCACAGCTCACCGGTGCAGGTGCCGGAGAACGCGAAGGGGTAGAAGACGACGAGCACGGGGGCACCCCGCAGCTCGGCGAGGGAGACGACCTGCTTGTCCTGGTCGGGCAGGCTGAACTCAGGGGCGGTGTCACCGACGGAGAGGCTCATGCGCCCGATCGTGCCCCACGAGGTGACGGGCTGGAACGGCCACCCCTCAGGGGCCCGCGCCGAGCTCGCGAGGCGTGGGGGGAGGGGTGGTCCTTCTTCAGCGACGGGAGCGGGCGGCCTTCGGGGTGACCAGCCGGATGCCGGACCAGTCCTTGGCCGCGGAGATGCTCGACGTCTGCTGCAGCCCGGCGGTGGGGGCGGCCTCGGTGACGTCACCGGGCTCGACGTGGCCGGGGCGCCCGGACTTGGGCACCAGCAGCCAGACGACGCCGTCCTCGGCCAGCGAGGCGATGGAGTCGACGAGCGCGTCGATCAGGTCGCCGTCCTCCTCCCGCCACCACAGCAGGACGACGTCGGCCACCTCGTCGGAGTCCTCGTCGACCATCTCACCGCCGGACAGCTCCACGACGGAGTCGCGCAGGTCCTCGTCGGCGTCCTCGTCCCAGCCGAGCTCTTGCACGACCATGCCCGGCTTGATCCCCAGCCGGGCAGCCATGCTGGTGCTGCCCGAGTCGACGCTCATCCCTGCTCGTCCTCCATGTAGCTCAGTCAACCGAATCTGCCGCGCGAGTGCACGGCCACGTGCCGCACGTGTCCTGGTGCGGACCGACAGTGTGCTGGTTGGACCGGCTCCTGCGATACCCGGCCTCTCAGTCCGGGCACGCGGCCTCCAGCGCGTCGGACGCCGGGACCAGCCCGGCGTCGGTGCCGCGGCCCCCGGCCCGGAGGTCGGCCGACATCGCCGTGGCGGCGGCCAGCAGCGCCTCGGCGGCGTCCCGCACGGCGCCCGGCGGCGCGGCGGAGACCAGCGGCCGGCCCTCGGCGACCGCGGCGTCGTACTCCGCGGCGACCTGCTCGGCCGACTGGGCCGGCTGCTGGCCGGCCTCGGTCGCCGCCCACCAGTCCAGCCAGGCGGCGTTGGCCGTGATGAGCCCGAAGCCCAGGCCGGCGCAGACCTCCGCCTCGCTGACGACCGGCGGCGCGGGCGCCGACGAGGTGGGGGCGGCCGACGAGGTGCGGGCGGCCGACGGTGACGGTGACGGGGAGGGCGACCGCGAGGACGACGACGAGGAGGACGAGCTGGTCGGCCCGGTGTCCGCGGCGCTGGCCTCGCCGGGCACCGTGCTCGAGCACGCTCCCAGCGTCAGCACGACCGCGGCCGCCGCGAGCAGCCGAGCGGTCGCGCCCATGCCCCACCCCCGGCCCGGTGGCCCGCCCCCGGGGCCCGTCGGCGCGGAGCGTAGGGCATCCGGGAGCCCTCGCACGAGGGCCCGACGAGGTCCGCGGCGGGGTCGCCCGGGACGTCCCGCAGGACGTCGAGCGCGGGTCGCGTGACGCCGACGACCCGGACAGGAGACGATGGGGGCATGAGCGCACCGCAGCAGTCGGACGGAGACCCCGCCCGCACCACCGGCACCCCTCGCGCGGTCATCACCGACGGGCGGCCCAGCCAACTCCCGGACACCGATCCGGACGAGACCCAGGAGTGGCTCGAGTCCCTCGACGCGGTCGTCGACCACGCCGGCCGCAACCGCGCCCGCTACCTGATGCTCCGGATGCTGGAGCGCAGCCGCGAGCAGCAGGTCGGCGTCCCCGCGCTCCGCAGCACCGACTACATCAACACGATCCCGCCGGAGCAGGAGCCGTGGTTCCCCGGCGACGAGGACGCCGAGCGGAAGATCCGCCACGCGATCCGCTGGAACGCCGCGATCATGGTGCACCGCGCGCAGCGGCCGGGGATCGGCGTCGGCGGGCACATCTCCTCCTACGCCTCCTCGGCGATGCTCTACGAGGTCGGCTTCAACCACTTCTTCAAGGGCAAGGACCACCCGGGCGGCGGCGACCAGATCTACTTCCAGGGCCACGCCTCCCCCGGCATCTACGCCCGCGCCTTCCTCGAGGGCCGGCTCGACGAGCACCAGCTCGACGGGTTCCGCCAGGAGGTCAGCCACCCCGGTGGCGGGCTGTCGTCCTACCCGCACCCCCGGCTGATGCCGGACTTCTGGGAGTTCCCCACCGTCTCGATGGGCCTCGGCCCGATGAACGCGATCTACCAGGCGCGGTTCAACCGCTACCTGCACAACCGCGGCATCGCCGACACCTCCGACCAGCACGTGTGGGCCTTCCTCGGCGACGGCGAGACCGACGAGCCCGAGTCGCTCGGCCCGATCGGGCTGGCCGCCCGCGAGGAGCTGGACAACCTCACCTTCGTCATCAACTGCAACCTGCAGCGGCTCGACGGCCCGGTGCGCGGCAACGGCAAGGTCATCCAGGAGCTGGAGTCCTTCTTCCGCGGCGCCGGCTGGAACGTCGTCAAGGTGATCTGGGGCCACGGCTGGGACAAGCTGCTGGCCGCCGACCGCGACGGTGCGCTGGTCAACCTGATGAACAGCACGCCCGACGGCGACTACCAGACCTACAAGGCCGAGGACGGCGCCTTCGTGCGCGAGCACTTCTTCGGCCGCGACCCGCGCACCCGCAAGCTGGTCGAGGGCATGACCGACGACGAGGTCTGGCAGCTCGCCCGCGGCGGCCACGACTACCGGAAGGTCTACGCCGCCTACAAGGCCGCGATGGACCACAAGGGCCAGCCGACGGTCATCCTGGCCAAGACCATCAAGGGCTGGACGCTGGGCAGCCACTTCGAGGGCCGCAACTCCACGCACCAGATGAAGAAGCTCACCGCCGAGGACCTGGTGGGCTTCCGCGACCGGCTGCAGATCCCGATCCCGGACGAGCAGCTCGACAAGACCATGCCGCCGTACTACAAGCCCGCGCCGGACTCCCCCGAGATGCAGTACATGCTCGAGCGGCGTCGCGCGCTGGGTGGGTCGATCCCCCGGCGGCGGTCGGAGCACAAGCCGCTGAAGACCCCGGAGGACAAGGCGTTCGACGTCCTCCGGCGCGGCTCGGGCAAGCAGGAGGTGGCCACCACCATGGCCTTCGTCCGGCTGCTCAAGGAGCTGATCAAGGACAAGGAGCTCGGCCCGCGCTTCGTACCGGTCATCCCCGACGAGGCCCGCACGTTCGGGATGGACTCGCTCTTCCCGACGCAGAAGATCTACAACCCGCACGGCCAGAACTACACGTCGGTCGACCGCGAGCTGATGCTGGCCTACAAGGAGTCCGAGCTGGGCCAGATCCTGCACGAGGGCATCAACGAGGCCGGTTCGACGGCGTCGTTCACCGCGGCCGGCACGTCCTACGCCACCCACGGCGAGGCGATGATCCCGATCTACATCTTCTACTCGATGTTCGGGTTCCAGCGCACCGCCGACTCCATCTGGGCGGCTGCCGACCAGATGACCCGCGGCTTCCTGCTGGGCGCGACCGCCGGCCGGACGACGCTGAACGGCGAGGGGCTGCAGCACGAGGACGGGCACTCGCTGCTGATGGCCGCGACCAACCCCGCCGTCGTCACCTACGACCCCGCGTTCTCCTACGAGGTCGGGGCGATCACCAAGGACGCCCTGGCCCGGATGTACGGCGAGGACCCGGGCGCCCCGCTCGGCGAGCACCGCGACCCGAACGTCATGTACTACCTGACGATCTACAACGAGCCCTACGTGCAGCCGGCCCAGCCGGAGGACCTCGACCTCGCCGCCCTGCTCGCCGGCATGTACCGCTACGCCGAGGGCCCGCAGACCGAGGGCCCCAAGGCGCAGGTCCTCGCCTCGGGCGTGGCCGTGCCGTGGGCGCTGCGCGCCCAGGAGCTGCTGGCGAACGACTGGGGCGTCTCGGCCGACGTGTGGTCGGTGACCTCGTGGACCGAGCTGCGCCGGGAGGCGCTCGAGGCCGACGAGTGGAACATGCTCAACCCGGCCGAGGAGCCGAAGGTCCCCTTCGTCACCCGGCAGCTGGAGGGCACCCAGGGCCCGATCGTGGCGGTGTCGGACTGGATGAAGGCCGTCCCCGACCTCATCGCGCCGTTCGTCCCCGGCGGGCTGGCCAGCCTCGGCACCGACGGGTTCGGCCTCTCCGACACCCGCCCGGCGCTGCGGCGGCACTTCCACGTCGACGCCGAGGCGATCGTCGTCCGCACGCTGGCCTCGCTGGCCTCGCGCGGTGAGGTCGACCGCGACCTGGTCCGCCAGGCCCTGGAGAAGTACCAGGAGCGCGACGAGCAGGCCGCTCCCGAGGAGCGCCGGACGGACGACCACCCGGCCACCTGAGGCAGCACGGCAGCGGCCCGTCTCCCCCACCGGGGAGGCGGGCCGCTGCCGCGTTCAGCGCCCGGCGCGCGCCGCCGCGGCGGTGGCGACCGCGCCGGCGCCCAGCAGCACCCGGCGGATCTCGTGGCCGCCCTCCCACCGCGCCCGCTGGGTCTGCCAGTCCACCGCCTCCTGCTCGACCTGCCAGCTGCGCAGCTCGTGGTTGACCGGGGCGTTCACGGCCCGCGTGACCCGCACGGCGGCCACGTCGGCGACGGCCGCCGCGGCCCGGCCCGCACCGGCGACCGGCCGGCCGGCGAGCAGCGACAGCACCGCCGCGACCGCGCCGCTGCCGATGGCGCCGAGCAGCACCGGCGGGGCGAGCCGGCGCATCACCCGGTCCCGGCGCTGCTGCGCCGGCAGCCAGTGCGCCCAGTCGGCCCGCAGACGGCGGCGGCGGAGCGGGTCGGCCACCAGCAGCGCGACCAGGACGGCGGTCAGGACGTCGTGCAGCCGGCACACCCGGCGGGTCGTCGTGCCCATGCCGCACGAGCGTGGCCCGACCGCCGCCGTACCGGAACCCCCTCCGGCACGGCGCCCGCGGTCAGCCGGCCAGCGCCTGCAGGGCCATCCGCGCGTAGAGGGCGACACCGTTGGGCAGCGCGTCCTCGTCGAAGACCACCAGGTTCGAGTGGTTGCCCGGTGCGGTGGCCGGGTCGAGCTCCGGCGGGCAGGCACCGAGGAACGCCATCGCGCCCGGCACCCGCTCCAGCACGTAGGAGAAGTCCTCGGCCCCCATCAGCGGCACGGGCATCACGGCGCTGTGCTGCTCGCCCAGCAGGGCCGCCGCCGTGTCGGTGACCTGCGCGGCGACCCCGGCGTCGTTGACGGTCACCGGGTAGCCCTCGACGTGCACGAACTCCGCGGTCATGTCGTGGGCCAGGGCCACGTGCTCGCCCACCCGCTGCACCGAGGCCAGCACGTCGGCCCGCCGCTCCGGCGAGAGCGTGCGGATCGTGCCGTGCAGCAGCGCGGACGCCGGGATGATGTTGTCGGTGGTGCCCGCCTCCAGGTGGCCCACGGTGACCACGGCGGGGTCGAAGACGTCGACCCGGCGGGTGATCATCGACTGCAGCGCCAGCACGATCTCGGCGGCGACCGGCACCGGGTCGGCCGACAGGTGCGGGGTGGAGGCGTGCCCGCCGCGGCCGCGCACGGTGATCGTCCACTGGTCGGCCGAGGCCATCATCGCCCCGCCCCGGACGTTGATCGTGCCGCTGCGCCACATGGTCGAGATGTGCAGCGCGAAGGCCCCGCTGACCGGCGCCTCCGGGACGACGTCGAGCAGGCCCTCCTCCAGCATGAAGCGGGCGCCGTGGTGCCCCTCCTCCCCTGGCTGGACCATGAAGACGACCTGCCCGGCGAGGGAGTCCCGGCGCTCGGCGAGCAGCCGCGCGGCGCCGAGCAGCATCGCGACGTGCGTGTCGTGACCGCAGGCGTGCATGACGCCGGGCACCTCGGAGGCGAAGTCCAGGCCGGTGTCCTCGTGCACGGGGAGGGCGTCCATGTCGCCGCGGAGCAGGTAGGTCGGGCCGGGCCGCGCCCCGCGGAGCACGCCGACGACCGAGCTGGTGCTGCGCCCGGTGGTCAGCTCGACGGGGAGGTCGGCGAAGGCCTCCAGCACGGTCGCCTGGGTCTTCGGCAGGTGGTTGCCGATCTCCGGCTGCCGGTGCAGCCGCCGGCGCAGGTCGACGGTGCGGTCGGCGTCGGCACGGGCGGCGGCGAGGAGGTCAGCGGCACTCATGCGCACAGTCTGTAGCAGTGCTCAGGATCGCGGGAGGTCAGTCGGCCCAGGCCGGCCGGGCGACGTCGAACTGCCAGACGCAGACGGTGGCCGGACCCTCGACCCGGCCGTCCCCCACGCCGGCGGTCACCGTGCCGTCCCGGACGACCACCCGCAGCCCGGCCGGGACGTCGTCGTCGGCCGCCCCCAGCCACAGCCGGGCGTCGGGGCGGCCGAGGTCGACCCAGCCGGTGGGCCGCAGCAGGACGTCGTGCGCCGGGGTGCCGCCCGGTTCCGCCGCCCGCAGGTAGGCCTGGACGACGTGGGCGCCCCCGCTGCCGGCGACCTCGTCGTGCTCGAGCCCGCGGCCGGCGCGGAGCACCGCCACGTCGCCGGCACCCAGCACGGCCTCCCGCCCCCACGTGTGCCGCAGCGAGCCGTCGAGCAGCACCGCCACCACGTCGACGTCGGCGTGCGCGTGCCGCCCGTACCCGGTGCCCGGCGGCAGCCGGTCGTCGGCCAGCCGCAGCAGCGGTCCCAGGGAGCCGTCGTCGGGCGCGAGCAGCACCCGCTGCTCCAGCCCGCTCACGTGGCCGGGCCCGGTCGCAGCGCCGCCCGGCCGCCGGGCAGCGCACCGAAGGCCAGCGCCACCAGCAGCGTCCAGCCCAGCCCCAGCGCCCAGCCGCCGAGCACGTCGGAGAGGAAGTGCACGCCCAGCCACATCCGGGTGAGGCCGACCAGCAGCACCAGGGCGGCACCCGCGGCCAGCCACCAGCGCCGGGCAGCCGGCGCCAGCAGCGGCCAGGCCAGCACCAGCGCGACCGTCACCAGCGCCGCGACCCCCGAGGAGTGCCCGCTGGGGAAGCTCAGCGAGTCGTAGCGCGCCCCGCCGTCGGCGAACTGCGGGCGCTGTCGGCCGACGAGCTCCTTGAGCGCCCCGGTGAGCGGGGACACCAGCCCGGCCGCGCCGAGCACCCAGGTCGCCGTCCACCACGACCGGCGCAGCACCAGCCAGACCAGCACGGGCAGCAGCACGACCCCGCGGGACACCGACAGCCCGGGCGCGGTGGCCACCTGCAGCACGCTCTCGACCAGCCCGGAGCGGTCGTCGCCGGCGTAGAGGGCGTCGCGCACAGCGCCGTCGACGCGCAGCAGCGGCGCCCAGCCGGCGGCGACCGCCCCGCCCAGCACGACGAGCAGCAGCGCCGCCCCGGCGACCGCCGTCAGCACCCGGGCCGTCGACCGCGCGGCCGGGACGGCGAGGGTGTCCGGCTGACCCGGATGGGCGGTGTGCACGCCACCAGGGTCCCCGACGCGGCCCGCCGTGACACGCTGGAGCCGTGCAGCGAGCGAGGAAGCCCAGGTGAGCGTCGCGCCGTCGGAGGCGACGCTGCGCCGGCTCGAGCGCAGCTCCGGGGCCCTCGCCACCCAGGCCGTCGCGCGGATGGACGAGGAGCTGCCCTGGTTCCGCGCCATGCCCGCGGCCCAGCGCTCCTGGGTCACCCTCGTCGCGCAGGCCGGCATCGCCTCGCTCGTCGAGTGGTGCCGCAACCCCGGCCGCCCGCCGCGGCTCACCGGCGAGGTGTTCGGCGCCGCCCCCCGCGAGCTGATGAACGCCGTCCCGCTCAAGCGCTCGGTCGACCTGATCAAGGTCACCGTCGAGGTGGTCGAGGACCGGGTGGAGCAGGTCGCCGAGCCCGGCGACGCCGACCGGCTGCGGCTGACCGTGCTGCAGTTCAGCCGGGAGATCGCCTTCGCCGCCGCGCACGTCTACGCCAGCTTCGCCGAGAACCGCGGCGCCTGGGACGCCCGGCTGGAGGCCCTCGTCGTCGACGCGCTGGTCCGCGGCGACCGCTCCGAGGAGCTGCCCGGCCGCGCGGCGGCGCTCGGCTGGGCCGAGACCGCGCCGGTGGTGGTGCTGGTCGGCTCCGCGCCACCCGACGACTCCGACTCCCGCGCCGCCGTCCGCCGGGCCGCTCGGTCGATGGGCTGCGAGGTGCTGGTCGGGGTGCACGCCGACGAGCTGGTCGTCGTCCTCGGCGGCGCGCAGGACCTCACCCAGGTGACCGCGCGGGTCTGCCGCGAGTTCGGCCCGGGCCCGGTCGTGCTGGGCCCGCAGGTCGACTCCCTCGCCCACGCCGGGGAGTCCGCCACCGCCGCGCTCGCCGGGCTGCACGCCGCCGCGGCCTGGCCGGACGCCCCGCGCCCGGTGGACGCCGAGGACCTGCTGCCCGAGCGCGCGCTGGACGGCGACCCGCTCGCCCGCGCCGCGCTGGCCGAGCGGGTGGCGGTGCCGCTGCAGGACGCCGGCGGCGAGGTGCTGGAGACCGTGCGCACCGTGCTGGGCAACGGCGGCAACCTCGAGGCCACCGCGCGGGCCATGTTCGTGCACACCAACACCGTCCGGTACCGGCTCAAGCGGGCCGCCGAGCTCACCGGCTACTCGGCCACCGACCCCCGCGGGGCCTGGACGCTCCAGCTCGCGCTGGCCCTCGCCCAGCTGGACGGCGCCCGCTCCCTCTGGCACTGAGCCGACGCCCCGGGATTGTGGCCTTGTCCACCGACACGCGGCCTCCGCCGCGGTTGACGAGCCGCCGGTTGTAGGGATCCTCCAAAGATCCGCCCATGTTGTTCGTGGGCGCTGGCCGCACGGGAAACGCCCGGGCCTGGCACGGTGAACACGTGCTGGCCGTCCTCGCTCCCGGACAGGGTGCCCAGAAGCCCGGGATGCTCACCGAGTGGCTCGACCTCCCCGGAGCCGAGTCCTTCTTCCGCTGGGCCGGTGCCATCGCCGACGCCGACCTGCTGACCCTGGGCACGACCGGTGACGCCGAGGCCATCAAGGACACCGCGGTCACCCAGCCGCTGGTGGTCGCGATGAGCCTGTTCATCGCCCGCGAGCTGGGTGGGATGCCCGGCCCGGTGCTGCACACGCCGCACGCCGGCCGCGACGTCGTCATCACCGGCCACAGCGTCGGTGAGCTGACCGCCGCCGCCCTCGCCGGGGTGCTGACGGTCGAGGCCGCGATCGCGCTGACCGCCGTCCGCGGCCGGGCGATGGCCCGCTCCTGCGCGCAGACCCCGACCGGGATGTCCGCCGTCCTCGGCGGCGACCCCGACGAGGTGCTCGCCGCGATCGAGCGGCACGGGCTGGTGCCGGCCAACCGCAACGGCGGCGGCCAGGTCGTCGCCGCCGGCTCGCTGGACGGGCTGGCCGCGCTCAAGGCCGACCCGCCGGCCAAGGCCCGGATCATGCCGCTGTCGGTCGCCGGCGCCTTCCACACCCACTACATGGCCTCGGCCCGCGAGGAGCTCAAGGCGCTGGTCGGTGGCCTGCAGCCGGCCGACCCCAGCCGCCTGCTGCTGTCCAACGCCGACGGCGCGGCGGTCGACTCCGGCGCCGAGGTCGTCTCCCGGCTGGTCAGCCAGGTCACCAGCCCGGTCCGGTTCGACGCCTGCCTGGCCACCCTGCGCGACCTCGGGGTCAGCGCGGTCATCGAGCTGCCGCCGGCCGGCGCGCTGGCCGGCCTGGCCAAGCGCGAGTGGAAGGGCTCGGAGATCGAGGTGCTGGCGCTGACCGGCCCCGCCGACCTGGACCGCGCCCGCGAGCTGATCGCCGCCGAGCGGGGCCGCGCCGAGGCCGAGCACTCGCCGGACTGGCGGGTCGTCGTCTCCCCGGTGCGCGGCACCGTCAGCCCCGCCGCCGTCCCCGAGGGCACCCACCTCCCGGCCGGCAGCCCGCTCGGCTGCATCCGCAGCCGGCGCGAGGAGGTCAACGTCTCGGCCGGCTACGACGGCGTGCTCGCCGAGTGGCTGGTGCAGGACGGCGACCTCGTCGACGCCGGCGACCCGATCGCCCGTCTCTACCCGGAGGTCTCTGCATGAGCTCGATCCGACTGCGACAGGGCGCCCCCGGGGCGCAGCTGCTCGGCCTGGGCAGCTACCGGCCGCGCCGCCGGGTGACCAACGACGAGCTCGCGCAGGTGATGGACACCAACGACGAGTGGATCCAGAGCCGGGTCGGCATCGCCGAGCGCCGGTGGGCCTCCGAGGACGAGACGCTCGTGGAGATGGCGGTCGCCGCCGGCGGCAAGGCGCTGGCCGCCAGCGGGCTGGCCCCCGACCAGGTCGACATGGTCATCCTCGCCAGCGCCAGCCTCCAGGCCCCGATCCCGGGCATCGGCCCGCAGGTCGCGCACCGGCTGGGCATCCCCCGGCCCGGGGCCTTCGACCTCAACGCCGGCTGCGCCGGGTTCTGCTACGCCCTCGGGGTGGCCAACGACGCCATCCGCAGCGGCGACGCGACCAACGTGCTGGTCGTCGGGGTCGAGCGGCTGACCGACGTCACCGACCAGACCGACCGCACCACCGCGGTGATCTTCGCCGACGGCGCGGGCGCCGCCGTGATCGGCGCCTCCGACGAGCCGGGCATCGGCCCGGTCGCCTGGGGCAGCGACGGCGACCAGTACAACGCCATCGAGATCGCCGCCGGTCGCTCGACGATGACCATGGCCGGCCAGGCGGTCTACCGCTGGGCCACCACCAAGCTCACCGAGACGCTCGTCGAGGCGATGGAGAAGGCCGGCGTCACCGCCGCCGACATCGACGTCTTCGCCCCGCACCAGGCCAACCTGCGGATCGTCGAGTCGATGGCCAAGAAGCTCGGCTTCGGCGAGAACACGGTCATCGCGCGCGACATCGTCCAGTCCGGCAACACCTCCGCCGCCTCCATCCCGCTGGCGCTGACCGCGCTCATGGAGTCGGGCGAGGCGAAGTCCGGCGACCTCGCGCTGGTGCTCGGCTACGGCGCCGGGCTCACCTTCGCCGGTCAGGTGCTCCGACTGCCCTGACCCCACCCACTGCCGGGACACCCGTCCCGGACGACGGCGGCGGACCGTCCCCCGGCCCGCCGTCACCATCCGAGAGAGAGGACCCAGCGTGCCCAGCACCGCAGACATCCAGGCCGGTCTCGCCGAGATCCTGGAGGAGGTGGCCGGCGTGACCCCCGCCGACGCCACCCCGGAGAAGTCCTTCACCGACGACCTGGACGTCGACTCCCTGTCGATGGTCGAGATCGCCACCGCCGTCGAGGACAAGTTCGGCGTGGCCATCCCCGACGACGAGCTCGCCAACATCAAGACCGTCGGCGACGCCATGTCCTACATCGAGAAGAACCAGGGCTGACGAAGGACCCCGCTGCCCCCCACCGCTCGCACGCTCGCGGCGGGCCCCTGCAGCGGGGCTCGCACGCTCGCGGCGGGCCCCTGCAGCGGGGCCGTTCCAGCACCTCATCCCCGGCCGTCCGGCCAGTCAGTCAGGAAGGAACGTCCATGAGCACGCCCACCGCCGACATCGTCGTCACCGGGCTCGGTGCCACCACCCCCCTCGGTGGTGACGTCGCCTCCACCTGGGAGGCACTGCTGGCCGGTCGGTCCGGGGTCAGCCGGATCACCGACGACTGGGTCAAGGACTTCCCGGCCCAGCTGGTGGCCCGGCTGGCGACCGACCCGGCCGACCAGCTCGACCGGGTGCGGTCCCGCCGGCTCGACCGCAGCCAGCAGGTCGCCGTCATCGCCGCCGAGGAGGCCTGGCGCGACGCCGCCGGCGCCGACTCCGGCATCGACCCCGAGCGCCTCGCCGTCGTCTTCGGCACCGGCATCGGCGGCGCGCTCACCCTGCTCGGCCAGGACGACGTCCTGGAGGAGAAGGGCCCCAAGCGCGTCTCCCCCTTCACCATCCCGATGCTCATGCCCAACGGCCCCGCCGCCGCCGTCGGCCTGGCCGTCGGCGCCCGGGCCGGTGTGCACGCCCCGGTCAGCGCCTGCGCCTCCGGCGCCGAGGCGATCCGCTGGGGCCTGGACCTGCTCCGCCTCGGCCGGGCCGACATGGTCGTCGTCGGCGGGACCGAGGCCTGCGTCCACCCGCTGCCGATGGCCGGGTTCGCCGCGATGCGCGCGATGAGCACTCGCAACGACGAGCCCGAGCGCGCCTCCCGGCCCTTCGACAAGGGCCGCGACGGCTTCGTGCTCGGCGAGGGCGCCGCGGCGCTCGTGCTGGAGCGCGCCGACGCGGCCGCCGCCCGCGGCGCCACGGTCTACGCCCGGCTTGCCGGCGCCGGTGGCACCTCCGACGGCTACGACCTCGTGGCCCCGCACCCCGAGGGCGAGGGGGCCGCCCGGGCGATCGGCGCGGCCATCCGCGACGCCGGCCTGACCCCGGCCGACATCGGCCACGTCAACGCGCACGCCACCTCGACCCCGCTGGGCGACACCGCGGAGGCCACCGCGATCCACGACGCGATCGGCGACCACGTGCTGGTCACCGCCACCAAGAGCCAGACCGGCCACCTGCTCGGTGCCGCCGGCGCCCTGGAGTCGGTGTTCGCGATCCTGGCGCTGCGCGACCAGGTGGTGCCGGCGACCGCCAACCTCGAGGACGTCGACGACTCCCCCGCCGTCCAGGCCCTCGACATCGTCCGCCGCGAGCCGCGGAAGGCGAGCTTCACCGCCGCGCTGAACGACTCGTTCGGCTTCGGCGGCCACAACATGGCCCTGGTGTTCACGACGGCGTGACGGACCCGACCCGCTCCTCGAGGAGTCGCTCATGACCACCATCTCCGCCGCACCGCCGACCACGCCGACCGTCGACCCGCGGGACCCCGAGGACCGGCTCGCCCGGTTCTTCGACCCCGGGTCGATGCAGACGCTGGCCCCCCGGGACACCTCCGGGGTGCTCGCCGCCCGCGGCACGGTGTCCGGTTCGCCGGCGATCGCCTACTGCACCGACGCCACGATCATGGGCGGCGCGATGGGCGTCGACGGGTGCCGGCACATCGTCGACGCCATCGACGCCGCGCTCCGCGAGCGGGTGCCGGTCGTCGGCATCTGGCACTCCGGCGGTGCCCGGCTGGCCGAGGGCGTCACCGCCCTGCACGCCGTCGGTGAGGTCTTCGCCGCGATGGTGCGGGCCTCCGGGCGGGTGCCCCAGATCTCGGTCGTCCTGGGGGCCGCCGCCGGTGGCGCCGCCTACGGTCCGGCGCTCACCGACCTGGTGATCATGGGGCCGGCCGGCCGGGTCTTCGTGACCGGTCCGGACGTCGTCCGCTCGGTCACCGGCGAGGTCGTCGACCAGGAGCAGCTCGGCGGGCCGGACACCCACGGCCGGCGGTCCGGCGTCGTCCACGTGGTCACCGACACCGAGGCCGAGGCGCTGGAGACGGCGCGGACGGCGGTCGACCTGCTCGCCGCGCAGGGCACCTTCGCCCCCGCCGACGACTCCCCCGCCGTCGACCTGATGGCGCTGCTCCCCGAGCAGCGCAACCGGGCCTACGACGTGAAGCCGGTCGTCGCCGCGCTGCTGGACGGGCCCGGCCTGGAGCTGCACCCGCGGTTCGCGCCGAACATCATCACCACCCTGGGCCGGCTGTCCGGGCGCACGGTCGGCGTCATCGCCAACAACCCGCTGCGGCTGGGTGGCTGCCTGGACTCCGCCTCGGCGGAGAAGGCCGCCCGGTTCGTGCGGATGTGCGACGCCTTCGGGGTGCCGCTGGTCGTGCTGGTCGACGTCCCGGGCTACCTGCCCGGTGTCGGGCAGGAGTGGGACGGCGTCGTGCGCCGCGGCGCGAAGCTGCTGCACGCCTTCGCCGAGGCCGTGGTGCCTCGGGTGACGCTGGTGACCCGCAAGTCCTACGGCGGCGCCTACATCGCGATGAACGCCCGCTCGCTGGGCGCGACCGCGGTGTTCGCCTGGCCGGGCGCCGAGGTCGCCGTGATGGGCGCCAAGGCAGCGGTCGGGATCCTGCACCGCAAGAAGCTCGCCGCGGCCCAGCCCGGTGAGCGGGAGGCGCTGCACGCGCAGCTGGCCGCCGAGCACGAGCGGATCGCCGGTGGGGTCGCCCGGGCCCGGGAGATCGGGGTCGTGGACGACGTCGTCGACCCGGCGCAGACCAAGCGCCGGCTGGTGGCCGCGCTGGCCGAGGCGCCCTCGGGCCGCGGGGCGCACGGCAACATCCCGCTGTAGGGCAGACGCACGAACGGCCCGGCACCCCATGGGGTGCCGGGCCGTTCGTGCGTCGTCAGGCCGTGTCTTCGAGGACGGCGGCGGGCAGCGCACCGGCATCCTCGGCCCCGCTGCAGGGGCCCGCGCCGAGCCTGCGAGGCGTGGGGGGCAGCGGGGTCCTTCGTCAGACGACCTGGTGCAGCCAGGTGACCTGGGTGCCGTCGCCGGCGTGCCGGTAGGCCTCGAGGTCGGCGTCCCACGCGGCGCCGAGCAGGTCGTCCACGCCGTGCCGGAAGGCCTCGATCGAGGTGGCGGTGGCGGCGAGGTGGCGGAGCTGGTTCTCGTTGACGACCAGGTCGCCGCTCGCGCTGACCGCGGAGCGGTGGACGCCGTAGCCGGGCACGTAGGACATGCGCTCGCCGTCGTTGCCGTGGCTGGCTTCCTCGGTGACCTCGAAGCGCAGCATCGGCCACTGCTTCAGGGCAGCGACGAGGCGGGCCCCGGTGCCGGGCGCGCCCGTCCAGGCGACCTCGGCACGGTAGGACCCGTGCGTCACGGGCTGCTCACCCCATGACAGGGAGACCGGCGTGCCGACCACGCGCTCGAGCGCCCATTCGACATGCTGGCAGAGCGCCTTCGGGCACGCGTGCACGAAGACGACACCCTGGGTTGACCGTCGCTGCACGGCGCACCTCCATCGACTCGACTGGTTCGTCTTCCCCAACGGACCTGTCGCGCGATGACTGCGTTGCGTACCTCGGCGGCTCTCAGAGCAACCGGTGCAGAGTTTGCCGGATCGTGACCTGCTCGCGCCAGCCCGAGTTGGGTCGGATGAGACATCTGGGGCCCGAGTGGTCCAGTGTGGCGATCATCTTCGCAGGTCACGCCCGCTCCAGCGGCGACACGTGGACAGATCTGACGAGAACTGTCCAGATGTCGCGGGCGGCGGTCCCGGAGGCAGCGCGGGACCTCGGGAGCGGTGCGTGCACGGTAGCTCAGGCGGCGTCCCACCAGCGGGCTGCGGCCTGCTCGGGTGTCAGCCCCTCGCTCTCCACCGCGCGGTTGAGCCTGATCAGGTCGGCGGTGGTCAGCCGGGCACTGGCCGCGTTCAGCGCGTCCGCGAGCGGCGCACCCCAGCGGTCGAGCACCGCCGCACCGACCAGGGGCACGACGTTCTCCCGGGGCTGCAGCCCGCGGTCGTCGACCAGCAGGACGACGGAGGCCTGCGACAGCCGCGGGTCGGTCGTCTCCAGCAGGCCGACGTGGACGTGCCCGGTGAGCAGTGCCTCCACGGTCGCCGACCGCGACGGCATGTTGCGCACGTCGGCGAAGTCCAGGCCGTAGACCGCCTGCAGGCCGGGCAGGCAGAGCGGGCGCTGCCGGCACTCGGGCGGGCCGCCGAAGGTGAGCCCACGGGCGAGCGGAACGAGGTCGGACAGCGTCGTGACGCCGTGCCGGGCGGCGAAGGCGGTGCTGACGGCGAACCCGTTCTGGTCCTCGGCCTCCGCGGCGTCGAGCACCACGACACCGCGGCCGCGCAGGGCCTCGCGCAGCGCCGCGTGCAGGTCCGCCGGCGTCCCCGGCCCGGCGCCGGCACCGCGGTCGGCGAACTGCAGCGCCGTCCCGAGGTAGTCGATGACGACGTCCACCACGCCCTGCTCCAGGGCCGGCTGCACCACCTCGCGGGTGCCCACCCCGGACTGCAGCGAGACCGGCAGGCCCGCCCGGCGGACCGCCTCGGCGTACACCGCGGCCAGGATCTCGTTCTCGCTGAAGTCGTAGGAGGCGAACCGGATCGTCGCGGTGGGCTGCTCGCCCTCCGGCTCGTCGGCCGAGCAACCGGCGAGCACCCCGAGCAGCGCGACCAGGAGGGCGGCCCAGCTCCGGTGAGGTGACATGCTGCCCGCCTCCCCTGCCGCAGCGTCACCGCCGAGCGCGAGGCGCGCCCCGACGGTGCGGGAACGGCCCACGTTAGCGGCGCCGGGGCGCGCAGAGGGATGTCCTGGGCGGCCCGCGAGGAGCACGATCACGGGCCATGACCACGCTGCCGCGGGCGGTGTCCGTCGTGGGTCCCGCCGCCGGGCCCGGACCTCCGGCGATCCG
Organism: Modestobacter versicolor; assembly: GCF_014195485.1. Classification (NCBI taxonomy): domain Bacteria; kingdom Bacillati; phylum Actinomycetota; class Actinomycetes; order Geodermatophilales; family Geodermatophilaceae; genus Modestobacter; species Modestobacter versicolor. The sequence continues at coordinate 1,602,185 of NZ_JACIBU010000001.1, forward strand.
TCGCGTGGGTCGCCGTCGGCGGCCGTCGGGCGAGCCGCCACCCCTCCCCCGGCACCTGAACGCGTCGGGAAAGTGGTGGCTCGCGCTCAGCGGCGGCGTCGTCGTCGTGTGGGTGGTGGTGTGGGCGACCGACAACGTCGGGTGGTTCGACGCCGCCGACACCGCGGTGCTGCAGGCGTTCGAACGGCTGCGCTCACCCGCCCTCACCGAGGTCGCCGAGGTCGCCGGTGTGCTCGCCACCCGGGAGGCCATCTACGTGCTGTGGCTGGCCAACCTGCTGCCGCTCATCGTGTTCCGCCGGTGGCGGCACCTGTTCGTGTCGATCGCGGTCGGACTGGTCGTGGTCAACACCGGGGCCGGCGTGGCCGCCACCCTGCAGCGGCCGCGCCCCTACGAGGTCGAGATCATCGGCCCGTGGGCCGGCTTCTCCATGCCCCCCCTGCCGGTCACCGTGCTCGCGGCCTTCCTGCTCGCCATCGTCTACTCGCTGGTGCCGGCCGGCCGGAAGCGGACCGTCTGCAAGTGGGTGGTCTGCGGGCTGCTGCTGGTCACCGCGCTGTCCCGGCTGTACCTGGGCCAGGACCACCCGACCGACGTGGCCGCCGGCGTCATCCTCGGCGTGGCCGTGCCCCTGGCGGCCTTCCGGCTGCTCACCCCCAACGACGTCTACCCGGTGCGCTACCACCGGGGCCGCCCGGCCCACCTGGACGTCACCGGCAGCCGGGGGGCGGCGATCGTGCGGGCGCTGGAGGACCAGCTGGGGTTGCTGGCCACCCAGGTGGAGCCCTTCGGCCTGGCCGGCTCGGGTGGCTCGACCCCGCTGCGGATCACCGTGAAGGCCGCCGGCGAGGGCGAGAGCTGCGTGTTCGGCAAGCTCTACGCGGCCACCCACGTGCACTCCGACCGCTGGTACAAGCTCGGCCGCACGCTGCTGTACGGGCGGCTGGAGGACGAGCAGCCGTTCCACAGCGTGCGCCGGCTGGTGCAGTACGAGGACTACGTGCTGCACCTGTTCACCTCCGCCGGCCTGCCCGCGCCGCGACCGCTCGGCATCGTCGAGATCACCCCCGAGCGCGAGTACCTGCTGGTCACCGAGTTCATCGCCGGCGCACGGGAGATCGGGGACGCCGAGGTCGACGACGACGTCATCGACCAGGGGCTGGCGGTGGTCCGCCGGATGTGGGAGATCGGCGTGGCCCACCGGGACATCAAGCCCGCGAACCTGCTGGTCCGCGACGGTCGGCTGGTGGTCATCGACACCGCGTTCGCCGAGGTGCGGCCCAGCCCGTGGCGGCAGGCGGTCGACCTGGCCAACATGATGCTGGTGCTGGGGCTCCGCACGGACGCCGAACGGGTGTACCGGCGCGCGCGGCGCCAGTTCTCCGACGAGGAGATCGCCGAGGCCCTCGCCGCGACCCGCGGGCTGACCATGCCCTCGCAGCTGCGCCGGCTGCTCCGCCAGCAGGGCCGCGACCTGCATGCGGACTTCGTCCGGCTGCTCCCCTACCAGCTGCCGCCGGTGCGGATCCAGCGCTGGAGCTGGCGGCGGACCGGGCTGACCATCGCCACGCTGGTCATGCTGCTGCTCTGCGCCGCGGTCACCGCCGACCTGCTCCGGTCGCCGCTGTGACCCGCCGCGGCGTCGTCCTGGCCGCCGTCCTGCTGGTGACCGGTGGCCTGGCCGGCTGCGGCAACGACTCCCCCGCCGCGATCACCTCACCGCCGACGTGCCCGGTCGGCGACGACGGAGCGGGCAACGGTGTGATCCTGATGGCCCAGTCGGTGCCGACGGCGGCCTGGGTGCCGTGCGTGCAGAGCTCCCTGCCGCTGGGCTGGGGCTTCTCCCACCTCGACGCCCGCGACGGCGAGGCCCGCTTCTGGCTGGACTCCGACCGCGACGGCGTGCACGCGGTGGAGGTCCGGCTCGAGGGGTCCTGCGACACCGAGGGCACCACCGAGATCGCCAGCGACCGGGACGACATGCGGCGCTACGAGCGGGTCCGGCAGGTGAGCCCCACCTACTCCGGCGAGCGGCACTACGTGTTCCCGGGCGGGTGCCTCACCGTCGCCTTCCGGCTGGACGGCGACAGCCCCGGCGAGGCGCTGGCCCTCGCCTCGCAGGCGGTGGACGCGGTCAGCCGGGCCGAGCTCCGCACCCAGGTGCACGTCGACAGCGGGGGCCGGGTCGACCTGGACCCCGGCAGAGGGGACGGCTGAGCCATGGCCACCGTCGAGCGCAGCCGACCCGCGGCGCAGCGGCCGCGACCGGCGTGGCGCCGGGTGCTCCCCCCGCTGCTGTCGTTGGTGCTGGTCGCGGCGGTCTTCGCCTGGTTCCTGCCGCAGTTCACCAGCCTCGGCGACGTGTGGGCGACGGTGCGCGCCATGTCGGGGCTGCAGATCGCCGTGCTCGCGCTGGCCACCGTGTGGAACCTGGCGACCTACCAGTTCGTGATGGTCACGACCACGCCCGGCATGACGCTGCGGCAGGCGACGGTGTCGACCCAGACGACGACGGCGGTGTCGAACACCGTGCTGGGTGGAGCCGCCATCGCACTCGGGCTGACGTACGCGATGAACAGCTCGTGGGGGTTCTCCCGCTCCCGGACGTCGGTCTCGCTGCTGACCTCGGGGCTGTGGAACAACTTCGCCAAGCTCGGCCTGCCGGTGGTCGCGCTGGCGCTGCTCGCCTTCTCCGCGCCACCGTCGGCGGCCCGGCTGACGGCCGGTGCGCTGGGCGTGATCGGGCTGGCGGCGTCGCTCGTCGGGCTGTGGCTGGTGCTGCGCAGCCGGAGCAGCGCGGCCCGGGTGGGGCTGGCGCTGGCGCGGGGGGCCTCCGGCGTGCTGCGGCTGGTGCACCGCCCGCCGGTGAGCGGCTGGGACCGGGCGTTCGTGACGTTCCGGGACCGCACGGTGCTGCTGCTGCGCGCCCGCTGGCACTGGCTGACCCTGGCGACGCTGGTCAGCCACCTGTCGCTGTTCCTGGTGCTGCTGCTGGCGCTGCGGTTCTCCGGGGTCACCGCCGAGCAGGTCGGGTGGGTCGAGGTGCTGGCGGTTTTCGCCTTCGCCCGGCTGCTGACCGCCGTGCCGTTCACCCCTGGGGGCCTCGGGGTGATCGAGGTGGCGATGATCAGCGGGCTGGCGGCCGCCGGTGGCGAGCGTGCCGAGGTCGCGGCGGGGGTGCTGGTGTTCCGGCTGCTGACGTACCTCCTGCCGATCCCGATCGGCGTCCTGACCCACCTCTTCTGGCGGCGCAACACGTCGTGGCGGCGGGCGCCCAACTCCGCGCCGCGCACCGACCTGGTGCCCGAGGCAGCATGAGCACCGCAGCGCGGCGGGCACCGGTGCCCGGGTACGCCGGCTGATGCTGGTCGACAGCGGGCGGGGGCTCCGGGTCAGCGGTGCGCTGCTGGCCGGGGCGGTCGTGGTGAGCGCGCTGGTGGTGTGGCCGGTCACCGAGCCCGCGGTCCAGGCGGTCGACGACTGGGTGTGGCGGCTGGCCGGGTCGGCGGAGAACGAGCCCACGACCGCCGTCGCGGTGGCGATGTCGTGGCTGGGCGGGGTGTGGGTGAACTGGCCGCTGCGGGTGGCCGCGCTGGCACTGCTGGCGTGGCGGCGGCACTGGCTGCGGCTGGCCGCGTTCAGCCTGTCGGTGCTGACGAGCGAGGCGCTGATCGGCCCGGTGAAGGCGGCGGTCGACCGGCCGCGGCCGTCGCTGGCGCTGATCGAGACCAGCGCGGCGTCGTTCCCGTCCGGGCACGCGATCGCCGGTGCGATCACCGCGGTCGGGCTGGTGCTGGCGGTGGTCGAACCCGGGCCGGCGCGCTGGCGGTGGGAGGTGCGGGCGGTGGTGTTCGCGGTGGTGATGGCGCTGTCGCGGGTGTACCTGCGGGCGCACTGGCTGTCCGACACGGTGGCCGGTGGGCTGCTCGGCGCGGGGCTGGCGCTGGGCTGGCCGGCGCTGCTGACGGCGCTGCGCGAGCGGGCCCAGGACTCCTCGCCGCCACCCGGCCGGCGCCGTCGCTGAGCGACCGGGGCGTGCCCGGCTCCGCAGCCGCCGCATGGCAGAGTTGCCGCCGGGGCGGTAGCTCAGCCGGTCAGAGCATGGGACTCATAATCCCTGGGTCGTGGGTTCGAGCCCCACCCGCCCCACCGGTCCTGATCTGCGGTTTCGCCCTCACGGTCGGACCACGGGCGCCCACACGGCCCGGGGGTGGGCACGAGGTGGGCACATCGGCGTCGGTGTGCGCCCGGTGGGCACGCGGGACAGCGCGGCAGCCGACTCCGCGGCCTCACGCTCCACGTCCTCGAACACCGACGTGTAGACCTGCTCGGTGATCGCCGTCGACGAATGCCCGAGCATCTGGCGGGTGAGCTTCAAGTCCTTCGTCGCTCGGTAGGCCAGGCTCGCGGCCAGGTGCCGCAGGTCGTGCAGCCGCACCGGCGGCAGTCCGGCCCGCACAACGAGGCGGTCGAACCGCTGCGAGACGCTGTCCGGGCACCAGCGCGGACCCGTCAGCTTTCGCGAACACCAGGCCGGTGTCGACGCACGCGGACCCCAGCAGCAGCCGGAGCTCGGCCAAGCGGCGCCGGTGGGCACGCAGCACCTCGACGGTGCCGGCGTCCCGGCTGACTGGGCGGGCGCTGGTGTCGATCTTGGTGTCACCGGCCACGACATCGCGGCCGACCTGGACTCGGGCCGCACGGATCGTGACGGTGCGCCGGTCGAGGTCGACATCGGACCAGGGCAGGCCCAGCGCCTCGGAGCGACAGAGGCCGCGGAAGGCGATGAGGTGCCACAGGCCGCACCCAGCCGACGGGTGCGTCAGAAGGGCTCCCTCCTGCACGCAACTGGACACGGGCGCCCGACAGCGGCAGTGGATCCCCAGCGCAACGCCCTTCGGCTCTGCGAGCAGCGGCGTGCCCGACGAGCAGGCTCAGAAACCGGTCGAGCGTCGAGTGGCATCCGGCGCAGCCCTGCCACCGTGTCTCCGACACCTGACGCCCGGAACCAAGAGCCGTTACCCCGCGGAGAGGGCAGCACCGGACACCTCGCGTCAGTGGTGAGGAGCCCGGTGCAGCGCCCACGTAGTAGCCGAGCGCTGAGAACTACGTGACGCCCCCTGCGGCCTGCTCAGCGGGCGTCCGGTCGCCGACGCCGTCATCTTCTTCGTCCTTGACACTGTCGCCACCGGCGGGTGCCTCGATCGACACGTGCGGAAGGACTCTGTCCAGCCAGGAAGGCAGGTACCAGTTCGCCTGTCCGAACCGGTGCATCAGCGCAGGCACGAGAACGGTGCGCACGACGAACGCGTCGAGGAGGACCGCTGACCCCAGGCCGATGCCGAACAGCTTGATGATTCGGTCGTCGCCGAGCACGAATCCGCCGAAGACAGCGATCATGATCAGCCCGGCCGCAGTGATGATGCCGCCGGTCTCGCCCTGGCCGACGGTGACGGCGCGGGCGGTGTCGCCGGTCCGCCGCCACTCCTCGTGGATGCGGCTCACCAGGAACACCTGGTAGTCCATGGACAGTCCGAAGAGGATCGCGAAGAACATCACCGGCAGAAAGGCCCCGATTGGTCCGCCGCCGCCGATCCCCAGCGGCTCGGCCAGCCAGCCCCACTGGAAGATCGCGACCACCACGCCGAACGACGCCCCGGCGGCGAGCAGGTTCATGGCCGCGGCGGTGACCGGGATGAGCAGACTCCGGAACGCCACGAGCAGCAGCAGGCAGGACAAGCCGATGACCGCGGTGAAGAACAGCGCCATCCTGGCTGACAGGATCTCCGCGAAGTCCACGAAGACCGCGGTGCTACCGGAGACGTAGATGCGGCTGTCCGTGCTCTCGTACAACGGCGGCAGTACGTCGGCGCGCAACCGCTCGATCAGCTCGGTGGTCGCCGCGTCCTGGGGAGAGGTCACGGACTTGAACGTGATCAGCGAGACACCTTGTCCGGCGGGCACGGTCTGGATGCTGTCGGGGGCGACGTCGGGGACGGTGCCGAGGCGGTCGGCGATTCGCCCCAGGAACGCCTCGTCTGCGGACCCCGGTCCGCTGACGACGAGCTGGAGTCCGGAGTTGTAGCCAGGCCCGAACCCCTCGGCGATCAAGTCGTATCCACGGCGGGTGGTCTGGTCCAGCGGGTCGGTGCCCTGGTCGGGGGCGCCGAGGCGCATCGAGAAGAACGGCACCGACAGCGCAGCCAACAGGACGGCGGCAAGCATCCCGAGCGCGATCGGGCGTCGTTGGACGAGGTCCGCCCAGCGGAACCACGGTCCATGGTGGTCACCGACCTCGACGGTTCCGGCTCGCACCGCTGCCCGCTGGCGACGGGGCAGCACTCGCAGGCCGAGAAGGCGCAGCAGTGCAGGCAGCAGGGTCAGGGAGGCGACCATCGTGATCGCGACGCCGATCGCGGTGCCCAGCGACACCCCGTAGAGAAAGCTCACTCCCAGGGCCCACATGCCCATCAAGGCGATGCAGACGGTGATGCCCGCGAAGAGCACGGCTCGACCTGCTGTGTCGACCGCGAGGATGATCGACTCCTCCACTCCCAGCCCACGCAGGAGGTTGCGGCGGTGCCGGGTCACGATGAACAGGGCGTAGTCCACCCCGACCCCGAGGATCATCAGCAGCGCCAGCTGATCGGCGAACGATGCCACCGACATGGTGTGCGACAGCAGGCCGATGAGCGGGAGCCCGGTCAGGATCGCAGCGACGGCGCTGATGAGCGGCAGCACCGTGGCGCTGAGGCTGCGGAAGACCAGCAGCAAGATGACGAAGGCTGCGAGGAAGCCGATGAGCTCAGGTGAGAGCGCGCTCTCTGTGGGCGTGAGGCCACGGAAGACCTCCCCGGTGAACTCGACCTGCAGCGGACCGCCTTGAAGCTGCTCGAGCGCGGCAGTGGGGTCGTCTGCCACAGGGCGGCCGGAGAAGGCCGAGCCGAACCGCTCGACGGTGCCGTCGAGGTGCTCGGTCGTCGGCTGCGCGGCCGAGTAGTTCACGATGATGAGTCCGATCGATCCGTCGGGGCTCACGAGCGCGTCTTGTGCCGTGGCGTCGGTCGAGCCCGCACCCGTCGCACAGTCGGTGCTGCCGTACGGCGACTGAACCGAGGACAGGCCCACGTCAGCTGCGCACAGGGACTCCAGCGCGGGCTGCACCCGGTCGGCGAACTCTGAGATGTCCGCCTCGCCGGCGTTGAGCACGATCTGGCCCGACGCGCCGTTGCGCTCAGCCAACCCGGCTTCGGTCAAGAGCTCGGAGACAGCTTCGGACTCCGTGCCGGGCAGCGAGAAGTCGTCCTCGTACTGCGCCCCGCCCATCGCCGAGAGCACTGCTTGCAACGCAAGGATGGCGATGACCCAAGCGGTGACGACGACCCAACGTCGTCGGATGGCGAACCGAGCGAGCGCTCTCACGCCGACCCCTCGAGCGCTCGTTCGTCGCCGGTCGTGCCACGCCTGGAGGGTGAGGCGGGCACCAGATCAGACGACGGCGTCAGCGTCGATGCGGGCGCCAATGCGGGCGCCGGGTCGGGGGCTTGTGTGTTCAGGCGCCCGGCCGAAGCGAAGACCGCCCCGATGCCCGAGCTGGCCCCGGTCATCACGGTGGTCTGGGGACGATGGTCAAGGGCTGTCATGGGGGGTCCCTTCCTCGGAGGATGGAACCGTAACCCATCTTGGTACTTGGTACCAGGAAGGACCGAAGTCTCACCTGCGATAGGGTCGTCTCATGACCTCGCACGGGACGCCAACCCCCGGCTTGTGGAGCCGCACCCGGCGCGCGGTGCACGACGAGGTCGTGGGGACCGCACTGGACCTGTTCACGAACCAGGGGTTCGAAGCAACCACGGTCGACCAGATCGTTGCTGCCACCGGACTGTCACGGACCTCGTTCTTCCGCTACTTCGGGTCCAAGGAGGACCTGGTCCTGGGCGACACCACGCAGACCAGGCTCGACTTCAGTGCTGCCCTCCGAGCCCGCCCGCAGGAGGAGGGTCCCTGGGAAGCGCTACGCGCCGCAGCCCTCACGCTCCCAGGGGCCGACCTCGCACCGGATCGGGCACTGACCGTCGCGAAACTGATCCGCACCTCCCCCGCCCTTCGCGCCCGCAGCCTGGAGAAGCACCAGCAGTGGCAGGACTCGCTCGTGCCGGTGCTACAGGAGCGCCTCGCCGGGGAGCCCAACGCTGCCGCCAGCAGCGATCTGGCCGCACGCGCCGTCGTCGCAGCGGCACTGTCCTGCCTGCAGACCGCCACCGAGGTGTGGGCCGAGCGCGACGGCAGAGGGACGCTCGGCGAGCTCTATGACCAGGCGATCGCAGCAGTCCGCCGCTGAGGCGAGGACGCTCGCGCATGGGGCCACCTCAACGACGCCCGAGCGGCGTCCAGGCGTGTCGAGGATCCTTGCCCTTGTGGGGAAACGCTGTCCGAGCAGGTCGAACGTTGGAGAGCTGCTTCATGAGCTTGGCTGAGAAGCTCTTCGAGGGCAGCGGTTTCACGTACTCACACAAGACCCGGTACATCGCGACCTGGGCTGCGATGGCACCTTCCTCGTTCGTGGTGGTAGCCGCGTGGTTCGTCCCCGTGGAATCGCCACCGGCTGGCAATTGGGCCATCTCCCTCATCGGTGTGGCTGTCTTGGCCTTCTGCATCTACGCCAACCGCTACTTCAGATGGCGCCTGGATCATGAGCGGTCGCAGACCGCCCCGCACTGAGACCGCGCCGACTCAAGCCCTGCCCATCACCTGATGGTTCGAAGGGCTTCTGAGGCGATCGCCGTGAGGCGGTAGATGGGTGGGACCGCCGTTCCGTCCGACCCACTGGTCGCCGGTGCGTGACGACGGTGACCAGCGCCCCGTGCTCAGGACTCCGGGTCGTACATGATCTCCCGGACCTCCTGCGCGCACCGGCAGCCGCGGGCGATGCGGGCAGCCCACTCCAGCGCCTCCGCCCGCGACGGCACCTCGATGATCGCGAAGCCCCCGATGACCGCCTTCGTCTCCGGGACCGGGCCGTCGGTCACCTGCCCGTCGGTGCCCACGATCGCCGCCTGCTGGCGCTGGACGCCGCCGCCGAAGATCCAGACACCGGCGTCCTTCGCCTTCTGCACCACGGCGTGCGAGGCCTCGCCCACCTCGGGCCAGTCCTCGGCCGGGATGTGGTCCATCGAGCCGTCGTCGAACGAGATGAGGTAGCGCGGCATCAGCGAACTCCCTGCGTCGGAGGCCTGCGGGTGGGGCCGAACGTAGGTGCCGCGTCGAGCCCCGTGCCAGGGTGACGCCGTGGCTCGCGTGCTGAAGGTGTCCGTCCCGCTCGACTTCGCCGCGATCCGGGCGGAGGCCGGGGTCCCCGACGAGTTCCCCGCTGACGTGCTGGCCGAGGCCGACCGGGTGGTCGCCGACCCACCGCTCCCCGAGCACGACGCGACCGACCTGCCGCTGGTGACCATCGACCCGCCCGGTGCCCGTGACCTGGACCAGGCCGTGCACCTCACCCGCACCGCCGGCGGCTACCGGGTGTCCTACGCGATCGCCGACGTCGGTGCCTTCGTGCCACTCGGCAGCGCCATCGACGCCGAGGCCCGCCGCCGCGGCCAGACCGTCTACTGCCCCGACGGCCGGACTCCGCTGCACCCGCCGCAGCTGTCCGAGGGGGCGGCCAGCCTGTTGCCCGGCGAGCTCCGGCCGGCCGCGCTGTGGACCATCGACCTGGACGCCGACGGCGAGGTCACCGCCGTCGACCTGCGCCGGGCCCGGGTCCGCAGCCGCGCCCAGCTGGACTACGAGTCCGTGGGCGCGCAGGTGCCCCCGGAGCTCGAGCTGCTGCCCGAGATCGGCCGGCTGCTGCAGGCCCGGGCCCGCGACCGCGGCGCCATCGAGCTGGGCACGCCATCCCAGGAGGTGGAGCCCGGACCGGACGGCGGCTGGACGATCGCCTTCCGCGGGCAGTCGGACGTCGAGGGCTGGAACGCGCAGATCTCGCTGCTCACCGGCCGGTGCGCCGCCCGGCTGATGCTGGACGGCGGGGTCGGGGTGCTGCGCACGCTGCCGCCGGCCGACCCGAGGGCGGTCGCCACGCTCCGCCGGCTCGCCCCCGGGCTTGGCGTCGACTGGCCCGACGGCGCGGGGCCCGGCGACGTCATCGCCGACCTGGACCCCGCCCGGCCGCGCGACGCCGCGTTCCTGGACGCCGCCGCCGCGCTGCTCCGCGGCGCGGCCTACACCGCGTTCGACGGCCCGCCGCCGGCCCAGCCCGGGCACGGCGGCGTCGGCGCGCCCTACGCGCACGTCACCGCACCGCTGCGCCGGCTGGTCGACCGGTTCGGCACCGAGGTCTGCCTGGCGCTGGCCGCCGGCGAGCAGCCCTCCGCCGAGCTGCGCGCCGCACTGCCGGAGCTGCCCGCGCTGATGGCCACCTCCGACCGGCGCACGCACGAGGTGGAACGCGCCGTCATCGACCTGGTCGAGGCAACGGTCCTGGCCGGCCGGGTCGGCGAGGTGTTCGACGCCGTGGTGCTCGATGCGGAGGAAAAGCGGTCGACCGTGGTGCTCAGCGAGCTGGCGGTCCAGGCCCGCTGCGACGGCCGGCTCACCCCGGGCGAGCAGGTCGAGGTCCGGCTGACGACGGCGGACCCGGCCACCCGCACGGTGCGGTTCGCGCCCGCCGCGGACTGAACTGCAGAGCCCCTTGCAGGAGGGGGGAGCGCCGTCAGACGTCGCCAGCGGCGGCAGGACCGCACCTGATCGAACCAGCTCGTTGTGGCGGCATCGTCCACGAGCCGCAATGACACGCTGCGCGCCGAGCGCCTCCCATGCCCGGGACACACCTGAGTGATCACCAGCGGCTCCCCGCCATTCACCACGGTGGGCTCGTGGCCGGCGAAGGGTTGCTCGTCAGAACTGGCTTTCGTACTCCGGGCAGTAAGCACCTACAGCGGATACAGCGAGAACGACTAGTTCGTCCGACGTCAACCCGCTGCCGCCAGCGGCTGCGCCGACGGCGGCGATGTCGGCGCCAGTGTCGAGGAGATCGCATATGGCGTGACCGGCTTCGATCAGCTGAGCGTCAGGGACGCTCGAGAAATTAGGGTGTACTGAGATCGTCGAGAGGAACGAGTCGTCGGCGTTCGTTGCATCCGACGGAGTCCCTGGAGCAAGGGGTTTCGTCGGCACCGGGGCATAGGAGCCGGTTGCTGGCGGCGGGGTGTAGGCCGACGGCCGCGCATGGCCAGCGGACGGCGTAGGACGTTCGAGGAATGGATTGGACGTAGGGGCGGCGTCCATTGAAACGCCATCCTTTTCCTCGCCATTGGTCGCCACGATCACAGCCATGCCGACGCAGGTGAAGATCAAGAGTGCCGCGATGCCGACGACTGCTCGCCACCTGCTAGCAGTGCGCGCTTGCCGCGCGATCAGGTTGGCGTTGTCGCCATCAACACCGCCTGGTCGAGCGGGCTCCACGCCCTCATCGTCCGACGGTTCAGTCTCCGATATCGACACGGCGTGGACCGTATCCATCAATGACGACGACCACAGGCCTGTGACACGCCAATCACACCTTGGAGGCATCCGCGGAACTCGCCCGTTTGACGTGGCGTGCAGGACCGACGCACCTGCCGCATGGACCACTGCCCCGCGTCTATGTGAGCCCCTGCCTCAGGACCGCGTGGACGTCAGGTCCACCAACGCGTGAGCCGCCGCCTGCCAGCCGCGACGATGATGGCCCCGTGGCCATCGACTCCTCGCACACCTACCCCGCCGCGCCCGACGCCGTCCTCGCCCTGCTCACCGACGAGGCCTTCCTCCGCGAGCGGGCCACCGCGCTCGGCGCGCAGGCGCAGGAGGTGACCGTCGACGGCCGCAGCACCTCCGTCCGGTTCGCCGCCCCCACCGCCGGCATCCCGCCGGTCTTCGCGCGGTTCGTCGGCTCGTCGGTGTCGGTCGTCGAGCGCACGTCGTGGACTCCGGACGGCGACGGGTACCGCACCGCCCTGGACATCCGCGCCGAGGTGTTCGGGCGCACCGTCGAGGTCACCGGCGAGCGGCGGCTGACCGCAGCCGGCGCAGGCACCACCTCCACCGTCACCGGCGACGCGCGGGTCGACGCACCGCTGATCGGCCGCCAGGCCGAGGGCGCCGTCCGGGAGCTGGTCGGCGTGGTGCTGAAGCGGGAGGACGAGCTGCTCCGCCGGAAGCTGTCGTAGCCACCAGGCAGGATCGGCCCGTGGTCGCCTTCTTCCTGCCCCGAGCCAGCGACGACGAGCAGGCGGAGCGGCTCTACGACGCCCTGGCCGAGTTCGCCGGCTGCGAGCCCGCTCCCCCGGGGCAGCGGGTCCGGTCGATCGTCTTCACCCAGGACGGCGCACGGTGGACGGCTGCTGTCGGCGAGGCGCTCGCCGGTGTCCGCACGACGCAGCAGCTGCGCCGCGGCGAGCTGATCGAGCGCACCGAGCACCTGTCGTCGCCGTCCCGGGTGCTCGCGGTCTACCCGGGCTCGCCCTACGTCGTGGTCACCGACGCCCAGCCGATCACCGGCACCCCGTCGGAGTGGGCCAACCCGTTCACCGCCCAGCCGGACGAGGTCACGCTCTTCGACAAGGTCTAGCGGCCCTGGCGCTCCCGGTAGCGGGCTGCCCGCTTGGCCGCCGCCGCCTGCAGCTTCGCCGTCCGCTCGGCGCTGCGCGAGCGCTGCGCCTCCTCGCGCACCGCCTGGGCGGTGCCGGCCGGGTACCCGGCCTTCTTCACCCGGTTCTCGGTGGTCTCGCTCATGTAGGCGATGGAGAAGATCAGCCCGAGCAGCAGGCCGCCGAGCGCCGTCATGCCGCGGATCCAGAACGGGCCGGGGACGAACAGCAGCACCAGCGCGACCGGCACGGCCATCTGCACCACGGCCCGCAGCACGTGCCGGGCACCCCAGTTGTCGGCTGTCGTGTCGCGCAGCACCCAGGTGCGGTGCCGCTCGGGCAGGCCGCCGCCCATCGCGTACCAGAGCCACCGGAGGACACCGGGACGCTGCAGCAGCTCGGCCGGCGGCTGGTCGGCGGACGACATGTCTCCTTGTCTACCCCATCTCCCAGCGACTCAGCGTGAAAGCTCGATCACCCAGGGGGTGGATCGCGGCAGTACCGGATCTGACGCGTACGGAGCGGTTGACGGCCGAACCACACCGACGTAAGCAGTGTCATGGCCGCGCTCGTCGTGGACGACGTCGTCCCCTTCGCCGACTGGCCCGCTGCTGCCCGTGCCGCGCTGGCGTTCCTGCACCGCACCGTCGGGCTCGACGTCTGGCTGGTCACGCGGCTGGAGCAGCCTCGCCAGGTGGTGCTCTACGCCCATCCTGAGGAGGTGCTGCCGCCGGGCACCTGGATCTCCTGGGACCGTAGTTTCTGCCACTCCATGGTCAGCGGCGTCGGGCCCCGGGTCGCCACCGTCGCCGCCGCGACCCCGGCCTACCGCGACCTGGAGACCGGGCTCCCCCAACGGGTCGCCGCCTACATGGGTGTCCCGCTCGTGACTGCGGACGGGGTGCTCTTCGGCACCCTCTGCGGCCTGTCCGTCCGCGCCCAGCCGCGCGCGTTGTCCCGGCACCTGCCGCTGGTCGAGATGACGGCCAGGATGCTCAGCACCCTGCTGTCCGAGGAGGAGGCGGCTCAGCGGGCGGCGAGCAGCTCCGCCGAGCCGATGCGCGACCGGCCGACGTAGTACAGCGTCGTCCCCTCCGGGACCGGGGTGTCCCACGGCGGGTTGACGCGCAGCCCGTCGGGACCGCGGAGCGCGAGCACCGTCGCGCAGAAGGTGCGCCCGAGGTGCACCTGGCAGTCGCCGAAGGTGGTGAAGCCGTGTCCGGCCGGCAGCTGGAGGGAGTAGGTGTTCCCGTGCCCACCCGCGCTCATCAGGTCGGTGTAGACCTCGGTCAGACCGGGGTCGGCGGCCTCCTCGGTGATCAACGAGGGCATGTGCCACTGCACGCAGGCGATCCGCGGGTTGACGTAGCGCAGGTTCTCCCGGCGGCCGAGGTCGCGCAGCGCCGCGACCATGTGCACGCCGGGGTTGGCGTGGTCGACCGCCACGGCCATCGCCAGCGTCTCGTTGTCGTCGCGCCCGTCGAGGACGACCGTACGGGCGCGGCCCACCGAAGCCCGGGTCATCACGTCGACGTTGGTCAGGTCGCCCCGGACGAAGGAGACCGCCGGGTTCTCCGGCACCGGGTTCTGCGGCACCTCGTCCCAGGCGCACAGGGCGATCCGGGTGCCCGGCTCGACGGCCAGCTCGGCCAGCAGCCGCTCGGTCCGGCCGGGCGCGTACCCCAGCACGACGACGTGATCGGCCAGCTCCAGTGCGACCACTCCTCTCAGGCGCTTCCCGCGGACCGACTGCAGGTAGTCGGCCAGCCGCGAGAACAGCAGGGTCAGCGTGACGATCCCGCCGACGATGACGTAGGTGCCGACCACGTGCCCGGCGGTCGAGACAGGGAAGAAGTCGCCGTAGCCGACCGTCGCGGCGGTGACGACGAAGTACCACCAGTAGTTGCCCGGCGCGGCGATCTCGCTGCCGGCCGGCTCGACCAGCGCCATCGCCAGCCAGCTGGTCAGGAAGACCAGCACGATGACGGCGAGCGGCAGCCGCCAGCCGTGCAGCCGGGTGCCCAGCAGGCGGGTGAGCCGGGACAAGAAGAAGAACACGGGTCTCCTGCCGGGACGGACGGGTGGCGAACCTACCGCCCGCCCGGCCACCGGGTCACCACGCCTGTGGACGGTCGCTCCACGGCGTGTGCCGCACGCACCCGACGCCTACGCTCCCGATCATGACCTCCGTGCCCACCGAGGGTGAACGGCTCGTCGGCGGTCGCTACGAGCTCGCCGGCGAGCTGGGCCGCGGCGGCATGGGCGTCGTCTGGCTCGCCAACGACCGGGTGCTGCACCGCGAGGTGGCGCTCAAGGAGATCACCTACCCGGTCCACCTGACCGACGACGAGCGCGCCGTCCTCCGCGAGCGGACGCTGCGCGAGGCGCGGGCCGCCGCCCGGCTGGAGGACCCGCACGTCGTGGCGATCCACGACGTCGTCGAGGAGGACGGGCGCCCCTGGCTGGTGATGGAGCACGTCCGGTCGCGCAGCCTGCAGCGCATCCTCGAGGAGGACGGGCCCCTCACCCCCGTCCAGACCGCGCGGATCGGCCTGGACGTGCTGTCGGCCATCGAGGTCGCGCACGCCGCGGGCATCGTGCACCGCGACGTCAAGCCGGCCAACGTGCTGGTCGCCGACGACGGCCACGCCTGCCTCACCGACTTCGGCATCGCCACCACCACGAACGGTGACGCCACGCTCAGCGCCCCCGGCGCGGTGCTCGGCTCGCCGTCCTACATGGCGCCCGAGCGCGCGCAGGGCGAGCCACCCACGCCCGCCGTCGACCTGTGGTCGCTCGGCGCGACGCTGTACACGGCCGTGGAGGGCCGCACCCCCTTCGACCGGGCCGAGTCGATGGCCATCCTGCTCGCCGTCGTCGGCGAGGACCCGGCGCCGATGCGGGCGGCCGGGCCGCTCGCCCCGGTGCTGCTCGGACTGCTCACCAAGGACCCGGCCCAGCGGCTGACGGCGGCCGAGGCCCGGCGCCAGCTGACCGCCGTGGCCGAGGGCGCCCAGCCCGCCGGCGCCGCCGAGCCCGAGCGGGCGCGGAAGACGCCCCGCGTCGTGCGGGGCGGGGACGTGCAGCGATTCGACCTGTCCGAGCTGCTGGCGCTCGCCTCGACGTCCAAGGCGGCGATCAGCACGGTGGTCCGCGAGGTCAGCGAGCGGCGGCACCAGCCGCCGATGAACCGGCGCGAACGCCGGGCGGCGGCCAAGCAGCGCCGCTTCCGGTTCAAGCGCCGGTGGGTGGTCGTGCCCACCGTGCTGCTGGTCCTGCTCGTGCTGCTGGTGCTCGGCGCGCTGGCCCTGCTCGTCACCGGGGCGATCGAGCTGTCCTGACCCGCCGGCTGGGGCAGGGTGAGCCCATGACGGCACCGACGGACGACGACCTGCCCGAGCCCCGCGACATCGCACTGGAGCAGGCCACCCCTGAGCAGGTCGAGGAGCTGGAGACCGCCAGCGACGAGGACGACGCACCACGCGGTTGACAGGCCGCGTCGCTCCGCCGGGTCGCCGATCACAGGTGCGACGATCCCGGCCGTGGTGAGCCTCCGCCCCTCGACAGACCGCGCCCGGCTCGGGACCCTGCGGACCGCCATCACCGACAGCGGTCTGGCCTGGCGACTGCTGACCGTGGCCCTGGCCGGCGCGATCGCACTGGTCCTGGCCGACGCCCACTGGCACTGGAGCCGGTCCGTGCCGGTGGTGGTGGCGGTGCTCACCGGCCTCCTGCAGCTCGCGCTCGTGGGCGCCGTCGTGGACGCCGCCATGAAGCACCGTGAACGCAAGCGGGTGGCCGAGGTCGGGCGGATCATGTTCCGTGCCCTGGCCCAGCTGGCGTTCGACGGGCAGCGGCGACTCGACGCACACCTCTGCGGCACGGCACTGCACGAGCGCGGCATCCCGGACTGGGACGACGCCCGGACCGAGGAGGTCCGTCGGCACCTGAGCCAGGCGGGCCTCCCCGTCGTCCCGTCGCTCACCCCCGCCGAGCGGGAGCACCGGTTGCGCGTACTGCTGCCCCGGCACGCGTTCACCTGCGCGCTCTACCGGGAGGTCTCGGCCCACAAGCGTCGGCTGCACGACACGGTCGGGCAGTGGGGCACGCTGCTCCTGGCCACCGATGCCTCCGCCGGGGACCTGCACCACATGCAGCGGCTCGCCGACGCCTACGGGCAGCTGCACCAGGACCTGTACCACGGTGCTGCCACGGTCCTGGCCGAGCACGAGTGGCGAGCACAGCAGCAGTGGGTGACGGAGGTGGTCGATGCGGCCGCCACCTACCTGTCCGTCGCCGAGCAGGCCCGCCGCTTCTACCACTCGCTGGCCGAGGAGCAGCGCCGACTGCGGGACGCCGACCTGGACGACGCTGTTGCCGTCACCGCGCAGCCGCCCGTCTACCTGGCGCACGCACGAGCCGCGGCGGAGCCCTCGGCCGGGGCGTTACCGCAGCGCCCGAGCCACGCGGTTGAGCCGCGGTGATCATGGGGTAGGCGGACGGCATGGAGAGCCGTGACGTGCTGCTGAGAGCGTTCGACGACATCGAGACCGCCGTCCGGGGAGCCCTCGACGGCATCGACCCAGGCCTGCTGACCGAGCGCCTCGACCCGGAGGCCAACACCATCGCCTGGCTGGTCTGGCACCTCACCCGGGTGCAGGACGACCACGTCGCCGAGGTCGCCGGCACCGAGCAGGCCTACACCGCCAACGGCTGGGCCGACCGCTTCGCCCTCCCCTTCAGCCCGGGCGCGATCGGCTACGGCTTCAGCAGCGAGGACGTCGGCAGGACGGAGATCACCGACCCGCAGCTGCTCCTCGGCTACCACTCCGACGTGCACGCGCGGACCGCAGACTTCGTCCGCACCCTGGAGCCCGCCGACCTCGACCGGGTCGTCGACGAGCGCTGGGACCCGCCGGTCACCCTCGGCGTCCGGCTGGTCAGCGTCATCGGCGACGACCTGCAGCACGCTGGGCAGGCAGCCCTGCTGCGGGGGTTCCTGGAGCGGCGCTGAGCACACGGCACCCGGTGCCACCCGGAGGTAGCTTCGGGCCGGTGAGCAACGGTGCTTCTGACTTCTACGCCCTGGACGACCTGCTGGAGCCCGACGAGGTCGAGGTCCGCGACCGCGTCCGCGACTTCTGCGCCCGCGAGGTCACCCCGGTCATCAACGACTACTGGGAGCGGGCCGAGTTCCCGTTCGAACTCGTGCCGAAGATCGCCGAGCTCGGGATCGCCGGCGGCACGGTGCAGGGCTACGGCTCGGCCGGGATGAGCGCCGTCGCCGCCGGTCTGGTCGCCGCCGAGTGGGCCCGCGCCGACGGCAGCCTCGGCACCTTCTACGGCGTGCACAGCTTCCTGGCCATGCAGTCGATCGCCCTGCTCGGCGACGAGGAGCAGCGCGAGCGCTGGCTGCCGGCGATGGCCCGGATGGAGACGATCGGCGCGTTCGGCCTCACCGAGCCCGAGCACGGCTCCGACGCCGTGGCGCTGTCGACCCAGGCCCGGCGGGACGGCGACGAGTACGTGCTCAACGGCCGGAAGAAGTGGATCGGCAACGGCACCATCGCCGACCTGGTGCTCATCTGGGCCCGCGGCGAGGACGGCAACGTCGGCGGCTACGTCGTCCCCAAGGGCTCCATCGGCTGGACGGCGACCCGGATGACCGGCAAGACGGCGCTGCGGGCGGTGTGGCAGGCCGAGATCACCCTGGCGGACGTCCGGGTGCCGGCGGAGAACAAGCTGGCCAACTGCCACAGCTTCAAAGACGTCTCGGTGGTGCTCGACCGCACCCGGTACACCGTCGCCTGGCGGGCGCTGGGCATCGCCGAGGCCGCCTACGACCTGGCGCTGCAGCACACCCTGCAGCGCGAGCAGTTCGGCCAGCCGATCGCCGGCTACCAGCTGGTGCAGGACAAGCTGGCCCGGATGCTCGCCGAGATCACCAGCATGCGGCTGCTCAGCTGGCGGCTGTCGAAGCTGGCCGACGAGGGCCGGATGACCGCGGCGATGGCCTCGATGGCGAAGATGAACAACTGCAAG
This sequence comes from Modestobacter versicolor, assembly GCF_014195485.1. Lineage (NCBI taxonomy): Bacteria > Bacillati > Actinomycetota > Actinomycetes > Geodermatophilales > Geodermatophilaceae > Modestobacter > Modestobacter versicolor. The sequence goes on from NZ_JACIBU010000001.1 coordinate 1,620,856, forward strand.
AAAGCCCGCGCGATCGTGGCCGACGCCCGCGACCTGTTCGGCGGCGACGGCATCCTGCTCGAGCACCACATCGCCCGCCACCACGCCGACATCGAGGCGATCTACACCTTCGAGGGCACCGACCACGTGCAGGCGCTCATCGTCGGCCGGGACATCACCGGGCTGTCGGCGATCACCGGCCGCCGTCCCGCCCGCGCGCAGGAGAAGCCGGCGGACGCCCCGCAGTCGATCTGAGGGCGCCCGGGGCCGAGTTACGAGCGGACCGCCGGGGTGTCGCGGGCGGCGCCGGTCTGCTGGCGGCACTCAGGGCACCCGGCGCGCCCGGCGCCGACCCGCTCCCAGAGCTGCGAACCCCAGACCTGCACGATCGCACCACAGACGGCCAGCTCGACCTCGCCGTCCAACTCGTCAGCAGGGCGGTGCGCCTCGACCGCGTGCCAGGAGGCTGCCTGCTCCTCGGGCGGCCCCCACCGTCGATCGGGCCGGGCGAAACCGACGGCATAGTCGCTCACGTCCGGGATGTGCCCCGCACCACATCGTCTCAATCATCTTCCTGGCACCTGGACGACGGATCCGCTGCACCGGAGCCGGCTCGCTCACCTGGACTTGTCCACCGCATCAGCAGCCGACTGGCGCGATCTGCCAACCCCTGTCGCAGACATTGGTGACCTGAACCACAGACTTTGCCCGAGCGACTGCCGATGGTGGTCACATGGCAACCCGGCTCGCAACGGTGCGGACCTCCAGCAGGCCGCAGGTCTCCCCCGGACAGGCGCCCGCGGAGTGGTGGCGCACGGCCGTCGTCTACCAGGTCTACCTGCGCTCGTTCGCCGACGGCAACGGCGACGGCATCGGTGACCTGGCCGGCCTGCGCTCCCGGCTGCCGTACCTGTCCTGGCTCGGCGTCGACGCGCTGTGGATCAACCCGCACTACCCCTCGGGCGGGGCCGACGGCGGCTACGACATCGTCGACTACCGCTCCGTCGACCCGGACTACGGCGACGTCGCCGACATCGAGGCCCTCGTCGCCGACGCCCGCCAGCTCGGGCTGCGGGTGATCCTGGACGTCGTCCCGAACCACTCCTCGGACCAGCACCCGTGGTTCCAGGCCGCGCTCGCCGACCCCGACTCCGCCGAGGCCGGCCGGTACCACTTCGCGCCGCCGTCGGAGGAGCCGCCGAACAACTGGCAGTCGCTGTTCGGTGGCCCGGCCTGGTCGCGGACGCCGGACGGCCGCTGGTACCTGCACCTGTTCGCCCCCGAGCAGCCCGACCTGAACTGGCGCGACCCCGCCGTCGCCGAGGACTTCGACCGGACCCTGCGCTTCTGGCTGGACCGCGGCGTCAGCGGCTTCCGGGTCGATGTCGCCTACGGCCTGTTCAAGGACGCCGAGCTGCGCGACAACCCGGGCGCCTACTCCCCCACCCTGTTCGGGCACGGCCCGGAGCAGGCGATGACCTGGAACCAGCCCGAGGTGCACGACGTCTGGCGCCGCTGGCGGTCGATCTGCGACGAGTATCCCGACACGATGCTCGTCGGCGAGGTCTGCCTGGCCGACCTGCAGGAGGTCGCGCTGTACTCCCGGCCCGACGAGATGCACCAGTCGTTCTCCTTCCGGCTGCTGAAGTCGTCGTGGTCCGTGGACGCCTTCGCCGACGGCGTGCAGTCCGCGCTGGACGCGTTCAGCTCGGTCGGCGCCCCGGTCTCCTGGGTGCTGGGCAACCACGACAAGGACCGGCAGGTCAGCCGGTTCGGCGGCGGCGAACTCGGTACCGCCCGGGCGCGGGCCGCGGCCCTGCTGATGCTGGCGCTGCCCGGGTCGCCGTACCTGTACGCCGGCGAGGAGCTCGGGCTGCCGCAGGCGGTCGTGCCCGACGAGGCCAAGCTCGACCCGATCTTCCACCGCAGCGGCGGTGCCCGGGCGGGCCGTGACGGCTGCCGGGTGCCGATGCCGTGGAACGACTCCGACGGCGTCGGCTTCTCCCCCGACGGTGCGGCCGAGCCGTGGCTCCCGATCCCCGCCGAGTGGGACCGGTTCGCGGTCTCCCGGCAGACCCGGGACGGCGGCTCGATGCTCACCCTCTACCGGCGGGCGCTGGCCCTGCGGTCGGCGCACCCGGCGCTGGGCTCGGCCGCGGCCACCGTGGGCACCCGCGGGGACGTGCTCACCGTGCGCTGCGCCACCGAGGAGGAGACGGTGCGCTGCGTGGTCAACATGGGCGCCGAGACGGTTCTGGTGCGCAACCCCGGGTCGGTGCTGCTCGCCTCGAGCACCTCGGTGAAGGCATCGGCCCGCAGCGTCGCCCTGCCGCCGAACACCGCTGTCTGGCTCCTCGAGGACTGAGCGGACGGCGGCTCAGTCGCGCGGGGGCAGCACCGGCACCCGCAGGTGCGAGTCGAAGCGGCCGCCGGTGTGCACGGTCGTGCGGCCCGAGTTCACCGTCTCGGCGTGCCGGGCGTAGGTGAGCGGCTCGCGGTAGCGCATGACGTCGGTGCCCTGCACGACCAGCAGCAGCCGCTCCCCCGCGTCGAACCGGGTGCCCGAGGGCAGCACCTCGATGTCGAGCCGGGTCGGCTCACCCGGCGTCACCGGCAGCAGCCGCCGATGGGCCAGCACCGGCAGGAAGTCCGTCGACCGCTCGTCGTCCCGCTCCCGGTGCGAGGCCCGCTGCCAGCCCACCGCGACCGGGCCGTCCTCGAACTGGCCGTAGTAGGGGAAGCCGACCTGCCGGCCGTCGGCGTCCAGCTTGAACAGCGCCACGAAGACGTCGACGTCCTCGGCGCCGTCGGTGGAGACCCACAGGGTGGCGGTGGTGTGCCCGACCAGCTCCACCCGCTCCGGAAAGGTGATCGAGAAGGTGGCCCGGCGGGGCGCCAGGCCGGAGCCCAGGCTGTCGTAGCCGACCTCGGCGACCGCCTGCACCGGCGCCCAGCCCAGCGAGCCGTTGGCCGCGTCCAGGTGCAGCGGCCGGTGCTCGACGTCCTCCAGCGGCCACTGCTCGCGGTCGCGCCAGGTGCCCTGGTAGTAGGACTCCCGCACCTCCGCGCGCACCCGCGGCCACGACTCCAGGCCGGTGTCCCGGCCGAGCAGGAAGTGGTCGAAGAACGCCCGCTGGCGCTCGACGTTCTCGGGCTCGTAGTAGTAGGCCCACTTCTTGCGGCCGTGGACGTCGAGCCACTTGTGCTCCGACGACATCCGCCGGAAGCCCTCCAGCGTGCCGCGGGTGTGCAGCCCCTGGTCGGCCCAGCTGGCGACGACGAACGTCGGCACCCGGATCGCCTCCAGGTCCGCGGACTTGCTGGCCCAGAAGTCGTCGAAGAACGGGTGCGCGGCGGTCTCCGCCTCAAGGTCCTCGATCTCGGTGGTGCTCGCCCCCCACCGCTCCCAGATGTAGGGCCAGAACGAGGTCTCCGGGATCCCGCCGTGCCGGGCCACCTCGCGGTAGGTGTCGTTCCACCCCTCCCACGGGTTGATCGCGGCCAGGTGCGGCGGGTTCAGCTCGGCGACCCGCCACTGCAGGCTCGTCAGGTACGACACCCCCGACAGCCCCACCTTGCCGGCGCTCCACGGCTGGGTGCCGGCCCACTCGACGACGTCAGCGAAGGCCCGCGCCTCCTCCGGCGAGTGGTAGGTGGCCCGGCCCTCCGAGTACCAGGTGCCCGGGACGTCGGCCAGCACGATCGCGTAACCGTGCGGCACCCAGTACTCGGGGTCGGGCGCCTCGAACGTCGTCAGGTCCGAGGTCCACTCCGGCCGCACGCCGCTGGCCGGGTAGATCTGCCCGATCGGCGCCGGGTTGTGCTTGCCGTAGGGCGACCAGCTCACCAGCGGCGCGGCCGGGACGTCGGTGTCCGGCCGGTACACGTCGACGTAGAGCACGTGCCCCTCGTCGCCGAACGGGACGGCGATGTCCTTCTCGACCACCATCCCCGGCCGGTTCTCGAACCGGTGCTCGGGCGGCCGCCCGGCGCGCGACTCGGGCGTGCTGCGCGGGCCGCGGAACAGGTACTCGGTCGTCGGCCGGTCCATGACGCCCTCCGGGGTCGGGTGCGGTGGGGAGGTGGTCACGCCTGGAGCTGCCCGCCGTCGATGATGATCGTCTGGCCGGTGACGAACCCGGACTCCGGGGCGGCGAGCCAGAGCAGGGCGCTGACCAGGTCACCCGGCACCATGCCGCGCTGGATGAACCGGCCCTGCGCGGCGCGCTGCAGGTACTCCGGCGGGTTCATCGCGATGGCGGCCGGGGTCTCGACCAGGCCGGGGGCCAGCGCGTTCACGGTGATGCCGTCCGGGCCGAGCTCGCGGGCGGCGACCCGGGTGATCCCGTCGACGGCGGCCTTGCTGGCCACGTAGTGCACGAAGCCGGCGACGCCGTTGTAGACGGTGCTGGAGGCCATGTTGACGATCCGCCCGCCGCCGCGGGCGCGCATGGCCGGCACCACCGCCTTGATCGCCTGCCAGGTGCCCCGCGCGTTCACGGTCATCACCTGGTCCCAGACGTCGTTGGTCACCTCGGTCATCGGCCGCTTGGCGCCCAGGTCCATGAAGATGCCGGCGTTGTTGACGAGCACGTCCACACCACCGGAGGTCGCCGTCGCGTGCTCGACGAGGGCGGCCAGGTCGTCGTCGGAGGTGATGTCCGCGGGCACGAAGCTGACCCGGCCACCGCCGACAGCGGTCACCTCGGCGGCCAGCTCCTCCCCCGCCGCGCTGCTCCGGTGCAGGTCGGAGGCGACGACGTCGGCGCCGGTGGCGGCGAAGGCGCGCACGAAGTCACCGCCCATGCCCCCGGTCGCGCCGGTGACGATGACGGAGCGGGACGACGGGGCGGGGGTGGTCATGAGAGCGGGGATCTCCTCGTGGGCGGTGGGACGAGGTGTCCCACGTCACGCGGGAACCGCAGCAAGTGAACGCCCGTCGCCGAGGCGGGCCAACGGCGGAATGACGTACGGCCCGGAGGTCGAACGCCTCGACCGCTTCCCGACCACCCGCTCAGCCGACCGGGCGTCGCCATCGGCGCGCTCTGCTCACCAGGTCGGCTGCTCGCCCAGCGTGTGGGCAGCCTCGGCGATGTCGCTCGCCGTCAGCGTCATCACCTCGGCCCGGTCGAGCGCATCCACGCTCCGGCCCGTGCCGCGCGCCAGCCGCAGCGCCTGGCGGTTGAGCGCCTGCTCGAACAGCGTGCGCGCGAAGCGCGCGTTGCCGGACTCCTGGTCGGAGTTCAGGTTCGCGAGGGTGCGGCGGAGCGTCGCCTCGGCGTCGGGTTCGAGCACGTACTCGTGCTGGGCCACGATGGTGGCGAAGATGGCCTGGAGCTCATCCGTCGAGTAGTCGGGGAACTGGATCTCACGGGCGAACCGCGAGCGGAGGCCGGGGTTCGAGAGCAGGAACTGCTCCATCAGGTCGGGATAGCCGGGCACGATCACCACCAGGCGGTGGCGGTTGTCCTCCATGCGCTTGAGCAGGACCTCGATGGCCTCGGGCCCGAAGTCCATCCGGCCGTCGCCCTCCGGGGACAGCGAGTAGGCCTCGTCGATGAACAGGACGCCGTCGAGTGCCCGGCGGATGACGCGGTCGGTCTTGATCGCGGTCGAGCCGACGTACTGCCCGACCAGCGCGGCCCGGTCGACCTCCACCAGGTGGCCCTTCTGCAGCAACCCGACCGCCCGGTACATCTCGGCCAGGAGCCGCGCCACCGTGGTCTTGCCCGTGCCGGGGTTGCCGAGGAACACGAGGTGCTGGGACGTCGCGACCTCGGGCAGGCCGTGCGACTTGCGACGGGCCTGCACCTGCAGGAAGGCCACGAGCCCCTGCACCTGCTCCTTGACCGCCGCCAGCCCGATGAGCTCATCGAGCTCCGCCTGCACCTCCGCCAGCGGCCGGGCGGGACCCGGGCGGCCGCCGAAGAGGTCGCTCACCAGGTCGTCGACGCGACCGGGCCGCGGGAGCTGATCGCTCAGGCGCCCGACGGTCTCCCGGAGGTCGTCCAGCGGCCTGCGGTTGGACGCCATGCCGCGAGCGTAGGCGCGCCAGGGGCAGGCCACCTGGTCGGCGGCGACATGGCGGTCTGGTCAGGCGAGCTCGATGAGCACTGGTGGCCGACGGTCACGTGCGGGTGACGGGTCCGGACGAGCCGGCACCCGTGCGGGCGGGCGCGAAGACGAAGCCGTCGTAGCCGTTCGCGGCCATCTCGTGGAGGTGCTGGTGGTACTGCGGTCCACCGATGTAGACGACGAACTCACGCGGCTTGCCCGGGATGTTCGCACCGGTGAACCACGAGTCGGTCTGCGGGTACAGCGTGCGGTTGGCGCGCGCCTGGACCTCGGCGCCCCATGCCGCCTCCGCCTCGGGCACCGGTTCGATGGTCGCCAGGCCGTGCTCCCGCATGTGGCCGATGCAGGTGGCGATCCAGTCGCCCTGGGACTCCGTGCCGAAGAACTGGTGGAACATCACCGAGGGCGACTCCGGGCCGTGGAACATGAACAGGTTCGGGAAGCCCACGACGCTCAGGCCGAGGTAGGTGCGGCTGCCCGTCGCCCACTTGTCCTCGAGCGCCAGCCCGTCCCGCCCGACCGGGTTGATCCGGCGCAGGGCCCCGGTGATCGCGTCGTAGCCCGTGGCCAGCACGAGGACGTCCAGCGGGTACTCGCCCGTCGCCGTCCGGACGCCGTCCGCGGTGAACGTCTCGATCGGCTCCGTCCGCAGGTCGACGAGGGTGACGTCGTCCCGGTTGTAGGTCTCGAAGTAGCCCTCGTCCATGACCTGGCGCTTGGTGGCGAAGTAGTAGTCGGGCATCAGCTTCGCGGCGACCTCCGGGTCCGTCACGGTCTCCCGGATCTTCGCCCGGACGAAGTCGGCGACGTAGCCGTTGGCCACCGGGTCGGTGAGCAGGTCGCGGTAGCACTCGCGCAGGGCCAGCCCGCCCTGCTGCCAGGCCTCCTCGAACACCTGCAGCCGCTCCTCCTCGGAGTCCTCGTGGACCGAACGGGTGGAGGGCACCATCGACAGCGGCCTGCCGTACTCCTTGATCTGGCGGCGCACCTCCGCCCAGTTCTCCTTGCTGTCGCGCACCAGGTCGGCGTCGAGGGGCTGGTTGCGGGCGGGTAGGGCGAACTGCGGGGTGCGCTGGAAGACGGTCAGGTGGTCGGCCTCGCGGGCGACGTGCGGGATGACCTGCACACCCGAGGAGCCGGTGCCGATGACGCCGACCCGCTTGCCGGCGAACTCGACCTGCTCCTCCTGCGGCCAGTTCCCGGTGTGGAAGACCTCGCCGGCGAACGCGTCGAGGCCCGGGATGTCCGGCTTGTTGGGGGCGGAGAGGGTGCCGACCGCGGCGATCAGGAACTGGGCGCTGATCCGCTCGCCGTCACTGGTCTCGACCGACCACCGCTGCGCCGCCTCGTCGAACCGGGCCGACTGCACGGTGGTGTGGAGCTGGATGTCGCGGCGGAGGTCGAACGTGTCCGCCACGTGGTTGAGGTAGCTCAGCACGGCCGGCTGGTCGGGCTGCCGCTCGACCCAGTCCCACGCGCGCACGAGCTCCTCGGAGAACGTGTAGCAGTAGAACGGACCCCCGGGGTAGTCGACCCGGGCACCGGGATAGCGGTTCCACCACCACGTGCCGCCGACCTCGCCCGCCCGGTCGTAGACCCGTACGGACAGGCCCATCCCCCGCAGCCGGTGCAGGGCGTACATGCCGCTGACCCCGGCACCGATGACCAGCGCGTCGAGTTCCCGGACCGGCGCGGACCCGTCGTGCTCCGGTCGGCTCTGACCGTCTGGCATGCACTGCTCCCTGTCGTGGCGCTGGGTGTTCTCTGGACCCTCAGCTCGAGCGGAAGCCCGCGTAGCCGCGTGCTGCGACGTCCTCGCAGCGCTGGCGGTAGTCGACGATCCCGCCCACGTACGGCATGAAGACCCGCGGTTTCCCCGGGACGTTGGCCCCGAGGTACCACGAGTTCGCCTCGGGGTAGAGGGTCCTCGCCGCGGTCGCGTTCACGTGCTCGACCCAGGCCTGCTCGGCGTCCGCGCACGCCTCGATGAGGGTGTGGCCTTCAGACCGCAGGTGCTGCAGGCACGCGACGATCCAGTCGACGTGCTGCTCGATCGACACCACCATGTTGCTCATCACCGACGGGCTGCCGGCGCCGGCGACCACGAACATGTTGGGGAAGCCCTCGGTCGCCAGCCCCAGGTAGGTCACCGGTCCGGCCGCCCACTTGTCGCGCAGCTCCCGGCCGCCGACGCCACGGATGTCCATCCGCAGCAGCGGGCCGGTCATCGCGTCGAAGCCGGTGGCCAGCACGAGGACGTCGAGGTCGTGGGACGCCGCACCGGTCCGCACGCCCGACGGGACGACCTCGACGATCGGGTCGGACCGGACGTCGACCAGCGTCACGTTGTCGCGGTTGAAGGACTCGTAGTAGTTCGTGTCGATGGGCGGCCGCTTGGTGCCGAACGGGTGGTCGACGGGGACCAGCAGCTCCGCCGTCCCCGGGTCGGTGACCGTCGCGCGGATCTTGGAGCGGATGAACTCCGCCGCCGTTTCGTTGGCCTGCCGGTCGGTGAGGATGTCGGCGAAGGCGCGCGTCATGCCCGCGCCACCGCGGTCCCAGCGAGCCTGGAACTCCCTGTCCCGGTCGGCGGCCGGCACCTCCAGCGCCGGCCGGCTGCTCAGCTCCGACAGCGGGAAGGCGAACCCGAAGAAGGTGTTCCGGGCCCGCCGGCGGTGCTCGGCGTACCCGGCCTTCACCTCGGCGAGCTCGTCCGGTGAGAGGGGGCGGTTGCCGGCGGGCACGCTGTAGTTCGGCGTCCGCTGGAACACCACCAGCTGCTCGGCCTGCTCGGCGATGACCGGGATGGCCTGGATGGCGGAGGAGCCGGTGCCGATGACCCCGACCCGTCGGCCGGCCAGGTCGACGCCCTCGGCGGGCCACTGCCCGGTGTGCAGGACCTCGCCGCGAAAGGTCTCCAGCCCGGGGAAATCGGGCACCTGCGCCGCGGACAGGCAGCCGACGGCCAGGACCAGGAACTGCGCCGTCGTCGTCCCGGCGTCGGTCTGCACGGTCCACCGGCCGGTCGCGGCGTCGAACGAGGCGGCGTCGACCCGCGTGCCGAAGGCGATGTGCCGGCGCAGGTCGAACCGGTCGGCGACGTGCTCGAGGTAGCGCAGGAGCTCCGGCTGGGCGGCGTACCGCTCGGTCCAGTCCCACTGCTGCTGGAGGTCGTCGTCGAAGGAGTAGGAGTAGTCGACGCTCTCGACGTCGCACCGCGCGCCGGGGTAGCGGTTCCAGTACCAGGTGCCGCCGACGCCGTCCCCGGCCTCGAACCCCTGGACGGTGAGACCGGCCTCGGTGAGGCGGTGCAGTGCGTAGAGGCCGGCGATCCCGGCACCGACGACGACGGCGTCGACGTGGCCTGGCTGCGTCATCGGGAACTCCCCGTTGCGTCTGCGGCTCTCTCCAACTCGGCGACGATCTGGTCCATGGCGACCGCGCTGCCCGGCAGGGCGAGCATCGTGACGAAGCCGTGCATCTGGTCGGGGTGCTCGAGGAGGTCGACCTCGACACCGGCGTCCCGGAGTCGCCGGGCGTAGGCCAGGCCCTCGTCGAGCAGCGGGTCGTAGCCGGCGGTGATCAGCACGGTCGGCGGCATGCCCGCGAGGTCCTCGGTCTGCAGCGGCGACACGTCCGGGAGCCGGCGCGCTGCCGCGTCGGGCACGTACTGGTCCCAGGCCCACTCCATCGCGCTCCGCGACACGAGCAGCTGGTTCGCCGGGTCGAGGTAGGAGGCGGTCGCGGTGTCGGCGTCCGCGACGGGGTAGACGAGGACCTGCATCGCGATGCCCGGGCCGCCCTGGTCCCGAGCCCGGCGGGCCGCGACCGTGGCGAGGTTGCCGCCGGCACTGTCGCCGAGCAGTACCAGCGGGGCATCGGCCTCCAGACCGTGGGCCTCCCGTTGCTCGGCGGCCCACCGGACGACGGCGTCGGTGTCGAGGACCGCGGCCGGGTGGGGGTGCTCGGGGGCGAGCCGGTAGTCGACAGCAACGACGACGTAACCGCTGGCCGCGGCCAGGCGACGGGCGAAGGTGTCGGACTCGGCGATCGACCCGACGACCCAGGCGCCGCCGTGCAGGTAGACGGCCGTCCCCCGCGGCGGCTGCTCGGGCACGAAGACGCGGACGGGGACGGCGTGGCCGTCGTCGGCGGGGACCGTGAGGTCACGGACGTCGGCCATCGCCGGGCCCTCGCCGTTGAGCGCGATGCGGGCCGGCGCCAGAGCCCGCGCGTCCTCGGCAGTCCCCTCCTCCAGCGGGCGGCGTCCGGAGGCGGCCAACAGGTCGAGCACCTGCCGGCTCGCCGGGTCCAGCGGGGGCCTCGTCGACGTGCTCGTGTCGAGTGCCATCGACGCTCCCTCGCTCGGCCGTTCTGGCAGACGCCGTTGTTCGCATGCGAACATGGCCACGGTACCGAGCTGTGTCAAGGGTCACAGCCACTCGACAGCCGGAAGGACGCGCCTCTCGTGCCCATTCACCACAACGCGATCCCTGGTGCGCTGCAGACGGACCAGTACGCGCCGGCGTACCTGGCGCTGGTCTCGAACGCGATGTCGTGGGGTACGTCGATGCTGCTCCGGGAGTCGTTCGGGATCGGGCTGAACGACTGGCGGGTGATCGCAGCCCTGGCCATGCGGCCGGGCCTGACCTCGGGTGGGCTGACCCAGCTGCTGGGGCTGACCAAGTCGGTCGTGAGCCGGAGCACGACGGCGCTGATCGACTCGGGCCTGGTCGGCAGCGAGGAGCCCGACGGCACGCGGTGCCTCTACCTGACCGACCAGGGGGCGGACGTGTACGAACGCGTGCTGCCGGCCGCGCGCGAGCGCCAGGAGACGCTCCTGGCCGGGTTCACTCCGCAGGAGCGCGCCGAGCTGATGGGCTACCTGATGCGCATGTACCGGAACCTGAAGCCCCCGACGTCTCCGGAGTGATCTCCGTCCGTCGCCCGAAGGGCCGGTGAGCCAGGGGCAGCGGCGGGAGTGGTCTGTCGTCGCCGACGAACGCCCAGCCGGAGGTTCTGGCCGGCCGACCACGACACGTCCCCGCCGCCCCGTCCAGAGTCGGGGTCGACCGGACGGGACGCCGTCATGACGGGCAGCTCCGCCGGCGACCGTTCCGCCCACCTCCGGAGGACCACCGTGACCGAGGACCTGCAGGCCGAGCTCGACGCGCTGTCGGCGGAACTGGGCGTCACCGGGGTGGCGGCGGGCATCTGGCACGAGGGGCGGGAGAGCTACGCCTTCACCGGCGTGACCAGCGTGACGAACCCGCTGCCGGTCGACGAGCGCACGCTGTTCCAGTTCGGCTCGACCGGGAAGACGTTCACCGCCACGGCGATCATGCTGCTGGTGCAGGACGGCCGCGTGGACCTGCATGCACCGGTGCGCACCTACGTGCCGGAGTTCAAGACCAAGCAACCCGACGTCGCCGAGCAGGTGACCGTCCTGCAGCTCCTTAACCACACCGCCGGCTGGGACGGCGACTTCTTCGCCGACACCGGTAACGGCGACGACGCCCTGGCGAACTACGTCGCCCGGATGGTCGAGCTGGACCAGGTGACCCCGCTCGGCGCGACGGTCAGCTACAACAACGCCTCGCTGGCCCTGGCCGGTCGCGTGATCGAGAGGGTCACCGGCAGCACCTTCGAGCAGGCGATGCGCGACCTCGTGCTCGATCCGCTGGGGCTGGCGGACACCCTCTCCTTCCCCGGCCAGATCATGACCCGCCGGTTCGCCGTCGGGCACACCCGTGCCGACGACGGCACCGTGACGGTCAACGAGCCGTGGGCGCTCCCCCGCGCCGTCACCGCCGCGGGCGGCATGTCCGCCACCGCCGCCGACCAGCTGGCCTGGGCCCGGTTCCACCTCAGCGGCGGCACGGCGCTCGACGGCTCCCGGGTGCTCTCCGAGGAGCTGGTGCGGCTGATGCAGCAGCCGACGGCCGATATGCGGGGCAGCGCGCTGGGCGACGCCGTCGGCATCAGCTGGCTGCTGCGCGAGGTCGACGGGGTGCAGCTGGTCGGCCACGGCGGCACGACCAACGGGCAGTACTCGGACTTCACGATGGTGCCGGCTCGGGACTTCGCGGTTCTCAGCATGACCAACAGCGGTCCGAACGGCTCCGAGCTCAACACCCGGCTCACCAGGTGGGCGCTCGAGCACCACCTCGGCGTCCGAGAGACCGATCCGCAGCCCCTGGTGCTCGGCGACGACGCCCTCACCGTCTACGCCGGTCGCTACGAGACCGTCGCCAGCATCGCCGAGGTCACCGTGGAGGCCGGGCAGCTGGTCGTCACCTCGTGGGCCAAGGCGGCGATGACCGCGGCCCTGGGCGACAAGGCCGAGGAGAAGAGGCGCATGCCGTTGACCCTCGTCGCCGGTGAGCGCGACCCCTTTGTCATCTCCGAGGGGCCGGGCAAGGGGATGCGGGGCTACTTCGCCCGGGACGACGCGGGACGGCTGCTGGGCATGCACTTCGGCGGACGGTTGGCGTCCCGTGTCGGTGCCGCGCAGGTACCGGCCTGACCGCTGCCTGCAGAGGGCCTTCTACGCCGGACCTCGGCGCGGACCAGGTCTGGTCGCCAGGAAGCCGGGCGCGCGCCGGGACGTCACCGCTGGGCAGCATGCCCGGACATGACGAAGGCCTCCGACCAGCATTTCTGCTGGCCAGAGGCCTGAGCTGCTCCCTCGATAGGACTTGAACCTATAACCCTGCGAATTGATCTTGGACCGGTGGCTCGCGTTTGCAGGAGTGTATTACCGCAGCTCAGCGGCTTGCTGATCTTTGCTTCGGCGAAAGAAAAACTGAAATTAACGACCATATTGGATGCCTAGGGAGTGCCTGCCGCCACCGCTGCGACGCCGAAGCACACGACGGCGCGTCGATCGACTGGGACTGCCGGGGCGTCCGCGATCGCGTCACGTTGAAACCCGCAGGGAACGGCTTAGGCACGGTGTGGGTCGCTCCGGCGAGGCTGCAGCGTCACGGGTAAGGGGTCAACCGAACCAGGGGCAGTCCCGACTGGTGCATCGATCAGTGGACCGTCTTGACGGTCTACTGAGAACGCAGAAGCGGGTCAATACTCGACCTCGCTGCCCTAGCGGGCGGCCAGGTCATCCAATAGGGCTGGGATGAGCGCCTCGAACCCGGCGACGTCCCCCTTGCCGGGCAGCAGGATCGGCTTGTCGATCCCCTTGTATGTAAGGGTAAGTACTGCGAGGCGAGGCCACGACCAGTCGTTGTCCCTCAAGCCCGCGCTCCACTCGTTCCCACCGTTGAGCACTTGACCGTCGGCGTCGGCGGATGGCAGCTCTAACGCCGCGAGTGCGCTGCGCGGGACGATCTGGACGCTCACCCGTGCGGCTTCGTGGTCCTCGAAGTCGCTCGGTTGCACGCCGGGTGCGAGGCAGACAACCTCGTCGAAGCGGACCACCGCCAAGTGACGTTCGGTCCAGACATGCAGGTCGCCGCTGGCGGCGAACCTTCGGGTGTACTCGGCTGCGATCTGGACGAAACGCAGTTTCTCCGATTGCAGTAGCAGCGCGAGGCGCGCGTACAGGTGCGGATAGATGTACTGCCCCTCCAGGTGCTTCTCCACCCGGTCTGCCAGCTGGCTGGCCCACACCATCCGGTGATCCTGTTCGTCGGTCACGACTGCTCCTTCTGTTGGGGCTCATAGAGTTATCAGCGGCCACCGACAGAACCGACCGTGAGGCGGCCATGGTCAGCGCCCGCGGTGGGAAGTACGGCTACGTTTCCGTCGGCTTCAGGATCTGCACCGGCGCTGCGCCGGCACGGCATGACGAAGCGGCAGGCCGCCGAGATCGCGAACGCCGGCACCAGCCACGCGAAGAAATGATCGTGGCCCGCCGTGCCACCCGCACCCGCTGGAGACCACCGGCCAGGAGCTTCGCGAGCTCGCCGAGGCACTGCCTTACACCCGTGACCCGCTGTGGCGGGAGATCCGCTACAGGCGCGCCGACGGGGCGCTCGGCGCCGACTGCTGATTGTCAAGGAGACCACCGGAGGGGCTGACCTGTGCCCATGCCCTCCTCCGGCGCATTGTGGCCCTCAAGCAGCTCGAGCACATTACTCCGGCGCTCGCCCAGTGGTCAGCTTGGTACGCTGGCGACACCGACTATGTCGACGAGGTGTACCGCCCCCGAGCCTCGACCGGCCGGCGCAGTACCGCGCCAGCATGCCACGAATTTCGCTGGCCTCCTAAGCACGACCGGCGACCGAATGCGCATCGGCGGCCGTGATCGCGGCGAGTTGCTCGACGGGGTCCAACGTCAGGCTGGGGAGGTAACAGCGGCCTTGATCCGCCTGAAAGTCACGCCCCGGTGCGGCCGGCGCTGTGCCTGACGGGTGACGCCCGACCCGCCAGGATTCAAGTGGCCTCCGGCGTTCTGCTCACCACGCCCGAGACCGTGACCCCGATTGTCACACTGCCCCGCCTGCTCGACATAGACGCCCTGGCCCGAATTGCCGATCTGCTCGCCGCCCCCCCCATTGAAAGGCCATGCCGGTCATTCTTGACCGAAGAATATACGCGGGCGGCCCCAGGGATGGGCGTCATCTAGCTTCTGCCGCAAGTGCTGAGCTGATGTCCGCTGCGAAGTTGTCGCGGTCCACATCGTCAAGCACATCGCGGACCCAGACGTCAATGATCGCGTCTTGCACTTGACTCGACCTCAGGCGGTCTCCCAGACCTTCAGCAGTGCGACGAATCCACGTGTGATGGTCGGGCAACTGCATCGCGTCATCTTTGGCATCCAGAAGCTGACCCAGCCTGACGCCCAGTCGCTCCGCGATCGCAGCCCAGTGATTGTCATCAAGCGCCGTAAACATCTCCTTTTCAGGCGCCTTTGCGCCAGGCAACCGAAGACAACCGGGCGCGACACTCTGGTCAGCATCGAGAATGCCCAGACCAGGGGCGGCCATTTTTCTGCTGCTCAAGAGCGCGCCCAGCGTCGTCACTGTGGACGCGGGACCTACAGGGATTATGGCGACCCGGCCAAGCAAGTCTTGATGCACTGACTGACGAATGATGGCGTCAGTCATCGCGACAGCGATATCATCTTCACAGTAGAGCGTCAACTCGGGATGCTCGTAGTCATCCATCATGGACATGGCGTACTCCGGTGTCACCCCGTAGATTATTTCCCGAGTACCGTCGCGTTGCGGTTGAATGAAGACCCGAGCCTCAATAGGCAGTTGCTCCAGTATGTATGGAGAGTGAGTCGACACTACAATTTGCAAGTTCCTGTCCGCCGCTAATGCGATCAGCTCGATCATCAGGCGGCGTTGTGATCGCGGATGCAGTGAGGCTTCGACCTCATCGATCAGGATCAGCGAGTAGTGGGGAACGCCTTCCAGGAGCGCGATGAGGTCAGTGGTGGCGTCCTCACCAGCGCCCTGATGGTAATTCGAGTAAGTCAGGCCATCGCGACTGACGATACCGACCTGCTTGCCTTGCTCGTCCTTGACAACGGATCCTGAATCATACTTCCGATGCAGGATTCGAGACAGGATCCCACGGAAGTTGTCGGATAAATGCGTTTCTCCAGCCCTCTCGGCTAGCTCCACTCTGGCGAGTCGGCCGTAACCAATCAACGTGTCGATTGGCTGCGTTCTGGAAACATCGAGAAAATAGACCGGCCGCTCTGGCCTTTCAGGCATGCCGCGCCAACGCTTCGTTGGCTTGCTTAGTTTGTGCCTGGTTGCGGGGGCGTCGCCCCGCCTAATCGCAAACTCCAACCAGACACCTTGAACCGTTTCCCACGGAGTTGTCGGGAAGAAGTCATCGGGCGAAAAGGTCTGTGCTCCCTTCACATGGGCGCTTTCGGGAGATCTGTAGGCAGTGGCGGCCGCCTTCAGAACCGTGCTTTTCCCAGACCCATTGGCCCCCGCGATGGCAACCACTGGGAACCTAAATTCGATCCAGTCTCCCTGCCATCCACGAAGCCCTTGGCCGCCGTCAGTTGGCCCCAGCCATACACCATCGAGGAATTGCACCCACCCTTTTTTCCCGTAAGGCGAGGTTGCCCACGCAGAGCGCAGCTGTTGGAGAGGTCCTGATTCCGGTCGCACCACCTCCCCAGTATCCCACCTCCGGAGGTGCATCACCTCCAGCTGTCCCGCTGCTTGAAGCGCCCCGGCACTGATTTGCTGCTCGTCGAGTGAGGCCAGCTCGAGGACCACTGAAGGCTTCCGCGCCTCTCCCGCCTACCGGCAGTGGCGCCAGCAGCTCCATCATTTTTACGACCGATTCCCCACCGTCGAGCACTTGCCAGTGGCTCCTGCATGCGACCCGGCTGAGCCTGACAGTGCTGAGGTTCGTCTCGGCGTGGCCGTCGGATGACATTCGAGGACCTTGCATTGGAGGTCGGCTCGGTCCCGCCCCGACCCGGCGGTGTGCCCGCACGCTCGTCGTCGTCTTTCGCCCCCCTGGAGCCTGCGCTCCGTCATCGGCCCGATGGGGCCGGCCGAGGGCGGGGCCCGGGGGCGGGGCCCGGGGGCGGAGCCCGAAGCTTGAGGGCTCGGGCTCCGTCCTGGGCGGTGGTTCCGACTCGGTCTGCGGTTGCGGCCGGTGGCGGCTTAGCTGCCCCACCAGTGCTCGATCACCGAGCTCAGGATCCGCGCGGCGATGACGCGCCCCATGGTCGGCGCGGCGGTCGCGAGGAGCCGCCGCACACGCTCGGACGGTCTGCGGGGTGGTTGCTCTTGGCCTCCGGGGCCATGGGTGGAACGGGGCTCGGTCATGTGCTTCTCCAGGGTCGACGGGATGTCGACTTCCAGGTTCAAGCGCGACGATCTCTGGCTCCTATCGGTGGATGTCACACTTCGTCGTGAAGGTCGGCCTGGCCCAGCCAGTAGGCCTGGCTCCCCGCGTAGCGCATGCTCTCTTCGAGTGCCCGGCGCTGGAGACTTCTCATTTCGTGGCCCAGCCATCGCAGTTGCTCTGTCGACGCTCCGGATGCCATGGCCTCGCGGACGGAGTCCACGTACCAGGTCCAGGTCGGCTGCACGATGAAGCACGGCAGCTGTGCACCTCTGGCGATCTTGGCGAAGCGCACGTGGTCGTGTGCCGCCGCCCGCAGGTCGTCCTCGACCCGGCTCGAGCGGAGGTTCCCGGCCAGCACACGGGAGACCTCCCGGTCGTTGTTCGCCTGCGCCTCGGCGATGATGTCGTCCCGCTCGACGGAGGAGACAAACCCCAGCTCCCACGCCGTCGCTGCCGGAACCCGTGGGTGCCGGCCGGTGTCCTTGGTCTGCACCAGCACCAGCTCGACGAATTCAGCCGCGGAGATCTTGCCTGCGCCGGCGAGGAGGGCGTCGAAGCCGCGGACGGGCTGCCCGTCAGCGGTGTAGGGCCATAGAACGTGCCGCCCGCCGGAGGTCAGGCGTAGGACGCGGTTAGCCCCGACGTCGGCCAGCTCCTGGGGTGACGGGGTGGCGGCCTCGTCGATCACCCGTCCGTGCCAGTCGGCGGGTGTAGGCAGTTCCCACCCCGGGGGGTCGACCGTGAGCGGGGGACTTCCGGCCGTGGTCATCCAGTTCGTCAACAGCCCTAGGGCGAGGGCCCTCTCGGCTCGCCAGACCGCCGCCCCCCCACGACCTTGGAGGTCACGCGAGGAAGGCTCCAGTCCCGACAGCAGTCGGTGGTCGAGGTCGACGGTGAGCTCCAGGTCCCGCCGTAGTTTCTCAAAGTCGGCTCCCTGCTCCCACAGCAGGCGCCGGCCGCCCGAGGAGTTCCCGTCGGCCAGGAGGCCGCGGGCCAGGTGCAGGGCTGCGGTGAACCGCCAGGTGTCGTGCCAAGCGATCTGCCCGGTGCGCAGGATTACGGCGGTGGGATCGCTGCGCGGCCGACCGAGTACTACCTGCTGCTCGGCGTTGGTCAGCGTGGCCGCCACCGTGAGGCGCCACAGTCCTTGCGCTTCCCGGTGGGTCAGCAGAGGGGGGAGCCCGTCGAGGCCTTCGTCGACGAAGGGATGGGCCCGGGCGATAGCCGTCAGCACGGCGTCGGTCAACGGACGAGCGCTGTAGCTGTCGAAAGCTCGCGGGGCCTGTCCTGGTAGGAACAAGCTCATCGACGCCGCACGTCGGGCCACTTCCGGGTCCAGGCGTACCGGGAGTCGGACCCTGCCGTCCGGGGTCCGTCCCGGCGGGGCTGGCGGGTAGTGCAGCACGGTCGAGATGTGGCTCAGGCGCTTCTGCGGCGGACGTGACGACTGGTCCAGCACGTGGGCGTCGAGCAGCTCGCGCGTCGCCCGCTCGCGCGAGACCCCCCGGGCACGGGCGACAGACTCCAGGGCGCCGCGGGCGCGTGCGGAGACCCGGATGCTGGTCTGGCGGAGCGTCCGGGGGCTGCCCATGAGGTCAGTGTTCCGCGGGGCCACGGTGACCGCAGCACCCCGAAGGGGCCTGCGACCACTCCCTTCCGCGGCTCTGGGCCGGGGTGACACCTCTCTACTTGCCCACTCATGGATCTACCTGCCCACTCATGGAGATGCTGCGCCCTGTCCACCGACGTCAGGGGAACGCCAGGCTCGCAGCCCATCAGGCGGTCAACCGCCCCCTTCGCGACCCACCCCGTGTCCACGAGGAACACGCGAACACAGGCCACCCCCCACCGACACACCGCTTGCACTCAGGCCTGTCGTCGCGTCGTAACGCATCGGGGTGACGTCGACTGGGCATCCCGCCGGACGGTGACCAGTCTGAGCAGGCGGCGGAATGCATCGATGCGGTCTAAGGCGCAGCGCCGAGTAGCGCTGCTACGGGAGCGGCGGCCAAGCGCCTCACAATCCGGTGATCCCGCAGCAGATCCTGCGCACACGCTGGAGTCCGCCGTCCAGGCGCGGCGGCGCGCCGCGTCGACGTGCGGATGGTGCGGCGATCCGATCACCGTCAAGGCAATGGGACGGCTCCCGAAGTGGTGCTCGGCCTCGTGCCGGCAGCGAGCTTGGGAGCAGGCCCGCGCCGCCGCCTCGGGACGCTCGGCGGTCCAAGTCGTCGAACGGCGCGTGGAGACGCCGGTGCCCCTCCCGCCGACCCGCCACGACTGGCCCGGCCTGCTCGGTGAGCTTGTCGCCCAGCTCGACACCGGCCGCATCTACAACCGCGACCTGAACGAGCTGTCCGCCGCCCTGACCGCGATCAGCGTCTCGATGACCCGCCGCCTCGACATTCGCAGCCGGACGGCATCGCGCCCGCACTGAGCACGCCGCCGGGGTGACGGGCCGCTCGGCCGGAGAAGACGCCGCCCAGTCCGATGTCACCCCACCCCTGTTGGCAGCAACCGCGCAACGCCAGCGCCTCCTCCAAGCGACCAGCGCCACTCGTCGTCATCACGAGGAGATGCCATGACCGTTCGTCTGCTGACTACCGAGGAGTGGCAGCACGGTTCCGCACCAGCCCGGCCACCGTCCGGTACTGGCGCCACATCGGCATCGGACCTATCGGCGTCGAGGCCGGGCGGCGGGTGCTGTACGACGAGGCGGAGTGCGACGGTTGGTGGGAGACCGAAGTCGCCGCGGCGAGGGACAGCAAGCGTTGAGCCGGCGAAGGCTTGGACACCTTGTTCACGTTGGACCGACTCGAACGACGTCCGATCAAGCAACCAGTGCCAGCACTGCAGCGTTCGCCCTGAGGGCGGCCTTAGGGCAGCCCCGTTCGTTCAAGATCGCCAACCCGGAACGCCTGCGCTGTCGGCAGCTCCGGCCGACTCGGCGGCGTCGGAGACCCGGAAGTCGGTGCCCGCCGAAGTTTGAGCCATCTCCGACGTCCGAGCGCCTGAGTCCCCTAGTCGCCCGAGGAGGGACCGCTCGCGCCTGCCTCCGGCAGATGAGCGGGGCGCCCGTGAGTGGTGCACGACAGCTTCCTCCACGAGCCGACCTAGGATTCGTGACGGAGCGCGAGTCCGTCCCTCTGAGACCCCAGGCAAGGCCCGACTGACGCGATGTGGATTCGCCCGAGTTGAGCCCCTACGGGATTACGCTGCAACGCATGAGGATGTGCGACCCCCAGCGAATCAAGGGTTGGTGGTTCCTGCCTGGTGCGCCAAGTGAGCGCCTGCCGGGTGTTCTCACCTGGAGCCAGGAAGACGGAGCGAACCTCGAGCTAATTGGCGGCTTGTCGGGCGCGCCGAAGTATGAGCAGGTTGGGGCGAACCTCTGGCAGACCGACGAGGTCGTGTCAAAGATGCCGCCAAGCACCATCTATGGAGAAGATGATTCCGGCGCACCACTCACCTTGTGGAACGCTGAACGAGGGAATTGTAAGGCAAATTTCCTCCACGGGATCCGCGAAGAATTTTGGAACTCCCCGTGGGTGTGCGTAGGGGCTCATGTGCCGTCTGCCGATGCCCGCGCTCTTCGATCTGCCTCAGTGGCCTTAGACGACCTCTACTATCTCACCGGCGATGGCAGGTTCTGCGCCCCGCAGTGGGCCCAGATAGAAGGCGTGACACGAGCTGGCGAGCAGCAAGAGGACGGCACGCTCTTGCTGCCGTACATCGTCCCGGTGATCGGTGGCCTCAGGGCTGGCCTGTTCAGTGGAGCGACCGGCGACACGGAGTACTACATCGACACTTACGCCACTCGGCCGCCAGCCACTCCGGCGACGGAGGCAATGCCGGATCTAAAGCTGGACATGATGACGCAGCGTAGGCGCGGGGGGCAACGACTCGAACTTTCGGTTGGCGCTCGGGCGAGAATTCGACCGGTCCCCGACGCTAGCCCTTGTTCGGCTACGGAGCTGCTCGACAGGCTGAGTCCCCTCCTCGGTCTGATGAAACTCGCCACGTTCGCCGCCAGGGGTGTGGAGTCAATAAGTTCAGAGACCCTCGAGGGCGAGCAGGTATCTCTTCTGTGCCATCTCGGACACCTGAGCGCTCCCGACTCCCCAACCGAGAGCGGTGGTGTCGTATTCACCCTTGATGACGTTCCACTGGATCACTTTCTGCGAACCTTGCGGGAACTTACGTCCACGGCGCAGGCCCGGTACGCGTGGAACGCCGTCGTTGGTTTGGTTGGCCACTCCCCTCGGATGGTGGAGGAGCACATCAGTCAAGTGCTCGCGGCTGCAGAAGGCTTCCACAAATGGTGCCTTCATGGCGGCTCGAAGACGTTGAAGGACCGCTTGATCCTGCTACACGACAGTCTCCCCAAGGACGTCAAAGAACGGCTGAAAGTTGACGTGGATAGATGGGCAGACTGGGCTGTCTGGGCCCGCAATCACGTGGCCCATGGTGGCGCCGACAAGTACCGCGATGTCGTCGACTTCTATCAGCTCAAGGTGATCGCCGATTCCGTACGGCTGATAACTTATCTCGTCGTCCTGCGGAAGTTCGGCGTGCCTGCAGACAAACTTGAGGAGGCGATCGCTAATCACCCACGGATCCGAGTGCTCGCACATCGCTGTGTTGAGATTGGGGATCTGCCAATGCCGTAATGGTGCCGCTTGACGGTTACAGCTACGCCCTGATCAATCTGGCATCGGAAAGTGAGCACAGGCGGCTGTGAGCGTGTCCCATAGTGGGCCGCTCAGGGCGAGTCGCCGGTCTCGCCTGGAGGACGGCCTCAGGGACACCGTGTTGCACAGGATCCTGACCACGTCTGCTCGTGGCGCACTTTGCCACATAGCCTTTCACCGTGCGGCTGACTCGTGGGCGAGCGTGGCCACGCCGTTACTGGCTTCAGTACCTTGCCGCGCCGATATTCATAGTGGGCGGCCTTGCTTTAGCGACCAAAAGTCTTGCTGTGGGGTACCGCGAGGGGAACGGTGGCACTAGCTCCCGAGTCGGATGCCGGTCCCCGCCACGGGGTGAAGGTATCCCATAGTGGGCCGCTTAGGGACACCTGGGGCGACGGGGTGGACGGACAACGTCAGATGGACGGGTGAGCTGTGTGACGCGCCAGAGGAGGGGCTTGGCGCGTCACACAGCGGGACGTCGCCTAGCTTCCCTGTCGAGGGCAAGGGTTGCCCGCGCGTGTGGAGGCAGGCCGTGGACGCACCTCGCTGGGATGTCTTTATCAGCTACTCAACGAAGGACCGTGAACAGGTCTCCCATGTTGTGAACGACCTGGAGAGCCTGGGATTCCGGGTCTGGCAGGACGCCTCGACAATCGGATTCGCGGATCGGATCCGAGACAAGATTGACGAGGGGATCCACAACAGTTCCCTGCTCCTGATTTTTATCTCCCCCCGCTCGCTGCGCTCTCGATGGGTGCTCAACGAGCTGGACGCTGCCATGCTCCGAGAGGTCTCTCAGAATAAGCCGTTTGTCCTGCCGGTCCTCATGGGCGCGGCAAGTACCGGCGACCTTCCCGGAGATCTCCGGGGCAAGAAGTACCTTGATCTCCGGCATGGGTTCCGACGGAAATACGACGCAGCGCGCGCCAATCTCGTCGCGACGATCAGAGTGGCGTCTCTAAGCGATGACCAGCCCGCAGCTTCGGTGGGCCCAGAGATGGTGGTCGGCGACGAACTCGTGCGATTTGTCGTGGGCTACGATTTCTCGCAAGCTCGGGAGGAGAGGCCCGTGCCACGCGAGGCGATCGCCGGGCTCATCAAAGATTTCGCCGAGTCCTACCTAGATGAGTTACCCGAGATCATGGCCACCGATGAGATGAAACGCGCCTTCGTCGAGCGTTACGGAAGGCATGCGATCGAAAAGGCGATCGAATTCAGTATGGATCAAGCGAAGATCAGCCTGACCAGGGGACTTATTCAGCCGGAACTTGACAGCGCCTTCTTCGCGGCGGACACGATGATCGCGATGGTCCAGACCAACGCGCAGTTCATCGAAGATGACTCGGATGATTGGATGATCGCTGGATTCCGTCCAAACGGAGAGCTGTTTTATGCCTTCCGGCAGAAGCCGGATCACGCCCGCCCTCGTTAGAGGGTCAGGCAGGCGACGGGTCGACTCCCTTGGCTAGGCATCCAACCAACACCGCCACTCTCGCCGGAACCCGATCAGCGGCCGAGCACTCAGGCGGCTTCGGCGCTGACGACCTGGCGGCCGAAGTAGACGTCCAGCGTCATCGAGGATTGGCGTGGCCGAGTTGGTCGGCGACCTGGCGCGGAGTGAAGCCAGCCTCGTCGAGCCGGGTGGCCACGGTCTTGCGGAACGTGTGCGACGTGACCCAGGACCGCAGGCCCTCGGTGCAGCTGGCCGGCCGGCCAGCCGAAGTCCTGCTCGTCGCCGGCTGGAGACCGATTCCGTCGCAGACCTCGCACTCGATGGAGTCCGGCAGCTGGCGCAGATCGCCAGAGGCGCTGTTCGGGCCGCGCAGCGTGCCGGCCACCCGTGCCAGGAACCCAGCTCGGTGTCCGGCCGCAGCAGTGAAGTCAGCTGGCGGCGGCGCACCATGTCCACAGCAACTCCGGCACCGCCACGATCCGCCAGCCTGCGGCGGTCTTGGCCCGCGGCTGCACGACCATTCCCTGCTTAGGCATTCGTACTGCGGTGGCGTTGACCTCTCTGGTGCCGGCGTCCAGGTCCAGCCGCGGCCGGCCGGCGGTCTCCCCGGTCCGCTCGCCACCGCCTCGCCGATCCGTGCGCCGGAAGCGAGCATCCAGTCGACACTGCCGCCGAGATCCACGTCGGCCGCACTCAGGTTGGTGTGGGTAGCTCGACCAGCCGGGTGGTCCTTTCAGCTGTCACTGCCCGGTGCCCTCTTTGGTGGTGGTGTCGATCCGGGCGCCGGCGTTGGGTACCGGAATCGCCGTGACGGTGACCTGGTGCGGCCGTACCTTTTCGACGGCGCCCTCAGGTGAAGTAGGAACATCCTCGGCGTGAGCCGCGTAGGACGTCAGGTCCGGGATGCGACCCAGAAGCCTGAGGGCGCCCTCCTGTGCTGTGACCAGTCCGAACGTCATCCGAGCGAACCCAGCCGCCCCGCCCGGCGACGGTGTGTCCACCGGGGTCAGCGGGCTGACTCGCCCGGACGACCAGGGCCACGCGCGAGTTGGCGTGGAAGACCCCGATTCCGCCGACGTCGGGACTGGCGCTCGGCTCGGTCAGCAGCAACCGATCAGCATCACCGATCAACGGCGACTGGTGGCCCTCAGCGGAGACGAGCTGGTCCGGCCGCCGTCGCGCTCCTCGAGTTGAGCGCTGGCCCCGATCGACGCCAGCAGGGATGGCGTGGCCCCGGACATGACGAAGGCCCCTGGTCAGCGTTTCCGCTGGCCAGAGGCCTGATTTGCTCCCTCGATAGGACTTGAACCTATAACCCTGCGATTAACAGTCGCATGCTCTGCCAATTGAGCTACGAGGGACCGACGAGCCGTAGCCCGTGCGCTCGTCAAGGTTACCTCAACCCGTCAGAGAGTCCAGGAGGGGGCTCTCGGCGGGTCGGATGCGAGACCGGCCGGTAGCGTTCGAGCTCCCCCGAACCCAGGAGGTCCTCCCGTGGCCAAGCTGTCCTTCATCGCCGGCTTCGGTGCCGGCTACGTCCTCGGCGCGAAGGCAGGCCGCGAGCGCTACGAGCAGATCCGTCGCGCCTACCACCACGCCAAGGACGACCCGCGCCTGCAGAGCGCCGCCGGCATGGCCCAGGCCCGCGCCGACGCCGCCGTCAGCTCGGTCAAGACCCGCCTCGGCAGCGAGACCGGCACCACCCGCTGACCGCTCAGCGGCTGGGGTCGTCGGCGTCCACCGCGGCCGCCAGCCGCTCCCGGGCCACCGCGCGGGCAGCGGGATCGTCCCGGTCGGCGTCGTCGTCGAAGACGACGGTCCACTCCCGGGCCGCCTGACCCGGCACCCGGCGCGCCACCAGCAGCACCGAGCCGCCGGTCGGCAGCGGGTGCCGCTGGCTGGCGACCACCGTCAGGTCCACCCGTTTCTTCAGCACCGCGGGCAGCTCGCCGGCATCGCGCAGCACGTGCCGCTGCGCGGGGAGCCGCGCCTGGACACCGGGCTCGACCTCCTGCAGCGGCACCACGGTGAACGTGCCCCCGCTCCCGGCGGCGGTCCACCGGGCAGTGCCGATCTCGTGCCACGGCAGCACCGGCACCTCGGCGTCCGGCACCGGTTCGGCGGGGACGACGCGCAGCCCGCGCGACGTCGCGACCGTCCAGCCGCCGTCGACCCGCTCGCCCCAGGCCAGCACCCGCTCGTCGGGGTCCGCGGCGATCGCCGCCCGCACCACCTCGGGCGGCCGGGCGAACCGTGCGCGCACCTGGTCGAGGAGGCTCACGGCGTCAGGCCGCCGGCCGCCCGCTTGCGCAGCGAGATGGCCAGCTGCTCGAGGTCCATCAGCTTCTTGAACGAGCGCATGTACTCGTCCTGCGCCTCGATCGGGTTGGTGCGCTGCAGCTTCCCCTTGAGCGCAGCGATCTCGCGGACCGTGGCCATCTCGTGCAGCCGGGCCATCAGCGCGTTGACGTACAGCGGGTCGTTCTCCCCGACCGCGTGCAACGGCTCGACCGCCAGCGCCGTCAGCATCGCCTTCGCCGTCTCCCGGTCGACGTGCGCCGACACCTCCTCCAGCCACTCCGGCCCGGTCGCCGTCGCGGCCGCCGCTCCCCCGGCCGCCGCGACCGCCGCAGCCACCGCCGCGTAGTCGGGGTGCGTGTAGGAGCTCGGCTCGACCGCGTCGAAGTCCGGGCCGGCGATCTCCGGGCACTGCAGCGCGGCCTTCACCGCCTCGCGCTCCACCTCGATCGCCGCGTCGTCCGGTGAGCGCTGCGGCATCCGCGGCCGCGACCGGGGTCGCTCCGCCGCGCCGTCGCCCCCGGCCAGCTGGCGCACCCGGGCGACGACCTCGGTCTCGTCGGGCAGCCCCAGCAGGCCGGCGAGCCGGCGGGCGTAGGCAGGGCGCAGCGCATGGTCCTTGATCTGCGCGAGCAGCGGCGCGGTCTTGTCCAGCGCGGCGACCCGGCCCTCGACGGTGTCCAGGTCGTAGCCCTCCAGCGTCGTCCGCAGCACGAACTCGATCAGCGGAGTGCGCCGGGCGATCAGGTCACGGACGGCGGCGTCGCCGTGCGCCTGGCGAAGCTCGCACGGGTCACGGCCCTCCTGCTCGACCGCGACGAAGGTCTGCGCGACGAAGCGCTGGTCCTCCTTGAAGCTCTTCATCGCCGCCGCCTGGCCGGCCGCGTCGCCGTCGAAGGTGTAGACGACCTCCCCGCGGAACTCGTCCTGGTCCATCAGCAGCCGGCGCAGCACGTTGATGTGCTCGGGGCCGAACGCGGTGCCGCACGAGGCGACGGCGGTGGTGACGCCGGCGACGTGGCAGGCCATCACGTCGGTGTAGCCCTCGACGACGACGGCCTGGTGGTTGCGGGCGATGTCGCGCTTGGCCCGCTCGACGCCGTAGAGCACCGAGCTCTTCTTGTAGAGCGGCGTCTCCGGGGTGTTGAGGTACTTGGGGCCCGGGTCGTCGTCCATCAGCTTGCGGGCGCCGAAGCCGATGACGTCGCCGGTGAGGTCGCGGATCGGCCAGATCAGCCGGCGGTGGAACCGGTCGATCAGCGTGCCGCGGGAGGACTCCTTGGCGAGCCCGCCGGTGACCAGCTCCTCCTGCGTGTAGCCCAGCCCGCGCAGGTGCCGGGTCAGGGTGTCCCAGCCGCCGGGCGCGTAGCCGCAGGTGAAGTCCAGCGCGACCTGCCGGTCGAAGCCGCGGTCGGCGAGGAAGCTGCGGGCCGGCGCGGCCTCCGGGGTCATCAGCTGGGCGGCGTAGAAGTCGGCGGCCGCGGTGTTGGCCGCGACGAGCCGGGCCCGCTGGCCGGCGTGCGCCCGGTCGGGGCCGGCGGTGGCCCGGCCGCCGTCGTCCTCGTACTTCAGCTGCACCCCGGCGCGGCCGGCGAGCAGCTCGACGGCCTCGGAGAAGGAGAGGTGGTCGATCTCCTGGATGAACCGGATGACGTCGCCGCCGACCCCGCACCCGAAGCAGTGATAGAGCCCGCGCGAGGGCGTGACCTGGAAGGACGGCGACTTCTCGTCGTGGAACGGGCACAGCCCCTTGAGGCTGCCGCCGCCGGCGCGCTTGAGCTGCAGGTGCTCGCCGATGATCTCGTCGATCTTCGTCCGCTCCCGGACCAGCGCGATGTCCGCGGCCCGGATGCGCCCCCGCCCGGCCATCAGGCGGCCGCCGCAGCAGCTCGCCGGCTGAGCACCAGCTCGAACCAGAGCAGGAAGACGGCGTGGTCGAGCAGCAGGCCTTCCGCCGGGGTGAGCGTCGGGCGGGGCGACCAGCCGCCGGTGGAGCCGCTGTCGGCCAGCAGGCGGCCCTGCGCGCTGTAGCGGTGGCTGTGCTTCCACCAGGAGGTGCTGACGACCTCCACCGGGAGCCCGTCGAGCTCCACGGCCCAGGTGCCCTTCCACATCGACAGCTGCCGGGCGCGCAGCCGGACGGCGTCCTCGGGGTCGACCGACCAGCGGCCGGTCAGCTCCCGGCTGCCCGCCCGGCGGAACTCCCACGACCGCCCCTGGACGTCGGCGGTGGCGGCCTCCTTCCACGACGAGGCGCGCAGGGTGGCCACAACGGCGTCCCCGGAGAGCACCGGCAGGGTGCCCCGCTCGGTGCCGTGCGACCCGTTCTTGCCCAGCTCCAGCACGATGCCCTTCCTCAGCCGATGCCCGGTGCCCCGGCGACGCTCTCGCCGGTCACGCGGTAGAGCAGGTACGCCGCGGTCTCCCGCAGGATGTAGCGGAACTGGGTGGCCCGGGTCTGCACGGCCGGCCCCTGCCGGGTAGGTGAGCTGCTGGCCTCCATGCCGGCGTCCTCGGCCATCCGCTCGGCGCGCATCGCGTGCCAGGGGTCGGTGACCAGGACGGCGGTGCTCCAGCCCCGTCCGTCGAACTCGGCCGCGACCGCCCGCATGCTCTCCAGGGTGTCCACGCCCTCCTCGACCGCCAGCAGCGCGTCGTCGTCCATCCCTGCGTCGGCGAGGTACTCGCGGCCGGCCTGGGCCTCGCTGAACTCGTCACCGGCGGCCCGGCCGCCCACGGTGACGACCACCGGGGCGACCCCGTCGGAGTAGAGCTCCAGCGCGTGCTCCAGCCGGGCCTCGAAGATCGACGACGGGACGCCGTTGTACTGCGCGGACCCCAGGACGACGATCGCGTCGGACCCGGGGCGGGCGTCCTGCCGGGCCGTCCACCAGATGGCCAGCGCGGTCGACACGACGAGCAGCAGCACCGCGGTCAGCGCCGCTCCCACCGCCCGGGCGACCAGCCGCCCCGCCCACGATCCCACGCGTCATGGGTACCACGCCCTGCTGACGCCGGTGCGGCCCCTGGGGACGACGGTGCGTCAGCCCGCCGCCGCGGTGCCGCACACCTTGGTACCGCCCTCGGGGACCACGGTGAGCTCGGTGGTGGCGGTGCTCCCGCCGTCCGCCCAGCGCACCTGGACGTAGCGCACCGGCTCGCCGTCGACCCGGTCGCCGCGGGAGCCGGTGACCTCCGGATCGCCAGGCTGCAGGTACTCCCCGGCCAGCTCGTCGGGGGTG
Source organism: Modestobacter versicolor (assembly GCF_014195485.1). Lineage (NCBI taxonomy): Bacteria > Bacillati > Actinomycetota > Actinomycetes > Geodermatophilales > Geodermatophilaceae > Modestobacter > Modestobacter versicolor. The sequence continues at coordinate 1,649,382 of NZ_JACIBU010000001.1, forward strand.
ATCCGGCCGCGCTCGCTGTCGCAGATCAGCCCGTAGGCGGTCTCGGTGTCGCCGGCGGCCAGCGCCGCGGTGAAGACCCCGGCGACCTCCTCGGCCTGGTCGCCGGCGGTGCCCTTGAACAGCACCATGCCGCCGACCATCAGCAGCGCGACCACCACGGTGGCGGTGATCAGCGCGATCAGCGTCCCGTTGCGGTTGCGCGCCTCCCCGGTGTGCAGCGGCGCCGGGTCGTCGTCGTAGAGGAACGGTCCCTGGGTCATCCGCCGCTCGTCTCCAGCTCCGCGCCGGCCGGCGGGCGCGGGTCGTCGCGGTCGGCCAGCCAGCCCTCGGGCAGCGCGACCGGCCGGGGCTGGCTGGTGCGCCCGCGCGGGGCGCCGAGCACCGCCTCCGGGTAGGGCTGGTCGGGGATGCGGTCGAGCAGTTCGGCCAGCTCGTCGAGCCCGGACACCATGGCCAGCGCCCGGCGCACGTCCGAGCCGACCGAGAAGCCCTTGAGGTACCAGGCGACGTGCTTGCGGAAGTCGGTGCAGCCGTGCAGCTCCCCCTGGTCGGCGGCGAGCAGCGTGGCGTGCCGGTGCATGACCGCGGCGACCTCGCGGAAGCCGGGCAGCGTGCGCCGCGGCGACCCGGCGAACGCGGCGGCGAGGTCACCGAACAGCCACGGCCGGCCCAGGCAGCCCCGGCCGACGACGACGCCGGCGCAGCCGGTCTCGGCGACCATCCGCAGCGCGTCGTCGGCCTCCCAGAGGTCGCCGTTGCCGAGCACCGGGATGGACACCTCCTCCACCAGCCGCGCGATGTGCGACCAGTCGGCGGTGCCGCTGTAGAGCTGGTCGGCGGTGCGGCCGTGCAGCGTGATCGCCGCCGCGCCCTCGTCCTGGGCGATCCGGCCGGCGTCCAGGTAGGTGACGTGCTCGGGGTCGATGCCGATCCGGGTCTTCACCGTCACCGGGACGTCACCGGCGGCCCGCACCGCGGCCCGGACGATGTTGCCGAACAGCACCCGGCGCCAGGGCAGGGCCGAGCCGCCGCCCTTGCGGGTCACCTTGGGCACCGGGCAGCCGAAGTTGAGGTCGATGTGCGCCGGGCGGGTGCCGGCCACCTCCTCGTCGACGAGCATCTCCACCGCGCGCCCGACCGTGGCCGGGTCGACGCCGTAGAGCTGCACGGAGAAGGCGTCGGCCTCGCCGGGCGCGGCCTGCACCATCTGCAGCGTCTTGACGTTGCGCTCGACCAGCGCCCGGGTGGTGATCATCTCGCAGACGTACAGGCCGGCCCCGAACTCCCGGCACAGCGTGCGGAACGCCGGGTTGGTGATGCCGGCCATCGGGGCGAGGACGACGGCAGGGTCGACGGTGAGCCCTCCGAGCTGCAGCGGCGGCAGCGCCGTCGCGCGCTCGAGGGTGCTGGTCACGTCGTCCAGGGTAGGTGGTGCCGCTCGCGGCCCCGTGCCGCCGGAGGGTGACCCTGCCTACCCGCTCAGTGCCGGGATCGCGCCGGAGCGCGCCCTCGACCCCGGTCCGGCCTGTACGCCCCCTCCCCCGCGCTCCTACGCTCCGCGCCCACGGAGCCCGGCGGCGTCCTGTGCGTCGTCGCCGGTGGAGGATGCACGTCGGCTCCGGGACCAGGGGGGAGCCCCGCGATGCACCTGCGGACCATCGGCCCGTACGAGCTGGAGTCGCTGATCGGCCGCGGCGGCATGGGTGACGTGCACCGCGCGCGCGACACCCGGCGCGAACGCCTGGTGGCCCTCAAGCTGCTGCCCGAGGTGCTCAGCGGCGACGCCGAGTACCTGTCCCGCTTCCGCCGCGAGCAGCACGTCGCCGCGCGGCTCCGCGAACCGCACGTCATCCCGATCCACGACTTCGGCGAGATCGACGGCCGGCTGTTCATCGACATGCGCCTGGTGGACGGCACCGACGTCGGCGCCCTGCTGGCCGAGGGCGGCGCGATGCCGCCGGCCCGCGCGGTGCACCTGGTGGGCCAGGTGGCCGAGGCGCTCGCCGCCGCGCACGCCGACGGGCTCGTGCACCGCGACGTCAAGCCCTCCAACGTGCTCGTCACGCCGCGGGACTTCGTCTACGTCGTCGACTTCGGCATCGCCCGGTCGGTGGGGATGACCCGGACGTCGCTGACGATCACCGGCGCGACGGTCGGCACGCTCGACTACATGGCGCCCGAGCGGTTCACCAGCATGCCGATCGACGGCCGGGCCGACGTCTACTCGCTGGCCTGCCTGCTGCACGAGTGCCTCACCGCCAGCCGCCCCTTCCGGGGCGACGACCTGGCCTCGCTCATGCACGCCCACCTCTACAGCGCCCCGCCGCGGCCCAGCACCCTCGCGCCCGCGGTGCCGCCGGCGATGGACGCGGTGATCAGCCGCGGCATGGCCAAGGACCGCGAGGACCGGTTCAGCTCAGCACTGGACCTGGCCGAGGCCGCCCGGCAGGCGCTGACGGCCACCGACCCGGTGAGCCGCCGCCCGCCGGCCGTCCGTGCCGCGACCCAGGTGCTGCCGCCCGCGGAGCCGGGCCCGGCGGTGTCCGGAGGCGACGACGGGACGACGGCACCGCGGCCGGCCGCCCTCCCGATGCCGGTCAGCTCGTGGGGCCTGCGGTCGGCGGACGGGGCGCACCGCTCGGTGGACGCGCTCCCCCCGCCGGCCGAGGCCCGCCGCACCTCGTCCACGCCGCCACCGCCGCCGCCCGTGCCGGCGCGGGCACCGGACGGGCCCGGTCCCGGCGACCCCGGGCAGCCGGCGGACGACGCGGCGCCGGAGCCGGGAGCGCGCCGGCCGGTCGGCCAGCGACTGGCGGTGATCGCGACCGTGGCCGCGGTGCTGGTGGCCGTGCTGGTCGCCGGCTACCTGCTCAACCGCCCCGACGACCGGGACGGCGCCGCGGCGGACAGCACCAGCACGGCGCCGAGCAGCCAGCCGGCGGCCACCCCTGCGCCGTCCCCGCCCCCGGCGGCGAGCATCCCGATCCCCACCGCGGGGCAGACCGTGGACGTGGGGCCCACCCCGGGCTACGTGCAGGTCGCGCCCAACGGCCGCTACGCCTACGTCACGAACCGGGACGCCGGGGTGGTGACGGTGCTGGACACGACGCTGGACGAGGCGACCGCGACCATCCGGATCGAGGCCGGACCGCCGAGGTTCGTCACGTTCTCACCGGACGGGAAGCGGGCCTACGTCACCGTCTACGACGACGAGAAGACCGTCAACGCGGTGGTCTTCCTGGACACGGCCACGCTGAAGGTGATCCGGACCGTGCCGGTGGGCACCCGGCCCTTCGCGCCCGCGACCACCCTCGACGGCCGGCGGCTCTACGTGCCCAGCCACGACGACGGTCTCGTCGAGGTGCTCGACACGGAGTCCGGCGAGATCGTCGACCGGGTCCCCACGCCGCCCAACCCGCACTGGGTGGTGTTCAGCAAGGACGGGCAGGTGTTCTACACCGCCGACCACGAGTCCGGCCTGGTCACCGGGTTCGCGACCGCGACCCACCAGGAGGTCGCGCGGATCCCCGTCGGGCGGGCTCCGCACAGCCTGGCGGTCTCCCCCGACGGCACCCGGCTGTCGGTCGTCAACTACGACAGCAACACCCTCGACGTCATCGACACCGCCACCCACCAGGTGGTGCAGCACCTCGAGCTGGACCTGCGCCCGCAGGACGTCACCTACGCCCCGGACGGCCGGCACCTCTACACGGCCAACGTCGACGGCCACACCGTCGACGTCATCGACACCGCGACCGGCGCCCGGACCGCCCGGATCCCGACCGGCAACAGCCCGACCAGCATCTCGGTGCTGCCCGACGGCCGGCGCGCCTACGTCACCAACCTCGACGACGGCACGGTCCGCGTCCTGGACACCGCCGCCGTGTAGAGCCGATGCAACGGCCCCACTGCAACGACCCCTGCAGCGGGGCCCTTCAGCAGCCGGGGAGGCGGGCGGCGAGGTAGGAGACGACCTGGTCCAGGCCGACCCGCTCCTGCGCCATGCTGTCACGCTCGCGCACCGTCACCGCGTCGTCCTCGAGGGTGTCGAAGTCGACGGTGAGGCAGAACGGCGTGCCGATCTCGTCCTGGCGGCGGTAGCGGCGGCCGATGGCCCCGGCGTCGTCGAAGTCGACGTTCCAGTTCTTCCGCAGCGCGGCCGCGAGGTCGCGGGCCTTGGGCGAGAGGTCGGCGTTGCGCGACAGCGGCAGGACGGCGGCCTTCACCGGTGCGAGCCGGTTGTCCAGCTTGAGCACCGTCCGGGTGTCGACGCCGCCCTTGGCGTTGGGCGCCTCGTCCTCGGTGTAGGCCTCGACCAGGAACGCCATCAGCGAGCGGGTCAGCCCGGCGGCCGGCTCGATGACGTACGGCGTCCAGCGCTCACCGGAGGCCTGGTCGAAGTAGGACAGGTCGGTGCCCGAGTGCTCCGAGTGGGTCTTCAGGTCGAAGTCGGTGCGGTTGGCGATGCCCTCGAGCTCGCCCCACTCCGAGCCGGTAAAGCCGAACCGGTACTCGATGTCGACGGTGCGCGTCGAGTAGTGGGACAGCTTCTCCTTCGGGTGCTCGTAGTGCCGCAGGTTGTCCGGGGAGATGCCCAGGTCGGTGTACCAGCGGGTGCGCTCGTCGATCCAGTACTGATGCCACTCCTCGTCCGTGCCGGGCTGGACGAAGAACTCCATCTCCATCTGCTCGAACTCGCGGGTGCGGAAGATGAAGTTGCCGGGGGTGATCTCGTTGCGGAAGGACTTGCCGATCTGGCCGATGCCGAACGGCGGCTTCTTCCGCGCCGCGCCCATCACGTTGGCGAAGCTGACGAAGATGCCCTGGGCGGTCTCCGGGCGCAGGTAGTGCAGGCCGGACTCGTCCTCGATCGGGCCGAGGTACGTCTTCAGCATCATGTTGAAGTCGCGCGGCTCGGTCCAGGAGCCCTTCACGCCGCAGTTCGGGCAGGTGATGTCGAGCAGGCCGTTCTCCGGGGCCCGGCCCTTCTTCTCCTCGAACTCCTCCTCCAGGTGGTCGGCCCGGAAGCGCTTGTGGCAGTTCTGGCACTCCGTCAGCGGGTCGGTGAAGACGCCGACGTGACCGGAGGCGACCCACACCTGGCGGGGCAGGATGACCGAGGAGTCCAGGCCGACGACGTCGTCGCGGCCCTGCACGACCGTGCGCCACCACTGCTTCTTGATGTTGTCCTTGAGCTCGACGCCGAGCGGGCCGTAGTCCCAGGCCGAACGGGTGCCGCCGTAGATCTCACCGGATGGGAAGACGAACCCCCGGCGCTTGCAGAGGTTGACCACCTTGTCCAGGCGAGCGGGGTCGGCGGTACGGGCGGGGGCGGTGTCGCTGGGCACGGGGGCTCCATCCGGCTGGCGGTCGGCGGCGGCCTCCCTGCAGGGGCCCGACACGAGCCTGCGAGTGGCGGGTGCAGGGAGGTCCTTCGAGACGGTAGTCGCCCCAGCCCCCGGTGCTGCCGCCCACCTGGCACGCGCTGTTCACCCGGAGCAGCCCGAGCGCGTCACACAGCCGCCCTACCGTGCCGATCGTGACCGCCCACGCGCCCGAGACGGCTCCCTCACCCCCGGCCCGCCCGGCGTCGATCGACCAACGGCTGGCCCGGGCGACCGCCACCCTGTGCCGCGACCACCCGGCACACGCCACGACGGTCCGCGGCGTCCTGGCCCCGCTGCGAGACCGGCTCCGCCGGGTCCACCTGGACTGCCAGGCGGCCGAGGCCGCCGCGTGGGCGGCGTACACCGCCGACCTGGACCGCGGCCTCGACGAGCTGGCGGTCGAGATGGCCCGGGCCACCCAGGAGCCCGGCGGGGACGTCGACGCCGTGCTCCGGCACACCGCCACCGTGCTCGAGCAGCGCGCCGTGGAGCTGCGGAAGACCCGGAGCTGACCCGAACGATCCGGGACCGGCCGTATCCCGTGGTGAGTCCGCAGGTCAGTGCCCCGTTCGGGTCACGACCCGGTGGTGCGCTGCCGATGTAGCGGGGGCACACCTGCGTACGCAGCCAGAAACCGTGCGAGGTGTCGTCCGAGAGGCTCGACGATGACCGGCCACCGCCTCACCGCCGCCCTGCGGCTGCGCTCGCTGCGCGTGCTGCTCGTGCTGGTGGTGCTCGCCTGCTCCACCGTCCCGCTGGCCGGCCTGGGCCTGTTCGCCTGGCAGCGCAGCGAGGGTGACTGGGTCACCAACTCCGGCGAGCTGCTGCAGAGCGAGGCCCGCTCCACGATCGACAAGATCGACCGGAACCTCTTCGAGCGCTACGGCGACGTGCAGGCGTTCGCCTTCAACCCCGACGCCTCGGCCGACCCGGGCACCGTCGCGGCCGCCGCGGACTTCTACAGCAAGAACTACGTCATCTACGACCTGCTGCTGGTCGTCGACACCACCGGCCGGGTCGTCGGCGGCAACAGCGTCACCGGTGACGGCGAACCGGTCGACCCGGCCACCTACGCCGGCGTCGACCTCTCCGGCTACCCGTGGTTCCAGCAGGCGCTGGCCCTGCCGGCCGGCCAGACCTACGTGGAGGACCCGCAGGTCGACCCGCTCGTCAGCGCGGCCACCGGCCGGGACGACGCCACGCTGGTGTTCGCCGCCCCGGTCTACGGCCCCGACGGATCTGCCCAGCGGCTGTGGGTCAACTGGGCCTCGGTGCCGCGGGTGATCGGCCAGATCATGGACGAGCAGGTCGCCGGGCTGAAGAGCCGCGGCCTGGACGTGACCGCCCAGATGCTGCGCAGCGACGGCGTCGTCCTGGTCGGCCCGGGCGCCGAGGAGCAGCTCGACCTGACCGGCACGGGCTCCCCCGCCGCCACCGCGCTGGTCGGGGGCGACTCCGGGCACGGCACCGACGAGCTCGCCGACGGCACCGGCGAGGACGTGGAGAAGGTGCGCGGCTGGTCGGCGTCGCAGGGCGCGCTCGGGTTCGCCGGCTACGGCTGGGGCGTCGTGCTCAGCGAGGACCTCTCCGACGCCGTGGCCCCGGCGTCCGCACTGCTGAAGGCGGTGCTGCTGGTGGCCGTCGTGGTCGCCGCCGTCGTCGCCGTCGTCGCGCTGGTCGTTGCCCGGGCGATGACCCGGCCGCTGGACCGCGCCGTCGAGGCGCTGGAACTGGTCGCCGAGGGCGACCTGCGGCCGCGGCTGCCCGAGTCCGGCACCGAGGAGCTGCGCACCCTGGCGGTCGCGCTGAACCGGTCGCTGGAGAACATGGGCGGCGCGCTGAGCGCCCTGCGGGACAGCACCGGCGACCTGTCCGGGGCCTCGGACCAGCTGCGCGGGCTCTCCGACGACGTCGCCCGGGACGCCGCGCGCGGTACGGCGGTCGCGAACACCGCCCAGGAGGCCACCGAGGCGGTCAGCGGCAACGTCCGCACCGTCGCCGCCGGGGCGGAGCAGATGGGCGCCTCGATCCGGGAGATCGCGCACTCCACCTCCGAGGCCGCCCGGGTCGGCGCGTCGGCGGTCAGCGCCGCGCAGGAGACGACCGCGGTGGTCGCCCGGCTCGGCGAGAGCTCCAAGCAGATCGGGGACGTCGTCGGCGTCATCACCTCGATCGCCGAGCAGACCAACCTGCTCGCGCTCAACGCCACCATCGAGGCCGCCCGGGCCGGTGAGGCGGGCAAGGGCTTCGCCGTGGTGGCCAACGAGGTCAAGGAGCTGGCGCAGGAGACCCAGAAGGCGACCGAGGACATCGTCCGCCGGGTGGAGGCGATCCAGGCCGACACCGCCGGGGCGGCGGCGTCCATCGCCGAGATCGCCGCCGTCGTCGGCCAGGTCAACGACTTCCAGCAGACCATCGCCTCGGCGGTGGAGGAGCAGAGCGCGACGACGGCGGAGATGAGCCGCAACGTCGCCGAGGCCGCCAGCGGCACCGACGGCGTCAGCTCCAACGTGCGCTCGGTGACCGAGGCGGCGCTGTCCACGGCCCGCTCCACCGAGTCGACCCGGGAGACCGCCGCCGCGCTCGCCACCATCACCGACCAGCTGCGCGGCCTGGTGTCCCGGTTCGAGCTGCCCTGACCGTGGTGGAGTTCGCACAGCCCGGGCCCCCGACGTCGGCGGATCCGCACAGCGCGCCGGGCCGCGGTGACCGGGCCGGCGCAGCGAGGATCCGGGCATGCCGTTCCTGAGCCGCCGCACCACCGAGGTCGCGCCGCTGCCGTTCGACCCGCGCTCGCCGGAGGGCCTGGCCGCCCGGTGGGTGCAGTGGGTCGCCGCCGCGCGCGCCGACAAGAACCCGATCGCCGACGAGACGGGTGAGGACGCCGCGGCCAACCAGCCCAGCGACGTGTTCTTCCTGGCCGGGTCCTACGGCGAGCGGCTGGTCCGCCGGTGCGTCGTCCCGGCCGGCCGCGACCTGTTCATCCCGGCCTTCTGCAACTTCGAGCGCAACCCCGACGGCCCGCCGCAGCCGATCGAGTCCGCGCACGGGTCGATCGCGGTCGACGGCGCGCCGCTGGAGGCCGACTGGATCTCCACGCCGGTGCCCTTCCTGGTCTCCGGTGCCCGGCTGAACCTGATGACCGGCCGCACCAAGCCGGTGCCGATGACGACGTGGGGGCTGTGGAAGCTGATCCCGGCGCTGCCGCAGGGCCAGCACGAGGTGCACGCGGTCGGCGGCGACGGGCACGGCTTCGTGGTCGACGTGCGGTACGAGCTGCTGGTCAACGCGCCCAGCTCGGTGCCCTGGGTCTGACTCAGTCGGTGAGGTAGACGCCGGGCTCGTCGAGGGCGTGCACCCACACCGGCGCCCCGGCGATCTTCACCTCGGCCGCCGAGAGCGCCCGGCGGTAGGCACCCACGCCGTCCCAGGTGGTGCAGAGCGCGAACAGCCCGGGCTCGTCGGCGGCCCGGCCCAGCTCACCGGTGCGGAAGCCGGGCCGGGCGCGCAGCGCGGTGAGCAGCTCGCCGGCCGCCGCCTCGAAGGCAGCGACGTCGTCGGCAGCGACCCGCAACCGGGTGACGGCGAACACCGGCTCAGGCACTGCCGAAGCGGCGCTGCCGGCTGGCGTACTCCTCGACCGCCTGCCACAGGTGCCGTCGGTCGAAGTCGGGCCAGAGGGTGTCCAGGAAGACCAGCTCGGCGTAGGCGGCCTGCCACAGCAGGAAGTTGCTGGTCCGGTTCTCACCCGAGCTGCGCACGAACAGGTCGACGTCGGGCATGTCCGGCTCGTCGAGGAACCGGGCGACCGTCTCCTCGGTGACCTTGTCCGGCTTGATCCGGCCGGCGGCGACCTCGCGGGCGATGGCCGCCGCGGCGTCGGCGATCTCCGCGCGGCCGCCGTAGTTCACGCACATGGTGAGGGTCAGGACGTCGTTGTCGCGGGTCAGCTCCTCGGCGATCTCCAGCTCCTTGATCACGCTGCGCCAGAGCCGCGGACGGCGACCGGCCCAGCGCACCCGCACGCCGAGCTCGTGCATCTCGTCGCGGCGGCGGCGGATCACGTCGCGGTTGAAGCCCATCAGGAAGCGGACCTCCTCGGGGCTGCGCCGCCAGTTCTCCGTGGAGAAGGCGTAGGCGCTGATCGCCCCGATGCCCAGCTCGATCGCGCCCTCGACGCAGTCGAACAGCGAGGCCTCGCCGGCCTCGTGCCCGGCGGTGCGCGGCAGCCCGCGCTGCTTCGCCCAGCGGCCGTTGCCGTCCATCACGATCGCCACGTGGTGCGGCACCTTGTCCGCCGGCAGCTCCGGCGGCCGCGCGCCGGACGGGTGCGGGTTGGGCTTCTTCACCTCACGCCTCACCGTGTCACCGGTTCGGCTCCGCGGATCGCTCCGCTCCTCGCTCGTTCCTCGCTGCGGTGCTCACGATCCTGTCGCCTCACGTTCGGTCCACCAGCGGCAGCGAGCGCAGCCCGCGCTCCAGGTGCCACTGCAGCAGGGCGGCGACCAGGCCGCTGCCCTCCCGCCGGTTGATGCCCTGGCTGGCCTCGGCCCGGGCCCAGTCGCCGGACAACAGCGCCTCCATCAGCTCCACGGTGACCGGGCTCGGCATCGCCGAGCCGGTGGGTCGGCAGGACGGGCAGACCGTGCCGCCGGCCGGCACCGAGAAGTGCCGGTGCGGGCCCTCCTCACCGCAGCGCGCGCAGTCGCCCAGCGCCGGCTCCCAGCCGGCGACGGACATGGCCCGCAGCAGGAACGCGTCGAGCACCAGCGGCGCCGGCTTCCCGCCCTCGGCGAGCGTGCGCAGCGCCCCGACGACGAGCAGGAACATCCGCAGCGACGGCTCCTTCTCCTCCGCCGTCAGCCGGTCGGCGGTCTCCAGCACGGCGGTGCCGGCGGTGTAGGCGCGGTAGTCGCCGACGATCTCGTTGCCGTAGGACCGGATCGACTCGGCCTGGCTGACGATGTCGAGGTTGCGGCCGGTGTAGAGCTGCAAGTCGACGTGGCTGAACGGCTCGAGCCGGGCGCCGAACTTGCTCTTGGTGCGCCGCACGCCCTTGGCCACCGCGCGCACCTTGCCGGTGCGCTTGGTCAGCACGGTGATGATCCGGTCGGCCTCACCCAGCTTCTGGGTGCGCAGCACGATGCCCTCGTCGCGGTAGAGGGACTGCGGGGTGCCGCTCACGGCGCGCTCAGTAGCCCAGCCGGTTGAGCTTCTTCGGGTCGTCCTGCCACTCCCCCAGCACCGTGACGTGCAGGGCCAGGTGCACCCGGCCGCCCAGCAGCGTCTCCAGCCCGACCCGGGCCTCGCTGCCGATGGCCTTGATCGTCGCGCCGCCCTTGCCCAGCAGCATCGGCTTCTGGCTGGCCCGCTCGACGTGCAGCAGGGCGTGCACCTCGGTGAAGACGGCCTCGGGGTCGCGCGGGTCGGGCTTGCGGTTGATCTCCTCGACCGTGACGGCGAGGGAGTGCGGCACCTCCTGGCGGACCTTCTCCAGCGCGGCCTCGCGGACCAGCTCGGCGATCTGCCGCTCGACGTCCTCGTCGGTGGTCTGCTCTTCGGGGTACATCGGCGGCCCCTCGGGCAGCAGCCCGATCAGCAGGTCCTCCAGCAGGCCGACCTGGTCGCCGGACACGGCGCTCACCGGCACGATCTCCCGGGCCTCGACCAGCTGGCTCGCCGCGACCAGCTGCTCGGTGATCGCCTTCTTGCTGGCCGTGTCGGTCTTGGTGACCACCACGACGATCGGGGTGGAGATCTCCTTCAGCTGCCGGGCGATGAACGCGTCACCGGCGCCGACCGGCTGGTCGGCCGGGATGCAGAAGACGATGACGTCGACCTCGGAGAGGTTGTCCCGGACGACGTCGTTGAGCCGCTGGCCGAGCAGGCTCTTGGGCTTGTGCAGCCCGGGGGTGTCGACGAGCACGAGCTGGCCGGCCGGCCGGTGCACCACCCCGCGGATGGCGTGCCGGGTGGTCTGCGGACGGTTGCTGACGATGCCGACCTTCTCGCCGACCATCGCGTTGGTCAGCGTGGTCTTGCCGGCGTTGGGACGCCCGACCAGGGCAGCGAAGCCACTGCGGTACGGCGGCTGATCGGGGGTGGTCACGCCGTCCAGTCTCCCACCCGGCACCGACAGCACCGTCGGACCGGCCCGCGGCACCCGCCTGGGAGCATGGCCGCATGCCTCCCCGGTCCCGACGCGAGAACGGTGAGCCGCTGGTCGTCCGGGCGGCGGTCGACCGCGAGCGGCACGTCACCCAGGTCACCAGCTACGGCTACTTCGCCCGCCGCGGCCCCAAGCGGTACGTCACCGTCACCCCGCGCCCGCTCCGCTACTGGCAGTACGACCCGGCCCGGCCGTGGGTGTTCGTGGCCACCGCGCTCGCCGTCGCCGCCTGGCTGGCCTTCCTCGGCTGGCGCGACGGCAGTGCCGCCGTCGCCGGTGAGGCGCCGCTCGCCATCGGGCTCGCCCTGGTCGTCGTCATCGGGGCCACCGCCCGGTTCACCATCAGCGACCACGCCGTCTCCAGCGACATCGCCGGGCTGCGGCAGACGTCGTCGTTCCGGGTGGTCCCGCTGGTGCTGATCAGCGAGGTCGTCCCGGGCCGACCGCCGGCCGGCTGGCCGAAGGCCCGCAACCGGGGCGGGTGGTGGCCCGGCCGCCGGCGGATCAGCGTCCGCCACCTCGACCTCGACGGCGTCACCGAGAAGGCGTTCACCGTCTGGGTCCGCGACCCGGCCGCGGTCGCCGACGCCCTCGGCCGGCCGTTGCGCGACTAGTGCGTGTCATCCACGTCGTGCAGGTTGGCTGGCCGAGGCCGAGCGGTTAGTCGCTCTGAGGCTACCGATGGCGACTCAGCTGCCACAGTGTTCGCCCCACATAGCCAGCGTATCCAGAATTGATGTAGTTGTAGTGCGCGCTGCGACCATTAGCCAGACCCGGCAGGTCGAACGGGTCATAGTTGCAAATCGGGTCGTTGTCGAGGCACGCGTCGACGGACCGGGGCGTTACGCGAGCCGTGAGGGGATACTGGGTCAGACCGAATGAGGGCCGCACCCCCCAGAGGATCCGCTCAAAAGTTCCGTAGTCCTGTGAGCGTCCCGGCATGAAACTCGGGTTGCCCATCTGTCCGACGTAGATAAAGTCTTGCCACTCGCGCGGCACTTGGTTGACGGCGCGAGCGACCACATCCGCTCCTTGGCTGTAGCCGAGCAGGATGATCGGAGGGATGCACCCGCCGGGCGCGAAGACGGCGCCCAACCGGCCAATCAGCGCTTTGACCCCTTGCTGCTCTGAGTCCTCGAGCGCACTCCAGTTGCGAGAGACCCTAACGTAACGAGTCCAGGGCACGGCCGGGTAATCGATGTTCTCGACGCGTACCTGCCTCGAGCTTCCTGCGCGGGCCGCTTCTGTGACGATCGTCGAGGCTGCATAGGACACCTCATATGACCGGAGCGAGTTGCCGGCCTGGCCCGAACCGCCGACGGTGTAGACAATAGCCTCATAGTTGCAGCCCGCCATCGCTGGTGGTGCCACTGCCAATCCCAAGCCCGTCATCAGTAGTGCAGCCCCACAAACCGCTTTGAGTCGAGCTTGCACTCTCATTCGGACTCGCTATTCTTCACCGGTCGACAAGCGCTCAGCAGGCCAGGGCGAGAGTAAGGGTTCAGGGCTTGCCGTGGAAGGCGCTGCGCCACGGACGACATCTCGACTTCGGATCCAGACTGATCTTGATTTTCCGAATGCTCGCTCATCACGGTTCCGCGACGAGCGCCGATCTGGTTCTCTGCGGCGAATCAGGTCCCGCCACTCTCGTCAGTCCTCGAGCAGGCCGGGCGCCAGCAGCCGGGCGCGGGTGGCCCGGCGGACGGCGTCCAACCGCGACGTCGACCCGAGCTTGGTGTTGATGTTGCTCAGGTGCCGCTTCACGGTGCCCTCGCTGATCCGCAGCTCCTGGGCGATCAGCGAGTTGCTGTACGCCCGGGAGACCAGCGCGAGCACCTCCAGCTCCCGGTCGGACAGCACCGGGGCACCGGTGGCGGCCAGGCCGGCCAGCCCGCCCCGGGAGACCGACAGGGTGACCATGTCCTGCTCGCGCTCGGTGGTCGCCCGGATCGCGGCGACCAGCTCGTGGTGCCCGATGGTCTTGATCAGGTAGGCCGACGCCCCGCGGAGCAGCAGCTGCCGGGCCAGCGTGGTGTTCTCGTGCATGGTCAGCACCACGATCCGGGTGGTCGGCGACGCGCTGCGCACCTCGACCAGCGAGGTGAGCACCGACTGCCCGGGCATCTCGACGTCGAGCAGGACGACGTCGGGGCGGTGCTGGCGGGCCAGCCGCACGGCGTCCTCGCCGTTCGACCCCTCGGCGACGACCTCGATGCCCTCGTGCACGGCGAGCAGGGCTCCGAGGCTCTCCCGGAACAACCGGTGGTCGTCGACGAGGACGACCCGCAGGGGCTGCCGCGGCCCGGTCATGCGCCGGCCGAGGGCAGCGGGACGGTGAGCTCGAGCCGGACGCCGCCGGGCCCGGCCTGCAGCGCGACGCTGCCGCCCAGGCCCTCGGCGCGCTCGCGCAGGGAGGCCAGCCCGACGGTCCGGGTGGTGTCGACGACGGTCGGGTCGAAGCCGGAGCCGTCGTCGGCGACCGTGGCCTGCAGGTGCCCGCCGCCGACGACGACGGCGACGTCCAACCTGGTGGCGCCGGCGCCGTGGACCAGGGAGTTGCGGACGGCCTCGCGCACGATCAGGTAGCTCTCCTCCTTGACGTGGGCGGGCAGCGGTTGGTCTGCCTCGCCCTCCTCGACCAGCGTGACCTCCAGCCCCACCGGGGCGGTGAAGTCCAGGTACTCCTGCAGGGCCCGGCCCAGGCTGCGCTGGCCGACCACGTCGCGCAGCCGGGTGGCCATCCCGCGTACGTCGTTGAGCGTGTCCAGCAGGACTTGCCGGGTCGTCTGCAGCCGGGCGACGTCGGGGGTCTGGCCGGTGGCCAGCAGGTGCAGCGCCAGGTCGACGCCCTGGATGGCGGCACCGATGCCGTGGCTGGTGTGGTCGTGCAGGTCGCGGGCCACCCGGCGGCGCTCGTCCCGGTTGGCGTCGCTGATCCGGGACAGCAGGACGTCGACGTAGGAGACCGCGGCCGGGACGACGAGCTCGTCGATGACCTCGTGCAGCACCAGCGCCACCCGTTCGGCGGGCAGCTCCGGGTGGTGCTGGACCAGCGGCGGCAGCGACTGCCGGAACAGCACCCCGGCGGCCCGCAGCGACTCCTCCGGGTGGATCCCGGTGCGCGCCCGGACGGCGCCCACGTCGACCCCGGGAGAAGGTGCCTCGGGCGGGGGCAGCCCGCGCAGCCGGGCGTGCACCACCTGCAGGACGGCGGCGGCGCGGCCGCGCATCTGCTCGATCCGGGCCTGGTCGGCCGACAGCCGCGGGGCGACGACGGTCACCTCGGCGACGAAGTCCGCGACGACGGCAGCGTCGACCTCCGCATCCCCCGGTGCGGGCATCAGACCAGCACGCTCAGCAGCAGCGCCGGGTTGACCGCGTACTGGGTGACCATGAACGCACGATAGGGCCGCCGCACCAGCGCCCGGGGCAGGTCCTCCCGGGTGCGCAGCGCCAGCACGGCCACCACCACCGCGCCGAGGCAGAGGACCAGGGCCGGCAGCAGCACCTCGGGCCACGTGCCGGCGACCACGACGGTGGTCGTGCCCAGCGCCAGGCAGCCGGCGGCGATCACCCGGGTGGCGGCCCGGTGGCCGGCGACCACCGGCAGGGTGCGGCGCCCCGCGGCCTCGTCGCCGGACCGGTCACCGAGGTCCTTGGCGGCACCGGCCACCGCCATCCAGAGGGCGAGCAGGACGAACACCGCGACGTAGGGCCCGTCGGGCAGGCCGCCGGCCGCTGCCGCGCCGGCCAGGTAGGTGAGCAACCCGCCCCCGGCCGAGGCCACCGCGGTGCCGGCCACCGAGTTCTTCAGCGGGTGCGGCCCGACGCTGTACGCCCAGCCGAGCACGCCCATCGCCACCGCACAGAGGACCAGCGCGAGCGTGCCGGTCAGCGCCGTCAGCAGCAGGCTCGCCGCGGCCAGCGCCCAGGCGACCCGCACCGCCCCGTGGGCGCCGATCAGCCCGCGGGCCAGCGGGCGGTCGGAGCCGTTGGCCCGGTCGGCGGTCAGGTCCGAGACGCCGTTGACGAGGTAGATGCTCATGGTGAGCAGCAGCCAGCCGAGCGAGCCCAGGACGACGGCGGGGCCGAACGCGCCGCCGCCGGCCAGCACGACCAGGGCACCGACCCAGTACCGGACGGCGAAGATCGCCTGGACCACCGGGCGCGTCTCCGCCCAGAGCAGCGCCGTCACCGGGAGCGGCGTGCGCTGGACGACGGACACGATGGTCAGCCTCGCTCACGACCGTGCCCGTCAGCGCCCCACGAAGGGTGTAGCTCGACTACACCCTTCGACACATGGCGGCGCTAAACCCGGCTGCGGACGACGCCGTCCGGCCCGGCGAGCAGGACCGGGGCCGTCGCGGTGAGGTCGTGGACGGCCGCCAGCCCCGCCTGCTCCACCGACTCCGCGGCGCTCACCACGGCGGCCGCCTCGAGCCCCTCGACACCGCTGGAGACCGCGGCGGCGACCGCGGCCTGCAACGCGGAGAGCTGCAGCGAGGGCAGCGAGACCGTCGCGGCCAGGTAGGTGCGCCCGTCGGTGTCGCGCACGGCCGCGCCCTCAGCAGCCCCGGTGCGGCCGCGCGCCGACCGGGCCAGGGTGATCAGCTTGGCGTCCTCGGGGTCCAGTTCTGCGGAGCTCACGAGGTGTCAGCCTTCCACGGCGGCGGGCTCGGGCTCCCGGGCGGTCTCGTCGGCGGTCTCGTCGTCCTGACCCGGCTCGGGCACCCGGCAGACCAGGATGGTGTCGATCTGGTTGCGCCGGCCGCCGGTGCTCTCGGCGACCAGCCGCAACCCGCCCACCTCGGCCTCGGAGCCCTCGATCGGCACCACGCCCAGCTCGCGGGCGAGCAGGCCGCCGACGGTCTCGACGCCGTCGTCATCGGGCAGCTCGACCTTGAACAGGTCGGCGAGGTCCTCGACCGGCAGCCGGGCGGTGATCCGCACCGAGCCGTCCTCGAGCTCCTCGACCGGCGGGCGCTGCACGGTGTCGTGCTCGTCGTCGATCTCGCCGACGATCTCCTCGAGGATGTCCTCGATGGTGACCAGGCCGGCGAAGCCGCCGTACTCGTCGACCACGACGGCCATGTGCGTGCGGGAGGCCTGCATGTCCCGGAGCAGCTCGTCGACCGGCTTGGACTCCGGGACGAAGGTGGCCGGGCGCAGCAGGTCCTCGACCCGCGGCTCGCTGGCACGGGAGTCGGAGGAGCCCTGGGAACGGCGGACGAGGTCCTTCATGAAGACCACGCCGATGATGTCGTCGACGTTGTCGCCGATCACCGGCAGCCGGCTGAAGCCGCTGCGCAGGCAGAGGGCCAGCGCCTGGCGGAGCGTCTTGCCGCGCTCGATCCACACCACGTCGGGGCGGGGCACCATCACCTCGCGGGCGATGGTGTCGCCGAGCTCGAAGACGCCGTGGATCATGTTCCGCTCGCCGGCCTCCACGACGCCGCGCTCCTCGGCCATGTCGACCAGCTCGCGCAGCTCGACCTCGCTGCTGAACGGGCCGTCGCGGTAACCGCGGCCGGGGGTGATGGCGTTGCCGAGGAGGATCAGCAGCGTGGCGATCGGGCCGAGCACCCGGCCCAGCAGCCGGATCAGCGGCGCGGCCGACAGCGCGATCGGGTAGGCGTGCTGCCGGCCCAGGGTGCGCGGGCCGACCCCGATGAGCACGTAGCTGACCACCGTCATGACCACGATCGCGGTGACCACGCCCACGGTGAGGCCGTCGAACTGGACGTAGAAGATCAGCGCCACCATCACGGTGGCCGCCGTCTCGCAGACGATCCGCAGCAGCAGGAGCAGCGCGACGTGCCGGGAGCGCTCCTCCATCACCTGGACCAGTGCGGAGGCGCGCTTCACCCCGTCGCGGCGCAGCTCGTCGACCCGCGCCTTGCTCAGCCGCTGCAGCGCGGCGTCGAGCGCGGCGAAGACACCCGCGACCAGCACCAGGACGACGGCGATCACCAGCAGGACGATCGCTGTCGCGCTCATCGCTGTTCCGGCTCCGTCGGTTCGCCGGTGACCCGCTCCCGGGGCACGGCGCGCCAGCCCTCGAGGAGCTTGGACTGCAGGCCGAACATCTCCTTCTCCTCGTCGGGCTCCATGTGGTCGTAGCCCAGCAGGTGCAGCACGCCGTGGGTGGCGAGCAGGAGCAGCTCGTCGGCCATCGAGTGGCCGGCCGCGCGGGCCTGGCGGACGGCCACGGCCGGGCACAGCACGACGTCACCGAGCAGCGCCGGACCGGGGTCCGGGTCGTCGGGGCGGGCGGTGTCCAGCTCGTCCATCGGGAAGGCCAGCACGTCGGTCGGGCCCTTCTCGCCCATCCACCGCTCGTGCAGGGTGGCCATGTAGTCGACGTCGACGCACAGCACCGACAGCTCGGCCAGCGGGCTGACCTCCATGGAGTCGAGCACGTAGCGGCAGACGCCGGCCAGCGCCTGCCCGTCGACGGCGATCTCGGACTCGTTGGCGACCTCGACGGGCACGCCGATCAGCTCCCCTGCTGGCGGGGGTTGCGGCTGGGCCGCGGGGCCCGGGCCGGGCCCGTGGTGGCGGGCTGCCGGCTGGCGTCCCAGCGCTCGTAGGCGTCGACGATGTCGCCGACGAGCCGGTGCCGGACGACGTCGGTGCTGGTCAGCGTGGAGAAGTGCACGTCGTCGATGCCCTCGAGGATCTCCCGCACGATGCGCAGCCCGCTCTGGGCCCCGCCGGGCAGGTCGACCTGGGTGACGTCGCCGGTGACGACCATCTTGGAGCCGAAGCCGAGCCGGGTGAGGAACATCTTCATCTGCTCGGCGGTGGTGTTCTGCGCCTCGTCCAGGATGACGAACGCGTCGTTGAGCGTGCGCCCGCGCATGTAGGCCAGCGGGGCGACCTCGATCGTGCCGGCGGCCATCAGCCGCGGGATCGACTCGGGGTCGACCATGTCGTGCAGCGCGTCGTACAGCGGCCGCAGGTAGGGGTCGATCTTGTCCGACAGCGAGCCGGGCAGGAAGCCCAGCCGCTCGCCGGCCTCGACCGCGGGGCGGGTGAGGATGATCCGGTTGACCTGCTTGGTCTGCAGCGCCTGCACGGCCTTGGCCATCGCCAGGTAGGTCTTGCCGGTACCGGCCGGGCCGATGCCGAAGATCACGCTGTGGGTGTCGATCGCGTCGACGTAGCGCTTCTGGTTCAGCGTCTTGGGCCGGATGGTGCGGCCGCGGCGGCTGATGATGTCGAGGCTGAGCACCTCTGCCGGCCGCTCGGAGCCACCGGCGCGGAGCATGCCGACGACGCGGCGCACCGAGTCCGGCCGCAGCGCCTGACCGGTGGCCAGCAGCGCGATCAGCTCGTCGAAGACCCGGACGGCGAAGGCGTTGTCGCCCGGCTGCCCGGTGATCGCGATCTCGTTGCCCCGCACGTGGACGTCGGCGCTCAGCTCCTCCTCGACCAGGCGGAGGAGCTCGTCCCCGGAGCCCAGCAGGGCGACCATGGAGACGGACTCGGGGACGGTGATGGAGGTGCGGACGGCGGCCGGTGCGGCCACACCGTCCGGGACGCCGGCTGCCGCGGCACGCGCGGACAGCTCACGGGAGGACGCGATGGTCTCCGGGACGGCGTCTGGTGAGGTGTCGGGCAAGAACGCTCGACCCTGCCTTCCTGCGACGGGGCTGTGACCTGGGCCAGTCTACCCGCGCCGCCGGGCCGGCGACCCGTCTCGACCCGATGGGGTCAGCGGCGACCGCCGAGGTCAGCCCGGCGGCCACTGCAGGGCGCGGCCACCGAGCACGTGCAGATGCACGTGGTGCACGGTCTGACCTGCCTGCGGACCGCTGTTGGCGACCAGCCGGTACCCCGGCTCGGGGCCGGCCTCGGAGGCCAGTCCCTCCTGGACCGCGACCGCGTGCGCGGCGGCGGCCAGCTCGGCGGTGAGCCCCGGGTCGGCGGCGGCCAGCGCGCCGAGCGTGGCGTGGTGCTCCTTGGGGATCACCAGCACGTGGGTGGGGGCCTGCGGGTTGATGTCCCGGAAGGCCAGCGTCCGGTCGGTCTCCCGGACGACGTCGGGCGGGACCTCCCCCGCCACCATCCGGCAGAACAGGCAGTCGCTCGGGCCCTGGGTCATGCCGGGACTGTAGGACCCACCCGACTGCCCACCGCGCGGACGCCGCCACCGCTCGCCGGCCGGGCGGCGGCCGGCCGGGCACCGCTGACCGAGGACCTCGGGTCATCCGTCGCGGGCGCAGCGCCCAGGGGTGGGTGAGGATGGGCGCCGTCCTGCCGCCCTCACCCCGGAGGTGTCCCGTGTCCGTCCCCCAGCCTCACCCGAGGACGTAGTGAGCACCCGTCGCGCCGTCCGGTCGGGTGGCCTCGGAGAACACGTGCTCGGCAGGCGGGGCTTCCTCGCCGGCAGCGCCGCCGTGCTGGCCGCCACGCTCGCCGCCTGCGGCCGCTCCTCCCCCGTGTCGTCGTCCGGGGGGTCGACCGGCTCCTCCGGCGGCCGCGGCACGCTGAGCATCGGCGCCATCCCCGACCAGGACCCCGAGGTCCTGCAGCGGCTCTACGGCACGGTCGCCGGCTCGATGTCCGCGGCGCTCGACCTGGACGTCGTCTACCAGCCGGTCACCGACTACGGCGCCGCCGTCTCCCTCTTCCGCACCGGCGACCTGGACCTGGTCTGGTTCGGCGGGCTCACCGGCGTGCAGGCCCGGCTGCAGACCCCCGGTGCCGAGCCGATCGCCCAGCGCGACATCGACGCCGACTTCCACTCCGTGTTCGTCGTCAACGCCTCCACCGGGCTGGCACCGGCCGACGACCTCACCCCGCTGGCGCCGCTGCGCTTCACCTACGGCAGCGAGACCTCGACGTCGGGCCGGCTGATGCCGGCGTACTTCCTGCAGGAGCAGGGCGTCGACCCGCAGGGCTTCCCCGGCGGCCCGTGCTTCTCCGGCTCGCACGACGCGACCCTCGCGCTGGTCGCGTCGGGCACCTACCTGGCCGGGGTGCTCAACGAGCAGGTGTGGACCTCGCGCACCGCCGACGGATCGGTCGACCCGGCGGTCGTCGAGTACGCCCGGACACCGGCGTACCACGACTACCACTGGCTGCTCGGCCCGCAGGCGACCGAGCGGCTCGGGGACGACCTGGCCGGCCGGCTGACCGGGTACTTCACCGGTCTGCCCGCGGACGACGAGGTCCTGCAGCTGTTCGGCGCCGGCTCCTTCATCGAGACCGAACCCGGCAACTACACGCAGATCGAGGAGATCGGCCGGGCGCTGGGACTGGTCAGCTGACCGCGGTCCTCCGGCTGGACGGCGTCGAGGTCCGCTACGGCAGCACCACCGCGCTGGCCGGGGTCGACCTGACCGTCGACGCCGGTGAGCGGGTGGCGGTCGTCGGCCCGTCCGGTGCCGGCAAGTCGACGCTGCTGGCGCTGGCCAACGGGTCGGTGACCCCGACGGCCGGCTCGGTGCAGGTGTTCGGGGTGCCAGCCGGCCAGCTGCACGGCCGGGCGCTGCGCCGGCTGCGGGCGCGGGTCGGCACCGTGCACCAGCACCTGGAGCTGGTCGACCAGCTGCGGGTGGTGCACAACGTCAACGCCGGGCGGCTGTCGCGCTGGCCGGCCTGGCGGGCGGCCTGGTCGCTGGCCCGGCCGCAGGGGCTGCCGGAGGTGCTCGAGGCGCTCACCCGGGTGGGGTTGGCCGACCGGGTGTTCGACCGCACCGACCAGCTCTCCGGCGGGCAGCAGCAGCGGGTGGCGGTCGCCCGGCTGCTGGTGCAGCGCCCGGACCTGGTGCTGGCCGACGAGCCCGCCTCGGCCCTGGACCCGCTGCTCGCCGACCGGGTGCTGGGCCTGCTCGCCGAGCCGGCCGCCGACCGGGGCGGGGCGCTGGTCGCGTCGCTGCACGACCCGGCGCTGGCGCTGCGGCACTGCACCCGGGTGGTCGGCCTGGTCGAAGGCCGGGTGGAGCTGGACGCGCCCGCCGGTCGGCTGACCCTCGGCGACCTGGCCGACTTCTACGGCGCGCCCCGGTGACCGCCGTCCTCACCCGGCCGGTCGCGCCCCCGCTGCACCGGGTGCGGGCGCGCTGGGGCTGGGGGCTGGGTGCGGCCGCCGTGCTCGTCTGGTCGCTGGCCGGTGCCGGGCTGTTCGCCGACGAGGTGGTCAACCCCGCCGGGTCCGCGCAGTTCGGCCGGTTCGCCTCCGCCGCCCTCTCCCCCGCCCTGGACGGCGACTTCCTCGGGGTGCTCGCCACCTCGGTGCTGGTCACCATCGCCTACGCCGCGCTCGGCGCCGCCCTGGCGGTCGCGCTGGGTGCGATCGGTGCGGTCGCCGTCGCCCGGACGACGTGGGGACGGCGCCGCACCGGGTGGACGCTCGCCCGCGGGGCCCTCGCCGTGCCGCGCGGCCTGCACGAGGCGGTGTGGGGGCTGCTGCTGGTCAACCTGCTCGGGCTGGACCCGTGGGTCGGGGTGCTGGCGATCGGGATCCCGTACGGCGCGGTGACCGCGAAGGTCTTCGCCGACCTGCTCGACGAGGTGCCCCGGGGCGCGTACACCGCGCTGCTGGCCGCCGGGGCCGGCCGGGTGCCGGCCGCGCTGTACGGGCTGCTGCCGCCGGCGTCGGGCGGGCTGCTGTCCTACTCGTTCTACCGGCTGGAGTGCGCGGTGCGCTCGGCCGTCGTGCTCGGCCTGATCGGCGCCGGCGGGCTGGGCTACCAGCTGTCGTTGTCGTTCAGCTCGCTGCGCTGGCCGCAGGTGTGGTCGTGCGTCTACGCGCTCGCGCTGCTCTGCCTGGTCGCCGAGGTCGCCGGCCGGGCGGTGCGGCGGCGGGTGGCCTCCCCCCGCTCCTCGGGCGGCCGGCTGCGCCGTGACCCGCTGCTGACCACCGCGGTGGCCGGGACGCTGCTCGGCGTCGCGTGGTCGTGGTGGTACCTGGCGCTGTCCCCGGCGACGCTGGTCGCCGACCGCACCGGCGAGCAGCTGCGCTACGTGCTCTCGGCCGCCTGGCCGCCCGACACCGACGGCCCGCTGCTGCGGGCGGTCGGCACCGCGGCGGTCGACACGGTGCAGATGTCGGTGATCGCGATCGCGGTGGCGACGGCGGGCGCGGTGCTGCTGGCCGGGGTGGCGGCGCACCCGCCGGCCGGGGTGGGGTGGGGGCGGCGGCTGACCGGGACCGCCGTCCGGCTGGCCCTGCTGCTGCTCCGAGCGGTGCCGCCGCCGGTGTGGGCGCTGGTGCTGCTGTTCGTGCTGCGGCCGGGGATCCTGCCCGGCGCGCTGGCGCTGGGCGTCTACACGCTGGGCGTGCTCGGCCGGCTGGCCGCGGAGGCGACCGAGGAGCTGGACCCCCGGCCGAAGGCGGCGCTGGCCGCGCTGGGCGCCGGGCCGGTCGCCGGGTGGCTGTACGGCGTGCTGCCGCGGGCGACCGGGCCGGTGCTGGCGTTCGCGCTGTACCGGTGGGAGGTCGCGATCCGGGACACCGTGCTGGTCGGCCTGCTCGGCGCCGGCGGGCTCGGGGCGCTGCTGGCCACCCAGGTGTCCAGGTTCGACTGGGGCGCTGTGACCACGGTGCTGGTCGCGCTGGTGGTGCTGACCGCGGCGGTCGACCTGGTCAGCGCCCGCGCCCGGGCCGCCCTGCGCTGAGCCCGCGCCCGGCCGCCTGCCTCCTGCCCGTTGATCATGGGGTTCGTGCCGGCCGCCGCGCCGTGGTCCGGCGTGTCGCCGGCAACCCGCCCATGATCAACGGGACCTGAGGCGGCTACGCCCAGCGGGTGCGGGCGGACAGCGCGGCGAGGGCGGCGGCACCGGCGGTCGACGTCCGGAGCACCTCGGCGCCGAGCCGCACCGAGTGGGCGCCGGCCGCGCGGAAGGCGACCACCTCGCCGTCCGTGAGCCCGCCCTCGGGCCCGACGATGACGGCGATCGTGCCGCTCTTCGGGACGTCGACCTTGGTGAACGGCTGGCGCGCCTGCTCGTGCAGCACCAGGGCCAGGTCGACGTCGGCGAGCATGCCGCAGACCTGCCGGGTGCTCATCGGCTCGGTCACCTCGGGCACCCGCGGGCGCCGGGCCTGCTTGCTCGCCGCGCGCGCGGCCGAGCGCCACTTCGCCAGGCCCTTGTCCACCCGGTCGTCGCGCCACCGGGTGACGCAGCGGGCCGCGGTCCACGGGACGACGCGGTCGACGCCGAGCTCGGTGGCCAGGTCGACGGCGAGCGGGCCGTGGTCGCCCTTGGGCAGCGCCTGGACCAGCACGAACGTCGGGTCGGGCGCCGGGACGTCGTGCCGGGTGAGCACCTGCACCTGCATCGCGGAGTCCGCCGCGGCGAGCACCGAGCCGATGACGACCAGCCCCTGCCCGTCGCTGACCCGCACCCGCTCACCGACGCCCAGCCGCAGCACGTCGACGGCGTGCCGCCCCTCGGCGCCGTCCACGGTCAGCACGTTCCCGGCCGGCACCTCGTCGACCAGGAACAGCGGCGCGCCGTCGGCCTCGGGTGCCTCGCTCATCGGCCGTTGAACGCGTCGCGGACCCGGGAGAACAGCCCGCCGTGGTTGGCGCTGCCGCCCTCGGTGAGGTCCTCCCCGCGGAGGGCGGCGAGCTCGCGCAGCAGCTCGGACTGGCGGTCGTCGAGCCGGGTCGGGGTCTGCACGTCGAGGTGGACGACGAGGTTGCCCCGGCCGGTGCCGCGCAGCCGCGGGGCGCCGTGCGCCCGGAGGGTGAGCACGTTGCCCGACTGGGTGCCCGGCTTGATGGTGATGTCCTCGTTGCCCTCGAGCGTCTCGAGCTTGAGCGTGGTGCCCAGCGCGGCCGCGGTCATCGGCAGCGTGACCCGGCAGTGCAGGTCCTCGCCGTCGCGGGTGAAGACGTCGTGCGGCCGCTCGTGCACCTCGACGTAGAGGTCGCCGGCGGGGCCGCCGCCGGGGCCGACCTCGCCGTAGCCGGCCAGCCGGATCCGCATGCCGTCCTCGACGCCGGCCGGGATCTTGACCGGGATGGTGCGGCGGGCACGGACCCGGCCGTCGCCGGCGCACTGCGGGCACGGGTTGGGGATGACCTGGCCGGTGGCCTGGCAGGTGGGGCACGGGCGGCTGGCGATGACCTGGCCGAGGAACGAGCGCTGCACGCTCTGCACCTCGCCGCGGCCGCCGCAGGTGGAGCAGGTCTCGGGGTGCGTGCCCGGCGCCGTCCCGGCCCCGGTGCAGACGTCGCAGAGCACCGCGGTGTCGACGGTGATCTCGGTCGTCGTCCCGAAGACCGTCTCGCTCAGGTCCAGGTCGACCCGGATCAGCGCGTCCTCGCCCTCGCGGGTGCGGCTGCGCGGCCCGCGGGCACCGGCGCCACCGAAGAAGGCGTCCATGATGTCGCCGAGGCCGCCGAAGCCGGCGCCGCCGCCGAACGGGCTGCCCGCGCCGGCGCGACCGGTCTCGTACGGGTCACCGCCGAGGTCGATGATCCGCCGCTTCTCCGGGTCGGTCAGCGCCTCGTAGGCCTTGCTGACCTGCTGGAACTCGTCCTTCGCACCCGGCTCGGGGTTGACGTCGGGGTGCAGGTCGCGGGCCTTCTTGCGGTAGGCGCGCTTGATGTCGGCGTCGCTGGCCCCGGGCTGGAGGCCCAGCACGCCGTAGTAGTCGGTTGCCATGAAGCGTTCTCGTCCTCAGCTCTCGGCCAGCAGGTGGCCGACGTAGCGCGCCACGGCTCGTACCGCGGCGATGTTCCCTGCGTAGTCCATCCGGGTCGGGCCGACCACGCCGAGGCCGCCGAGGGCCTGGTCGCCCGCGCCGTACCCGACGGAGACGAAGGAGGCGCCGGTGAGCGCCTCGTGCTCGTTCTCCTCGCCGATGCTCACCGTCACGGTGCTCGGCCCCACCTCGGCCATCAACCGCAGCACCACGACCTGTTCTTCCAGCGCCTCCAGCAGCGGCCGGACGGTGCCCGGGAAGTCCAGGGCGCTGCCGCGGGCCAGGTTCGCCGTCCCGCCGATGACCAGCCGGTCCTCCGAGGGCTCGACGAGGGTCTCCAGCAGGGTGGCGCTGACCGCGGCGACCAGCGGGCGCAGCGCCGGCGGGGCGTTGTCGACCAGGTCGCCCACCTTGTCGCTGGCCTCGGCCAGCTTGGCCCCGGTGAAGGCGGCGTTGAGCCGGGCGCGCAGGTCGGCGACGGTGTCGGCCTCGGTGTCGACCGGCACCTCGACGATGCGCTGCTCGACCCGGCCGGTGTCGGTGATGAGCACCATCAGCAGCCGGGACGTCGACAGCGGCACGAGCTCGAGGTGCCGGACGGCGCTGCGCGACAGCGTCGGGTACTGGACGACGGCGACCTGCCGGGTCAGCTGGGCGAGCAGCCGGACGCTGCGGCCCAGGACGTCGTGCAGGTCGACGGCGCCGTCGAGGAACTTCTCGATCGCTTTGCGCTCGGCGGCGCTCAGGGGCTTGACCGAGTTCAGCCGGTCGACGAAGAAGCGGTAGCCCTTGTCGGTGGGCACCCGCCCGGCGCTGGTGTGCGGCTGGGTGATGTACCCCTCCTCCTCCAGCACCGCCATGTCGTTGCGGATGGTGGCCGGGCTGACCCCGAGGTCGTACCGGGCGGCCAGCGCCTTGCTCCCCACCGGGTCGTTGGTGGAGACGTAGTCCTGGACGATCGCCCGCAGCACCCGCAGGCGCCGGTCGTCGTGCGCCACGGCTGACACCTCCCGTACCGGTCGACGGGCCCGCTCGACTGTGGGTGCCTTGGCACTCAGGCGGACCGAGTGCCAGCATACGACCGGACTCCCCCGCCGTCCTCCGGCTCGCTGACGACCGACGGCGCACGCCTGCGGGGGTCGGCCGCGGTGGAATCGATACCGCCACCCCGGGCGTCGGCGAGGCCCCCGGAATCCCACTAGGGTGGTTCGCGTCGACGGGCTCCAGCATCGGGGCCCGGGGAGCGGGAGGACCGGGCCCTGATCTTCAAAGCGGTGCGGGACGGACGGCCCTACCCCGACCACGGCTTCTCCACCCGCGACTGGGCGATGATCCCGCCCCGCCAGATCCGGCTGGACACCCTGGTCACGACCAAGCGCGAGCTCGCCCTCGACGCGCTGCTCGCCGACGACTCGACCTTCTACGGCGACCTGTTCCCGCACGCGGTCCAGTGGCACGGCGAGATGTACCTCGAGGACGGCCTGCACCGGGCCCTGCGCGCCGCGCTGCAGCAGCGCAACGTGATCCACGTCCGGGTGCTCGACCTCGACGCGCTGATGCCGGCGCAGACCGAGCAGCCCGCCGAGGGCGCCCCCGCCGAGGCCGGCCGGCCGCTCTAGCGCCGGTCGCTCAGAGCCAGCCCTTCTCCTGCGCCACCCGGGCGGCCTCCACCCGGGTCCGCGCACCGGTCTTCCCGATCGCCGAGGACAGGTAGTTCCGCACCGTCCCCTCGGACAGGAACATCCGCCCGGCGATGTCGGCGACCGTCGCGCCGTCCGCGGCCGCCCGCAGCACGTCGGCCTCCCGCGCCGACAGCGGCGTCGCCCCCAGCGCCAGCGCGGCGGCGGCCAGGTCGCGGTCGATCACCCGCTCCCCCGCCACCACCGCCCGGATCGCCCGGGCCAGCTCGGCCACCGGCGAGTCCTTGACCAGGAACCCGGCCGCCCCGACCTCCATCGCCCGGCGCAGGAAGCCCGGCCGGCCGAACGTGGTCAGCACGACGGCCCGGACGCCGGGCAGCTCGGCCGCCAGCTCCGCGGCCGCCTCCAGCCCGTCCCTGCCCGGCATCTCGATGTCCAGCAGCGCGACGTCGGGCCGGTGCTCGCGCGCCGCGGCGAGCACCAGGTCACCGCGGCCGACCTCCGCCACGACCTCGATGTCGTCCTCCAGGTCCAGCAGCGCCCGCAACGCCCCGCGCACCAGCGTCTGGTCCTCGGCCAGCAGCACCCGGATCGTCACGCGGTCACCACGGCCGGCAGCAGCGGCACGACCGCGCGCACCCGGTAACCGCCGCCGTCCACCGGCCCGGCCTCGAGCTCGCCGCCCAGCGCCGTGACCCGCTCGCGGAGCCCGGCCAGCCCCGAGCCCGACGAACCGCCCAGCACGGTCACCCGCTCCCCCGTCCCCGCGCCGTCGTCGGTCACCGCCAGCACCGCCTGCCCGCCGTCCTCGGTCAGCTCGACGGTCACCCGGCCGGCGCCGCTGTGCCGCAGCACGTTGGTCGTCGCCTCGCGCACCACCCAGCCCAGCGCGGCGTCCACGGTGCCCGGCAGCACCGGCACGACCTCGGGCAGCCGGACGGCGATGCCCGCCCCGGTCAGCGCCGCCCGCGCCTCGGCGAGGGCCTGCGCGCAGGTGACCTGGCGGTAACCGCTGACCGCGTCGCGCACCTCGGCCAGCGCCCGGCGGGCGGCCTCCTCGACGTCGGCCATCTCCCGCCCGGCCCGCGCCGGGTCGACCTCGGCCAGCCGCCGGGCCAGCTCGCTCTTCAGCGCGATCAGCGACAGCGAGTGCCCGAGCAGGTCGTGCAGGTCGCGGGCGAAGCGCAGCCGCTCCTCGGCGACGGCGTTGCGGGCCAGCTCCTCGCGGGCCTCCTGCAGCTCCCGGTTCACGGTGATCAGGTAGCCGGTGCCGCGGATGGCGAAGGCGGTGAGCAGGCAGATCGGCGGCAGGAACAGCAGGCCGGTGGCGTCGTCGAGCAGGATGACCGCGCCGCAGAAGACCGCCGCGGCGACCACCGACGGCCACACCCAGCGCATCGGCAGGGTGGCCGCGATCGCCGCCGACACGTAGATCATCAGGCCGGACCAGTTCGCCCCGTAGCCCACCGCCAGGGCCACGGCGAGCGCCGTCATCACCACGAAGTCCGCCCGCAGCGCCCGCGGCCGGCCCAGCTGACCGATGACGCTGAGGTAGGCCACGGTGAACGCCAGCAGCCCGGCGGCGGCGACCCAGCGGGCCAGCGCGGGCCGGTCGGTGGTCACGATGTCGGTGATCGGGAAGACCTGGAACAGCAGCCACGGCGCCGCCCAGGCCGCCTGCGCCCACCGGCTCGACCTGTTCACCGGCCGGACGCTATCGCCCACGTCCCGTCCCACGGCTCAGCCCGCCACGGCGTGCAGCGGACGGCGCCGGGCGACCAGCAGCGCGGCCGCGGCGAACAGCGCACCGAACAGGGCGAGCACCAGCACCGGCGCGGTCGACGGGGTGCCCGCGACCACGTCCCGGCCCAGCTCGGCGTACCAGTAGGAGGGCATCGCGTGGGCCAGGGCCACCATGCCCGACGGGAAGAGCTCCACCGGGATCCAGAGGCCGCCCAGCGCGGCGAGCACCGTGCCGAGGACGCCGATCGCCGCCCCGGCCGCCTGGGCGTCCAGGGCCAGGCCGACCGCCAGCCCGAGGGCGACGAACACCACCGAGCCGGCCCACAGCACGCCAACCAGCGCGACCCAGGTGCCCAGCCCCAGCTGGACGTCGTTGACGAACCGGCCGACCAGCGCGACGACGACCAGGCTCGGCAGCACCAGCAGCGCCCCGACCAGCACGTCGACGGCGAACGTGGCCCCGGGCGGCACCGGCGTGACCCGCAGCTGCCGCAGCCAGCCCGTGGACCGGTCGAAGGCCAACCGGATCGTCGCGCCCAGCGCCGCGCCGATCGCGCCGTAGGCCATCATCGAGATCATCGTGGCGCCGGCGACGTCCTGGTACTCCCCGGCCGGCATCCGCCCGCCGAGGATCTTGGTGAAGAAGATCGTGAACAGCGCGGGCAGCAGCACCGTGAAGAACAGGTACTGCTTGTTGCGGCCCACCCGGCGCAGCTGGAAGAGCAGCAGGTCGGTCACCGGTGGGCTCCCGTCCGGTCGATGAGGTGCAGGAAGGCCTCTTCCAGCGTGGCGCCGCGGACCTCGAGGTCCGGCAGCGGGCGGGGCCCGGCGAGCAGTGCGCGCAGCGTGGCCTCGGCGTCGGCGGTGGCGAGCTCGACGACCTCGTCGTCCCCGCCGACGCCCGTGACGCCGGGGAGCCCGGCGAGGCCCTCCCGCGGCCCGGAGCAGCCGAACCGGATCGTGCGGCCGGACACCCGGGACCGGATCGACGCCGCGGTGCCGTCGGCGACCACCCGCCCGGCGGAGACCACGACGACCCGGTCGGCGACCGCGTCGGCCTCCTCGAGGTGGTGGGTGGCGAAGACGACGGTGTGGCCGCGCCGCGCGAGCGCGCGCATCGTCGTCCAGAAGGCGCGGCGGGCCTCGACGTCCATCGCCGCGGTCGGCTCGTCCAGCAGCAGCAGCGGCGGTGCGCCGGCCAGCGCGAGGGCCAGCAGCACCCGCTGCCGCTGACCGCCGGAGAGCGCGTCGACCCGGCGGTCCAGCAGCCCGTCGATGCCGGCGGTGGCGACCAGGTCGTCGAGCGGCCAGGGCTCGGCGTGCCGGCGCCGGACCAGCGCCAGCACCTCGCCGACGCGGGTCTCGCTGGGCAGCCCGCCGTGCTGCAGCATCGCGCCGACTCCCCCGGCCCGGATGGCCTCGGCCGGCGCCCGGCCGTGCAGCAGCACCCGGCCCGCGGTCGGCCGGAACAGGCCCAGGGCGGCGTTGAGGGTGGAGGACTTGCCGGCGCCGTTCGCACCGAGCAGGGCGACGGTCTCCCCCGCGGCGATCCGCAGGTCGAGCGCGTCGACGGCGAGCGTGCCGCCGTAGCGGACGGTCAGGCCCTCGATCTGCAGGGCGGGTGCGGCGGGCATGGCCCGAGCCTGGCCGCGCGGGCGGGTCCGGCGGCAGTGCGAGACGTCGTCGGCTGCACCTGACATCTGTCAGTCCCAGCCGTCCCAGCCGGATCAGTTCCGAGATCACCGGCGAGTCGCCGCTGACCAGCAGGATCACTCGCGCACCCTGTGCGCAGCGGTGCCTCGTCCCGGCCGCACCGCGGAGGAGGAGTCGAGTCGTGCGCTGGTCCGCTCAGCGGAGCGGTGCCCCGGTGGGCACCACCCCCGCGTCGTCCGCCGGCCTGCCCGCACAACGGGTGGCCGAGCCGGCCCGCCGGCCGGTCCGCCGGGTCGAGCAGGACGCCAGCATGGAGGCCGCGGCCCAGCAGGCCGGCGTGCTCTCCCAGGCCAGCCGCGAGGTCTCCGACACCTCCCGGCAGGCCGCCGAGTCGCTCACCGAGCTGCGCGTGGCGATCACCGACATCTCCAGCAGCACCAGCCGCGCGTCCTCGGTCGCCGAGGAGGCCGTCCGCGACGCGCAGGCCGTCGACGAGCGGATCGCCGCCCTGCAGCAGGCCAGCGAGTCGATCACCGAGATGGTCCGGCTGATCTCGGCGATCAGCCAGCAGAGCCGGTTCCTGGCGCTCAACGCCTTCGTCGAGGCCGCCCGCGCCGGCGAGGTGGGCCGCGGGTTCGCCGTCGTCGCCGACGAGGTCAAGCAGCTCGCCACCCGCACCGCGCAGGCGGCCGAGGACATCGGCCAGCAGATCGCGGCGGTGCAGTCCGAGACCCGGCAGGCGGTCAGCGCCATCCAGCGGATCACCGGCACCCTGGGCTCCATCGCCGAGGCGCAGGACGCCATCGCGGCCGCCGTCGAGCAGCAGCGGGCCGCCGCCGACCGGGTCGTGGACAACGTCGACCGCGCGGCCAGCGGGTCGGCGCGGATCACCGAGGCGGTCGCGCAGCTGGCCGACAGCCAGCGGCTGGTCTACGTGCGCCGGGCCCTCGCGCTCGCCCAGGACCTGCTCGAGGAAGCCGGGGGCCTGTCCCTGGGTTCCGGCCAGGTGACCCTCACCGTGCGCGACCAGGCCACGGCGGCCCAGTCCACCGTCCAGCTGCCCGAGCTGCTGCTCGGTGGCGCCCCGCTCGCCCGGGTCGACGACCCGCGCCGGCCGGCTCCGCTCGTCGACGACGTGGTCGCCCAGGTGGGCGGCACCTGCACGCTGTTCCAGCGGCTGGACGACGCCGGCAGCATGGTGCGGGTCGCGACGACGGTGGTGACCCCGGCCGGCACGCGCAACACCGGCACCTCGATCGCCCGGACCAACGCCGACGGCAGCGCCAACCCGGTGCTCGCCGCCGTGCTGGCCGGCAACACCTACACCGGCCCGGCCACGGTCGCCGGGAAGCCGTACTTCACCGCCTACACCGGCGTGCACGCACCGTCCGGTGAGCTGGTCGGCATGCTCTACGTCGGCCTCCCCGTGAGCTGAGCTCTCAGTCCGTCAGGTCGCGGACCACGGCGTCGGCGAGCAGCCGGCCGCGGTCGGTGAGGACGGCGCGACCGGCGGCGTGCGGTGCGGGCTCCAGCAGCCCGCGGCCGACGGCGTCGCCGGCTCGAGCGCGGCCGACCTCGCTCAGCGCCGCCAGCGGCAGCCCGTCGCGCAGCCGCAGCCCCAGCATCACCCGCTCCAGCGCCTGGTCGGCCGGCGTGAGCAGCTCGGTGTCGGCGGCCGGGTGCAGCCCGGCGACCAGCCGGTCGGCGTAGGCGGCCGGGTGCTTGACGTTCCACCAGCGCAACCCGCCGACGTGCGAGTGCGCCCCCGGGCCGATCCCCCACCAGTTGGCGTTCGCCCAGTACAGCTCGTTGTGCCGGCAGCGGGCGGCCCGGTCGCGGGCCCAGTTCGACACCTCGTACCAGCCGAGCCCGGCGCCGCCGAACGCCCGGTCGGCCTGCTCGTAGCGGTCGGCCAGCACGTCGTCGTCCGGCATGGGCAGCTCGCCCCGGGCGACCCGGCGGGCCAGCCGGGTGCCGTGCTCGACGATGAGCGCGTAGGCGCTGACGTGGTCGACCGGTGCGGCCAGCACGGCGTCCAGCGAGGCCTGCCAGTCGGCGTCGGTCTCCCCCGGTGCGCCGTAGATCAGGTCCAGGTTGACGTGCCCGAAGCCCGCAGCCCGCGCCTCGTGCGCGGCCTGCACCGCCCGGCCCGGGGTGTGCCGGCGGTCCAGCACGGCCAGCACGTGCTCGGCGGCGGACTGCATGCCCAGGCTGATCCGGGTGAAGCCACCGGCGCGCAGCA
This sequence comes from Modestobacter versicolor, assembly GCF_014195485.1. Lineage (NCBI taxonomy): Bacteria > Bacillati > Actinomycetota > Actinomycetes > Geodermatophilales > Geodermatophilaceae > Modestobacter > Modestobacter versicolor. The sequence continues at coordinate 1,681,882 of NZ_JACIBU010000001.1, forward strand.
CGGCCAGCGACTCGGGGGTCACCGACTCGGGGTTCGCCTCGGTGGTCACCTCGACATCCGGGGCGACCGGGAACAGCTCGCGGACGGCGTCCATGACGGCCACCAGGTCATGGGCGGGCAGCAGGGTCGGGGTGCCGCCGCCGACGAAGACCGTCTGGACGGCCGGGCGGTCGGGGCCGAGCACCTCGGCGGCCAGCCGCAGCTCGGCGATCGCGGTGCCGGCGTACTCGCTGCGGTTGGCGCCGGGGCCGAGCTCGTCGGAGGTGTAGGTGTTGAAGTCGCAGTAGCCGCAGCGGGTCGCGCAGAACGGCACGTGCACGTACAGCCCGAAGGGCGTGCCGGCCAGCCCGGCCCGGGCCGACGCCGGGAGCATCGAGGGGTCGGCCGGCAGGGCGGGGCTCTGGCCGAGCAGGGGGAGGGTCTGGGGCGTCGTGGCTGTCATCGCTGCTCCCAGTGTGACCGGTCCCGGCAAGATGACGACGTGACCTCCGCGACCGACGACGACCGCGTGCTCCGGGTCGAGGTGTCCGCCGGCGTCGCCCGGCTGACCCTGGACTCCCCCGCCAACCGCAACGCGCTGTCCCGCGCGATGCGCGCCCAGCTGCGTGCCGCCCTGACCGACGCGCTGGCCGACGACTCCGTGCGGGTGGTCGTGCTCGACCACACCGGCCGGGTGTTCTGCTCCGGCATGGACCTCTCCGAGGCGGCCGGTGGTGCCGCGGCCGACCAGGGCGTCAACGAGTTCCCGGAGCTGCTGCAGCTGATCTGGTCGGCGCCCAAGCCGGTGCTGGCGGTCGTCCGCGGGCCGGCCCGGGCGGGCGGCGTGGGGCTGGCGGCGGCCTGCGACGTGGTGGTCGCCGGCGCCGGTGCGACGTTCGCCTTCACCGAGGTGCGGATCGGCGTCGTCCCGGCGGTGATCTCGCTGGTGTGCCGACCGCGGATGCTGCCGCACGCCGTGCACCGGCTGATGCTCACCGGCGAGGTGTTCGACGCGGCCACCGCGGCCGGCGCCGGGCTGGTCGACCTGGCCGTCGCGGACGACGAGGTGGACGCGGCGGTGGCCGGGCAGGTGGCCGCCCTGGCCGCCGGTGCGCCGGCGGCGCTCGCGGAGACGAAGCGGCTGCTGCGCTCCGGGACCGACCTGGCCGGTCAGGTGCCGACGCTGCTCGAGCTGTCGGCGCGGTTCTTCGCCAGCGAGGAGGGCCAGGAGGGGATCGCGGCCTTCCGCGAGAAGCGCCCGGCCCGCTGGGTCCCCTCAGCTGAGTAGAGCTCTGCCCACAGGAGTGGGCAGAGCTCGACTCGCGGAGGAGGCGCTCGGCCCTCCGCCCAGTCGAGCTCTGCCTACCGGAGTGGGCAGAGCTCGACTCTCCGGGGAGTGGTGCCGTGGGAAGTGGTGTCCTGGGACGTCGTGCTCTGCGTACCCGGGGTACGCAGAGCACGACGTCGCGACGGAGCACTTGTCCCGGCCCGACCGAGGCGAGCATCCTCAGCGGATGAGCGAGGTGACCGACCCCCGGGCGCAGTTCCGCGAGCTCCCCGACCCGGTGCTGCCCGCCGAGGCGGTGGAGACCGTCGACACCCGGCGGGTGCCCGAGCACGACCTCCGCGCCGACGAGGAGCGCTTCCTGCACAACGCCGGCTGAGGCTCGCGGATCAGAGCACGTACGTCGCGATCATCTGCCCGAGCTGTCGGATGTCGGCACTGCCCTTGAACTCGAGCCGCACCTTGCCCAAGCCGCTGAACCAGAGGTCCAGCTCTGCATCGAGGTCGAAGGTGCCCGCCGTCTCGATCGAGAAGGCCTGGACCTTGCTGTAGGGAAGCGACGTGAAGTCGCGCTTCTTGCCGGTGATGCCCTGGACGTTGACCGCGATCAGCCGCTTGTCGGTGAAGACGACGAAGTCGCGCACCGCCTTGAACGAGGCGACGAACTGCTCGCCCGGGATGATCAGCGGGGCGACGGCCGGCGCGATCTCGTCAGGGGCGCAGGGACTGAGCTTGAAGACGGAGCCGTTCGAGAAGTCGATCACCGGGTGACCGTACGGACGGAGCCGTCCGGAAGTCGGCTCCCACGCCGTTCAGCGGAGCCGGCGGGTGTTGTCCGGCTGGCGCACGGTGATGCCGCGGGCGTCCAGCCACTCGGCCAACGGCACCGCGACCCGACGGGTGGTCTGCCACGCCTGGCGGGCGTCGCTGAGGGTGAACGGCTGCGGCAGCGCCGCGAGCCGGGCCCGCGCCACCTCGGCGATCCCCGGCGCGAGGTAGATCCCCTCGGAGATCCGCACCAGCTGCTCGTCGCGCACCGCCGCCGCGAGCTCCCGTGGCCCCAGTCCCGCCGCGGTCAGGTCACCGGCCTCGGGCGCGGCGAACGGCGCCCCGGCCAGCCGGGCCCGGACCCCGTCCACGGCCTGCTGCACCTCCGGCGGGAGCGCCGCCGCACCGGCCACGACCCGCCCGTCGCGCAGCGCCAGCGGCTCCCGCACCAGGGCGGGCACCAGCTCCACGTCAGGCAACTCGAGCGCCGAGCGCAGCACCGCGATCGGCGGCCCCGGCTCCAGCGGCCGCAGCTGGCGGTACCGGGCCACCACCCGCGGCACCCGCGCTGCCAGCTCGTCGGCCAGCCCGGGGGCGATCAGCCACCGCCCGACGGCGGTCGCCTCCGCCGGCACCGGCCACCCCATCGCCACGAAGTCCGCGCGCCGCACGAACCGCCGGCGCACCAGGTCCGCCCGCGCGCCGGCCTCACCCAGCGGCTGCTCCGCCAGCTCCGCCGCGCGGCTGCGGGCAGCGCCCCGCCGGCGCAGCTCCGGAGGGTCGACGTCGCGCACGTCGGCGCCGAACACCCGCCGCGCCCCCGGGTCGCGCAGCAGCAGCCGGTCGCCCACCCGCAGCGGCAGCTCTGCGGCCAGCCGGAGCCGCAGCGCCGTCCCGTCCAGCGGCCGCACCCGGGCCGCGACCGTCGCCGAGCCGATGTGCACCACCAGCTCCGCGGGCAGCCGGTCCTCGACAGCCGCGACCAGCGAGACGTCGAGGTCCGCGGTGCGCCGGAACGCGTCGGGGGTGAGCAGCGCGTCGCCGCGGGAGATCTCCTCGACCGCCACACCGCGCAGGTTCAGCGCGACCCGGGCCGTGGCCGTCGCCGACTCCACCGCGGCACCCAGCGACTGCAGCCCGCGCACGGTCACCGGCCGGCCGCCCAGGTCGAGCCGGTCGCCGCTGGTCACCGTCCCGGCGGCCAGCGTGCCGGTGACCACCGTGCCCGCACCGCGGATCGTGAACGCCCGGTCCACCCACAGCCGCACCGGTGCGGCCGGGTCGGGCGCCGGCAACCCGGCGAGCACCTGCTCCAGCACACCGGACAGCTCCGGCAGCCCGTCGCCGGACCGAGCGCTGACCGCCACCGCCGGCAGCCGACCCAGCGACGTCCCCGCCAACCGGTCCAGCGCGTCGGCGAGCACCGGGGCGGGATCGGCCAGGTCGGACTTGGTGACCGCGAGCAACCCGTGCCGCACGCCCAGCGCGTCCAGCACGGCGACGTGCTCGGCGGTCTGCGCCGACCACCCGTCGTCCGCCGCGACGACGACGAGCGCGGCCGGGACCGAGCCGACGCCGGCGAGCATGTTGCCGACGAACCGCTCGTGGCCGGGCACGTCGACCACGGCGAGCCGGCGGCCCGAGGGCAGCGTGGTCCAGGCGAACCCGAGGTCGATGGTCAGGCCGCGCCGCCGCTCCTCCTCCCACCGGTCCGGCTCCATGCCGGTGAGCGCCCGCACCAGCGTCGACTTGCCGTGGTCGACGTGGCCGGCAGTGGCGATCACGTCCACCGACGAGCCACCTCCAGCACCGCGGCGGTCAGCGCCCGGTCGTCGTCCGGGGCGAGGCTGCGCAGGTCGAGCAACGTCCGGTCCTCGTCGACGTAGCCGACGACCGGAACGGGCCCCAGCCGCAGCGGCTCGGCGAACCGGACGTCCAGCGCCACGGCCACGCTGGGCAGCGGGAACTCCGGCGCCCCTCCCCCGCCCACCCGGGCGGTCGAGCCGACGACGGCGGCCCGCACCCCGGCGACCCGCAACGCCTCCGCCACCGCCGTCGCCCGGGACCGCAGCCCGCCCAGGTCGGCGTCGAGCATCTGCCGCACCGGCGGCACCGGCCCGCGCAGCGTGGCCTCCAGCGCGGCCAGCGTCGTCTTGTCCACCCGCAGCGCCCGGTACAGCGGGTGCCGGCGCAGCCGCTGGACCAGCTCGGCCCGGCCGAGCACGATGCCGGCCTGCGGTCCGCCGAGCAGCTTGTCGCCGCTGCACAGCGCCAGGTCGGCGCCGGCCGCCAGGGTGGTCTGCAGGTCGGGCTCACCGGGCAGCAGCGGGTGCGGGCGCAGCAGCCCGCTGCCGACGTCGGCGACCAGCGGCACACCGGTGCCGGCCAGCGCGGGGGCCAGCTCGTCGACCTCGACGGCCCGGGTGAAGCCGCGGACGACGAAGTTCGACGGGTGCACCTTGAGCACCGCGCCGGTGCCCGGGCCGAGCGCGTCGGTGTAGTCGGCGAGCGAGACCCGGTTCGTCGTGCCGACCTCGCGCAGCCGGGCGCCGGTGCTGACCAGCAGGTCCGGGATCCGGAAGCCGTCGCCGATCTCGACCAGCTCGCCGCGGGCGATGACCAGCTCACCGCCCAGCGCCGTCGCGACCAGGGCCAGGGCGGCGGCGCAGTTGTTCACCACCAGCGCGGCCTCGGCAGCGGGGACGGCGTCCAGCAGCGCCGACAGCGCACCCTCCCCGCGCGGGCCGCGCCGGCCGGTGCGCAGGTCGAGCTCGACGTCGGTGGTGCCGCTGGCCGCGGCGACGGCGTCCACGGCGGCCGGTGACAGCGGCGCCCGGCCGAGGTTGGTGTGCACCAGCACGCCGGTCGCGTTCAGCACCGGGCGCAGGCTGCTCGCGGTGCCGGGCAGCGCGCCGAGCACCGCGGCCACGACGTCGCCCGGGGGCAGGTCGCCGTCCCGGACCCGCTGCTGGGCGGCCTGCACCGCGCTCTTCACCAGCTCCCGGCCCAGCCGCGCGGCCGCGGCCGCCACCGGCGGCTCGGCCAGCACGGCGTCGGTGCGGGGAACCGAGCGGCGGGGGTCTCCGGTCATGATCGGCTCAGCCTAGGTCGCGGCGGCCGGCCCGGTGGAGTGACGGCCAGGCGCGGAGCCGGCCACGGGGGCCGGCTCCGCGGGCAGCTGGCGGAGACGGACGGGAATCGAACCCGCCTGACCGAGGTGCTCGGCCACGTCGGCTTTAGAGGCCGCGGGGGTCACCAGACACCCTGACGTCTCCGGGGCAGAGCCTAGGGCCGTCGGGGTCAGGCGCCCAGCCGGTGCCCGTCGTCGGTGCTGAACAGGTGCAGGTGACCGGTGCGCGGCGCCACCCGGACCGTCTGCCCACCGGCCGGGGGACGGCGGCCGTCGACCCGGACGGTCACCGGGAACTCCTGGCCACCCTGGCTGGTGCGGCCGTACACGTAGGCGTCCGCGCCGAGCTCCTCCACGACGTCGACCACCAGGTCCAGCCCGGCGGCGCCCGGCGCGGCGAGGTCGAGGTCCTCCGGGCGGACACCGAGCACGACCTCCGCCGCGTCCACCTGGCCGAGCACGGCACGCTCCACCGGCACCACCGCGTCGCCGAACCGCACCCCGCCGTCGACGACCGGCAGCTGGAACAGGTTCATCGCCGGGGAGCCGATGAAGCCGGCCACGAACGCGTTGGCCGGGCGGTCGTAGAGCTCCCGCGGGGTGCCCACCTGCATGAGGTGGCCGTCCTTGAGCACGGCCACCCGGTCGCCCATGGTCATCGCCTCGACCTGGTCGTGGGTGACGTACACGGTGGTCACCTGCAGGCGGCGCTGCAGCTGGGCGATCTGGGTGCGGGTCTGCACCCGCAGCTTGGCGTCCAGGTTGGACAGCGGCTCGTCCATCAGGAACACCTGCGGGCTGCGCACGATCGCCCGGCCCATCGCCACCCGCTGCCGCTGCCCACCGGACAGCGCCTTCGGCTTGCGGTCCAGGTAGGGCTCCAGGTCCAGCACCTTGGCGGCCTCCAGCACCCGGGAGGCGATCTCCGGCTTGGCCACGCCGGCGATCTTCAGCGCGAAGCCCATGTTCTCCCCCACCGTCATGTGCGGGTACAGCGCGTAGTTCTGGAACACCATCGCGATGTCCCGGTCCTTGGGGGCCAGGTCGGTGACGTCGCGGCCGCCGATGAGGATCCGGCCGGCGTCGACGTCCTCCAGGCCGGCCAGCATCCGCAGCGACGTCGACTTGCCGCACCCCGACGGGCCGACGAGGACCAGGAACTCGCCGTCGGCGACCTCCAGGTCCAGCGAGTCGACCGCCAGGCGGTCGGCGCCGGCGTAGGTGCACGTCGCGCGCTCGTAGGTGACGGTCGCCATCAGCGGGCCTCCAGTGGTGTCGGAATGGGAGTGGGGAATGGTCCAGGACGGTGCCGGAATGCGGTCCGCCGGACGACGCCGGCGGCGGTGCGGAACGGATCCGCGAATGGCAGGTGGACCCGCCGGAAATCGTCGGCGAGGCACCGCGCGCTCGGCGTCGACAATGGCGCGAACGGGCCACTAGGGTCCGTTCCCGACCACCGGCGCACCGGCCGGCGGACCACCGCGCACACCGACCGGTCAGGAACCCCATGTCGCCCTCGGACGAACTCGTCAACGCCTGCCTCATGCCCGGCTTCCTCGGCGACCGGGTGCCCGGCTGGGTGACCGACGCGCTGGGCGCGGGCCTGGCCGGGGTGTGCCTCTACGGGCACAACCTGGGCGCCGGGGCCGAGCCTGCGGCCGACCGGGTGCGGTCGCTCACCGACGCGCTGCAGGCGGCCCGGCCCGACGCCCTGGTGGCCGTGGACGAGGAGGGCGGCGACGTCACCCGGCTCGAGTACCTGACCGGCAGCAGCTACCCGGGCAACCTCGCGCTCGGCGTCGTCGACGACGTGGCGCTCACCGAGCGGGTGGCCGCCGCGATCGGCGCCGACCTGCGCCGGGCCGGGGTGAACGTCGACCTCGCCCCGTCGGTCGACGTCAACAGCGACCCCCGCAACCCGGTGATCGGCGTGCGCTCCTTCGGTGCCGACGCGGCCGCCGTCGGCCGGCACGGGGTGGCCGCCGTGCAGGGCCTGCAGGCCGCCGGGGTCGCCGCCACCGCCAAGCACTTCCCCGGGCACGGCGCCACCACGGTCGACTCGCACCTGGGCCTGCCGGTCATCGACGCCGACGAGGAGACCTTCCGCCGCCGCGACCTGCCGCCGTTCGCCGCGGCCGTGGGGGCCGGGGTCGACCTGGTGATGACCTCGCACGTGGTCTTCACCGCCCTGGACGACGCCCCGGCCACGCTGAGCCGCCGGCTGCTGGTCGACCTGCTCCGCGACGAGCTCGGGTTCACCGGCGTCGTGGTCACCGACGCGCTCGACATGGCCGGCGTCCGGGCCGCCCACGGCATCGCCGGCGCCGCGGTCCGCTCCCTGGCCGCCGGCGCCGACCTGCTGCTGCTGGGCGCCGAGGACGGCGAGGAGCACTGCGCCGACGTCCGCCGGGCGGTCGAGCAGGCGCTGCGCGACGGGCAGCTCACCGAGGACCGGCTGGCCGAGGCAGCCGGCCGGGTGACCGCACTGCGCGCCCGGCTGGCCGCGGCGGGGTCCGCCCCGGCCACCGCCGACCGCGATGCCGGGCAGGTCGCTGCCCGGGCGGCGCTCCGGCCGCGTCACGCCCAGCCCCTGTCCGGGCCGGCACTCGTGGTGGAGCTGCGGGCCGGCGCCAACATGGCGGTCGGGCACGCCAAGTGGAGCCTCGCCGAGCCGCTGGACGCGCGGGGCCTGCTGGCCGGGCTGGTCACCGTCGGCGCGGACGGGCCCGCGCCGGAGGCGGCGCTCGCCGAGGCGTCCGGCACCCCCGTGGTGCTCGTCGTCCGGGACGCGTACCGCAGCGCCTGGCAGCGCGACTGGCTGCAGCGCGCGGTCGCCGCACGGCCGGACGCGACCGTCGTGGCGCTGGGCATGCCCGACGACCTCGACCTGGTCAGCGGCCCGGCGCTGGCCACCCACGGCGCCGCCCGGGTGCTCACCGAGGCCGCGGCCGACCTGCTGGCCGGCCGCTGAGGACGGCTCACGGGACCGCGGCCACCTGCGGCGCCCGGGCGACGTCCCGGGCGCGCAGGGCGGCCCCGATCGGCGCGACCGGCACGTCGCGGGGCACCACCTGCACCCGGTCGGCGATGCGCAGGCTGCGCAGGAACGGCGACCCGGTCGCCTGCTCCCCCAGCTGCCGCACGACGGCCGCCAGCAGCGGCTCCCCGACCTCGGCGACCCCACCGCCGAGCACGACGTGCTCGACGTCGCAGGTGAGCACCACCAGCCGGACGGCGGCGGCCACGGCGGCGGCGAAGGTGTCCTGGAGGCCCTGGGCCACCGGGTCACCGCCCGCCGCGGCGGCGAAGAGCTCGGCCGCCGCCGGCCGGCCGGACCGGCTGGGCCACGCTGCGTCGATCGCCGACCCGGAGGCGTAGAGCTCCAGGCAGCCCCGCTGACCGCACGGGCAGACCGGACCGGCCGGGTCGTAGGGCACGTGCCCGATCTCCCCCGCCCCGCCCCGGTGGCCGCGCCGCAGCTGCCCGCCGAGCAGCAGCCCGGCGGCCACCCCGGTGCCCAGCCCGAGGAAGGCCAGGTCACCGCGGAGCCCGAGGACCCGGGCAGCACCGACGGCGGCGACGTTCAGGTCGTTCTCCACCACCACCGGCACCCCGCGCACCTGGGCGGCGAGCAGCGGCGCCAGCGCGACCCCGCGGTCGTGGATGCCGAGGTTCACCGCGTGCGAGACCTCCCCGGTGACCGGGTCGACCAGACCGGGCACCCCGGCGCCGACGCCGGCGAGGTCGGCCGGGGACAGCCCCGCGGCGGCGCAGAGCCGGTCGACCACCTCCGCGGCCGCACCGACCACCCCCTCGGTGCCCCAGCGGGTGGGCACCCGGACGCTGCCGCGCACCACCCCGCCGGCGTCCAGCAGGACGCCGAGCACCTTGGTGCCGCCGATGTCCAGGCCGACCGAGCAACGCCCGGCGACGGGGTCGGCGGTCGCGGGGGCGGTCACCCCTTCACCGCGCCGGCGACCAGCCCGGCGGACAGCCGGCGCTGGACGAAGAGGAAGAAGACGATGACCGGGACGGCGATCAGCGCGGCGCCGGCCATGACCAGGCCCCAGTCGGTGGCCCGGTTGGCCTCCACCAGCCCCTGCAGCCAGAGCGGCAGGGTGCGCTGGTCGGGGTCGGTCATGACGACCAGGGCGAGGGTGTACTCGTTCCACGCCTGCAGGAAGCCGTAGACACCGGAGGCGACCAGCCCGGGGGCCAGCAGCGGGAAGGTGATCCGGAAGAACGCCTGGGTGCGGGACAACCCGTCCACCATCGCCGCCTCCTCCAGCTCGACCGGGACGCCGCTCACGAAACCGCGCAGCATCCAGATCGTGAACGGCAGCACGGCCGCCGTGTACACGATGCTCAAGCCGAGGAAGGAATTGACCAGACCCCAGTTGTCGAGCATCTGGTACTGCGAGATGAAGAGCCCTTCCGCCGGGATCATCTGCACCACGAGAATGGTCACGATGAACGACCGCCGCCCGCGGAAACGGAATCGGCTGAGCGCGAGTGCGGCCACGAACGCGCACAGCACCGCGACGACGAGCGTGACGCCGACGACGGCGAGGGAGACCTTCATCGAGGCGTAGAAGCTCGAGTCGCTGAACACCCGCCGGAAGTTGGCGAGCGTGCCGTCGAAGGGGAAGAAGGTGGGCTCGGCCGTCCGCAGCCGGTTGGTCGGCAGGAAGGCGCTGCTGATCATCCAGTAGATCGGGAAGACCCAGACGAGGGCGACCACCACCGCCAGCGCGCCGAGCAGCCGGCGGCCCAGCCGGGTGCGGGCCGGGGGGCGGCGGCGCGCCGGGGCCGGCCGGAGGGCGGTCACAGCTCCTCCTCGCGCAGCGTGCGGCGGATGTAGGAGCCGGTGAGGACCAGGGTGATCAGCAGCATGATCGTGGCCATGGCGCCGGCCATGGAGAACTCCTTCGACAGCGAGTAGATGTAGGTGCCGAGCAGGTGCGTCTCCCGGGTCGGGGCACCGGCGCGCTGCAGGACGTAGATCTGGGTGAACACCCGCAGGTCCCAGATGACCTGGAGCAGGCCCACCACGAAGAGCACCGGCTTGATCAGCGGCACCGCCAGGAACCGGAAGCGCTGCCAGCCGGTCGCGCCGTCCAGCTGCGCGGCCTCGACGCACTCCGCGGGCACCTGCAGCAGGCCGGCGTAGACCGAGAAGACGACGAACGGCACGCTCATCCAGACCACGATCACCGTGGCCACGAAGTAGAACGACAGCGGCTCGATCAGCCAGGAGTGCTGGCTCATGCCGCTGAAACCCAGCGGCTCGGCGAGCAGCCAGTTGACCACCCCGTACTGGGAGTCGAACAGCCACTGCCAGACGGTCATGGTGGCCAGCACCGGGGTGCCCCAGGCCAGCAGCAGGCCCACCTGCAGGGTGATCCGCGGGCCGCGCGACACCTTGGTCATCAGCACGGCCAGGGCCACCCCGACCGCCATCGTCACGGCCGCGTTGACCAGGCAGAAGGCGACGGAGCGGGCGATGACCCCCCACACGTAGGGGTCCGACAGCAGCGTGACGTAGTTGTCCAGCCCCACCCACTCGGCGGGGCGGCCGAACTGCTGGGCTAGGCCGTACTCCTGGAAGGAGAGGACGAACTGCCGCACCAGCGGGTAGCCCAGCCCGAGCAGGACGACCACGGCGGCGGGGACGAGCAGGGCGTAGGGGCCGAGCCGGAAGGCCGGCACCCGGCGGCGGGTCCGGCGCGGGGCGCCGTCGGCGACCGGCTCCGGGTCGGGCACCACCACCGGCGGGCGGGGTGGGACGGGCGGTGGGACGACGACCGAGTCGGTGCGAGCGGGCATGGCGGTGCTCCGGTGGCCAGGACCTGGGTCGGGGGCGCGGGTGGGGACCGCGCCCCCGACCGGGGGTCGATCGGTCAGTTGAGCGCGTCGGCGATGAGCTGGTCCGCCTCGGCCGCCGCCTCGGCAGGGTCGGCACCCCCGGCGATCTGCTGGAAGAAGTCCTCCAGGATCCGGGCGCTCTCCACGTCGGCCCACTTCTCCGCCGGCGGGGTGAGCTTGGCGTCGATCGCGGCGTCCCGGGCCGCCTGGGCGTACGGGTCGTCACCGAGGGAGTCGGCGTACTGGGTGTTCCCGGGGATCAGCCCGTTCTCGCCCAGCATCGTCTGGTACTCCTCGCTGAAGACGATCTCCAGCAGGTCGCGGGCCAGCTCCTGGTTCGGCGACTTCGCCGGGATGGCGATGTTCGAGCCACCGGCGAAGACCGTCGCCGGGGTGCCGGCGGACAGGCCCGGGAGCGGGAAGACCCCGGTCTTCTCCTCGTTGCAGGCCTGCTGCTCGGCCAGCAGGGCCTTCGCAGCCTCCGACTCGTCGTCGGGTGCGACGCCCTTGTTGCACTCGGGCAGGTCGATGCTCCAGCGGGCCCACGTCGGGGCGGAGAACATCGCCGCCTCACCGTTGTTGAACGGGACCCACGGGTCGGCCGAGTCGGCGTCCTTGGGTGCGCTGGTCGCGGTGGTGAACAGCCGCTGGACCTCGGCGAGCCCCTTCTGCGACTCGGGGCTGGACAGCGTGCCGACCCACTCGTCGCCCTGCTTCTCGGCCAGGTCGCCGCCGTTGGTGTAGAGCCAGGCGATGCCGTTGTACCAGTCCTGGCCGGGGAACCAGAACCCGGAGAAGCTGGCCGCCCCGGCGGGCTTGGCCGCCTGCAGGGCGACCGCCGCGTCGGCGAACTCGGCCATCGTCGTCGGCACCTGCACGCCGGCGGCCTGGAACAGGTCCTTGCGGTAGAAGACCGCCCGGGCACCGGAGTAGTAGGGCACCGCGTAGAGGGCGTCGTCGACCCGGCCGGCCTCGACGAAGCCCTGCAGCAGGTCGTCGCCGCCCAGGTCGTCGTACATGTCGCTGATGTCGCTGAAGGCGCCGGCGTAGGTGAAGGTCGGGCTCTGGGTGTTGCCCACCTCCACCAGGTCCGGCGTCTGGTCCTCCGAGGCCAGCGAGGTCTGCAGGCGGGAGACCAGGCCGGTCCAGTCCTGCTCCTCGATCACCAGCGTGTCGCCGGGGTGCTGGTCCTCGAAGGTGGCGATCAGGTAGTCCCGCAGCTCCTGCGGGGTGTCGGCGCCGTTGACCCACATGGTGAGCTCGGTGCCACCCCCGCTGTCGGCCTCGGCGTCCTCTCCGCCGCCCCCGCAGGCGGCCAGGGTGAGCATGCTGACGGCCACGGCGGCCAGGGCGCTCGTGCGTACCCTCGTCATGTCGGTCTTCCTTCCCGATGCGCGGACGGCGCCGGACAGCGCCGTTCCAGGGGTTGCGATCTCCGATGTGCAGGAGGTCGGCTCGGGGTGGTCACGTCACCCCGAGCTGACCGGACAGCACGAGCACGGCCGCCCCGGACAGGACGCCGTCCTCGCCGAGCGAGGTCATCCGCAGCTCCACGTGGCTGCTGATGGCCGGCATGGTGCGCTCCTGGAGGGCCGCCAGCGCTGCCTCGCGCAGCGGCCCGTCCAGCAGCTCGCGGGGGCCGCTGAGCACGACCTCCGCGAGGTTCATGGCGCTCACCACGGGGGCGAGCACGATCCCGAGGCGCCGGCCGACCGCGGCGAGCGCGGTGTCGGCGCCCGCGGCGTCCTGCCCGGCGGTGCGGCGGCGCATCGCCGGGACCGACAGCACGGTCTCCAGGCAGCCCATCCGGCCGCACGCGCAGGGGGCCGGCCGGCCGAGCGGGGCGTGGTCGACGTCGTCCCGCTCGTCGACGGCGGTGACGTGGCCGAGCTCGCCGGCCGCGTGCTCGTGGCCCTGGACCAGGGCGCCGTCCAGCACGATGCCGGCGCCCACGCCCTCCCCCACGGTGAGCACCAGCAGGCCGGTGTCGGAGGCGCCGCCGTAGGTGAACTCGCCCAGCGCCGCGGTGTTGGCGTCGTTAGCCACGTGCACCGGGACGCCGAGCGCCTCGTGCAGCAGGGCGGCGAGCGGGACGTCGTACCAGCCGCGGTTGGGCGCCTGGACGACGGTGCCCGCGTGGTCGATGACGCCCGGGGAGCCGACGCCGACGCCGAGCACCGGGTGGGTCGCCGCGGCGACCAGCTCCCGGCAGAGCTCGACCAGCGCCGCCACGGCGGCCTCGCCGGTGCGGCCGCCGACCGAGGCCGCCCGCCGCTCGCGCACCTCGCCGGAGAGGTCGAGCACCGCGCCGTGCATCCGCTCGTCGTCGGCGAGGTCGACCGCGACGATCTGGAAGGCGTCGGTGCGCAGGCCGACCAGGGTGCCGGGCTTGCCGACCTTGCCCTCCGCGCGCAGCCCCAGCTCGGTGACCAGCCCCTCGGTCATCAGCGAGGAGACGAGGTCGGAGACGGTGACCCGGGTCAGGCCGGTGGTGCGGGCCAGGTCGGCGCGCGAGCAGGGACCGGAGTGGAACAGCTGCTGCAGGACCATCGACCGGTTGTGGGCGCGGGCGTCCTCGGGCAGCACCTTGGTCGTCGGGCGCAGCAGCCGGCGCTGCCGCTGAGCTCCCTGCGTTGTCGCCGTCACGTTTGTTAGGACACCGTCCTTACATATTCCTGTCAAGGGGTGTCCACGTGCGAGACACGTTCGTGACACTCGCGTCCCACGCGCCTCGGACCGAGGCCTAGATTGCTGAGGCGTGACCACGACCTCGCTCCCCGTCCGGCTCACCCAGTACGCCCACGGCGGCGGCTGCGCCTGCAAGATCCCGCCCGGCGAGCTGGAGGCCGTGGTCGCCGGCCTCACCCACACCGGCCCCCGGGACCCGGCCGCCGAGCTGGTCGTCGGGCTGGACGACGGCGACGACGCCGCGGTGGTGCGGCTCCCCGGCGGTCAGGGCCTGGTGCTCACCACCGACTTCTTCACCCCGGTGGTCGACGACGCGTACACCTTCGGCCGGATCGCCGCCGCCAACGCCCTCTCCGACGTCTACGCGATGGGCGGGACGCCGGTGATGGCGGTGAACCTGCTGGGCTGGCCGCGCGACGTGCTGCCGGCCGAGCTGGCCGCCGAGGTGCTGCGCGGCGGGCTGGAGGTCGCGCACGAGGCCGGCTGCCACGTCGGCGGCGGCCACTCCATCGACGACCCGGAGCCCAAGTACGGCATGGCGGTCACCGGCGTGGTCGACCTGGACCGGCTGATCCGCAACGACGCCGCCGTCGCCGGGACGCCGCTGTCGCTGACCAAGCCGCTGGGTGTCGGGGTGCTCAACAGCCGGCACAAGAACACCGGCGAGGTGTCGGAGGAGGCGGTCGCGTCGATGACCGCGCTGAACGCCGAGGCCTCCGTGGCGGCGGTCGCGGCCGGGATCCGCGCCGGCACCGACGTCACCGGCTTCGGCCTGCTCGGCCACCTCTACAAGATGGCCCGGGCCAGCGGGGTCACCGCGGTCGTCGACGCCGCCGCCGTCCCGTACCTGGCCGGCGCGCGGCAGGCGCTCGCCGACGGCTGGGTCTCCGGCGGCACCCGGCGCAACCTGGACTGGGTGCGCCCGCACGCCGACCTGTCCGCGGTGTCGGAGGACGAGGCGCTGCTGCTGGCCGACGCGCAGACCTCCGGTGGCCTGCTGCTGGGTGGTGAGGTGCCCGGCGCCCCGGTGATCGGCGAGTTCGTGGCGCAGCAGGAGTGCGCCGTCGTCGTGCGCTGAGTCCCCCGCCGGGTCGCCCGCCGGCCCAGGGAGCCGACGCCACGCCACAGGAGTGGGCCGCGTCACAACCTTGGAGCTATCTTCTCGCCGTGAGCACCTGGGGGAAGGTCGTGCGGCAGCACGGGAACTGGCCTGTTCACCGGCGCGGGTGCCCGCCGAACCCCGGGCGCCACCTGCCGTTCACCGCACCCGGACAGGGTCCTCGGCTGTGAGCGCCGAGCCGATGACCGCTGCGCCGGCCCCGGCGCCCCTCCCGGCTCCGCCGTCCGGCACCCCCGGCAAGGTCCGGAAGTCGGGGAACCCGCCGGGCAACCGGCGCCGGGACCTGCTCATCGCCGCCGCGTTCCTGGTGCCCAACCTGGTCCTGCTCGTGGTGTTCACCTACCGGCCGCTGCTGGACAACATCCGGCTGTCCTTCACCAGCTGGAACATCTCCTCCCCGAGCGCGACCTTCATCGGCGTCGACAACTACGTCGAGTGGTTCACCAGCGACTCCAGCCGGCAGGTCCTCTGGAACACCATCGTCTTCACCGGGTCGGCGGTCGTCGGCACGATGGTGCTCGGCCTGGTGCTGGCCCTGCTGCTGGACCAGAAGCTGTTCGGCCGCAACGCGGTCCGCTCCCTGGTGTTCGCCCCGTTCGTGCTCGCCGGGGCGGCCGTGGGGGTGGCCTTCCAGTTCGTCTTCGACCCGACCTTCGGCCTGATCCAGGACCTGCTGGCCCGGGTGGGGATCGACGCGCCGCAGTTCTACCAGGACCCGGACTGGGCGTTGTTCATGGTCACCGCCACCTACATCTGGAAGAACCTCGGGTACACCTTCGTCATCTACCTGGCCGCGCTCCAGGCGCGCCGGGTCGAGCTGGACGAGGCCGCCGAGATCGACGCCGCCTCGACCTGGACGAAGTTCCGGCGGGTCACCTGGCCCCAGCTGCGGCCGGCGACGTTCTTCCTGCTGATCACGGTGCTGCTCAACAGCTTCCAGGTCTTCGACGTCATCAGCGTCATGACCCGGGGCGGACCGCTGGGGAACGGCACGACGACGATGGTCTACCAGATCTACCAGGAGACGTTCGTGAACCAGCGGGCCGGCTACGGCGCCACGGTGGCGACCATCATGTTCCTCGGCCTCCTCGTCATCACCCTGGTCCAGGTCCGCGTGATGGAGCGGGGGCGGGAGTCGTGACCACCGTCGCCCCCCGTCCGGAGACCGACGCCGCAGCCCGCCGCGGCGCGCACGCCGACACCGCACCGCACCAGCGCACCAGCCCGCTGTCCCGGGTGGGCGGCTACCTCGGGCTGCTGCTGGTGGTGGTGCTGGTCGCGCTGCCGCTGTACTGGATCCTGGTGACCTCGCTGAAGGACCGCCCGGACATCTACACGGTGCCCGTCACCTGGCTGCCCGACCCGTTCACCAGCGACAACTACCGCGCGGTCGGCACAGGCGTCTCGTTCACCGACTACCTGCGGAACTCGATCATCATCACCACGGTGCTGACGGTCGTCGAGGTCACGCTCGGGGTGCTGTCCGCCTTCGCCCTGTCCTTCCTGCGCTTCCCCGGCCGAACGCTGGTGCTGCTGTTCGTCATCGCCAGCCTGATGGTCCCCAACCAGGTGACGGTGATCAGCAACTACGCGCTGGTCGCCCAGCTCGGCTGGCGGAACACCTTCGCCGGCATCATCGTGCCGCTGGCCGGCGTCGCCTTCGGCACCTTCCTGATGCGCAACCACTTCCTGTCGCTGCCGAAGGAGATCATCGAAGCGGCGGAGATGGACGCGGCCGGACCGCTGAAGATGCTGTGGCGGGTCGTGCTGCCGATGTCGTGGCCGACGCTGATCGCCTTCACGCTCATCACCATCGTCAACGAGTGGAACCAGTACCTCTGGCCACTGCTGATGGCCGACGACTCCTCGACCGCGCCGCTCCCCGTGGGGCTCGCCCAGCTCCAGGACACGGCCGGGCTCACCAACTGGGGCCCGGTCATGGCGGGGACGGTCATCACCATGCTGCCCATCCTGGTCATCTTCCTGCTCCTGCAGCGACACATGATCAAGGGGCTCACCGCCGGGGCGGTCAAGGGCTGAGCCACCGGACCACCCACCACCGCCCCACCTTGACCGCACGCACTGCGCACTGATCGACGAACGGGAGCACCGCCATGACCGAACTGGACCGCCGCAGGTTCCTCCAGCTGACCGGCATCACCCTCACCGCCGCCGGCCTCGCCGCCTGCGCCGGCACCGGCTCCTCCGAGGACTCCGGCGACGACGGCCCCGTCGAGAGCCTGACGTTCTGGTCGAACCACCCGGGAGAGTCCAAGCCGGTCGAGACCGAGCTGCTCGACGCCTTCACCGCCGACACGGGCATCGCCGTCAAGCTGGTCACGGCGGGTGCGACCTACGAGGAGGTCGCGCAGAAGTTCAACGCCGCCCTCTCCGGCGGCGAACTGCCCGACCTCGTGGTGGCCTCGGACGTCACCTGGTTCAACTTCGCGCTCAACGAGGCGATCACCCCGATGAACGACCTGTGGTCGGCCGCGGACCTGGACGTCGACGGTTACGTCGAGTCCCTGGTCTCGGACTACGAGTTCGACGGGAAGAACTACGCGCTCCCCTACGCCCGGTCGACCCCGCTCTTCTACTACAACAAGCAGATGTGGGCCGCGGCCGGGCTGCCCGACCGCGGGCCGGAGACCTGGGCCGAGTTCGCCGAGTGGGCGCCCCGGCTGGCCGCCGCCAACCCGGGCATCCCGCCGCTGGCCCTGCCCGACGGCAGCAACTACCTCGACTGGCACTTCCAGGGGATGATCTGGACCTTCGGCGGCGCCTACTCCGACGAGTGGAAGCCGACCTTCACCTCGCCGGAGTCGCTCGAGGCCGGCCAGTACCTGCAGGACCGGTTCAAGCAGGGTCACCTGGCCATCAACAACGACCCGAACAGCGTGTTCGGCGCCGGCCAGGCTGCCTCGCTGCTGCAGTCCACCGGTTCCCTGGGCGGGCTGTCGGAGACCGCCGGCTTCGACTTCGGCACCGCCTTCCTGCCGGGCCCGACGCCCGGGTGCCCGACCGGTGGCGCCGGTCTCGCCATCCCGCAGCGGATCTCCGACGAGCGGAAGGAGAAGGCGATGCAGCTGCTCGCCTTCCTGACCAACACCGAGAACACGATCACCTTCACCCAGGCCACCGGGTACATGCCGGTGCGCAAGGACGCCGTCGACGACCCGAAGACGCAGGCCTTCCTGGAGGAGCGGCCGAACGCCCGCACCGCGCTGGAGCAGCTCGAGCTGACCCAGTCCCAGGACTACGCCCGGGTCTTCCTCCCCGGTGGCGGCGCGCGCATCGGGGCGGCCCTGGACCGCATCACCATCGGCGGCGAGGACGTGGAGACCGTCTTCGGGGAGCTGGACGAGGAGTCCACGACGGTGTTCGAGCGGGACATCGAGCCCAAGCTGTGACCAGCCTCCGCAGGACGGGTAGGGGGTGCCCGGCATGGCCTCGGTGACCTTCGAGGCGGTGACCCGCTCGTTCGCCCAGGCCGAGCGGCCGGCCGTCGACCGCCTCGACCTGGAGGTCTCCGACGGCGAGTTCCTCGTCGTCGTGGGGCCCTCGGGATGCGGCAAGTCGACCAGCCTGCGGATGCTGGCCGGCCTCGAGCCGATCGACTCGGGGCGGGTGCTCATCGACGGGCAGGACGTCACTGGGCGTCGGGCCCGGGACCGCGACGTCGCGATGGTCTTCCAGAGCTACGCCCTGTACCCCAACATGACGGCCGGGGAGAACATGGCGTTCGCGCTGAAGAACCTCGGGGTCGGGGCCGACGAGATCCGCACCCGGGTGGCCGAGGCGGCGCGGGTCCTCCAGCTCGAGGAGCTGCTGGACCGGAAGCCGGCGAAGATGTCCGGCGGCCAGCGGCAGCGGGTGGCGATGGGGCGGGCGATCGTGCGCGACCCCAAGGTCTTCTGCATGGACGAGCCGCTGTCCAACCTGGACGCCAAGCTCCGGGTCTCCACCCGCGCGGAGATCGCGAGCCTGCAGAAGCGGCTGGGCACCACCACCGTCTACGTCACCCACGACCAGACGGAGGCGATGACCATGGGCGACCGGGTGGTCGTCCTCCGCGACGGTCAGCTGCAGCAGGTCGGCACGCCGATCGACCTCTACGAGCGGCCGGTGAACACCTTCGTGGCCGGCTTCATCGGCTCCCCCGCGATCAACCTCGTCACGGGGGTGCCGGTCCGTGACGGGCGGGCCGTGCTGATGGAGTCGCTCCAGGTGCCGCTGCCCGCCACGGGTGCTGCGCGCGCCCTCGACCGGGTCACGGTGGGCATCCGCCCCGAGGGTGCGGACACGGTCGGCGCTGCCGGGTCGACGGGCGACGACCGGCTGACCGTGCGGGTCGCCCGGGTGGAGCGGCTGGGCTCGGAGGTCTTCGCCTACGTCGACCCGGTCGGGCTGGTCGACGGGGCGGTCGGGACCGCCGAGCACATGGTGTTCCGGCTGGACAAGCGCCAGGACCTCCAGGACGGCGCGGTGCTGCAACTGCGCGTCCAGCTGCCGGAGGTGCTGGTCTTCGACGCCGACGGGCACGCGCTGCGGTAGCACCAGGGACGCCGTCCGCACCGGTCGCCCGCCGGTCGGTGCGGACGGCTCCTGGCCGCAGTGCGCCCCTGGGGGTGGCGGTGCCATAGTCGCCCCATGCTGGCCGCCTTCGTCTCCACCCCCGCCCCGGACGACCCGCTCTCGGTGCTGGAGGTCGGTGACCGTCCCGAGCCCGAGGCCCCCGACGGCTGGACGACGGTGACCGTGAAGGCCGCCTCGCTCAACCACCACGACCTGTTCAGCCTGCGCGGCGTCGGGCTGCCGGCCGAGCGGATGCCGATGACGCTGGGCTGCGACGCCGCCGGCCTCGACGAGGACGGCAACGAGGTCGTCGTGCACGCGGTCATCTCGTCGGCCGGCTGGACCGGCGACGAGACCATGGACCCCAAGCGCTCGCTGCTGTCGGAGGTGCACCAGGGCACGCTGGCCGAGAAGGTCGCCGTCCCGCGGCGCAACCTGGTGCCCAAGCCGGCCGAGCTCTCCTTCGCCGAGGCCGCCTGCCTGCCCACCGCGTGGCTCACCGCCTACCGGATGCTCTTCGTCCGCTCGGGCCTGCGGCCGGGGTCGACCGTGCTGGTGCAGGGCGCCAGCGGTGGCGTCGCGACGGCGCTGATCCGGCTCGGCAGCGCCGCCGGCTACCGCATCTGGGTGACCGGCCGCAGCGAGGAGAAGCGGGCGGCGGCGCTCGCGCTCGGCGCGGACCAGGCGTTCGAGTCCGGTGCCCGGCTGCCCGAGCGGGTGGACGGCGTCATGGAGACCGTCGGCGAGGCCACCTGGAGCCACAGCATCAAGTCGCTGAAGCCCGGCGGCGTCGTCGTCACCTGCGGGGCGACCACCGGCTTCAACCCCGGCGCCGAGCTCAACCGCGTCTTCTTCACCCAGCTGTCGGTCATCGGCTCGACGATGGGCACCCGCGAGGAGCTCGACGACCTGATCCAGATGTGCCGGATCACCGGCGTCCGCCCGGAGATCGACGTCGAGCTGCCGCTGGCCCAGGCCCGCGACGGCTTCGAGCGGATGCTCGAGGGCCGCACCGCCGGGAAGATCGTCTTCACCCTCTGACGCGGCCCGCTCGGGTCAGGAGTGGACGTGGGCCGCGGGCACGACCAGGCCCCGCGGCTCGAACTCCTCCGTGAGCGGCGGAGCCGGCGATCGCCGGCCACCGGAGAGCTCCGCCATCGTCGGACCGACGACCTCGGCCTCGTAGCGGGCGTACTGCTCCCGGGACTCCCAGACCTCGAGCACCTGGAAGCCGGCCGGCGTCTGCCTCGCGACGTGGCAGAGCAGCCCCTCCACCGGGCCGGTCACCCGCCGGCGGAGCTCGGCGTGCATCGCGTCGTAGACCTCGATCGGTGCCGGTACGTCGATGACGATCCCGAAGGTCATGACGACCTCCTCACCCTGGTGCGGGTCATCCGGACGGCGCTCGACGCTAGTCCGCCGGGCTTCGGCGCGGAAGGCGCAGCAGCGCCAGGGCGGCGACGGCGGCCAGCGCGGCCGCGACCGCCGCGCCGGCGAAGACGGTGTGCAGCTGGGTGAGCACGGCTGCGTCGGTGGCCTGCTCGTAGGGCGCGCAGTCGGTCGGGGTCTGCGGGCACAGCTCGAACGGTGGGTCGATCGCGGCCACCTCGGCGGTGAACCGGCGCAGCGCGACCGCGGTGAGCAACGCCAGCCCGACCAGCATGCCGACGGTGCGGGCGACCACCGCCAGGGCCCCGGCACTGCCGTGCACCGCCGGCGGGGTGACCGCGAGCAGGACGGCGTTCACCGGCGCGATCGCCAGGCCGAACCCGAGCCCGGCCGCCGCCAGCACGACCGTCGACGCCGCCCCGTCCAGGGCCTGGGCGTCCCAGCCGGTCATCGCCCACAGCGCCAGGGCGGTGAGCGCCGCTCCCCCGGCGGCGACGAACCGGGGCGCGACCACCCGGCACAGCCAGCCCCCCGCCACCGCCCCGACCGGGACGGCGACCAGCAGCCGGACGAGCACCAGCGCGGCGCCCAGCTGGTCGTCCCCGCCGAGCGAGCGGGCGAACAGCGGGACGTCGACCAGGGCAGCGACCAGCGCGACGCCGACGAGCAGGTTGACCAGCAGCGCGCCCCACGCACCGGCCGGGCGCAGCGCCGCCAGCGGCAGCACCGGGTCCGGCGTCCGGCGCTCCCACAGCACGAACGCGACCGCGGCCGCAGCGGCCACCGGCAGCAGCACCGGGCCGTGCGCGACGACCTCGGTGGCCGGGTCGGCGGCGGCGAAGGCCCAGACCAGGGTTCCGAGGGCGACGACGACGAGCACCGAGCCGACGACGTCCAGCTCGCGGGCCAGTGCGGGCAGGCCGCGCAGCGGGAGCACCGCGCCGGCCGGCCGGGCCAGGCTGCGCACGATCAGGCCGAGCCCGGCGACGACGGCGACCAGCACCAGCGGCGTCACGCCGGCGACCGGCACCCACAGCAGCCCGAGCGTCACGTCCTCGGCGAGGGCGGCCGGCTCGGCCAGCCGCAGCCCCAGGGCCCCGGCGGCCAGCACGGCGAGCGCCAGGCCCAGCGGATCGGGCCGGCGGGTGCGGCCGGTGGCGAGCACGCCCGCCGCGAGCGCGAGACCGAGCAGCAGGTTGAGCCAGAAGATGGCCCGCCAGTCGGCCACGGCGAGCACCGCGGCGCCGGCGAGCGGCCCGAGCACCGCGCCCAGCTCCTGGACGGCGCCGACCACCCCCAGCGGCACCGCGCGGCGCTCGGGTGGCCAGCGGTCGGCCACCAGCGCGAGGGTCGCCGGCACCAGCCCCCCGGCGCCGACGCCCTGCAGCCCGCGGCCCAGCACGGCCGGCCCCAGCTCGGTCGCGGTGGCGGTGAGCAGCGAGCCGAGCGCGAACAGCAGCAGGCAGCCGACGAGCACCGGCACCCGGCCGCGCAGGTCGGCCAGCCGGCCGAGCAGCGGCAGGGTCGCGGTGTAGCCCAGCAGGAAGCCGCCGATGATCGGCGTGGCCCGCTGCAGCTCGTCCAGGCCCACGCCCACGCCGGTCAGGACGTCGGGCAGCGCCAGGACGACGACGTAGGTGTCGGCCGCGGTGACCAGCACGGCGAGCGCCGCGAGGACGACCACGGCCAGCCCCGGGGCGGCCGGGGCGGCGGCCTCAGCCGGTGGGCGGTGCGGTGATCTCGACATCGGCCCCGAAGTCGCTGAGCGCGACCGTGTAGGTGCCGTCCTCGTCGGCGACGAAGAACGGCCCGGTCAGCGCCACCTCGCGCAGCTGCCCGCTTTCGGTGGCGATCGACATCCGGGCCTGGACGGCCTGCGCGGGGTCCTTGCTGCTGAGCACCTGCTCGACCAGGTCACCGGGGATCGACGCGGTGACCTCGCGGACGACCTCGCCGTCCACCCGCCGCTCGTCGCCCAGCTCGGCGTCCTGGGCGCCGGTCAGCAGCTGGGAGATGCCGGACTCCGGGTCGAGCAGCGCGCCGGGGTCGCCGAGGCCGAACTGGGCCGGGTCGACCACGCTGAAGGTCGAGGCAAAGGGGAGCTGGGCGTAGACGGTGCCGTCGACCGAGACGACCTCGACGTCGATCGCCCCGCCGAGCGCCGTCACGTTCAGCGTCCCGGCGAAGGACGCCGGCCGGACGATGTCGCCCTCGCCGCCGACCAGCGTGGTGCCGGTCGGCGGGGCGCCCTCGCTGTCGAGGACGAAGTGCGCCGACGACGCGTCGTCCAGCGTCGTCCGGGCGCGCTCCAGCAGGTCGGCGGCCGACTCCTCCGGCTCACCGCCGCAGGCGGTCAGCGCCGGGGCGAGGAGCAGGGCGAGCGCGAGCACCGTGGTGCGTGCGCGGCGGTGCGACAACTGGACCTCCCCGTCGTGGCCGGCCGGTGCCCGGACCCCGGCGGACCCTAGCGCGGTGGCCCGGTCAGGTCTGGGCGGCGAGCCGTCGCTCGATCTTCGCGGCCAGCTTCGGCTGGTCCTTGAGCGGCAGGTGCGGCAGCGCCGGTGCGAGCTCGGGGAGCCGCGCCTTCTCGGTCATCACGATCCGGAACGCCGTCTCCACGGTGATCCCGTGGTCGGGCCGGGAGACGACCTCCACGGCGTCGCCGGCACCGAGCTCACCGGTCTCCAGCACCCGCAGGTAGGCACCGGTGGCGCCGTGCGCGGCGAACCGCTTGACCAGGTCGGGGATGCCCCAGAACCGGGCGAAGTTGGCGCACGGGGTGCGCCAGGCGGTGACCTCGAACAGCGCGGTGCCGATTCGCCAGCGGTCGCCCAGGACGGCGTCCCGCAGGTCCAGCCCGGTGGTGCGCAGGTTCTCACCGAAGCGGCCGGGCGGCAGGTCGCGGCCGAGCTCGACGGCCCACCAGTCGGCGTCCTCCTGGGCGTAGGCGTAGACCGCCTGGCCCTCGCCGCCGTGGTGCTTCTTGTTGACCTGGACGTCGCCGTCCAGGCCGAGCGGGTGGACGGCGACCCGGCCGGCGACCGGCTTCTTGTCGATGCCCGACCGGTTGGGCCGCTTGTCCGGCAGCGGCAGCAGGTCGCTGCCGGAGACGCAGACCGCCTCGACCCGGCCGCTGGCGAGCACGGTCACTTGGGCTTGGCGGCGGTCGACTCGTTGGTGGAGAGCGCGGCGACGAACGCCTCCTGGGGGACCTCGACGCGGCCGACCATCTTCATCCGCTTCTTGCCCTCCTTCTGCTTCTCCAGCAGCTTGCGCTTGCGGGTGATGTCACCGCCGTAGCACTTGGCCAGCACGTCCTTGCGGATCGCGCGGACCGTCTCGCGGGCGATCACCCGGGAGCCGACGGCGGCCTGGATCGGCACCTCGAACTGCTGCCGCGGGATGAGCTCGCGCAGCTTGCCGGCCATCAGGACGCCGTAGCTGTAGGCCTTGTCCTTGTGCACGATCGCGGAGAACGCGTCGACGGCCTCGCCCTGCAGCAGGATGTCGACCTTGACCAGCTGCGACTCCTGCTCACCGGCCTCGGCGTAGTCCAGGCTGGCGTAGCCGCGGGTGCGCGACTTCAGCGCGTCGAAGAAGTCGAAGATGATCTCGCCCAGCGGCAGGGTGTACCGCAGCTCGACCCGGGTCTCGGAGAGGTAGTCCATCCCGGTGAGCGACCCGCGGCGGCTCTGGCAGAGCTCCATGATCGCGCCGGTGTAGTCGCTCGGGGCGATGATCGTGGCGTTGACGATCGGCTCGTAGACCTTGTCGATCTTGCCCGCCGGCCAGTCGCTGGGGTTGGTGACGACGACCTCGGACCGGTCCTCCATCACCACCCGGTAGACCACGTTGGGTGCCGTGGAGATCAGGCTGAGCCCGGCCTCGCGCTCCAGCCGCTCGCGGACGATCTCCAGGTGCAGCAGGCCGAGGAAGCCGACCCGGAAGCCGAAGCCCAGCGCCGCCGACGTCTCCGGCTCGTAGACCAGCGCGGCGTCGTTGAGCAGCAGCTTGTCCAGCGCCTCGCGCAGCAGCTGGTACTCGCTGCCGTCGATCGGGTAGAGGCCGGAGTAGACCATCGGCTTGGGGTCGCTGTAGCCGCCGATCGGCTCGGTGGCGGCGTGGTGCTGCAGGGTGACGGTGTCGCCGACGCGGGACTGGCGGACGTCCTTCACGCCAGTGATGAAGTAGCCGACCTCGCCGACGCCGAGCCCGGCGACCGGCTTGGGCTCCGGGGAGATGACGCCGATCTCCAGCAGCTCGTGGACCGCGCCGGTGGACATCATCTTGATCCGCTCGCGGCCGCTGATCCGGCCGTCGACGACGCGGACGTAGGTGATGACGCCGCGGTAGATGTCGTAGACCGAGTCGAAGATCATC
Organism: Modestobacter versicolor; assembly: GCF_014195485.1. Taxonomy (NCBI): domain Bacteria; kingdom Bacillati; phylum Actinomycetota; class Actinomycetes; order Geodermatophilales; family Geodermatophilaceae; genus Modestobacter; species Modestobacter versicolor. Next base: position 1,707,061 of record NZ_JACIBU010000001.1, read on the forward strand.
GCCCGGGCAGGGGCGTCGGCGTCGCCGACCGGGGCCGGGATCTTCTCCACGATGGCGTCGAGCAGCTCGGCGACGCCCTCACCGGTCTTGCCGCTGACCCGCAGCACGTCGTCGGGCTCGCAGCCGATGATGTTGGCGATCTCCGCGGCGTACTTCTCCGGCTGCGCGGCCGGCAGGTCGATCTTGTTGAGCACCGGGATGATCGTCAGGTCGTTCTCGATGGCCAGGTAGAGGTTGGCCAGCGTCTGCGCCTCGATGCCCTGGGCGGCGTCGACGAGCAGGACGGCGCCCTCGCAGGCGGCCAGCGACCGGGAGACCTCGTAGGTGAAGTCGACGTGCCCCGGGGTGTCGATCATGTCGAGGACGAACTCGGTGTCGGTGTGCGCGCCGGTGCGCGGCGTCCAGGGCAGCCGGACGTTCTGCGCCTTGATGGTGATGCCGCGCTCGCGCTCGATGTCCATCCGGTCGAGGTACTGGGCGCGCATCTGGCGCCCCTCGACGATCCCGGTCACCTCGAGCATCCGGTCGGCCAGCGTCGACTTGCCGTGGTCGATGTGGGCGATGATGCAGAAGTTCCGGATCCGGGTGGGATCGGTGGATGCAGGAGTGGTCACAGTGCTCCCATCGTCCCACGAGCAGGGCCGGCGTCCAGCCATTGCCCGTGACGGGCGTCGTCGCCGCCGGTGCAGCGCTGGTGCGGCGCTGGTGCGGCGCTGGTCGGACCGGCGCCGGTTGGGCCGACCGGGCCGGGCTGGTATCTTGTGAGGCCGGTCCGCTGTGCGCTCGATTGCGCCGTGGACGCACTGTCAGACACCTCCCTCCGATCACCCGAGGCTCACGCGTGGCGAACATCAAGTCCCAGATCAAGCGGATCAAGACCAACGAGCTGGCGCGCAAGCGCAACGTCGCGGTCAAGTCCGCCCTGAAGACGTCGGTCCGGCGCTTCCGCACGGCCGCCGACGCCGGGGACAAGGACGCGGCGGTCACCGCCCTCCAGGTCGCCAGCAAGGCGCTGGACAAGGCCGCCAGCAAGGGCGTCATCCACAAGAACCAGGCGGCGAACCGCAAGTCGGCGCTGGCCAAGAAGGCCGCCAGCCTCTGAGGCTGCGCACCCGCTCGACGGCGAGCCCCTCTCCCTGCTGGGAGAGGGGCTCGTTGCTGTCGGGGGGCTGGTACCCCCGGACTGATCGGAGGAGACCGCGATGGACCGGCGTTTCCTGGTGCTGCACGGCTGGCAGAACCACCGGCCGGCCGGGCACTGGCAGTGGCTGCTGACCGAGGCGCTGCGGGCCCAGGGGGAGCATGTGCTGTACCCGCAGTTCCCCTCCGCCGACGACCCGTCGCAGGCGGAGTGGACGGCGCTGCTGCGGGCCGAGCTGGCGCAGCTGGGCTCCGGTGAGCGGGTCGTGGTCGCGCACTCGCTGGGCGTCTGGCTGTGGCTGGCCGTCGCCGGCACGCTGACCGCCGACGAGCGGGTCGACCGGGTGCTGCTGGTGGCGCCGCCGTCGGCCGAGGTGCTCGCCGGGTACCCGGAGGTCGCGGAGTTCGCCCGGGTGCCGCTGGACCCTGCTGCGCTGGCCCGCGGGGCGGCGTCGACCCGGCTGGTCGCGAGCGACGACGACCCGTACTGCCCCGGCGGGGCGGCCTCCGTCTTCGCCGGGCTCGGGCTGGACGTCGACGTGCTGCCCGGCGCCGCGCACCTGGACCTGGACGCCGGCTACGGGCGCTGGCCGGCGGTGGAGGCCTGGTGCCGTGACCCGTCGACCCGGCTGACCCCACGGGCCTGAACCGGCTGGACCGGCTGGACCGGCTCGTCCGACCCGGCTGATCGCGTGAGCCGGGGCCGCGGAGCGGGCGTGCTCAGCGCCCGGAGCGGAGCCGTTCCCCGCGACCGGCGGCGCCAGCCGCCCGGATGGCGACGATCCGGCGGACGGCGCGCTCGAGGGCGTAGTCCGCGCTGGCCGCGGCGCCCTTGACGTCGGCGTTCAGCTCGGCGGCCACCCCGATCGCCTGCTGCAGGGCGTCGATCGTCCAGCCCCGTGCCTGGCTCTGCGCCTTCTTCACCTTCCACGGCGGCAGCTTCAGCTGGCGGGCCAGCTCCCCGGTGTTGGTGGTGTTGAGCGAGGCGACCCGGGCGGCGGTGCGGACCCCGTCGGCGAGGGCATCGGCGATCAGGACGTGCGCGACACCGCGGTCCAACGCCCAGCGGAGCATCTCGATGGAGCCGGCCGAGTCACCGACCAGCACGCGCTCGGCCACGGTGAACCCGGTGACCTCGGCCTGCCCGCGGTGGAACCGGGCGACCGCGTCGGCGTCGATGACCCCGCCGAAGTCCGACACCAGCTGGCTGGCCGCCGCGGAGAGGTTGCGCAGGTCGTTGCCGACCGCGTCGAGCAGGGCGGTGACCGCGTCCGGGGTGATCTTCCCGCCGGCGTGCCGGACCTCGTTGCGCACGAACGCGACCCGTTCCCCGGCGGAACTGATCTTGGGGCACTCGTCGACCGCCGCACCGGCGGCCTTGAACGCCTTGACCAGGGCCTCGTTGCGCTTGCCCCCGTGGTGCACGAGCACGAGCGTCAGCTCCGGGTCGGGTTCCTTGGCGTAGGCCACCAGGTACTCCGCCAGGGCCGCCGCGGCCTCGTGCACGCCGGTGACGACGACCAGCCGGTGGCCGCCGAACAGCGAGGGCGCCAGCACGTCGGCCAGGTCGCCGATCGGCAGGCCGGCCGCGGCCAGCTCGTGCTCCTCGCTGTCCTGGTGGAGCTCGCGCACCGCGGCCCGCACGGCCGAGACGGCGCGGGCGCGCAGCAGCTCCTCCTCGCCCGCCACGACCCGCAGCCGGGACGTCGGGGCGGGCGGTGCTGCCTGGGGTGCTGCCACGCGACCATGCTGCCACGGCGGACCGACGCTCCCGGACCGCTGCGGACCGGCCCGCCGGGACCCCGGGGACCCCGTCGGCGGTCGCCCGCTGGACGACGTCCGGTCCGCGCACGGCCACACCCCAGTCCCCCGCCTCCCCCACCACCGCGACGTCACCGTCCCGGTCGGTCCGGTAGGTGCGCATGCCCCCGTCGGCGACCAGGTCGAGCAGCCGGTCGGTGGGGTGCCCGTAGGTGTTGCCGGCGCCGACCGACACCAGCGCCACCGCGGCGCCGCTGGCCGCGATGAACCGGGCGTCGGCGTCGGCGCTGCCGTGGTGGGGCACCTTGAGCACGTCGGCGGACAGGTCGGTGCCGGCGGCGACGATCGCGGCCTCGGCCTCCGCGCCGAGGTCCCCGGTGAGCAGCACCCGCACCCCGCGCTGGGTGGCCCGCAGCACCAGGCTCAGGTCGTTGGGCTCGGCTCCGGCGGTCGCCCGGTCCGGATCGGGGGCGAGGACCTCGAACGCGGCCCCGCCCACGGTCCGGGTCTGGCCGGGCAGCAGCACCTCGTGGACCGCGCCCACGCCGGCCAGCACCCGCTCGAACTCCGGCACCCGCTCGTCGGTCGGTGCCAGCGTCCCGGTCGCGACCACGTCGACCGCACGGCCGGCCAGCGCACCGGCCAGCCCACCCACGTGGTCGGCGTCCAGGTGCGAGACCAGCACGAGCGGCAGGCGCCGGACACCGAGCCGGTCCAGGCAGCCGGCGACGAGGGCACCGTCGGGACCGGCATCGACCAGCACCCCCTCCCCCGGCCCGGTCGGCAGCACCAGCGCGTCACCCTGACCGACGTCGCAGGCGACGATCACGGTGTCCGGGAGCGGCCAGCCCCGGGCGGCCTGCCGGACCGGCCAGCCGATGACGACCACCCCGACCAGCGCCGCGAGCGCCAGCGGGCGCAGCGGTGGCCAGCGGACCAGCGCCCACGCCGCAGCGATCAGCAGCCCCGCGAGCAGCACCGCTCCCCTGGTGCCGGCCGGCCACCCCGTCGCGCCGTCCGGCACCGCCGCCGCGTGCTCGGCCACCACCACCAGCCAGCGCACCGGCCAGCCCGCCACCCAGGTCAGCACGTCGGCTCCCCCGGGCCAGACCGGCTCGGCCAGCGCGGCCAGCAGGCCCAGCACGGTCGCGGGCGCCACCGCCGGGGCGGCCAGCAGGTTGGCCGGCAGCGACACCACGCTGACCACGCCGGACAACGCGGCCACCAGGGGCGCGGTCACCACCCCGGCAGCGCCGCTCACCGCGAGGGCCTCGGCCAGCGGACGCGGCAGCCGGCGCCGCCGCAGCTGCCGGGTCCAGCCGGGAGCCAGGAGCACGATGCCGGCCGTGGCCGCCACCGAGAGCGCGAACCCGGGATCGGTGGCCAGCTCCGGTTCCACCAGCAGCAGGAGCACGATGGCGGCGCACAGCGCCGGCACCGCGGTCCGGGACCGCCCGGTGGCCAGGGCGAGCAGCGCCACCCCGCCCATCACCGCGGCGCGCAGCACGCTGGCGCCCGGCCGGGCCAGCACGACGAAGGCGGCGATCGCCAGCACGGCGACGGCGGCCTGGGCGCGCCGGTCGGCGGCACGGGCCCGCAACGGCCAGAGCACCAGGCCGACCACGATCGCGACGTTGGCGCCGGAGACGGCAGTCAGGTGGGCCAGCCCGGCTCGGCGGAACTCCGCGGTGAGCTGCGCGTCCATCGCGCTGGTGTCGCCGACGACCAGACCGGGGAGCAGCCCCGCTGGCCGGTCCGGCAGCGTCCGGTCCGCCGAGGCAGCGAGCCCGGCCCGCAGGTCCCCCGCTGCCTGCTGGACCCGGCCCGGCCCGCCGACCGCCGCCGGCGGCGACCTGGCCGAGAGCACGGCCAGCACGTGGTCGCCGGGTTCGGCCGCGCGCACCGCAGCCCGCAACCGCACCGACTGCCCGGGCAGCAGACCCGCCCACTCGTCGGCCGGCCCGAACAGCAGCACCGCGTCACCGGCGGTCGGGCGGCCGGCGACCTCGAGGGCGGTGCCGGCCACCAGCACCCGCGGACCGCCTGCGCCGGCGAGGACCCGCGGGTCCTCGTCCAGCTCGACCACCACCTCCGCCACCGCGCCCCGGGCAGCCAGCTCGGGCAACGGCGAGGCCGCTCGCGCCTGGGCGCCGACGGCGGCGACCGCCCCGACGACGGTGAGCGCCGCGAGGCAGCCGACCAGCACGCCGGCGGCCGCGCGTCGCGAGCGCAGCAGCAGCGCTGCACCGCCGGCGGCCGTTCCCGCTCCAGTCCAGAGCAGTCCGGTGGGCAGCGAAGGCGCCAGCAGGGTGGCTGCCCAGACCGTGGCCGCCGGAGGCACCAGCCGCAGGTCCAGCCAGGACCACCGCTCCGTCGCGCGCACCCGCCGCACCGGCGCCCCGGACCGTCGCCCGCCCACCTCAGACCCGCACCCGGTCGACGAGGTCGGCGAAGATCGCCGGGCCGATGCCGCTGACGTCGTCCAGCTGGTCGACGCTGGTGAACGGTCCCTGGGCCGTGCGGTGGTCGACGATCCGTTGGGCGAGCACGGGGCCGATCCCGGGCAGCGCGTCCAGGTCCGCTGCCGCCGCGGTGTTCAGGTCCAGCAGACCTCCGCCGGCTCCGGCCGGGGCGGCTCCGCTGCCCGCCGGCTGGGCCACGCCCGGGACCCCGACCGCGACCTGCTGCCCGTCACCGAGCACCGCCGCGGCGTTCACCGACGCCGGGTCGGCCTCCGGCAGCAACCCGCCGGCCGCGGCCAGCGCGTCGGCCACCCGCGCACCGGCGGGGAGCGTGACCAGCCCGGGGCGGACACCTGACCGACCACGGAGACCACCACGGTGCCGCCGGGTCCCGGTGTCGTGGGCGCCGCGCTGGGGATGGCCGAGCCGGGCTCGGCGGTCCCGCTGGGCACGACGGTGGTGACCGCCGCCGGGACCTGCTCGACGTCGGGCCGGTCCCACCACGTCCAGCCCACCAGTGCCGCTGCCGCCAGCACGGCCACCGCCCAGAGCGCCCACCCGGCCGGGTGGCCGGGGTCGAGCCGGGTGGTGCGGCCGGGTGCCCGGTGCCGGCCGAGGGTGGCCGGCAGCCCGTCCTCCCGCGTGGGGTGCTGCTCCCGCTCGTCGTCCGGGTCGTCGTCCCCGTCGTCGTCCCGGTTGTCGTCCGGGTCGTCGTCCGGGCCGGCCCACGGGTCGGTGGCCGGCTCGTCGTCCTCGGGCACCCAGCCCCGGTCGCGTTGCCCCTCGGCGAGCAGGGCACGCAGCCGGGCTCGGATGACGTCGTCGTCGTCACGGCTGCGGGTTCGCACCCGGCGAACGTTAGGAGCGCCGGGACGTCCCCGGCGACGGCCTCGGCGGACCTGTGGACGGCGTGCTCCGCTGTGGACAGCGGGCAGCGGCCCGGCGCACCTCCGGGTCAGGGTGGCGCGGTGTCCACCCCTCGCAGCTCAGTCCTCGGCGGACTGCCGGTCGGTTCCCTCGCGCGGCGTCGGGTCAACCACCACCCCCACCGCACCGGGGCCGACGTGGGCCCCGACGGCCGCCCCGAGCTCGCTGACGTACAGCTCCTGCAGCCCGGGCAGCCGCGCGGTCAGCTGGTCGGCGAGCCGCTGCGCCCGCTCGGGCGCCGCGAGGTGGTGGACGGCGGCGGAGACCGGCCGGTCGCCGGCGACGTCGGCGGCGCGCTGCACCAGCCGGTTCAGCGCTCGGGCCGAGGTGCGTACCCGCTCCAGCGGCACGACCTGGCCATCGGCGACGTGGAGCACCGGCTTCACCGCCAGGGCGCTGCCCAGCAGCGCCGCGGCAGCGCCGATCCGCCCGCCCCGGCGCAGGTGCTCGAGGGTGTCGACGACGAAGAAGGTGCGGGTGGCCAGCGCGGTCTCCCGGGCGGCCGACGCCACCGCCTCGGCGGTGCCCCCGGCTGCGGCTGCCCGGGCGGCGGCGAGGACGGCGAACCCGGTGCCCATGGCGGCGGACCGGGAGTCCAGCACGGTGACCACGTGCTCCCCCACCTGCCCCGCCGCGACCCGGGCCGCGTCCCAGGTACCGGAGAGCTCACCGGACAAGTGCACCGACACCACCCGGTCGGCGCCCCCGTCGAGCAGCCGGCGGTAGACCGCGACGAAGTCGCCCGGCGTCGGCCGCGAGGTGGAGACGTGCCCGCCGCGGACGCCGAGCGACCTCGCGACCTCCGCCGACGTCACGTCGCTGCCCTCCCGGCCGGAGCGGCCGGCGAGCACCACGTAGAGCGGCACCACCTCGATGCCGAACCGGTCGACGACGTCGGCGGGCAGGTAGGCCGTCGAGTCGGTGACCACCGCGACCGACAGCGGACGGTCGCGCTCAGCCGGCGGCATCGGCGTCCTCGACGGGAGCCGGGGGCGCCTCCTCCGGAGTGGCGCCGGACCGGGGTGCGTCCGGCACGTCGGAGGCCGACGGCCCGGGGAACGGGCCACGGTCACCGGCCGGGCGACGGCCGCCCTCCTGCGGGCCTGCCGCGGGGACCGAGAGGTTGTGCCGCATCAGCCGCCAGCCCGACGCCTGGAACGACAGCTCGCTCCAGTGGCAGTTGCCCAGCGGGCCGAACACGCGGCGGTGCTCCGAGCCGAGACCGAGGAGCGCCTCCAGCAGCCGCCCCGCCGTCCCGCCGTGGGTCACCAGCACCGCGGTCGACGCCGGCGGCAGGTCCGCCACGGCAGCCAGCGCCCGCGCGGCCACGTCGGCCTGCGCCTCGCCGCCACGCCCCGGCACCGGCTGACCGGACACCCACTGCTCGTACTGGTCCGGGTGGCGCTCGGCCACCTCGTCGCGGGTCAGCCCCTCCCAGCTGCCGAGCCCGTGCTCGCGCAGCCGCTCGTCGATGCGCAGTGGCGCGCCCAGCAGCGGCGCCAGGGCCTGCGCCGTGTCCACCGCCCGCTGCAGGTCGCTGGAGACCAGGACCGTGTCCTCGTTGCGCAACGCGGCGGCCAGGAACGGGGCGGTGCGGGCGGCCTGGGCCCGGCCCTCGTCGTCCAGCGGCGGGTCGAGCTGGCCCTGGAACCGCCCGGTCGCGTTCCACTCGGTGCGCCCGTGCCGCCAGACCAGCAGGCGGCGCACCGGCGGGGCCACCGGGCCCGCGGTCACCGGTCGGTCTCGCCCGGCTCCGCGTCCACCGGGTCGGTCGCCGTCTCGCCGGCCGGGCTGCCGTCGGTGTCGTCCGCGGTGCCGGCGGTGGGGGTCGCTGCGGCGGTGGGCGGCAGCGCCCGGTCGGTGAAGGGGATCACCGGGCAGTCCTTCCACAGCCGCTCGAGGGCGTAGTAGGCGCGCTCCTCGGCGTGCTGGACGTGGACGACCACGTCGACGAAGTCCAGCAGCACCCAGCGGCCCTCGGCGACGCCCTCGCGGCGCACCGGCTTGATGCCGTGCTCGCGCAGCCGTTCCTCGACCTCGTCGACGATCGACTGCACCTGGCGCTCGTTGGGTGCCGACGTCAGGACGAAGGCGTCGGTGATCGCCAGCCGGTCGCTGACGTCGACGATGGACACGTCGGTGGCGAGCTTGTCGGCTGCGGCCTGCGCTGCGATCAGCGCGGTCTCACGTGCCTCGGCCGAGGCGGTCATCGGGGGATCTCCTGCAGGTCGGGGGACGTGCCGTCCCCGGGGGCTGGGTCGTCGGGCAGCGAGGGCCGGACCGGGCTCGGCGAGTCCGGACCGGCCGCGGCCGGGTGGTGGTCGGCAGCTGGTCCGTCGCGGAACCGCAGCGCGGTCCCGGGGAGCACCTCGCCCGGGCGGACGGGGTCGCCGTGGTAGAGGCCGCGCTTCTCGATGTACTGCACGACACCGTCGGGCACCAGGTACCAGACGGGCATGCCGCGCCGCACCCGGTCGCGGCAGTCGGTGGAGCTGATCGCCAGCGCCGGCACCTCGACCAGGCTGACCGCGCCCTGCGGCAGGTCCGCGTCGGCCAGCTGGTACCCCGGCCGCGTGACGCCGACGAAGTGGGCGAGGTGGAAGAGCTTGTCCGTCTCGCGCCAGCCCACGATCTGGGCCAGGGCGTCGGCGCCGGTGATGAAGAACAGCTCCGCGTCCGGGTGCTCGCGGCGCAGGTCCGTGAGGGTGTCGATGGTGTAGGTCGGGCCGCCGCGGTCGACGTCGACCCGGCTCACCGAGAACCGCGGGTTCGAGGCGGTCGCGATGACCGTCATGAGGTAGCGGTCCTCGGCGGGGCTGACCCCGCGCTCGGACTTCTGCCACGGCTGGCCGGTCGGCACGAACACGACCTCGTCCAGCCCGAAGAGCCCGGCGACCTCGCTGGCGGCCACCAGGTGGCCATGGTGGACGGGGTCGAAGGTCCCGCCCATCACCCCGAGTCGACGTGCTGCCACCGAGCGAGCCTAGCCCCGGCGCCGTCGGAGCCGGTCGGCGGACCGACCAGCCCCGACGAGCGGGGGCCCCGGGGTCGGACGGCCGGAGGTCGCCACGACCCCCGTCCAGCGACCGGCCCCCCCGTGCAGCCGGTCGCTGGCGGCACCCCCTGGCACGCCCCGGAGGGCCTCACCACGGGCTGCAGTGCCGCCGCCGCACGCTGGTCAACGGGACGATGCCGTTTCGGTTACGGGGTGGACGCGGCCAATCGCGATGGCATCGATCCCACGGGCGTGTCGGCCCTGGCGAGCCGCCGGGCGGCCGGCTCAGAGCGTGGTGACGAAGTCGCCCAGCTGCGCGGCGGTGCGCACCTCCACCATCGGGATGACCTCCCGGTAGCGGTCGGCCGCCGAGTCACCGGTCCCCCACAGCCGGCGGGGCTCGGGGTTCAGCCAGTGCGCCGACCGGGAGCGCCGCACCAGGTCGGCGAGGGTGGGCAGGCCCGGGTGCCGGTAGTTGGTCCGGCCGTCGCCCAGCACCAGCAGGGAGGTCTTCGGCCCGACCGCCGCTGGCCACTTCTCCGCGAACACCTCGAAGGCGTTCCCGTAGTCGCTGTGCCCGTCGAAGCTGACCACGTCGGCCTCGCGGCCGATCCGCGCGATCGCGTCCACGACGTCGGCCCCCGGGGTGAAGAACCGGGTCACCTCGTCGGTCGAGTCGACGAAGGCGAACGCCCGGACACCGCTGAAGTGCTCGCGCAACGCCTGGGTGAGCATCAGCGTGAAGTGGCTGAACCCGGCCACCGACCCGCTCACGTCGCAGAGCACGACCAACTCCGGCTTGTGCACCGCCCGCGGGCGGTGGTGGGTCACCAGCGGCATGCCGCCGGTGGCCAGCGAGGCGCGCACGGTCCGCCGGAAGTCCAGCCGGCCCTCCCGGCCCAGTCGCCGGCGGGCCGACAGCTTGGCGGCGAGCCGCCGGGCCAGCGGCGCCACGGTGCGGCGCAGCTCGGCCAGGTCCGACTGCTGGGCGCGCAGGAAGTCGACCTGGTCGGCCAGCGGGCGGACGGCGTTGCGGGCGACCTTGTCCCGGCCCTTCTCCGCGGCGGTCCGCCGGCGCACCTCGGCCTCGACGGCCGTCCGGAACGCGGAGATCCGCTCCCGGGCGGTCTGCCGGGCCACCTGCTCGGCCAGCCCCCCGCGCTCACCGTCGCCGAGCAGTCCGGCGAGCAGCTGGGCGACCAGGGTGTCCGGCGAGAGCGCCCGCAGCACGCGGTAGCTGAAGAAGGACTGCCCCGAGGGCGAGGGAGCGCCGGCGCCGAGCTGGTCGACGGCCAGCCGGGCGAAGCGGCGCAGCGCCTCCTCGTCGCCCTCGGTCAGCAGCCGCAGCAGCTCCGCCCGCAGGGCCTCGGCCAGGGCGCCGGGGTCACCGACCGGCAGCGGCCCGTCGGCCGGGCGCTCGCCGTCCTCGTCGCCGTCCTCGGCCGGGCCCCCGGCTGCGGGCACCGGCCGGTCGGTGAGCGGCCACCACAGGTCGAACAGCACGTCGTACGCCGGCCGCTGGGCGGCCCGGCGCAGCAGCACCGCGGCCAGCCCGTGCCGCAGCTGCTCCCGGTCGAGCAGGTCGACGACGGTGAGCACCTCCGCCGCGTCGACGGCCTGGCTGATCCCCACCGGCACCCCGGCCTCGCGCACCGCCCGGACGAAGCCGTCCAGGTGCCCGGCGAGCCCGCCGGGCTCGACCGCCGAGAGCGGGCCGGCCGGTGAGGTCATCAGTTCAGCCGGAGCTCGGCGGCGGCCCGGACCTGGTCGCTGGCGTGCTTGAGCACCACGCCCAGCGTCGAGCGCATCGCGGACTCGTCCAGGGTGTCCAGCCCGAGCGCCAGCAGGGTCTGCGCCCAGTCCAGCGTCTCGGAGATCGACGGCGCCTTCTTCAGCTCCAGCGCCCGCAGCGCCCGCACCGTGCGCACCAGCTGGTCGGCCAGCCCCGGGGCGAGCTCAGGCACCCGAGACAGCACGATCTCCCGCTCCCGCTCCGCGCTGGGGTAGTCCAGCGCCAGGTACAGGCAGCGCCGCTTCAGCGCCTCGGACAGCTCGCGGGTGGCGTTGGAGGTGAGCACCACCATCGGTCGGCGGACCGCGGTGATCGTGCCCAGCTCGGGGATCGTCACCTGGAAGTCGCTGAGCACCTCCAGCAGCAGACCCTCGACCTCGACGTCGGCCTTGTCGGTCTCGTCGATGAGCAGCACGGTGGGCTCGGTGCGCCGGATGGCGGTGAGCAGCGGCCGGGCGAGCAGGAACTCCTCACCGAAGACGTCGTCGTGCACGGTGTCCCAGTCGGCACCGCCGGACCCGGCCGCGGAGATCCGGAGCAGCTGCTTCTTGTAGTTCCACTCGTACAGCGCGCGGGCCTCGTCCAGCCCCTCGTAGCACTGCAGCCGGATGAGCTCCGCGCCCGTCGCCGCGGCCATCGCCTTCGCCAGCTCGGTCTTGCCCACCCCGGCCGGCCCCTCGACCAGCAGCGGCTTGCCCAGCCGGTCGGCGAGGAAGACCGTCGTCGCGATCTGGTGGTCGGGCAGGTACCCCGCGGCCGACAGCCGCGTCGTCACGTCCGCCACGTCGGCGAACTGGGCGGCGTGGGTGGGCGTGCGGGACATGCGGCTCCTCCGTCGGTGCGGCAGGCGTCAGCGGGTGTGGCCGGCCCCGGTGACGACGTAGGTGGTCGAGGTCAGCTCGGGCAGGCCCAGCGGACCACGGGCGTGCAGCTTCTGGGTGGAGATGCCGATCTCGGCGCCGAACCCGAACTCGCCGCCGTCGGTGAACCGCGTCGAGGCGTTGACCAGCACCGCCGCGGCGTCGACCCCGGCCGTGAAGTCGCTGATCGCCCGCGCGGAGTCGGCCACGATCGCCTCGCTGTGCCCGGTGCCCCAGCGGGCGATGTGGTCCAGCGCCTGCGGCAGGTCGTCGACCACACGCACGGCCATGTCCATCGACAGGTACTCCGTGGCCCAGTCCTCGTCGGTCGCCGGGACGACACCGTCGTGCGCGGCCCGGGCGGCGCCGTCGCCGTGCAGGGTCACCCCCGACTCGGCCAGCGCAGACAGCAGCCGCGGCAGGAACGGGACGTCGCGGTGCACCAGCAGCGTCTCGGCGGAGTTGCAGACGCTCACCCGCGAGGTCTTGGCGTTGACCACGATCGCCTCGGCCACCGCCGGGTCGGCCGAGGCGTCCACGTACACGTGGCAGTTGCCCACCCCGGTCTCGATCACCGGGACCGTCGACTCCTCGACGACGCGGGCGATCAGCGACGCGCCTCCGCGCGGGATCACCACGTCGACCAGCCCGCGGGCGTGCAGCAGCTCGCCCACCGACGCCCGGTCGGCGGGCAGCAGCGCGATCGACCCGGCCGGCAGCCCGGCCTTCTCCGCGGCCTCGGTGAGCACGGCGACCAGGGCGGTGTTGGTGCGGTGCGCCGAGGCCGAGCCCCGCAGCAGTGCGGCGTTGCCGCTCTTGAGGCACAGACCGGCGGCGTCGACGGTGACGTTCGGCCGGGCCTCGTAGACGATCCCGACCACACCCAGCGGCACTCGGACCTGCCGCAGCTGCAGGCCGTTGGCCAGCGTCGAGCCGCGGACGACGTCGCCCACCGGGTCGGGCAGCGAGACGAGGTCGCGCAGCGCGTCGGCGACCCCGGCCAGCCGTGCGCGGTCCAGCCGGAGCCGGTCCAGCAGCGAGTCCGGTGTGCCCTCCGCGGCGGCGGCCTCGACGTCGGCGGCGTTGGCGGCGAGCACCTCGTCGGCCCGCTCGAGCAGCGCCTCGGCCATCGCGGCGAGCGCGGCGTCCTTGGTCTCGGTGGGCAGGGTGCGCAGCACGCGGGCGGCCTCGCGGGCGCGCGTCGCGGCGGCTCCGATCAGCGGGAGGTCAGCGGCGGACACGCATCGAGGCTACGCGGCAGCCGGCCCCGGGCATCAGCCCGAGTGCCGGGCCAGGCGGTGCTGCAGCCGGTTGCGCACCGCCGGCCACTCGGCGTCGGTGATGGAGAAGACGACGGTGTCCCGCAGCGACCCGTCGGGCTGGCGGCGGTGGTTGCGCAGCACGCCGTCCTGCTTGGCGCCGAGCGCGGCGATCGCGGTGCGCGACTGGGTGTTGTGCCAGTGCGTGCGGAACTCGACCGCCAGGCAGCCGAGCACGTCGAAGGCGTGCCCGAGCAGCAGCAGCTTGCTCTCGGTGTTGACCCCGGAGCGCTGCGCCGAGGCGGCGGTCCAGGTGTAGCCGATCTCCAGCCGCGGGGTCTCGGCGTCGACGTTGCAGTAGGTGGTCACGCCGACGACCGCGCCGGTGTCGTTGCGCCGCACGGTGAACGGCAGCATCGTGCCGGCGTCGCGCTGGGCGAGCTTGGCCTCGACGTCGGCCGCCATGCCCTCCCGGGTGGGCACCGAGGTGTACCAGAGCTCCCACAACCGGCCGTCCGACGCCGCGGTGGCCAGCGCGCCGGCGTGCTCGCGGCGCAGCGGCTCCAGCGTCACCACCTCACCGGCCAGCGTGACCGGCTGCAGGAACGCCACGGCTCAGCTCCGCAGCGCGCGGAGGACGCTCTTGCGCGCCTCGCCGGTGAGCCGGTCGACGAAGAGCTTGCCGTCGAGGTGGTCGACCTCGTGCTGCAGGCAGCGGGCCAGCAGACCGCTGCCCTCGATCCGCAGCGGCTCGCCGTGCACGTCGAAGCCCTCGGCCACGCAGTGCATCGCGCGCACGGTCGGCGCGTAGATGTTCGGGATGGACAGGCAGCCCTCGTCGCCGTCCTGGGTCTCCTCGGACCGCTCGGTGATCGACGGGTTCACCAGGTGCCCGATGACCCCGTCGACGTTGTAGGAGAAGACCCGCAGGCCGACGCCGATCTGGGTGGCGGCGACCCCGGCGCGGCCGGGGTGGTCGACGGTCTCCTCCAGGTCGCGGACGAGAGCGGCGAGGTCCTTGTCGAAGGCGCGGATCGGATCGGCCGGCGTGCGCAGCACCGGGTCCCCGATCTCGCGGATGGGTCGCACAGTCACCGCGACAGTCTCTCAGCCGACCAGCACGCCGGTCGGCATCCACCCCCGGTCCGCTCCTCGCTCGCCGGCGCTCGCTGCGATGCTCCCGACGGTGTCAGCCGACGACGCGGCGCCCGACGAGCACCATCTCGTCGCGGTGCACCACCTCGCGGCGGTGCTCGGGGTCGAGGTCGGCGGTCTTGCGGCCCAGCAGGTCCGGCAGCTCGCGCGCGTCGTAGGCGACCAGGCCGCGGGCCACCACGGCGCCGTCCGGGCCGACCAGCTCGACCGGGTCGTCGGCGAGGAACTCCCCCGTCACCCCGGTGACCCCGGCGGCCAGCAGCGAGGCGTGCCGCTCGCGGACCGCGCGCACCGCGCCCTCGTCCAGCAGCAGCCGGCCGCGCGGCCGGCTGGCGTACCGCAGCCAGAACTGCCGGGCCGACGGCCGCCGCCCGGTCGGCGCGAAGAGCGTGCCGACCCGCTCGCCGGCCAGCGCCGCCGCGGCCTGCGCGGTCGACGTGACGACCACCGGCACCCCGGCGGCCGAGGCGATGAACGCCGCCTCGACCTTGGTGGCCATGCCGCCGGTGCCCACGCCGTTGCGGCTGGCCGAGCCCAGGGTCACCGCGGCGAGGTCCTCGGGCCCGTGCACGGTGTCCACCAGCTGGGCCGGTCCGCTGCGCGGGTCGCCGTCGTAGACGCCGTCGACGTCGGAGAGGAGCACCAGCGCGTCGGCGACGGCCACGTGCGCCACCAGTGCCGCCAGCCGGTCGTTGTCGCCGAAGCGGATCTCCTCGGTGGCCACGGTGTCGTTCTCGTTGACGATCGGGAGCACGCCCAGGGCCAGCAGCCGCTCGATCGTCTGCTGCGCGTTGCGGTAGTGGCTGCGCCGGGTGAGGTCGTCGGCGGTGAGCAGCACCTGGCCGACGGTCACCCCGTGCCCGGCGAAGGCGTCGGCGTAGGTCTGCACCAGCCGCAGCTGCCCGACGCTGGCCGCGGCCTGGGCGGTGGCCAGGTCGCGCGGGCGGCCGGTCAGCGACAGCGGGGCCAGCCCGGCCGCGATCGCCCCGGAGGAGACCAGCACGACCTGCCGGCCGGCGGCCCGCAGCGCACCGAGGACGTCGACCAGCGCGCGCAGCCGGTCGACGTCCAGCCCGCCGGGCAGGGTCGTCAGCGACGACGACCCGACCTTGACCACCACCCGCTGCGCGGAGGCGATCTCCCCGCGCCCGCTCACCGTTCGGGCGTGCCGTCGATGAGGTCGGCGTCGATCCAGCCGTCCTCGGCCACCTCGTAGGGCAGCCGGCGGGCCTTCTTGGCCGCCAGCCGCTCGTCGGCGGAGAGCCGGTTGTTGTTCTCCAGCCGGGTGTCGGTGCCGCGGCCACCGAGGCCCGCGGTCTCCTCGACGGTGAGCGTGCCGGCCGGCAGCGTCGGCTCCCAGTCGAAGGTGACGTCGCCGACGGTGATCGCGTCGCCCGGCACGGCGCCGGCCTTGGCCAGCCCCTCCTCGACGCCGAGCCGGTTGAGCCGGTCGGCGAGGTAGCCCACGGCCTCGTCGTTGTTGAAGTCGGTCTGCCGGATCCACCGCTCGGGCCGGGTGCCGCGGACCAGCCAGCCGCCGGTGCGCGGGTCGGGCTCGACGGTGAAGCCGTCGTCGTTGGCCGCGCGCGGGGTGAGGGTGATCCGCACCGGCTCCACCTCGGGCATCGAGGCCCGGTACTGCTCGACCTCGCGGGCCAGCGCGAAGCCCAGCTGGTCCAGCCCCTCGTGGGTGGCCACGCTGACCGGGAAGACCTGCAGCCCGCGCGCCTCCAGGGTCTCGCGCACCAGGTCGACCAGCTCGCGGCCGTCCGGGACGTCGATCTTGTTGAGCACGGCGATCCGCAACCGGCTCACCAGGTCCAGCTCGTCGCCGCCGTACTCGCGCAGCTCGTGCTCGAGCGCCACGATGTCGCTCTCCGGGTCGCGCCCGGGCTCCATCGTCGCCATGTCGACCACGTGCACGAGCACGGCGCAGCGCTCGACGTGCCGCAGGAACTGCAGCCCGAGTCCCTTGCCGGTGGACGCGCCGGGGATCAGCCCGGGGACGTCGGCCATCGTGTACGTGACGTCGCCGGAGCGGACCACGCCCAGCTGCGGCACCAGCGTGGTGAACGGGTAGTCGGCGATCTTCGGCCGGGCCGCCGACATCGCCGCGACCAGCGAGGACTTGCCCGCTGAGGGGTACCCGACCAGGCCGACGTCGGCGATGCTCTTCAGCTCGAGGACGGCGTCCACCGACTCGCCGGGTTCACCGAGCAGCGCGAAGCCGGGGGCCTTGCGGCGGGCGTTGGCCAGCGCGGCGTTGCCGAGCCCGCCCTTGCCGCCGTGGGCGAGGACGAGGCGGGTGCCGGCGCCCATCAGGTCGGCGACGACCTCGCCGCCGACGGAGACGACGGTGCCCGGGGGGACGCGGAGCACCCGGTCCTCGCCGCGGCCACCGTTCTTGTAGTCCCCGGCCGCCTGCTTGCCGTTGCCGGCCTTCTGGTGCGGGGAGTGGTGGAAGTCGAGCAGGGTGTGCACGTTCGGGTCGACCTCGAGGACGACGTCGCCGCCGTCACCGCCGTTGCCCCCGTCGGGGCCACCCAGCGGCTTGAACTTCTCGCGGTGGACCGAGCTGACCCCGTGTGACCCGTTGCCCGCGGTCACGTGCACCGTGACGCGGTCGACGAAAGCGGCCATGATCGCCGCCTCTCTGCGCTACGGCCGAACTGGTGAATGGGAAACGGGTGGCGGCGCCAGATCGGCGCCGCCACCCGTCGAAGTTGCTGTTCTCCTCAGCCCTCGTCGGGCCGGAGAGCCTTACGCGGAGACGGTCTCGCGGGCCGGGACGGCCGAGATCGCGACCTCGCGGCGTCCGCGGCGGAACCCGAAGGTCACCGCACCCGGGACGAGCGCGAACAGCGTGTCGTCCTTGCCGCGGCCGACGCCGAGACCCGGGTGGAAGTGGGTGCCGCGCTGGCGGACGATGATCTCGCCCGCCTTGACGACCTGGCCGCCGAAGCGCTTCACGCCGAGGCGCTGGGCGTTCGAGTCGCGACCGTTGCGGGACGACGATGCGCCCTTCTTGTGTGCCATGTCGTCGTCAGCCCTTCGTGATGTCGCGGACCACGACGCTGGTCAGGGGCTGACGGTGCCCCTGCCGCTTGTGGTAGCCCGTCTTGTTCTTGAACTTGTGGATGTGGATCTTCGGGCCCTTGCCGTGCTCGACGATCTCGCCGGTCACGGTCACGGCCGCGAGCGCCTGCGCGTCGGTGGTGACGGTGTCGCCGTCGACCAGCAGGATTGCCGGGAGGGTGACGGTGTCACCGGCCTCCCCGCTCAGGCGGTTGATGGTGAACGTGTCACCGACACCCACCTTGTGCTGCGTTCCACCGGCCTTGACGACTGCGTACACCACTGACTCCTCGATCGGTCTCTACAGATCCAGCACTGTGTCCTGCGCACATCCCGGCGCGCGGCCGAGTGCTGGACGGGTTGCCTGCCGACGTGACGCACCACCTGGTGGCCTGTCGTTGCGCAGCAACCCGTCCAGCGTACCCGAGCCCGGAGGCCGGGGTCGAACCGCGTGCGGACGGCGCGGTCCGCGCCGTCCTCCTGCTACTGGGCCGGGGGCCCCGCCGGGCGGGACGCCGCCCGGCGACGCCGGGGACGGGCCACCGGAGGGGCGTCCTCGGCGACCGGCTCGGCGACCGGCTGCGGCGCGACGACCACGGCCGGCGCGGGCTGCGGGTCGGCGACCGACGGCTGCTCGACGACGGGCAGGTCCTCGGCGACGGCCGGCTCCACCGGCGCCTCGACGACCGGCTCGACCACCTCGGCGGCCGGCTCGACCGCCTCGACGACCGGCTCCGCCGCATCGACGACCGGGGACTCGGCGAGGTCGCCGGGCGTCCCGGCGATCTCCGCGGCCAGCAGCGTGTCGGGCGTCGGCCGCTCGACCGGCTCCTCGACGGCCGCGGCCGCGACGGGCGCGGTCTCGACCGGAGCGGTGTCGACGGTCGGGTCCTGGAGCGCGGCCGGCTCCTCGGCGACGACGACGGCGGTCTCGCCCGCGGGCAGCACCTCGTCGTCGGCGGCGTCGGTGCCGGCCTCCTCGTCCCGGCCGGCGGCGAGCACCGCGGCGTCCTCGGCGGCCCGCGCCTCACCGGACTGACCGCGACCGCGGCGTCCCCGGCTGCGGCGGCCGCTGCGGCCCTCCCCCGCGGCCGGCTCCGGCGTCTCGGCGCTCTCGCCGGTCTCCGGCTCCTCGACCGTGGCCTCGGTGGCCTCCACGGCGTCCCGGCGCGGCTGGTCGCCGCGGCCGTTGCCGGCGTCCCGGCCACCGTTGTCCTTGCCGCCGTTGTCCTTGCCACCGCCCGAGTCGGCACCGCGGTTGCGTCCGCCGCCGTTGCCGCCGCCGGAGTTGCCCCCGCCGCCGTTGCCACCGGCGCCGCCGTTGCGCTTCTTGTCGTCCACCGGGTCCAGGTGCACCAGCACGCCGCGGCCGCGGCAGTGCTCGCACGGCTCGGAGAAGACCTCGAGCAGGCCCTGGCCGACCCGCTTGCGGGTCATCTGCACCAGGCCCAGCGAGGTGACCTCGGCGACCTGGTGCTTGGTGCGGTCGCGGCCCAGGCACTCGGTGAGCCGGCGCAGCACGAGGTCGCGGTTGCTCTCCAGGACCATGTCGATGAAGTCGATGACGATGATCCCGCCGATGTCGCGCAGCCGGAGCTGGCGGACGATCTCCTCGGCGGCCTCGATGTTGTTGCGGGTGACGGTCTGCTCGAGGTTGCCGCCGGACCCGACGAACTTGCCGGTGTTGACGTCGACGACCGTCATCGCCTCGGTGCGGTCGATGACCAGCGAGCCACCGGAGGGCAGCCAGACCTTGCGGTCCAGGGCCTTCATCAGCTGCTCGTCGATGCGCAGGTCGCGGAAGACGTCGCCGGTGCCGGCGTAGCGCTGCAGCCGCTCGGACAGCTCCGGGGAGACGTGCGCGACGTAGGCCTCGACGGTGTCCCAGGCGTCGTCGCCCTGCACGACCAGCCGCTTGAAGTCCTCGTTGAAGACGTCGCGGATCACCCGGATCGCCAGGTCGGGCTCGCCGTAGAGCAGCGTCGGGGCAGATGAGGTCGAGGAGGCCTTGGTCTGGATGACCTCCCACTGCGCCTGCAGCCGGGCGACGTCGCGGGTGAGCTCCTCCTCCGAGGCGCCCTCCGCGGCCGTGCGGATGATGACGCCGGCGTCCTCGGGGACGATCTTCTTGAGGATGTCCTTGAGCCGCTGGCGCTCCTTGTCCGGGAGCTTGCGGCTGATGCCGGTCATCGAGCCACCGGGCACGTAGACCAGGAACCGGCCGGGCAGGTTCACCTGCTGGGTCAGCCGGGCGCCCTTGTGGCCGATCGGGTCCTTGGTCACCTGGACCAGGACCTTGTCGCCGGACTTCAGCGCGGTCTCGATCGAGCGGGACTTGCCGGACAGCCCGGCGGCGTCCCAGTTGACCTCGCCGGCGTACAGGACGGCGTTGCGGCCCTTGCCGATGTCGACGAACGCCGCCTCCATGCTCGGCAGCACGTTCTGCACGCGGCCGAGGTAGACGTTGCCGGCGAAGGACGTGGCCTGGGCCTGGGTGACGTAGTGCTCGACCAGGACGTCGTCCTCGAGGACGGCGATCTGGGTGCGCTCGCCCTGCTGGCGGATGACCATGGCGCGGTCGACGGCCTCGCGGCGGGCCAGGAACTCCGACTCGGACAGGATCGGGGCGCGCTTGCGGCCGCCGTCCCGGCCCTCGCGGCGGCGCTGGCGCTTGGCCTCCAGCCGGGTCGACCCGGCCACGCCGCGGACGTCGTCGTCGCTGGAGGTGCGGCCGTTGCGGCCGGCGCGCTCGGGGCGGTCGTCGTCGTCGGCGGTCTCCTCGGCACCACCCTCGGCGCTGCTCCCCCGGCGACGGCGGCGGCGACGCCGGCGGGTGCTCGAGCCCGCGCCACCCTCGGCGGTGTCGTCGTCCTCGTCGTCGTCGCTCTCGGCACCCTCGGCGGCGGAGGTCTCCTCGGCGTCCTCGGCGGCGTCCGGACCGGCGCCGGCCGGGACGTCGGTCTCGTCGTCGCCCTCGACGTCGCCGGAGTCCTCACCGGTGCGGCCACGGCCGCGACCGCGACGGCCCCGGCGGCGGCGACGGCTGCCGGAGGCACCGCCGTCCTCGCCGTCCCGGTCGTCGGCGTCGTCCAGGTCGCGGTCGGCGTCGCGGTCGGCGTCCCGGTCGGCGTCGCGGTCGTCAACGTCGGTGGCCCCGACCTCCTCGACCTCGTCGACCTCGACCGGCTCGACGGGGGCCTCCACCACGTCCCGGCGGCGGCCGCGGTTGCGGCCGCGCGGCGGGGCCGGCTCGTCGACCTGCTCGACCTCGGCGGCCGGGCTCTCGTCGAGCTCGACCGGGGACTCGGCGGGGCGGCGGCTGCGCCGGCGCGGCGGGGGCGCGGCGTCGGGCTCGGGGGCCACGAACGACACGAAGGCGGGGACGACCGGGGCCACCGGGGCGGGGGCCGGGGCGACCGACTCGGGGTCGGCCGGCAGCGCGGGCCGGGTCGCCCGGCGGCGCGGCCGGGCGGTCACGGCGGTGGGCTCGGGCGAGCTGAACTGCGCACCGAAGCGGGGCAGCTCGGTGTCGGTGTCGGGCATGGGGGTCGGCGCCGGGTTCTCCAGGACGACCGCCTCGTCCTCGGCCTCGCCGTCGGCCTCCTCGTCGTCCTCGGGGGTCACCGGGCCGGCCGGGACGACGTCCTCGTCGTCCGCGGTGGCGTCGATCGCCGGGTCCGGCTCGCCGGCCGGGGCCGTGCCGGGCTGCTCGTCGGGAGCCGCGGCCCCCTCGGGCGGGGTGCCGTCCACCGTGGTGTCGGCGCTGGTGTCGCTGTCGATGCGGTCGGCCACGAAGGGCTCGCCTCCTGTGCGTCCCCGGGCGCCGATCGTCTCCGACTGGCGGCCGCGCAGGAACGCGGGTTGGGCGGTCGGGGCGGGCCGCGGGATGCGGCTCTGATGCCCCTTCCGCGAAGTCTGGGTCGCGCCCCGGCCGGTGCGGCTGGGGCCCGGTGGTGCAGCGTGCTGTGCGGGTGGTGCCGGCGGAGCAAGATCGGGGTGGTGCGCTCGCCACGGCTGGCAGACGTGGCGCGGACGACGCCCGGCGCATCCGGCTCCGCCGGATCAGACCTGCGCGGGCTCCCCCTGGCAGCGGGAGCTGGTCACGCGGTCGGGCCCGAGCGGATCGGCGACGTCACCGCTGTCGTCGAGCCGGCCCTGCGCCTCACGCACGGCCCGGGGGGGCAACGGCGGGTGCAGGTCGGCGACGGCAGCCAGAGCAGCCATCACGTCATCCGGTCGAACGGTCGGCGTGAGCTGCCGTACGACCACCTGCAGTATGGCACAACCTGCCTCAACGGCCACCGCCGCACGGACGACTGCCTCGCGTGCGTCGACGTCCCGGGTGCCGTTCTTGGTGCGCTTGGCGACCAGCACGACGTCGCGGGCCAGGAAGGCCTGGACGGCGGCGGAGAGCTCGTCGGCGTCGACGCCGGGCAGGTCGATCCGCCAGCGGGTGGCGTCGAGCCGGTCGGCCAGCGAACCGCTGCCCTCGACGGCCTCGACGCACTCCAGGACGTCGATGCCCGGCGGCAGCGAGGCGTCGAGCGCGGCCCGCACCTGCTCCGGGTCGCGGCGCTCGGACAGCCCGATCTCGAAGTACTCCGCCTCCGAGGCCGCACCGGTGGGCGCCGCCCCCATGTAGGAGATCTTCGGGTGCGGGCTGAACCCGGCCGAGAACGCCATCGGCACCTGCGACCGGCGCAGCGCCCGCTCCAGCGCCCGCGCCAGGTCGCGGTGCGAGGCGAAGCGCAGCGGCCCGCGCTTGGTGTACCGCAGCCGCAGCCGCTGGACGGTCGGCGGCGGCGGGGGCCCGTCGGGCTGCCTGGCCATCAGCGCACCACGGTGAGCGGGATCAGGCTGCGCCCGGTGGGCCCGATCTGGATCTCGGTGCCCATGGTCGGGCAGACCCCGCAGTCGTAGCAGCCGGTCCACCGGCAGTCGCCGACCTCGTCCTCGGAGATCGCGTCCTGCCAGTCGTCCCAGAGCCACTCCTTGTCCAGCCCGGAGTCCAGGTGGTCCCAGGGCAGCACCTCGTGCTCGGTGCGCTCCCGGGTGGTGTACCAGTCCAGGTCCAGCCCGAAGGTCTGCAGCTCCTCGGCGGCGGCCGTCGTCCAGCGCTCGTAGGAGAAGTGCTCGCTCCAGCCGTCGAAGTGCCCGCCGTCGCGCCAGACCCGCTCGATGACCCGGCCGACCCGGCGGTCGCCGCGGGACAGCAGGCCCTCGATCACGCCGGGCTTGCCGTCGTGGTAGCGGAGGCCGATCGAGCGGCCGATCCGGCGGTCGGCGTTGATCGCCTCGCGCAGGATCCTCAGCCGGTGGTCGATCGTCTCGGCGCTCGCCTGGGCGGCCCACTGGAACGGGGTGTGCGGCTTGGGCACGAAGCCACCGATGGAGACGGTGCACCGGATGTCCTTGGACCCGCTGGCCTCGCGGCCGGCGCGGATCACCTCGACCGCCAGCTCGGCGATCTCCAGCACGTCCTCGTCGGTCTCGGTCGGCAGACCGCACATGAAGTACAGCTTCACCTGGCGCCAGCCGTTGGCGTAGGCGGTGGTGACCGTGCGGACCAGGTCCTCCTTGGACACGGTCTTGTTGATCACCCGCCGGATCCGCTCGCTGCCGCCCTCGGGGGCGAAGGTCAGGCCGGAGCGGCGGCCGTTGCGGGACAGCTCGTTGGCCAGGGTGACGTTGAAGGCGTCGACCCGGGTGCTGGGCAGGCTCAGGCCGGTGTTCGTGCCCTCGTACCGGTCGGCGAGCTCCTTGGCCAGCTGGCCGATCTCGGAGTGGTCGGCGCTGGACAGCGAGAGCAGCCCGACCTCCTCGTAGCCGGTGGCCTTGAGGCCGGCGTCGACCATCGAGCCGATGCCGGTGATCGTGCGCTCGCGGACCGGGCGGGTGATCATCCCGGCCTGGCAGAAACGGCAGCCGCGGGTGCAGCCGCGGAAGATCTCCACGCTCATCCGCTCGTGCACGCTCTCGGCCAGCGGCACCAGCGGCTGCTTCGGGTAGGGCCACTCGTCGAGGTCCATGACCGTGCGCTTGCCGACCCGGGCCGGGACGTCGTCGCGGGTGCGCAGCACCTCGGCGATCGTGCCGTCGCCGTGGTAGGTGACGGCGTAGAAGCGCGGGACGTAGACGCCGTCGACGCGGGCCAGCCGGGCCAGCAGCTCCACGCGCCCGCCGGGGCGACCCTGGGCCTTCCAGGCGGCCACGACGTCGGTGATGTCGCCGACGACCTGCTCGCCGTCACCGAGGACGGCGCAGTCGACGAAGTCGCTGACCGGCTCGGGGTTGAAGGCGGCGTGCCCGCCGGCGACGACGACCGGGTGGGTCTCGTCGCGGTCGACGGCGTGCAGCGGCACGTCGGCGAGGTCGAGCGCCTCGAGCAGGTTGGTGTAGCCCAGCTCGGTGGCGAAGCTGACGCCGAGGAGGTCGAAGTCGCGGACCGGGCGGTGGGCGTCGACGGTGAACTGGCCGACGCCGTGCTCGCGCATCAGCCCGGCGAGGTCGGGCCAGACGGCGTAGGTGCGCTCGGCCAGGGCGTCCGGGCGCTCGTTGAGCACCTCGTACAGGATCATGAGGCCCTGGTTGGGCAGGCCGACCTCGTAGGCGTCGGGGTACATCAGCGCCCAGTGGACGGCGACGTCGTCCCACGGCTTGATCTGGGCGTTGAGCTCACCGCCGACGTACTGGATCGGCTTCTGCACCTGGGCGAGCAGCGGCTCGAGGCGTGGGTAGAGAGACTCGACAGTCATGACCCGCCCAGGGTAGACGCCTCCCCCGGCGCCGAAGTGGCCACTTCGGCGCCGGGGAGGTGGTTCAGCCGAGGCCGGGGAAGAAGAGCGCGATCTCGCGCGCGGCCGACTCGGGCGAGTCGGAGCCGTGCACGATGTTGTTCTGCACCTCGAGGGCGAAGTCGCCGCGGATGGTGCCCGGCGCGGCCTTGACCGGGTCGGTGGCGCCGGCCAGCGCGCGGAAGGCCTCGATGGCGCGGGGGCCCTCGACCACCAGGGCGAGCAGCGGGCCGCCGGTGATGAACTCGACCAGCGAGCCGAAGAACGGGCGCTCGCGGTGCTCGCCGTAGTGCTCCTCGGCGACCTCGGCGGTCAGCGTGCGCAGCTCGGCGGCGACCAGGCGCAGGCCCTTGGCCTCGAGGCGGGTGATGACCTGGCCGACGAGGCCACGGGCGACGCCGTCGGGCTTGACCAGGACGAGCGTGCGATCAGCGGTGGGTGCAGACACGGGCGGGAGCGTACGGGACACCGGGCGGGTCAACCCTGGTTGACAACACCGCAGTGTCAACCTACGTTGACGTCATGGCCTCCCCCACCGACGTCACCACCGCCGCGGCGGCCGACGACCCGGACACCGGGTTGCGCGCCATCCGCGCTCTGCGCGACCTGGCCGACCGCCTCGAGGTCCTCCAGGTCTCCAACGCCCGGGACCGCGGCTGGTCCTGGCAGCAGATCGCCGACGCCCTCGGCGTCAGCAAGCAGGCCGTCCACAAGAAGCACGCCACCTCGAGAAGGGACCGCTGACGTGTTCGAGCGCTTCACCGACGAGGCCCGCCAGGCCGTCGTCCGTGCCCAGGAACAGGCCCGCGCGCTGCGGGCGGAGAAGATCGAGCCGGTGCACCTGCTGCTCGCGCTGGCCGTGGACCAGGGCCGGGGTGGCCACGTGCTGCGCGCCGCCGGCGCCGACCACGCCTCGATCAGGTCGGCACTGGCCCGCTCCGGCGGTGCGCTGGACGCCGACGCGCTGGCCGCGGTCGGCATCGACCTCGACCAGGTGCGCGCCGCCGCGGAGGCGGCCTTCGGGCCGGGCGCGCTGGACCGGCGCGCGGGCAGCCCGGCCGGCCACATCGCCTTCGCCGACGGGAGCAAGCGGGCCCTCGAGGAGTCACTGCGCCACGTGCTGCGGCAGCGGGTCCCCCGCCGGGCCCGGGCCATCGACAGCGGCGCCGTCCTGGCCGGGCTGCTCGCGGTGGCCGACCCGGTGGTCGACCGGGTGCTGCAGCAGCTGGGCACCGGGGCCGGCGCGCTCCGCGACCAGCTGGGCGACGCCAGCGCGGCGTGACCGGTCAGCGTCGAGCGGTCAGCGGCGGCTGGTCAGGTCCAGCCGGGCCATGTGCCGCCAGAGCTCCTGGTCCTTGTCGCTGAGCCCGTTCCAGCAGTCGTAGCTGGAGCGGGCGTGCAGCTCGCGGGCGTGCCGGTCGACCAGGTCGTCGTGCACCTGGTGCCGCACCCGGTGCGCGTACTCGACGATCGTCTGGCTGATCGCCCCGGCCGGTGCGATCACCGGCTCGTCACGACCGCGCTTCTTGGCAGCCGGGCGATCGTGGTGCGTTGCGCAGCAACGGCTGTGGTCGGCCATCGTCCACCCCCGTGTCCTCCGTGACCGGGACACCCGGTCACTGACTACTCACTCGACGTCAGCATGCCGCTGCCGCAGGTGGACCGCCCGGCACGCCACCCCTACGGGTGACCTGCCGGGTCGGTCGGCGGGGATGCGGCCGGGGGTGCGGCGGGTGGCGGCCCGAACGGGCTGCCGAGCAGCTCCTTGCGGATCTGCAGCAGGTAGGCCCAGATCAGCACGAACAGCCCGCCGACGAGCCACATCGCCGCCCCGAAGAAGCCGGTGAGCAGCAGCGGCACCTGCAGCACGGTGCCGACCACCAGCCCCTGCGGACGGCGCTGCACCCCGCTGGCCAGGACCAGCAGCACCGCCAGCACGATCAGCACGGTCAGCCGGAACCCGGTCAGCCCGTCACCGCTCTGCGCGATCCCCCGCGGCACGAACAGGACGGCGATCCCCTCCAGCAGCAGGATCGCCGCGGCGGCCCCGCCCAGCGCCTTCCCGGCCCGGACCGGGTCGGGCGCCGTCATGAGCGCTTGCCCCCGAGCAGGGCGCGCGCCTCCCCGGCGGTGATGACGCTGCCGGTGACCAGCACGCCGGACCCGCCCAGGGCATCGTCCGGACCGGCCTCGGCGAGCTCCATCGCCGACTCCAGGGCGTCGGTCAGCCGCGGGTGCACGCTCACCCGGTCGGCGCCGAAGACGTCGACCGCCAGCGCCCCCAGCTCGTCGGCCGGCATCGCCCGCGAGGAGCTGTTCTCGGTGACGACGAGCTCGGCGCACAGCCCCTCGAGCTCGGCGAGCATGCCGCTGACGTCCTTGCCGCGCACGCAGCCCACGACGCCGACCAGCCGGGTGAAGTCGAAGGACTCCCGCACCGCCGCGACGGTGGCCGCCATGCCGGCCGGGTTGTGCGCGGCGTCGACGAGCACCGTGGGCGAGCTGCGCACCCGTTCCAGCCGCCCGGGCGACCGGACGGCGGCGAACGACTCCCGGACGACGTCCTGCGCGATCACCCCGGTGGCCGCACCCGCGCCGAGGAACGCCTCGACGGCGGCCAGCGCGACGGCGGCGTTCTGCGCCTGGTGGGCGCCGAACAGCGGCAGGAAGACCTCGTCGTACTCACCGCCCAGGCCCTGCAGGCGCACCTGCTGGCCACCGACGGCGACCCGGCGCTCGAGCACGCCGAACTCGGTGCCCTCGCGGGCCACCGTGGCGTCGACCTCGATCGCCCGGCGGACCAGCGCCTCGAGGGCACCGGGGGGCTGGTGGGCGAGCACCGCGACGACCCCGCCGTCCGGGCGGCCGTCGGGCAGCACGCCGTCACCGGTGCTGGGCTTGATGATCCCGGACTTCTCGGTGGCGATCGTCGCGACGTCGGGGCCGAGGTACTCGGCGTGGTCCATCGAGACCGGCGTGACGACGGCGACCCGGGCGTCGGCGACGTTGGTGGCGTCCCAGGTGCCGCCCATGCCCACCTCCACCACGGCGACGTCGACCGGGGCGTCGGCGAACGCCGCGTAGGCCATCGCCACCGTCACCTCGAAGAACGACAGCGGGGCGTCGCTTCCGGCGTCGACCATCTGCACGTAGGGCGCGATGTCGTCGTACACCTCGACGAACCGCTCGGCGCCGATCGGCTCGCCGTCCAGCACGATCCGCTCGCGCATCGTCTCCAGGTGCGGGCTGGTGAAGCGGCCCACGCGCAGGCCGAACCCGCGCAGCAGCTCGTCGACCATCCGCGCCGTCGTCGTCTTGCCGTTCGTGCCGGTGACCTGGACGACGGGGAACGCGCGCTGCGGGGAACCCAGCAGGTCCAGCAGCGCCGAGATGCGCGTCAGGGACGGCTCCAGCCGGTTCTCCGGCCACCGCGCCAGGAGCGCCTGCTCGACCCGGTCGAGGTCACGGGAAAGGGAGGTGCTCACCGCTCCTAGGATGCCAGTCATGGCAGCCGACACCTCAGCCCCCGACAGCACCGCTCCGGGAGCTCTCGTCGGCGTACCCGACAAGCCCTCCCTCGACGGCCTCGAGGACACCTGGGTGCGCCGCTGGGCGGAGCGCGACACCTACGCCTTCGACCGCGCCGCCGCCCTCGCCGCCCCCCGCTCGGAGACGTACGCGATCGACACCCCGCCGCCCACCGCGAGCGGGTCGCTGCACGTGGGGCACGTCTTCAGCTACACCCACACCGACATCGTCGCCCGCTACCAGCGGATGCGCGGCCGGCACGTGTTCTACCCGATGGGCTGGGACGACAACGGGCTGCCGACCGAGCGCCGGGTGCAGAACTTCTACGGCGTGCGCTGCGACCCCTCGCTCCCCTACGACCCGTCGTTCTCCCCGCCGGAGAAGCCGGCCAAGGACCAGCTGCCGATCTCGCGGCGCAACTTCGTCGAGCTCTGCGAGCAGCTGACCGCGGTCGACGAGGCCGCGTTCGAGGAGCTGTGGCGCCGGGTCGGCCTGTCGGTGGACTGGTCGAACGTCTACCGGACGATCTCGGAGACCTCGCGGGCCACCGCGCAGCGGATGTTCCTGCACAACCTCGCCCGCGGCGAGGCCTACGCCCAGGAGGCGCCGACCCTCTGGGACGTCACCTTCCGGACGGCGGTCGCCCAGGCCGAGCTGGAGGACCGGGAGCGCCCCGGCGCCTACCACCGGATCGGCTTCGCCGGCCCCGAGGGCCCGGTGTTCATCGAGACCACCCGCCCCGAGCTGCTGCCGGCCTGCGTCGCCCTGGTCGCCCACCCCGACGACGCCCGCTACCAGCCGCTGTTCGGGAAGACGGTGCGCACGCCGCTGTTCGACGTCGAGGTGCCGGTCGTCGCGCACCGCCTGGCCGAGCCGGACAAGGGCTCGGGCATCGCGATGATCTGCACCTTCGGCGACCTCAACGACGTCACCTGGTGGCGGGAGCTGCAGCTGCCGACCCGCGCCGTCATCGGCTGGGACGGCCGGTTCGTGCTCGAGCCGCCGGCCGGCGTGCCCGCCGACGTCTACGCCGAGCTGGCCGGCAAGACCTCCTTCAGCGCCCAGCAGCGGATCGTCGAGCTGCTGCGCGAGTCCGGCGACCTGGTCGGCGACCCGCGGCCGATCACCCACCCGGTGAAGTTCTTCGAGAAGGGCGAGCGCCCGCTGGAGATCGTCACCACCCGGCAGTGGTACATCCGCAACGGCGGCCGGGACGCCGACCTGCGCGAGGCGCTGCTGGCGCGCGGCCGGGAGATCCAGTGGGTGCCCGAGCACATGCGGCACCGCTACGAGAACTGGGTCGAGGGGCTCAACGGCGACTGGCTGATCAGCCGCCAGCGGTTCTTCGGCGTCCCGTTCCCGGTCTGGTACCGGCTGGACGACGAGGGCGAGCCGGACTACACCTCGCCGCTGCTGGCGCCCGAGTCGGCGCTGCCGGTCGACCCCTCCTCCGAGGTGCCCGAGGGGTTCGACGAGTCGCAGCGCGGCGTGCCCGGCGGGTTCATGGCCGACCCCGACGTGATGGACACCTGGGCCACCTCCTCGCTGTCACCGCAGGTGGCCTCGGGCTGGGACACCGACCCGGAGCTGTTCGCGCACGTCTTCCCGATGGACCAGCGGCCGCAGGCGCACGACATCATCCGCACCTGGCTGTTCTCCACCGTCGTCCGGGCGCACTTCGAGCACGGCGCGGTGCCGTGGACGCACGCCACCATCTCCGGCTTCGTGGTCGACCCGGACCGCAAGAAGATGTCGAAGTCCAAGGGCAACGCGACCACGCCGATCGACGTGCTGGAGCGCTACGGCACGGACGCGGTGCGCTGGCGGGCGGCCGGCGCGCGGCCGGGTGCCGACTCGCCGTTCGACGAGGCCCAGATGAAGGTCGGCCGCCGGCTGGCCATGAAGATCCTCAACGTCGGCAAGTTCGTGCTCGGGCTGGGCGCCTCCACCTCGCTCACCTCGGCGCAGGTCACCGAGCCGATCGACCTCGGGCTGCTCAGCCAGCTGGCCCAGGTCGTCGACGAGGCGACGGCGGCGATGGACGCCTACAACTACACCCGCGCGCTCGAGCTCGCCGAGACGTTCTTCTGGTCGTTCTGCGACGACTACGTGGAGCTGGTGAAGACCCGGGCCTACGCCGACGACGCCGGTGCGGAGTCCGCCCAGGCGACGCTGGCGCTGGCGCTCTCGGTGCAGCTGCGGCTGCTCGCCCCGGTGCTGCCGTTCGTCACCGAGGAGGTCTGGTCCTGGTGGCAGAGCGGCTCGGTGCACCGGGCGCCGTGGCCGACCGCGACCGAGCTGCCCACCGGTGGTGACCGCGCCGTGCCGGCGGTGGCCGCCGAGGCGCTGGCCGCGGTGCGCAAGGCGAAGTCGGAGGCCAAGCAGTCGATGCGGGCCGACGTCGCCACCGCCACGGTGACCGCACCGGCCGCGCAGGTGGCGCTCGTCGAGGCCGCGCGCCGCGACCTGACCTCCGCCGGGCGGATCCAGGAGCTGACCGTCGTCGCCGGCGAGGGCCCGCTGACCGTGGACGTGGTGCTCGCCGAGCTCCCCGCCGAGGGGTGAGCGCAGCGCTCCCCCGGCCCGAGGGCTGGGGTCCGCGTCCGGGTCTGGGCACCGGCCGGCGTGCCGTGCTGCTGGTGCTGGTCGTGCTCGGCCTGGCCGCCGCGGCGTGGGCGCGCACGGCGTCGCGCGGCTGGGGGCTGGCCGCGCTGGGGGTCGTCGTCGTGCTCGCGGCGATCGTGCTCACCGTGCGGCCGCGGCCGGCGACCCGGCTGCCGGAGACCGGCGAGCTGGAGGTCGGCGGGCGGCGGGTGACCGGGCTGGTGCTGCCGCTGCGCCGGCCGTCGGGGGCGCAGGCGCTCGGGGTGGCGGTGCTGGCGGTGCTGTTCCTTGGCGCCGCCGTCGTCACGTTCGTGACCCAGCGCCCCGCACCGCCCGACGCGGTGTTCGGGATGGTGCTGCTGGCGGTGTTCGGGGTGCTGTTCGCGGTGGCCGCGCTGGCGCTGTGGGCGGCTTCGGGCCGGGTGCCCTACGTCGGGCTCACGCCGACCCACCTGCTGGTCTTCCAGGAGACGGCGCAGGTCGAGGTGCCGTGGTCGGACCTGGCCGGTGTGGCGCCGGTGGTGGCGCGCACGGGTGCGAGCCCGCTGCCCGACGCGGTGGGCAGCTGGGTGGCGGTGCGGGTGCGGACCGGCTCGCCCGCGGCGTCCGGGGTGAAGCTGCGGGGGCCGGCGTCCCGCGTGGTGACGCAGGTGCCCGGGCCCACGGGGACGACCACCGCCGCGCTGATCGGCGACGTGCACTGGGCCGTCGACCCGGTGCTCGCCTGGTGGACGTTGTCGTACTACGCCGAGCACCCGGCGGAGCGGCGTGAGCTGTCCGGCCCGGCCGCCGTCGAGCGCGTCACCGCCGGAGACCTCCGCTAGCTCGCTCGTCCGCGCACCGTCGGCCCGGTACCCGCCGATCCAGCCCGTGCCCTGGCGGCTAAGGGGACAACGCCCGACCGCTGTCCACAGATGTCCTCCGCTCGGGCCCGACGCCATCCGCGTCGCCCCAGGCTGGGCCCGTACACGACCTCCGCCGCCTCCTCGGCCCGACCGGCACGGCGAGCACCCGCACCCTGGCCGCGGCCTCCAGCACCCGCAGCGTCGAACGCTGGACCGCCGAGGGCCGGCTGGTGCGGCTGCACCCCGGCTGGGTCACCGTGCCGGAGCTCGAGCAGGACTGGACGGTGCGCGCCCACGCCGCCACCGGCTACAGCGGCGGGCCGTTGAGCCACCTGAGCGCCCTGGCCGTGCACCGGCTCGTCGACGTCGAGGTGACCCGCCTGGACGTCACCGTGCCGACCGGACGGCGGGTGCGCACCTCCCGGTGGCTGCGGGTCCACCGCACGGAGAGCCGGCTGGGGGTGGTCTCGGCCCGTGGCCTCCCTGCCACGACCATCCCCCGGGCGCTCGTCGACAGCTGGGGCGACGCGCACCGCCCTGGCGCCGGCCGGCGGCACACCGAGATGGTGCGCGCTGCGCTGATCAGGGCCGTCCGCGAGCGGCGGACCACCACGACGGCGGTGGAGGCCGCCCTCGCCGACCGACCCGAGCTCCCCGGGCGCGGCCAGCTCCTCGACCTTCTCGGCCTGCTGGCCGGTGGCTGCCAGAGCGAGCTGGAGGTCTTCGGCGTGCTGCACGTCCTGTCGGTGCCGGGCCTGCCGCCGTGCGAGCAGCAGCACCGCCTGCTGCTGCCCGACGGCCCCATCCGGCTGGACGCGGCCTGGCCGGAAGTGAGGCTGGCCGTCGAGCTCGACGGTGCGGCCTTCCACGGCAGCCAGGAGGCGCGAGAGCGGGACCTCCAGCGGGACGCCGCACTCGCCGCCCGTGGGTGGCTGGTCCTCCGGTTCAGCCACCGCCGGCTGACCCGGCACCCCGCGGCCTGCCAGGCGCAGATCGCCGCGGTCTACCGGGCCCGCCTGACCGCTGGCCACTGACCCGCCACCCGGCGAGCGCCCCTGGCGGCTGGGAGGTCGACGCCCGGAACGGCGACGGCCCGCTCCCCAGCAGGGGAACGGGCCGTCGGTCGTTCGGAGCTGCGTGCGACCTACGCGGACTTCTCGCGGGGGGCGCGGGCGGGCTTGCGCGGCACGATCGTCGGGTTCACGTGCTCCAGGACGACGTCCTTGGTGATGACCACGGTGGCGACGTCCTCGCGGCTCGGGATGTCGTACATCACCGACTGCAGGACCTCCTCCATGATCGCCCGGAGCCCACGGGCACCGGTGCCCCGCAGGATGGCCTGGTCGGCGATCGCCTCGAGCGCGTCGTCGGTGAACTCGAGCTCCACCCCGTCGAGCTCGAACAGCCGCCGGTACTGGCGCACCAACGCGTTCTTCGGCTCGGTGAGGATGTTGATCAGCGCCTCGCGGTCCAGCTTCTGCACGCTGGTGATCACCGGCAGGCGGCCGATGAACTCCGGGATCATGCCGAACTTCAGCAGGTCCTCGGGCATGACCTGGGCGAAGGCGTTGGCCTGCTCGATCTCCTTCTTGCCGCGCACCTCGGCGCCGAAGCCGATGCCCTGCTTGCCGGTGCGGGCCTCGATGACCTGGTCCAGCCCGGCGAAGGCGCCACCCACGATGAACAGCACGTTGGTGGTGTCGATCTGGATGAACTCCTGGTGCGGGTGCTTGCGGCCGCCCTGCGGCGGCACCGACGCCGTCGTCCCCTCGAGGATCTTCAGCAGCGCCTGCTGCACGCCCTCACCGGAGACGTCGCGGGTGATCGACGGGTTCTCGCTCTTGCGGGCGATCTTGTCGACCTCGTCGATGTAGATGATCCCGGTCTCGGCGCGCTTGACGTCGTAGTCCGCGGCCTGGATCAGCTTGAGCAGGATGTTCTCGACGTCCTCGCCGACGTAGCCGGCCTCGGTCAGCGCGGTGGCGTCGGCGATCGCGAAGGGGACGTTCAGCATCCGGGCGAGGGTCTGCGCCAGGTGCGTCTTGCCGCACCCGGTGGGGCCCATCAGCAGGATGTTGGACTTGGCGAGCTCGACGCCGTCGTCGCGGCTGCCGCGCTCACCGCCGGCCTGGATCCGCTTGTAGTGGTTGTAGACCGCCACCGCGAGCGTGCGCTTGGCCTGGTCCTGCCCGATGACGTACTGCTCGAGGAAGTCGTGGATCTCCTTGGGCTTCGGCAGCTCGTCGAACTTGAGGTCCGACGACTCCGAGAGCTCCTCCTCGATGATCTCGTTGCAGAGGTCGATGCACTCATCGCAGATGTACACCCCAGGGCCAGCGATGAGCTTCTTGACCTGCTTCTGGCTCTTCCCGCAGAAGGAGCACTTGAGCAGGTCGCCGCTCTCACCGATACGTGCCACCTGGCTGACCTCCACCTCGAGTGGGACGGCTCTGCCGCTGCCCCTGGTACGTGCGTTTCGTTGCCCTTGCCGACGCCTTCGCATCTGGCGTCCGTCGTCCCTGCGGTGCTGACCGGGGAATCGGGCGTTCGCCGAACCTACCCGGCTGCACCGACGTTCCGGAGCAGTGACGCACCCCGGTCGTCCGGCCCGCAACACCCGCCTCGCCGCTCCCCCGTGACCCGGTGGAGTGGCTGGGACCGACCCCGGCGGAGATGCGGCAAACGGTACGGGCCGAGAGCGCGACACGCGCGGCCTCGGCCCGTACCGCCACCGGATCAGGCGGGGAGGGCGTTGAGCTTCCGGCTGGCGATGACCTGGTCGACGATCCCGTAGTCCTTGGCCTGCTGGGCCGTGAGGATCTTGTCGCGGTCGATGTCGGCCCGGACCTGCTCGGGGGTCTGGCCGGTGTGCCGCGCCAGGATGTTCTCCATCTGCGTGCGCACCCGCTCGATCTCCGCGGCGTGGATCTCCAGGTCGGTGACCTGGCCGCCGGCCTCGCCGGAGGGCTGGTGGATCAGCACCCGGGAGAACGGCAGCGCCAGGCGCTTGCCCGGCGTGCCGGCCGCGAGCAGGACGGCGGCCGCGGAGGCGGCCTGGCCCATGCAGACGGTCTGGATGTCGGGCCGGACGAACATCATCGTGTCGTAGATGGCCGTCAGCGCGGTGAACGAGCCACCGGGGCTGTTGATGTACATCGTGATGTCGCGGTCGGGGTCGTTGGACTCCAGCGTGATCAGCTGGGCCATGACGTCGTTCGCCGACGCGTCGTCGATCTGCACCCCGAGGAAGATGATGCGCTCCTCGAAGAGCTTGTTGTAGGGGTTCGACTCCTTCATGCCGTAGCTCGTGCGCTCCACGAAGGAGGGCAGGATGTACCGGCTGGAGGGCATCTCGAAGTTGCTCATGGTCACTTCTCCGGTCCGTCGGTGACCGGGTTGTCGGTCGCGGTCATGGTGTCTGCGCGGGTGACGACGTGGTCGACGAAGCCGTACTCCAGCGCCTCCTTGGCGGTGAACCAGCGGTCGCGGTCGGAGTCCTTGGCGATCTGCTCGACCGGCTGGCCGGTGTGCAGCGCCTGGAGCTCGTTGAGCTCGACCTTGGTGCGCCGGAACAGGTCGGCCTGGATCGCGATGTCGGAGGCGGTGCCGCCGACGCCGGCCGAGGGCTGGTGCATCATGATCCGCGCGTGCGGCAGGGCGTAGCGCTTGCCCTTGGCACCGGCGGTGAGCAGGAACTGGCCCATCGAGGCGGCCAGGCCCATGCCGTAGGTCGCGACGTCGCAGTCGATGAACTGCATCGTGTCGTAGATCGCCATGCCCGCGGTGACCGAGCCACCGGGCGAGTTGATGTACAGGTGGATGTCGCGCTTGGGGTCCTCGGCGGACAGCAGCAGCATCTGGGCGGCCAGCTGGTTGGCGATCACGTCGTCGACCTGGCTGCCGAGGAAGATGATCCGCTCGCGCAGCAGGCGCTCGTAGACGGAGTCGCCGAGGTTCATCATCGAGCCGCCCGCGCGCATCAGCGGCGCGCTGGCGGTGATCAGGTCTGAGTTGCTCACGGGTGCGGTGACCTCCGTAGGACTGCGGTGCAGTCGGTCTCGTGGAACGGGTTGGCCGGTGGTCGGGGGGCGACCGACGACGCCGCGGACGGCCTCTCGGTGCCGGTCGTCGTCAGTGCGGCCTCGGGGATCGCCTCGGTGTCACGTCGACCCTAACGCGCACCCCTGACCGCTTCCTCCCGGTCGGGGCCGGTGTTCGCCGTGGGCGCAGCGGGGCGTGGGCGGGGCCGGGAACGACCGCGCCGCCCGCACCCGGGGAGGGTGCGGGCGGCGCGGTGTGCCGGTGGGGCTCAGGGCTTGTCGGTGCTGCCCTCGGCGTCGTCGACCGCCGCCTCGGCGTCAGTGACGACCTCGTCGGTGCCCTCGGCGTCGGCGTCGGCCTCATCAGCGGCCGCGTCGTCGGACGGGGCGGCGACGGTGCGCGGGCGCAGCGCCTCCAGGTCGACGACGTTGCCCGACTCGTCGGTGATCGTCGTCTCCTCGAGCAGCTGGGCCAGCGCCTTGGTGCGGCGGACGTCCGCGACGAAGTCGGCGATGTTGTTGCCCTGCTGCAGCTGCTGGGCGTACTGCTCCGGGCTCACCCGGTTGCGCTGGGCCTGCGCCATGATCTGCGCGGAGAGGTCCTCGTTGTCGACGGTGACCTCACGGGCGTCGGCGATCGAGTCCAGGATGAACTGGGTCTTGACGGCCTTCTCCACGTTCTCGCGCAGCTCGGCGTCGTACTCCTCGCGGCCGCCCTCGATGCCGGCGGCGGAGAAGTAGGCGTCCCAGTCCATGCCGGCCTGCTGGAGCTCGCGCTCCATGGCCTGGCTCCGCCAGGCGAGCTCCTGGGTGACCATGTTCTCCGGCACCGGGACCTCGATGGTCTCGAGCAGGTGCTCGACCAGCTTGTCGCGGGCCTGCGCCCCCTGCTGGAGCACCTTGGTGCGGGAGAGCCGGGTGCGGACGTCGTCGCGCAGCTCGGCGAGGGTGTCGAACTCGCTGGCGATCGAGGCGAACTCGTCGTCCAGCTCGGGCAGCTCCTTGGCCTTGACCGAGCGCACCGTCACGGTGACCTCGGCCTCCCGGCCGGCGTCCTCGCCCGACAGCAGCGCGGTGCTGAAGGTGGCGCTCTCGTCGGCGGACAGCCCGCGGACGGCCTCGTCGAGGCCGGCCATCAGGCCGCCCGAGCCGACCTCGTAGGACATGCCGGTGGTGCTGCCGTCCTCGAGGACCTGGCCGTCGAGGGTGGCCTCCAGGTCGATGGAGACGAAGTCGCCGTCCTCGGCCGCGCGCTCGACGCCGGACAGGGTGGCGAAGCGCTCGCGCATGACCGACACCTGCGCGTCGATCTCCTCGTCGCTGACCTCGACGTCGTCGACGGTCACCGCCAGGGAGTCCAGCGAGGGGAGCTCGAGGGTGGGGGCGACGTCGACCTCGGCGGTGAACGCCAGGGCCTCGCCGTCGTCGAGGCGGGTGACCTCGACGTCGGGCTGGCTGATCACGCGGACCTGGTTCTCGCGGACGGCCTCGGAGTAGACCTCGGGGACGGCGTGCTGGACGACCTGCTCCAGGACGACGGGGCGGCCGATCCGCTGGTCGAGCACGCGGTTCGGGACCTTGCCGGGGCGGAAGCCGGGAACGCGCACCTGGCGGCCGAGCTCCTTGTAGACCTCACCGAAGGCGTGGTCCAGGTCGCTCCACGGCACCTCGATCGCGAGCCGGACCCGGGTCGGGCCCAGGTTCTCGATGGTGCTCTTCACGGTACAGCGCTCCTCTGGAAGGGGGACGGACGGTGGGCGCGACGCTGTCCGCGTCGCAGCACCCCACGAGTCTAGAGACGTCGTCGGACTGTCGGGGTGGCGGGATTTGAACCCACGGCCCCCCGCTCCCAAAGCGGGTGCGCTACCAAGCTGCGCCACACCCCGTGGCGGCCTGAGTCTAGGCACGTCGGCGCCCGGTACCCTGTGCAGGCACCTCAGCGGTGCGCTCGCGGGTGTAGCTCAATGGTAGAGCCCCAGCCTTCCAAGCTGGCCATGCCGGTTCGATCCCGGTCACCCGCTCCACACATCGGTGTCGCCGGACACCCGTGAACGGTGTCCTGCGACGTCCTTCTCACGGCCGCCCGTCATCAGATCGGTGGTATCGCCACGGACGCGTCGGGCTTCGAGCTTCGTCCCGACGGTGCCCGACCTCGGACAACGCCGGGAGCGGGCGCTCCGGCCGCCCGTGGTGTGGAGCGGCAGGACCTGACCGCAGCAGCCCCCCGCGGAGGGTTTGCGGCTCGTCCAGGAGTCGTTCCGGGGACTCCGGGTCCGGGCGACGTCGGGGGCGGTGGGACCTGGTCAGGTTCCACCGGCACAACCCCTCTGGTGGCCGGACGCGTCACAGCACCTCTGGGCACCGCGCTGCTCGCGACTCTTCGCCGCTGACCCGCCGCACTTCCGGGTGGCGAGGGAAACGCTCGGGGGCCCTGTCGCACCCCGGGACCACCGGGGACCTGCCTCGGGTCACCGACCACTCATAACGTCGACCTGGCTCGCGTGAGCCACCGCGAAAGACCACCACAGTCCCGTGGGGACAGCAGAGATGGGGACAGCCATGGCCGACTTCGACATCCACGCCTTCTACACCGACTACATCGCAGCCCTCAACGACCGCCGGTTCGAGGACATGGACGAGTTCGTCGCCGACGAGGTGACCCTGAACGGCCAGCGCGGCACCCGTAGTGCCGTCGTCGCGGATCAGCGGGGCATCGTCGACGCCGTTCCGGACTTCCACTGGGAGGTGCAGGAGATCCTCGTCGACGGCGACCGGGCCGGGGTGCGCCTGGTCAACACCGGCACGCCGGTCAAGGAGTGGCACGGCGCGCCCGCGAGCGGCGCGTCCTTCCGGATCGTCGAGATGGCGATCTACCGCATCGAGAACGGCCGGTTCGTCGACATGACCTTCATCCACGACACCGCGGACGCCGACCGCCAGCTCCGCGCAGCCTGACCTCTCGAGGCACTGCCTCGCGGTCTGCCGCCAGGTCCGGGATCCCGCGCAGCGTCGCTGCGCGGGATCCCGGCTGCTGGGGCGGTCGGTGGCGCGTCCGCCGTCCGAGGGGCCTCAGCCGTCGACAGGACCGGACGACGACGGGGCACGACGTCCGAGACCTGCGTTCCACGAGAGGATCAGTGAGATGGCGAGCAGCGACGCGATGGAAGGCACTCCCGAGCAGGGGCGACCGTCCGCGCCGACGGGCGACCCGAGCCGGCGTCGTCCGATCGGCGTGGGCGTCGTCGGGCTGAGCGCGTCGGGAGGCTGGGGCGCCGCGGCACACCTCCCGGCGATGTCAGCGGTCGGCGGATTCGAGCTGCGGGGATTGGTGGCGAGCTCGTCCGAGTCGGCCCGGGCAGCGAGTGACGTCCACGGCGCGCCCGCGTACGGATCCACCGAGGAGCTCGCCCGAGCCGACGGCATCGACCTCGTCGTCGTCACGGTCAAGACGCCTCGGCACCGGGAGCTCGTGCTGCCCGCGCTGGCGGCCGGGAAGCCGGTGTTCTGCGAGTGGCCTCTGGCCGTCGACCTCGGCGAGGCGGAGGAGATGGCCCACGCCGCGCTGGGGATCTCGACCTTCGTGGGGCTGCAGGGCCGGTCCTCGCCCACGTTCCGCTGGCTGGCCGACCTCGTGGCCGACGGTCACCTGGGGGACGTGCTCTCGGTGACCGTCTCCGCGGCGACGTCGGAGTGGGGCACGCCGGTCGACCCCGGCAAGCTCTACACCCTCGACCGCGACCTCGGGGCGACCATGATGTCCATCGCCCTCGGTCACGCCATCGACTCCGTGTCGATGGTGGTCGGGGAGCTCCAGGACGTCGTGGCGACGACCGCGACCCGGCACCCGAACGTCGCGCTGGCTCGCAGCGGGCAGCACGTCCCGATGACCGCGGAGGACCAGATCGCCATCTCCGGCAACCTGCCGGGGGGTGCCGTGCTCTCCGCGCACCAGCGGGGCGGCGTCGTCTCCGGGGTCGGGTTCTCGATGACCATCGACGGTTCGGAGGGAACACTCCAGGTCACTGCACCAGACCACCCGCACATCGCACCGGTCACCGTGCACGCCGCGCGGAGTGGTGGTCGGCGCGTGGAGCTGACCGTTCCCGACGGCTACGACCGGTTCCCCCGGCTCGCCCGATCGCCCATCCACACGCTGACCCACGCGTACGCGGGCATCCGTGACCAGCTCCTCGGCGGCCGCGCCGGCGTCCCCGACTTCCGCGACGCCGTCATCCGTCACCGGCTCATGGACGCGATCAGGCGATCAGCCGCGACCGGGCGGCGCGTTCAGCCCTGACTGATCTGCTGCCCTCCCGCGTGCCGCTGACGTCACACCCACGTGAGCTCGGCCCGCGCGGCGGGCTCGTCCGGGTGGGGCGTCGTCCACGCCTCCCCCACGCACCCAGGGCACCGAGGACGCCGGGCAGTGCCGCTCCCGGCTCGGTCAGGACGTACTCCGACCGCGGAGGGCGGTGGCTGTACCGACGCCCAGTGAAGACGCCGCTCTCGGGCCGAACCTGACGTCAAGGGTGGCCACCGAACCTCCCGACGACGGCGGACGCGTGGTCCTATCCGGTCGGAAAGCGCTCACCGTCCGGGCCGTGGCCCGCCAGGCGCGCGCCGGCACGGTTCCGGCGGTCCTTGACGAGGCTGGCCACGGTGGTCACGAGCAGCGTGAGCAGGATGACCGCGAGCGAGATGCTGGTGGGTACCTCCGGGATCACGGTGACGTGCTCGCCGCCGTTGACGAAGGGCAGCTCGTTGGCGTGCAGCGCGTGGATCAGCAGCCTGGCCCCGATGAAGCCGAGGATCGCCGCCAGCCCGTAGTGCAGGTAGACCAGCCGGTCGAGCAGGCCGTCGACGAGGAAGTACAGCTGGCGCAGTCCCAGCAGCGAGAACGCGTTCGCGGCGAACACGAGGAACGTCTCCTGGGTGAGCCCGAAGATCGCCGGTATCGAGTCCACGGCGAACAGGAGGTCGGCGCTGCCTATGGCGACCAGCGCGACGGCCAGCGGGGTGACCAGGTGCCTGCCGTCGACCCCGACCATCAGCCTGTCGCCGTGGTAGTCGTCGGTGGTCGGTAGGAACCGGCGGACGAACCGCAGGACTCCGTTCTCGGTGTACTCGTCCTGCCCCTGGTGTCCACCCCGCGCCTGCGCGACAGCCGTCCAGACGAGGAAGGCACCGAACAGGTAGAACACCCAGCTGAACTGCTCGATCGCGGCGGCGCCGACGAAGATGAAGACGGTCCGCAGCGCGAGCGCGAACACGATGCCGTAGAGCAGCACCTTCTGCTGCAGCGCCCGGGGCACCGCGAAGCCGGACATGATCAGCACGAAGACGAAGAGGTTGTCGACCGACAAGCTCTTCTCGGTGATGTAGCCGGCGAAGTACTCCCCGCCGTACCTGCCTCCGTAGAGGGCCCACACCAGCACCCCGAAGGCGACGCCGACGCTGACGTAGGCGATCGACCAGATCGCTGACTCGCGAAGGCGCGGCTCGTGCGGACGGCGATGGCCCAGCAGGTCGAACCCGATCATCGCGACCACGGCGCCGACCGTGACGGCCCACGCCCAGAAGGGGACATCCATGCGACTACCACCTCCAGTGACTGGCGTGCATCAGTTGCCCGTCGCCGGGACGGTCTCGTGCCGACCTCCGGCTGAGAGCGCGAGGACCTTCCCGGCGGGATCGTCCGGAGCACCGGGCCCCGGGCGCCACGGCCCGCCATGCACGACGACGGCGCGGCTCGGGCACCGTGCGGCTCGAGCCGCGCCGCCCCGTCCGATCCCGGGGGATCAGTGCGCCGTTGGGCGGAGGGTGTCCTCCAGGCGCATCCGGCGGAGGAGCCGTTCCCGCTGCACCGTGGCCACCGCGGTGACCGGCACGTCCCCGAAGTCGGAGAAGTCGACGCTGGAGCGGTAGGGGCGCGACCCGGCCGGGAGGCCGACGACCCGCGCGATCTCGTCGGCGACCGCCTGGACGTCCTGCTGGACGCCCGGGGCGAACAGCGACTCGGTGGCGGCCTCGTTGCCGGCCAGGGCGGCGCCGTACTCGGCGTCGTAGGCGGAGGCCACCTCCGTGTCCGCCGGGAACCCGGCGTCGGGGAAGTGCGCCGTGCCCTGGGTGAACGGGCCCGGCATGACGATGGACGTCTCGATCCCGAACCGTGCCACCTCGATGGCGACGGAGTCGGCGAAGGAGTCCATCGCGGCCTTGGCCGCGGTGTAGGGGGCGAGGAACGGCGGAACGACCCTGCTCGTCCCGCTGCCCACCCACAGCAGCAGCCCCGACCGCTGCCGGCGCATGACCGGCAGGGCCGCGCGGTTGACCCGCAGCGCCCCCACGGTGTTGGTGTCGTACGCGGCGAGGACCTGTTCAGGGGTGAAGGCCTCCGTGATGCCGAACAGGAGGTGCGCGGCGTTGTGGACGACCACGTCCAGGCGACCTTGCTCGGCCTGGATGCGCTCGACCGCCGCGCGGGCCGAGGGCTCGCTGAGCACGTCGAGCTCCACCACGCGCAGGTCCAGGTTCTCCTGGGCGGCGAAGGTGAGCAGGTCCCCGGCCCTGTCCTCGTTGCGACTCTCGGGGTCGCGCATGGTGGCATAGACCGTGTGGCCGTCCGCGGCCACGGTTCGGGCCGCAAGACGGCCGATGCCGGTGCCTGCGCCGGTGATCAGGACGACGGACATGGTGACGTTTCCTCTCGTGCAGCGTGACGTTGGCGAGGGTCGGGTCAGGCCATGCCGCCGTTGACGTAGATCGTCTGACCGTTGATCCAGCGGGCGGCGCCGGCGAGGGCCGAGACCACCTCGGCGATGTCCTCGGGCGTGCCCAGCCGCTGCATGGGGTTCATGCCGGCCATCCGCTCGATGGTCGTCTCGTCCTTGTCGGACAGGAACAGTGCGGTGGCGGTGGGCCCGGGCGCCACGGCGTTGACGGTGACGTCGCGGCCACGCAGCTCCTTGGCGAGCACGCCGCTGACCGCGTCGACGGCGCCCTTGGTCGCCGCGTAAGGCCCGTAGCCGGGCAGGCCGAGCTTCACCACCGAGGTGGAGAAGTTGATGATCGCGCCACCGTCGCGGACCCGGCGCGCGGCCTGCTGAGCCACGACGAACGTGCCGCGGACGTTGGTGCGGTGCATGGCGTCGAGCACGTCGAGGTCGAAGTCGGCGATCGGCCCCAGGTGCATGACGCCCGCGGAGTTCACCACGACGTCGACACCGCCGAACTCGGCCTCGGCACGGTCGAAGACGGCGGCCACCGCCTCGGCATCGGCGACGTCGGCCTGCGCGGCGAAGGCGCGGGCACCGTGCTGCTCGGCAGCCGAGACGGCCTCCTTCGCCGCACCCTCGTCACCGGCGTAGACGATCACGACGTCCTG
This sequence comes from Modestobacter versicolor, assembly GCF_014195485.1. NCBI lineage: Bacteria > Bacillati > Actinomycetota > Actinomycetes > Geodermatophilales > Geodermatophilaceae > Modestobacter > Modestobacter versicolor. Next base: position 1,749,682 of record NZ_JACIBU010000001.1, read on the forward strand.
ACCGTCCGCGGCGAGCCGCTCGACGACGGCCCGGCCGATGCCGCGCGACCCACCGGTCACGACGGCCACCCGCCGCCGACCGCCACCGGCCGAGGGCGTGCCGTCGGTGTTGTCAGTGATGGACATGATTGCTACCTCCGATGTCGTTCAGATGTTGGCGATGACTACATTGCCACGGGTGGCGCATTGTTGCAAGCGTTGACACCAGAGAACTGTTATCTTCGATCTCATGAGCGAGGAGATGGCCGCCACGCGTGGGGGCAGAGCGCACCGCGACACCATCGAGCGGGCGGCCCTGGAGCTGCTGGAGGCCGGCGGGCCGAGCGCGGTGACCACACGCGCCGTCGCTGCGGCCGCCGAGGTCCAGTCGGTGACCATCTACCGGGCCTACGGCGACATGGAGAGGCTGCTCGACGCCGCAGTGCAACGAGGCTTCCGCCAGTACATCGAGCTCAAGACCGGTCGCGCGCGCGTCGGCGATCCGGTCGACGACCTGCGTGAGGGCTGGGACCTGCACGTCGGCTTCGGGCTCGAGCACCCCCACCTCTACGCCCTGATGTACGGCCGGCCCAACGTCAGCCCTCCGGGTGCAGCCGCCGTCCAGGCCGACACGGTCCTGCTGGGACTGGTCCAGGCCGTCGCCCGTGCCGGCCGACTCCGCACTGACGTGGCCTCCGCTGCACGGGCCGTGCACGCGGCGGGATGCGGCGTGACGCTCTCGCTGATCGGAGTTCCGGTGGACGAGCGGGACCCGCAGCTCTCCCATCGGGTGCGGGAAGCCGTCCTCGGCTCGCTGACCACCGATGTCTGCACCGGGTCGGGCGAGGTCACCGACGCACCCGCAGGGAGTGTCCACGCCGTCGCGCTCGCCGCGACGCTGCGCGACGGGGACCCTTCGCCGCTCACCGAGGCGGAGACGAACCTGCTGGTCGAGTGGCTGGACAGGCTGGCGCGCGGGCCCGGAACGGGCCTCGTTGCGCCGTCATAGGCACGACTCTCGGCGGCGCCCGCAGAAGCGCCCAGGTCGTGCCCCGTATCAGCTCTGACTGAGATGGGCGAGTACCGACTGCGGCGAGGGCAGCCACACGTCCGCCCGCCCAGGCGAGGCCGCAGCTCCATACGCGAACAGCAGAGAGCAATGGGCAGCGGACCGGGCAACGCCGAGGAACTGCCTTCCCTGCCGCCCTGTGAGCTCAAGGCACGTGGGAGGCACGGCACCCGCCTGGCTTCGCGTTGACCAGCGATGATGCGCTTGGAGCCTGCAGCCTTCCGCGCTGGCCATGCCGGTTCGATCCCGGTCCCCCGCTCCACGCACGCCCGGCCTTCGGACGCCGGCCCTCAGCGGACCGGGCGGAAGAACGCGCGGATGTCCTCCACGACGACGTCCGGCACCTCCAGCGAGGCGAAGTGGCCCCCGCGGTCGAACTCGCTCCAGTGCACGATGTGGTCGTTGTCCCGGTCGGCGAAGGCGCGGATGGACCGGAAGTCGTCCTGGAACACCGCGACGCCCATCCGGCCGTGGTTGACCTGCGGCTCCCGCACGGCCCGGCCCTCCTCGAAGTGGTAGCGACCCGCGCTCGCCGAGGTGTTGGTGAGCCACTCGAGCGACACCGACCCGACGATCTTCTCCAGCGGTACGAGGCTCGTGCCGTTGCCGAAGTTGACGAACAGCTCGTTCCAGGCGAGCTGGCCGATCGGCGAGTCGGAGATGCCGACCGCCACGGTCTGCGGGCGGGACGCGTTGATCGCGTTGTAGCCGCCCACCGACTGGAACCAGCTCATGTGCTCCAGCGCCGCGTGGTCCCGCGGCGTCAGCGCCTCGAACTCCGCGGGGTCGCCCGAGGGGAAGGAGAACGCCTGGAGCACGTGCGACCCGAGGTACCCGGCCGGCTGGAGGAGACCCAGCTCCCGGCCGACGAGCGCCCCGGCGTCGCTGCCGTGAGCCCCGTAGCTGTCGTACCCCAGGCGGCGCATGAGGGTGTCGAACGTGCGCGCGACGCGCTGCATCGTCCACCCGCGGTCGACCAGCGGCGTGCTGAAGCCGAAGCCGGGGATCGACGGCACGACGACGGAGAAGGCGTCCTCGGCCCGTCCACCGTGTGCGACGGGATCGACCAGCGGGTCGATCACGTCCAGGAAGTCGGTGACGTTGCCGGGATAGGTGTGCACGAGCAGCAGCGGTACCGCGGCCTCGTGCGCCGACCGAACGTGCAGGAAGTGGACGGGCTGGCCGTCGATGTCGGTGGTGGCCTGCGGGTACGCGTTCAGCTGCGCCTCGAGCGCCCGCCAGTCGAAGGTCCGCCACGCCTCCAGGGCCTCGGTGAGCCAGGAGTTGGGCGTGCCGTACGTCCAGTCGTCGCCGGGCGCCGGCTGCGGGAGCCGGGTGCGGGCGAGCCGCTCGCGCAGGTCGTCCAGGTCGGCCTGCGGCACCTCGATCCGGAAGGGCCGGATCTCGTCGGGGCTGCCGGAGGACGGGGTCGGGTGCGGGCCGGAGGAGGAGGTCGTGGTCATGGCCCGCACGCTAGGGAGCAAAGAGGCACAGACCTTTCCTGTTCTGCCAGGCTGCGTTCGATGACCACGTCGGCCCGGCTGCTCGCCCTCCTGGGGCTGCTGCAGGCCCGCGCGAGCTGGACCGGTCCGGAGCTCGCGGCGCGGCTGGACGTCACCGTCCGCACCGTGCGCAACGACGTCGACCGGCTGCGCGAGCTCGGGTACCCGGTGACGGCGGTGCGCGGCGCAGCCGGGCACTACCGGCTGGGGCCGGGCGCCTCGCTGCCACCGCTGCTGCTCGACGACGAGGAGGCCGTCGCCCTCGCGGTCGGGCTCCGGTCCGCCTCGGGGGTGGCCGGCACCGCGGAGTCCAGTGCCCGCGCTCTGGCCAAGCTCGAGCAGGTGCTGCCCTCCCGGCTCCGCTCCCGCGTCGACGCGATCGCGCGCACGGTCGACCGCGGCCCGGACAACACCGGGAGCAACGCCCCCGACCCGGAGGTCGACCCGGCCGTGCTCGCCCAGGTGGCCCAGGCCATCGCCCGCGTGGAGTGGCTGCGGTTCGACCACCACCACCAGCCGCACCTGGTGGAGCCCTACCGCCTCGTGTCGTGGCAGCGGCGCTGGTACCTGGTGGCCCGCGACGTCGCCACCAGGGAGTGGGGCACGTTCCGCCTGGACTGGCTGACCCTCCGGACGCCGACCGGGCGCCGCTTCGAGCCCGAGCCGCTGGCGGAGGCCGACTACGACGCCTTCGTCCTGCGCGAGGTCGCGTCCAGCGGGTGGGCGGTGCACGCGCGGATCACGGTGGCCGCGCCGGCACCCGAGGTGCTGGGCCGGATCAACCCCGCGGTCGGCGTGGTGGAGCCGGTCGACGACCACACGTGCGTCCTGGTCACCGGCGCCGACAGCGTGGAGACCATCGCCGCCTACATCGGGATGCTCGGCCTGGACTTCCGGCTCACCGGCCCGCCGGACCTGGTCGAGGCGCTCCGCGTGATGAGCCGCCGCTACGCCGCCGCCGTCGACCACCCCGACGCGGGGACCTGAGAGCACCAGGTGAGGTCGCTCAGCGGCGGCCGAGCGCCGCCAGCTCCTGCACCAGCCAGTCCGCGACCCGGCCGTTCCACTCCGCGTGCTCGGCGCCGGCGGTCCCCCGCGGCACCGTCTCGACCACCATCAGCAACGCCAGGTGCACCCGGTACAGGTGCAGCCGGGCGCGGATGGCCTCGTCGAGCACGACCGGTCCCCCGGCCTCGGCGTAGCCGCCCAGGAAGTCGGCGTCGTCGGCGATGTCACCCAGCAGCGCCAGGGAGACGAGGTCCGCGGCCGGGTCGGCCCACAGCGCCCGCTCGTGGTCGATGAACCCGGTGACCGCCGGCTCGGGCCCGGCCAGGTCGACGAAGACGTTGCCGTCCCACAGGTCGAAGTGCACCAGCACCGGCGTGGTGACGGCGGGCAGCAGCTCGGCGGCCGCGGCACCCACCCGCCGCCGCAGGTCCTCGGCCGGCACCGGCAAGGGCGCCGCGTAGCGCTCGGCGTCGGCGAGCAGCGCGTCGATGATCCGCCGGTACGCCCCGGCCCAGGTGGTCGCCGCCAGCGGCCCCGCGGGGTAGCCGAACCGCCCGTCGCCGGTGACGGCGTGCATCGCCGCGACGTGCCGTCCGACCTGCCGCCGCAGCACCCGGTGCTGGTCCGGGCCGACGGCGGCGGACTGCGACTGCCACGACGCCCCGGGCAGCAGCGAGGTCAGCACGTACCCGCGCCCGGCCGCCGTCCCCGCCGCGACGAGCTCGGGCACCGGCACCCGCCCGGCGAACCGCCGCAGGCACATCGCCTCGGTGGCCAGCAGGTCGCGCTCGTAGCTGAGCACCGGGGTGCCCGGCGGCGGGGCGACCTTGAGCACCAGCTCCCGCCCGTCGGCGAGGGTCAGCGCGTACGCCGCGTTGCACGTGCCCTCGGTCAGCTCACGGACGGCGTCGAGCCGCACCCCCACGGCCTCGGCGACGACCCCGTCGAGCTCGGCGCGGGAGAGCGGCTCCTTCACGCCGCCCCGTCCACGGGGTGCGGGACGAGCCGCAGCGTCGTGGCCGCGGCCTCCGCCGTCACCATGGACGCGGCGCCGGCGCCGTAACCGGCGCGGTAGGCGGCATCGACGTCCGCGCGCAGCCCGGCGTCGGAGTCACCGACGTCCTCGACGGTGACCTCCGCCTCCAGACCCGGCACCCGGACCCGGGCGCGACGCGAGCCCACCGCAGCCCCGAACCACCCGGACTCCCGCCGGTACCAGCTGCGCACGTACACCTGCCCGTCGACGGAGGCGACCCAGATCGGCGTCCACGCCCGCAGCCCGCCGTCCGGGCGCCGGACGGCGATCTCCAGCTCGACGGCCCCGCCGAGGGCCGCCGCCTCCTCCGCGGTCCAGCTCGGCACGCCCATGGCAGCCATCATCCGAGCCCGGCCGCCGGTCGGGGCGGCGGGTCACCGCCGCCGGTGGTGCAGGTTCACGACGCCACCGGCGAAGCGGTGACCCGCCGGTCGGGGCGGCGGGTCACCGCCGCCGGTGGTGCAGGTGCACGACGCCACCGGCGAAGCGGTGCTCGCCGGCCAGCTCCAGGTCCAGCCGGACGCCGTCGGGCAGCGCCCGGGTGCCACCGCCGACGACCACCGGGTGCACGAGGAGGTGGACGTCGTCGACGAGCCCGGCGCGGAACGCCTGCGCGGCCAGCGCCGGGCCACCGATGGCCACGTCGGACGTCGAGCCGGCCACCAGCCGCCCGACCGCCGCCGGGTCGAACGCCCGCTCCAGCCGGGTGCGCGGCGTGCTGACCGCCTCCAGGGTGGTCGAGTAGACGACCTTGTCCGCCGCGCGCCAGATGTCGGCGTACTCGTTCTCGACGGCCGGGTGCTCCGGGCCGCCGATGGTCTGCCAGACCGCCAGCGTCTCGTACATCCGCCGGCCGTAGAGCGCGGTGCCGACCGGCCGCTCCAGGTCGTTGACGAAGGCGTGCACCTCCTCGTCGGGCGTCGCCCACTCGAAGGAGCCCGCGGCGTCCTCGGTGTAGCCGTCGAGGGAGCAGATCGCGACGTACTGCAGCCGGCCCATCAGCCCTCCTCGATCACGGAGAAGACGTTGCCCGCCGGGTCGGTGAACCAGGCGATCAGCGGCCCACCCGCCCGCATGACCCCGTTCTCGTCGGTCGGCGGGTCGTCGTACTGCTCGAACCGCACACCGCGGGCGGTCAGCTCGGCGACCGCCGCGTCGACGTCGGGCACCGGGAAGTTGAGCACCGTGTAGCTGGCCGGGGTGTGGTCGGCGCCCTTGGCGTAGACCAGCACGTCGCGCCCGCCCGCCAGGTGCAGGTGCATGATCCCGCGCATCTCCGGCTCCGGGCTGGTGCGCAGCCCGAGCACCCCCTCGTAGAACGCGCGGGCCGCGTCGAGGTCGTCGACGGAGAAGCCGCTGAACGCAGCGCTGTCGCTGAGCAGTCCTGCCGTGGTCTCGGTCATGGAGTGCAGACCACCTCCGCGCCGGGAACTCATCGGAACCTGTCGTTCACCTGCGGGGAGCGGCCGCGGAACACGGGCTGCCCAGGCTCGCCGCATGCCGACCGACCTGGACCTGCTGGCCTCCGGCACCGCGATGCTCGCCGCCCTGGCCGGCGGGCAGGTGGGCGCCGAGGAGCTCACCCGGGCGCACCTGCACCGGATCCGCGGCGCCGGGGCGGCGCTCAACGCCGTCGTCACCCTGGACGCCGAGGGTGCGCTCGCCGCCGCACGCGCGGTGGACGCCGACCGGGCCGCCGGCCGTCCGCTCGGTCCGCTGGCCGGGCTGCCGGTCACCGTCAAGGACACGATCGACGCCGCGGGCCTGCGGAGCTCGCACGGCCGGGCCTCCGACGCCCGGCTCGCCGCGGTGGACGCGCCGGTCGTCCGCCGGCTCCGCGCGGCGGGCTGCGTGGTGCTGGGCAAGACGAACGTGCCGGTCTACCTGGCCAGCCTGCACACCTGGAACGACTGGCTCGGCGCGACGTGGAGCCCGTGGGGCCCGCGGCTCTCCTCCGGCGGCTCGTCCGGGGGCGCGTCGGCGGCCGTCGCCGCGGGGCTGGCCGTCGCCGACCTCGGCAGCGACCTGGCCGGCTCGCTGCGGATCCCGGCCGCCTGGTGCGGTCTGTTCGGGCACCGGCCGAGCAACGGCGTCGTCTCCAAGCTGGGCAACCTCCCCTGGCCCCGGGGCGGGCTGCTCGAGCCGATGGTCTCCTCGGTGGGCCCGATGACCCGCAGCGCGGCCGACACCACCAGCTTCTTCGAGGCGATGGCCGGCGCGGAGGGCGTCGAGGCGGTCGGCTGGCGGCTGGAGCTGCCGCCGCCCCGGGTGCGGTCGCTGCGCGACGTGCGGGTCGCGGTGTGGACCGACGACCCGACCTGCCGGGTGGACGCCGAGACGCGGTCGGCGGTCCGGTCGTTCGCCGACCGGCTCGCCGACGCCGGAGCCCGGGTGGCCGAGCTGACCGCTCCCCCGGTCGGCGGGGCGGACGACCTGGCGTTGTTCGCCCGGCTGCAGGCCGGTGAGGTGGTGCACGGGATGGACGCCGAGGCCTGGGCCGACGCGGGTGCCCGGGCCGCCGCCGGGGACCCGGTGGCCCGGCTGTACCAGCAGGACCTGCGGTCGGCGCTGGACGACCTGGAGGCCCAGCGGGCCGCCACGGTGCGCTGGCAGCAGCTGTTCACCGGGGTCGACGTGGTGCTCTGCCCGGCCGTGACCCGGGGCGCGATCACCCCCGACGCCGACGGCCGGACGCCGGCGACCGTCGACGTGGACGGCAGCGCGGAGCCGGTCGACTCCCTGTCGGACTGGAGCCGGCTGTCCAGCCTCGGCCGGCTGCCGGCCACCGTCGTCCCGCTCGGGCCGGGCACGCGCAGCGGCCTCCCGATCGGCGCCCAGCTGCTCGGCCCCTACCTGGAGGACCGCACCCCGCTGCGGGTGGCCGAGCTGGCCGAGGAGGCCGGGCTGGTGGGCTTCCGCCCGCCGCCGGGCTGGTGAGCGCCGGTCAGGCGGGGGTGGGGTGCCGGGGCAGGCCGAAGAGGTCGAACAGCCGGGTGTCCAGGAAGGCGGTCATCCGGGTGACCCGCCCGTCGGTGAACTGCAGCGCGTGGACGGCCCACGGCTCGAACTCACCGTTCGGACCGCTGGGCCGCCACTGCGCGAACGCCGGGTTGCCGTTGAGCTCCAGCGGGACCACGTGCGAGCCGCGGCACTCCGCCCCCGGCCCGACGAACCAGGTGGCGATGTCGGCGGAGCTGCGCAGCCACATGGCGTAGGGCGGCATGTCCATCACGGCGTCCTCGTGCAGCAGGGCGACCAGCGCGTCGATGTCGTAGCGGGCGAACGCGTCGAGGTAGCGGTCGAGCAGGGCGGCGTGGTCGTCGGCCACCGTGGGCGCCGCCGGCTCCTCCGCCGCCTGCTGCACGGCGAGGGTGGCCCGGGCCCGCTGCAGCGCGCTGTTCACCGCCGCCACCGAGGTCTCCAGCAGCACCGCGACCTCGTCGGCCTTCCAGCGCAGCACGTCGCGCAGGATCAGCACCGCCCGCTGCCGCGGCGGCAGGAACTGCAGGGCCGCGACGAAGGCCAGCCGCACCGACTCCTTCTGCACCGCCAGGTCGGCCGGGTCGCCGCCGACCGGGAGCACCTGCCGGTCGAGGGCCGGCTCGACCCAGGCGCCGTCGGGCAGCACGCCGTCCAGGGACGCCTCGACCGGGGCGAAGGAGTCCTCGGAGAGGTCGACCGGCAGCGCCCGGCGCTTGCGGCCGTCGAGGGAGTCCAGGCAGACGTTGGTGGCGATCCGGTACAGCCACGACCGCAGCGCGCCGCTGCCCTGCAACCGGTCCAGCGAGCGCCAGGCCCGGACCATCGTCTCCTGGACGGCGTCCTCGGCGTCGAAGGCGGACCCGAGCATCCGGTAGCAGTAGCCGGTGAGCTCGCGCCGGTGCTCGGCCAGCCGCGGTTCGAGCTCGCTGGCGGTGGTCGTGCCGGGCCGTTCGGCGATCAGACCGGTCATCGTGGACTCCTTCGTCGACGTCCCCGCCGATCCTGCCGCACACCAGTGACAGGACCAAGGAGTCGCCCGACCCCGACCCGACCGGGTGGCCGGTGCTGGACACGACCTGCCCCCGCCGGGAGCATCCCGGTCGAGATGGAGAGCACCAGGTCGGGACAACCCGAACCGGCAACGGCCAGCCAGCGGGCTGGGTCCGGGCCCCTCCGCCGCGCAGGCTGGGGAGCATGACCACCGCCACCGCCGAGCTCCCCCTCCCCGCGGGGAACCCCGCACCCGAGCGGGGGCACCGCAGCTGGTGGCGGCAGCTGGGCGTCGACACGGCCTACGTGTTCGTCGGCTTCCCCCTGTCGATCGTGGCGTTCGTCCTGGTGATCGCCTTCCTGGCCGTCGGGGTGGGCACGCTGGTCGTCTGGGTCGGCCTGCCGCTGCTCGTGCTCACCCTGCTCATCGCCCGCGGCTTCGCCGCGCTGGAGCGGGCGCGCATCCCCGAGGTGCTGCAGCACCCGGTGCCCACGCCGGTCTACCGGCAGGCCGACCCGCAGGCGTCCCTCGTCCGCCGGCTGGTCGAGCCGTTGCGCGACCCGCAGTGCTGGTTGGACGTGCTGCACGCGCTGCTGCGGATGGCCCTGGCGATCCCGGCGTTCGTCGTCGTCGTCGTCTGGTGGTCGGTGGCGCTCGCCGGGCTGACCGCGGTGACGTGGGACTGGTCGATCCCCTACGGCTCCGACTCGCAGAACTACACGCTGCCCGAGGCCCTGGGGCTCGACGACACCGCGACCAACCGGGTGCTCGTGCACACCGCCATCGGCCTGCTGTTCGCCCTGATGCTGCCCGGCGTGGCGCGGGTCAGCGCCCTGCTGGAGGCCCAGTTCGCCCGGGCCCTGCTCACCCTGCGGGCCGGCACCCAGGCCGAGCTGGGGCGGCTGTCGGAGGGCCGGGACGCCGCCGTCGCGGCCGAGGCGGTCGCCCTGCGCAGGCTGGAGCGCGACATCCACGACGGCCCGCAGCAGCGGCTGGTGCGGCTGAGCATGGACCTGCACCGCGCGCAGCGGCTGATCGACACCGACCCGGACGGCGCCCGGAGCACGCTCGCCGAGGCGGCCACGATGACCCGCGAGACGCTCGAGGAGCTGCGCGCGCTGTCCCGCGGCATCGCGCCGCCGGTGCTCGCCGACCGCGGGCTGGCGGCCGCCCTGGCCGCCGTCGCCGCCCGCTCGCCGGTGCCGGTGGAGCTGGCCGTCGGGCTGCCGGCCGGGCAGCGGCTCGCGCCGGCCGTGGAGAACAGCGCGTACTTCCTGGTCAGCGAGGCGCTGGCCAACATCGCCAAGCACAGCGACGCCACGGTGGCCCGGGTGACCGTGGTCCGCGAGGACGGCCGGCTGCGGGTCGAGGTGGAGGACGACGGCCAGGGCGGCGCCGTCCTCGCCCCCGGCCACGGCCTGGCCGGCCTGGCCGACCGGCTCTTCGCCGTCGACGGCGTGCTGACCGTCGACAGCCCCCGCGGGGGCCCCACCCGACTGATCGGAGAACTCCCGTGTCCGTGACCCCCGAGGCGGTCCCCCGCCGCCGCGTCGTGCTGGCCGAGGACTCGGTCCTGCTGCGCGAGGGCCTGATCCGGCTGCTCGGCGAGGCCGGCACCGAGGTCGTCGCCGCCGTCGCCGACGGGCCGAGCCTGGTCCGCGCGGTCGTCGAGCACCGCCCCGACGTGGCCGTCGTCGACGTCCGGATGCCCCCGACGCACACCGACGAGGGCCTGCGGGCCGCCGTCGAGGCGCGCCGCGCCGTCCCGACCACCGCGGTGCTGGTGCTGAGCCAGTACGTCGAGGTCGCCTACGCCGACGAGCTGCTCGCCGACGGCGCCGGCGGGGTCGGCTACCTGCTCAAGGACCGGGTCGCCCAGGTCGACCAGTTCCTCACCGCGCTGGACGACGTGGTGGCCGGCGGCACCGTGCTCGACCCGCAGGTGGTGGCCCAGCTGTTCGCCCGCCGCCGCCGCGACGACCCGGTGCGCTCGCTGTCGCCCCGCGAGCGCGAGGTGCTCGGGCTGATCGCCGAGGGGCACTCCAACGCCGCGATCGCCCGCCAGCTGGTGGTCACGCCGGGCGCGGTCGAGAAGCACACCCAGCACATCTTCGCCAAGCTCGGCCTCGCCCAGGACGACGACCAGCACCGCCGGGTGATGGCGACGCTGGCCTACCTGCGGAGCTGACCGGTGGTGCAGCTCGACGGCCCGCGGGCCACCAACGGCGCCAGCCGGACCACCGAGGGCGCGACCGCCGCGCAGGTCGAGGCGGCCCACCAGGTCACCTGCGGCGACCTGACCCTGGCGGCCGACGGGGTCACCTCGGGGCCGTGAGGCCGGTCAGCCGGCGGTGCGCACCGTGATGTCCCCGGCGTCGCTCTCCAGGTCGACCACCCGGGGCGACGACGGGTCCTCGGGCACCCCGATCGAGACGTCACCGGCGTCGGTGCCGGCCCGGACGGCGTAGGCGGACCCGTCGGCCGGGAGCTCGACGAGCACCTCACCGGCGTCGGTGCGCACGGTCAGCTCGCCGACCGGCTCGGTCGCCGAGACCGAGACGTCGCCGGCACCGGTGTCGACCGCGACCTGCCCGGCGCGCGCCCCGCTGACCCGTACGTCGCCGGCGCCGCTGCTCAGCGTCAGCCGCCCGGTGACCTGCTGGACGTCGACCTCCCCGGCACCGGTTGCGCACCTCGAGGTCGCCGGAGGTGCCCTCGGCCCGGACGTCGCCGGCGCCGGAGTCGACGGTCACCGGCACCCCGGCCGGCACGCCGACGGTCAGCGCGCTCGTCGAGCCCCACACCAGCTGCACGCCCGGGCACCGGACCGAGACGACGAGCCGGCCGTCGGTGAGCTCGGCGTCGTGCTCGGGCTGGCTCGCCGACCAGCGGTCCGACCAGCGCACGTCCACGGCCGTCGCGGTCTCCGCAGGCACCAGGGTGACGTCGCCGCCGCAGTCCTGCCGGACGTCGACCGCGCTGACCCCCTCGTGCACCTCACCGCCCTGCGACGTCTGCCGGTCGCCGAGGGAGACCGCGACGACGACGCCGGCCCCCGCGAGCAGCCCGACCAGCCCGACGGTGAACAGCAGCACCCGGTTCCGGGAGGTCCTGGACACGTCGGCTCCGTTGCACTCGGCGGGCAGGCGCGGCGGTCGCCGGCGCACCCCCTGACCCTGGCAGCAGCCGGGCCGCCGCGGCAGCCAGGTGACCCCCCGGGCGCAGTCGGGTCAGCCCGACCCCGGCTGGGGTGGCAGCCGCAACGACAAGATCAGCAGCACCCGAGAACCTCGGTGCAGCGACGCCGCGACCGCGGCGCCCGAGCCCCGAGAGGCCACTGCCGTGAGCGTTCCCGTGATGACCGCGTTGCCCGAGACACCACCGCGCCGACCGCGCGACGGGGCGGTGGTCCGCATCGCCCGCTGGAGCGCCACCCACCGCTGGACCGTCGTGGGGCTGTGGCTGCTCGCCGTCGTCCTCGCCGTCGTCGTGGGCAGCGCGACCGGCACCAACACCCTCAGCGGGGCGGAGAGCGGGAGCGGTGAGTCCGGTCGCGCCGACGTCGTGCTCGACGACGCCGGCTTCCCCGACCCGCCGACCGAGCAGGTGCTGGTGCAGACCCGCGACGGGTCGGCGATCGGGCCGGAGGGCACGTCGGCGGCCAACGCCGTCGCCGCCGCCGTCCGCAGCCTGGACGAGGTCGCGGAGGTGGGCGACCCGGTGCCGTCGCTGGACGGGACGGCGCTGCTGGTGCCCGTCACCCTCGACGTCGGTGACCTGACCGGCGGCGACGCCTGGGAGGCCGGCGAGGACGCGGTCGGGCCAGTGCTCGACGCGGTCGCCGGCGTGCAGGCCGACCACCCGGACCTGTGGGTCACCGAGTCCGGTGGGAGCTCCATCGGCTCGGTCGTCGGCGAGCAGCTGGACGACGACTTCCAGCGCGCGGAGTTCCTCAGCCTGCCGGTGACCCTGGCCGTGCTGCTGGTCGCCTTCGGCGCGCTGCTCGCCGCCGGCGTGCCGCTGCTGCTGGGCATCACCGCCGTCGGCGGCGCGCTGGGCCTGGTCTCGCTGGTCTCCCAGCTCCGCCCGATCGACGAGAGCACCTCCAGCGTCGTCCTGCTGATCGGCATGGCCGTCGGGGTCGACTACGCGCTGTTCTACGTGCGCCGGGTCCGCGAGGAACGGCGGCACGGCGCGGGCACCGGGCTGGCCGTCGAGCTGGCCGCAGCCACCTCCGGTCGCGCGGTGCTCACCTCCGGGATCGCCGTCGCGGTCGCGATGTCGGGCATGTACCTGGCCGGCAACGCCGTCTTCACCTCCTTCGCGACCGGCACCATCCTGGTCGTCGCCGTGTCGGTGATCGGGTCGCTGACCGTGCTGCCGGCGACGCTGGCGCTGCTCGGCCGGGGCATCGAACGCCCCCGGGTGCCGCTGATCGGCCGGCTGGTCGGCCGGACCGACGACAGCCGGGTCTGGGGAGCGGTGGTCCGCCGCGTGGTGGCCCGCCCGGGCATCTCGCTCGCCGTGGGCGCCGGCGTGCTGCTCGCGGTGGCCGTGCCGGCGATCGGGATGAAGACGGCCATGCCCGGCATCGACGCGCTGTCCCGGGACAGCGAGGTGGTGCGTGCCTACGACGCGATCGCCGTCGCCTACCCGCAGGAGGGCACCACCGACGAGGTCGTCCTCTGGCGCGCCGACGGCGACGAGCTCGACGCACCCGCCGTGCGGGCCGCCGTGGCGGAGCTGACCGCGGCCCTGCCCGACCCGACCGCCGCCGGTGAGGTGGAGTTCAACCCGGCCGGCACCGTGGCCCGGGTCAGCATCGCCGGCGCCGGGGAGGCCGACAGCGCCGACGCGGTCGCCGGCCTGGAGCGGCTGCGCGAGGACCTGGTGCCCGGCACCGTCGGCGACCTGCCCGGTGTCACCACCGCCGTCACCGGGGACACCGCGGGGAGCCTCGACTTCGGCAGCACCATGTCCGACCGGCTGCCGGTGGTCATCGGCTTCGTGCTGGCGCTCACCATCGTCGTGCTCACCGTCGCGTTCCGGTCGCTGGCCGTCGCGCTCATCGCCGCCGTGCTGACGCTGCTGTCGGTGGGCGCTGCCTACGGCGTCCTGGTGCTGGTGTTCCAGTCGACCTGGGCCGAGGGGCTGCTCGGCTTCACCTCCACCGGGTCGATCGTGTCCTGGCTGCCGCTGTTCCTCTTCGTGGTGCTCTTCGGGCTGTCGATGGACTACCACGTGTTCGTGGTGTCCCGGGTCCGGGAGGCTGCCCAGGCCGGCATCCCGATGCAGCAGGCGATCACCACCGGGGTCACCCGGTCGGCGGGCGTGGTCACCAGCGCGGCGGTCGTGATGGTCGCGGTGTTCAGCATCTTCGCGACGCTGTCGATGCTGGAGTTCAAGCAGCTGGGGGTCGGGCTGGCGGTCGCGGTGCTCATCGACGCCACCCTGGTCCGCGGGGTGCTGCTGCCGGCGACCATGGCGCTGCTGGGCGAGCGCACCTGGTGGCTGCCGCGCTGGCTGCACCGGCTGCCGGCGGCCAGCCACTGACCGGGCGGAACTGGTTGGCGAATCGTCGCACCGGGGCGGTAGACACCCACCGTGACCGATCTCGCCGACCAGTTCCGTCCGATCACCGCCGAGGAGTGGCCGCGGTTCGTCCGCTCGATGGGGACCACCTTCGGCGAGGAGCTCAGCGGCCCCTTCCTCGACGAGCCCTCGCCGATCGCCGAGCTGGACCGCTCGCTCGCGCTCTTCGACGGCGACCGGGTGGCCGCGACCGCCGGCCTGTACAGCCTGGAGATGACCGTGCCGGGTGCCGTGGTCCCGACCGCGGGCGTCACCTGGATCACGGTCGCCCCCACGCACCGCCGTCGCGGTCTGCTCACCGCGATCATGCGGCGGCAGCTGGCCGAGGTGCACGAGGCGGGCCGGGAGCCCGTTGCGGCGCTGTGGGCGGCGGAGGCGTCGATCTACGGCCGCTTCGGCTACGCCCCGGCCACCTGGCGGGGCGGTTGGACCGGCGAGGCCCACCGGCTGCGGCTCCGGCCGGACGTCGACTGCGGCACCGGCACCGTCCGGCTGGTCGAACGGGCCGACTTCCAGCCTGCGGCGCAGGCGGTCTACGAGCAGGTGCGCCGGTTCGTGCCGGGGAACCTCGCGCTCGACGACCGCTGGTGGGACCGGCGGCTCTACGACTCCGCCGAGCGCAGCTCCGGCGGCACGCTCCGCCAGCACGTGCTCCACACCGAGGCCGACGGCTCCGTCACCGGCTACGCGACCTACCGGCTGCGCGCCGCGTGGAGCGCGACCAACGACCCCGAGGGCACGCTGACCGTCGAGGAGGTCCGAGGCAGCACCCCGGCGGCCCACGCCGCGCTGTGGCGGTACCTCTTCGACCATGACCTGGTGCGCACCGTCGAGGCGCCGGACGCCTCTGCCGACGACCCGGTCCGGCACCTGCTGACCGACCCGCGGGCCTGGCACGCCCGCCCGGTGGACGCGCTCTGGGTGCGGCTGGTCGACGTGGGCGCGGCGCTGTCCGCCCGGCGCTACCCGACCCGGCTGGACTTGGTCATCGAGGTGCGCGATCGGTTCTGCGACTGGAACGACGGGCGCTGGCACCTGTGGGGCCACCCCGCCGGTGCGTTCTGCGACCGCACCGACCGCGACCCCGACCTGGTCATGGACATCGAGGCGCTGTCGGCGGTCTACCTCGGCGGGGAGTCGCTCGCCGCGCTGCAGGGCGCCGGCCGGGTCACCGAGATCAGCCCCGGGGCGGTCACCCAGGCCGCGGCGGCGTTCCGCTGGCCGGTCACCCCGTGGTGCCCCGACCACTTCTGAAAGGACCTCCCTTCCCCCCACGCCTCGCAAGCTCGGCGCGGGCCCCTGAAGGGCGGCCGCTCCAGCACGTCACCACGCTCGGGCCGAGCCTCTGGACGGGGCCGACGGCTGGTGACGTCCACATCGACACGCTCAGCTGGGTACGGTGCCGTCCCACTCGTCGAGGGGGGCGCAGTGCCAGCGCCAGGAGGTCAGCGGCTCGCGGCCGGGCAGCTCGCCGCGGCCGGTCGCCCACAGCAGCGCCGCCCACGGGTCGTCGCCGGCCGGTGCCCAGGGGAACAGCCGGGCGAGCACCGCGTCGGCCAGCTCTGCGGGCGGCGCCCACTCCAGCTGCCGGCCGTCGGCGACGTCCCAGGTGTGCAGCAGCATCTCCGCGCAGCCCATCCCGGCGAACCCCGAGGCGTCGGCCAGGCCCCAGCTGTGCGCACCGCGCTCGTCGGGCCCGGCGGCGTCCACCACCCGGGCCAGCACCTCCGCCGCCGCACCGAGCTGCTTGCGCATCTCCGCCAGCTCCACGTCGGGACGGCGGACCAGGTCGAAGGCGCTCACCTCAGCCGGGCCGGCGACCAGGTCGGCGGCGTACCAGGTGAGGCAGGAGGTGATGTGGTGCGCGACCCCGGTGACGTCGGTGGCCAGCAGCGGCACGGCGGCGCCACCGTCGGGCACCCGGCCGAGCAGCTCCTGGACCGCGGCGTCGGCGGCGCGCAGGTCGTCGCCGGTCATGCCGTCACGGGGTGTCGGTGGGGAGCCCGCCCGCCGGGCGGTGCCGGTCCCGCTCGTAGTCGGTGAGCAGCCCGATCCGCCGGACGTGCCGGGCCTCGCCGCTGAACGGCTCGCGCAGGAAGGTCAGCACCAGCGCGGTGGCCTCCTCGACGCTGTGCTGCCGGCCGCCGACCGAGACGACGTTGGCGTCGTTGTGCTGGCGGGCCAGCCGGGCGGTGTCCTCGTTCCACACCAGGGCGGCGCGGACGCCGGGGACCTTGTTGGCCGCGATCTGCTCGCCGTTGCCCGAGCCGCCGATGACGACGCCGAGGGTGCCGGGCTCGGTGACCACCCGCTCCCCCACCTCGAAGCAGAACGGCGGGTAGTCGTCCTCGGCGTCGTAGTCGTACGCGCCGCAGTCGACGGGCTCGAAGCCCTCGTCGGCGAGCACCTGCAGGAGGTGGGACTTCAGTTCGAGACCGGCGTGGTCGGTGCCGAGGAAGACGCGCATGCCCCGATCCTCTCAGGCGGCCTGGCAGGCTGGCCCGGTGGCGGTGCTCGGGGTCGACGGCTGGCGGCTGGGGTGGGTGGGCGCCCTGCTGCACGGCCGCACGGTGGAGCTGCTCGCCCTCGGAACCGTCGATGACGTGCTCGCCGTCCCGGGCGTGGAGGTGATCGCGATCGACATGCCGATCGGGCTGTCGGAGGACGGCGTCCGGGTCTGCGACGTCGCGGCGCGGGAGCTGCTGACCGGGGCCGCCAGCTCGGTCTTCCCCACGCCGGTGCGCGGCGTGCTCGCCACCGACGACTACGCCGAGGCCCGGGCCATCTCCCGAGCCGCCACCGACCCGCCGCGGGCCCCCTCGGCCCAGGCGTTCCAGCTCGTCCGGTCCATCCGCGCGCTGGACGACGCCCTCGGCGACCCGCCCACCGACCGGGTCGTGGAGGTGCACCCCGAGCTGGCGTTCCGGCTCGGGCTCGGCGGCGTCACCGACCGCAAGGGCACCGCCCGCGGCACGGTGCAGCGGCTGCGGGCACTCCGCGCGGTGATGGACGTCGGGGAGGCGCTGGACGCCGCCCCGGTCGGCGTCCCGGTGGTCGACGCGCTGGACGCCTGCGCCGCGGCGTGGTCGGCCCAGCGGCTGGCCGACGGCCGCGCGGAGTGCGTCGGCGACGGGACGACGGACTCCCGCGACCGGCCGATGCGGATCTGCTGGTGACCGCCGGCTGGCGGGAGGTGGGCGACCGGGTGTTCGTCCGCCGGCACCGGGAGCTGGACCTCAACTGCGGGCTGGTCGTCGGCGACGGCGCCTGCCTGGTCGTCGACACCCGCTCGCACCTGGGCGAGGGCCGGGCGCTGGCCGAGGCGGTCCGCGCGGTCACCCCGTACCCGTGGTCGGTGGTCAACACCCACGCCCACTTCGACCACTGCTTCGGCAACGCCGCCTTCCGGCCGGCCGAGGTCTGGGCGCTGCGGGAGTGCGCCGCCGAGCTGGCCGCGACCGCCGAGCAGCAGCGGGCCGACGTCGTCGGCGCCCTGCTGGCCGACGGCGACCCGGCCGCCGAGCTGGTCGCGACGACGCCGCTGGACCTGCCCGACCGGCTCGTCGACGAGGCCGCCGTGCTCGACGTCGGCGGCCGTGCGGTGTCGCTGCGGCACCTGGGCCGCGGGCACACCGGCGCTGACCTGGTGGTGGCCGTGGACGACGTGGTCTTCGCCGGCGACCTGGTCGAGGAGGGCTCGCCACCGGCGATGGAGGACGCCTTCCCGCTGGACTGGGCCGGCACCCTGACCGCGCTGCTCGAGCTGGTGCGCGGCCCCGTCGTGCCCGGGCACGGCGCCGTGGTGGACGCGGCGTTCGTCGCCGAGCAGCGCGACGAGCTCGCCGGGCTGGCCCGCTGGCTCACCCGGCCGGACGGCGCGGCGCCGTTCGACGAGCGGACCCGGGCGATCGCCCGGACCCGGGTCGCCGGCTAGGACAGCTTCCGGACCACCGGCAGCGGCAACGCCCGGAGCAGCCCGGCGACCGGGCGCCACGGCCACTCCGGCACGTAGGCGCGGACCGGCTCCCGCTCGATCGCCTCGACCAGGGCGGTGACGCCGGTCTGCAGGTCGACGGTGAACGGGCCCCGGCGGCCGACGTTGATGTCGGTCTCGATGAACCCGGGGTGCACGGTGGTGACCCGGATCGCCCGGGTCGACCGGTCGCCGAGCAGGTCGGCGCGGATGCCCTCGGCGAGCACGGCGTCGGCGGCCTTGGAGGTGGCGTACGCCGTCCGGGTGCCGCCCATGCCGCGCACCCCGGCGACGGAGGAGACCACCACGAGGTGGCCGGCCCGCTGGGCGCGGAAGAGCTCGACCGCGGCCTCGCAGCAGGCGTGCGTGCCGAGCACGTTGGTGACCAGCACCTGCCGGTTGGGGCGCGGGTCGCCGCTGCCGACCGGGGTGCCCTTGCCCAGGCCCGCGTTGGCGATGAACCGGTCGATGCCGCCGAGCTGCCCGGCCAGCTGCGGGACGACCGCCGTCACGGCGTCCGGGTCGTCGACGTCGAGCTGCCCGACCACGACCCGGGTGCCCGGGTGCTGCGCCAGCAGCTCGTCGCGGAGCTCCTCGAGCCGGTCCAGCCGCCGGGCCACCAGCACCAGGTCGCGCCCGCGGGCGGCGAACCGGCGGGCCATGCCCTGGCCGAGGCCGGCGCTCGCGCCGGTGATGAGGATGCGCTGACGGACGGGGAACGGCATCCCGTCAGGATGCCGCACCCGCCGCCACCCCGAAGACGGCCATCTCCGGGGAACGGGAGACCCCGGAGATGGCCATGTTCGGGATGCCGGCCTACTGGGCGGTGCTGAGCTCCAGGGCGTCGGCCGGGACCGAGGACATGTCCGGGCCGGCGGTGCGGGTGCGCTTGAGCTCCCAGAAGTCGGGCAGGTTGGCCAGCAGGACGGCGCCGTCGAAGGCCTTGCCGGCGTCCTCGCCGGTGGGCACCTTGCTGATGACCGGGCCGAAGAACGCCACGCCGTCGATGTGCATGACCGGGGTGCCGACGTCGTCGCCGACCGGGTCCATGCCCTCGTGGTGGCTCTTCTCCAGCGCCTCGTCGTACTCGGTGGAGTCGGCGGCCTCGGCCAGCTCGGCGGGCAGGCCGACCCGCTCCAGCGCCGGCGCGATGAGGTCGGGCAGCTCGACGCCCTCGTGGTGCCGCAGCGTGCCCATCGCGGTGTACAGGTCGCCGAGGACGCCCTCACCGTGCTGCTGCGCGGCGGCGACGGCCACCCGCACCGGGCCGATGGCCTGGGCCATCATCTCGCGGTACTCCTCCGGCAGGTCGCGCCCGCGGTTGAGCACCGACAGCGACATGACGTGCCAGTGCAGGTCGATGTCGCGCACCTTCGCCGCCTCCAGCACCCAGCGGCTGGTCAGCCAGGCCCAGGGGCACAGCGGGTCGAACCAGAAGTCGACGCGGGCCTTGGTGGGGGCGCTCTGCACTGCCTCGGTCATGGGTGCTCCTCGCGTGTCGTCGGTGCCCCGGACGGTCGGTGGCGTCACGCCCGGGTCGTCTCCGGCCAGCAAGTCCGGCCGCAGTCCGGTTGTTCCCGGGCACCCCGCGCGGCACACGGGCGGAGGACCGTTGGCCCCGCATGGGAAGCTCCGGTACGTGGCCGTTCCCAACCTGACTCGTGACGACGCCGCGGCTCGCGCCGCGCTGCTGGCCGTCCACAGCTACGACCTCTTCCTGGACGTGACCGACGGCCAGGGCCATCCCGGCGAGGAGACGTTCCGCTCGGTCACCACCATCACCTTCGACGCCCGCACCCCGGGCGCGGAGACCTTCGTCGACCTGGTCGCCGAGCGCGTCCGCTCCGCCACGCTCAACGGCGTCGAGCTGGACGTGAGCGGCTACACCGAGGAGGGCGGGCTCGCCCTGCCCGGGCTGGCCGGGTCGAACGAGCTGGTGGTCGACGCCGACTGCCGGTACTCCCGCACCGGCGAGGGCCTGCACCGGTTCGTCGACCCGGAGGACGAGCAGGTCTACCTCTACACGCACTTCGAGCCGGCCGAGGCGAAGCGCATGTTCGCCTGCTTCGACCAGCCCGACCTCAAGGCGACGTTCACCGTGCACGTCACCGCGCCGTTCGACTGGCAGGTCGTCAGCAACACCGGCGACCGCACCATCGAGGCCGGTGACGCCGGCTCGCAGCTGGTGCACTTCACGCCGACCAAGCGGATCTCCACCTACCTGGTCGCCCTCGTCGCCGGCCCCTACGCACGGGTCACCGACCTGCACGACGGCATCCCGCTGGGCATCTACTGCCGGGCCTCGCTGGCCCAGCACCTCGACCCGGACGAGATCTTCGCGGTCACCAAGGCCGGCTTCGACTTCTACCACCGGGTGTTCGACTACCCGTACCCGTTCGACAAGTACGACCAGCTCTTCGTGCCCGAGTTCAACGCCGGGGCGATGGAGAACGCCGGGGCGGTCACGTTCCTGGAGGACTACGTCTTCCGGTCCAAGACCAGCCGGGCCCGCTACGAGCGGCGCGCGGAGACGATCCTGCACGAGCTGGCGCACATGTGGTTCGGCGACCTGGTGACCATGCGCTGGTGGGACGACCTGTGGCTCAACGAGTCCTTCGCCACCTACATCTCGACGCTCTGCCAGTCCGAGGCCACCGAGTACACGACGGCCTGGACGACGTTCGCCAACACCGAGAAGTCCTGGGCGTACGCGCAGGACCAGCTGCCCTCCACCCACCCCATCGCCGCCGACATGGTCGACGTCGCCGCGGTCGAGGTGAACTTCGACGGCATCACCTACGCCAAGGGCGCCTCGGTGCTCAAGCAGCTGGTGGCCTACGTCGGGCAGGACGCGTTCCTCGCCGGGGTGCAGCGCTACTTCCGCAAGCACGAGTACGGCAACACCACCCTCGACGACCTCCTCGGCGAGCTGTCGGCGGCGTCCGGGCGCGACCTGTCGGACTGGTCGGCCCAGTGGCTGCAGACCAGCCAGGTCAACACCCTGCGCCCGGTGTACGAGCTCGACGACTCCGGCCGGTACCGCTCCTTCGCGATCGAGCAGACCGCCGTCGCAGAGCACCCGGTGCTGCGCCGGCACCGCCTGGCGGTCGGCCTCTACACCGCCGGGCCCGACGGGCTGACCCGCTCGCACCGGGTCGAGCTGGACGTCGACGGCGCCCGCACCGAGGTCGCCGAGCTGGTGGGGCACCCCGCGGCCGACCTGGTGCTGGTCAACGACGACGACCTCACCTACGCCAAGCTCCGGCTCGACGAGCGGTCGCTGGCCACCCTGCGCAGCCAGATCGGTGCCCTGCCCGACTCGCTGCCCCGCGCGCTGTGCTGGTCGGCGGCCTGGGACATGACCCGCGACGGCGAGCTGCCGGCCCGCGAGTGGGTGCAGCTGGTGCTGGCCGGTGTCGACGCGGAGACCGAGATCAGCGTCGTCCAGTCGCTGCTCGCCCGGGTGCAGTCGGCGCTGGCCTCCTACGCCGACCCGGCGTGGGCACCGACCGGCTGGGCGATGCTGGCCGACAAGGCGCTGGCCGCGCTGCACGCCGCGGAGCCCGGCAGCGACGCCCAGCTGCAGTGGTCGCGCACGCTGGCCGCCGCCGCCCGCAGCGAGGAGCACGTGACCGCGCTGCGCGGCCTGCTCGACGGGTCGCTGACCGTCGAGGGCCTGGCCGTCGACACCGACGCCCGCTGGGCGTTCCTGCAGGGCCTGGTCGCCGTCGGTGCGGCCGGGGACGCCGAGATCGAGGCCGAGTCCGAGCGGGACGCCACCGCGACCGGTGCCCGTCGCGCCGCGACCGCCCGGGCGCTGCGGCCCACGGCGGAGTCCAAGGCCGAGACGTGGGAGCGGGCGTTCACCGACGAGTCGATCCCGAACGCGGTGCACG
This sequence comes from Modestobacter versicolor, assembly GCF_014195485.1. Lineage (NCBI taxonomy): Bacteria > Bacillati > Actinomycetota > Actinomycetes > Geodermatophilales > Geodermatophilaceae > Modestobacter > Modestobacter versicolor. The sequence continues at coordinate 1,771,710 of NZ_JACIBU010000001.1, forward strand.
AGGCGATGGTCGCCGGGTTCTGGCACCCGGCCCAGCAGGAGCTGACGGCGCCCTACGTGGAGCGGTACTTCGCCGACATCCGCGGGCTCTGGGAGCGCCGTCCGGGTGAGATCGCCAAGAACGCGGTCGAGTACCTCTTCCCGAAGGTGATCGACGAGCGGACGCTCGCCGCGGCCGACGGGTGGCTGGCCGCCGACGACGTCCCCGCTCCGCTGCGCCGGCTGGTCAGCGAGGGCCGGGACGGCGTGGCCCGCGCCCTGTGGGCCCGCAAGCGGGACGCCGCCGCCGGCTGAACCCGGCGTGAACGCCAGCGGCCCAGGACTCGGTGAGTCCTGGGCCGCTGGCGTGGTGACGTTCTGGAACGGCCCCCTCGCAGGGTCCCGCCGCGAGCTCGCGAGCGGTGGGGGGCGAGGGGGTCCTTCGTCAGTGGGTGCGGCGGGAGGGGTGGCCGGCGGCGTCGGACATCTGGCGCAGGCCGTTGACGATCGCGCCGACCAGGTCGCCGGAGCCGAGCCGGCTGGTCATCGACAGCACCGCGAGGGCGCAGGCCCGGTCGGGCAGCCGGCGGGCGGCGGTGGCCCCGGTGACGATCTCGAGCACCCGCTGCCCGGGCGACAGGGCGACCAGGACGCTGTTGGCGGTGTCGCCGCCGGACCGGGAGTGCAGGTCCTCGGCGGTGCCGCGGGTGTCGGAGCCCAGGTCGCCCACGTAGACGGTGAACCGCAGGCCGGTCTCCCGGGAGGACATGGTCAGCGCCTCGTCGAGCCGGGCGAGGTCCTGGTAGGAGAACGGCCCGTTGCCGGACTCGTCGACCACCGAACCGCTGGTGTCCGAGGTCGAGGTGCCGCGGGTGTCGAGCTGCTGGCTCATCGGGGCGGAACTCATCGGGGCGGGGCCTCCGGAGGGTGACGGGGCGGCGGAGGAGGCGGTGCTCACGGCGCGGTCACCAGGTCCCGCGGGCGCCGCCGGCGGCGGTGCGCCGGGCGGGCTCGGGGACGTGCGGACCCTGACCGATGGCCAGCGCCGCGGTGGTCGGGCCCAGGGACGGGCCGTGGTGGCCGTCGGCGTGGGCGTCACCGTGGTCGGAGCCGTGGGCGGCCCCGGCCGAGGTGTCCGGGTGCGGCTCCCACCAGACCGGCGCCGCCGTCCAGGGCTGGCCGGGGCGGTACCTGGTCTTCTGCTGGCCGCGGCCGGGGATCAGCGTCGCGAGCGCCAGGAGGAGGAAGACCGCCAGCGGGATGACGCCGTAGATGAGCACGGTCTCGATCACGGGCATGGCGGCAATCTACCGGGACGGCGCTGCCCCGGCCTGGCAGGTCACCACGTGCCGGGGTGGCGGTGCGCCCAGGGGCGGGCCTCCTCCAGCTGGGCGGACAGCGCGATCAGCGTCGCCTCGTCCGCCGGGCGGCCGACCAGCATGGTGCCGATCGGCAGCCCGGACGCCGTCCACCACAGCGGCACGCTGACCGCCGGCTGGCCGGTGACGTTGTAGACGGCGGGGAAGGCGGCGTAGCGGGTCTGCCGGGCGAAGTCCTCCGCGCCGTCGTCGCCGAACCAGCCGACCGGTCGCGGCGGCATGGTGCAGATCGGCGACAGCAGCACGTCGTAGCCGCTGGTGGCCTGGAGGAACCGGCGGGCGAACAGCCGCAGGGTGAACATCGCGTCCATCGCGTCCTTGGCCGACAGCGCCAGCCCGCGCTCGCGCAGGAACCGGGTGAGCGGCCGCAGGTGCGGCACCGCGGCCTCGGGCACCGGCAGCGTGGTGGCCGACAGCGCCCAGACCACCTCGAAGGAGCCGAAGATGGCCTCCGCGGGCGGCCCGGCCGGCAGGTCCTCGACCTCGTGACCGAGCTCGGCCAGCAGCGACGAGGCGTCCTCGAACGCGGCCACCACCTCCGGGTCCAGCTCGGCGTCGGGCATGCCGGAGTCCCGGTAGCGGCCGATCCGCAGCGTGCCGGGGGCCCGGTCGGCGTGCCCGAGGAAGGTCTCCCCCGCGGGCAGCGGCGCGGCCCAGAACGGGTCACCGAGCACCGGCCCGGCCATCGCGTCGAGCACGGCCGCGGCGTCCCGGACGGTGCGCGCCAGCGGCCCCTGCACGCCGAGGGAGGTGACCTCGGAGTTGTAGGGCGCGTTGCTGACCCGGCCGCGGCTGGGCTTGATCCCGAAGAGCCCGTTGATGCTGGCCGGGATGCGGATGGAGCCGCCGCCGTCGGAGCCCTGCGCGAAGGGCAGCATCCCCGCGGCGACCGCGGCGGCCGCGCCACCGCTGGAGCCGCCGGCCAGCAGCGAGGTGTCCCAGGGGCAGCGGGCCGGGCCCACCACGTCGTTGTCGGTGTAGCAGGGGAAGCCGAACTCGGGGGTGTTCGTCTTGCCCAGGCTGATGGTCCCGGCGGCGGCCAGCGCGGTGACCACCGCGTCGTCGACGTCCGGCACGAACTCGGCCAGCGCGCGGGAGCCGAACGTCGTCCGCACCCCGGCGGTGTTGTTGAGGTCCTTGATCGCGGTCGGGACACCGTGCAGCGGCGGGAGCTCGGCGCCGTCGACGACCGCCTGGTCGGCGCGGGCCGCGGCGTCGCGGGCCCGGTCGGCGGTGACGGTGATGAACGCGCCGATGCCCGGGTCCAGCGCCTCGATCCGGGCCAGCGAGTGCTCGACCAGCTCGGTGGGGCTGACCTCCCGGGCCCGGACGGCCGCGGCCTGCTCGAGCGCGGTCAGGTCGTGCAGCTGCGTGCCGGTCGAGGAGGTCACGGCCCGGGACGGTAGCCGCTGGGAGAGCATGACGCCGTGGACCTCTCCCGTGCGGCTGCCGCCGCCCTCGACACCGCCGACCCGCTGGCCGGCTTCCGGGCCCGGTTCGCCGGGGTGGAGGACGACCTGCTGTACCTGGACGGCAACTCGCTGGGCCGGCTGCCGGTGGAGACGCCGGCCGCGGTGGCGCGGGTGGTCGAGCAGGAGTGGGGCCGCGGTCTCGTCGGGTCGTGGAGCAGCTGGGTCGAGCAGTCCCGCCGGATCGGCGACGTGCTGGCCGAGGGCGTGCTGGGCGCCCGGCCGGGCGAGGTGCTGGTCGCGGACACCACCAGCGTCGACCTCTACAAGCTGCTGGTGGCCGGGGCCGACGCCCGCCCGGGGCGCGACGTGCTGGTCTGCTGCGCCGACGACTTCCCGACCGACCGCTACATCGTGGCCGGGGTGGCCCGGGCCCGCGGCATGACCGTGCGCGAGGTGGACGCGCACATCGACACGGGCCTCGACCTCGACGTGCTGGCCGCAGCGCTGGACGAGCGGGTCGCCGCCGTCGTCCTCTCGCAGGTCGCCTACCGCTCCGGCGCGCTGGTCGACATCGCCGAGGTGACCCGGCTGGCCCGGGACGCGGGTGCGCTCGTGGTGTGGGACCTGAGCCACGCCGCGGGCGCCGTGCCGGCCGACCTGACCGCAGCCGGTGCCGACCTCGCCGTCGGCTGCACCTACAAGTACCTCAACGGCGGCCCCGGCGCGCCCGCGTTCCTGTACGTGCGCCGCGAGCTGCAGGAGCAGCTGCGCCAGCCCATCTGGGGTTGGTTCGGGGCTCGCGACCAGTTCGCGATGGGCACGGCGTACGACCCCGCCGACGGCGTGGACCGGTTCGCCGTCGGCACTCCCCCGGTGCTCGCCATGGCGGCGGTGGAGGTCGGCGCCCGGCTGACCGCGGAGGCCGGGATCCCACGGCTCGCCGCGAAGGGCCAGGCGCTCACCGACCTGGTGGTCGCCCTGGCCGACGAGTGGCTCGCCGGGCACGGGGTCACCGTCGCCTCACCGCGGGAGGCGGCCCGGCGCGGGTCGCACGTCAGCCTGGCGCACCCGCAGGCGTGGCAGTTGACCCAGGCGCTGGTCGACCGCGGCGTCGTCCCGGACTTCCGGACACCCGACCGCCTGCGGCTGGGCCCGGCGCCGCTCTACACCCGGTTCGTCGACGTCTGGGACGCGATGGACCGGCTGCGCTCCGTGCTCGCCGAGGGCGCGCACGCCGGGTACCCCACGGAGCGCAGCCGGGTCACCTGAGTCAGGCGGGTTCGGGGACGCCGATGGGGTTGTGCGCCGGCCAGTCGCCGATCGCCACGATCGCGTGCCGCACCGGGCCGAGCAGCTCGGCGAGCCGGTCGCACCCGGCGTCGCCGAGCGCGGCCCACGGCCCCTGCGCGAGCCGGTCGGTGTCGTCCTCCACGGCCGCCCGCACCGCACGGCCCTCGGCGGTCAGCTCCTCGCCGGACACCAGCCCCCGGTCGGTCAGCGCGTCACCGGCCGCCGCCCACTCCTCGGGCGACCAGCCCCGCGCCCGCTGCAGCCACTCCGCCGACGTCGTGCCGGCCGCCGCGGTCAGCACCAGGGCGGGCAGCCCCAGCAGCTCGTGCTGCAGCAGGCTGGCCAGGTGGCCGTCGCCGCGGTGCTCGCGGAGCGTGGTGAGCGCCTGCCACAGCAGCAGGTGCGGCTGGTCGGGCCAGGGCAGCGCGGCGTTGGCCGCGGCCAGCGGGCGGCCGGGGACGTCGACCGCGGCGGCCGCCTCCCGCGCCAGCGAGGCCGCCTCCACGCAGTCGGCGGAGCCCGCCCAGCCCGGCAGCGCCCGCTGCACCGCGGCGTCCACCCCGGCCAGCCGGGCGGCAAGGGCGGCCTCGGGCGGGGTCGTCGTCCACACCTCCGGCACGCGCCGGGCCACGAACGCCGGTGCGAACGACGCGAAGGTCGCCGTCACGAGCTGCGGCCCGACCGGGCCCAGCGGTGCTGCCCGCCCGGCGAAGTAGCCGGCCCAGAAGCCGTGCAGGCCGGCGTCCCGGAACGCCACCCGCGCCTCGTCGGCGAAGTAGGTCAGCGCGTGGAACGGCTCGCCCAGTGCCCAGAGCCGCCGCGCGCCGTTCACGCGCTGACGGAGTCGGGCATGCCCAGCCACTCCCGCCACCGGGGGTCGACCGTGCGGTGCCCGAGCAACCGCCAGGCCGCGCCGCTGGGTGCGCCCGGTGGGTGCGGCAGCGACCAGCCCATCTCGGCGAGCGACCGGTCGGCCTTGGTGTGGTTGCAGCGCCGGCACGCGGCCACGACGTTGTCCCAGGTGTGCGTGCCCCCGCGGCTGCGCGGCACGACGTGGTCGATGCTCGTCGCCGACCCGCCGCAGTACACGCAGGTCGACCCGTCGCGGGTGAACACGGCGCGGCGGGACAGCGGCACCTGCACCGGGTAGGGCACCCGCACGTAGCGGGTCAGCCGCACCACGATGGGCACGGCCAGGGTGATCCGCTCCGCGTGCACCTCGTCGTCGGTCACGTCGACGGCCTCGGCCTTGGCGGCCAGGACGAGCACGATCGCGCGGCGGCTGGAGACCACGCACAACGGCTCGTAGGTGGCGTTGAGCAGGAGCGTCGCCCCGGTGGTCGACGTCGCCGGGGCAGGCGCGCGCGGAGCGAGGGCGAGGTCGTGGCGGGCGCCTGGCTGACCCGGCGCGGACGACGACCCGAGTGCGGTGATCGACACGGGACACCTCCGAGTGCCCCCGGCCACCGACGGCTTCGACAGCCCACGGGCACCCTCATCCTGCACTGTCGGCCTGTGGTACGGGACGGCGACCTGTCGGGGCACCCGGTTACCGTCGGCGGGTGCGCTACCCCGGAGCCCCCCGCCTGGACCTGGTCGAGGAACTGCACGGCCACTCGGTCGCCGACCCCTACCGCTGGCTGGAGGACCCCGCCGACCCACGGACCCAGCAGTGGGCCGCCGAGCAGGACGCGCTGGCCGCCGACCTCCTCGCCGCGCTGCCCGGCCGCCCGGCCTTCGCCGAGCGGCTCGGCGAGCTGGTGCACGCCGGTGCGGTCGGCGTGCCGGTCTGGCGGCGCGGCCGGGCCTTCTCGACCCGTCGCGACCCCGGCCAGGAGCACGCGGTCCTGCGGGTCACCGAGCCCGACGGGACGGTGCGGGTGCTGGTCGACCCCACCGCGCTGGACCCCGCCGGCACGACCACGCTGGACGCCTGGTCCCCCTCGTGGGAGGGCGACCGGCTGGCCTACCAGGTGTCGGTCGGCGGCGACGAGGAGTCGCAGCTGTTCGTGCTGGACGTCGCCACCGGCGAGCTGCTCGAGGGCCCGATCGACCGCTGCCGCTACTCCCCCGTCGCCTGGCTCCCCGGCGGCGACGAGCTGTTCTACGTGCGCCGGCTCGCCCCCAAGCTGTTGCCGGCCGGTGAGGAGCAGTTCCACCGCCGGGTGTGGCGGCACCGGGTGGGCGGCGACCCCGGCTCCGACGTCCTCGTCCACGGCGAGGGCAGCGACCCCTCCACCTACTTCGGCGCCCGCACCAGCGCCGACGGCCGCTGGCTGGTCGTCTCCGCGTCGGTGGGCACCGCCCCGCGGGACGACGTCTGGCTGGCCGACCTGGCCGGCGACGGCGTGCTGCGCGAGCTGCAGGTGGGCGTCGACGCCCAGCTGACCGCCTGGGTGCCCCGCGACGGCCGGCTGTGGCTGCACACCGACCGGGACGCCCCGCGCAGCCGGCTGGTCGTCGCCGACCCCGCGGACCCGGCCACCTGGACGCCGTCGGCCTGGCGGGACGTCGTGCCGCAGCAGCCCGACGGCGTGCTCTCCGACCTGGCCCTGGTCGACGGGCCGGACGGCGGGCTCCAGGTGCTGGCCGTGCACGCCGTCGACGCCACCGACCGGTTGTCGCTGTGGGCGGCCGACGGGTCCGGCCGGCTGGCCGAGGTGACCGACCTCCGGCCGGGCAGCGTGTCCGGGGTCAGCGCTCCTCCCGAGGGCGGCACCACCGCCTGGGTCGGGTTCACCGACTACTCGACCCCGCCGTCCGTGCTGCGCTGGGACGCCACCGCACCCGGCGCGCTGACCTCCTGGGAGCAGGCACCCGTCGCCGGCGCCGTCCCGGACGTGCAGGTGCTGGAGACGCACGCGACGTCCGCCGACGGGACGCCGGTGCACCTGTTCGTGCTGTCGGCGACCGGGACGCCGGACACCCCGCGGCCGACCGTGCTCTACGGCTACGGCGGCTTCAACGTCTCGCTCACCCCGGCCTACAGCGCGCAGGCGCTGGCCTGGGTCGCCGCCGGCGGGGTGTGGGTGGTCGCCAACCTGCGCGGTGGCTCCGAGCACGGCGAGGAGTGGCACCGGGCCGGCATGCGCGAGCGCAAGCAGAACGTGTTCGACGACTTCACCGCCGCGGCCGAGCACCTCGTCGCCGGCGGTTGGACGACGCCGGCCCGGCTCGCCGTGATGGGCGGCTCCAACGGCGGGCTGCTCGTCGGCGCGATGACCACCCAGCACCCGGACCTGGTGGCCGCCGTGGTCTGCAGCGCCCCGCTGCTGGACATGGTGCGGTACGAGCTGTTCGGGCTGGGCCGCACCTGGAACGACGAGTACGGCACGGCCGCCGACCCGGTGGAGCTGGGCTGGCTGCTCGGGTACTCCCCGTACCACCGGGTGGTCGAAGGGACCGCCTACCCGGCGGTGCTGTTCACGACCTTCGAGTCCGACACCCGGGTCGACCCGCTGCACGCCCGCAAGCTCGCCGCCGCGCTGCAGCACGCGACCACCGCCGAGGCGCCCATCGTGCTGCGCCGGGAGCTGTCGGTCGGCCACGGCGCCCGGGCGGTGAGCCGCACGGTCGGGCTGGCCGCCGACCAGCTGGCGTTCCTGGCCGCCCACACCGGGCTGTCGCCGGCCGGGACCTGAGCCCGGTTGCCCTCCACGTCGCCGACCGGCCGGCCAGCCGTCGACCCGCCGGTACCGGAACGCCCCCGGCGCGCCGTCGGCGGGGCGGTCGGGTGGTCGACCGGGCTGCGGTCAGGTGCAACACTCCCCGCCATGAATCGCGCACAGGCGGTGATCCCGCGCCCCGTCCCGGGACGCCGGCTGCGTGATCTGCCGGGCACCGGCCCCGTCGACCGCGCGGGCCCGTCCTGAGCGGGCACCGGACCGGGCGGCGCCGTCCGCCCGGTCGCCCGGCCACGTTCGGCGAGGTCTTCGCCGTCGCGGAGTTCCGCCCGCTGTTCGGCTCCTACCTGCTCTCCACCATCGGCGACGAGCTGGCCCGGGTCGCGCTGACCGTGCTGGTCTACCAGCGCACCGACTCGGCGCTGCTGTCCGCCGTCACGTTCGCCATCAGCTACCTGCCGTGGTTGCTCGGCGGCCCGGTGCTGGCCTCGCTGGCCGACCGGTTCCCGCGCCACCGGGTGCTCATCGCCAGCGACGTCACCCGGGCGCTGCTGGTCGCGCTGATGGCGGTGCCGGGCATGCCGCTGCCGCTGCTGCTCGTGCTGCTGCTGGCGGTCTCGCTGTGCTCACCACCGTTCGAGGCGGCCCGGTCGGCGCTGATGGCCGACGTCCTGCACGGCGACCGGTACGCCGTGGCCACGGCCCTGACCGGCATCACCGCGCAGGTCTCCCAGCTCTTCGGGTTCGTGATCGGCGGCGTCCTGCTGGTCAGCTTCTCCCCCTCGGTCGCCCTGCTCATCGACGCGGCCACCTTCGCGGTCTCCGCGGTCTGGCTGGCGCTGCGCCTGCAGCGGCGGCCGGCGCCGGTGCCCGAGGCCGCCGACGGGGTCGACCGGTCGCTGTGGGCGGCCACCGCGAGCGGCGTGCGGCTGATCGCCGCCGCCCCGCGGCTGCGCGCGATCGTGGGCCTCACCTGGGTGGCCGCGCTCTTCGTCAACGCACCGGAGGGCGTGGCCACCCCGCTGGCCCTGCAGGTGCAGGGGACGATCGCGGCGACCGGGCTGCTGCTGGCCGCCAACCCGGCCGGCACCGCGCTGGGCGGGCTGGTGGTCGGCCGGTTCTGCCCGCCGGACCTCCGCGACCGGCTGCTCGCCCCGCTGCTGGCGCTGTCCCTCGTCGGGGTGCTGCTGGCCGGCCTGGTGCCGCTGGTGCTCGACCGCGGCGCCGCCTCCTACGTCGCGGTGCTGGCGCTGCTCTTCCTGGCCGGGGTCGGCGGGGCCTGCAGCATCCCGCTCAACGTCGCCTTCGTCCAGGCGGTGCCGAGCGCCTACCGGGGCCGGGCCTTCGGCGTCGCCGGGGCCGGGCTGGCCGGTGTCCAGGGACTCGGCGTCGTCCTCGCCGGGCTGGGCGCGGAGGCGCTGGCCCCGAGCACGGTGGTCGCCCTCTGCGGGGCGGTCGGCCTGCTCGCCGTCGCCGGCCCGCTGCTCGCGCTGCGCCGGGCGCCGCTGCCCGCCACCGCCACCGCCACCGCCACCGCCACCGCCACCGCCACCGCCACCGCCACCGCCACCGCCACCGCCACCGCCACCGCCACCGCCGGAGGAGACACGGCCCACGTGGCCTCGGTGTCCGGTGCTGAGGGACGATCGGGGGCATGAGCCAGTCGCTGCCGTCGGCGCGCACCTTCTACGACGAGATCGGTGGGGAGCCGACGTTCCGCACCCTCGTCGCGCGCTTCTACGCCGGCGTGCGCGAGGACCCGGTGCTCCGGCCGATGTACCCGGCCGACGACTGGGAGGGCGCGGAGACCCGGCTGCGGATGTTCCTGGAGCAGTACTGGGGCGGCCCGCGCACCTACTCGGAGGGCCGCGGCCACCCCCGGCTGCGGATGCGGCACGCGCCGTTCGCGATCGACGACAAGGCCCGCGACGCGTGGCTGACGCACATGCGCACCGCGGTGGACTCGCTGGAGCTGCCCGACGAGCAGGACGCCACGTTGTGGGGTTACCTGGAGATGGCGGCCCGCAGCATGCAGAACCGCTGGCCCGACGAGGCCGGCGGCACGCTCGGGACGCCCTGACCCCGACCCACCCCCGCCCAGGGAGCCCCCGCTGAGCCAGCACCCGACGTCCCTGCCCGGCAGCAGCGCCACCTGGTGGCGGAACGCCGTCTTCTACCAGGTCTACGTGCGCAGCTTCGCCGACGAGACCGGCGACGGAGTCGGCGACCTGGCCGGCATCCGGTCCCGGCTGCCCTACCTCGCCGAGCTCGGCGTCGACGCCCTGTGGATCACGCCGTTCTACCCCTCCCCGATGGCCGACCACGGCTACGACGTCGCCGACCCCCGCGACGTGGAGCCGGTGTTCGGCGACCTGGCCGGCTTCGACGCGCTGCTGGCCGACGCCCACGCGCTGGGCATCCGGGTGACCATCGACCTGGTCCCCAACCACAGCTCGCACGACCACGAGTGGTTCCAGGAGGCGCTGGGGTCGCCGCCCGGCTCACCGGCCCGGGCGCGGTACCTGTTCCGGGACGGCCGGGGCCCGGAGGGCAGCGAGCCGCCGAACAACTGGCCCTCGGTCTTCGGCGGCCCGGCGTGGACCCGGGTGCCCGACGGGCAGTGGTACCTGCACCTGTTCGCCCCCGAGCAGCCCGACCTGGACTACACCAACCCCGAGGTCGTCGCCGACCTGGAGGAGACGCTGCACTTCTGGCTGGACCGCGGGGTCGACGGGTTCCGGATCGACGTCGCCCACGGCATGGCCAAGCCGGCGGGCCTGCCGGACATGGTCCCGGCCGAGGACACCGGGCTGTTCGCCGACGACGGCCCCGGCGACCTGCGCTTCGACCAGGACCAGGTGCACCTGCTGCACCGCCGGGTGCGCGCGGTGCTGGACCAGTACCCGGACCGGATGGCGGTCGGCGAGGTGTGGGTCTTCGACGACGAGCGGCTGGCCCAGTACCTGCGCCCCGACGAGCTGCACCTGGCCTTCAACTTCCGGCTGCTGACCGCCGAGTGGGACCCCACCGAGCTGCGGACGGCGGTGGAGCACTCGCTGGCCACGGTGGCGTCCACCCCCGCGCCGGCGTGCTGGGTGCTGTCCAACCACGACCGGCCCCGGCACGTCACCCGCTACGGCGGCGGCGAGGTCGGCACCCGGCGGGCCCGGGCCGCGGCCCTGCTGCAGCTGGCGCTGCCGGGCGTGGCCTACGTCTACAACGGCGACGAGCTCGGCATGCCCGACGTCGACCTGCCCGACGAGGTGCTGCAGGACCCGATCTGGGAGCGCTCCGGGCACACCGAGCGCGGCCGCGACGGCTGCCGGGTGCCGGTGCCGTGGTCCGGTGACCAGCCGCCGTACGGCTTCTCCAGCACCGCGAGCACCTGGCTGCCCATGCCGGCCGGCTGGGGACCGCTCACCGCCGAGGCGCAGGCCGGCGACCCCGACTCGATGCTGTCGCTGTACCGGGTCGCGCTGGCGCTGCGGCGCACCTCCCCCGCCTTCGCCGGCGACGGGCTGGACTGGCTGCCGGCGCCGGACGGGTGCCTGGCGTTCCGCCGTCCCGGTGGGCTGGTCTGCCTGCTCAACACGTCCGGTGGGCCGGTGCCGCTGCCGGAGGGTCAGGTGCTGCTGGCCAGCGAGCCGATCGGCGACGGTCAGGTGCCGGCGGACGGCGCCGTCTGGCTGCGCTCCTAGGGGCCTCCGCGCGCCGCCCGCGACCCGCCGTCCCGGGAGGCGCGCCACGGTCCGGCAGGTAGCATCCATGTAGTTACACAGCGTCGCGGGGGGCGCTGCAACCGTCGTCTCCCGGTCGTTCCGGGGACGTCTCCGGGGGAGGTCCGCCGCTCATGCCGTTGCTGCAGGTCGAGCACCTGACGAAGTCCTTCGGGGCCCGTCGCGTCCTGCGGGACGTCACGTTCTCCCTCGCCGAGGGGGAGGTCGTCGGGCTGGTCGGCACCAACGGGGCGGGCAAGTCGACCCTCGGCGACATCCTGGCCGGTGGCACCGCCGCCGACGGCGGCACCATGACGCTGCTGGACCACCCGTACGCCCCGCTGTCGGCGCACGACGCCCGCCACCTGGGCGTCGGGGTCGTCGAGCAGCTGGTCCGCATCGACCCCGGCCTCACCGTCGCCCAGGCCGTCTTCCGCGGGACGGCGCAGGCCGGCCGCCCGCAGGCCGAGCTGCGCCGGCAGGCCCAGGTGCTGCTGGCCGAGGTCGCCCTGGAGGTCGACCCGGACACCCTGGTCGGCGAGCTCCCGCACTTCGTCCACGGGGTGGTCGAGATCGCCCGCGTGCTCGCCGAGGACACCCGGCTGGTGGTGCTGGACGAGGTGTCCGCGGCGCTGCTGCCCGTGGAGGTCGAGGGCCTGCACGCCGTCACCGGCCGGCTCAGCCGCCAGGGCCGGGGCGTCCTCTACATCAGCCACCGGCTGCCGGAGATGCTGGCGGTGGTCGACCGGGTGCTCGTGCTGCGCGACGGCCGGATCGCCCTGGACAGCCCGGCCGACGCGCTGGACCCGGTCCGGCTCGCCGCCGAGACCGTGGGCGAGCCGGTGGTGTCGCCCGCGCCGCGGAGGTCCCCGGCTGCCCCCGCTGCCCCGGTGGTCGCGGTGGAGGCCCCGGTCGTGAGCCCCGCGCCGCGGCCGGCACCGGCCGAGGAGGTGGTCCTGGAGGTGCGCAACCTCCGGGTGCCCGGCGCCGTGTCCGGTGTCGACCTGCTGGTGCGCCGGGGCGAGGTCATCGGGCTGACCGGTCACCGCGGCTCCGGCGTCGGCGAGATCGCCGAGGCCCTGTCCGGCGAGCTGCCGGCGATCACCGACGAGCTGCTGCTGCACGGCGAGCACCGGTCGCTGGGCTCTCCGGACGACGACGGCACGCTGCGACTGCCCGCCTACCGCCCCGACGAGGACGCCTACGGGGTCGACCCCGGCGAGACCATCGCCCGGACGCTCACCCAGGAGCGCTGGGGTGCGCTGACCGACCTGCGCAAGGAGATCGCCACGCTGCGCGGGGTGATCCGCACCGTCCACCAGATGGACGTCAAGACGCTGAGCATCCGGACCATGTTCGGGGCGCTCTCCGGCGGTGACCAGCACAAGATCGCGCTGGCCCGGTGGATGGCCACCTCGGCCCGGGACGTCGTCGTGCTGCACGAGCCCACCCGCGGTCTCGACGTCCGGGCCCGCCAGCAGGTGCGCCGGATGCTGGACGACGCGACCGCGCAGGGGACGTCGGTCGTCGTCGTCTCCGTGGACCCCGACGAGCTCGCCGAGTGCTGCGACCGGGTGGGCATCGTGTCCGACGGCCGGGTGGCCCGCTGGATCGACACCGACGGGCTGTCGGTGGACGCGCTCCGCGACCGCATCACCGAGGCCACCGCCACCGCCAGCGCGGCCTGAGGACCGTCGCCGCCCGAGAGCCGGCGCGGCTCCTGCCGGCGACCGCTGTGCCGGCGCCGCCTGTCGGGCGCCGCTCGTGCTGGTGCCGCGTGCGCGGCGGTGCCGACGCCCTCCCCGACCCCCGTCCGGGAGGGGCGTCGGCACCGATCGCTCGGGGCCTCGGCTCAGACGGCCACGCTGGTGGCGACCGCCCGCAGCTTGTGCCGGGCCAGCGCCAGGTTCGCCGTCACCCGGTTGAGCACCAGGTAGATGAACAGGCCGCTGTTGCCCTGGCCCTTGAGCACGTTGATCAGGTGGTACTGGCCCTGCAGCGTGATCAGGACGTCCTCGATCTCGTCCTTGAGCTCGAGGTCGGAGATGGTGCGGAGCTTCGCCCGCACCACGTTGGAGTTCCCGGCGGCGGCGACGTTGAGGTCGAAGCCGGGGGTGCCGCCGGCGGCGAGGGCCATGCCGCTGTCGATGTCGACGATCGCAGCGCCGCTGGCGCCTTCGATCGCGAGCAGGTCGGCGATGACTTGGTCGAGTTGTGCCACGGGTGGGGCTCCTGTCGTTCTCGGTGGGGGACGCAGCGGGGTGCTGCGCACCGGGTCAGGTGACCCGGGTCGACCGGACGGGCCGGACGTCTGGGTGTGCACGGGGCTCCGGGGCGGCGGCAGTGCCGGCCCGGCGTGCGACGCCCCCTCGGCGGTGGCGGGTGGGCCGGTGGGCGGCTCCGGCCGGGGACCCTCGTCGGGCCCGTCGTCCGGCTGCCGCGCGGGCTCCGCGGAGGAGCTCTGCGGCAACGGGCGCGTCCACCACCACAGCGACGCCCACCACCCGGTTGCCATGCCTTGTTCCGCCTTCGCCGAGGGGCTCAGGACCCCAGACAACACGTCCTCGGGAGGCCCAGCAAACCGGTGGGCGTACCTGCAGGTGAGCGACCCGCCACGCGCAGCGATCACCCCGGAGCGCCTCCGAGCAGCGGTCCCGGGACCCACCGTGCCCCGCTGCCCGCCGCCCGGCAGCCGCGCGCGGCTGCACCTCCGGTACCTTCCGCCGAGGGCGTCCGAGCCCACCCGCCGCCTGTGGAGGAGCCGTCGTGAAGACCCGTGACCTCGCGTACGTCGCCCTCTTCGCCGCGATCGTGGCCGTGCTCGGGCTCATCCCGCCGATCGCCGTCCCGCTGGTGCCGGTGCCGATCACGGCGCAGACCCTCGGCGTGATGCTCGCCGGCTCGGTGCTCGGCGCCAAGCGCGGCGGCCTGGCGCTGCTGCTCTTCCTGGCGGTGGTCGCCGTGGGCGCCCCGGTGCTCTCCGGCGGGAACGGCGGGCTCGGGGTCTTCGTCGGCCCGACCGCCGGGTACCTCTACAGCTGGCCGATCGCCGCGTTCGTCATCGGGCTGCTCACCCAGCTGTTCTGGCGGCGCTTCAACGCCGCCTACTCGTTCCTCGCCAACGTGATCGGCGGCATCGTCGTCGTCTACGCCATCGGCATCCCGTTCACCAGCGTCTACGCCGACGTCTCGCTGAGCGCGTCGTTCGTCGGGTCGTTCTCCTTCATCCCCGGCGACCTGGTCAAGGCCTTCATCGCCGCGCTGGTGGCCGACGGCGTCCGGCGCTCGTACCCGGTGATCGAGCTGCCCGCCCGGCAGCCGGCCCACCACTGACCCCCTCCGCCGTGGCCCGACCGTGGCGGCGGGCCGCACCGGAGCCGGCCGAGGACCCCGCCGTCCGCCCCCGGTCGGCGCTCGAGCTGGTCGACGTCGGGCACAGCTACGGCGACCGGGTGGTGCTGCGCGACCTGTCGCTGGTGCTCGCCGAGCACCGGGTCGGGGTGATCGGCGGCAACGGGTCGGGCAAGAGCACCTTCGCCCGGCTGCTGAACGGGCTGGTGGTGCCCACCTCGGGCCGGGTGCTGGTCGACGGCCTGGACACCGCCACCGACCTGCGCGCGGTGCGGCGCCGGGTCGGGTTCGTCTTCCAGGACCCCGATGCGCAGATCGTGCACCCGACCGTGGCCGAGGACGTCGCCTTCGGCCTGCAGAACCAGCGCGTGCCGGCGGCCGAGCGTGAGCAGCGGGTGGCCGAGGTGCTCGACCGCTACGGCCTGTCCGGGCACGCCGACCACCCGGCGCACCTGCTCTCCGGCGGTCAGAAGCAGCTGCTGGCGATCGCCGGGGTGCTGGTGATGCGGCCGGCCCGGGTCGTGTTCGACGAGCCGACGACCCTGCTGGACCTGGCCAACCGGCGGCACGTCGCCCGGGTCGTCGAGCAGCTCGACCAGGACGTCGTCATGGTCACCCACGACCTGGACCTGCTGACCGGGTTCGACCGGGTGCTCGTCGTGGAGGACGGCCGGGTGGTGGCCGACGGGACGCCGGCCGAGACCGTCCCCTGGTACGTGGCGCGGATGACGTGAGCGCGCTCGCCCTGCACTCCCCCGTGGCCGGCCCGCTGCACCGCACGCCGGCCGGCCTGAAGCTGGCGGTCCTGGCCGCGCTCAGCGTGCTGCTGTTCGTGGTGCCCGAGCTGCCGGTGGCGGGCACCGCGCTGGCGGTGGTCGTCGTCCTGGCGCTGGCCGGGGCACGGCTGACCGCGCGGCAGCTGCTCGCGCAGCTGCGGCCGGTGTGGCCGTGGCTGGTCGGCCTGCTGGTGTTCCACGTCGTCGTCACCGACCTGGCGACGGGGGCGCTCGCCGTCGTGCGGCTGGCGACCCTGGTGCTGGCCGCGGCGGTGGTGACCGCGACGAGCAAGGTGGCCGAGCTGGTCGCGGTGATCGAGTGGCTGTGCGCCCCGCTGCGGCTGCTGGGGGTGCGCCCGGCCCGGATCGGCCTGGCGGTGGCGATGACGCTGCGGTTCATCCCGGTGGTCGCCGAGCGGGCCGAGCGCATCCGGGAGGCGCAGGCCGCCCGCGGGTCGGCCCGGCCGGCGTTCCTCATGCTGGTGCCGCTGCTGGTGCAGGTGCTGCAGATGGCGCACACCACCGCCGAGGCGCTGGACGCCCGTGGCGCGGACGACGAGGCCCCACCCCGGCCGATCTGGCGGCGGGCGTGACCGGCCGGGTGCTGGAGGTCTGGACGGCGCCCGCGGCCGCGGCTCCGATGCAGCGCACCTCCTCGGTGGAGGCGGTCGCCGGTGTGGGGCTGGCGGGCGACCGGTACGCGCTGGGCGGCGGGACGTGGGCGTCCTACCCGCTGCAGGAGAAGCAGGTGACGCTGATCGACGCCGACGAGGTCGCCGCGGTGGCCGTCGAGGCCGGCGTCCCGCTCACCCCGGGCCTGACCCGGCGCAACGTCGTCACCCGCGGGATCGCGCTGCCCTCGCTGGTCGGGCAGTACTTCGCGGTCGGCGACGTGCTGCTGTTCGGCACCAAGCGCTGCCCACCGTGCACCCACCTGGAGCGGCTGACCGGCTGGCGGCTGGTCAAGGCGCTGGCCGCCCGGGGCGGGGTGAACGCTGCGGTGTTCGTCGGTGGCCCGGTGCGCGAGGGCGACGCCGTCCGGCTGGTGCCCGATGCCGAGGCAGCCGACCGAGGAGCGCCGGTGGGCGCGGACCGGCCGGTGCCGCGGATCGTCGCCCTGCCCGACTGACTCGGGCCGGGTCTCGACGCCGGATGCTGGCCGGGTTTCGGCGCCGAATGCTGGTCAGTCCTCCAGGTACTTGGCGAGGAAGACCTTCTCCTCCGGGGTGAGCCGGCGCGGCCGGTTCAGCGCGAAGTCGACCGGCACGAGCAGGGTGCTGCCGGTGACGGCGAGCTGCCCGTGGTCGAACAGCTCGTAGTGGCAGGTGAAGGCCGCGGCCCGCACGTTCGACACCCAGATCTGCACCTCGAGCGGCTCGGCGTCGTAGACCACCGAGCGCTTGTAGGCGATCTCGTGCGAGGCCACCACGATGCCGCGCCGCAGCCCGGTCTTCTCGTCGTGGGTCGGCTGGTCGAAGAAGAGGTCGACGCGGGCCATCTCGAAGTAGCCGAGGAAGGCCACGTTGTTGATGTGCTGGTAGGCGTCCATGTCCGACCAGCGCATCGGGACCGCCACGGTGTGCCTCACGGCGGTCACCTTGCCGTACGCCCACCTTGACGGCCCGGCGGGGGCACGTCGCCGGCCCCGTCAACTCCGCGTTACATCTGGCGCCGGCGGCTGGCGCGCCACCCGGGTGGCCGACTTGCATGGCGGCAGAGCCGCGACGGGACCGTCGTGCGGCCGCTCGAGAGGTCCACCCCCATGACCACCTCCTACTCCCTGACCGAGCTCGACCGCGAGGCGCGGATGGGCGCCGCGGGCAGCGAGAGCTCGGCGCGCGAGATCCGGCAGATCAGCCTCGCCGACTTCGCCACCCGCCGGGAGCAGATCGCCGACGAGCTGTGGGCAGCCGCCACGGACATCGGCTTCTTCCAGCTGGTCGACCACGGCATCGACGTGGCGCAGGTCGACCGCGCCTTCGCCCTGGCGCGGGAGTTCTTCGCCCTGCCGGAGGAGGTCAAGGCCCGCTACCCGCTCAAGAAGGGGCTCAACTCCGGTTGGGAGTCCAAGTCGCAGGTGCGCCCCTCGACCGGCACCCCGGACCAGAAGGAGTCCTGGCAGCTGACCCGGCCGCACATGGCCGGCCTGTGGCCCAGCGAGGAGGAGGTGGCGGGCTTCCGGCAGACGATCCTGGACTTCGAGGCCCGCTGCTGGCGGCTGGCGATGGACGTGCTGTCCTGCTTCGCGAGCAGGCTCGGCTTCGACCGCGACTTCTTCGCCCGGGCGCACGACCCGTCCTCACCCAGCTACCAGAGCACCCTGCGGCTGATCCACTACTTCCCGTTCCCGCCCGAGCTGGTCGGTGCGCCGGGCATCTGGCGGGCCGGCGCGCACACCGACTTCGACTGCCTCACCCTGCTCTTCCAGCGGGCCGGGCAGGGCGGGCTGCAGGTGCTGCCCGGCGCCGAGGCCCACGGGCAGGAGTGGACGCCGGTCGAGCCGTCGGACGAGGCGATCACCTGCAACATCGGTGACATGCTCATGCGGTGGAGCGACGACCTGCTGCCGTCGAACTTCCACCGGGTGAAGGTCCCGGGCGACGGCGACCACCTGGGCGCGCGCTACAGCATCGCGTTCTTCGCCCAGGCGGACAAGGACGCGCTGATCGAGTCACCGCGGGGCACCTACGAGCCGATCAGCGCCGGCGAGTACCTGCTGCAGCGGATCCAGGCCAACTTCGCCCGGTGAACAGCACCGGGTGGCGTTCCCGCGGGAACGGCACCCGGTGGGCGTGCGCGGTCCCGGTGGGGCGCAGCCCGGAGGCCCGGCCGTGACCTGGGAGCCTCGCGCACCGGGCGTGCTCGCGCTCCCCTCGGGTCGGCTCGTGCGCGGCCGGGGGCGGCGCGCGCCGTTGCCGCCCGGGCCCGAGCCGGAGCTCGGGGTGTACCTGCTGGGCCGCCGGCCCGAGCCGGTGCCGTGGGAGGAGCGCTGGGTGCGTTGGCCGGACTTCCGCCTGCCCGCCGACCCCGCGGGACTGCGGTCGGTGCTGCTGGAGGTGTGGGAGCGGTCGGCCGCCGAGCGGGTGGAGCTCGCCTGCGCCGGCGGGACCGGGCGCACCGGCACGGCGCTGGCCTGCCTCGCCGTGCTGGACGGTGTCCCGCCGGCGCAGGCGGTGGCGTTCGTCCGGGAGCACTACCGGCCGAAGGCGGTCGAGACCCCGGGGCAGCGGAGGTTCGTCAGCCGGTTCGCCCCCCGCTGAACGCCGACGGCCGGCCGGAGCGCGAACTCCGACCGACGAAGGACCCCTCCGCCCCCCACCGCTCGCAAGCTCGCGGCCGGCCCCTGCGGAGGGGCCGACCGCCTGCGAGCGGGGGGCAAGGGGGTCCTTCCTCAGTCCCGGGACAGCTTCCGGTAGGTGGCGCGGTGCGGGCGGGTGGCGTCGATGCCGAGCCGCTCGACCTTGTTCTTCTCGTAGTCCTGGAAGTTGCCCTCGAACCAGAACCACTTCGAGTCGCCCTCGTAGGCCAGGATGTGCGTCGCCACCCGGTCCAGGAACCAGCGGTCGTGGCTGACTACCACGGCGCAGCCTGGGAACTCGAGCAGCGCGCCCTCGAGGCTGGTCAGCGTCTCGACGTCCAGGTCGTTGGTCGGCTCGTCGAGCAGCAGCAGGTTGCCGCCCTGCTTGAGGGTCAGCGCCAGGTTCAGCCGGTTGCGCTCGCCACCGGAGAGCACGCCGGCCTTCTTCTGCTGGTCCGGGCCCTTGAACCCGAACGCGGAGACGTAGGCCCGGGACGGCATCTCGACGTTGCCGACCTTGATGTGGTCCAGCCCGTCGGAGACGACCTCCCACAGGCTCTTGTTCGCGTCGATGCCGCTGCGGTTCTGCTCGACGTAGCTGATCTTGACCGTCTCGCCGACCTTGACCTCGCCGTCGTCGGGCTTGTCCTGGTCGACCAGCATCTTGAACAGCGTCGTCTTGCCGGCGCCGTTCGGGCCGACCACGCCGACGATGCCGTTGCGCGGCAGCGTGAACGACAGGTCGTCGATCAGCACCCGGTCCCCGAAGCCCTTGGTGAGGTGCTTGGTCTCGATGACGATGCTGCCCAGCCGCGGGCCCGGCGGGATCTGGATCTCCTCGAAGTCCAGCTTGCGGAACTTGTCGGCCTCGGCGGCCATCTCCTCGTAGCGGGCCAGCCGCGCCTTGCTCTTGGCCTGGCGGGCCTTGGCGCCGGAGCGCACCCACTCGAGCTCCTCGCGGAGCCGCTTCTGCCGCTTCGCGTCCTTGGCGCCCTCGACCTTGAGCCGGGTCGCCTTGGTCTCCAGGTAGGTGGAGTAGTTGCCCTCGTAGGGGTACGCGCGGCCGCGGTCGAGCTCGAGGATCCACTCGGCGACGTTGTCCAGGAAGTACCGGTCGTGGGTGACGGCGACGACGGTGCCGGCGTACTTCTCCAGGTGCTGCTCCAGCCACGCGACGCTCTCCGCGTCCAGGTGGTTGGTGGGCTCGTCGAGGAGCAGCAGGTCGGGGGCCTCGAGCAGCAGCTTGCACAGCGCGACGCGGCGGCGCTCACCACCGGAGAGCACCGTGACGTCGGCGTCGCCGGGCGGGCAGCGCAGCGCGTCCATGGCCTGCTCGATGCGGGCGTCGAGCTCCCAGCCGTCGGCGTTCTCGATGACCTCCATGAGCTCGCCCTGCTCGGCCAGCAGCTTGTCGAAGTCGGCGTCGGGCTCGCCCATCGCCGCGCTGACCTCCTCGAAGCGGGTCAGCGCCGCGCGCAGGTCGGCGACCGCCTCCTCGACGTTGCCGCGCACGTCGAGGGCCTCGTTGAGCGGGGGCTCCTGCTGGAGCATGCCGACGGTGGCGTCGGGGGCCAGCATCGTCTCGCCGTTGGAGGCGGTCTCCATCCCGGCCATGATCTTCAGGACCGTGGACTTGCCGGCGCCGTTCGGGCCGACGACGCCGATCTTGGCGCCCGGCAGGAACGCCAGGGTGACGTCGTCGAGGATCACCTTGTCGCCGTGCGCCTTGCGCGCACGGACCATCGAGTAGATGTACTGGGCCACTGTGGGTTGGAGCCTTCCGTCAGGTCGCGAGCGGGGGCGGGGCAGGGCGGCCGTTGCGGCGGCACCGGCCCCGCCCCCTGCGTTCTCGACTCCGATCCTCCCAGTCCGGGAGGGTCACGTCAGTACCGGCACCGCCTCGCGGTCGCCGATCACGTCGGAGTCTGCCTGGTGCAACGTCGACTCCCCGCCGATGTAGTCCGTCGACCGGTCGGCGTACGGGTCCTCGGTCGGCGGGACCTCGGCCTGCGCCTCCTCCGCTGCGGGGACGGCCGCCGGTGACCCTGCGCGGGCCGGGCGGGTGAACGCAGACCAGCCGCGGGCCAGGTTCAGCCCGACGGCGACGGCCTTGATCCGGTTGGAGCTGCGCCGGCCCGCCTCGGACTCCCAGGACTCGGTCAGCAGGTTGCCGACCACGAGCACCGGGTCGCCCTTGGTGATGCTGCGGGCGACGTTGCCGCCGAGCTCGCCCCAGCAGGCGACGTCGATCCAGAGCGTGGCGCCGTCGACGAAGCCGCGGGTCTCCTCGTCCCAGCGCCGGGACGTCGACGCCATCCGGAAGTTGGTGACCGAGCCGTTGGCGGTCCGGTTGTGGCGGGGGACGTCGACGACGTTGCCCACGACGTGCAGGCTTGTCTCGTACACGGTGCTCCTCGGGTGATGGGCCGCGGCGACCTGCCGGGCTGCTCCCACCCTCGGGGCCGGCGTCGGCGCGGAGAAGGCCGCGAGCGCAGCTGTGGACGAGGGCCCCGGCTGTGGAGAGCGGCGCCCGGGGCGCGGGCGCGACCGCTAGGGCTCAGCCGGGCACCCGGCCGCGCACGGTCCACGCCCGGGCGGTCAGCGCGATCGAGCCGTCGTCCCGCACCGGGACGTCGGCGCGCAACGCCTCGCGCAGCGCCGTCCGGTCGTCGCGACCCAGGGTGGCGACGTAGGCCGGCGCGTGACCGGTGCCGCCGAGGAAGGGCGTCCAGTAGTCGTCGAAGTCGGCGAAGACCGTGGGGACGTCGATCGAGCCGGTGACGACGTCGGTGAGCCCGGCCCCGCGGAACAGCCCACCCAGCGGCCCCGGGGCGCAGACCGGGAAGCGGGCGCCCTCGTCCAGCGACCCGGCGGCGAGGGTCACCCGGGTGGCGGCGGCCCAGAACAGCCGCATCAGCTCCATGCCGCCGGCGTAGTCCCAGACGTAGGCGGCGACCAGCCCGCCCGGCGCGACCACCCGGCGCCACTCGGCGACGGCCGCCGGGTGGCCGGGCAGGAAGTTCAGCACCAGCCCGGAGACGACGACGTCGACCGCGGCGTCCTCGACCGGCAGCACCAGCGCGTCGGCGGTGCGGAAGGCGACGCGGGGGTCGACCACGTGCGCGGCCGCGTGCGCGACGAACTCCGGCGACCGGTCGACGCCCAGCACGCTCGCCGGTGCCGCGTGGTCGAGGACCGTCGACGTGAGCACCCCGGTGCCGCAGCCGACGTCCAGCCAGCGCCGTCCGGCCGGCACACCGAGCTCGGCGACGAAGCGCTGGGCCACCGGCCGGCTCCACCGGCCGACGTACCTCTCATACCGGTCACCGTCGGTCCAGGACCCGGTCACCGCGGTCGTCTCGTCCATCGCCACCCCACCTCGACGTGGGGTCATGCTGCCCGGGGACCGGCCGTTGTGGTGCGATGATCTGCGCCGCGAGCGCCCGTAGCTCAGTGGATAGAGCAGGTGCCTTCTAAGCACTTGGTCGCAGGTTCGATCCCTGCCGGGCGCGCTGAGGTGAGGCCGCCGGCGACGTCACGCCCCGGGTGCGCCGAAGAGCAGGTCGCTGGCGCGGGCGAGCACGTCTGCCCGGGTGCGGTCACCGTGGCCGGCGGCGAGGAAGTGCTCGCCGATCGCCAGGCAGAAGGCGAGCAGGCTGCGCGCCTCCACCTCGTCGGGGTCGGCGCAGAACGTGCCGATCAGCTCGCGCAGCAGCCCCATCCGCCGGTCGTCGACCCGGCGCAGGCGTCCGGCGACCGCCGGGTCGTGCCGTGCCCAGTCGCGGACGGCCAGGTCGATCGGCAGCAGGCGCTCGCTGGAGAACGTCAGCGCACCAGCACGGCGGATCCGGGCCGGCGCGTCCCCGCCGGCACGGTCGACCCGCTCGAGCACCTCGTCGGTGCTCTCCCGCTCCCAGGTCTCGAGCATGGCCTCCAGCAGGGCGTCCCGGTCGGCGAACGCCCCGTAGAACCCGCCCTTGGTGACGCCGAGCGCCTTGGCCAGCACCTCCACCCGGACAGCGTCCGGGCCGCCGGTCGCCAGCGCCCGCAGCCCGGCCTCGATCCACTGCTCACGGGTCGTGCGGACCGGGGGCACGGGGTCACCTCATCTGTATACGGAGCCGTACAAAGCCGTTAGCCTTTGTATACGGAACCGTACATGGACCGGAGGCCCACCATGCACCTCGTCCCCACCGCTCGGGTGACCCGCGACGTCCCCGACCGCCTGGGCGCACTCAGCGCGCTGCCCGCCATCGACTACGCCGACCGGTTCACGCTCACCACGGGAGCGGTCGCGACCCCGGAGGAGTGGGCCCGGGCGATGTTCGGCGACACCCCCAGCCCGGCCGAGGTGCTGATCTGGCGGGGGGTCCTCGGCTTCCGGCTCATCCGGGGGCGGTCACCGGCCACGGTCGGTGGCTGGCGCATCGGCGGACGCGGACCCGGCTGGATCCGGCTGGAGACCGCGTCCTGGTTCCTCAGCGCGAACATGCTGGTGCAGACCGGCGGCGGCGAGGTGAGCTGGACGACCTGCCTCCGCTTCGACCGCCCCCTGGGCCGGGTGGTCTGGATCCCGGCGTCGGCCGTCCACCGCCGCCTGGTGCCCGGCGTGCTCCGCGCCGCCGCCGCGCGTCTCACCGCCGGTGGCCGAGACGCCTCCTGAGCCCGTCACCCCGGTGGCTAGCCTGCTGCGCCATGGGGATGTTCGGCACGTTCACCTACAGCGCCGGCTCCTGGACCGGCACGGACTCCCCCACCGAGCCCGTCCTGGTCATCGACGTGCACGACAGCGACATCGCCACCGTCGACTACCGGCCGGCCGTCGACGCCGCCGGGCGCTGCTACCTGGGCTACCAGCCGCGGGTCTACTTCGAGGACCCGGCGGCCAGCGACCCGGTCGACAACGACGCCGAGGCCCGCGGGCTCGCGCGGTGGGCCCGGACGGCGACCGGCCGGGACGTCGACCCCGACGACGTCCTCGCGCTGCTGGCCCCGGACGACGAGGACGCCGACCCGGAGGACCTCTTCGTCGAGGACACCGTGCGCCGGCTGCTGGAGCTGGCCGGGCTCCCGGTGCCGGAGGAGCTGCTCCCCGAGGAGTGACCGGTCACGGCGGGGAGACGGCCAGCCTCGCGTCGGTGGCGTTGTCGAAACGCTGGTCGCCGCCCCGGACCAGCACGGAGTGCCGGTGCACGGTCGCCGCGTAGGCCCGCAGCGCAGCGCCCGGTCCGACCTCGTCGGTGCCGAGCTGCTGCCGCTCCGGCAGGCGGGCGTTGAGGAGCTCCAGCGCCGCCGGCAGCGCACCGTCGTCGACCGCGACGGCGGTCGCCTCCAGGTAGACCGCCTCGGCCCTGCCGATGGGCGCGTGCGTGTCGAACAGCGTGATCGCCACCGCCGGGCGGGCGACGAGGTTCCCGGAGTGGCGGCTGTCCGGCGAGGACACCCAGACGACGCGGCTGTCGCCGTCCGGGGCGAAGAAGAGCGGGGTGACCCACGGGCCGCCGTCGTCGTCGACGGTCCCGAGCACGAGGTAGCGGTGCTCGGCGAGCAGTCGCGGGACGGTCTCCCACATCGACCCGCTCAGCGGGTGCGCGTCGGGCATCGGGACGCCTCTCCTCGGGTGTGCGGCCAGCCTGCCGCAGGTCACCGAGGGGAGACCAGGCCTAGCGGGCCCGGCGTTCCGCGGCCGACCGCCGGCGGAGCACCCAGGCGGCACCGGCCGCGACGACGCCGGCCGCCACGCCGACGTACACGCAGCCCTCCAGCAGTCCCTGCATCCCGGTGAACGGTCCCTGCCACTCGGTCATCGCGTCCTCGCCTCTCGCTGCCCTGTGCGGACGACGTCGGCACGTCCCCCCTCGGGCTGGAGCCCCGGCGCCGGAGTTCATCCGAACGGGGGCACGGGCCGGGGCGTGCAGCCAACTCGCAGACCACGCACAGCGTCACCATGGCCGGGGCGCCTGTACTCGGCCCCGTGAGCGAGACAGCAGAGGCGCCGGCACCCTCGAACCCCACCCGGCGGAAGCGGACAGCAGCGATCGGCTCCCTGGTGGCGCTGGGCCTCGCGGCCAGCGCCGTCTTCGGCGTCCAGACGGCCCTCGGCGGCACCGCGACCGCCGCCCGGGCGATCGCCGCCCCGGCGAGCGACCCGGCCGTCGTCTTCGGCGGCCGCGGCGGCTACGGCTGGGGCCCCGGCACGCTGCCCGGCAGCGGGAGCACGGGCAGCTCCACCGTGGCCGCCGCGACCGAGGCGACGGCCGACCAGCTGGTCGGCGTCGTCGACGTCACCACGGTGCTCGGCTACGAGAACGGCGAGGCCGCCGGCACCGGCATGGTGCTCACCTCCGACGGCGAGGTGCTGACCAACAACCACGTGGTCGAGGGCGCCACCAGCATCACCGTCACGGTGCTGTCCACCGGCGTGAGCTACGAGGCGACCGTCGTCGGCACCGACCCCACCGACGACGTCGCCGTCCTGCAGCTCAGCGACGCCTCGGGGCTGGACACCGTGCAGGCCGACGACGACGCGGTCGCCGTGGGCGACGCGGTCACCGCGGTCGGCAACGCCGGAGGCGCGGCGGGCACCAGCGCCGCGGCCGGCACCGTCACCGCCCTGGACCAGTCGATCACCGCGACCGACGAGAGCGGCCAGGACGCCGAGCAGCTGACCGGCCTGATCGAGATCGCGGCCGACGTCGAGGCCGGCGACTCCGGCGGCCCGCTCTACGACGCCGAGGGCGAGGTCGTCGGGATGGACACCGCCGCCTCCAGCACCGGCGGTCAGGCCTACGCCATCCCGATCGCGACCGCGCTGTCCATCGCCGAGCAGATCACCAGCGGGGTGGACGACGAGACGGTCCACCAGGGGTACCCGGCGTTCCTCGGCGTCTCCGTGCAGAGCGGCGCCACCGGCGGTGCGGCGGTGGCCGGTGTCGTCGCCGGTGGGCCGGCCGACCAGGCGGGCCTCACCGCCGGCGACGTGGTCACCGCGGTCGGCGGGTCGACGGTCACCGCCGCGGAGGACGTCAGCGCGGCGCTGGCCGGGCTCGACCCCGGCGACGAGGTCACCGTGACCTGGACCGACGCCACCGGCCGGTCGCAGACGGCGACGGTCACGCTGGCCACCGGCCCGGCCGACTGACCTGCCCATCGGGCCGGACGTCGAGAGGCGGCCGGCTGCGGTGTCCGGGACCCCCGTCACCGCAGCCGGCCGCCTCTCGGCGCAGGCCCCCGTTCAGACCGGCGGGGTCAGCCGCCGGTCCCAGCCGGCGAGCAGCGCGGTCAGCGCCGTGTCGGAGCCGGCGGCCCCGAGCAGCGCGAGCCCGGCCGGCAGCCCGTCGACCAGCGCCGCCGGGGCGACGGCCACCGGCAGCCCGCCCACCCCGGCCAGGCAGGTGAGCCGCAACGTCGCGGCGCGGTACTCCGCCTTGCGGGCCGGGTCGGCCGCGATCGGCGGCGCGGTGGAGCTGGCCGCCGGCATGAGGACGGCGGTCCCGGCGGGCAGCCGCGCGGCCAGCGCGGCCCGCCCCTCGGCGACCACCTCGCGGGCCGCCGCCAGCTGCTCGGGTGCGACCGCGGCGCCGTCGGCGAACCGCTGGGCGACCCCTGGCCCGAGCACGCCGGGGTGCGCGGTGATCCAGTCACCGTGCGCGGCCCAGGCCTCGGCGCCCTGGACGGCGCGGAAGGCGGTGAACCAGCGTTCCCGCTCCGCCGCCGTCGTGAGCTGCCCGGCCGACAGCGGCAGCCCGGTGGCGGCCGCCAGCCCGGCCGCGGCGTCGGCCAGTGCGCGGGCCACCGGCGCGTCGGCGAGGGCCAGCAGGTCCTCGGCGAGCACCAGCTCGGTGGTCGCTGCTGCGGCAGCCGGCAGCAGCAGCGCGGCCACCCGGTGCAGCAGGCCGGCGTCGCGGGTCAGCCAGCCCAGGGTGTCGAAGCTGGGCGCCAGCGGCAGGACCCCGTCGAGCGGCACGACGCCGTGGGTGGGCCGCAACCCGTGCAGCCCGCAGTAGGACGCCGGCACCCGGATCGAGCCCGCGGTGTCGGTGCCCACCCCGACGTCGGCCGTGCCCCGGGCGACCGCGCTGGCCGGCCCGCTGGTCGAGCCGCCGACGACCAGCCCGGGCCCCCACGGGTTCACCGGGCTGCCGGAGTGCACGTTGGTGCCGGACAGGCTGTAGGCCAGCTCGTCGGTGCGGGCGATGCCGCGCACCTCCGCGCCGGCCGCGAGCAGCCGGGCGAGCACCGGGGCGTGCGCGGGAACGGGCAGCGACTCGGCGAGCACCACCGGGTTGCCGGCGCCGACCGGGTGCCCGGCCACCGCGACCAGGTCCTTCACCGCCAGCCGCACGCCGTCCAGCGGGCCGCTGCCCGTCGCGACCACCAGCGGGGTGCCGGTGACCCGCCAGGTGGCGGCGTCCTCCCGGGCCAGCACGTCGACGGCCGGGGGCGGCGGGGTCGAGCTGACGTGCGCCACCCGGATCTGCCAGCCCTGCGGGCCCTTCTCCCACACCTGGGTCTGCAGCCCGCGGGTGCCGTCCGGGCGCAGCGTCTCGGCCATCGCCGTCGCCACCCCGGGGGCGTGCACCCGCACGTGCAGCGAGGTGATCGTGCGGGCCGGGGCACCGCCGCGACCCCGGCGGTACGCGCTGATCGCCGCGTGCGAGACCAGCACGCCGGCCGGGTCGGCCCGGATCGTCTCGGCGCCGGGGGCGAACAGTTCGTCGAGCTCGGCGAGGTCGTCGGCGGCCAGCGCGGTCTCGTAGCGGGCGACGGCCTCCCGCACCTCCTGCTCGACCAGCGCGCTGAGCGGGACGGTCTCCAGCACCGGGGTCAGGCCCCGACGAGGACGGTGTTCAGCACCGCGGCGTCGTCCTCGTCCAGGGCGGCTTCCGGGCCGGTGAGGATCAGGTCGGCGAAGCCGCCGTCGTTCTCCATCACGGTGATCGTGTACAGCCGCTCGGTCGCCGAGGAGTTGACGATGTGGTGCACCGAGGTGGCCGGCAGCACGATGACGTCGCCCGGCCCGAGGTCGGCGACGTGCTGGTCGCTGTGGGCCCGCGCCGTCCCCTTGAGGACGACGAAGGTCTCGGTCGACTCCTCGTGCGAGTTGTCCGGCTGCGAGCCTCCCGGCTCCCAGATCTCCAGGACGACGGTCGTGCTGGAGCCGTCCGCCGGGCCGGACAGCACGGCGAGCCGCACCGTGCGGTTGTCGCCGATGTAGTGCGGGGTGATCTGGGCGAGGGACTTGACGACGGGCGCGGCGGCCACGGGTTTCTCCTGTCTGCGGGGTTCGGCGGGTGGGTCAGGTGAGCCCGGCGAGCAGCTCGGCCGAGGTGGTGGTGAAGCCGAAGCACTGGCGGACGTTGTAGAGCGTCGCCTGGGTGCAGAACTCCGGTGAGGTGGTGCCGCACAGGTCCTCGACCAGGACGACGTCGTAGCCCAGGCAGGCCGCGTCGACGAGCGTGGCGAGCACGCACTGGTCGACGTTGACCCCGGCGAACAGCAGGGTGTCGACCCGCAGGTTGCGCAGCACCGAGTCCAGCGGGGTGTCCCAGAAGCCGCTCATCCGGTACTTGGCCACGTGCAGGTCGCCCGGGTCGACGGTGAGCCCGTCGACCACCGCGGCCGACCAGGAGCCGAGCTCCAGCACCCGGGAGCCGTTGGGCAGCGGGTCACCGATCCCGGTGCTCGCGCCGTCGGGGTCGTAGACGTGCCGCACGCCGGGCGGCAGGTTGGCCAGGTCGGGCCGGTTGCCCCAGTTGAGCCAGAGCACCGGGACGCCGGCGGCGCGCAGCCTCGGCAGCGTCGTCTCCAGGGCCGCCACCGGTGCCCCGGAGACGTCCACGCCGATCGAGGCCAGCCAGCCCTCGGGTGCGCAGAAGTCGTTCTGCATGTCGACCACGACGACGGCGGTGCGGGCGAGGTCCAGGGTCAGCCGCTGCGGGAGGGCGGCGACCTGCACGGCGTGCTCGGATCGCGGCGGGCGGCGCAGGTCGACGGCGTCCGGGGCGAGTCCCCAGCTGTTGCGTCCGGTCAATGCGTGATCATCCCGCCGGTCACGTTGATGGCGTCGCCGGTGAGGTAGTCGGAGTCCTCGCCGGCCAGGAACAGCGCGGCCCGGGCGACGTCCCGCGGCTGCGCCAGCCGGCCCAGCGGCGAGAGCGCCGACCAGGCGCGGACGTCGTCCTCGGTGCGGGTGCCCGCGCCCATCTCGGTGAGGACGAACCCCGGGCACAGGCAGTTGACGGTGATTCCGAGCGGGCCGAGCTCGGCGGCCGCGGCCCGGGTCAGCGCGATGACCGCGGCCTTGGACGCCGCGTAGTGCGCCTGGCCCGCTCCCCCGGCCTTGCCGCCCATGCTCGCCATGTTGACGATCTTGCGGACCCCCGGCACCGGGTCGGCGGTCATCGCCCGCACCGCGACCTGGGTGGTCACCAGCATCGCCCGGGCGTTGACGGCGAAGACCTCGTCCCACTCCGCGGGGTCGATCTCCAGCAGCGGCGCGAACCGCAGGATGCCGGCGTTGTTGACCAGCACGTCGACCCCGCCCAGCTCGGCGACGGCCTTCTCGGTGACCTCCCGGGTCGCGGCGACGTCGGCCAGGTCGACGGCGTACCCGCGGCCGTCCACCTCCGCGGCCACCTGCCCGACCTCGTCGCCCAGCCGGTCGAGCAGCGCCAGCCGGGCGCCCTCGGCGGCGAAGGTGCGGGCGATCTCGGCGCCGATCCCGCGGGCGGCGCCGGTGACGACGACCCGTCGTCCGGCGAGCCGGCTCATCGCGGGGTCGGGTCGAACCGGGCGACCTCGGCGAAGGCCTCGCCGAGGTAGGCGACCATCGCCTTGGTGCGCTCCTCCCCGCGGGCCGCGGTGGCCTCGCGGGCGTCGCCGATCACCCCGCTGGGGCCGAAGTCGTCCGACGACCAGCCGAAGGAGACCGAGCCGCCGAACCGGACGTGGGAGTACTCGGCCAGGTGCTCGGGCACCCAGCGGTCGGCCTGGGTCATGTCGACCAGCTCCGGCCGCAGGTGCAGCATCAGCGAGGTCTCCTCGAGCCCGCCGTGGATGCCCATGCCGAGCTCGTCGGCGGGGCTCTCGCCGCCGTGGTCGGCGGGCAGCGCGGGGTGCATGGTGAAGGTGCGCAGCCCGGTCTCCAACCGGATGTCGCGGGCGGCGACCTGCAGCAGCGCGGAGTTGCCGCCGTGCCCGTTGAGGAAGGCCAGCCGGCGGGCCGGGGTCATCGCCACGCAGCGGGCGATGTCGGAGAGCACCGCGGTGAGCGTTGCGGCCGAGAGCCAGAACGTGCCCGAGGACCACGCGTGCTCGTTGGACTTCGTGTACGCCAGCGGCGGCAGCAGCCACAGGTCCAGCTCGTCGCCGAACTGCTCGACGGCGAGCTCGGCGAGGCTCTGCGCGGTGATCAGGTCGGTCGCCACCGGCAGGTGCGGGCCGTGCTGCTCCAGCGCCCCGGTGGGCAGCACGACCACGCTGTCGGGTCCGAGGGCCGCGGTGAGGGCGGGGGCGGACAGTTCGGTGAGCAGTCGGGCGGTCACCCGGCGCACGCTAGGGGCCGGTCGTTGCGCCGTCGTGACGGCTGGATTCCAGACGTCACCTGCCCGGAACACAGCTCTGCCAGGGTCGCCGGCGTGCTTGACGTGACGGGTGCCCTGGCCGTGTGGACCGGTACCGGGGAGGAGCTGATCGGGGCCGACGTCGGCTGCGGCGACGACGGCCGGGTCGCCGTACTGGGATCGGTGACCCCCGACGGCGACGTGCTGGACGCGACCGGCTGCGTCGTCACGCCCGGGCTGGTGAACGCCCACCACCACCTGCTGCAGACCGCCTTCCGCACGCTGCCCGGCACCCGCGGGGTGCCGATGGCGCAGTGGCTGCCGACGATGGCGGCGGCCTACGCCGAGGTCGGGGTCGACGCCGAGCTGGCCCACGCGGCGGCGTCGGCCGGGCTGGCCGAGGCGCTGCTGTGCGGGGTGACCACGGTCGCCGACCACCACCTCACCTGGCCGGCGCTCTCCGACGACGGGGTGGGCATCGCGACCGCCACCGCCACCGCGGCCCGCGAGCTGGGCGCCCGGGTGGCGTTCGTGCGGGGCAGCGCCCGCGACGACCCCGGGACGGCGGCCGCCTCGGCCGCGGCGATCGCGCAGGCGCTCGTGCCGCACGGCGGGGTGACCGACGACGGCGTGCTGCAGGTGGCCGTCGGCCCGGCCGGGGTGCACAGCGACCCCGCCGACACCTTCCGGCTGCTCGGCGAGGTGGCGGCCGCGCACGGGCTGCGGCGGCGGACCCAGGCCAACGAGCAGGTCGACGTCGTCATCGCGGCCGAGCGCCACGGACGCCGTCCGCTGGAGCTGCTGGACGAGTGGGGCTGGCTGGCCCCCGACGTCACCCTGGCCCACCTGTGCGGGGTGACCGACGCCGAGATCGCCCGGCTCGCCGCCGCCGGGGTCACCGCCACCCACGCCCCCGGCTGCGACCTGCCGATGGGCTGGGGCGTGGCGCCGATGGCCGCGCTCGCCGACGCGGGCGTGCCGGTCGGGCTGGGCACCAGCGGCGGTGGCTCGAACGACGCCGGGCACCTGCTCGCCGACGCCCGGCTGGCCCTGCAGGTGGCGCCGCTGGCCGGCCGATCGGTGAGCGCCCGGGAGGTGCTGGGGTGGGCGACCCGGGGCTCGGCCGACGGGCTGGGCCGCGCGGACCTGGGCCGGCTCGCCGTCGGCGCGCGGGCGGACCTGGTGTGCTGGGACGTCGGCGGGGTGGCCGACGCCGGCGTCGCCGACCCGGTCGCCGGGCTGCTGTGGGCCGCGCCCGGCCGTCGTCCGCGGCACGTGGTGGTGGGCGGCCGGGTCGTCGTCCGGGACGGGGTGCTGGTCAGCCGGCCCGAGGCCGACGTGGTGGCCGGGCTGCGCGCCCTGCTCACCACCCGCCGCTCCCGCTGACACCCCGCGCCTGGACCCCGGAGATGGCCATCTCCGGGGCTCACGGGAGCCCGGAGATGGCCATCGTCGGGGTCCTCCCTCAGACGGCGGCGGGCTCGGCGTACTTCTCGGCCTGCACGAACCGGGCCATGAACTGCTGCTGCCAGTCGTAGACGCTGATCGGGGCGAACCGCGGCCCCTCGGCGCCGACCGTGCTGGGCAGCGGCTCGACGACGGTGTCCAGGTCGGGCAGGTGGAACACCGCGATCGACCGGCGGCTGTTCGCGGTGGTCGGGCCGGCCACGACGCGGTGGATGGTGGCCGGGTAGACGCCGTTGGTCCACTGGCTCATCAGCTGCCCGATGTTGATGACGAACGCGTCCTCGATGATCGGCACGGTGGTCCAGCTGCCGTCGGGGCGCAGCACCTCCAGGCCCTCGTAGTCGCCGGACTGGTGCAGCACGGTGAGCCCGCCGGAGTCCGGGTGCGGGCGCAGGATCGTCTCGTCGTGCTCGACGTCGACCGGCTGCGGCGGGTACCAGTTCACCGCGGTCAGCGTCGGCGAGTGGGCGAAGGCGGCGTCGAAGTGGTCGGCCGGCATGCCGAGCGCCCGGGCGACCAGGCCCATCAGCAGGTCGCACACCCGGCGGGCCTCGTCGAGGTAGCTGCGCCAGGTCTCCCGGAACACCGGCAGCCCGGCCGGCCACACGTTGGGGGTGAAGAAGTCCGGGTGGCCGGCGGCGCCACCGTCGGCGACGGCCTCGGCCAGGTCGTCGTAGCGGAGGAACTTGAACGTGCGGCCGAGCACCCGGCCCTGGTCGTCGACCCGCTCGTTGAGCCCCCGCTCGGTGACCGAGGGGCGGATCAGCGCCCGCCGCTCGGCGGCCGGCAGCGAGTCGAGCAGGTCCATCGAGTCGTGCGCGGCGGTCACCAGGTCGGGCGAGACGCCGTGCCCGACGACCTGGAGGAAGCCGACCTCGCTCATCGCGGTGTGCAGCTGGGTGACCAGGTCGGTGGTGTCGCCGCCGGTGAGCGCCGGGGTCAGGTCGATGACGGGGATCGTGGTCATGCGGTGTTCCCTCTCCAGACCCGTCGACAGTGTGGCCGAACGGGGAGGTGACCGACCCTTCCCTGACCTGCACCGACCTGTCCACGCAGTGCGCGAGAAGTAACGCAGACGTCACGCGCGGACGGCGGCCGGCAGCTTCCCCGGGTTGAGCAGGCCGGCGGGGTCGAAGCGGGCGGCGACCCGGCGGACGTCGTCCAGCGGCTCGGTCAGCTCCCAGGTGTGCGGGTCGCTGACGTGCACGCCGAGCCTGCGGAGTGCGTCCATCGCCGCGTACAGCGCATCCGCGCCGGAGTACCGGGTCAGCAGCAGCCCGACGAACTCCGGGCCGTCCGCCCCACCCAGCCCGTCGAGGTGCACCAGCGCACCGGGCAGCAGGGCCCGCACCTCGTCGGCCCGCTCGACCAGCGCCGGCCCGCCGACCTGCAGGTGCGCCAGCCCCGGCCTCGTCCGCTGCACCCGGTGGGTGGCGTGGTTGAACGACAGCGACGTCAGCAGGGCCGGGCCGCCGGGGCGCACCTCCTCCACCACGCCGCCGGCCGCCGCCACCACCTGCCGGGCCGTGGTCAGCACGCCGGCGTCGACGATCGCCCGCAGGCTGGTCCGGCCCAGCGGCATGCCCGGGTCGGCCGGCAGCGCGGCCACGATGCCCGGCTCGTCGACCGACACCAGCCGCGGCTGCGGGTCCAGCGCGGACATCAGCGCGAGCCCGGCGTCGACCGCCTCCCGGTCGGTGCCGAAGGAGGCGAACAGCGCCGTCCAGTCCCGCCGCGGGCGCAGCCGCACGGTCGCCGTCGCGATCACCCCGGTGGTGCCGTAGGCGTGCAGCAGCGGCGCGGTGTCCGGGCCCGCGAGGTGGACCAGCTCCGCCGAGCCGGTGCACGGGACGACGTCCAGCGCCGTCACGAACCCGCTCCACAGCCAGCCGTTCTCGATCGAGCCGGTGCCGCCGGCACCGCCGGACAGGAAGCCGCCCAGCGTGCTGCCGACGGTGGACGGGAACGTCGCCAGCTCCTGCCCGCTGCGGCGGGCGGCGGCCTCGAGCGTGACGAACGACGTGCCGGCCTCGGCGGTGATGGAGCCCGCGCCGACGTCGAGCACCCGCCGGGCTCGGGTCAGGTCGACCACCAGCCCGTCGCGCAGCGGGATCGCCTGCCCGTAGTTGCCGGTGCCCTTGCCCCGCGGGGTCACCGGCACCCCGGCCGCGGAGGCGAGCGCCACCGTGCGGGCCAGCTGCGCGGCGTCGGCGGGGAAGGCGACGACGTCCGCCAGCCCGGCCGGCAGCTTCGCGGCGAGCACCGGCGACATGTGCGCCCAGTCGGTGGAGGCGGTCCGGCGCACGCCCGGGTCTACCGAGACCGCGTCGTCGCCCAGCGCCTGCTGCAGTTGCGTCACGAGCACCCCGACAC
This sequence comes from Modestobacter versicolor, assembly GCF_014195485.1. Taxonomy (NCBI): domain Bacteria; kingdom Bacillati; phylum Actinomycetota; class Actinomycetes; order Geodermatophilales; family Geodermatophilaceae; genus Modestobacter; species Modestobacter versicolor. Next base: position 1,805,937 of record NZ_JACIBU010000001.1, read on the forward strand.
CGTGGCGTGCCCGCGTTTCACCGGGATGAGCAGCGCGAGACGACTCGTCACGGCGGCGTAATCGCGGGGACACCGCTGCCGGGCACCCTCGCCGACGTCCGAGGCCGCGCGGACGGCGCGAGCGGCCCGGGGGCAGGAAGGCACGAGCATGACCCTCACCGAGTCCGAGCGGACGGCCACCCGCGAGACCACCCACCACGGCCCCGACCACCTCGTCATCTCCGAGCACCCGGTGTTCCGGCGGTTCTGGTACGCCGCGTGCTTCAGCGACGCGGTCACCGACGGCCCCGTCGAGCGCACCGTGCTCGGGCGGGAGCTGGTGATCTGGCGGCCGGTGCCCGGCGGCCCGGTCAGCGTGGCCTGGAACCGGTGCGCCCACCGCGACGCCCCGCTGTCGATGGGCTGGGTGAAGGACTGCCACCTGGTCTGCCCGTACCACGGCTGGGAGTGGGACGCCCAGGGCACGACCCAGCGCATCCCGCAGTTCCCGGCCGCGCCGCACCCCACCAAGAGCGGGCTGACCATGGTCCGCGCCCAGGAGCGCTACGGGATGGTCTGGGTGTGCCTGGCCGGCGACGACGAGGGCGGGCCGCTCGCCGACGTCCCGGAGGTCCCGCAGTACGGCGCCCCCGGCTGGCGGGTCGTCCCGGAGAAGCAGTGGGAGTTCGACTGCACCGCGATGCACCTGGTCGAGAACAACGTCGACCCCGGGCACGTGGCGTTCGTGCACAAGAACACCTTCGGCAACCCGGACGACGCCGAGCTGACCGAGGCCGAGCTCGAGCGCACGCCCTACGGGTTCGTCACCCGCAGCGAGGTGCCGGTGGCGGCCCGGCCCGGGGAGACCGGGTCCACGGTGCGCTCGACGGTGAGCGAAGTGCACCTGCCGTTCTTCATGAACCTGCACATCACCTACCCCGACGGCCTGGGGCACGTGATGATCAAGGCGATCACGCCGGTGGACGACGAGCGCTGCACGATCATCCAGACCGTGCTGCGCACCGACACCGAGGCGGACCGGCCGGCGGCGGAGATCATCGCCTTCGACGACGTCGTCGAGCAGGAGGACGCCGACCTGCTCAACCGGCTGCCCGCGCCGTTCCCGCTGGCTGCGCGGCTCAACGCGCACGCCAAGGCCGACCGGAACAGCCTGCTGCTGCGCCGGATGTACACCGAGCTGGTCACCGGCCGCTGGCTGCCCGGCTGACCTCTCCCCCGGAGATGGCCGTCTTCGTGGGCTCGGCGGCCCCGGAGATGGCCATCTTCGTGGTGGTGACCTGACCGTCACGGGGGCGCAACGTCGTCCCGGCATCGTCCGGCCGTGACCCGACTCCTCGTGCGCAACGCCGTCCTGCTGACCCTGGACCCCGACCGTCCCGACCCGTTCACCGGCTGGTTCACCGTCGGGGACGACGGCCGGCTGACCGCCGTGGAGCCCGGCGAGCCGCCCGCTGCGGTGGTCGCCGGGCTCGACGCCGGCCACGTGCTCGACGCCCGCGGCGCCCTGGTCGGGCCCGGCTTCGTCTCCGCGCACAGCCACCTGTTCACCTCGGGCTCGCGCGGCCTCGGGATGGACCAGACGCTGTACGGCTGGATCGAGGCGATGACCCGGTACACCGCGGCCGCCGACACCGAGGACATCTACTGGATGACCCGGCACGGCGCCCAGGACTTCCTCCGCAACGGCATCACCACCGCCTTCGACTTCAGCGACGCCGGGCTGCGCTTCGAGAAGCAGTCCGCCGGCATCGCCCGGTTCGACTCCGCGCTGCCCGACACCCAGTTCCAGCACGCCCAGCTGCGGGCCAAGGTCGACGCCGGCCTGCGGCACGTGCACAGCGTGATGCTCGGCCAGGGCGACGTGGACACCGACGCCGCCCTCGCCCAGCTGGACGACGTCGTGGCGCTGGCCGCCACGGCCGACCCCGACCTGCACCTGCGGCTCGCGATCAGCGGCACCGTGCAGTGGGCCGCCTCGCGGGACGCGGCGACGCTGGAGGTGGCCGCGATGCGCCGGCACGGGCTGCTCAACCAGCCGCACTTCCTGGAGAACCCGAACGAGGTGGAGCTGCAGCGGTCGAAGTTCGCCTGGTACGCCGACGCCGGGGCGCTCGGCCCGGACCTGGTGTTCGGCCACTTCATCCAGACGACCGAGGAGATCCTGCAGGCCGCGGCGGCCGCCGGCTGCGGGATGAGCTGGCAGCCGATGAGCAACGGCCGGCTGGCCTCCGGCGTCGCCCAGATCCCGCGGATCCGCGAGCTCGGCATGCGGGTCGGCATGGGCCTGGACGACCAGTCGTGCACCGACGTCAGCGACCCGTGGAACAACATGCGGACGGCGCTGGCGCTGCTCCGGGCGACCTACCACGACCCGGCCGCCATGCCCGTCCGCGACGTGCTGGCGCTGCACACCCGCGGCTCGGCCGAGGTGCTGGGCATCGACGACCACGTCGGCTCGCTGCGGGTCGGCCGGTACGCCGACTTCCTGGTCGTCGACCCGCGCGACCCCGACACCGGCCCGGTCTGGGACGCCCACGGCACCTACGTGCTGGCCTGCTCGCTGCGGAACCTGCACTCGGTGTGGGTCGGCGGCCGGCAGGTGGCCGACGGCGCGACGCTGTGCGACCCGGAGTCGGCCGAGGTCGTCGCGCAGGTGCACGAGCGGATGGCCCGGCTGCGCGTCGAGGTCGACGGCAGCTAGGGCCGGACAGCACTGCGCCGGCCGCCCCCTCGGGGGACGGCCGGCGCGGTGGCGGGACGGTCAGCGGCTCACTGCACGCCGATGGCGTCGTCGATGTACTCGTTGGTGACCAGGTCGTCGGGCGTGATCCCCTCCAGCGGCGGGGTGCCCTGCTCGGTGAAGATCGGCGTCGTCTGGTCGATCAGGGTCTGCACGCGGGCGGTGTCGAAGTTGCCGTGCGTGTCGTCGGAGCCGTTGCCGACCAGGCCCAGCTCGGCCTGCTGCTGCACCGAGAAGTCGGCGACGCCCTGCGAGTACACCCAGCCGGTGTCGTACTCCTCCACCAGCTCCAGGATGATCTCGTTCACCCGCGCCGGGTCCTCGAGGTAGTCGACGTCGGCCTGCTGCATCAGCGGCACCAGCTCGGTGAGGCAGCCGGACAGGCCCTCCACCTCGTCGGACCGCACCGAGATCGAGGACTGGTAGGGCTGGAAGCCGGCGTCGTAGACGAGCTCGTACTCCACGCCCTTGCCCCAGGCGTCGACCTCGTTCTCGTAGATGTAGGGCTCGGCCGAGGCGAAGCCCTGCTGGGCGGACTTCCCGGCGTCGGCGACGAAGCCGGCCGGGGTGCCGTCGTAGGAGCCGTCGACCTGGTCGGGGCTGAGGATCCCGGAGCCGGTCAGGTAGGCCATGTAGGCCGAGCCCTCGAAGTAGCGCACCGTGGCGTCGGTCTGGCCGAGGTCCTCGATGCCGGTGACGTCGGGGTAGGTCTCCGGGTCCCACATGATCATCGTGGGCGAGATCTCCAGCGGGGCGAGCACCGCCGTGGTCGGCTGGGTCGCGGACAGCTGGATCGCCTCGTCGGTGGCGATGTACCCGAGGGTGATCGCGTCGTCGGAGTACATCTGCGCGGTCACCGTCTGGAAGCCGATGGCCGGCCCGCCGGCGCGGATCTCCAGCTTCACCCCGGTGCTGTCGCCCTCGCCGTCGATCAGCGTGCCGCTGACGGTCTTGGACCCGGCGTCCACGACGTAGTCGTCACCGAGGGACTCGTAGAGCCCGCCGTGCTCGGACTCCGGGTTCCAGTCGGTCTGGACGACGACGGTGTCCGGGCAGCCGGCCGCAGCCAGGTCCGTGCTGCCGACCTCCCCGGAGGGCGCTGCCGCAGCGGCGTCGTCGTCACCCCCGCCGCAGGCGGCGAGGGTCAGGGCCAGCAGAGTCGCGGTGGCGGCGCCGGCGGTCATTCGGGTGATGCGCACTCGTGCTCCTAGGGGCGAGGGAGGGCGGCGCCTCAGGTTCGGGGCGCCGGCACCGGGGCCGCGGCGGTGCCGCGGCCCCGGGTGGTGCGGGCGGTGCGTACGGCTCCGGGGAGCGAGCCGGGCATGGGCAGCAGCGCCTCCCGGTGCGTCGCACGACGGACCGGGTGCTGCGGGCGGAGTGCTAGGCGGCGTCGCGGCTCTGGTCGTACCAGCGGCCGACGGCGAGCTTGGACAGCCAGCCGAAGAGGGTGAAGACGGCGAAGCCGAGCGCGGCGGCGACGATGATCGTCAGGAAGAGCTCGGGGCCCTGCAGCCGGGCGCGGAAGTTGTCCAGCAGGATCCCCAGCCCGGGATCGCCCTGCTTGAAGAACAGGTCACCGACGATCGCGCCGACCACCGACAGGCCCGCGGAGATGCGGAACCCGGCGAAGATGGCCGGCATGGCGGCCGGGAGCTGCAGCTTGACCAGCCGGGTCAGCCGGTTGGCGCCGTGCAGGCTGAACAGCTCGTGCATCCCCCGGTCGACCGACTGGAGGCCGAACAGCGTGTTCGACACGACCGGGAACAGCGCGATCATCACGCAGACGATCACCCGCGAGGGGAACCCGTAGCCGAACCAGAAGCCGATCAGCGGCACCAGGGCCAGGATCGGGATGCACTGCAGCGCGACGGCGTAGGGGAACAGCGAGCGCTCGATCGGCCGGGCCTGGCTCATCGCGATCGCCCAGGCCATGCCGATCGCGATGGCGATGGCGAGCCCGACGAAGGTCACCGTGATGGTGCGGCCGACGGCCTCGCCCAGCCGCTCCATCGTCGGCCCGTCGAACAGCGCGTCGGTGACGATGACGTGCGGCGCCGGCATCAGGAACCGCCGGGACGGGTCGAGCACCAGGTAGGTGATCGCGTACCAGATGCCGAGCAGCACGAGGAACACCCCGGCCGGCAGCAGGGCGTCGGTCAGCCGCTTGCGGCCGCGGCGGGGGCGCACCAGCGGTGCGGTGCCGCCGCCGGCCGGTGCCACGACCTCGACGGACGGCGGGGTCTCCACGGTGGCGCTCACGCCGGTCTCCTCGGTGCTGGTGGGGCGGTGCTCGACGGCGGTCACGAGTGACCGGCCCGGAGCGCGTGCGAGACCTCGCCGGCGAGCTTGGCGAACTCGGGGGTGAAGCGGAGCTCCGGCGTCCGGTCGGCCCCGAAGGGGACGTCGAAGGTGTCGACGATGTGGCCCGGCCGGCCGCTCATCACCATCACCCGGGTCGACATGTAGACCGCCTCGCTCACCGAGTGGGTGATGAACAGCGCCCCGAAGCCCTTGGCGTGGAAGAGCCGGATGAGCTCGTCGTTGAGGCGCTCGCGGGTGATCTCGTCCAGCGCGCCGAACGGCTCGTCGAAGAGGAACAGGTCGGGGTCCAGGGTCAGCGACCGGGCCAGCGAGGCGCGCATCTTCATGCCGCCCGACAGCGCCCGCGGGAGCTTCTTCTCGTGACCGGAGAGCCCGACCAGGTCGATGGCGTCACGGGAGGCCTGGTTGGTCGCGGTCTTGCTCATCCCGTGCAGCTCGGCCAGCAGCTGGACGTTCTTCAGCACCGAGCGCCAGGGCAGCAGGGTGGCGTCCTGGAAGACGTAGCCGATCCGGGCCGCCTCGATCTCGACCTCGCCGCCGGTGGCCGGCGACAGACCCGAGGCGATCCGCAGCAGCGTGCTCTTGCCGCAGCCGGAGGGGCCGACGACCGTGACGAACTCGCCGCGCCGGATGTCGAGGTCGACGCCCTCGAGCGCGACCGTGCCGTCGGGGAATGCCTTGGCGACGTCGCGGAAGTGCAGCACCCGGTCACGGGTGGCCGCGGCGGGAACGGTGGGCGCGGGTGCGCTCATCGGCAGCTCCCTGGGTCTGGGGACCGATTGCAGGATCGGCCCGTGGTGCGGACGGCCCTCACCATCGGTGCCGTCTGTTTCGGTCGCGTGTGCCGTCGGTGAACGGCGCGCGCCGTCCATCACGAGTTGGCCACAGCGGCCGCGAGCGGCCCGCCGACCTCGCGCAGCACCCGGGTCGAGGCGACGACGCGCCCCCTCGAGACGACGACCCGGGCGGTGCCCGCACCGGCCACCGCGGCGTCCAGGCTCTCCGCCTCGATCGCCACGAACTCGGCCACCGAGCCCACCGCGACCGCCGGCACGGGCAGGCCCATGCACGCCCGTGCCCCGGCGCTGACCGCCGTCCAGGCCTCCCGGGTGGACAGGTGGCCGGAGGTGACCAGCAGCGACGCGGCCTCGCACGCGTCGGCCCGGCCCATCGGGTTGAACGGGTCGCGCAGGTTGTCCCCGCCCGCGCCGAGCGTCGCGCCGGCGTCGAGCAGGGTGCGGACGGCGGTGAGCCCGCGCGGCCGGGCGACGTCGACGTCCCGGCCCTGCAGGTAGAGGTTGGTCTGCGGCAGCGCGACGACGCCGACGCCGGCCCGGGCCACCTCGGCGGCGGTCGCCCGGGCGACGTCCAGCGGGTGCACGCCCAGGCTCACGCAGTGGCTGGCCGTCGCCCCGGCGTCGAAGCCGGTGGCCAGCACGCGCTGGGCCAGCGCGAGCAGCCCCTGCGCGGTGGGGTCCAGCGTCTCGTCGGTGTGCAGGTCCAGCGGCAGGCCGTGCCGGACGGCGGCGTCGAAGGACAGCTGCAGCCCGGCCGCGCGGTCGGGCCACATGTGCGGCGCCCCGCCGACGAGGTCGACGCCGAGGTCGATCGCCTCCTCCAGCAGCCGGGCGTTGCCCGCCGCCTCCTCCGGCGTCCAGGGCGACGACGCCAGCGCGACCACCTGGACGTCGACCAGCCCGGCCAGCGCGTCGCGCACCTCCAGCAGCGCCCGCACGTGCCGGGTGCCGGAGTGGGCTCCGACGTCGGCGTGGGTGCGGATCGCGGTGGTGCCGTTGGCCAGGTACTCCAGCGCGGCCCGGGTCGCCCGCTCGACGAGGTCGGCGTGGGTGAACCCGGCGGCGATCTCCCGGATCGCGGTGACCGCGCCGGCCAGGTCGCCGGTGCGGTTGGGCGCCCGGTGGCTGGTGAGCGCCTTGTCCAGGTGGGCGTGCGGTTCGGCGGGCGCCGGCAGCAGCAGGTGCCCGGCGAGGTCGCGGACGTCGTCGTCCGGCCGGACCGGCAGCGCGGGTGCCACCGCGACGACGACGTCCCCGTCGACCCGGACGTCGACCCGGTGACCGTCCAGGTCGGTGACGGACTGCAGCAGCAGGCTCATGAGAGGGCCCTCCCGATCGTGGCCAGCGCACCGGCCGTGGTGGGTTCACGCCCCGGCGGGGACACGGCGGACAGGTCGACGCCGCGCACCCCCGGGATGGACAGCAGCGCCTCGGCGAGCGAGACCGCGGCGGCGACCCCGGCCCGGGCGGGGTCGCGGGCCTGCTCGACCGCGTCCAGGTACCCGGCCGGCAGCACCAGCCCGGGGAAGCGGCGCAGCTCGGCGGCGGAGGCGGCGTCCAGGGCCACGGCGACGCAGGCGACGAACGGGACGTCGGCCCCGGCGTCGAGCGCGGCGGCGACGAACTCGGCCACCGCCTCCGGCCCGCCGCAGTGGTTGACGACGCAGACCCGCGCACCGGCCCGCACCTTCTCGGCCAGCCGCAGCGGGCGCCGGCGCACCGGCGGCCCGGCCGGCGCCTCGGCCACCGAGACCAGCAGCCCGGCGGTCGCGGCGCGGGCGGCCAGCTCGGTGGAGTCGAGGTCGAACACCGGCTGGGCGTCGGGGCGGTCGCCGAGCGCGGTGTGGTCGCCGGTGACGCAGTGGACGGCGGCCGCGCCGACGTCCGCGAGCGCGGCCAGCTCCCCCTCCAGCGCCACCCGGTTCCGGTCACGGCAGTTCAGCCCCGCCCAGGCCGGCACACCCCGGGCCTGCACCAGCGCGGCCCGGTGGGAGGGCGGGAACTGCACCCGCGCGCCACCGGAGTCGCCCAGCAGCACCGCGTCCACCGTGCCGGCAAGCGCGTCGACGCTGCGCTCCAGCGACTCCCGGGACAGCGGCGCGGCGGGCAGGTCGGCGACCACGACCGGCCGCTGCCGCATCAGCGCCAGCAGCGGGGGCTCGGGGGCCAGGGGCCGGGGCTCGTCACCGCCGGCCCAGCGCACCGTCGGCCGGTCGAGGAACACGCACGGGCCGGGCGCCACCTCGCACCCACCGTCGGCCGCGACCCCGCCGCACGGACCGTGCGTCATGGTCTTCGGGCAGGACGGCGCGGTCACCCGCGCAGGCTGTCCCGCCCGTGTTCCCGCCCCGTTTCGCCCACGTTCCGACCCGCCGTCCGCCGGCCCGTGGTTGTTCGCGGGAAACCGCGCGTGGTTGTTCGCGGGATCCCCGCGTGGTTGTTCGCGGAAACCCCGCGGGGTTGTTCGCGGGAAACCGCGCGGGGCAGCGCGTCAGAGGTCGAGGACGAGGCGGGGGCCGGCGGCGCGGGAGACGCAGATCATCATCGCGGTGTCCTCCGCCTGCTCGGCCGGGGTGAACACCGAGTCGCGGTGCTCGACCGGGCCCTCCAGCACCGGCGTCTCGCACGTGCCGCAGGTGCCCACCCGGCACGACGAGAGGACGACGACCCCCGCGCCGGCGACGGCGTCGAGCACCGACTCCCCCGGCTCCACGGTGACCGTCTCCCCCGACAGCGCCAGCTCGACCTCGAAGGGCTCGGTCCACACCGGCTCGCCGAACTCCTTGGCCTCGAACCGCTCGGTGTGCAGCGCCTGCGCCGGCCAGCTCGCCGCCGCCGCCTCGACCGCGTCGATCAGCCGGGTCGGGCCGCAGACGTAGACGGCGGTGTCGGTGCGCGGCTCGGCGAGCAGGGCGGCGACGTCGAGCCGGGCGCCCTCGTCGGCGGCGTGCACCCGGACCCGGTCGGGGTGGGCGGCGGCCAGCTCGGCGGCGAACGCCATGGTGCTCCTCGACCGGCCGGCGTGGTCCAGCGTCCAGTCGGCCCCGGCCTCCTCGGCGGCGGCGACCATCGCGCGCAGCGGCGTGATCCCGATCCCGCCGGCCACGAAGCGGTAGCGGGTGCCCGGGGTGACCTCGAAGGCGAAGTGGTTGCGCGGACCGCGCACCCGCAGCCGGTCGCCCACCGCGACCTCGTCGTGCAGCGCGACCGACCCGCCCCGGCCGGCCTCCTCGCGGAGCACCGCCACCCGCCAGCGGGACCGGTCGGCGGCGTCGCCGCACAGCGAGTACTGCCGCTCCAGGCCGGGGCGCAGCAGCACGTCGACGTGCGATCCGGGGGTCCAGGCGGGCAGGTCGCGGCCGTTGTGGGCGACCAGGTCGAGGGCGACGACGCCGTCGGCGAGGTCGGTGCGGGCGGCGACGACGAGGTCGCGTTCGACGTCGGAGAAGAAGCTCACCGGCGGGATTCTGCACACGGATCGGACCGGCGACAGCGATGACCCGAAGAGGTCACACGGCCGTAACGGCAGCCGGTTACCAAGAGCAGCGTGACCCTCTCCGTCTCACCGCCGTCCTCCGCCGTGATCGCCGAACTGGAGGCGGAGCTCACCGCGCTGCTGGGTGCCCGCAACGTCACCAGCGAGCTGCGCGCCCGCGAGCGGGCCTCCGTCGACGGCGGCCGGATGAGCCCGATCATCAGCGAGCTGCTGCCGCTCGGGCTGGCCGACCTCGTCGCGTTCCCGACCACGGCCGAGCAGATCGGCGAGGCCGTGGCCGCCGCCGTCCGGCACGGGGTGCCGGTGACCCCGCGCGGCAAGGGCACCGGCAACTACGGGCAGGGCATCCCGATGGCCGGCGGGCTGGTGCTCGACCTGTCCCGGGCGCGGGCCGTCGTCGAGGTGGCCGAGGGCCTGATCACCGCCGAGGCGGGGACGCCGATGGTCACCCTCGAGCGGGCCGCGCACGCCACCGGCCAGCAGCTGTGGATGTACCCCTCGACCGCGCAGTCCTCGATCGGCGGCTTCCTCGCCGGCGGCTCCGGCGGCACCGGCAGCATCGTGCACGGCACCAACGACGCCGGCTTCGTCGCCGCCCTGGACGTCGTCCACGGCACCGGCTCCCCCGAGCTGGTCCACGTCGAGGGCGAGGAGGCGCAGCGGTTCGTGCACAACTACGGCACCGCCGGGATCATCGCCCGGGCCACCGTGCGGCTCGAGCCGCTGCAGGACTGGCGCGGGGTCTACGCCAGCTTCCCCGACTTCCGCAGCGCCCAGTCGGTGCTGCGCGCGCTCGGCGCGCTGGAGCCGCGGCCCCGGCTGGTGTCCGCCGACACCCCGGAGATGACCGCCACGCTGCCGCCGGACCCGGCGTTCCCGGAGGGCCGGGCGAGCGTCCGGGTCATCGCCGACGCGCGCACCGTGACCCGGGCGGCCGAGATCGTCGAGGCCGGGGGCGGACGGGTCGAGGACGTCCGCGAGGGCGCCCAGACGGCGCTGTCGCTGAGCATGCTCAGCTACAACCACCCCATCGAGTGGCTGCAGAAGAGCGCGCCGGGCGTCTACTTCCACGTCGAGGTCTCCGGTGCCGCGCTCATCGACCGGGTCGACGAGGTGCACGCCGTCTACGAGGGCGGGCTGCTGCACCAGGAGATCGGGCACACCGGCCCGATCGGCATGCTGGCCGGGGTCTACCGCAGCCCGGAGCAGGTGCTCGACGGCATCCGGGCACTGGGCGAGCTGGGCGTGGGCGTGCACAACCCGCACCAGTGGAACGTCGACTTCCAGCTGGGCCGCACGCTGGAGACGGCGGCGACCACCGACCCGCAGGGGCTGCTGAACCCCGGCAAGCTCAACCCCGGCTACGACGGCCCCACCAAGGGCGCGATCCGGTGAGCGCGGCGGTCGAGCTGTTCGACCTGCACGCCGACGGGACGCCCCCCGCCGACCCGCTGGTGCTGGCCCGCGAGTGGCTGCCCGGCGACGACGAGCCCGAGCGGCCGCAGGTCACCCTGGGCACGGTGGGCACCGACGGGTGGCCGGACGCCCGCACCGTGCTGCTGACCGCCTTCGACGAGACCGGCTTCGCCTTCCACACCTCGGCGGCGAGCCGGAAGGTGGCCGAGCTGGCCGCGCTCCCCCGGGCCAGCATGGTCGTGCTGTGGCCCGGCTCCACCCGGCAGCTGGTGCTCCGGGGCGACGTCGTGCCGGACGCCGAGGAGTCCGTCGCGGCGGCGTGGGCGTCCCGCTCGGACCACCTGCGCCAGCTGGCCTGGTGCAACACCGACGAGCTCGCGTCGCTCCCCCGGGCCGAGCGGCAGCAGCGGTGGGCGGCCTGGGCCGCGGCGAACCCGGCGCCCGGCCAGGCCGGCAGCTGGGTGGGCTACCGGCTGCAGCCGCGGGAGCTCACCTTCTGGGCGGGCGGGTACGACGCGGCGAGCCGGCGCCTGCAGTACACCCGGGCCGGCGGCGGCTGGCGCTGGCAGCACCTGGCCGGCTGAGGAACCGTCCGCCTCGGGACCGGATCGGCCGGATGAGGTCTACCGTCGCCAGCATGGCCGCCTCACACACGGGCTCGGGCCACACCGGGCTGCACGACGTCCCGCACGCCGCCCATGACCTCGGCGCGGTGATGAGTCGCATCGCCCGCACGCTGCAGCAGGAGCACGGCGACGTCCCGGCGACGCTGGAGTCGATCACCTCCGCCGCCGTGCGCACCGTGCCCGGCGCCGACTGGGCCAGCGTCAGCCTGGTCAGCGGCCGGAAGGTCTCCTCCCAGGCGCCCACCGACGACCGCACGACCCAGCTCGACGCGCTGCAGACCGAGGCAGGCCAGGGCCCGTGCCTCGATGCCCTGCGCGAGGAGCAGACGGTCCGGGTGACCGACTTCGCCACCGAGGAGCGCTGGCCGGCCTTCGCCGCCGCGGCCGTCGGGCTCGGGGTCGGCAGCCTGCTGAGCTTCCAGCTGTTCACCGACGGCGACAACCTCGGGGCGCTCAACCTCTACGCCGGCCACCCGGACGCGTTCGACGAGGAGGCCGAGACGGTGGGCCAGGTGTTCGCCTCGCACGCCGCCATCGCCCTGTCCGCCGCCCGGCAGGAGCGCAACCTGCGGGCGGCGATCGACCGGCGCGACCTCATCGGCCAGGCCAAGGGGATCCTGATGGAGCGGCACCGGCTCACCGCGGTGCAGGCGTTCGCGGTGCTGGTGGAGGCCTCCAGCACCACGAACCGCAAGCTCTTCGACGTCGCCGACGAGCTCACCAGCACCGGGATCATGCCCCCCGGCTGAGCGGTCAGCGCTGGGCGGTCAGCGCTGCGCCGGCGGCACCCAGCCGATGGCCGGGGCGACGTGCCGGGTCACCGTCTCGAGCAGGCGGGCGTTGTACTCGACGCCGAGCATGTTCGGCACGGTCAGCAGCAGGGTGTCGGCGTCCCGGACGGCGGCGTCCTTGGACAGCTCCTCGGCCAGCTGGTCGGGCTCGCCGACGTAGCTCTTGCCGAACCGCGACCGGGCGCCGTCCAGGTAGCCCACCTGGTCCTCGCCGGTCTCGCTGCCGAAGTACTGCCGGTCCAGGTCGCTGGTGATCGGCATGACGCTGCGGCTCACCGAGACCCGCGGCTCGCGCTCCCAGCCGGCGTCGGCCCAGGCCGCGCGGTACAGCGCGATCTGCTCGGCCTGCAGCTCGTCGAAGGGCACGCCGGTGTCCTCGGACAGCAACGTGGAGCTCATCAGGTTCATCCCCTGCTGCGCCGTCCACACCGCGGTGCCCCGGGTGCCCGACCCCCACCAGATGCGCTCGCGCAGCCCCGGGGACTGCGGCTGCACGGCGAGCCGGCCGGAGGCCCCGCCGGTCATCCGCGGGTCGGCGTCCACGACGGTCGCACCGCTGATCGCGGCCAGGAACAGCGCGGTCTTCTCCCGGGCCAGCTGGCCGTCCTCGGCGCCGGACGGCGGGACGTAGCCGAACGCCTCCGAGCCGCGCAGCGCGGTCTCCGGTGATCCCCGGCTCACGCCGAGCTGGAGCCGCTCGCCGCTGAGCAGGTCGGCGGCCGCGGCCTCCTCGGCCATGTACAGCGGGTTCTCGTAGCGCATGTCGATGATCCCGGTGCCCAGCTCGATGCGGCTGGTGCGCATCGCCATGGCGGTCAGCAGCGGGAACGGCGAGGCGAGCTGCCGGGCGAAGTGGTGCACCCGCACGTAGGCCCCGTCGACCCCCAGCTCCTCGGCGGCGACCGCCAGCTCCACGCTCTGCACCAGGGCGTCCCGCCCGGTCCGCACCTGCGAGCCCGGGATGGGCTGCCAGTGCCCGAAGGACAGGAACCCGATCCGCTTCTCCACGGTCCACACCTCTCGTCGTCTGCCCCCGCGACAGCGTCGGCGCAGCTCGCGGTGTTCCCCGGGGATGACGCGGGCCGGTGCCGGTGTTGCCCGCTGTGAACAGGGACACACGAGCCGAAGGAGCAAGCACATGCGCGCCACCGTCGGGGGCACCGTCATCGCCGAGGCCCCGGAGTCCGAGCTCGTCCGCATCGAGGGCAACTGGTACTTCCCGCCGTCGGCGATCACGCCGGGGGCCCTCACCGAGAGCCCGACGCCCTACACCTGCCCGTGGAAGGGCGCTGCCCAGTACTGGGACGTCGTCACGCCGGACGGCACCACCAAGGACGGCGCCTGGAGCTACCCGGAGATCAAGCCGTCGGCCGTCGAGCGGGTGGGCACCGACTTCGCCGGCTACGTCGCCTTCTCCCCGGGCGTGACCGTCGCCGAGGGCTGAGCGCCGCGGTGCCCGGCCGGAGGGTCGGCCGGGCACGTCGCCGACGCGGCGCACGGCGAGCGCTCTCGGCTGACGGGTGACACGCCCGGGCGCCGGGCGCGCCGGGGCGGGTCTGGCGTGTCGCGCCAGACCGCCCCTACCGTCGTCGGCGAGTCGAGCACCGGCTCCCCCGCGCCGGCGCGTGACCCGCCGAGCCGCCCGCGCACCCCGCCGCCCGCGCACTCCGCCACCCGCGCACCCCGCCACCCAGGAGCCCCGTGGTCCCCTCGTCCTCCTCGCCCGTCCCCTCGTCGATCGCGCCGCTGTCGGTCTCGGTCGACCTCTCCCGCGCCTCGGTGCGGGTGGCCGGTGAGCTCGACCGCGACACCGGTCACCACCTGCTCGACGCCGTCACCGTGCTGACCGCCCGACCGGAGCGGCGCTGGCGGGTGGACACCTCGGGCGTGACGTTCTGCGACGTCGGCGGGGTGCGCGCGCTCAGCGACGCCCACGCCCTGGCCGTCGCGCACGGCCGCAGCCTCCGGCTGGTGCGCACCAGCCGGCCGGTCGACCGGCTGGTCGAGCTGCTCGGGCGCGAGCGGGTGTTCCCCTCCCCCGACGCCGAGGCGCCCCGGTGCGACGCGGTCCGCGCCCCGTCCGTCCGCCGCCAGGCAGCGCCGGCGACCTGGGTGCGGCACGTCCGGTGTGGCACAACGGGAACCGTGTGACCGGAGGGTCGATCAGTCACCGAACGTGACGGCACGAACACGTGTCGACGGCCCGGGTTCCCGGGTTGACGGCTCCGGATGAGCCACGCTGTCCCGGTGACCACCACCGCCCCCGAGTCGTCGGGCGCCTCCGGGCCCACCGGCAGTGCCGGGCAGCGGCTGCGCGCGGCCGACGTGCTGCTGGCCGACCGGGGTCAGCTCTTCCGTGCCCTGTTCCTCTCCGCACCCGTCGCCAAGGCCGTCGTCGACCCGGCCGGCCGGCTGCTCGTCGTGAACCCGGCGATGTGCGAGCTGACCGGCCGGAGCTCCGCCGAGCTCGTCGGCCGCCACCTGGACCTGCTCACCCACCCCGACGACGTCCCGCTCGAGGACCGCGCCACCGAGCACGTGCCCGGCACCGCGCTGCTGGACCCGCAGCTGGAGGTCGTCGGTGAGCGCCGGCTGCGCCGCGCGGACGGCGAGAGCATCTGGGTGCACCAGTCCCAGGACCTCGTGCACCGCACCAACGGCGAGCCGCAGTTCGTGGTGCTCACCCTGGTCGACGTCACCGACCGCCGGCGCGCCGAGGAGGACCTGGTCCGCCGGGCGTTCACTGACCCGCTGACCGGGCTGCCCAACCGCCGTGCGCTCACCGAGCGGCTGCAGCACGCGCTGGCCGCCTCCCGCCGTCGCGGCACCCTGGTCGGGCTGCTGCACCTGGACCTCGACCGGTTCACCGCGGTCAACGACTCCCTCGGCCACGAGGGTGGCGACCAGCTGCTGTGCCAGGTCGCCGACCGGCTGCGCTGGAGCACCCGGGTCGAGGACACCGCCGTCCGCTTCGGCGCCGACGAGTTCCTCGTGCTGGCCGACGAGGTCGAGGACGTCGAGGCGCTGCGCACGCTGGCCGACCGCCTGCTCGGCGTGCTCGACGAGCCGTTCCACGTGCACGACCGGGAGATCACCCTCTCGGCGAGCGTCGGCATGACGCTGGGCTCGGACCTGGCCCCGGAGGCGCTGCTGCGCCAGGCGCACAGCGCGCTCGCCCGGGCCAAGGCCAGCGGCGGCCGCGGCCGGGTCGAGGTGCACGACGAGGCGCTCGGCGAGGGCTACGTCGACCAGCTGCAGCTGGAGACCGACCTGCGGCACGCGCTGGAGGCCGGCGAGCTGCGGCTGTTCTACCAACCGATCGTCGCCCTCTCCGACGAGCACCTGCTCGGCTACGAGGCGCTGATCCGCTGGCAGCACCCGACCCGCGGGCTGCTGCCGCCGGGCGCGTTCCTCTCCGCGGCCGAGGACAACCGGCTCACCTCCAGGCTGGGCGCCTGGGTGCTGCACCAGGCCTGCTGGGACGCCGCCGGCTGGGACTCCGACCTGCGCGTGCACGTGAACATCTCCGCCCGGCACCTCGCCGAGCCGGGGTTCAGCGAGCTGGTCGCCGACGCGCTGGCCGAGTCCGGGCTCGCCCCGGAGCGGCTGGAGCTGGAGATCACCGAGTCGACGGCGCTGTTCGCCGCCGACGCCACGCTGCACGCGGTCGACACCGTCACCGAGACCGGCGTGACCCTGGCGCTGGACGACTTCGGCACCGGCTACTCCGCGATCACCGCGCTGCACCGGCTGCCGATCCACACCGTGAAGATCGACCGGTCGTTCGTCGCCGACGTCGTCACCGAGCCGGCCACCGCCGCGCTGGTCCAGGGGCTGCTGCAGCTGGGCCAGGGCATGGGGCTGCAGGTGATCGCCGAGGGCATCGAGGACGGCGAGCAGGCCAGGTGGCTGCGCGAGCACGGCTGCGCGATGGCCCAGGGGTACGCCTTCGGCCGCCCCGCCCCGCTGCCGGCCCGCGAGCTCGACCAGCTCTCCGTGCCGATCGACCCCGCCGACGTCGTCGATCCGCCGGCACCGCACCTGGGCGCTGGTCCGGACGCCGCGCCGACCGGTGAGCTGGGCGACCTGGCCGAGGACGAGTGGGGCCCGGAGGCCGACACCGGCCCGACCCTGCGCTCAGCCGCGGTGCCGCAGCTGGACGCCTTCACCCTGCCGGCGACCGGGGTGCTCCCCGCCCAGCCCGTCGACCCGGGGACGGTCGGCGAGCCGGTCACCGGTGAGCTGCCCGAGCTGGCCGACGGGGCCTTGGTCTCGCCGGACGACGTCACCGCCCCGGCCGAGGCCGAGCTGCCCTACGAATCGGTCGCGGCGCTGGAGTCCCCGTCGTACTTCGACGCCCGGGGGTCCTTCGACGACGCCCCGGCGTACGCGGAGGTTGACGACGAGGACGCCGACGACGAGCCGACCGAGCCCGCCGGACCGACCCCCGGCTTCGACCCGGGCGTGTTCCGGCCGTCCCGCGCGTTCCTGGAGCTGCGCGAGCTGCTCGCGGCGAACGGTGCGCCGGACACCTCCGCCGTCCCCGAGCCGCGCGAGCCGCTGCAGTTCGGCGACCTCCGGTCGCTGGCGGCCGACCCGACCGACTTCTCCGGGCTGCGCCCCTGGCTGGAGTCCTTCCAGCAGCGGCTGGGCCCGCCGAGCACCGGCGACCTGCCGCAGGTCGGCGACCGGGCCTGAACGCGGCTCGAGCCGACCGGCAGGTGCGCCGGTCGGCTCGAGCGACCGCCCTGGGGCGGAGTGCGGCCCCTCTGCAGGGGCCCACGCCGAGCGTGCGAGGCGTGGGGGGCAGAGGGGTCCTTCGTCAGGAGGTCTCGACCGTGATGGTCGCGGCGCCGATCACGAACTCACCGGCGAGGGCGTCGGTGCCGAACGTGGTGTTCAGCAGCTCGGCGGCCTCGGCGGACAGCTTCACCGTGGTGCCGTCGAGCACCGCGGAACCGTCGGCGTCCATCGACGGCGCGGAGAGGGTGCTGCCGTCGAGGTTGAACAGCGGGGCGCTGGCGACGGCGAGCTGGCCGTTCACCGAGACGTTGCCGAAGAGCCGGGCCGGCTTGCCCGGGTCGATGGTGAAGTCGGTGAGCTCGACCGTGGTGGCACCGGCGGTCAGGCTCAGGCCGCTGCCCTCGTGGAAGATCGTGCCCTGGACCCACGGGCGGTAGCCGCTCTCGCGGTCGTAGAGGGTGACCTCGCCGCCGGTGATCGGGAAGGTGACGGTGCCGGTGGCGCCGTCCAGGGTGGCGCCACCGATGACGCCCGGGGTCAGGCCCAGGGAGGTCAGCGCGTCGGTGAAGCCGGCGTCCAGGGCCACGGCGGTGGTGCCGCCGGGGATCGCGGGGACGCTGGCGGCGGGGGCCGGGCGGCCGTAGGAGGCGCTGGAGCTCGAGTTGTCGGCGGCCTGCGCGGTGTCGGTGTCGTTGCTGCTGCAGGCGGAGAGGCCGACGACGGCACTCAGGGCGGCGGCGGCGACGAAGCTCTTGCGGGTGGCGCTCTTGCTGATCATGACTACTCCCAGTCGTCGAGCGGGTGAGGCAACGACAGGGGTTCGGGGTCGGCAGCGGATCCGGATGGGTTCTTAGGTCACGAATCGGTCACGGACGACAGAGTTGCCTCCAACGGCTCCGGCTGGGGCCGCTTGGCCGCCCGTCCGTCACCGGAGGACTCGCCGCGGAGCCGCCGGCCGATCCACGGCAGCACGAACCCGCGCACCCAGGCCAGCTCCTGCGCCACCACCTCGCGGGCGGGCTTCGGCGCCGCCGGCTCCAGCGGGGTGCGCCAGTCGGTGCGGTCACCGGCGACCGGCACGCCGAGCGCGGCGGCCGCGGCCAGCGCCGTCCGCCGGTGCCCCTCGGCGGTCAGGTGGATCCGGTCGCCCGGGTCCCACATCCGGGCGTCCTGGAGCCAGGCCGCGCCCCACTGGTCCAGCACGACGGCGCCCTGCCGGGCGGCGATCGACCACAGGTGGGCGTTGAAGACGGCGACCCGGCCACGGGTGCGCCGGATGATCGGGGTCTGCCGGGGGTCGACGCCGGTCGCCAGCAGCACGTCGGCGCCGGCCTCCCGGAAGGAGACGACCGCGGACTCGAGGTCGGCGGCGAGCACGTCGGGGTCGGCGCCGGGGCGCAGCAGGTCGTTGCCGCCGGCCACCAGGCTGACCAGGTCCGGCTGCGCGGCGAGCGCCACGGGCACCTGCTCGGCCAGCACCTGGGGCAGCAGCCGGCCGCGGATGGCCAGGTTGGCGTACTCGACCCGGCCGGTGGGCGACGCCGCCGCCAGGTGCCCGGCCAGCCGGTCGGCCCACCCGCGGAACGCGTCGGGGCCGGCCGGGTCCGGGTCGCTCAGCCCCTCGGTGAAGGAGTCCCCCAGCGCGATGTAGCGCTGCCACGTACGACGGTCGCTGCCCGGTTGCACGTCCGCTACTGCACCACGCCGTCCCGGCCGCGGCGGCGACGGGTGCGGCGCCGCACGGCCGACAGGCCCCCGACCCCTGCCGGCAACACGGGACCGCCAGGATGTGCGGTCATGCGCACCGACGTCGCCTGCTCGCTCACCGTCTCCTCCCCCGTGCCGGCGACCGCGCTGCTGCAGGTAGCGCTGGCGGCCCCCGACGGCGAGCAGCTGACCGTGCTGTCGGGTGGTCAGCCGGTCACCGCGGAGGAGATCGCCGTCCCGGGGGCGCGGGTGCACCGGCTCCAGCTGGCCGCCGGCGAGACGACGATCGCCTACACCGCGCACGTCGACGCCGCCGGCCCGCCGCGGGAGGTCACCCCGGCGGCCTGGGCCGAGTACGTGCGCCCCAGCCGGTACTGCCCCTCCGACCAGCTCGAGGGGTACGCCGGCGCCGAGTTCGACCGGTCGCTGCCGCGCGCCGAGCTCGTCGCCGCCGTCGCGGCCTGGGTCGGCCGGCGGCTGGTCTACACCTCCGGGTCCAGCCGGCCGGTGGACACCGCCGTCGACACCCTGCTGCTCGGCCAGGGCGTGTGCCGGGACTACGCGCACCTGACCATCACGCTGCTGCGCGCGCTGGAGGTGCCCGCGCGGCTGGTGGCGGTCTACGCCCCCGGCCTCTCGCCGATGGACTTCCACGCGGTCGTGGAGGCCGACGTGGACGGCGTCTGGCGGACCGTCGACGCGACCCGGCTGGCGCCCACCTCCTCGCTGGTCCGGATCTGCCACGGCCGGGACGCGGCGGACACCGCGTTCCTGTCGCTGTTCGGCGGTCGGGCCACGCTGGACCGGATGACGGTCACCGCCACGGTGGACGGCGACCTCCCGGCCCCCGACGACGAGCCGTTCCCGCTGCCCTGAGCCGGCCGGGGGCCCGGCGGCTCAGCTGCCGGCCGGCGTCACGCCGAACAGCAGCACGCGCCGCTCGACGTCGTAGTGCACCGTGCCGGTGTTGGTGAGCAGGTCCTGCAGGTTGTCGGCGTCGTCGGGGTCGAGGGTCAGCACCTCCTCCCAGGCACCCTGGTCGAGCACGAGCTGCAGGGTGTACGTGCCGGGCTTGCCGGGCTCCCCCGCGGTCCAGCTGAACTGGTAGTGGCTCAGCTGGCGCACCTTGATGGTGTTGTCGGTGACGGGCTGCGGTACCTCGGGCATGGTCGCTCCTCGTTGGGTGATCCAGGTCACAGCGGCCTACCCCACGTCCGCCGCACCGACACCCGGCATCGCCGGTCACCCCGCCGCGTCGAGCTCGGCCAGCCGGCGTTCCAGGAACGCCCGCTCGGCGGCGTTGCCCGCCCGCTGCGCCGCCGCGGCGTAGGCGGCCGCGGCCTCCTCGCGGCGGTCCAGCCGGCGCAGCAGGTCGGCCCGGACGGCGTGCACCAGGTGCCCGGGCAGGGTGAGCTGGTCGACCAGCGCCAGCCCGGCGGCCGGGCCCTCGACCTCCGCGACCGCGACCGCCCGGTGCAGCGCCACCACCGGGGTCGGGGCCAGCGCGAGGAGCAGGTCGTAGAGCTGCCGGACCTGCCCCCAGTCGGTGTCGGCGGCGGTGCGGGCGTCGGCGTGCACCGCGTTGACCGCCGCCTGCACCTGGTACGGCCCGGGCTCGCCGCGGCGCAGGCACTCGCGCACCAGCGCCTGCCCCTCCTCGACCAGTGCCCGGTCCCAGCGGCTGCGGTCCTGGTCGCCCAGCAGCACGAGGTCGCCCTCGGGCGTCGTCCGGGCCGGCCGGCGCGACTCGCTGAGCAGCATCAGCGCCAGCAGCCCGCTCACCTCCGGCTCGTCGGGCAGCAGCTCGTGCAGCAGCCGCCCCAGCCGCACCGCCTCCGCGCAGAGGTCCGCGCGGGCCAGCTGGTCACCGCCGGTGGCCGTGTGGCCCTCGGTGAAGACCAGGTAGACGACGGCCAGCACCGGGCCCAGCCGGGCGGGCAGGTCGGCCGCCGCGGGCACCCGGTAGGGGATCCGGGCGTCGCGGATCTTCGCCTTGGCCCGCACGAGCCGCTGCGCCATGGTCGACTCCGGCACCAGGAAGGCGCGGGCGATCTCGGCGGTGGTGAGCCCGCCGAGCAGCCGCAGGGTCAGCGCGACCTGCGCCGCCGGGGCGAGGGCCGGGTGGCAGCAGGTGAACACCAGTCGGAGCTGGTCGTCGGCGACCGCCCCGGTGTCGGCGGGCTCGTCCTGCGCGTGCAGCAGGGCGGCCTGGGCGTGCCGGTCGGCGCGCGAGGCCTCGCGGCGCAGCCGGTCGATCGCGCGGTTGCGCGCGGTGGTGACGATCCAGCCGGCCGGGCTGGGCGGGACGCCGTCCTCCGGCCAGCGCTGCACCGCCGTGGCGAAGGCGTCGGCGACCGCCTCCTCGGCGACGTCGACGTCCCCGAACACCCGCGCCAGCACCGCGACGGCGCGGGCGTACTGCTCCCGGAACACCCGCTCGACCTCGGCGCCGTCCGGCACGCCCGTGGTCACTCCCCGCCCTGGAAGGGGCGCACCTCGATCGGCAGCCGGGTGGCCCGGGCGAGCCGGGTGCCCCACCCCATCGCGGCGTCCAGGTCGGGCGCCTCGATGATCGAGAAGCCACCGAGGTGCTCCTTGCCCTCGGCGTAGGGGCCGTCGGTGGTGAGCACCTCGCCGTCGGTCACCCGGACGACGGTCGCCGTCCCCGGGTCGTGCAGGCCCCCGGCGAAGACCCACACCCCGGCCTCGCGCATCTGCCGGTCGACCTCGGTGACGTCGGCCATGATCTGGTCGAGGTCGGCCGGGAGGGGACCGTCGCCGCTGGGCTGGACGACGCTGAGCAGGTACTGGGTCATCGGGTGCTCCTCCTGGTCTGAGCCGGCCCGTCGCCGGCTCTCACCCTCTGTACGAACGGGGCCCCGCCGGATCGACAGCCCGCGTCAGTCGGTCGCGGTGGGCTGCGGGGCGTGCGGCGGGCGCAGCTCGTCGGGCACCAGCTCGACCAGCTCGTCGGGCAGCAGCGGGAGGTCCAGCAGCGAGAGCTTCACCCGGCTGCGGTCGGCCGCCCGGGAGTCGGTGATCCGCACCAGCAGGCCGGCGTCGGGCCGGGTGGTCACCTCCACCACGTCGCCGACCCCGCACTCCCCGGAGTAGACCCCGTCGATCTCCATCGCCGGGCGGCCCCCGGTGATCTGCAGCGACAGCGGCTCCAGCGGGCCGACCATGACGGTGCGGCTGATCCCGGTCATCGGCGCCGACGGAGTGACCAGCACGCCCTCGGCGCCCGGGCTCATCACCGGCCCGCCGGCGGCGTAGTTGTACGCCGTCGACCCCATCGGCGTGGAGACGATCAGGCTGTCGCAGCGGTACCGGCCGTACCGGCGCCCCGACACCGACAGCTCGCCCTCGACCTGCCCCTGGCCGGGCACCCGGGCGAGCACGACGTCGTTGAAGGCGACCGCCTCCCAGCCGGGCCCCCGCACCACCAGGCAGCTGCGCGGCTCGACGGTCGAGCGGCCGTCGGCCATCGCGGTCAGCGCCGAGTCCAGCTCGCGCGCCTCGACCTCGGTGAGGAAGCCCAGCCGGCCGAAGTTGACCCCGAGCACCGGCACCGGTTTGGCGGCGACCAGCCGCATGGCGCCCAGCAGCGTGCCGTCACCGCCGAGGGCGATCAGCCCGTCGACGCTGCCGGCGAGCTCGTCGACGCCCACCGGGGTCACGCCCTGCAGGGACAGCCGCTCGACGTCGGCCGCGCCGGCGACGAGCTCCACGCCGTGCGACGTCGTCCACGCCGCCACCTGCCGGGCCGCCCCGCCGCAGTCGCGGACCGGGTGCAGCACCAGGCCGATCCGCTTCCCGTCGTGCACGGCTCAGCCCCGGTAGGTCTCGAGCAGGCGGAGCCAGACCTCGCTGATCGTCGGGTAGGACGGGACGGCGTGCCACAGCCTGCTGATCGGCACCTCCCCGACCACCGCGATCGTCGCCGAGTGCAGCAGCTCGGCCACCCCCGGGCCGATGAACGTGACGCCGAGCAGCACCTCCCGCTCGGTGTCGACGACCGCGATCGCCGTCCCGGTGTAGCCGTCGGCGAAGACCGACGCCCCGGCCACGTCGCCGATCGGGTACTCGACCACCCGGTGCGGCAGCCCCTGCTCGGCGGCCTGCGCGGACGTGAGCCCGACGGCGCCGACCTGCGGGTCGGTGAAGACGACGCTGGGGGTGGCCAGCCGGTCGGCGGTGGCCACCGACGGCGACCAGTCGGCGAGGTCGACCTGCTCGCCGCGGGCCCGCGTGACGATGGCGTGCCCGGCCTGGCGGGCCTGGTACTTGCCCATGTGGGTGAGCAGCTGGCGGCCGTTCACGTCGCCGACCCCGTACAGCCACGGCACGCCGGGCACCTGCAGCGACTCGTCGACCTCCAGGTACCCGCCGGGCTCCAGGCCCACGGTGTCCAGGCCGATGTCGTCGGAGTTGGCCTCGCGCCCGGCGGCGACCAGCACCTCGTCGCCGCGCACCTCGTCGCCGCTGTCGCAGACCAGCACGACCTCGTCGCCGTCCCGACGGGCGGCGGTGACCCCGGTGCCCAGCTGGACGTCGACGCCCAGCGCCCGCAGCGACGCCTCGACCGCCTGGCCGGCGGCCGGCTCCAGGTGCGGCAGCAGCTGCTGCCCGTGCTGCAGCAGGGTCACCGCGGAGCCCAGCTGCTGCCAGGCGGTGGCCATCTCGCAGCCCACGTAGCCGCCGCCGAGCACCAGCAGCCGGCGCGGCGCCTCCTTGGCGCTGGTCGCCTCCCGCGGCGTCCAGGGCTGGACGTCGGGCAGGCCGTCGACCGGCGGGAGGGCCGCCCGCGACCCGGTGCAGACGGCGACCGCGTGCCGAGCGACCAGCACCAGCTCGCTGCCGTCGGCCCGGGTGACGACCACCCGCTTCTCCCCCGCCAGCCGGCCGTGCCCGCGGACCAGCGCGATGCCGGCGCCCTCGACCCAGCTGACCTGGCTCGCGTCGTCCCAGTGGCTGGTGAAGCCGTCGCGGCGGGCCAGCGTCGCGGCCACGTCCTGCTCCCCGGTGACCGCCGCGGCGGCCCCGCTCACCGCGCGCGCCGCGGCGAGCGCCTCGCTGCCGCGCAGCAGCGTCTTGCTGGGCATGCAGGCCCAGTAGGAGCACTCACCGCCGACCAGCTCGCTCTCCACCAGGACGGCGCTCAGGCCGCCCCGGACGGCGATGTCGGCGACGTTCTCGCCGGTCGATCCGGCGCCGAGGACGACGACGTCGTAGGTCTGCTCCGCAGTGGTCACGGGTGCATTGTGATCGACTGACCCCCGTGCCTGTCGATGCCGCGGAGTACGCCGCCGCCCTGCGCTCGTACGCGGCGGGGGTGGTGCTGCTGACCGTCCGCGACGACATCGACGACGTGGGGACGACGGTCACCTCGCTGATGAGCGTCTCGGCGGATCCCCCGCTGGTGGCGATCGGGCTGGCCGCCGAGGGGTACCCGGCCGAGGTGCTGCAGTCGATCGGCTCCTGCGCGGTCAACGTGCTGGGCTCCGCCGACGCGATCCTGGCCAGCCGGTTCTCCTCGGCCGGGCGGCCCTCGGCCCGGCACCTGCTGGAGTCGGTGCCCTGGCGGCGGGCACCGGTGAGCGACGCGATCGTGCTCGACGGTGCGCTGGCAGCGCTGGACTGCACCGTCTCCTCGGTGGTGGCGGCCGGCAGCCACGTGGTGGTGCTGCTGGCGGTCGAGGGGGTGCCGGTGCTCGCGCCCGACGGCGACCCGCTGCTGCGGCTGCGGGGCCGGTGGACCGACGGCGCGGGGGCTCCACTCCGCCGTCCCTGACGGTCAGCCGCCGCGCAGGACGTCCCGCAGCTGCCGGGCCACCTGGCCCAGCACCGCCTCCGCGCCCGGCTGGGAGACGGCGGCGACCTGCGACTCCGACAGCGCGGCGACCGCGAACCGCTGACCGTCGGCGTGCTCCACGACGCCCACCTCGTGCCGCAGGTTGAGCAGGGTCCCGGTCTTGGACGACCAGCGGGCGGCGTCGGTGGCGAAGTCCGGCGTGAGCCGCTGCCGGTGCAGGTTCGCGGCCAGCAGCGCGCGCACCCGCGCGGCGACCGGAGGCGCGACCGCCGAGGGCAGCCAGAGGGCCTGCAGCAGGTCCACGTGCGCCCGGGCGCTGCCGGAGTTGGCCCGGGTCACGTCCAGCTGGGCGACGGCGTGACCGCGCCCGCCGGTGCCGGCCGACCGGGCCAGCACGTGCGCCAGGTGCACCTCGCCGTCGGGGAACCGCTCGGCCGGGGTGTCGGTGAGGTCGCGGACGACGTGCCGGACGGCGATCCCCTCGATGCCCAGCCGGGCCAGCTCGGCCCGCACCCGGTCCGGCGGGGTGAGGTCGAAGAGCGCATCGGCAGCGACCCCGTCGCTGACCGCCACGGCCAGGTACAGCAGGTCGTCGACCGCGACGGTGGCCGGGTGCCGGAACCGGCTGATGCCCGGCGGCCCGGGTGCGCCGGCGTCACCCGGGCCGACCCGCAGCTCGGTGGCCCCGTCGAGCTCGCCGCGCTCGATGCGCTCCAGCGTGGCCACCGCCAGCGGCACCTTCACCAGCGAGGCGCTCGGGAACACCGCGTCGGGCTCCAGGCCGATCTCCTCCCCCGTGCCCAGGTCGCGGACGAGCAGCCCCGCCCGCAGCCCGGCCCCGCGCAGCAGCGACCGGGCCTCGTGCAGGACCGCGGCCGCACTCACGCCGGCCACCCGTCGTCCCCGGGGACGCCGAGGCAGCGCCCGACCGACGCGTGCAACTCGCCGCGGAGCCGTTCGGCGTCCTCCCGGCCCTGCCCCGCCACGTCGTAGCCGCGCACCACGGCCAGCTCGCCCAGCGGTCGCCAGTGCAGCCCCAGCTCGTCGGCCTGGACCGCGGAGCAGAGCAGCACGTCGGCCGAGCCGAGGACCTGGGCCGCCGCCGTCACCAGGGAGCGCGCGACACCGAGCTGGCCGGGGTGCAGGCCGACGGCGTCCCGGAGCCGGGTGAGCCGGTCCCGCACGTGCGGGACGTCGTCCTCGGGCTGCACCCAGATGCGGCGCCCTGGACCGCGGTCGGTCCGGCCGGGCCGGAAGGTGTCCAGGTGCACCACCGCCGTCCGCGGGGCCGCCCGGGCCGCCAGGCCCAGCGGCACCTGCCAGGCTGCCTCCTCCGGCGGCACGGCCACCACCGCCGCCCGCACCTCGGGGGTGAGGGCGAGCTCGGTGCGCCGGGCCGGGCCGGCGTTCTCCAGCTCCAGGTGCAGGCCGGCCCGCCGGGCGTCCAGCACCAGCTGGGCCAGCACCGGGGCGGCGCAGACCTCGGGCAGGACCAGCCGGAAGGGCCGGCGCCGGGCGCTGCGCGCCTGCTCGGCCATCGCGTCGGCGAGCTCCACCAGCCGGCGGGCCGACGGCAGCATGTCGCGGCCGAACGGGGTGAGCCGGACCTGCCGGGAGGTGCGGTCGAACAGCTTCCCGCCCAGGTGCCCCTCCAGCGCGGCGATCCGCCGGCTGGCCACCGACTGGGGGATCCCGCCGGCCGCGGCGCCGACGGTGAAGGTGCCGTGGGCGCTGACGTCGACGAAGGCACGGCACCCGGCGAGCACGTCCACTCGGTCAACCTATGCCGATTCGGCATGGGTGCGCGCACATCGGTCTTCGACAGCATCGCTCCCGGCGCGCAGGGTGAGGACGTCGAGCGGCGGGCACCCAGCACGCCGCCGCCAGGAACGGAGGACCCATGCCCCTGCCCCGCCGCGGGACGCGCGCCGCGCTGGTCGCGTCCACCTCGCTCGCGCTGCTCCTCACCGGCTGCGGGGACGCGCCGTCCGCGAGCCCGCCGGCCAGCACGTCGACCGCGACCAGCGCGCCCGCGCCGGCCCCGACCACCGACCCCGCGGTCGAGGAGGCGCTGGCCGCGCTGGAGGCCGAGTTCGGCGTCCGGCTCGGGGTGCACGCCGTCGACACCGGGTCCGGGGAGGTCGTCGAGCACCGCGCCGACGAGCCGTTCCCCTACGCCTCCACCTACAAGGCGCTGGCCGCCGGTGCGGTGCTCGACCGGACGACGCCCGCGCAGCTGGACGAGGTGGTGACCTGGACCGCCGCCGACCTGGTCACCTACTCGCCGGTCACCGAGCTGCACGTGGGCACCGGGCTGCCGCTGCGCGACGTGCTGGCCGCGGCCCTGCAGGTCAGCGACAACACGGCGGGCAACGTGCTGTTCGACCAGCTCGGCGGCACCGAGGGGTTCGAGGAGGAGCTGCGCGCGCTCGGCGACACCGCGACGTCGGCCGAGCGCTACGAGCCGGAGCTGAACACCGCCGTCCCCGGCGACGCGCGGGACACCAGCACGCCCCGGGCGCTCGCCACCGACCTGCAGGCCCTCGCCGTCGGGGACGCGCTCGAGGCGGAGGACCGCGAGCTGCTGCTGGGGTGGATGCGCACCGCCACCACCGGCACCGGCCTGGTCCGCGCGGGCGTGCCGGCCGGCTGGGAGGTCGCCGACAAGTCCGGCACGGCCGCCTACGGCACGCGCAACGACATCGCCGTGGTGCAGCCGCCGGGGCGGGCCCCGATCGTGCTCGCCGTCCTGTCCACGCACCCCGCGGCGGACGCCGAGCCCTCCGACGAGGTGGTCGCCCGGGCGGCCGCGGTGGTGGCCGGCGCGCTGGGCTGACGCCGTCCTTGCCCCGGGGAACGCGGACGTCATCTGCCCGGTCTAGCGTCAGAACCGATGAGCACCGCCATCCCCGCCCCTTCCGAGTCCGCCCTCCGCCGCGCCCTGGTGCGCGCCGAGCGCGGCGTGACGCTGGACGCCACCGAGGCCGAGACGCTGCTGCACGCCCGCGGCCTGGCCGACGGCGACCCGCTGGACCGGCTGCTGACCGCCGCCTCCCGGGTCCGCGACGCCGGGCTGGCCTCGGCCGGGCGCCCGGGCGTGGTCACCTACAGCCGCAAGGTGTTCATCCCGCTGACCCACCTGTGCCGCGACCGCTGCCACTACTGCACCTTCGTGACGACGCCCGGCCAGCTCCGGGCGCAGGGCAAGGCGCCGTTCCTCTCCCCCGACGAGGTGCTCGACATCGCCCGCCGGGGCGCGGCGCTGGGCTGCAAGGAGGCGCTGTTCACCCTCGGCGACCGCCCCGAGGACCGCTGGCCGGTGGCCGCCGAGTGGCTGGAGGCGCACGGCTTCGACTCGACGCTGGGCTACCTGCGGGCGATGGCGATCCGGGTGCTCGAGGAGACCGGGCTGCTGCCCCACCTCAACCCGGGCGTGCTGAGCTGGGAGGAGGTGCAGCGGCTCAAGCCGGTGGCCGCGTCGATGGGGATGATGCTGGAGACGACGGCCACCCGGCTCTGGTCGGAGAAGGGCGGCCCGCACTTCGGGTCACCGGACAAGGAGCCCGCCGTCCGGCTGCGGGTGCTCGAGGACGCCGGCCGCTCCGCCGTCCCGTTCACCACCGGGGTGCTGCTGGGCATCGGCGAGGACTACGCCGAGCGGGTGGACGCGATCGCTGCGATCCGCGCCTCGGCCCGGCGGCACCAGCACGTGCAAGAGGTCATCGTGCAGAACTTCCGGGCCAAGCCGCGCACCGCGATGGCCGGCTCGGGAGACCTCGACCTGCAGGAGTACGTCGCCGCGGTGGCGGTCAGCCGGCT
The DNA here is from genome assembly GCF_014195485.1 of Modestobacter versicolor. Lineage (NCBI taxonomy): Bacteria > Bacillati > Actinomycetota > Actinomycetes > Geodermatophilales > Geodermatophilaceae > Modestobacter > Modestobacter versicolor. The sequence continues at coordinate 1,834,209 of NZ_JACIBU010000001.1, forward strand.
GATGCTGGGGCCGGCCGCCTGGGTGCAGGCGCCGCCGAACCTGAGCGACTCCACCGAGCTCGGCCTGCTGCTGCGGGCCGGCGTCGACGACTGGGGCGGCGTCTCCCCGCTGACGCCCGACCACGTCAACCCCGAGCGGCCCTGGCCGAACATCGACAAGCTGGCCGCACTCAGCGCCGAGGCCGGCTTCACGCTGCGGGAGCGGCTGGCCGCGCAGCCGGGCTACGTGCTGCAGCCCGAGCCGTGGCTCGACCCGCGGGTGCGCCCGCACGTCGCCGCCCTGGCCGGGCCCGACGGGCTGGCCGTGGAGGGCCGGCTGCCGGTCGGGCTGCCGTGGCAGGAGCCGGACGAGGCGTGGACGTCGTCCGGGCGGGTCGACCTGCACGTCGAGGTCGACACCGTCGGGCGCACCGGCGACCGGCGCAGCGACTTCGACGCCGTCTACGGCGACTGGTCCGAGCTGCGCGAGGCGACCGTGTCCGCGCGCGACGGGCGCTCGACCGCGATCGCCGTCGGCGACCCGGAGGTGCACGCGGCGCTGCGGCACGCGGAGCGCGACCCGGCCGGGCTCTCCGACGCCGAGTACCTGGCCCTGCTGGGCGCGGACGGCGACGACCTGACGGCGCTCGCGGTCCTGGCCGACGCCGTCCGGCGGGACGTCAACGGCGACGACGTCACCTACGTGGTGAACCGGAACATCAACTTCACCAACGTCTGCTACACCGGCTGCCGGTTCTGCGCGTTCGCCCAGCGGCGCACCGACGCCGACGCCTTCACCCTCTCGATGCAGCAGGTCGGCGACCGGGTCGACGAGGCGTGGGCCGGCGGCGCGACCGAGATCTGCATGCAGGGCGGCATCCACCCCGACCTGCCCGGCACCGCCTACCTCGACCTGGCGCGCGAGGTGAAGGCCCGCCGTCCCGACATCCACCTGCACGCGTTCTCGCCGATGGAGGTCGTGAACGGGTCGGCGCGCACCGGGCTGTCGTTCGCCGACTTCCTCACCGCGGCGAAGGAGGCCGGCGTCGACTCGCTGCCCGGCACGGCGGCGGAGATCCTCGACGACGACGTCCGCTGGGTGCTCACCAAGGGCAAGCTGCCGGCCGCCACCTGGCTGGAGATCGTCCGGACGGCGCACACGGTGGGCCTGCCGACGACGTCGACGATGATGTACGGCCACGTCGACACCCCGGCGCACTGGGTCGCCCACCTGCGCACGCTGGCCGCGCTGCAGGACGAGACCGGCGGCTTCCGCGAGTTCGTGCTGCTGCCGTTCGTGCACCACAACGCGCCGATCTACCTGGCCGGGGTGGCCCGCCCGGGGCCGACTAACCGGGAGAACCGGGCGGTGCACGCGGTCGCCCGGCTGCTGCTGCACGGCCGGATCGACAACATCCAGACCTCGTGGGTGAAGCTCGGCGACACCGGCACCCAGGCGATGCTCGACGGCGGCGCCAACGACCTGGGCGGCACGCTGATGGAGGAGACGATCAGCCGGATGGCGGGCTCGGGCAACGGGTCGCTGAAGACCATCGCCGAGCTGGAGGCGATGGCCGCGGCGATCGGCCGGCCGGCCCGGCAGCGGACGACGGAGTACGGCACCCCGAGCGCCGAGCGGATGGCCACCGCCCGCTCCGTCGAGGGCCGCCGCGCGCTGACCCTCAAGCTGGTCTGACCGCCCCCGTGCGACGACCGGCGGCAGCGGCGCTGCTCAGCGGGGCGGTGCTGGCCGGCGGCCTGCTCGCCGGGTGCGGCTCCGACGACGCCGACGCCGGCAGCCCGCTCGACGTGTCCCTCGACGGGTTCGTCGCAGCCGCCGAACGGCCGACGCCGGCGACCCTCTGCGACCCGGACCCGGCCGACCCTGCGGCCACCCCGCCGGGGCTGCCCGCCGCACCGGGCTCCCCCGACGCGGCGTTCCTGCAGTCGGCGTCGACGACGGTGGAGGGCTACCTCTGGCGGACGGAGGACGCCGACGCGGCCGAGGTCGTGCTCGCCGAGGCCACCACCGCCGCCCGGGCCTGCACCTGGACCACCGTCGTCGGCGGCGCCCCCGGGACCCCGGGCTCCCAGGAGCAGCAGGCCGAGGCGTGGTCGTCCGGCGACTGGGCGGGCACCCGGATCGTGCGCACCGTGGCCGGCAGCGAGCAGGTCGACCGCCGGCTGGTCGCCCGCGGGGCGGTCGTCCTGCTGGTGGTGCTGCGCGCCGACGGTGACGACCCGGCCCTGCTGACCCCGGCCGACGACTACCTGACCGCGGTCACCGAGCGGCTGGGCTGAGCCCGGCGGTCGGCTCAGGCGGTCCAGCGGGACGGGATCCGGCGGCTGTCGGCCCCGGCCACGGTGCGCTCCTCCGCCGCCTGGAGCAGCGCCACCACCTCGTCCGCCTGGTCGGGCGGGACGGTCACCGGGAGCCGGAGCCACCGGTCCGCGGTGCCGTCGACGGTGAACCGCGGCCCCGGCGTCACCCGCAGGCCGAGGTCCAGGGCGTGCGCGGCCAGCCGGGTGGAGCCGGAGCCGGGCAGCTGGACCCAGAGCATCGACCCGGCGCGCGGCCGCACCACCCGCCAGTCGGGCAGCCGGACGGCGAGCGCGGCGAGCAGCGCGTCCCGGGCGGCGGTCAGCCAGGCGACCCGGTCGGCCAGCACCTCGTCGGCGACGGCCAGCAGCCGGACGGCGACCAGCTGCTCCAGCACCGGGCTGCTGAGGTCGATGGTGCCGCGCGCCTGGGCCAGCCGGGCGAGCAGCGGCGGGTCGGCGCGCACCCAGCCGACCCGCAGCCCCGACCAGTAGGCCTTGCTCATCGACCCGACCGTCACCACCCGGCGGTCGAGCGCGGCCAGCGGGGTGGGCCGGTCACCCTCCAGCACCAGCTCGGCGAACGTCTCGTCGGCCACCACCACCGGGCAGTCGAGGCCGCTCAGCAGCGCCCGCCGCTGGGCGTCGTCGGCGAGCAGCCCGGTGGGGTTCTGCCCGTCCGGGGTCAGCAGCGCGACGTCGGCCGCGGCCACCGGCAGCTCCCAGCCCTCGGCGCTGACCGGCAGCGCGACCGGCCGCAGGTGGTTGGCCGCGACGGCGTCCAGCGCCGCCGGGTAGGTGGGCTGCTCGACCAGGGCGCGCTGCCCGGGCCGGGTGACGGTGCGCAGCAGCAGGTCCCAGCCGGCCAGCGCGCCGTTGGTCACCAGCACCTGCTCGGGGCCGGTGGGCAGCCCGCGGCGGGTCAGGTGCGCCGCGACGGCGGCGCGCAGCGCGGGCAGGCCGTAGGGGTGCAGGCCGTGGCCGGAGAGCAGGGGGCGCAGGTCGGCGGTGGCGCCGGCGACGGCGTCCAGCAGCTGGGCGGGCGCCGGGGACGCGGCGATCGTGAGGTCCCGGACGACGGCCGGCTCCCCCGGGTCGGCGTCCGGGCGCACCGGCGCCGCCGCCGGGAGGGTGACCCGGCTGCCGGCTCCGGCCGCGCTGTGCAGGTAGCCCTCGGACCGCAGCACGTCGTAGGCGGCGGTGACTGTGGTGCGGCTCAGCCCCAGCGCCAGGGCGAGCTGCCGCTCGGAGGGCACCCGGGTGCCGACGGACAACCGGCCGTCCAGCGCGAGGCCGCGGATGCCGGCCGCGACGCCGGCGTACGCGCGCCCCTCGACCAGCCAGGGCGTGAGCAGCTCGGCCAACCGGTCGCTGTGCACCCGGCCATCGTCGCCGACTTGGCCCTGTCGCAGCAAGGCCAAGTCCGGGCAGGCTCTCCGCATGCGACTGATCGACCCCCTGCCCGCCGACCGCCGGGCGGCCCGGCTGGCCCTGCTGCTGCCCGGCCTCGCCGTGTACGGCGCCAGCGTCGGGATGATGCTGCGCGCGGACCTCGGTCAGATGCCGTGGGGCGTGCTGGACCAGGGGCTGGCCGGGGTGCTCGGCATCGAGGTGGGCACCAGCTCGATCCTGGTCGGCGCGCTGGTCCTGCTGCTGTGGGTGCCACTGCGCCGCCGGCCGGGTCTCGGGACGCTGTGCAACGTCGTCCTGGTCGGGCTGTCGATCAACGCGACGCTGGCGCTGCTGCCGGCACCGTCGTCGCTCGGCGCGCGCATCCCGCTGCTGGTCGCCGGCGTGCTGCTCAACGCCGTCGCCACCGGGGCCTACATCGGCGCCGGCATGGGTGCCGGGCCGCGCGACGGGCTCACCACCGGAATCGCCGCGCGCGGCCACTCCGTGCGGGTCGTCCGGACGACGATCGAGCTGGTCGTGCTGGGCGCGGGCTGGCTGCTGGGCGGCACCGTCGGCGTCGGCACGCTGCTGTACGCCGTCGCGATCGGCCCGCTGGTGCACCGCACGCTGCCGGCGTTCGAGCTCCGGAGCCGGCCGGTGGAGCCGGTCCCCACCGCCTGATCGGGGGGCGCCCTGGTGTCCAGCGGGCGGGGCCGACAGGGTGGGCGCAGCACCCGATCCCTGGAGGAGCACCGTGGCCGGACCGCAGCAGGACTTCCCCGACGACTGGCACCAGCCGCTGCGCCACGTCCGTGCCGACCAGCTCTCCGAGGAGACCGGCCAGACGAGCGGGATGACCCGCCGCGAGGCCGTCTCCGCGCAGACCGTGGGCGCCCAGCGGCTCTGGATGGGCCAGACGCACGTCGCCCCGCACACCGGCTCGGGCGACCACCACCACGGTGACTCCGAGACCGCGATCCACGTGCTCCGCGGCCACCCGGTCTTCGTCTTCGCCGAGCACGGTGAGGAGGTGCGGCTGCAGACGGGGCCCGGCGACTACGTCTTCGTCCCGCCGTACACCCCGCACCGCGAGGAGAACCCGCACGCCGAGGAGGCCGTCGTGGTGATCGCCCGCAGCAGCCAGGAGGCGATCGTGGTGAACCTGCCCAGCCTGCTGCCCGAACCGGACCGCGGCGACGACTGACCCCGCGCGGCCGGTCATCCGGCACGATGACCCGGCGCCGGCCCGGCCGGGCCGGGCGGTCCGGGAGGAGCGGTCGTGCCACGGGTCACCAGCGCCGACGTCGCGCGGGAGAGCGGGGTCTCCCGCACCACGGTGAGCTACGTCCTCAACGACACGACCGGCACGGTGATCTCCGAGGAGACCCGCCGCCGGGTGCGCGCCGTCGCCGACCGGCTCGGCTACGCCCCCTCGGCGGCCGCGCGGACGCTGCGCAGCGGGCGCAGCGACCTGGTGCTGTGCGTCCTGCCGGACTGGCCGGTGGGGCCGGTGGTCGACGCCCTGCTCGACCAGCTGACCGGCGAGCTCGCCGCCCGCGACCTGTCGGTGCTCGTGCACCACCACCGCGAGCACCGGCCGCTCGCGGACCTGTGGCGGGCGGTGACCCCGCGGGCCGTCGTCGGCCTCGCCGCCTTCTCCGCGGCGGAGGCGGAGGGCATGCGCCGGGCCGGCATCCAGGTGATCGGCTCCGTGGTCGACCCGGACCCCCGCGGACCCGACGAGTTCGCGGCCTACCAGACCCGGGTGGGCCGGCTGCAGGTGCAGCACCTGGCGGGCGCCGGCCACCGCGCGCTCGGCTACGCCACCACGACCGACCCCCGGCTGGCCGACTTCGCCGGTCCCCGGCTGGACGGCGTGCGCGAGGAGTGCCGGTGGCTGGGCCTGCCGGACCCACCGGTCGTGCCGGTCGACGTGACCGCCGAGGCGGGGCTGGCGGCCGTGCGGGCCCTGCGGCAGGGGCCGGTCACCGCGGTCGCCGCCTACAACGACGAGGTGGCCCTGGCCGTGCTGGCGGGTGCGCGGGCCGCGGGGGTGCGGGTGCCGCAGGAGGTGGCCGTCATCGGGGTGGACGACGTCCCGGCCGCGCAGCTCGCGGCCCCACCGCTGACCACCGTCTCGCAGTCCCTCGAGCTGCAGGCCCGGTTCCTGTCGGCCTCGGTGCTCGCCGCCCTGGACGGCGGGCCCGAGCCGCCGCGCCCCACCGACCTGCTCCGGCTGGTGGTGCGCAGCTCCGCCTGATCCAGCGGTGGGCCGGAGCGGTCGTCCGCTCCGGCCCACCGCCGTGCCGGGTCAGCCGGTCACGGCGCCGGGAAGTCGACGACGTACTGCGGCGCGCCCTGGGTGCTGCTGTCCGACCGGCCGCCCACGTCGTTGACCACGTGCTCGATCACGCCGATCCCGTCGAGGTGCACGGTCATCACGTGGTGCAGCTGCACGCCCGGGGTCTCCGGCACCCGGAACCCCGTGGCCGTGGTGATGCCGGGGGCGGCGTTGCGCTGGTAGCCGTACACCCCGCCGCCGTCCAGCCGGTGCTGCTGCACGTGGTCACCGACCACGTACGCGGCCCACCCGGGCGTGCCGTCCGGCTCCTGCCAGTCGGCCTGCGACGGCGGGTCGTACGGGATCTCGTTCTGGTACAGCACGACCCGGCCGCGCTCGCCGTTCCAGATGGTGTTGTGCTGCTGGAAGTGCTCGACGAACAGGCCGGTCGCGGTGACGTCCGACCCGTTCACGACCACCCCGGTGCGCCCGGTGTTGGTGCGCCACCGGTCGGTGTCACCGTTGACCCCGGCGGTGAAGCCCTCGACCCCGTGGTCGGCCCGCCACACCCAGGTGTGGTCGATGAGCACGTGGTCGCTGTTGACCACCAGCGCCGTGTCGGCCTTGCCCACGTGCGGGCCGCCGACCCGGAAGAAGACGTCGGACAGCGTCGTCGGGTTGGTCGCACCGCTCTTCTTCGGGCTGCTGTTCCCGTTCCTGCTGCCGACCTGCAGCAGCACCGGGGACTCCTGCGCGCCGGCGTCGATCGTGACGCCGGCGACGACCACACCCGGCACGTCGGCGACCGTCAGCGGCACCGAGCCGTCCACCGCGGTCAGCGTGGCGAGGCCCAGCCCGAGGACGACGGTGTCGGCCCGCTTGACCGCGATGCTCCGCGCGACGTCGTACACGCCGGGGGTGAGCAGCAGGTGCCTGCCGCGGGCGAGCTGCGAGTTGATCTCCTGCACCGACGTCGACGGTCGGGCGATGAAGAACTCGGTCAGCGGGACGGTGCGGCCGGCGGTCTGGCCCTCGTCCCAGCTCACGCCCCGGGTGTTCGCCTGCGCCGAGGGGACGCGGACCTGGTAGGCCCCCGCCGCGTCGACGAAGAGGTACGGCTTCTCCCGGCTGACCGGGGTGTCCTCCACCGTGGTGTACGGCGGGACCGGGAACCCGGCCTCGCTGGGCGCACCCTCGACCCCGGAGAAGACCTGGTTCCACACGCCGTTGGACCAGCTGCCGATCGTGCTGTTCCGGGTCAGCCACTGCTGCTGCGAGCCGTTGACGACGTCACCGGCCCGCGAGTCGGCGAGGAAGCCGCCGCTGGCGTACTGCGGCCCCTCGGTGCAGTAGTCCATCAGCGACAGGGTGCCGCCGGTGACCTCGACGCGGCGCATCGGCGAGGCCTGGGACACCGCGAAGAAGTTGGCGGTCTGCCGGCACCCGTCCTGGCCGGCGCCGTTGACCGCCAGGCGGAGGTTGGACACCGACCGCCAGAAGTTGTCCAGCGCGATGCAGTTGTTCGAGCCGTCGGCGTTGGGGCGGCAGCGGTTGTAGACCTCGACCTTGCCGTTGATCGTGACGTCCTGCGGCGAGGCACCCAGGCCGGCGACCTCGGTGTAGTAGCCGACCTTGATCTGCAGCGGCTGGGTCGCGGTGCCGTAGGTGCCCGGCTTGAACAGCAGCGCGTACCGCTGCGTGCCCATCTCGTTGGCCACCTGCTGCGCGTAGACGGCGTCGGCCTTCGCCTGGATCTCCGCCAGCGGGGTGCTGGGGTCGAACACGGTGACGTTCACACCCAGGTCGGGCCGGGTCGGGTCGACCTGCTGGGGCGGAGCGGCGGCGGCGACGCCCGTCGCCGCCGGTGCCGTGCTCAGGGCGACGGCCAGGGCCAGCAGCCCGGGCAGTCGCCGGAGCCGGCGGCGTGGTGTCAGGGGCTTCTCAGGAGCACGACCGGTGTCCATGCACGTCCTCTTCGTCGAGTGCGGCAGCAGCCTGGTGACTCGTGTCACTGCAGCACGAGGCTAGGGGCGCGCCGGGGCTTGTCAAGGCGAGCCGGACGACCTGGCGACCCGCGAACCCCCCGTCCTCCGGCGGGCCGGGCAGCGAGCGCGCACGGGGCAGCGACAGCGGGTCCCGGCCGCTAGCGTGCGGGGGGTGAGTGAGCCCGTGCGCCCGCCGTCCGATCTCGACCAGCTCGCCGACCGCTTCGTCGACGACTACGCCGCCTCGCAGCCCGCGGTGGCCACCTACATCGGCGTCCGGGGGCACGACGACCGCTGGCCCGACCTCACCCCGGACGGCCATGCCGCCCACGCCGACCTGCTGCGGACGACGATCGCCGCCGTCGACCGGGTCGACCCCGTCGACCGCCGCGACGAGGTCGCCCGCGCCGCGATGCTGGAGCGCCTGGGCGCCGAGCTGGCGCGCTCCGACGCCGGCTGGGCGCAGGCCGACCTGAACACCATCGACAGCCCGCTGCAGGCCTTCCGCTCCACCTTCGACCTGATGCCGACCGTGACCGAGCACGACTGGGCGACGATCGCCCGCCGGCTCGCGGCCGTGCCCGCAGCGCTGGACGGCTACGCCGTCGGCCTGGCGGAGGCGGCCCGCGGTGGCCGGATGTCCGCCGCCCGGCAGGTGCGGCTGGGCGCGCAGATCGCCCGTCGCTGGGCCGGCACCCCGGCGCACCCGGGCTTCTTCGCCGAGCTCGTGGCCGCCGCGCCGGCCGGGTCCGAGGGGCTCACCCGCGACCTGGCCCGCGCCGCGCAGGAGACCTCGGGTGCGCTGCTCGGCTTCGCCGACCGGATCGAGGAGCAGCTGCTGCCGCAGGCGCCGGAGGCCGATGGCGTCGGCCGGGAGCGCTACGCCCTGGAGTCCCGCTTCCACGCCGGCATCGACCTGGACCTCGAGGAAACCTACGCCTGGGGCTGGGAGGAGCTCGCCCGGATCGTCGCGGAGAAGGAGGCCGTCGCCGAGTCGATCGCCCCGGGGCAGGGCGTGGCCGGCGCGGTGGCCGTGCTGGACGCCGACCCGGCCCGCCAGGTGCGCGGTCGCGAGGCGCTGCAGGCCTGGCTGCAGGAGACCGCCGACCGGGCGATGACCGCGCTGGACGGCGTGCACTTCGACATCCCGGACCCGGTGAAGCGGATCGAGGGACGGCTGACCCCGACGTCCGGCGAGGGCGTCTACTACACCGGCCCGACCGAGGACTTCAGCCGGCCGGGGCGGATGTGGTGGTCGCTGCCCGAGGGCGTCACCGACATGACCACCTGGCGGGAGACGACGACGGTCTTCCACGAGGGGGTGCCCGGCCACCACCTGCAGATCGCGCAGACCGTCTACAACGCAGCACTGCTCAACCGCTGGCAGCGGCTGCTGTGCTGGTGCTCCGGGCACGCCGAGGGCTGGGCGCTGTACTCCGAGCGGCTGATGGCCGAGCTCGGCTTCCTCGACGACCCGGGCGACCGGCTCGGGATGCTCGACGCCCAGGAACTGCGGGCGGCGCGGGTGGTGCTGGACATCGGCGTCCACCTGGACCTGCCCATCCCGGCCGGCCGGGCGACCGGCGACCGGTGGACCTACGACGTCGCACTGGCGTTCCTGCGCACGCACGTGGACATGGAGGACGCGATGCGGGTCGACGAGCTGCACCGCTACCTCGGCTGGCCGGGGCAGGCGCCGGTCTACAAGGTCGGCGAGCGGGTGTGGCTGACCTGCCGGGAGCAGGCCGAGCTGCGGGCCGGCGGCGAGTTCGACCTCACCGCCTGGCACCGCACCGCCCTGGACCTCGGGCCGCTCGGGCTCGCCCCGCTGGCCGCCGAGCTCGCCCGGATCTGAGCGCGGCCCCACCCCTCGCCGGGGCCGGGCATGCACACGCACAGCGTCCGCACAAGCCCCGAACAGGCTGCCAACAGGGCCTCCGGGCCCATCTTGATCTGGACGAACCGGTCGCCCCCCGTCGGCAACACCTGACGCACCCACCGGCGCGTCGGACCCCTCCGTCCAGCCTCCTGAGGTGTCCGGGACGGGTGTGGCTCATGGGGTTCGGCGTAACGCGGACGACATTTGACCGCCCGGAACGACACCCGTGTAATTCCTCTCGACAGGGCACCGACGGTGACCCGCGGCAGTCGTCGAGCGACGAAGGCCGAACGAGACGCAGGGGGACGAATCGTGACCATGGCCGACGTGACGTGGATGGACGACTACCGGGCCGCAGCCGCCGAGGCCGCGCCGGTGACCTACGGGACCGACGTCCTGGGCATGGCCGACGTCTTCGACCCGGGCTTCCCCGGCTTCGGCGACGAGGAGCAGGGCTGGCAGGAGCGCGCGCTGTGCGCCGAGACCGACCCCGAGGCCTTCTTCCCGGAGAAGGGCGGCTCCACCCGCGAGGCCAAGAAGATCTGCACCGGCTGCGAGGTCCGCTCCGAGTGCCTCGAGTACGCCCTCGCCAACGACGAGCGCTTCGGCATCTGGGGCGGCCTCTCCGAGCGTGAGCGCCGCCGCCTCCGTCGCCGCGCCTCCTGAACAAGGACGACGCCGCCCGTCACCAGGGGGTAGGAAGGGCTCGTGCGAGCCATCTCCTACAGCCAGCCCGGTGGTCCCGACGTCCTGCAGCTCGGCGACCGCGCCACCCCTGAACCGGGGCCCGGTGAGGTGCGGGTGCGCCTGGCCTTCTCCGGCGTCAACCCGACCGACTGGAAGTCCCGCAGCACCACCCAGCCCGGCCCCGGCGGCCAGGTGCCCGACCAGGACGGCTCCGGCACCGTGGACGCCGTCGGCGAGGGCGTCGACCCGGTCCTCGTCGGTGAGCGGGTCTGGATCTGGGAAGCCGCCTGGCAGCGCCCGCACGGGACGGCCGCCGAGTACACCGTCGTACCGGCCCGGCAGACCGTCCTCCTCGGCGCCGACGCCTCCTTCGAGCTCGGCGCCGCCCTCGGCATCCCCTTCCTCACCGCGCACCGCTGCCTGACCGTCGCCGAGTCGCTCCCCGACCGGATCGGCCCGGGCACGCTCGACGGCCGCACCGTGCTCGTCCAGGGCGGCGCGGGCGCGGTCGGCAACGCCGCCATCCAGCTCGCCCGCTGGGCCGACGCCACCGTCATCGCCACGGTGAGCGGGCCGGACAAGGCCCAGCTGGCCGCCCGGGCCGGCGCCGACCACGTCGTCAACTACCGGCAGCAGGACGTCGTGGCCGAGGTGCGCAAGATCGCCCCGCACGGCGTGGACGCGATCGTCGAGGTCTCGGCCGCGACCAACGCCGCCGTCGACGCGCAGGTGATCGGCATGCACGGCTCGATCGCGATGTACGCCGACGACGGCGGCGCCGAGGTGACCATCCCGGTGCGCGCCCAGATGGGGCCGAACGCCCGCTGGCAGTTCGTGCTGGTCTACACCGAGCCGCGCCGGGCCAAGGAGCTCGCGGTGGAGGACGTCAACGCCGCCGTGCTCGACGGCGCGGTCCGGGTCGGCACCGACGCGGGGCTGCCGCTGCACGTGTTCCCGCTCGCCGAGACCGCGGCGGCGCACCAGGCGGTGCAGGACGGCGCCGTCGGCAAGGTGCTCGTCGACGTCACCCGGTGAGGTGAGGGAACGGCCTCTCCCTGCAGGACCCACCGCGAGCGTGCGAGCGGTGGGGGGCAGCGGGGTCCTCGGTCAGGCCGGGGTCATCGGCCGGACGTGCTCCGTCCACGGGGCCATCCGGTCGGCGACGTGGCCGGGCAGCCCGGCACGCCACTGCTCGCCGAGCTCGGTGCGCCGCCCGTCACCGTGCACCGCCGGCAGCCCCCGGGCCGCCTGCACGCCGAAGGCGGCGAGGACCAGCTTGCCGGCCACCCCGCGGCGACGGGAGGCCGGCTGGACGTAGACCTGGTGCACCAGCCCGGTCGCCGACCACCAGCGGACGGCGGCCACCTGCTGCTCACCGGCCACCCCGGCGGCCTGCGCCTGCTCGAGGTCGAGCACCGTGCCCTCGGGGTGCCGCTCGTCGGAGAAGGCCACCAGGGTGGTCGCCTCCGGCTCGGGCAGCGCGACGTACCAGAGCAGCGGGGCCTCGGGCAGCGCGACCTCGACCAGCTGCGGCCGGTCACCGCCCGGCGCCGACCGGACGGCGACCTGCCACCCGGTCGGCCGCCGGTCGTCGGGCAGGTCGACCACGGTGCCGGCCGGGAACTCGGCGGACAGCACCGCGGTCAGCACCTGCTCCCCCGGCCGCCCGGCTTCCCGGGCGACCGGGCACCGGGCGAACCAGGGGTCGCGCAGGGGCTCAGCCCCGCTGGGCACGCCGCCACACCAGGAAGCCGAAGCCACCGCCGACCACCAGCAGGAAGCCGACGCCGAGGGCGATCACCGCGGGGTCCGGCAGGCCGGAGCTGGCCGTCTGCAGCAGCGGCTCGTCCAGCTCGGCGGCCTGACCGGCCGGCTGCGGCGCGGCGCCGGTCGGCTGGGCGACGGTCGGCGGGCCGAGGCTGAGCGGCACCTCCGGCTCGGAGAGACCACCGTCCGACGGCACCTCCGCCGCGGCGGCCCGCCCGGCCGCCTGGGGGGCAGCGCCGGCGGCCACCGGTGCACCGGCCGGCTGGCCGGCGGCCGTCCCGGCGCCGGTCCCCGCGTCGACCTGGGCCGGGGGCGCCGCGACCGGCGCACCGGCGGTCGGCTGGGGAGCCGTCGTCGTCTGCGGCGTCGTGGTCTCCGGCGTCGTGGTCTCCGGCGTCGTCTCCGGCGCGGTGGTCTCCGGCGCGGTGGTCAGGGGCGTGGTGGTCTCCGGGGCCGCGGTCTCCGGCGCGCTGGGCTCTGACGCCGTGGTGACCGGCGCCGTGGTGACCGGGGCCTGGGTGGTCACCGGCGCACTGGTCACCGGAGCGCTGGTCTCCGGCGCCGTGGTGGTCGGCGGGGCGGTCGTCGTCGGCGCCGGGGTCGTGGTCGGTGCGGGGGTGGTGGTCGGCGTCGGCACCTCGGCGGCCCGCGCCACCCGGAGCTCGACGCCCCACGGCTGGCCGGTCTCGGCGCGGCTGCTGGTGCTGATCGAGAAGGCGGTGGGCTGGCCGGCCTGGTAGCCGGTGGGCACGGCGACCGGGGTCAGGGCGTAGCCGCTGCCCGGCACGAACCAGCCCGAGAACGAGACCAGGCCGAGGGAGTTGGTGGTGCCGGTGGGCGCCGGCTTCACCGGGGTGGTGCCCTGCTGGGCGTAGGCCGGGGCGGTGAGGGCGTAGCTGGCCCCGCCGAGCGGCAGCCCGAACGGCCGGGCGTCCCGGACGGCGGCCACGATGTCGCGCCGGAACACCGCCGTGTTGGCGACGGCGTCGCCCTTCTTGGTCTTGTCGCCCTTGACGATCTCGAGCTCGCCGGTGCCGCCGAGCCGGGCCAGGCCGGCCGGCACCGCGGTCTGCTGCACCGTGTACACACCGGAGGGCAGCGTGATCGACTCACCGGACCGGGTGCCCTTGTCGCCCTGGACGACGGTGCACTTCCCCTGGCCGTTGGTGGTGCACGTGCCCGTGACGCCGTCGCCGCGGGTCAGCTGGAAGGTGACGCCGGCGAAGCTGTAGTTGCTCGGCACGGTGCCCTTCTCGGCGCCGACGGTGAAGGTGAAGTCCGAGGTCGTGCCGTCCTTGCCCAGCCCGAAGTCGCCGCTGATCTGGCCGATGACGGGGGCCGACGGAGCGGCCTGCAGTGCCCCGGCGGTCTGCGGGCCGGTGGTCAGCTGGTCCTCGGGGCCGGTGCCGCCCCCGCTGGTCGTCCCGACCTCGGCCAGCGCCGCCGGCGCGGTGGCACCGGCGGCCACGAGCAGGCCCATGCCGACGAGCGTGCCCTGGGTGACCCGGCGGCGGGATCTCGCCGGGTGGTGCGGAACGGGACGACGGGTCGCCAGCATCGAGCTCTCCTCCGGTCTCTCCGACGACCGTCGTCGGGAGCCGGTGCGGAGCGTGCCGGGGCGGGCGAACGCGGATGATCACGTCCGCGGACGGCGCGCCGGACGAACCTGTGCTCATTCCCCAGCGTTCCCGCTCGCCCCGGCCGCCCCAGCCACCTGCGGGTCTTGAGCCGAAACGGCGGCAGATCGCACAGCACGGAGGGGGTGGGCGCGACCGCCCCCACCCCCTCCCTCAGCTGGTGCCCGACCCCGGGGTCAGCGGCCGAGGAGCTTGTAGATCGGCCAGAGCACCACCGACACCGCGGTCACCCGGAAGCGGACCCGCGACGCCTCTCCGGTGCGGTCACCCAGCGTCTGCGTGGCGACGACCTCACGGGTCCCGGGCAGCAGCGGGCGCGTGAGCTCCACCGTCCAGGTGCCGTCCGCGCCGACCACCGTGGTGGCCCGCACCGCACCGGTCACGGTGACGGTGGCCCCGGCCAGGCCGGTGCCGGTCACCCGGAGCAGCGGCTTCAGCCCCTGGTCCACCACCGGCGAGGTGATTGCGACCGCGTCGAGGTCCGCCCGGGCGGTGAGCCACTGGTCCGGGCCCACCGGGTGGTCGATGACGCGGGTCTCGCCGATGCAGCCGTTCCAGCCGTTGGTGGCCCGGTCGTCGACCCAGTCCGAGCCGAACAGCCAGGGCATCGCACCGTCCAGACCGTGGCCCACGGTGTCGGATGCGTTGCGGAGCACCGGGGCGCCGTTGACGTACATCGTCGTGGTCGCCGCGGCCGGGTCGTTCACCAGCGCCACGTGCGCCCAGGTGTCGACCATGATCTCGCCCGACCAGGCGGTGCGGTCACCCTTGGCCGTCTCGATCGGCACCTCGGTCCACTGGAACTCCTTGAGGTTCGAGAGGCCCAGCGCCACCGGGGACGCCGTCCAGTCCCACCGTGTCTCCGGCACGCCGATCTGCGAGCGGTTGCCGGAGCGGACGAGCGCCTTCATCCACGCGTTGTCGGACTGGTTCCAGCTCGGGTCGATCTTCAGGAACGTCTCGATCGTGTACCCGCCGGCGAGGGCTGCGGTGTTGACCGGCGCGTCCGCGCTGGTGGTCAGGTAGCTGAACCGGTTGGTCTGCTTGTTCGAGCCGGTGAAGCAGACGGCCGCGCCGTCGGAGGAGAACGGGTCGGCGTCGCCGGTGACGGTGACGTCGCCCGGCTGGGCCGTCGGGGACCCGGACTCCGCGATCGGCACCCGGGTCAGGTCGTTGCCACCTGCGACGTCGGGGATCGTCGCGCCCTCGGCGAGGGTGCCCTCGAGCCCGTTCATCCGCCAGTGCGCCAGGGTCCCCGGGACCTGCGGGAAGTCCGACGTGCCGGCGGGCCGCTCGGTGGTCACCGGGTCCGGTCCGACGAACCCGTCGAGCAGGATGTCCCGCGCCCGCTGGGTCAGCGAGGGCTCGTCGGGCGAGCCGGCCGTGAAGTCCGGGGCGAAGCCGGCGAACCGCTGCTGGAAGTCGATCCCCAGCGTGAACTGCTGGTTGTCGCCCTCGAGGAAGGCCTGGTCGTAGGCGGTCAGCTTCTCCGTCGGCTTGGAGACCACCCACGGCGACCCGGTCTGGACCGAGATCGTGCCGTTGGTGAGGTCGAACTCGAAGAGGCCGAGGTAGCCGTTCCCGCCCTCGTAGGCCATCTGGTGGTCCATGACGATCTCGGTCACCGGGTTGCCGGCGTCGTTGGTCTTCACCAGCCGCGAGGTCCCGTGGAAGTGACCGTTGAGGGTCATGAAGATCTGGTCGTTGCCGCGGATCAGCTGGTCCCAGAGCCGCAGCCCGTAGGCGGTCTCCTTGGGCGTGACGCCGTCCGGCTCGATGTTGAGCACCTCGTGCGAGGTCAGGATGACCGGCACGGTCGGGTGCTGCGCCATGACCTGGTCGGCCCAGGCCAGGGTGGCGTCGGAGGCCCGCCAGGACAGCGCGAGCACCATGAACTGCTGACCCTCGGCCTCGAACAGGTGGTAGGAGTTCATGCCCGTCGGGTCGCTGCCGCCGTAGGTCGACTGCTCGGCCGCCCGGTCGGGGCCGAACCAGTCCAGGAACGGCTCCTGCGCCAGGTCGTACTGGTCGTCGAAGAGGTCGTCGGCGGAGTTCCGCACGTCGTGGTTGCCGGCCAGGATCGAGTACGGCAGGTCCGCGTCGTCCAGGGTCCGCATGGCCGCGTCGGCGGTCCGCCACTCGACGTCCTGGCCGACCTGGTCGACCACGTCGCCGAGGTGCGCGACGAAGGGGACGTTCAGCGCGTCGGCGTTCTCCGCGAGCCACTCGGTCTGGACGGCGAAGGGGTTGTTGCCGTCGCCGTAGCGCTCCGGCAGCTCGAACTGCGACTCGGCGTACCGGGAGTAGAACTGCGTGTCCGGCAGGACGGCGAGGGTGAACCGGGACGCCGGCTCGGTGTCCGCGGCCTGCGCGGCCGGGGCGGAGACCGCGCCGCCGACCGTGGAGAGCGCAGCGGCCGTGGCGAGGACCCCGGTGAGGGCCCGCACCCCGGCCCTGCGGCCGGGCCGGTCCCCGTGACGTGCGGGCGTGGATCTGGACAGGTGCATGCGAGCCGGCCTCCGACTGGTCCGTGGGCGGTGGTGTTCCCACCGCGCCCAGACGCTGTCGACCGGCCGTGGCCGCCCGGTGTCCTGGCTGTGTACGGCACGACAGCCGGACGTGAAGCTGTAGTCACTCCACGGTCCGGCCCCGGCCGGTCCGGTCGCTCAGCCCAGGCCGAGCGAGCGGGCGATCAGCATCCGCTGCACCTCGCTGGTGCCCTCGCCGATCTCCAGGATCTTGGCGTCCCGGTAGAACCGGCCCACCGGGAACTCGGTCATGAAGCCGTAGCCGCCGTGCACCTGCGCGGCGTAGCGGGCGTTCTCCATCGCCATCTCCGAGCTGTAGAGCTTGGCGATCGACGCCTCGCGCTTGAACGGCTCGCCGCGCAGCATCTTCTCCGCAGCCCGGTAGTAGGCCAGCCGCGCGGTGGAGGCCCGCACCTCCATGTCGGCGATCATGAACTGCACCGCCTGGTTCTTGCCGATGGCCTGCCCGAAGGCCTCCCGCTCCCCGGCGTACTTCAGCGACTCGTCGACGCAGCCCTGGGCCAGCCCGACGGCCAGCGCGGAGATCGCGATCCGGCCCTCGTCGAGGATGGAGAGGAACTGCGCGTAGCCGCGGCCCCGCTCCCCCACCAGGTTCTCCGCCGGCACCCGCACGTCGCTGAACGCCAGCTCGCGGGTGTCCGAGGCGTTCCAGCCGACCTTGGAGTAGCGCTTGCCGACGGTGAAGCCCGGGGTGCCGGACGGGACGACGATCGCCGAGATCTCCTTGCCGCCGTCGGGCCGGGTGCCGGTGACCGCGGTGACGGTGACCAGGTCGGTCATCCCGGTGCCGGCGTTGGTGATGAACGCCTTCGAGCCGTTGACCACCCACTCGCCGTCCTCGAGCCGGGCGGTCGTCCTCGTCGCCCCGGCGTCGGAGCCGCCGCCGGGCTCGGTGAGCCCGAACGCGCCCAGCGCCTCCCCGGAGCACAGCCGGGGCAGCCACTGCTGCTTCTGCTCCTCGGTGCCGAACCGGTAGATCGGCATCGCGCCGAGCGAGACGCCGGCCTCCAGCGTGATGGCCACCGAGCTGTCGACCCGGGCCAGCTCCTCCAGGGCGACGCACAGGGTGAAGTAGTCACCGCCCGAGCCGCCGTACTCCTCCGGGAAGGGCAGCCCGAACAGCCCGAGCTCGCCCATCTGCCGGACGATCTCGGTGGGGAACTCGTCGCGCTCGTAGAACCCGCCGATCTGCGGTGCGATCACCTCGACGGCGAACTCGCGCACGACCTTCCGCAGCGCCTCGGTCTCCTCGTCGAGCCGGTAGTCCAGCAAGTCACTCCCCCTCGCCGGGCGGCGGTGGGGTCACCACGGCCACCCGCTCGTCCAGCCGGACCTGGTGGCCGGCCGTCACCGGGAGCTCGGTGACCGTGCCCGAGAGCGGGGCGGTCAGCACGTGCTCCATCTTCATCGCCTCGACGACCAGCAGCGGGGTCCCCGCCTCCACCTGGTCGCCGAGGGACACCTGCACCACGGTCACCGTGCCGGGCATCGGCGCGGTCACCGCGCCGTCGGACGCAGCCGCCCCCGTCACCGACGCGAGCCGCTCGTGCTCGCGCAGCGCCGCGACGTGGCCGTCGACGGCGAGCCACACGGTGCCGGCGGCGTGCACCACGGTGAAGCGGGTGGTGACGTCGTCCAGGGTCACGCTGAGCAGGTCGCCGTCCCGGCTCACCCGGGCGGCCACCGGCTCGCCGTCACCCACCCGCACCTGCGCGGCCCCGGACCGGCCGCGGACCCGCACCTCGACCGGCTCGTCGCGCTGGGACTGCAGCCGGCGCACCGTCCACGCCGGCTCGCCGAGCCGCCAGCCGGAGGTGTCCTGCCACGGGTCGACGAGGGCGCCGGTGGGCTCGGCCTCCAGCAGCAGCGCCAGCGCCGCGGCGGCGTAGACGTGCGGCGGCGGGGGCTCGGCGTGCGTGAGCGCGGCACCGCGCCGCTCGATCAGCCCGGTGTCCAGCCGGCCGGCGACGACGTCGGGGTCGTCGAGCAGGTCGCGCAGGAACGTGGTGTTGGTGGCCACGCCCAGCACGGCGGTGTCGCCGAGGGCGGTGACCAGCCGGGCGCGGGCGGTCTCCCGGTCCGGCCCCCAGGCGATGACCTTGGCCAGCATCGGGTCGTAGTCGGTGCCCACGACGCCGCCGACCCGCAGCGAGCTGTCCACCCGCACGCCCGGGCCGGTCGGCTCCAGCAGCCCGACGACCGTGCCGGCCTGCGGCAGGAACCCGCGGGCCGGGTCCTCGGCGTACACCCGGGCCTCGATGGCGTGCCCGTCGAGGGACACGTCGCTCTGGTCGAACGGCAGCCGCTCGCCCGCCGCGACCCGCAGCTGCAGCTCGACCAGGTCCAGCCCGGTGATGCACTCGGTGACCGGGTGCTCGACCTGGAGCCGGGTGTTCATCTCCAGGAAGAAGAAGTCCTCCGGCCGGTCGGCGTCGACGATGAACTCGACCGTGCCGGCGCCGGTGTACCCGACGGCGCGGGCGGCCTCGACGGCCGCGCCGCCCATCCGGGCCCGCAGGCGGGTGTCCAGCAGCGGGGACGGCGCCTCCTCGATCACCTTCTGGTGCCGGCGCTGCAGGCTGCACTCGCGCTCGCCCAGGTGCACGACCGTGCCGTGGGTGTCGCCGAAGACCTGCACCTCGATGTGCCGCGAGTGCCCGAGGTACCGCTCGACCAGCAGGGTGTCGTCGCCGAAGGAGCTGCGCGCCTCCCGGCGGGCGCCGGCGATCTGCTCGGTGAGGTCGGCCGGGTCGCGCACCACCCGCATGCCCTTGCCGCCACCGCCGGCGCTGGGCTTGAGCAGGACCGGGAAGCCGACCTCGATCGCGGCGAGCGCGACGGCGTCGTCGTCCATGCCCGGCTCGGTGCGGCCGGGCACCACGGGCACCCCCGCCGCCGCGACGGTCTGCTTGGCCCGGATCTTGTCGCCCATCGCCTCGATCGCGGCGACCGGCGGCCCGATGAAGACGATGCCGGCGGCCGCGCAGGCCCGGGCGAAGTCGACGTTCTCGGACAGGAAGCCGTAGCCGGGGTGCACGGCCTGCGCGCCCGTGCGGCGGGCGGCGTCGAGCACCCGCTCGACCGACAGGTAGCTCTCCGCCGCCGGGGCGGGCCCGATCGGGACGGCGACGTCGGCCAGCCGGGTGTGCAGCGCGCCGGCGTCGGCCTCGCTGTAGACGGCGACCGAGCGGATGCCCATCGCGCCCAGGGTGCGGATGACCCGGACGGCGATCTCACCGCGGTTGGCGACCAGGACGGTCTGGAACACCGTCAGCACCCCCCGCCGGCAGCGAGGGGCTCAGGCCGCCTTGCGGGTGCTCTTCGCGAGGACGACGTCGGCCTTGCCGACCTTGACCAGCCGGCGCTTCTTGACCGTGTACCCGGGCGGGAGGGTGCCCTCCGCGAGCGCGCGCAGCGGGCATCGCCCGCACCGGGGCCTGTCCTCGCAGCACTTCTTCTTGGGCATCTTCCCCGGCTTCCCCACGAGGTGAGGTTAGCCATGCCTTCCCCACCCGTCCACGCGCCGGGCGTGTCGCCCGCTACCGTTCCGGGGACGTCGTCCCACCGCAACGAGGAGCACCCATGGCCGCCGATGCCTTCATCGAGAAGCTCAACCAGCAGATCGGCCACGAGTTCGCGGCGCACCACCAGTACATCGCCATCGCCGTGTACTTCGACGAGCTGACCATGCCGCAGATGGCGCAGCTCTTCTTCGACCAGGCGGTCGAGGAGCGCAACCACGCGATGATGATGGTGCGCTACCTGCTCGACGCCGACGCGCGCGTGTCGATCCCCGGCGTCGTCGCCCCGGTCACCACGTTCGACGACGTCGTCGCCCCGGTCACCCTGGCGCTCGAGCAGGAGAAGCGGGTCACCCAGCAGATCAACGAGCTGATCGGCATCGCCCGCCGGGAGAACGACTTCTCCTCCGACCAGTTCATGCAGTGGTTCATCAAGGAGCAGGTCGAGGAGGTCAGCAAGATGAGCGACCTGCTGACCGTCGTCCGCCGGTCCGCCCACGACGTCGAGCAGATCGAGGACTACGTCAAGCGCGAGACGCTGCCCGAGGGCGCCGACCCGACCGCGCCGCGGATCGCCGGCGCCTGAGCCCGCCGCGACACCCGACGCGGGCTCGCGCTCACATCCGGAAGACGCCATAGCCGACCTCCTCCAGGGGGGCGTTGGCGCACGCGGAGAGCGCGAGCCCGAGCACGGTGCGGGTCTGCGCGGGGTCGATGACCCCGTCGTCCCACAGCCGCGCGGTGGCGTGGAACGGGTGGCCCTGCTCCTCGTACTGCGCACGGATGGGCGCCTTGAACGCCTCCTCGTCCTCGGCCGGCCACTCCTGGCCGCGGGCCTCGAGCCCGTCGCGGCGCACCTGCGCCAGCACGCTGGCCGCCTGCTCACCGCCCATCACCGAGATGCGGGCGTTCGGCCAGGTGAACAGGAACCGCGGCGAGTACGCCCGGCCGCACATCGAGTAGTTGCCGGCGCCGAACGAGCCACCGATGACGACGGTCAGCTTCGGCACCCGGGCGCAGGCGACGGCGGTGACCATCTTGGCGCCGTGCTTGGCGATGCCGCCGGCCTCGTAGTCGCGGCCGACCATGAACCCGGAGATGTTCTGCAGGAACAGCAGCGGGATCCTGCGGCGGTCGCAGAGCTCGATGAAGTGGGCGCCCTTGAGCGCGGACTCGCTGAACAGCACGCCGTTGTTGGCGATGATCCCGACCGGGTGGCCGTGCAGCCGGGCGAAGCCGGTGACCAGCGTCGGCCCGTACAGCGGCTTGAACTCGGCGAACCGGCTGCCGTCGACCAGCCGGGCGATGACCTCGCGGACGTCGTAGGGCGTGCGGGTGTCGACCGGGACGACGTCGTAGAGGCTCTCCGCCGGGTACCGGGGCTCCTCCACCGGCTCGACGTCCCACGGGCGGGGCTCGCGCGGGCCGAGGGTGCCGACGATCTGCCGGACGATCTGCAGCGCGTGCGCGTCGTCCTCGGCGAGGTGGTCGGTGACCCCGCTGACCCGGGAGTGCAGGTCGCCGCCGCCCAGGTCCTCGGCGCTGACCTCCTCGCCGGTCGCGGCCTTCACCAGCGGCGGGCCGCCGAGGAAGATCGTGCCCTGGCCGCGGACGATGACCGCCTCGTCGCTCATCGCCGGCACGTAGGCGCCGCCCGCGGTGCACGACCCGAGCACGGCGGCGACCTGGGCGACCCCGGCCTTGGAGAGGTTGGCCTGGTTGTAGAAGATCCGGCCGAAGTGGTCGCGGTCGGGGAAGACCTCGTCCTGCAGCGGCAGGAACGCCCCGCCGGAGTCGACCAGGTAGACGCAGGGCAGCCGGTTCTGGAGCGCGACCTCCTGGGCCCGCAGGTGCTTCTTCACCGTCATCGGGTAGTAGGTGCCGCCCTTGACGGTGGCGTCGTTGGCGACGACGACGACCTCCCGGCCGGAGACCCGGCCGACCCCGGTGATGATCCCGGCGGCCGGTGCCTCGCCGTCGTAGAGGCCGTGCGCGGCCAGCGGCGAGAGCTCGAGGAAGGGGCTGCCCGGGTCGAGCAGCGCGTCGACCCGCTCGCGGGGCAGCAGCTTGCCCCGGTCCAGGTGCCGCTGCCGGGCCCGCTCGCCCCCGCCCTCGGCGACCCGGGCCAGCTCGGCCGCCAGCTCGGCGACCAGTTCGCCGTGCCGCGCGGCGTTGCGCGCGGCCCCCGCCGGGTCGGTCGGCGGGGCGCTGGGGAGCACCGGTGCGTCCACGGGCAGAGGTTAACCACCGTTCACACTGTCGGTCCAGTGTGAACGGCCGCTAACCTCACCCGCGTGACGTCCCAGCCGGACAGCGCGCTGCACAGCGACGCGGCCAACCCGTCGCGGCGGGAGCAGATCCTGCGCGCCGCGGCGCAGCTGTTCGCCGAGCGGGGCTCGCGCGCGGTCGGCGTCGACGACGTCGGTGCGGCCGTGGGCGTCACCGGCCCGGCGATCTACCGGCACTTCGCGAGCAAGGACGCGATGCTCGCCGAGATGCTGCTGCGGATCAGCGAGCGCCTGCTGGCCGGCGGCACCGAGCGGATCGCCGCGGCCGGCGACTCCCCCGCCGGCCAACTGCGGGCGCTGGTCGACTTCCACGTCGACTTCGCCCTGGACAACCCGGCGCTGATCACCGTGCAGGACCGCGACCTCGGCGCGCTGAGCGAGCGGGACGCCCGCCGGGTGCGCCAGCTGCAGCGGCGCTACGTGGAGGAGTGGGTCGCCGTGCTCGCCCGGCTGCACCCGGACGCGTCGACCGCCACCTGCCGGGCCCGCGCGCACGCCGTCTTCGGCCTGATCAACTCCACGCCGCACAGCGCCGGTCGGCTGGCCCGCCCGGCGACGGCCGGGCTGCTGGCCGCCATGGCGGTCGCCGCCGCCACCGCCCCGTCAGGAGCCGTCGACCTCGCCGAGTGACAGGGCGGCGCTGGCCAGACCGTCCAGCGCCGAGTCGGCGCCCTCGTCGCCGGCCCAGGCGGTCTCCACGATGGTGACCGTGGGGCCGGTCTGGGCGCTGGCGTACTCGGCACCGGACAGCTCGGTCGGGCCGCCGTCGTAGCGGACGCCCTCGCGCAGCAGGTCGCTGACGTTGCCGCTGCCGTCGGTGTCGGCCAGCGCCCGCAGCGCCTGGGCGTTGCCGACGTCGGGCATGGTCACCCGGGAGAACGACACGACCGCGGGCAGGCCGGCGGCCTCGGCCGACCACAGCGAGCGCTCCAGGGCGGTGCAGTCGGAGCTGGCGAAGAACTCGGCGACGGCGTTGTAGGCGTTGCCCTGGCAGGTGTCGTCGGACTCGATCGCCTGCAGGGTGAAGGTCGTGCCGTTGACCACCGCGGTGTCGCCCACGGCCAGCGTGTCGGCCGGGGTGGTCGACGCCGGCGCGCTGGTCGACGGCGCAGCCTGGTCGCCGTCCTCGCCGGAGCCGCGGGTGAGCGCCCAGACGCCCACCCCGGCCCCGAGCAGCACCACCACGAGGGCGGCCAGGGCGATCAGCAGCCCCCGGCGCCGCGGCGACCGCGGGTCGCCGTCGGCGCTGCTGCCGGAGGACGGCGGCGCGGTGACCAGCCGGCGGGGACGCAGCTCGGGCGGCAGCTCGCGGGGCGGCGGTGGCGCGGCCTCCCCCGGCCCCCCGCCGAACAGCCCGCCGATCCCGCCGGTGTCCTCGGGCGCGGGGCGGGGGGTGGTGCGGCCGGCGTCGGCCGGTTCACCGGTGAGCGCGAGGGTGTCGCCGGACGAGCCCGACCGCAGCTCGACCGGGAGGGGCTGCTGGTGGGTGACGGGGGCCGGCGCGGGCACGGGTGCCGGGGCGACCGGGGGCGGCGGCGCGGCAGCGGCGGCCGGGGCCACCCGCTCGGCCTCCTCCTGCGCCTGCACGGCGGCGGCGGCGACCCGGGCGGCCGCGGCCGGGTCGACCAGCGGGCCGCCGGGCGACACCCGGTGCGGCGAGGTGCTCAGCCCGGTCGGGGGCGCGGCGGTGGTGCGGGTCGGCGAGGCGTTCATCGCCGCGGGGGTGAGCAGGTCGGGCCGGCGCAGCACGTAGGGCGAGTACGGGAAGCCCTCGCCGTTCAGCTCCTCGACCGAGGGGGTGCGGCCGGCGACGCCGAGCGCCTCCACCGCGGCGCGCACGTCGGCCGTCGTCCAGAGCCGGGGGTTGTCGGTGCCGGCGTAGCGGCTGGCCCGGCCGATGCCCAGCAGCAGCGACCGCGAGTCGACCAGGGCCACCTGGTCGCCCTCGCCCAGGTCGCCGTCGGCGGGCAGCAGCCCGGTCGCGGCCCCGGTGAGCACGGTCAGCCGGGCGATCCGCCCCGGCTCCAGCCCGGCCTTCCGCAGCGTCACCGCCGCGTGCATGCCGGCCCGCATCAGCCCCTCCAGCGGCGTGGAGCCACCGCCGTCCAGCTGCAGGACGTCGCCGGGCCCGTCGCCGGGGCCGATCGTCCAGGCACCCTCCGGGCTGGCCGTGACCACACCGCTCTGCCGCTCGACCTCGACCACCCGGACGACGGCGACGCCCTCGGGCACGAACAGGACGGCGTCGGCCTGGCGGCGCTGCATCGGGCCCTCGACGAGGGGCAGCGAGGCGACCACCGCACCACGCACCCCGCTGCCGGTGTCCCAGCTGGCGAGCTCCGCGAAGAACGCACGCTCGGCAGCCGTCTGCAACGGCGTCGGCGTGAGGATCAGCAACGGGTCTCCAGGGGCGGGGCGGCGGCTCAGCGGGGCCGGCGGTGCCCGGGTGGGGGTCGCCGACCGCGGCGGCACCGCAGCGGCTCGGGCGGCGGACCGACCCGACGTTACGTCATCGACCGACCCGCTCCGGGCTCACCGGGCGGACGCGCCGCTGCCCGCGGCCGGCACCGGCGTGTCGTCGGGGCGGCCCGGAGCCGGCTCCACCGGGGCCTGCCAGCGGGCGAAGGCGCGCGACGCGGTGAGCCGGTCGGCACCGCCCCAGAGGACGGCGAAGCCGACGGCGATGAACGGGACGGCGGCCCAGTCCCACGGCGGGATCACGCCGACGGACGCCTGGGCGAGCGCGGCCAGGGCCACCCCCGCGGTGACCGGCAGCGCGGCCAGCCACCCGGGGACGCGGGCGGTGACGGCGAGGTCGACCAGCACGGCGCCGGCCAGCAGCATCACCGGGAGCACCGAGGGCGGGAAGCCGGTCGAGGTGAGCAGCACCCAGCTCACCGCGCGGTAGGCGAGGTAGGTGCCGGCGACCGCGGTCGCCGTCCAGCGCAGGCCGACGGTGCGGCGCGCCACCACCAGGGCGAGCAGCCCGGCGCAGACCAGCCAGGCGGGGTGCACCCAGGACGGCACCGGGAGCATGAACTGCTCGGGCGACTGGCCCTGGGAGGCGGCGAAGTCCAGCAGCTGCGGCTCGGCCGTCGTCCGCCCGGCGCGGTGGTCGGCCAGGCTGAGCACGCCGTACTCCTGGTGCTGGTTGGGGAACAGGACGTTCTCCACGAAGAACAGCCACAGGCCCAGCGAGACCAGCGCGCGCACCCGGCCGGGCGCCGCGTACAGCCACCAGCCGCGCAGCGCCCCGGCCAGCATGATCGCCGTCCCCAGGTAGAGCAGCGCGTGGCTGGGGCTCCAGCTGGTGATGTCCAGGCCGTTGACCCGGTGGTTGACCAGGTCGACCGGGATGGCGACGAGGAAGGTGCCGATGCCGGCCTGCATCAGCCGCAGCGCCCGGCGGTCGACGCCGCGGCCGGTGTAGCTGGAGAACAGGACCAGGGCCACCACCAGCGCGGTCCCCGCCGAGTTCAGCAGGTGCGGCGGGGCCAGGTCGTCGCGCAGCCAGCGGAAGTGCCAGGAGACGTCCCAGGAGGAGCCGACCATCTTCAGCGCGAAGGCGAGCAGCCACGCCGAGTAGATCCAGCGCAGCTCCTGCTGGGTGGTCGGCCGCCCGGGCTCGCCGGGGGTCAGGTACGCCCGGCTGAACCAGCGGGTGAGGGCGACGGGGTGGCGGAGACCCGCCCGCAACGACGACGGCGCCCCGGTGGGAGGGGCGAGGGGCGTGCTGGTGGACACGAGTGCGGCTCCGCGGGGTGGGTGCAGGAACCCGGAGCGTAGGCGCGCGGAGCCGCGCACCGGCCCCGGGCCGGGCGGATTGGGGCGGGTGTGGCCGGTGATCCGGGGACGCGGTGCGTAGGGTCGCGCTCGTGGCGGACAGTGCGACCAACAACCTGGTCTGGATCGACTGCGAGATGACCGGGCTGGACCTGGTCAGCGACAAGCTCATCGAGGTCGCGGTCGTGGTCACCGACTCCCAGCTCAACGTGCTGCACCCCGGGCTCGACGTGATCATCCACGCCGAGGACTCCGACCTGGCCGGGATGGCCGAGGTGGTCACCGAGATGCACGCCCGCTCCGGGCTCACCGAGGAGGTGCGGGCGTCCACGGTCACCCTCGAGGAGGCCTCCGCCCAGGTGCTGGCCTACGTGAAGCGGTTCGTGCCGGAGCGCCGCACCGCCCCGCTGTGCGGCAACTCGATCGGCACCGACCGCGGCTTCCTGGCCCGGGACATGCCCGAGCTCGACGACCACCTGCACTACCGGATGATCGACGTCTCCTCGATCAAGGAGCTGGCCCGCCGCTGGTTCCCGCGGGTCTACTTCGCCCAGCCGCCCAAGGGCCTGGCGCACCGCGCGCTCGCCGACATCCTGGAGTCGATCCGGGAGCTGGCCTACTACCGGCAGACGCTGTTCGTGCCGGAGCCCGGACCGGACAGCACCCAGGCCCAGGCCGCGTCCGCGGACGTGGTGGCCGCCTTCGCGCCCGTGCTGGCGGCCGGTCTCGCCCCTTCGGACGACCTCGACAGCGAGGCCCCCGCAGCCGGCTGAACGGCTCCGGTATCGTTGGCGCGTCCACCGGGCCGGCTCTCGCCAGCCGCCCGGTGTGCATGGTGGGTGTAGCTCAGCTGGTAGAGCGCCAGGTTGTGATCCTGGATGTCGCGGGTTCAAGTCCCGTCACTCACCCCGACGGAGGGCCTGGTCAGGGAACTGACCAGGCCCTCCTGCTGTCCCGGGGCAGAGCGCCCCGGTCAGCGACGCGGCTGGAGGACCTCGCCGGTCGCGACCAGGTGGTCGGCGACGTCGCGCAGCTCCACGTTCGCGGCCTGGGAGGCCGGGGCCGGTACTGGAACGCCTGGTCAGCGGTCAGCTCGGCCGCTCCACGAGGACGCTCAGCGCACGACCCCGCAGAGCGGGGACCCGACCTGCGGGGGGCGGCGACCCCACCGGCCAGGGCTCGACCGATGGAGCCTGACCGCCAGGGCTGGTTCGTCAACCCTCGGCTGGCTGGGTCCGACCGTACGCGCCCCGGCCACGACGGGCCCCCGTCTCAGCGGGTGACCGGCTGCTGCACCGGCCCGCCAGACAGCCGCCGTGTGCGGCACCGGCGGCCCGGGCACAGGCCGGGCGTGCCGTTCGACTCCCTCGCCCTCACCGTCCGCCGGGCGTCCGACCAGCTGTGGGAGGTGGTCGAGCCGCTGGTCTACCGGGGCCGCCGGGACACCTTCGTCGTGCCGGCCGGTTTCCGCACCGACTTCGCCTCGGTGCCCCGGCTGGTCGTCTGGCTGATCCCCCGCTTCGGCCGCTACACGCCGGCCGCGGTGCTGCACGACTGGCTGGTCACCACCGGGCTGCAGACCCGGGTGGTCTCCTCCCGCGACGCCGACGGCCTGTTCCGGCGGGTGCTCCGCGAGCTGGGCGTGCCCCCGGTCCGGCGCTGGCTGATGTGGTGCGGCGTCCGCTGGGGCGCGCTGGCCAACCCGCTGCGCCGGTCCGGCTGGTGGGTCGACGCGCCGCGGCTGCTCCTGCTGTCGGTGCTGCTCGCCCCGCTCGTCGTCCCACCCGGGGTGGTGGTCGCCGCCGCGCTCGGCCTCTACACCGTGGTGGAGTCCGCCGTCGCCGCTCTCCTGCCGGGCGTCGGGCGCCGGGCCGACCGCGGGATGCGGCTGTAGACGCGGAGAGGCCGCGACCCCCGGTGCGGGTCGCGGCCTCCCGTGAGGTCCTGCTGGTCAGTTGAGCGCGCTGCCGGCCTTCCACTGGTCCCAGGAGATGGCCCAGTCGTAGATGTCGCCGTCCGCGGCCGACAGCGTGCCGCCCTGCGAGTTCACGACCTCCACGACGTCCCCGGGCTGGGAGAAGTCGTAGAACCACTGCGCCCGCTCGGTGGAGAGGTTGATGCAGCCGTGCGAGACGTTGGCCGACCCCTGCGAGCCCACCGACCACGGGGCGGCGTGCACGAACTCGCCGTTGTTGGAGATGCGCGTCGCGTACTGCACGTCGGTGCGGTAGCCGCCCGGGGCGTCGACCGCCAGGCCGAAGGTCGAGGAGTCCATCGTGATGTCGGCGAACTTCTCCAGCACGACGTGCGCCCCGTTGTGCGTCGGGTTCGCCGCGCTGCCGGCGCTCATCGGGAAGGTCTGCACGAGCTGGTCGCCGTCGTAGACGGTCAGCGTGTGCGCGGCGGCGTCGGCGACCGACACGTGCTTCCTGCCCACGGTGAAGGACACGGTGCGGTCCTTCTCGCCCCAGACGCCGTCACCGAAGGAGACGCCGTAGAGGTCGGCGTCCAGGGTGACCTCGATGCCGGCCGGCCAGTACGTGGAGGGGCGGAAGTGCACCTCGGAGTCGTTCACCCAGTTCCACACGCCGTCGGTGGGGGTGGAGGTGGTCACCAGCAGGTGGCTCTCCACGGCGGCCTTGTCGGCGACCGCGTCGTCGAAGAACACCCGCAGCGGCATGCCGACGCCGACGGTCGTGCCGTCGAGCGGGCCGATGCTCGGGGTGGACAGCGCCGTCGGGGTGACCGTGGTGAAGCTCGAGGTGGTCGTCGTCTCGTCGTCGTCGGCGTTGGTCGCGGTGGCGGTGACCTGGTAGCTGGTGCCGTAGGCCAGCTGGGTCTCCGGCGTCCACACCAGCGTCGACGGGTCGGCGGCCGCCGGGGCGACGCTGCCGGGCACCTCGGTGCCGGCGGTGTCGGCCACCGTCACGTCACCGAGCTCGCCACCGGTGACGGTGACCTCCAGCGGTGTGGACGGCGAGACGTCGACCGCGCCGTCGGGCATGCTCAGCGCCAGCTGCGCCGGCGTCGACGACTGCTGCGGTGCCCCGGTGCCGCCCGCGGCGTCGTCGTCGGACGACGACCCGGTGCAGCCCGCCAGCAGCACCAGCGATGCGGCGACGAGCACCGCGGCGAGCCGTCTCGCCTGCTGTGTCCCCACGAAGACCTGCCCCCTGTACCTGTGCGCGCCCGTGCCGGGACCCTCCCGGCGGACACCGCACCGTCTGCCAGTGTCCACGCTCGTGCTGGCAGTCGGTTGTGAACTGCACCGACCGGGCCGGAGGGCCCCCGGGCAGCGGCGTCGGACTGGCGTGTACAGTTCTCCACTGTTGCCCGGCCGCGCCGAGCGACACGCGCCATTAGCTCAATTGGCAGAGCAGCTGACTCTTAATCAGCGGGTTCGGGGTTCGAGTCCCTGATGGCGCACCAGCACGGACCTGCGGCTTCTCCCCTCCGGGAGGGGCCGCTTCGTCGTTCCGTGGCCTGCTGCAACGGGTACCGTCAGCAGCAGGAACGGGCGACCGTCCCTGCAGCGTGCGTCACACAGCCGGCGCGCCCCAGCGTGGAGCCCCTCGCAGTGCCGGGGCTCCGTGTCCGGAGGCGCCCTGGCCTCCGGTGAGCGACCCGGAGGGGCCGATGACCACCGACGAACGCACCCAGACCATGCCGGCCACCGAGGCCTTCGAGCGGCTCGGCTCGATGTCGCTGTCCGCGGAGTCGCTGGAGTCGGTGCTGCAGGCCGTCGCCGACCTGACCAAGCAGGTGCTGCCGGGCGACGTCGAGGCATCGGTCAGCGTGCTCGTCGCCGACAAGCCCGCCACCTTCGTCCACACCGGCCAGCTCGCCCTCGACCTCGACGAGAGCCAGTACGGCCGAGGCCACGGCCCCTGCCTGCAGGCGGCGGCGAGCGGCGAGCTGGTGGAGGTCGCCGACGCCCGCACCGAGAGCCGCTGGGCGGACTACATGCGGCGGGCCGTCGAGCTCGGGTCGCTGAGCTCGCTGTCGGTGCCGCTGGGCAGCTCCGAGGTGCTCGCGGCCGGGCTCAACATCTACGCCCGGCAGCCGGGCGCCTTCGACGACGACGCCGTCCGCCGCACGGCCGCCCGGTTCGCCCGCTTCGCCGGGGCTGCAGCGGCCAACATGCACGCGTACCAGCACGCGCGCGAGATGGCCGACAACCTCCAGGTCGCGCTGCAGTCGCGGGCCACCATCGACCAGGCCAAGGGCATCCTGGTCGAGCGGCACCGGATCACCCCCGACCAGGCGTTCCACCTCCTCGCCCGGGCGTCGATGGCGGCCAACCGCAAGCTCCGCGACGTCGCCGAGCACCTGGTCGCGACCGGCGAGCTGCTGGCGTCCCCGCAGCGCCGGTGACCCCCCGGCTGGACCCCGCCCGGCGGTCCAGCGCAGGCTGACCGGGTGGCGAACGTGATCGGGCTGCGGATGCGGCGACCGGGTGTGGACGACGACGACGGCGGCGCGCAGGAGAAGCTCGTCGGGCCGCTGCACGCGGTCGAGGGCGACGCCGGCCGCGCGGCCGCGGCGGCCTCCACCGAGGTGCAGGCGCTCTGCGGCGAGTGGGTGCAGGTGGTCGCGGTCGAGGACGTGCCCGACGACACCGGCCTGTGCGAGGCCTGCCAGTACGGCTGACCGCACCGGGGAGGCGGCTCGGTGGCCGGTCGCTCGACCACCGAGCCTGGGCCCGTCTGCGTGCCGGCACGCAGACGGGCCGTGCCCGCCCACTGCCCGCGCCGGCCGGCGTCCAACCGGCGCGGCCGAGGGTCAGGCCAGGCCGGCGGCGCCGAGGTCGATGGCACCGGTCGCGATCAGCTCCTCGGCGACGTCCCGGACCTTGGTGTTCGTCCGCATCGAGACCGAGGCCAGCGCACGGAACGCCTCGTCGGCGTCCAGTCGGTGGCGCTCCATCAGGATGCCCTTGGCCTGGTCGATCAGGGCTCGGGACTCCAGCGCCACCCGCAGGTTGTCGGCCAGGTCGCGAGCGTGCTGGTAGGCGTAGACGTTGGACGCCGCGACCGCCGCGTACGGCGCGAACCGGCGCGCCGTCGCCCGGGCGGCGTCGTCGAAGGCGTGCGCCTCGGTCGCGTAGAGGTTGAGAGCGCCCACCACCCTGCCCTCGACGGACAGCGGCACCGACAGCGAGCTGCCGTTCCCGCGTTCCGCAGCCACCCGGCAGTAGTCGGCCCAGCGGGTCTCCGTCGAGGTGTCGGCGATCTCCACCTCCGCACCGCTGGAGGCGGCCGTCAGGCACGGGCCGTACCCCCGGGTGTACTGGCTCTCGTCCAGCTCCAGGGCCAGCTGCGCGGTGGACGACGGCGTCGACGGGCGGCCGTTCACCACCATCGAGATGGACGCCTCCGGCCCACCCGGCAGCACCTGCTTGGCCAGGTCGACGACGGTCTGCAGCACCGACTCCACCGACTGGTCGGCCAGGGAGAGCCGGCCGAGCCGTTCGAGCGCCTCGACGGCCTCACGGGAAGGGAAGGGGTCACTGCTGGACATGGCGGCACTCCGGTCGACTCACCGGGGTGGCGACCTCGGCACGAGCCCCGCGGTGGGGCCCCGCTCGCATGCACGCCGCTGTGTGACGCACGGTGCCGCCGCGCGCACGCGGCAGTGCTGCGGACGGTACCCGCCGGGACTCCCGAGCGGGTTCGTCCGGACCCCGGGCGGCGGTCGCGCCGGAACGACCGCGCGCGACTGGCTATGCTGCTGCTGAACTGCGCGTCACACAGCCGGCGTGCGGCACCGGGGGTCCACCAGCGGTCCCCACAACGGTCGGGTCCTCTCATCGTGCGAGGGCTCCTCCCCGCCGGCACAAGCGCTGTCCGGTTGCCATCGACGCCGGAGTACGACGTGACCCGCCCCACCGCCCCCGATCCTGACGGCGACGTCGTCCAGCTCGCCTTCGACGAGCTGGGCCGGATGTCCTTCGCCGAGCACTCGCTCGAGTCGGTGCTGCAGAAGGTCACCGACCTGGCGGCGCGCGTGCTCCCTGGCGAGCCGGCCACCTCGGTGACGATCGTGGCCGACGGCCGGTCGAGCACCGTGGCCTCGAGCGATCCGCTGGCCCTGGAGCTCGACCTGGTGCAGTACGCCCAGGCCTCCGGCCCGTGCCTGGAGGCAGCGCTCAGCG
The DNA here is from genome assembly GCF_014195485.1 of Modestobacter versicolor. NCBI lineage: Bacteria > Bacillati > Actinomycetota > Actinomycetes > Geodermatophilales > Geodermatophilaceae > Modestobacter > Modestobacter versicolor. The sequence goes on from NZ_JACIBU010000001.1 coordinate 1,866,430, forward strand.
GGCGGGTCGTGGAGCTCCTCGACACCGGCGCCGAGGAGCGGTGGGGTCCCTTCCCGCAGCTCGCCGCCCGGCGCGGTTGCCGCGGTGTGCTGTCCTTCCCCCTGCCGCCCCAGGAGCTGATCACCGGCGGGCTCAACGTCTACGCCCGCACCTCGCGGCCGCTGGACCAGCGGACCCGGGAGGTGGCGGCCCGGTTCGCCGCCTACGCCGTCGTCCCGGTGTCGAACATGTACCTGTACGAGACGGCGGTCGAGCGCGCCGAGCACCTGCGCGCCGCGCTGGACTCCCGCGCCGTGATCGACCAGGCCAAGGGCATCCTGATGGAGCGGCACAAGCTCTCCGCCGACCAGGCGTTCTCCGCGCTCGCCACGCTCTCCATGGAGCGCAACACGAAGGTGCGGGAGATCGCCGAGCAGTTCGTCCGGACCGGGGAGCTGCCGTCGTCCTGACCGGACGGCAGGATCGGGCCATGAGCGCACCGCGACGACGCGAGTCGGGCCTGACCACCGAGACCCGGGGGCACGTGCGCGTGCTGACCCTCGACCGTCCCGAGCGCCGCAACGCGCTGTCCAGCGCGCTGCAGGCCGACCTGGTCGAGGAGCTGCTGGACTGCGCGGCCGACGGCGACGTGCGGGCCGTCGTCCTCACCGGCAACGGCCCGGCGTTCTGCGCCGGGTTCGACCTCAAGGAGATCCGGGAGCGCGACCAGGCCGGGGAGGCCTTCCGGCCGCCGATGGACCGGCCGGGCCGCAGCCTGTTCGAGGTGCTCGGCGAGACCTACGTGCCGGTCGTCGCCGCGCTCACCGGGCACGCCGTCGCCGGCGGCTTCGAGCTGGCGCTGGCCTGCGACATCCGGATCGCCGCGCCCGGCATCAAGCTGGGCCTGCCCGAGGCGACGATCGGGATGGGCGCCAACTACGGCTCGGTGGTGCTGCCCAAGCGGATCCCGACCGGCATCGCGCTGGAGATGCTCTTCACCGGCGAGTACGTGACCAGCGAGGACGCCGCCCGGTGGGGGCTGGTCAACCGCGTCGTCCCGGCCGACGACGTGCTGGCCGAGGCGCTCGCGCTGGCCGACCGGATCGCGGCCAACGCCCCGCTGTCGGTGCGCCGGATGAAGGAGACCGCGCTCAAGGCGCTGGACCTGCCGCTGGCCACCGCGCTGCGGCTCGACGTCGGGCCCAACCCCTACCTGAGCGAGGACCGCAGGGAGGGCATCGCGGCGTACCTGGAGAAGCGGCCGCCGCGCTGGGCCGGGCGCTGAGGGAGAGTGGAGGGGTGACCGCACCGTCCGAGTCCCCCGCCGACACCGGCGCCCGCCGCGCCCGCGAGTACCTGCAGCTGGTCGAGGCCGGCCGCACCGAGGAGGCCGACGCGCTGCTGGCCGGGTTGTCCGACACCCGCGAGCTGGTGTTCGTCGGCGCCGGGTTCACCGCCCTCGCCCGGCGCACCGGCCGCACCCTGCCCACGGCCATGCGCGCCCAGGCCAGCACCCGGCAGGTGCTGCTGGGTCAGCTCCGCGACCGCAACCGACGCGACGTCGAGGGGCTGCGCGGCTGGCTGCGCCAGGCCGCCGAGGAGGTGCTGCTGGTCACCCGGCTCGCCGAGGCGGCCCGGCAGCGGCTGGGCGAGGCCCCGACCCGCTGACCCGTTCGCGCCCGGCGCCGACGACGACGGCCGTGGGCAGCGCGAGCGCGAGCAGGGCCGCCACCACGACGTAGGTCCACGGCAGCCCCAGCCCGGTCGCGGCCAGCGCCCCGACGCCGGCCGCGCCGATCGCCGTCCCGCTGTCGAAGCTGGCGTTCCACACGGCGCTGACCGTCGCCGCCGGCCCGGTGCCGGCGCGGCGGAGGGCCAGCACCATGCTCAGGTTCTGCACCGCCCCGTAGGCGGCGCCGAAGGCCAGCGCACCGGTCAGCACCGCGGCCGCGGCCGGGCCGCCCCGGCCGGTGAGGCCGAGCGCGACCAGCAGCACCCCGGCGACGCCGGTGGCCAGGGCCGCCGGCAGCAGCAGGCGGGCGCCCACCCGGTCGACGAGGACCCCGGCCCGCCAGCGCGACAGCGCGCTGGTGAGCCCGAACAGCAGCAGGGCCACCGGCGCGAGCGCCCCGTCGGGTCGCTCGATCGGGAGGAAGGTGAGCAGCCCTCCCCCGGCGAGCGTCACCACCAGCAGCACCAGCGACGGCGGCAGCGCGGCGCGCACCGCACCCCGCCCGTCCGGGGCCGGGGCGTCGGCACCCGGCCGGAGCACCGACCGGGTCGCGCGCGGCACGAACACCAGCGCGGCGACGGGGGCGGTGGCCAGCAGCGCCACCACCCAGAAGTGCCCGGCCAGCGTCAGCGCCGTCCCGGCCGGCACGGTGACCAGGGTCGGGACGGCGACCGCCAGCCCGTAGATGCCCAGCGACTCACCGCGGCGCTCGGGTGGCACCACCGAGGCCGCGATCGCGCCGCCCAGCACGCACAGCGCGGCGAACCCGAGGCCGCGGACGGCCGAGATGACGGCCAGCCACCGGACGTCGTCGGCCAGCGCGTACAGCGGGGACGGGGCGCCGAGCGCCACCAGCCCCGCCGCCAGCACCGGCGCCAGCCCCCACCGGCGCACCAGCAGCGGCACCGCGAGCTGGGCCAGCACCGTGGCGACCAGGAACACCGTGGTGACCGCACCGGCGGCGGTCAGCCCGGCGCCCAGCCGGGTGGCCTGGGCCGGCAGCGCGGAGATCAGCACCGAGTAGCTGAGGAAGCCCAGCACGTTGAGCGCGAACAGCGAGCGGACCGCCGGCAGCTGCCACAGGGAGCTGCGCCGGCCCGCCGTCGTCACGACCTCTCCCCCGCTCACCGCGCCGCGACCCCTACGGTCAGCGCATGGACACTCCGCCCAGCATCCCGGCGACCACCACGATCGTCGTCATGGGGGTCTCCGGATCCGGCAAGACGAGCGCTGCCCGCGAGCTCACCCGGCAACTGGGCTGGGAGTACATCGAGGGCGACGACCTGCACCCGGCGGCCAACGTCGCCAAGATGGCCGCCGGCACCCCGCTGGACGACGACGACCGCTGGCCGTGGCTGCGGGAGATCGCCGCGGTGATCGGCGAGCACGAGGCGGCCGGCACCGACCTGGTCATCACCTGCTCGGCGCTCAAGCGCAGCTACCGCGACCTGCTGCGCGACGGCCACCCGTCGGTCTGGTTCGCCCACGTCGACGTCCCGCGCGAGGTGCTGGCCGAGCGGCTGGCCCAGCGGAAGGGCCACTTCATGCCGCCGTCCCTGCTGGACAGCCAGCTGGCCACCCTGGAGCGGCTCGGCGAGGACGAGCCCGGCGACGTCATCGCCGGCGACGCCCCGCTCGAGGAGACCGTCGCCAAGGTGCTCGGCGACCTGCGCGAGGAGCGCCAGCTGCAGAGCTGACCGGCCCGCCGCCGGGGTCCGTCACCGCATGTGCGGGTAGCGGTGGTCGGTCGCCGGGACGAACGTCTCCTTGATCGACCGCGCGCTGGTCCAGCGGAGCAGGTTCTGCGCGGCGCCCGCCTTGTCGTTCGTGCCCGAGGCCCGGCCGCCGCCGAAGGGCTGCTGGCCGACGACGGCGCCGGTGGGCTTGTCGTTGACGTAGAAGTTGCCGGCCGCGTGCCGCAGGAACCGCTGCGCGTGTGCGATCGCCACCCGGTCCTGGGCGATGACCGACCCGGTGAGCGCGTACGGGGCCACCGACTCCATCTGCTTGAGCACCGTGTCGTAGTCGGCGTCGTCGTAGACGTGCACCGCGAGCACCGGGCCGAAGTACTCGGTGCTGAACACCTCGTGCCCGGGGTCGGTGCCCTCGATGACCGTGGGCCGCACGAAGAAGCCCTCGCTGTCGTCCGCCGTCCCGCCGGCGATGACGGTGAGCGCGTCGTCGCCCTTCGCGGCGTCCAGCACCTTCGACAGCTTGGCGAAGCTGCGCCCGTCGATCACCGCGCCCATGAAGTTCGAGAAGTCGGTGACGTCGCCCATCGGGATCCCCTCGACGATCCCGACCAGGTCGTCGCGGACCTTGCCCCACAGGCTGCTCGGCACGTAGGCGCGGGACGCCGCCGAGCACTTCTGCCCCTGGTACTCGAAGGCGCCGCGGATCATCGCGGTGCGCAGCACGTCGGGGTCGGCCGAGGGGTGGGCGACGATGAAGTCCTTGCCGCCGGTCTCGCCGACCACCCGCGGGTAGGTGCGGTAGCCGGCGATGTTCTCGCCCACCGTGCGCCACAGGTGCTGGAACACCCGGGTGGAGCCGGTGAAGTGGATGCCGGCGAGGTCCGGGTCGGCGAGCACGACGTCCGAGACCGCGACGCCGTCGCCGGGCAGCATGTTGATCACGCCGGCCGGCAGCCCGGCGGCCTCGAGCAGCCGCATGGTCAGGTGCGCGGCCACCTGCTGGGTGGGCGAGGGCTTCCACACCACGGTGTTGCCCATCAGCGCGGGTGCGGTGGGCAGGTTGCCGGCGATCGCGGTGAAGTTGAACGGGGTGACCGCGTAGACGACGCCCTCCAGCGGGCGGTGGTCGACCCGGTTCCACACGCCGGGGCCGGAGACCGGCTGCTCGGCGAGCACCTCGCGGGCGAAGTGCACGTTGTAGCGCCAGAAGTCGATGAGCTCGCAGGCGGCGTCGATCTCCGCCTGGTACGCGGTCTTGCTCTGGCCGAGCATGGTCGCGGCGTTGAGCGTCTGCCGCCACGGCCCGGCGAGCAGGTCGGCGGCCTTGAGGAAGACGGCGGCCCGGTCGTCGAAGGAGAGCTCCGACCAACCCGGCGCCGCGGCCTTGGCGGCCCGCACGGCGGCCTCGGCGTCGGCGGCGGTCGAGTGCGCCGAGGTGCCGAGCACCTGGGCGTGCCGGTGCGGGGCGACGACGTCGAACGAGGCGCCGCCGGCCATCCGCTGCTGCCCGCCGATGGTGGCGGTCAGCTCGAGCGGGGCGGCGGCCAGCTCGGTGAGCCGCTGCTGCAGCTCGGCGCGCTCGGGCGAGCCGGGCGCGTAGTCCTTGACGGTCTCGTTGCGCGGCGCGGGGACCTGGGTGACGGCGTCCATGTGGTGCTCCCGTTCAGTTCTTGGTGGCGAGCGAGCGGAGGAAGAACTGGAGGTTGGCCGGGCGCTCGGCCAGCCGGCGCATGAAGTAGCCGTACCAGTCGGCGCCGTAGGGCACGTAGGCGCGCACGGTGTGCCCGGCGCCGGCCAGCCGGACCTGCTCCTCGGGGCGGATGCCGTAGAGCAGCTGGAACTCGTAGCTGTCCGGGGTGCGGCCGGTCTCGGCGACCAGCGCCAGCAGCCGCTCGATCATCGCCGGGTCGTGGGTGCCGGCCATCGGGTAGCCGCCGCCGCGGACCAGCACCTCCAGGCAGCGGGCGTAGGCGGCGTCGACCTCGGCCTTGTCCTGGTGCGCGACAGAGGCTGGCTCCCGGTAGGCGCCCTTGACCAGCCGCACCCGCGACCCGGGGACGGCGAGGGCCCGGGCGTCGTCCTCGGTGCGGTGCAGCATCGCCTGCAGGACGGCGCCGGTGCCCGGGTGGTCCCGGCGCAGCTCGGCGAGCACGCCCAGCGTGGAGTCGACGGTGCGGCTGTCCTCCATGTCCAGGGTCACCGTGGTGCCCATCGCCGTCGCGGCCTCGACGACCGGGCGGACCAGCTGGAGCGCCACGTCCTCACCGCCCACCGGCAGCGCCTGGCCGAACGCGGAGAGCTTCACCGACACCTCGGCCCGGCGGCCCAGCTGCAGCGGCGCCAGCCCGTCGAGCAGGGCGAGGTAGGCGTCCCGGGTGCGCTGCGCCTCGCTGCGGTCGGTGACGTCCTCGCCGAGGTGGTCCAGGGTGACGGCGATGCCCTCGGCGGCCAGGGCGCGCACCGCGTCCAGCGCCTCGGGCAGCGTCTCCCCCGCGACGAACCGGTCGACCACCCGGCGGGTGACCGGCGTGCCGGTGACCACCCGGCGCAGGCCGGGACGGCGGGAGGCGGCGAGCAGGGCCTGCTGCAGGACGGGCACGGGGCAACGGTAGGGACGACGGCCGCCTCCCCACCACCGACAGATGTCCGGACTCGCCGCAGCCACCTCGTACGATCGTACGAACGGCGGGAGGAGCCCGGTGCGCGACGACCTGCAGGACCTGGTGGACGAGGTGTCCGCGGTGCTCGGCGCCCCGGCGACGCTGGAGGACCGGGACTTCACCCTGCTGGCCTTCTGCGCGCACGACGGCACCGGCCCGGCCACGCCCGGCGCGACGATGGACACCGTCCGCGCCCGCTCCATCCTGGGCCGCAGCTCCACGCCCGAGGTGCGGGCCTGGTTCGAGAGCCACGGCATCGCCCGCGCGACCGCCCCGGTGCGGGTGCCCGCCGACCCGGTCGCCGGCATCCTCACCCGGCTGTGCCTGCCGGTGCGCTCCGGCGACCGGCTGCACGGCTACCTGTGGCTGCTCGACGAGGGCCGCACCGACGTCACCGACCCCACCGCCCCCGGGCTGGGCGAGGCCGTCGCGCTCGCCGCGGAGGCCGGCCGGCTGCTGGCCGAGGGCCGCCCGGGCACCGACGACCTGTCGTCCGCGCTGCACGCCGTGCTCACCGGCCCGGCGCCGCAGCGCTCGGTGCGGGCGCTCACCGAGGCGCTGGGCGCCGGCACCCCGGTCACCCTGGTGGCCCTCCTCCCCGCCGCTCCCGGCCTCCCGGCCGGCTGGGCACCGCCGGGCGCCGGCGCGGTACCGGCGGTGCTCGGCGACGGCGCCGAGGTCGCGGTGCTGCTGCCGCTGCCCGGCGACGGCGACCCCCGTCCGGCGGGCGCGCTGAGCGGCGCGGCGCTGGGCGGCCTGCCCGCGGGCAGCACGGCCGGGGTGGCCGCCGCCCGGATCGGCTGCGGCGACCTGCCCGCCCAGTGGCACGAGGCGCGGACGGCGGCCCGGGTCGCCGCCGTCGACCCGCGGTTCGCCCCGGCGGCGTCCTGGCCGGAGCTGGGCGCGTGGCGCCAGGTGGCCGCGCTGCCCGGCCCCGACCCGTCGCTGGCCGCGCTGCTGGCCGACCCGGTGCTCACCGCGACCGCGGAGGTCTGGCTGGACTGCGCCGGCAGCCCGCAGCGCGCGGCGGGCGTGCTCTGCATCCACCGGCAGACGCTGTACTACCGGCTGGGCCGGATCGAGGAGCTCACCGGGCTGGACCTCGCCGACGGCGCGGACCGGCTGTTCCTGCACCTCGGGGTGCGTGCGGCGCGGCTCACACCTGCGGCCCCGGAGCGTCCGAGCCGTGGCCCGCGGGGTGACCTAAACTCGGCCGACAGATGACTTCTGCAAGTAAGGCTCCCTCCCCGCTCCGGGCCGGTGCCGTGGACGACGGGAACCGGGTGGCCGACGACGCGGACGTCCTGCGCCGGCTGCGCACCGGGACCGCCACCGAGCACCAGGCGGTCGAGGACGCACTCGACCTGCTCTCCCCCGACCTCACCCGCGCCCGGCTCGTCGACGTGCTCACCCGGATGCACGGCTTCTGGCTCGCCGCGGAGGCCGGCCTGGACGCGTGGGCGCTGGCCGAGCCCGCCGACGCCGAGCGGGCCGGCTGGCCGCGCCGCCGCCGCAGCCCGCTGTTCGCCGCCGACCTGGCGGCACTGGGGGCCCCGGCCGGTGCGACCCCGCGCCCCGAGCTGCCCGCCGTGCCGGACACCGATGCCGCGCTGGGCCGGCTGTACGTGCTGGAGGGCTCGTCGCTGGGCGGGGTCTTCATCGACCGGCACCTGGCGACCCTCCCCCAGCTGGCCGCCGCCGAGCGGGTGACCGCGTTCTCCCCCTACGGTGAGCAGACCGGGGCGATGTGGCACGCGTTCCGCACGGCGACCCGCGCCCGGGTCGCCGGAGGCGGGGACGCCGGACGCCTGGTCGCCTCGGCGCAGCAGACCTTCGGTGCGCTCGCCCGCTGGTGCGGCGCGCCCCTCCCCGTCGAACAGCGGCGGAACTCCCCTGAGCAGAACGGGGTCCCCGCATGACGGACCAGCTGCAGAGCGGCCCGTGGCTCGCCCCGGGTGAGGTCGTCGACCTCACCAACTGCGAGCGCGAGCCGATCCACGTCCCGGGGAGCATCCAGCCCCGCGGCGTGCTGCTCGCGCTCAGCGAGCCCGACATGGTGGTGCGCCAGGTGTCGCGGAACCTCGCCGACGTGGTCGGCGTGGCCTGGGACGACGCGCTGGGCCGCCCGCTGGCCGAGGTCGTCGGCATGGTGCCGGCCCAGGCCATCGCCCGCTCGGCACGGGCCTTCGGCGACCTGCGGGAGCGGAACCCGGTCGAGCTGACGCTGGACTGCGACGGCACGCCCTGCCCGGTCGACGCGATCCTGCACCGGGCCGTGCACTCGGCCGAGGAGGCCTTCCGCCCGCTGGCCGAGCCCGGCCCGCCGGTGAGCGGTCAGGTGTCGGCGGGCTCGGTGAGCACGCTGGTGGTCGAGCTGGAGCCGGCCTACGGCCCGCGGCCGTTCTCCTTCCCCAACACCTACCAGGCGGTGCGCGGGACGATCGGCGAGCTCAACCGGGCCACCAGCCTGCAGCAGCTCTACGACATCACCGCCGAGGCCGTCCGCACCCTCACCGGCTTCGACCGGGTGATGGTCTACCGCTACGACGCCGACTACAACGGCGAGGTGGTGGCCGAGGCGAAGCTGCCCGAGCTCAACTCCTTCCTCGGGCTGCACTACCCCGCCTCCGACATCCCGGCGCAGGCCCGGGCGCTGTACGAGAAGAACTGGATCCGGCTGATCTCGGACGTGACCTACACGCCGTCCCCGCTGGAGCCCGTCGACCTGCCCGCCACCGGCCGGCCGCTGGACCTCACCTACTCGACGCTGCGCAGCGTCTCGCCGATCCACTGCGAGTACCTGCAGAACATGGGCGTGCGGGCGTCCATGTCGATCTCACTGCTGCGCGACGACAAGCTGTGGGGGCTCATCGCCTGCCACCACTACTCCGGCTCGCACGCGCCGCCGTACGCGACCCGCGCGGCCGCGGAGTTCCTCGGGTCGACGCTGTCCCTGCGGCTGGTCGACCGGGCTGAGGACGAGGAGCACCGCCGGGCGCTGCAGGTGCGCTCGACGATGGCCTGGCTGACCGCGGCCGCCCTGGACGAGGACCGCCCGCTGGCCGAGACCCTGCTGGGCCGGCCGGGTCTGCTCGACGTGGTCCCCGCCGACTCGGTGGTGGTGGCCCTGCAGGGCGCCACCGGCACCGCCGGGGTCCCGCTGCCCGCCGAGGTCGTGCACGCGATCGCCGGCTGGGCCGCGGGCCAGGGCTCCGACGTCGTCCACACCGACCGGCTGCCGCTGGCCGCCCCGCAGCTGGACGTGCCGGCCGACCTGGCCTGCGGCGTCCTCGCGCTGCCGCTGCCCGATGGCCAGTACGTGGTCTGGACCCGGCGGGAGACGGTGCACTCGGTCGACTGGGGCGGCGACCCGCACAACAAGGCCATCGCCGAGCGCGAGGGCGACACCGTGCGGCTCTCCCCCCGCAAGTCCTTCGACCGGTGGCGCGAGACGGTGCGCAACCGGTCCGAGGACTGGTCCCCGGCGCAGCTCTCCGAGGTCGGCGACCTGCGCACCAACCTGCTCGAGGCGCTCTACGCCCGGTCGCGCAGGGTCGCCCAGGCGGCGCTGACCCTGCAGCGCAGCCTGCTGTCCGAGCCGCCGGACCCCGACCACCTGGAGTTCGCCGTCCGGTACGTGCCGGCGGCGCGCGAGGCCCAGGTCGGCGGCGACTGGTACGACGTCTTCCAGCAGCCCGACGGCGCGACCGCGCTGGTGATCGGCGACGTCGTCGGCCACGACACCGAGGCCGCGGCGTGCATGGGGCAGCTGCGCGGCCTGCTGCGCGGCATCAGCTACGACAGCGCCGACAGCCCGGCCGGCGTGCTGACCCGGCTGGACCGGGCGATGGACGGCCTGCAGCTGAAGACCCTGGCGTCGCTGGTCGTCGCCCGGCTCGAGCAGACGCCGGATGAGTTCGAGCAGGGCGTCACCCGGCTGCGCTGGTCGAACGCCGGGCACCCGCCGCCGGTGCTGCTGCTCCCCGACGGCTCGACCCGGGTGCTGACCGCCGACCCCGCGGAGATGCTGGTCGGCGTGCACGTCGACGCCACCCGCCGGGACCACGTGGTCACGCTGCCCCGCGGCTCGACGCTGCTCTTCTACACCGACGGCCTGGTCGAGCGCCGGGACCAGGTGTTCGACGTCGGCATCGACCGGCTGGCGGCCGAGCTCTCCACGCTGGCCGGCCTGCCGATGACCGAGCTGGCCGACCAGCTGCTGGACCGGCTGCTGCCCGAGCGGGCCGAGGACGACGTCGCGCTGATCGCCGTCCGGCTCAACCGCCAGGACCGCTGACCCGCCGCCTGTCAGCGGTCGGTGAACTCGGCGTCCAGCCCGTCGTCGTTGCCACCACCGCTGCCGGGCAGCGGGGCGTCGTCGTCGACCGCGGTGGCGACCTCGGGCGAGTCCTCCACGGCCGGCTGGGCAGTGCCCTCGGCCGGCTTATCCAGCTCCTCGAGCAGCGTGCGCTCGTCCTCGGCCAGCGGGCCGGTGCTGCGCTCGCCGGGGCTGCCCTCGTCGTTGCCGGTGGCCATCGCGGTGTCGGGGAGCTCGGGGTTGCTCATGCTGTGTGTCCTACCTGCCGGGCGGACGCGGTAACCGTCCGCGCCCGGTCAGCCGGTGGTCACCAGGTCGGCGAAGACGACGGTGTTGTCCAGGTAGCTGCGCGCGGCGGGGTCGAAGTCGCCGCCGCAGGTGATCACGCGCAGCCCGGCGTGCTCGAGGTCGGCGTAGACCGCAGCGGTGGGGAAGGCGTCCTTCGGGTACTGCCCGACCTCGACGACCCGGAACAGCGCGGTGCTGCCGTCCTCGCGCTGCACGGTGATCTCGTCCCCGACGGCCACGTCGCGCAGCGCGGAGAAGACGCCGGGCGACCCGGCCCAGTCGACGTGACCGGCGATGACGGCCGGCCCGCGCTCGCCCGGGGTCGGCGCGCCGGTGAACCAGCCCGCCGGGAAGCCGGTCGGGGGGACCTCGAGGGTGCCGTCGCCCTGCAGGCCCAGGTCCATCAGCTCGGAGTCGACACCGATCGAGGGGATCTGCACGCGCACCGGCCGGGACGCCGCGAGCACGGCGGGCAGGACGGCGACCGGGGCGCTGGTGGCCGTCGCGGACGTCGTCGCCGGGGCCGGCGCGGGCGCCGCGGCCGACTCCGTGGCGCAGCCGGACAGGCCCAGCGTGAGGGCGACGAGCAGCGCCCCGAGCCCGGCCCGTCCCCGCGGGGTCAGCACCGGGGCGACTCCACCAGGTCGGCGGCGGTGCTGCCGTCACCGGTGTCGACGGAGCCGACCGGCACGCGGCCGACCTGGCCGTACCGAGGTGCGTTCGGTGTCGTGCCGGTGGGTGTGGCCGTCGCCGGCGCGGTGGCGGTCGGCGTGCCGTCGGGCGTGCCGGTCGGTCCGGCGGTGGGGCCGGCGGTGGTGGGCGGCGCGACGACGGGCGTGACGAGCCCCGTCTGGCAGCCGGACCGGATGACCGTGTCGCTGATCAGCGTGACCGCGTCCTGGGCGAGCAGCCGGCCGTCGATGGTCGCGCCCGCGTCGACGGAGATGCTCGTCGTGGCCAGGATCGTGCCCCGGAACGTCGACCCCGCGCCGAGCGACGCCGAGCTGCCGATCTCCCAGAAGACGTTGCAGGCCTGGGCACCGCCGGTGAGGCTGATCGTGCTGGCCGAGGCGGTGGTGAGCCCGGCGGTGGCCCGGAAGACGAACACCGAGTCGTAGCTCCCGCCGCCGTCCAGCAGCAGCGGGCCGGTGAGCGCGAGGTCCGAGCCGGAGGTGTAGATGCCGGGGCCGAGCGGGCCGGAGAGCGCCAGGTTGGCCGGGCCGACGTCGGTCGCCGGGGTCTGCCCCCGGGCGTTGGTGATCGCCGCGGTCAGGCCGGCCAGGCCGGCGCCGACGTCGTTCCGGTCGATGCCCGAGGTGTGCACGATCGAGTTCGCCCCGGTCGGGCCGGTGCCGGTGCTGGTGCTGCCGCCGACGTCGCCGGCGACCGTGGAGATCCCGGTGTTGGTGACGGTGGTGCCCAGGACGCCGTAGACGTCGGCGCCGGCGAGCGGGACGGTGGTGGCGGCCTGCGCGGTGCCGGTGAGCCCGGCGAGGACCCCGAGGGCGGTGATCGCCACCAGGCTGGTCGAGGCGAGGCCGACGCGGCGGCCACGGGCCGTGGCGAGGGAGGTGGGGCGGACCGACGTCACGTCGGCGCTCCTGTCTCCGGCGACGAGTACCGCCGGGATCGTGGTGCGCTGAAGACGTCGCCGGCGTGGCTGCCGGAGCTCGAGGTGCCCTCGGTCAGCAGATTACCCGGGCGTAGTGGCGTGATGACGCTTTGTAGTCCCTACGAGTGACGAGCCGCGCGGCCGATCACGTGGCGTTCTGCCAGGCCGGCTGCGGCGTGGCGATCGTCCGCAGCAGCTCCCGTGCTGCATGCGGGCCGGCCCGGTTGGCCCCGATCGTGCTCGCCGAGGGTCCGTAGCCGACCAGGTGCAGCCGCGGCTCGGCGACCACCCGGGTGCCGTCCATCGCGATCCCGCCGCCCGGGCCGCGCAGGTGCAGCGGGGCCAGGTGGTCCATCGCGGCGCGGAACCCGGTCGCCCACAGCACGACGTCGGCCCGCACGAACCGGCCGGGGTCGCCGTCCCAGGCGACGCCGTCGGCGGTGAGCCGGTCGAACACCGGCAACCGGTCGAGCACCCCGCGGGCACGCGCCGCGAGCACCGCCTCGGTCTCCACCAGCCCGGTGACGCTCACGACGCTGCCCGGTGGCAGCCCGGCGCGCACCCGCTCGTCGACGAGCGCGACCGCGGCCCGTCCGGCCTCTTCGCCGAACCCCTCGGCCCGCCAGACCGGCTCCCGCCGGGTGACCCAGGTGGTGCTGGTGACCTCGCTGATCTCGATCAGCTGCTGCACCGCCGACGTCCCGCCGCCGACGACGACCACGTGCTGACCGTGGAACTCCTCAGCACCCCGGTACTGCGAGGCGTGCAGCTGGCGGCCGGCGAAGAGCTCGCGGCCGGGGTAGGCGGGCCAGAACGGCCGGGTCCAGGTGCCGGTGGCGTTCAGGACGCCGCGCGCCGTCCACTCCCCCTCGCTGGTGTCCAGCACGAAGCCGTCGCCGGTGGCGTGCACCGCGCGGACGGCGACCGGGCGATGCACCGGGAGCGCGTACCGCCGCTCGTAGTCGGCGAAGTAGCCGGCGACCACCTCGCTGGCCGGGCTGGCGGGGTCGGCGTCGGGCAGCACCGAGCCGGGCAGCGGGTGGATGCGGTGCGCCTTGTCCAGCCGCAGCGAGGGCCAGCGGTGCTGCCAGGCGCCGCCGGGGCCCGCGTCGCCGTCCAGGACGACGAAGTCCGCGCCGGCCCGGCGCAGCGCGTACGCCGCCGAGAGCCCGGCCTGCCCCGCCCCGATGACCACCACGTCTGCGTGCACGCGCGGTCCAACACCGCCGGCCGGGCACTCGATACCGGGTGCCCCCCTAGGTGGTGACGGCCGAGACCATCCTCGGCCGCAGGGCGCCGGAGCCGATCAGCCGCCCGACCCGGCGCGCGTTCTCCTGCGCCTGCCGCCACTCCGGGTCGCCGCCGTGCCGGCGCTCCACCTCCGCGTCGACGGCGTCGGCCCGCTGCTGCCACTCCGCCGGGCTGTCGGACAGGTCGGCGTCGGCGGTGCCGGTGACGGTGAACCCGGCACCGGCCAGCAGCTGCTCGACCTCCGCGGACGACGGGAAGCTGTTGCCGTCGGGCAGCGGGGGCGGCAGCGGCTCGTCGGCGACGAAGACCAGCAGACCCAGCCGGCCGCCGTCGGCCAGCACCCGGCGCAGCTCGGCCAGCAGCGCGGCCTTCTCCTCGGTGGTGCACAGCACGCCCAGGCACCACGCCACGTCGAACGAGTCGTCGGCGAACGGCAGCGCCTGGGAGAGCGCCACCACCGCGGGCAGCCCGAACAGGGCCCGGCTGGCGTGCACGGCCGGCGCCATCGGCTCGGCGCACACCGGCCGCACGCCCCGCTCGGCGGCCAGCCACCCGGCGGGCCCGCCGACGCCGGCGCCGGAGTCGAGCACCCGCTCACCCGGGCGGACCGCGAGGGCGTCGGCCAGCCAGCGCAGCGCACCCTCGCTGCCGCTCCCCCGGCAGCCGGCCGGGACGGCGTGCTCGGGCCCGAGCGCGCGCACCGCCTCCTCGGTCCACCCGGCGACCGTGCCGAACTCGGACTCCATGGCCTCGCTGGCGAGCTCGCTCATCTGCCCTCTTCCCGGATCCTCGTGGCCACCTCGGCCTTGACCGCCGCGGCCGTCGCCTCGCCGTGCGCCGACGCGAGCCCGGACAGGTTGACCCCCACCACCCCGGGGACGGCGAGCAGCGCCCGGGCCTCCGCGACCGCCGCGGCGATGCCGGCCACCACCGTGTCAGGTGCGGTGAGCACGCGCTCGACCACGGCGGCGTCCAGGTGCAGGCCGGGGAACCGCTGCAGCACCCGGGCCGAGCGCTCGTCGGTGTAGACGGCGACCGACGCGATGAACGGCAGCGTCGCACCGGCTGCCCTCGCGGCGGCGGTGAACGTCGCCAGCTGGGCGGGGCCGGCGACGTGGTTGAGCACGCAGAGCTGGGCACCCGCCCGCTGCTTCTCCGCGACCCGCGCCGGGCGCAGCGGCACCGGCGGCGCGTCGGGCGACTCGGCCACCGCGGCGGACAGCCCGGCCGCGGTGGCCAGCGCCGCGAGCCGGGTGCCGTCGAGGTCGAACACCGAGGACACCTCCGGCCGGGCTCCCGGCCGCCGCCCGTCGCCGGTCACGCAGAGCACGCCGTCGACACCGACGGCGGCCAGCCCGCCGAGCTCCTGCTCCAGCACCAGCCGGTTGCGGTCGCGGCAGGCCAGCGTCGTCCACGGCCGCCCGCCGGCGGCGAGCACCTCCTGGGCCATCAGCGTGGGCGGGAGGTCCGGTCGGCCCTGGTGCTCGCCGACCAGCAGGGCGTCGCTGACCGGGGCGAGCACGCCCACCACCGACCGCACCGAGGCCCGGTCGAACGGGGCCACGGTCAGGTCGGCGAGCACCACCGGCCCCCGCTGCGCGCGGTCGAGCAGCCCGTCCGGCCGCGGGGCGGGCGGGGTGGCGGGCCGCGCCGGCCAGCGCGGCAGCGGTGGCGCCAGGAAGACGCACGGGTGCTCGGCGAGCTCGCACCCCCCGTCGTCGCGGACCCCCCCGCACGGGCCGAAGACCATCCGCTTGGGGCAGCCGTCCCGGCGGGGCGGCAGCAGCGCGGCGGTCACCCCCGTGTCGCTGACCGCTGCGGGGGTCCGCGAAACGCCCGGCGGCGCGCCGTCCGGGTGTGACCTGGGTGCCGGATGGTTCCCGATCGGGGATGCCGGGCACAGGGCTGGTGTCGAAGCATCCGACACAGGGACGGGGGGTCCGTGGTGCAGCCGAGCCAGGACCAGCAGATCTACCGGCACGTCGGCCACGTGATGAGCACCGGGGAGGACGTCGCCACGACCGTGGCGCCCTTCCTCAGCGGCGCGCTGTCCACCGGGGAGCCGGTGGTGATCGCCTGCCCGGAGCCGGTCGCCGCCGCACTGGCCGGGGCGCTGGGTGGCAACGCGGGCGTCCAGGTGGTGTCCCCCGAACCGCTCGACCGGCGGCCACCGGACGCGATCGCCGCCCTCACCGCGCTCATCGACCGGGAGCTGCCCGGCGACGGACGTCGGCTGCACCTGGTCACCGGCCCCGGCCGGCAGGCCGACTGGTCGACCTGGACGCAGACCGAGGCGCTGCTCAACCACGTGCTGGCCGAGCGGCCGGTCGACCACCTGTGCCTGATGGTGCCGGCGGGCGAGGACGGCGGGTCGCTCGCCCGGGCCACCCACCCGTGGCTGCTCACCCGAGACGGCGCGGTCCGCAACGCCGACTACCGGCCGCCGGCCGAGCTGCTGCGCGAGGTGCAGCGCGCCCAGCCGCCGGACCCGCTGGAGTCCACCGAGCCGGCGCTGGCGATGGCCGACCTCGACGACATGCGGGTGCTGCGCCGGGCGCTCAACCAGGTCCTGGCCGAGAGCGCGCTCTCGGCGGACGCCGCGCAGGACTTCGTGCTGGCCATCGACGAGGTCACCGCCAACGCCGCCGAGCACGGCGTCCCGCCGGTCGACGTGACCCTGTGGTGCTCACCCGAGCGGCTGCTGTGCGCGGTCACCGACCGCGGCACCGCCTTCGACGACCCGCTGGTGGGCTACGGGCCGGCGCACGGCGACATGGCCGTCGGCGGGATGGGGCTGTGGCTGGCCCGCCGCTCGGTCGACAGCCTGACCACCGGCCCGGCCGACGAGTCCGGCGACGGCTGCACCGTGCGGCTCGTCGTCAACGCCTGACGGCCTTGCTGCAGGGGCCCGCCGCGAGCCTGCGAGGGGCGGGGGGCAGCAAGGTCCTCGATCAGGTCACCAGGCCGGCGGCCTCGATGAGGCGGGCCTGCTCGCGGCACCAGGGTGACCACTCGTCGTACTGGGTGGTCTCCTGCCGGGCCCGGAAAGCCGCCCACTCCAGCAGCTCCCACTCCCCGACCTCGGTCGGGTCGGGGGCCGGCGTGCCGGTGAACCGCCCCAGGTAGACCGGGCAGACCTCGTTCTCCACCACGCCGCGGAACTCGGCGCGGTAGCGGTAGGACGGCAGCGCCGGCCGCAGGTCGGCGACCCCGAGGCCGAGCTCGTAGCCGGCCCGGCGGGCGATCGCGTCCGGGTCGGGCTCGCCGGGGCCGGGGTGCCCGCACACCGTGTTGGTCCACATGCCGGGGAAGGTCGCCTTGTCCTCCGCGCGCCGGGTGACCAGCAGCCGGCCGTCGTCGTCGAACAGGTAGGCGGAGAAGGCCCGGTGCAGCGGCGTCTCGCCGTGGTGCACCAGCGGCTTGGGCATCGCGCCGATCGCCGTCCCGTCCTCGTCGACCAGGACGATCAGCTCTGCTGCCGGGGATGCCACCACGGGTGCCATCGTCCCCGACGCCGCAGCGACGTGCACCGACACCCCAGGACCAAGATCGACTCGGACGGGTGAGAGGCCGTCGTCACGGAGAGCGACTGTCCGCACACTGACGAGGACCCCAGGACGGGGACGAGGACAGGAGCACGGGCACGGATGACCAGCTCTCCCACGGTGACCGCAGCACCGGTCACCTCAGCGACCCCGGCCGGGGCGACGGCGGCGACCGCTGCGCCGTCCCTGCCCGAGGGAGTCCTGCAGGTCGCGCTGACCGCCGAGCTGACCCGGCCGGAGAGCCAGGTGCTCCTCGCCGAGCTGGCGCAGCCGGCGCGGCTGGTGCCGCCCACCGCGACGATGGCCTCGCTGGACGCCGTCTTCCGCCGGGACGCCGGCCTGCGCTGGGTGGTGCTCGACGTCCCCGGGCAGCCGGTGCTGGTCAGCCGCTCCTGGTTCGAGCTGGCGATGACCGGCCGGCTCGGCTACGGCCGGCTGCTGATGCAGCGGCGCACCGTCGTCGACGCCGCACCGCCGGAGGCCCTGGTCTTCCCGGCGGACTGCCCGGTGGGCCGCGCGGCCGCCGCGGTGATCCACCGGCGCAGCGGCGGCGACGACCTCCTCGACGCGGTCCTGGTGGCCGGGCCCGACGGCCGGCTCTCGGTGGCCCCGGTGACCGCCGTCTTCGAGCAGCTCGCCCAGCAGTACGCCTACCAGGCGCTGCACGACCCGCTGACCGGCCTGCCCAACCGGCTCTTCCTCGTCGAGCGGCTCCGCCAGGCCGAGCGCGGCCCCGGCCCCGCCGTGCTGTTCGTGATCGACCTCGACCGGTTCAAGGACGTCAACGACCACCTCGGCCACACCGCCGGCGACCAGGTGCTCGTCGAGTTCGCGCAGCGGCTGCGCGCCGTGGCCCGCAGCGGCGACCTCGTCGTCCGGCTGACCGGCGACGAGTTCGCGGTGCTCACCGAGGCGCCGCTCACCGGCGCGCAGAGCACCGCGCTCGCCGAGCGGATGGTGCTGACCGCCGCCGCGCCCTTCGTCGTCGCCGACGAGGAGGACGGCGCCGAGCAGCTGGTCAGCCTGGGCGCGAGCGTCGGGGTGGCCGGCTCGGCCGGCGGGCCGTCGACCTCGCCCGACGCGCTGCTGCACCAGGCGGACCTCGCGGTGGCCCGGGCCAAGTCGCTCGGCCGCGGCCGGGTCGCCCACTTCGGCGTCGAGCTGCTGGAGGACGTCGAGACCACCGACGCCGTCCGCGCCCGGCACCGGATGGAACGGCGGCTGCGCCGGGCGATCGAGACCGAGGACCTGCAGCTGCACTACCAGCCCGTCGTCGCGCTGCCCTCCGGTCAGGTGACCGGCGTGGAGGCGCTCGCTCGCTGGGACGACGCGGAGCTCGGCCGGGTGGCCCCCGACGTGTTCATCCCGCTCGCCGAGCGCACCGGCCTGGTCGTCGACCTGGGCCGCTGGGTGCTGCATACGGCGTGCCGGGAGGCGGCCGGCTGGCCGATCGGCCCCTCGGGCGTGGCGCCCACCGTCGCGGTCAACGTGTCGCCGGTGCAGCTGGCCCAGCGCGGGTTCATCGACGACGTCACCCGGGCGCTGAGCGACAGCGGCCTGGCCGCCGACCGGCTGTGCCTGGAGATCACCGAGACCGCGGCGATCACCGACCTCACCGCCACGGCCGCCCGCCTGTCGCAGGTGCGCGACCTGGGCGTGCGGCTCGCGCTGGACGACTTCGGCGCCGGCCACTCGGCGCTGAGCCTGCTGCGCGGCCTGCCGGTGCACCTGGTGAAGATCGACCGCTCGTTCATCGAGCGGGTGGCCAGCGACACCGCCGACGGCGTGCTCGTGCGGCTGGTCATCGAGGCGGCGCACAGCCTGGGCCGGCGGGTGTGCGCCGAGGGCGTGGAGACCGCCGAGCAGGCGCAGCAGCTGATCGCGATGGGCTGCGACTCCGCCCAGGGCTGGCTGTTCGGCCGGCCCGAGGAGGCCTCGCCGCGGCTGACCGGGCTGCTCACCTCCCGCGCGGTCGCCGAGCCGCTGGCCGGCGCGGACGGCGGACCGGTGCTGCCGCTCGGCGGGAACGACGAGCTGCTGCTGGTGACCACCCCGGACCGGGTCATCACCTACGCCTCGGCCAGCAGCGGCGCGATGCTCGGCTGGCTGCCCCAGGAGCTGGTCGGCGTCTCCGTCGGGCGCTTCCTGCACCCCGACGACCTGGCCCGGATGACCGCCGACCCGGCGCTCGCGGCCCGCTACGCGCAGGGCCAGGGGGTGCACCGCGCGGTGCACCGCGACGGCAGCGTCCGGTGGCTGGAGAGCGACACCCGCCAGCTCACCGACGCCGACGGCACCGTGCGGGAGGTGCTGTCGGTCTCCCGCGACGTCACTGCCACGGTCGAGGCCCGCCGGGCGCTGGCCGACAGCGAGGCGATGTTCCGGCACGCCTTCGACGACGCACCGATCGGCATGACGCTCACCCGGATGGACGGCCGGCTGCTGCGGGTCAACAAGGCCTTCGCCGCGCTGCTGGGCACCACCACCGACGCGCTGGCCGACCGGCGGGTGCTCGACCTCACCCCGGCCGGGGACCGGGCGGCGGTCGGCGGGCTGTTCACCGAGTTCATCGGCCTGACCGAGCTGTCGACCCGGTTCCTGCACGCCGACGGCTCCGAGGTGCCGGTGCTGGTGCGGGTGTCGGTCGTCCGGGACGCCGCGGGTGAGCCGACGTCGGTGTTCGCGCACGTCCTCCCCGAGTGAGCCCCGCCCTCCCCGAGTGAGCCCCGCCCGGAACGGGCAGAGTCGTCGCATGGACAGCTTCTCGCGCGGCGACCTGGTGTTCGACGTCCGTGACTCCGGCCCGGCCGACGGCGACCCCGTCGTCCTGCTGCACGGCTTCCCGCAGGACAGCTCGGCCTTCGACCGGCTGAGCCCGGTGCTGCACTCGGCCGGGCTGCGCACCCTCGCCCCCGACCAGCGCGGCTACTCCCCCGGCGCCCGCCCGACCGGGCGGTCGGCGTACGCGCTGCGGGAGGTGGTCGACGACGTCCTGGCCCTGCTGGACGCCGCCGGGCTGCGGTCCGCGCACGTCGTCGGGCACGACTGGGGAGGCATCGCCGCCTGGGCGCTGGCTGCCTGGCACCCGTGGCGGGTGCGCACGCTCACCGCGCTGTCGGTGCCGCACCCGGCGGCGATGAGCCACGCGCTCGCGCACAGCGACCAGGCGCTGCGGTCGTCCTACATCGCGCTCTTCCAGCTGCCCGCGGTGCCCGAGGGCGTGCTGCTGGCCGGCCACGGCACGGTGCTGCGGCGGATGCTCCGCCAGGGCGGGCTGCCGGCCGAGCTGGTCGAGGAGTACGTCGACCGGATGCGGCAGCCGGGCGCGCTGACCGCGGCGCTCAACTGGTACCGCGCGCTGCCGGTGGGCGCCCGCACGCCGATCGGGAAGGTGCGGGTGCCGACGCTGCACGTGTGGGGCGCCGGTGACGCGTTCCTCGGCCGGGCGGCCACCGAGGCGACCGCCGAGTTCGTCGCCGCGCCGTACGCGCTCGAGGTGCTCGAGGACGTCAACCACTGGATCCCCGAGCTCGCCGCCGAGCGCACCGGGGAGCTGATCACCGCGCACGTGCGCACCCACTCCTGATCGTCGGTGGTCGGTCGTACGGTCTGCGCGTGGCCCCGCTGCAGCTGACCCGCGCCGACGTCCTCGCGTCCCGGGTGCGCGCCCACCAGCTGGACCGCACCGCGGGCACCCTCGCCGACACCGCCGTCCTCGACCTCGGCGTGCAGGACACCGGCGCCGACGCCGGCCGCTGGGCGCTCGCCGTCCGCGGTCTGGACGACGTCGCACCCGACGACCTCGCCCTCGTCTGGACGCTGCGCGGCGCACCGCACCTCTACCGCCGGGCCGACCTCCCCGGCGTGGCCGCGGCGACCGCACCGTTCTCCGACGCCGACGCGGCCAAGCGCATCTTCGACGGGGCCAAGCCGCTCAAGGCCGCGGGCATCCCGATCCTGACGGCGCTGGACACCGTCGCGGCGCACATGCGGGAGGTCGTCACCGCCCCGACAGCCAAGGGCGAGATGTCGCGGCAGCTCACGGAGCGAGTGGATCCGCCGTACCTGCGCGACTGCCGAGCCTGCAAGGCCGTGCACGTGTACGAGCAGTCCTTCCGGCTCGCCGCCCTGCGCGCCGGCCTGGAGCTGCAGCCGGACACCTCTCCGCCGGTGCTGCAGCCGATCCCCGGGTTCGCGCCCGCCGACGCGGTGCCCGAGCACCTGGACGTCGTCCGGGGCTACCTGCGGCTGCACGGCCCGGCCACCCCGCAGCAGGTCGCCGCCTACCTCGACGCCCCGGTGAAGGAAGTGCAGGCGCACTGGCCCGAGGACGCGGTCGAGGTGCAGGTGGACGGCGAGCGGCGGTGGGCCCTGGCCGGTGACGTCGAGCGGCTGACCGCCGGCCCGGTGCGCACCACCCGGCTGCTCGGCCCCTTCGACCCCTACCTGCAGACCCGCGACCGGTCGCTGCTGCTGCCCGACGAGACCCGGGCCAAGGACGTCTGGCGCATCCTCGGCCGGCCCGGCGGCGTGCTCGTCGACGGCGAGATCGCCGGCACCTGGCGGCCGCGCAAGGCCGGCACGCGGCTGGGCGTGCAGGTGGAGCTGTGGCGCGACGTCCCCCGCCCGGCGCTGGAGGCCGAGGCCGAGCGGCTGGCCGCCGTCCGCGGCACCGAGCTCGCGGGTGTGGAGGTCAGCGGTTGAGCGGTGCCCGGTACCGGGTAGCCGCTGTGCATGGCTGAGCTCACCAGCGGACTCCTCCCGGGCATGACCGTGGCTGTCACGGGTGCCAGCGGCAACGTCGGCACGGCGCTGCTGCGCCGGCTCGCCGAGACCGGGGTGGGTGAGGTGCGCGGCCTGGCCCGGCGCCGGCCACCGGAGACCGAGCCGTACGCCGGGGTCCGCTGGTTCTCCGCCGACCTCGGCACCCCGGACAGCGAGCCGGTGCTCGCCGAGTTCCTCGACGGCGCCGACGTCGTCGTCCACCTGGCCTGGGCGCTGATCCCCGACCGGCAGCCCGACCTGCTGCACGCGGTGAACATCGAGGGCACCCGCCGGGTGCTCGCCGCCGCCGGAACGGCCGGGGTGCCGCACGTGGTGCACATGTCCTCGATCGGCACCTACGCCGCCGGCCCCCAGGAGCACCCGGTCCGCGAGGACTGGCCGACCACCGGCATCCCGAGCTCGCAGTACAGCCGGCAGAAGTCCGAGTGCGAGCAGATGGTGCGCGACTTCGACGCCGCGCACCCGCAGACGACCGTCTCGGTGACCCGCCCGACGCTGGTATTGCAGCCCGACGCGGCCAGCGAGATCGGCCGCTACTTCCTCGGCCCGGTGCTGTTCCCGGTCGCCCGGGCGTTCCCCGGCTCGGTGGCCAAGCTCCTGCCCCTGCCGCTGCCCAGCTCGTTGCACCTGGGGTTCGTGCACGCCGACGACGTCGCCGACGCGATCGCCCGGATCATCGACCGGCAGGCGCCCGGCCCGTTCAACCTGGTGGCCCCGCCCAACTTCGACGCCGACGGGATCGCCGCCGCGCTGGGCGTCCGGCGGGTGCCGGTGCCCGCGGTGGTGCTGCGCACCGGCATGCAGGCGGCCTTCCTCGCCCACGTGCTGCAGATCGAGCCGGGCTGGCTGGACCTGGGCATCGGCGTGCCGCAGCTGGACACCACCCGGGCCCGCACGCAGCTGGGCTGGGTCGCCCGGCACCGCGGCGGCGACCTGCTGCGGGAGTTCGTGGCCGCGCTGAGCAAGGGCGAGGGGCACACCGGCGCGCTGCTGCACCCCGGCACCGGCCCGGAGCACACCCCGGCCTGACGGCGGCTCCCCGCCTCAGCTCCTGGGCATGCCCGCCGCCCGGAGCAGCGCCCCGCCGATGATCACCTTCTGCACCTCGCTCGTGCCCTCGTACAGCCGGTACAGCCGGGCGTCGCGGTAGAAGCGCTCGACCGGCGTCGTCCGCAGGTACCCCAGGCCACCGTGCACCTGCACCGCGCGGTCGGTGGCCCGGGCGACCATCTCGCTGCAGAACAGCTTGGCCGACGACGGCCCGACCGAGGTGTCCTCGCCGGAGTCGTACCGGGCGGCGACGTCGAGGACCATGCTGCGCGCGGCCAGCAGCTCGGCGTGGCTCTCCGCGAGCATCGCCTGGACCAGCTGGAACCGGCCGATCGGGGCGCCGCCCTGCTGGGCCGTGGCGGCGTAGGCGACCGACTCGTCGAGCACCCGCTGGGCCATCCCGACGCACAGCGCTGCGATGTGCAGCCGGCCGCGGGAGAGCACGGTGAGCGCCTTGGCGTAGCCGCGCCCCTCCTCGCCGACCAGCGCGGAGGCGGGGACCCGGACGTCGTCGAAGAACACCTCGGCGGTCCAGGCGCCGGACTGCCCCATCTTCCGGTCGTGCGGCCCGACGGTGACGCCGGGCGTCCTCGCGGGGACGACGAAGCTGGAGATGCCGCGGCCGCCCTTCTCCGCCGGGTCGCTGCGGGCGAACACCACGAAGAGGTCGGCGATCGGCGCGTTGGTGATGTAGCGCTTCCCGCCGTTGACGACCCAGCCGTCGCCGTCGCGGCGGGCGC
This sequence comes from Modestobacter versicolor, assembly GCF_014195485.1. Taxonomy (NCBI): domain Bacteria; kingdom Bacillati; phylum Actinomycetota; class Actinomycetes; order Geodermatophilales; family Geodermatophilaceae; genus Modestobacter; species Modestobacter versicolor. The sequence continues at coordinate 1,890,084 of NZ_JACIBU010000001.1, forward strand.
TGGTGCGCAGCCCGGCGGGGTCGGAGCCGGCCTCGGCCTCGGTCAGCGCGAACGAGCCGATGAGCTCGCCGGCGGCCAGCCCCGGCAGGTACGCCTGCTGCTGCTCCTCGCTGCCGAAGCGGGCGATGACCTGGCCGGCGATGCCGTTGTTGGTGCCGAACAGCGAGCGGAAGGCCGGGGTCGTGTAGCCGAACTCGAAGGCCAGCTGCACGTCCTCGCTCATCGAGACGCCGAGGCCGCCGTGTTCCTCGGGCAGCGCGTAGCCGAACAGCCCCATCTCGGCGGCAGCGGCGCGCAGCTCGTCGGGGACCCGGTCGGTGAGGTCGATCTCCTCCTCGCGCGGGACGACGACCTCACGGACGAGCCGGCGGACGGCGTCCCTGACCTGGGCGAAGACATCAGCGTCCATGCCCGACATGCTGGACCCCCGGTCGCAACGATCGCGACCGGGGGTCCACGGCCCTTCGACCCTCGTGCAGGGGCCCGCCGCGAGCTCGCGAGCGGCGGGGGGCACGAGGGTCCTTCGTCAGGCGAGGGCGTCGAGCTTCGCCACGTCGTCGGCGGAGAGCGTCAGCTGCGCGGCGCCCATGTTCTCGGTGAGGTGCTCGACCGACTTGGTGCCCGGGATGGGCAGGAGCACCGGCGACTTCTGCAGCAGCCAGGCCAACGCGACCTGGGACGGCGTCGCGTCGAGCTCCTTCGCCACGGCCGCGACCGGGCTGTCGGGCTTGGCCAGGTCACCGGTGGCGATCGGGAACCACGGGATGAAGGCGATGCCCTCGGCCTCGGCGTAGTCGAGCACGTCCTGGCTCTGCCGGTTGGTCAGGTTGTAGAGGTTCTGCACGCTGGCGATCTCGGTGATCTCGCGGGCGGCCTCGAGCTCCTCGACGGAGACCTCGGAGACACCGATGTGCCGGACCTTGCCCTGCTCCTTGAGCGTGGCGAAGGCACCGAGCTGGTCGGCCAGCGGCACCTGCGGGTCGATGCGGTGCAGCTGGATGAGGTCGATGCGGTCGACCTTCAGGTTCCGCAGCGAGAGCTCGACCTGCTGGGTGAGGTACTCGGGCCGGCCGCAGACCGGCCACTCGCCCGGGCCGGTGCGCAGCAGGCCGGCCTTGGTGCCGATGACCAGGCTCTCCGGGTACGGGTGCAGCGCGTCGGCGATGATCTGCTCGCTGACCTGCGGGCCGTAGGAGTCGGCGGTGTCGATGAAGTCGACACCCTGCTCGACGGCGGCCTTGACGACGGCGAGCGCACCCGCGCGGTCGGCCGGCTGGTCCCAGACGCCGGGGCCGGTGAGCTGCATGGCGCCGTAGCCGAGGCGGTGGACGGTGAGGTCGCCGCCCAGGTCGAAGGTGGTCGAGACGGTGGCGGTGGTCATGGAGCTCCTCGGGGAAGTCGGACGGCGGACGGCGCTGCGCCCACCCTGTTCCTGTTGTGCACAAGCGAGCCGCCCGGCCGCGGCTTCCCGGGTGCCGGTGATGTGAGCGGCCGCACAGCTGCTCCCCCGCCGCCGGGCGGGCTCTCGGCCAGGAGGATGGTGGACCGGTGCAACGAGGACGGCGGGCGGGTGCGGCGGCGCTGCCGGTGCTCCTGCTCGCGGGCGTCCTGCTGGTCGCGCTGAACATGCGCGGGCCACTGGTCGCGATCGCCCCGGTCACCGACGACCTGCGCCGCGACCTCGCCGTCGGGGCCGGCACGATCGGCCTGCTGACCAGCATCCCGGTGCTCTGCTTCGGCCTCGCCGCCCCGCTGGCCTCGCTGCTGATCGCCCGCACCGGCGTCCACCGGGCCGTGCTGGTCTCGATGGCCGGGGTGCTGGCCGGCACGCTGCTGCGGTCGCTGGGCTCCCCCGCCGCCGCGATCGCCGGCACGGTGGTCATCGGGCTGGCCATCACGGTGGCGAACGTCGTCGTCCCGGTGGTGATCGGGCGAGACTTCCCCGGCGCCACGAACGTCGTCACCGCCGCCTACACCGCGGCGCTCAACCTCGGCTCCACGCTGACCTCCGCCCTGACCGCGCCGCTGGCCGAGCTGGTCGGCTGGCAGGCCGCGCTCGCCGCCTGGGGGCTGCTGGTCGCGGTCGCCGCCGCCGTCTGGACCACCGCGCTGCGCCGGCAGGTCGCCCGGACCGCCGCCGCCGAGGCAGCCGGCACCGCTCCCCCGCCCCCGCCGCCGGCCGGGCCGACGCGCTCGGTGTGGCGCCGGCCGGTCGCCTGGGGCCTGACGCTGGCCTTCGCCGGTCAGGCGTTCAGCTACTACGGGGCGACGGCGTGGCTGCCGACGCTGCTCGCCGACGAGAACGGCATGACCAAGGCCGCGGCCGGGGTCAGCTCCTCGCTGTTCCAGGTGCTCGCCGTCGTCGGCGCCTTCGCCGTGCCGGCGCTGGTGGCCTGGTGGAAGCGGCCGTCGCTGGTGCTGCTGGCGGTCACCGCGCTGTGGGTGACGCTGCCGGTCGGGCTGCTGGTCGCCCCGTCGCTGTGGGCGCTGTGGTGCTGCCTGGCCGGCATCGCGCAGGGCGGCGGCCTCACCGTCGTGTTCATCGCCATCGTGCGGCGCTCGGCCGACCTGACCGAGAACCGCCGGCTCTCGGCGATGGTGCAGGGTGGCGGTTACGTCGTCGCCGCCACCGGACCGCTGGTGCTGGGGGCGGTGCACGACGCGACCGGCGGTTGGAGCGTCCCGCTGCTGGTCATCCTCGGGGCCGTGGGGGTCATGGCCGTCGCGGGCACGGCCTCGGCCGGCGGCCGCACGGACGACGAGATCGAGGCGGGGCCGGTGCCGGTGCCCGCAGGAGAGGAACGACGTGGGTGAGCTGGTGGTCGTCCGGCACGGGCAGACCGAGTGGAGCACGAGCGGGCAGCACACCGGGCTGACCGACCTGCCGCTGCTGCCCGGCGGGGAGGACGACGCCCGCCGGCTGCGCCCGGTGCTCGCGGCCCGGCAGATCACGCACGCCTTCGTCAGCCCGCTGACCCGGGCACGGCGCACCGCCGAGCTCGCCGGGCTCTTCGACGGCGGCATCGAGACCGCCGTCGAGCCCGACCTGGTCGAGGTCGACTACGGCCGCTGGGAGGGCCGCACGACCCCGGAGATCCGGGCGCAGCTGGGGCACTCCTGGTCGCTGTGGAGCGACGGCACCGAGCCCGGCGACACCCCGGGTGAGTCGCTGGCGCAGGTCGCCGAGCGGGTCGACCGGGTGCTGGAGAGGGCCCGCCCGCTGCTCGCCGACGGCGACGTGGCCCTCGTCGCGCACGGCCACGTGCTGCGCATCCTCACCGCCCGCTGGCTGGGCTTCGGCCCGGAGCAGGGCGCGCTCTTCCCGCTGGCCACCGGCCGCTACGGCGTCCTCGGCCACGAGCACGACTGGCCGGCGCTGACCGGCTGGAACGTCGGCTGCCCCTAGACCCTGGTGACGTGCTGGAACGGCCCCGCTGCAGGGTCCCGCCGCGAGCGTGCGAGTGGCGGGGGGCAGCGGGGTCCTTCTAAGCGAGGACGAGCTCCGGCTCGGACTCCGGCTCCGGGCGCACCGGCCGGCCGAACAGCCAGCCCTGCCCGAGGTCGGCGCCGACCGAGCGGGCCTGCGCGGCCATCTGCTCGTTCTCGATGCCCTCGGCGACGACCTGCCCGCCCTGCAGGTGGGTGAGCTCGCACAGCGCGCGGGCGATCGCGTTCGGGCCGGGCTCGTGCAGCCGGGCGACCAGCGTCTTGCTCAGCTTGAGCACGTCCGGCCGGACGACGGAGACCAGCGCGAGGCTCGACCAGCCGACGTGGACGTCGTCCAGCGCGACCCGCCAGCCCAGCGACCGGTGGTGCTCGAGCACCGACAGCAGGTGCTCCCGGTCGGTGACCGCGTGCGAGGCGACGACCTCGAAGACGAGCTGGCGCGGGTCGATGCCGCTGTCGTGCACCGCGCGCTCGGTGGTGGCCAGGCAGACCGAGGGCCGGGAGATGGCCGCCGGGTTGGAGTTCACGTAGAGGTCGGCGCCGCCGAGCCACGGGGCGGCACCGGCGATGGCGGCCTCCCGGGCCAGCCGGTCGAGCCGGCGCAGCCAGCCGGCCCGCTCGGCCAGGAAGAACAGGTCGCCGCCGCCGACCTCGCGGCCGTCGACCCGGCCGCGCAGCAGCGCCTCGTGGCCGACCATCCCGCCGGTCGCCAGCGACATGATCGGCTGGTACACCGGCCACAGCACGGCGTCGGTGAGCAGCGACATCTCCACGGTCACGCCGCGGCGGGCGAGCTCCACGGCGAGCGAGGGGGCGGTCAGCAGCCGGGTGGCGAGGGCGACGCCGTCGGTCGGCGGGTCGGTGGTGACCCGCACGGCCTCGGTCTCGGCGGCGGTCAGCTCCCGGGCCAGCCGCTGCAGCAGCCGGTCGATGCGCCGGCCGCCCTCGTCGTCGACGATGTCCAGCAGACCGGGGGCCGTGCCGATCCGCAGGCCCATCGCCCCGGCCACCCGCGAGATGCTCGGGAGCACGTGGCTGAGCTGGCTGGCCAGCAGCAGCCGGCGGGCACGCTGCGGGGTGTCCCACGAGGGACGCACGACGTCGACGGGACCGGTCACGTCCGCAGGATGACTGACCGCAGTGGCTCGCTCACGCAGGCGCGCGGGACACCGGGGCGTGCACAAACAACTGGGTCATCTGTCCCAGTTCGTGGCCTCCACCACGTGGAAGCGCGCGCACATCGATGATCAACTCGACTACAGTTCAGGTGTGCCTAACCTGCCACCAGTCGACGGCGCACGACCCGGCCGAGGTGGCCGGCCCCGGGACCCGTCCCGCGACGGCGCGATCCGGGCGGCGATCCTCCAGGTGCTGGCCGAGTCCGGCTACGCCGGGCTGACCATGGACGCCGTGGCCTCGGCCGCCGGGGTGGGCAAGGCGACGATCTACCGCCGCTGGCGCACCAAGTCCGACCTGGTCGCCGACGCGGTCGCCGAGCTGAGCTCGATGTCGATCGACGCCCCGGACACCGGCTCGCTGGAGGGCGACCTGCGGGTGCTGCTGCACTGGCTGGTCGGCGCGGTCAACGGCCCGCTCGGCGCGGCCACGCTGTCGCTGCTGTCGGCCCTGCCGCACGAGCCGGGGCTCCGCGAGGCGTTCCGCAGCGGCCCGATGGACGTCTGGGGCGCGACGTTCCGCACCGTCTGGGAGCGCGCCGAGGCCCGCGGCGAGGTGCACCAGCCGATGGCCGGGACGGCGGTCGGCTCCACCGCCAGCGCGCCGATCCTGCAGCGCTGGCTGTTCAGCGGCGAGCCGGTGTCGGAGGAGTTCGCCGACGAGGTCCTCGCCGACGTCGTCCTGCCGCTCATCTCGGTGCGCAACGCCGCCTGAGGGCCCCGCTCCTCAGGCCGGCTGGGCCGCCGAGCGGAAGCGGCGCAGCCGCAGGCTGTTGGTGACCACCAGCACCGAGGACGCCGCCATCGCCAGCCCGGCGAGCACCGGGTTGAGGAAGCCGAGCGCCGCCAGCGGCACCAGGGCGACGTTGTAGGCGAACGCCCAGAACAGGTTGCCCTTGATCACCGCGAGGGTGCGCCGGGACAGCCGGACGGCGTCGACGGCGGCGTCCAGGTCGGCCCGGACCAGGGTCAGGTCGCTGGCCTCGATCGCCACGTCGGTGCCCGAGCCCATCGCCAGCCCCAGGTCGGCCTGGGCCAGCGCCGGTGCGTCGTTCACGCCGTCGCCGACCATGGCGACCACCCGGCCGCGCGCCTGCAGGTCGCGGACGACGTCGACCTTGCCCGCGGGCAGCACCCCGGCCACCACCTCGCCGCGGTCGGGGTCGAGGCCGACGGCGCGGGCCACCGCAGCCGCCGCTCCCGCGTTGTCGCCGGTGACCAGCACCGGGGAGAGCCCGAGCGCGCGCAGCCGGCCGATGGCGGCGGCGCTGCTCGGCTTCACGGTGTCGGAGACGACGAGCACGCCGCGCACCTCGCCGTCCCAGGCGACCTGCACCGCGGTGCGGCCGGCCGCCTCGGCAGCCTCGACGACCGCGGCCAGCTCGGCGGGCAGCGGGGGCAGCTCGCCGCGGCAGCCGATGACCAGGTCGAGCCCGTCGACCCGACCGCTGACGCCCATCCCGGGCTGGCTGCTGAAGCCCTCCACCGGGGCGAGCGGGGTGCCGGCGGCGGCGACGACCGCCCGGGCGATCGGGTGCTCGGACCCGGCCTCGACGGCGGCGGCGAGCCGCAGCGTGTCCGGGTGACCGGCGACCTGCACCAGGCTCATCTGGCCGGTGGTGACCGTGCCGGTCTTGTCCAGCAGCACGGTGTCGACCCGGCGGGTGCTCTCCAGCACCTCGGGGCCCTTGATCAGCACGCCGAGCTGGGCGCCGCGGCCGGTGCCGACCAGCAGCGCCGTCGGCGTGGCCAGCCCCAGCGCGCACGGGCAGGCGATGACCAGCACGGCGACCGCGGCGGTGAAGGCCGCCGTCACGTCGCCGGTGGTGAGCAGCCACCCGGCCAGCGTCAGCAGCGCGATGACCAGGACGACCGGGACGAACACGGCCGAGACGCGGTCGGCCAGCCGCTGCACCTGGGCCTTGCCGCTCTGCGCCTGGGTGACCAGCCGGCCGAGCTGGGCGAGCGTCGTGGCGTCACCGACCCGGGTCGCCTCGACCACCAGCCGGCCGCCGACGTTGACCGTCGCGCCGGTGACCCGGTCGCCCTCGGCGACCTCCACCGGGACGCTCTCGCCGGTGAGCATGGAGAGGTCGACCGCGGAGGTGCCGCTGACCACGACGCCGTCGGTGGCCACCTTCTCCCCCGGCCGGACGACGAACCGGTCGCCCACCGCGAGCCGGTTGATCGGCACGCGCACCTCGACCCCGTCGCGCAGCACCGCGGCGTCCCGGGCGCCCAGCTCGAGCAGGGCGGCCAGCGCCGACCCGGAGCGGCGCTTGGCGCGGGCCTCGGCGTACCGGCCGGCGAGCAGGAAGACAGTCACCGCGGAGGCGACCTCGAGGTAGACCTCGTGCGTGCCGGCACCCCGCTCGGGGACCAGGTCGAAGGTCATCCGCATCCCGGTCATGCCGGCGTCGCCGAGGAACAGCGCCCACAGCGACCAGAGGTAGGCGGCGGAGATGCCGATCGACACCAAGGTGTCCATGGTGCTCGCGCCGTGCCGGGCGTTGACCACGGCGGCCCGGTGGAACGGCCAGGCGCCCCACACCGCGACCGGGCTGGCCAGGGTGAGCGCGAGCCACTGCCAGTTGTCGAACTGCAGCGCGGGCACCATCGACAGCACGAGCACCGGCAGCGCCAGCGCGGCGCTGACCAGCAGCCGCTGCCGCAGCGCGGCCTCCGGATCGTCGGCGACGGCCTCGGTCTCGTCCTCCACCGGCGGGGCCGGCAGGGCCGCGGAGTAGCCCGCGGCGGCGACAGTCGCCAGCAGCCGGTCGGTGTCGACCAGCTCCGGGTCGAAGCGGACCGTCGCCGCCTCGGTCGCGTAGTTGACGCTGGCCTGCACGCCGTCGAGCTTGTTGAGCTTGCGCTCGATGCGGTTGGCGCAGCTGGCGCAGGTCATCCCGGTGATGTCGAGGCGGACCTCGTCCGGGAGCTGCGCCGCCGGACGGGCCGCTTCGGGCCCGGCGGTCACGCCGGCTGCGCGGTGTAGCTGCCGGCCTCGGCGACCGCGGCCTGCACCTGCTCGGCGGTCACGTCACCGACGACGTGCAGCCGGCCGCTGGCCAGGTCGACGTCGACCTCGGTGACGCCGGCCAGCTCGGTGACCTCCTCGGTGACGGAGGCGACGCAGTGCTGGCAGGTCATGCCGGTGACGGTGAAGTCCAGGGTCTGCACGGGAGAGCTCCTCGGTGGTGGGGGGGTCAGGACCGGACGAGCCGGGCGATGGCGGCCGAGGCCTCGGCGATCTTGGCCTCGGCGGCGGCGCCGTCGTCCTCGGCACTGCTGGCGACCGCGTCCCGGACGCAGTGGCCCAGGTGGTCGTCGAGCAGCCCGAGGGCGACCGCCTGCAGGGCCTTGGTCGCGGCGGAGACCTGGGTGAGGACGTCGATGCAGTACGTGTCGTCCTCGACCATCCGCGCGATGCCCCGGACCTGCCCCTCGACCCGCTTGAGTCGCGCGAGGACCTGGTCCTTGTTGCCGGCGTAGCCCGTCATGCCGTTCACCATACCCCTGGGGGGTACGGGTTCACCACCCGCGGGTACCGGCCTCGCCCTTGAACGGGCCGACCACCTCAGCGGTGATCCAGCCGCCGTAGAAGTCGCCGGCCTGGGCGCGCACCGGCTCACCGTCGACCGTCGCGCGGTCCACCCGGCTCGGGTAGAACGCGAGCGCGCCGCGCAGGTGCTCGTAGCCGGCGGTCGGCTGCTCGTAGGACCAGGCGACCGAGGAGTGCCGCACCCCGTCCACGACGGCGTCCCAGTAGGTCGCCGTCCCCTTGAACTCGCACCACGAGGAGCCGACGGCCCGCTCGAGGACGCCGGGCGCCACGTCCTCGCGTGGGACGTAGAAGACCGGCGGGTGGCTGGTCTCGCAGACCCGCACGGCGCGGTCGGTGCTGGCGATGACCTGGCCGCCGAGGGAGACCTCGACCCGGCGTCCGGTCACCTGGGCGGACGGCGGGCGGGGGTAGTCCCAGACGGACTCCTGACCGGGGCCGACCGGGTCGGGCTTCGGGTGGCGCACGACCCGAGTGTGCACCTCGGATGTCGTGCGCCGGTCGGGGCGGCGCGGCTGGCTACCGTCGGCCCGTGGGCGACTCTCCTACCCGGTGCTGAACGAGGACTACGCCACCCGCATCGCCCGGGACTGGAACGTGCCGGCCAGCGGGATCGGGCACGTCACCCGGTTCCGCGTCCGCCGTGCGTTCCTGGACCGCTACGCCGTCCAGCAGGCCGGCGGTGCGACGATCCTGGAGTACTGGATCCCGGCCGAGGACCTGCCGGCGTTCGACGACGCCATCGTGGGTGAGATCGAGCTGGTGTCCACCTTCACCCCGACCGCGTGAACGGCGCCGGACGGGCCGCCCATCGCGTCAGCGGCGGGGCCGCACGCCCACGGGCACCGGGACGGTCACCACGCGCCTGCGGTCCCGCGCGTGGCGGACGCCCTGCACGACCCGGCGGGTGACGACGAAGGTGACCAGCAGCCCGACGCCGCCGGCGATCGCCATCCCGGGCGGGCTCTGCAGGAACGCCTGCGCCTTGGCCTTGCCCTGGTCCTTGAGGCGCTGTGGGCTGGTTCGGAACGCCAGCTCGTCCAGGGTCGCCGCCAGCGACTCGCGGGCGGCGTCGATCTCCTGCTGGATCTGCTCGGGGCTGCGCGGCACGGCGACAGCCTGCCAGATCTTGTGCCGCCCGGCCTGGTCAGCCCGCGCAGCTCCACCCGTCCGGGTGCCGGTCAGGACGGCGGGAGGCCGATCACCCCGGTCACCAGCGCGTCCAGCACGGTGGTCGCGGCCTTGAGGTCCGGGGCCCGGGAGACCATCACGTCGGAGTACAGGAAGGACTCTCCCAGCCGCACGACGCCGAACGCCAGCAGTGGCAGCGGCACCTGCGGGGTGAGCCCGTGCTCGTCGACGTCCCGCTGGAAGAGCTCGGTGTAGGCCTCCACCAGCCGGGGCTGCACCCGGCCGCGGGGGTCGGTGGCGATCCGCAGGGTGCTCGTCGGCTCCTCCGCGACCAGCCGGCGCAGCGCGGCGGACTCGCTGACTGTGTGCCGGAAGTCCTCGGTGACCGCGAGGCACCGCAGCCGGCCGGACGTCTCGGCACCCGCCGGCCGGGCGTCGTACGCCTCCGCCGCCGTGCGCAGCGTCCGCTCGGCCAGCGCCCACAGCGCCTCGCCGAGGATCGCGTCGCGGTTGCCGACCCGGCGGAAGAGGGTGACCCGGGAGATGCCGAGCTCGGCGGCGAGCGTGCTGGTGTCCAGCCGCTCCTCCCGCAGGAGGGTCCTGGCCGCGGCGCGGACGACCTCCTCGGGGGGCGCGATCACGGCGCGAGCGTAGGGGCGCCGGGCGCGCCGGCTCCACGACACGACGGCGGGCGGCCGCCGTGTTGCCACGGCGACCGCCCTCACCGGTGACGTGCGGTCACACCGGGCAGGTGGACCGGTAGTCCGAGACCGCGCCGGTCAGGGTGACCGACGGCCCCGGGCAGAGGAACTGGCTGTACCGGGTGTCGGTGTCCACCCAGCGCTTGAGCCACGCGATGGAGGTGCTCGCGATGGTGGTGTTCGGGCTGTTGGGCGCGAAGTGGCTGGCGCCGTTCAGCTCGAGGTAGGCCCGCTCCTGGGCGTTGGTCAGCGAGTTGTAGAACGGGATGGAGTGGCTGCTGACCGGGGCCACCGAGTCCGACTCCGCACCGATCACCAGGGTCGGCGTGGTGACCTCCGGCCAGGTCTTGTCGGTGTTCCAGCCGGTCAGCGGGATGGCGGCGTCCAGCGACGGCCGGTCCTTGGCCGCCTCGAGGGTGCCCCCGCCGCCCATCGAGTGGCCCATGACCGCCAGCCGGTCGGCGTCGACCCGGGCGCGCACCGGGCTGGAGGTGGTCAGGTAGTCCAGCGCGGCCAGCAGCTGGTCACCGCGCGAGGCCGGCTGGTCGTAGCGCGAGTTGGTGTCGAAGGTGATGACGACGAAGCCCTGCGAGGCGATCCGCGGGCCCAGCCAGGCGATGCTGGACTGGGTGGCGGTGTAGCCGGGCGAGATGGCCACCCCGCCGAACGTGCCGGCCGTGGTCGTCGTCGGGTAGTAGATCGTCGCCGCGCCGAACCCCGGCGTGGAGAAGCTGGACACGGTCGTGGACGAGGTCGCGAACGGCCCTTGTGCTGCGGAGATGCTGGCCTGGGTGGGGGCGGGACCCCGCCACCAGGACTCGTCGGCGCTGGCGGTGCCGGGCAGGGCGACCAGGGTCGCCAGTGCCAGGACGAACGCTGCGAGCACGCTCGTCAGGAGACGTCGGATGGGCACGGTTGTCCTCTCGGGGGCGACCGTGGGGACGCGACCGCACCACGGCACGGGGGTGAGGAGACCGCAACGGCGTCGGTGTCCGGACGAGGTCTGCGTCACGTCGCTGCGTGGCCGAAACGTAACGACGCGTGTCCGGCCGGGTCAACGCTTTCGAGAAACAATCTTGGTCTTTGTTCCAGGGCATTCACTGCCCCGCCACCCAGCCCCGAACAGGGCCATCTTCGGGGCGTCTGTCACCCCGGAGATGGCCATGTTCGGGGTGGGGGGTGCTCCTAGACTCCGGGGCCACGCGGGAGTGGTGTAACGGCAGCCACGCCAGACTTAGGATCTGGTGCCTTCGGGCGTAGGGGTTCGACTCCCCTCTCCCGCACGTGGGCCGGTCAGGGCCCGGGCGGACCCGCGGTGGACCAGGTGCGGTGCGGGCGCCCGAGCAGCCAGTCGCCGTCGAGGGACACCCCGGTCACCCGCCGGGCAAGCTCGACCGTGGCGGCGCTCTGGCTGGCGTCCTCCTCGCCGAAGGGCAGGCCCGCCTCTTCGGGCAGCGGCTCGCCGGTCGGCTCCCAGTCCTGGATGAACGGGTCCAGCGACCGGACGAGCTCGCCGCGACGGGCGAGTGAGAACTGGTACCTCGCGTTGACGTTCCAGAACACCGAGACCGCCACCCCGCCCGCGGACAGCGCGACGAGGACCTCCTCGAAGGTGGTCAGGTAGCCGTTGGGCTCGATGACGACCACCCAGCCGTCGAGCTCCTCCAGCTGCACCGGGAAGAGGTCCGTGTCGTCGTCCAGCACGTCCCACGCGTCGTCGAAGAGCACGGTCCGCTCGGTCGACCAGTCGACGCGCAGCACCTCGCCGACCTGGCGCAGGTCCAGCCCGTGCACCAGCGCGACCGCCGCGGCGTCCACCTGCTCGGCCCAGCCGTGCGTCCCCACGCTCTCCGCCACGGCGCACAGGGTGCTGGCCGGCGCACTCCCCGGCAAGGGGTCGGGCCTTGCGACCCGCGCACCGACCGGAGGACCCTGCTCGCGCATGGGCGTCTACAGCCGGCACCTGCGGCCCCGGCTCCACGACCGCCAGCTCGGGACGGCGGCGTTCGGGCTGGTGCGCGACCGGGTCTGCGCCGGGCTCACCGGCGACGTGCTCGAGATCGGGTTCGGCTCCGGCCACAACCTGCCGCACCTGCCACCGGAGGTCACCGGGGTCTGGGCGGTCGAGCCCTCGGCCACCGCGGTGCAGCTGTCCCGCGCCCGCCGGGACGCCTCCCCCGTGCCCGTCGTGCTCGCCGGGGACGACGCGCAGTCCCTCCCCTTCCCCGACGACCGCTTCGACTCCGCGCTGTGCACCTGGGTGCTCTGCGGCGTCCCGGACGCCGGCCGCGCGCTGGCCGAGGTGGCCCGCGTGCTCAGACCGGGCGCCGCGCTGCACCTGGTCGAGCACGGCCTGTCCCCCGACCCCGCCGTGCAGCGGTGGCAGCGCCGGGGCAACCGGGTCAACCGGGTGCTCGCCGGCTGCCGCCTGGACACCGACGTCGCCCGGCTGCTGGCCGCCTCGCCGCTGACGGTCGCGGAGCTGCGCACCCGCTACGAGGAGGGCGTGCCGCGGCCGGCCGGGTACCTCTACGAGGGGCGCGCGACCGCCTGACGGCGCGGGCTCACCCGAGGACGACGCGCAGGTCCAGCTCGGTCGAGGGCACGTCCGGGTCGTCGTCGTCCACCACGGCCAGCAGCCGCACCTCGTCCCCGCGAACGTCGACCAGGCCCAGCCCCTCGACCTTGTGCACCCGGCCACCCACCTCGGGCAGCGGCGCCACCGCCACCACGTCGTCGCCGTCGACCAGCGCGAGCGCGGTGGCCACCACCGGGCCGTCGTCGATCGCGTTGGGGCTGTCCTCGGCGGCCGCGCTGAGCAGCAGCCGGCCGTCGGGCAGGGCCACCGCGTCGGTCACCGCGAGCCCCACCCCCTCGACCTCGCCCAGCTCGTAGGTCAGCGGCCGACCCACCGGGACGTCGGCGGCGGGTGCCCGGCCCAGCACGGCGTCGACCAGGGCCGCCAGCGGCACCTCGACGCTCCCCGACGCGAGGCCGGCGGCGAGGTTGCCGCGGTGGAACCAGCGCACCGTGGCCTGGTGCCGGCTCGCGCCCTCCAGGTTGAGCTGGTCCAGCGGGACGTGCAGCGCCTCGGCCACCCGCGCGTAGACCGGGGCGAGGTCCGCGGCGTGCACCACCGGCCGCCCGTCGTCCAGGCGGACCAGGACCCCGCGCATCCGCCGTGCCGTCGACCCGGAGCCGAGCAGCAGGACGGCGGGCGCCCCGTCGACCTCGGCCGGGCAGGCCACCTCGAGGTCGGGCTTGAGGTGCTTCGTGCCGGCCGCCTCGCTGAACCGGTCGTGGCCCTCGACGGCGGGCAGCACCCGCACCGGCACCGTCGACCCGGGCCGGCGCCAGGCGGCGATCGTGGAGTCGTCCTGGGCGACGAGCCAGCCGTCGCCCAGCGGCGCGATCGCCGACGCCGCGGTCACCGGCGTCCCGTCGTCGAAGGACAGCTGCCGGACGGCGTCCACGAAGACCTGCACGACGCTGCAGTGCCCGGCGGGGAGGCCGGTCACGCGTTCAGCCGAGCGCCTCCATGACCTCGGCGCGGAACATCGCCAGGAACCCGTCGCGGGTGACGCCCCGCCGCTCGGCCTCCCGCTGGCAGAGCATCGCGATCACCAGCGAGGACTGCCGCACCACGTCGGCCCGGGTGTCCTCGTCCAGCCCGGCCAGCACCCGGGTCCACGCCGCCCAGTCGCCGTCGCCGGCGGCCTCGGCCATCTCCAGCACCAGCCCGAACCGGCGCATCGCCTCCAGGTCGGCCATCGCGCACCTCCGCTCCCCGGTCGCGGGGTGCGACCGCCCTGAGTGTGACCAGCGCTGCGCCCGGCCGGGTCAGGGGCCGGGCGCAGCGCTGCGGTCAGCGGCTGGTGCCGGCGCGCTGGGTGGCGGTGAAGGTCAGGGCGAGCTCGCTGGACTTCTCCTTGAAGGCATCGCCGGCGGCCGCCGGCAGCGACACCGTCACGGCCAGGTGGTCGGTCGCCTTGGCGGTGAGGCTCGCCGGGTTGCTCAGGTCGGCGGTGCGCACGACCGGGCCGGCCGCCAGCACGGTGCGGACGTCGCCGGCGCAGCTGCCCGCGGTCCACGCCACCGAGCAGGAGCGCACGGTCATCTGCAGGCCGTTCACGGTGTCGGTGTCCAGCACGCTGGAGACGGTCGCGGCGGTGGTGAGGCTGACCGAGGCCAGGCCTGCGTCGCCGTCGTTGACCAGGTCGAGCTCCTGGGTCACCGAGGCGCCGGGCACGACCCCGTCGAAGGCCAGCGGGACGGTCGCGGTGCCGTCGGCGGCGGACAGCGCGATGGAGACGATCCCGGACTGGACCGAGACCGGGGCCGGGGTGGTGCTGTCGGTGAAGCCACCGAAGGTGCCGATCCCGGCGACCGCGGCCGCCGTGCCGACGACCCCGATGGAGCCGAGCACCCGGGCGATGGTCACCCGCCGGGCGGACGTGCCGTTGCTGCCGTTCACGAGACTCCTCAGGTCGGTCCTGCCAGGAGGTGGTCCTCCCCGGCAGGACCGACCCTGCGCCGCCAACCGCAGGACCCCCGCCAGGGACCCGCAAGGGATCCGCAAGATCCGGCTCCGGCCGCCGACCTGCCCCCGATCGGGCGGCGCTGGTCACCCGGGCGGGTGACACGCACCCCCGGCGGCCACAGGAGGGAGCCGGTCCTGCCGACCAACTCCCGGTGACAGTCTTCGCGCACAGCGGCGCCGTCCCCGGCCCGGCGCCCCGCCGCGGCACCGGCCGGCACGCCGCGCCCGACCGCCTCGGCGACGTGCTCGTCGAGCAGGGCGCGCTGACGCAGGAGCAGCTCGACGAGGCGCTCGGGCAGCACCAGCGGGTCGGCGCGCCGCTGGGTGCCGTCGTCCTGGCCCGGGGCTGGGTCACCCGCCGGCAGCTCTACGTCGCCCTCGCCGAGGTGTGGGGCGCCGACCTGGCGTTCGTCGACCCGGTCGAGGTCGACGAGGAGCTGGCCCGCCGCTTCCCCGCCGCGATGCTGGCCCGCGAGACCTGGGTGCCGCTGCGCGTCGAGGAGGACGGCGACGGCCTGCCGCAGGTCGTCGTCGCCACCGCCGGCCGCCCGTCGGCGCACATCGCCGAGGAGGTCGTCCGGCGCACCGGCGTGCCGCGGGTGCGCCAGGTGGTCACCACCGACTGGGACGTCCAGCGCGCGCTGCGCACCGTGTGGCGCGACGAGCTGGTGCACGACGCCGTCCAGTCGCTGGCCGAGCGCCGCCCGGACGAGTCGGCGTCCACCGTCTTCATCTGGCCCCAGGTCGCCGCCGCGGTCGCGCTGCTGGCCGCCACCGTCGCCGGCCTGTTCCTCGACGCCTCGCTGACCCTGGTCGTGCTGGTGGCGACGGTGAACGTCGCCGTCGCCCTCGCGGTCGGCACCAAGGCGCTGATCAGCACCGTCGGCACCGCGTGGGAGACCGTCGAGCAGGTCACCGCCGAGGAGGTCGCCGCGCTCGAGGACACCGACCTGCCCGTCTACACGATCCTCGTCCCGGTCTACAAGGAGGCCGGCATCGTCGGCCTGCTGATGCGCAACCTGGCCGACCTCGACTACCCGCGGGAGAAGCTGGAGATCCTCCTCCTGCTGGAGGAGGACGACCCGGAGACGCTGACCGCCGCGCTGGCCGCCGCGCCGCCGGACCTGGTGCGCATAGTCGTCGTCCCGCACTCGCTGCCCAAGACCAAGCCCCGCGCGTGCAACGTCGGGCTGACCTTCGCCCGCGGCGAGTACGTCGTCATCTACGACGCCGAGGACCGCCCGGACGCCGACCAGCTGAAGAAGGCGATCGTCGCGTTCCGCAAGGGCGGCGACGACCTGGTCTGCGTGCAGGCGGCGCTGAACTACTTCAACGCCCGGGAGAACCTGCTCACCCGGATGTTCACCCTGGAGTACTCCTCCTGGTTCGACTACACCCTGGCCGGCCTGGACAAGCTGCGGCTGCCGATCCCGCTCGGCGGCACCAGCAACCACTTCCGCACCGACATGCTGCGCGACCTGGGTGGCTGGGACCCCTACAACGTCACCGAGGACGCCGACCTGGGCATCCGGGCGTCGGCCCAGGGGCACCGCGTCGCCGTCGTGAACTCCACGACGTACGAAGAGGCCAACATGGCCGTCGGCAACTGGATCCGGCAGCGCAGCCGCTGGATCAAGGGCTACATGCAGACGGTGCTGGTGCACACCCGCCACCCGTGGCGGCTGCTGCGCAGCGTCGGCCCCCGGCAGACGGCCGGCTTCGCCCTGCTCATCGGCGGCACCCCGCTGATGTTCCTGGCGACGCCGTGGCTCTACGCGATGCTCGTCGTCCAGCTGGTCTGGCCCGGCGCCCTCGTGCCGCTGCTGCCCGGCTGGCTGGTCGACGTCAGCACGGCCAACCTGCTGCTCGGCAACGGCGTGATCATCTACCTGTCGCTGCTGGCCGGCTTCAAACGCCGCACCTACGGGCTGGTGCCCTTCGCCCTGCTCTCCCCCGCCTACTGGCTGCTGCACTCGATCGCCTCGTACAAGGCGCTCTGGCAGCTGGTGGTCAACCCCTTCTACTGGGAGAAGACGGACCACGGGCTGTCCAGCCACGTGCAGGTCGAGGAGGTGGCGAGCCTCAGCGAGCCGGCCGACGTCGCGCCGGCGCCCACCCAGGCGCCGGTCGCTCGCCCGGCCCGGCCCGCCTCGGACGTCGTCCGGCTGATGGACCCGGCCGCCGTGCCGGTGCCGCCGCCGACCCGGCCGGTCGCGCCGCCCCAGGACGACGCACCGCGGGACCTGGTCGAGGACCTGCTCGACGCACCGCCCGCTGACCAGGAGGACCGGCCGTGACCGCTGCCAACCCGCTGTCGGAGCTCCGGACCGGCGCCTCACCCGCGGAGGCGGAGAGCTTCGCCGAGTCGCGCGTGCGGCTGGCCACGTCCGGCGTCACGCCGCCGCGGCTGCCGATGCGCCGGGTGCTGGTGCTGGCGGCGACCGTGCTCGCCGTCGAGACCGCCGTCCTGCTCGTCACCGACCGGTCGCTGCACGAGGTGCTGCTGCCCGGCTACCTGATCCTGATGGTCGCCTTCGGCCTGGTGTTCTGCCTGGGCGCGGTCACCGTCGCCGGCTTCGCCGCCGGTGCCGCCGCCGCCGGGCTGGTGCTGCTGGTGCCCGGCGCGCTGCTCCCGCTGCTCGGCGGGGCCGTGCTGCTCGCGCTGGGCTGCGGGTTCGCCCCCGGGTGGGCCCGGGTCGAGGCGTGGCAGGCCGCGCACTCCCGCCCGCTGACGGCGGAGGAGGAGGCGGCGGTCGGCCAGCGCGCGCTGGACGGCGGCCGGAGCCGGGGCTGGAGCCGCGGCGTCCGGCTGCGCAACTACTGGCGCACCGACCGGGTGCTCGCCGCGTTCCTGGTGCTGTCGTTCCACCCGCTGATGGCGGCGTTCTCGCTGTGGTTCATCGACTGGAGCGGCGGCCGCTGAGCGGTCAGCGCCCGGCCAGCGCCTCGCCGATCACCGGGAGCAGCGCGGCGAACGCCTGCCCGCGGTGGCTGATCGCGTCCTTCTCCGCCGGCGCGAGCTCGGCCGAGGTGCGGTCCAGCCCGGTGGGCACGAACACCGGGTCGTAGCCGAAGCCGTTGGTCCCCCGCCCCTCGCGGATCACCGTCCCCCGCCACTCCGCGCGCAGCACGTGCTCGGCGCCGTCGGGCAGCACGAGCGCGGCGGCGCAGACGAAGGCGGCCCCGCGCCGCTCGTCGGGGACGTCGGCGATCTGGGCGAGCAGCAGCGCGGTGTTGGCGGCGTCCTCGCCGTGCCGGCCCGACCAGCGCGCCGACAGGATGCCCGGCATGCCGTTGAGCGCGTCGACGGTGATCCCCGAGTCGTCGGCGACCGCGGGCAGCCCGGTGTACCGCACCGCCTCCCGCGCCTTGAGCAGCGCGTTCTCCTCGAACGTCGCCCCGGTCTCCGGCGCCTCCGGGTACTCGGCGACGTCGCGCAGGCCGAGGACCTCGACCCCGGGTACGGCGGTGGCCAGCAGCCGCTGCAGCTCGGCGAGCTTGCCGGCGTTGCGGGTGGCCAGCAGCAGCTGCGTCATGCCGACAGCGCCTGCTGCTGCAGCGCGGTGAGCTCGGCGCACCCGGCGACGGCGAGGTCGAGCAGCTGGTCGAGGGTGGCCCGGTCGAACACGGCGCCCTCGGCGGTGCCCTGCACCTCGACGAAGCCGCCGGCCCCGGTGCACACGACGTTCATGTCGGTGCCGGCCTTCACGTCCTCCTCGTAGGCGAGGTCCAGCCGGGGCTCGCCGTCGATGACGCCCACGCTCACCGCGGCCACCGAGTTCGGCAGCGGGTCGGCCTTCGCCAGCGTGCCGCGCTCGCCCAGCCAGGAGACGGCGTCGGCGAGGGCGACGTAGGCGCCGGTGATCGCCGCGGTGCGGGTGCCGCCGTCGGCCTGGAGGACGTCGCAGTCGATGGCGATGCTGTTCTCCCCCAGCGCGGCGAGGTCGATGCTCGCGCGCAGCGACCGGCCGATGAGCCGGCTGATCTCGTGGGTGCGGCCGCCGATCTTGCCCTTGACCGACTCGCGGTCGTTGCGGGTGTGGGTGGCCCGCGGCAGCATCGAGTACTCGGCGGTGACCCAGCCCAGGCCCGAGCCGCGGCGCCAGCGGGGCACGCCCTCGGTGACGCTGGCGGCGCACAGCACCCGGGTGCGGCCGAACTCCACGAGCACCGAGCCCTCGGCGTGGTCGAGCCAGTTGCGGGTGATGGTCACCGGGCGGAGCTGGTCGGCCGCGCGGCCGTCGGGGCGGGTCACGGGGAGCGAGACTAGCTCTGCCCCGCCGACGGGCCCGCCGGCGGCCGGGCCGGGTCGTCGACGTCCTGGCCGGCGAGCCAGCCGGGGGTGTCCAGGCGCACCGGTGCCCCACCGACCAGCTCGGTCAGCTGCGCCTCGAGCCGGGTGAGCTGGTCGGCACCGATCTGCGCCCCCCACCGGTCGCGCAGCTCGTCGAAGACGGCCTCGGCCTCGCGCAGCATGGCGAAACCCTGCTCGGTCACGTGCAGCTGCTTGCGCCGGGCGTCCGCGGGGTCGGCGCCCCGGCCCACGTAGCCGCGTTCGGTCAGCACGGCGATCGTCTTGGCCGCGGCCTGCTTGGAGACCGACATGCGCCGGCCCAGCTCCGACGCGCTGTCCGCGCCTGCGGCGATGGCCCGGATCGCGAAGTCGTGCACGGGCCGCACGTCCTCGTACCCGCGGCGGGCCAGCTCGGCCTGCGCGGCGTCCACCAGCGAGCGGAAGCCGCCCAGCAGGAGGAGCGCCAGGTCGGCACCGGAGCGGGACACCCGGCGATGGTAGCCAGCCGGTGGACGACGACAACCAGGTTGTCTACAGTGATGGACAACCTGATTGTCGATCGAGGAGCCGTCATGACCACCGCACCTGCGCCCGCGTCCCTGCCCGGTGTCACCCACCACCACGTCGAGGTCAACGGCACCCGGCTGCACCACGTCCAGGCCGGGACGACCGGGTCGCCCGTGCTGCTGGTGCACGGGTTCCCCGAGACGTGGTGGACCTTCCACCGGCTCATCCCGCTGCTGGCCGCCCGGCACCGCGTGCACGCCGTCGACCTGCGGGGCTTCGGCGACTCCGCCACCGGTCCCGATGCGGCCGACAGCGCCACCGCGGCCGAGGACCTGCACCAGCTCGTCGAGCGGTTGGGGATCGGACCGGTGCACCTCGTGGGTCAGGACATCAGCGGGGCCACCGTGTTCCGGCTGGCCAGCACCCACCCGCAGGACGTGCGCAGCCTGACCGCGATCGAGATGGGGCTGCCCGGGTTCGGCCTGGAGGCGCTGGCCGACGTCACCTCGGGCGGCAGCTGGCACATCGGCGCCCTCGCCGCGCCGGGTGTGCCGGAGCTGCTGCTGACCGGTCGGGAGCGGGAGTTCCTGGACCGGTTCGCCTTCGCGGCGCTGAGCGCGACGCCGGGCGCGGTCACCGGTGCCGACCTCGACGAGTTCACCCGCACGTACGCGCGGCCCGGCGGCTTCCGCGGCGCCAGCGGCCTCTACCGGTCGATGCTCCGGGAGGGTGCCGAGCTCGTCGCCCTGGCCGCCGCGCACCCGGTGTCCGTCCCGGTGCTCGCCGTCGGCGCCGGCGGCGGCGACTTCACCGCCGCGACGATGTCGCGGGCGGTCGCCGGGGAGGTCCGCCCGGTCACCCTCGACGGGGTCGGTCACTACGCGGCCCTCGAGGCGCCGCACCAGCTGGCGGCCGCGCTCCTGGACTTCCTGGGGGACGTCGACCGGGCCTGACCGGGGCACCCCGGCCCGGTCGCCCTGCGGGGCCGGGCCGGCCGGTGCCATCGTGGACCCATGCGCTCAGAGCTCCGTGCCGTCCGGACCGGGGGCGTGCCCTCGATCGTCGACCTCACCGACGAGTGCGCGGAGTTCGTCCGCGGCGAGGGCGACGGCCTGCTCCAGGTCTTCGTGCCGCACGCGACCGCCGGGATCGCGATCATCGAGACCGGGGCCGGCAGCGACGACGACCTGCTCGCCCAGCTCGACGTGCTCCTCCCCCGCGACGACCGCTGGCGGCACCGGCACGGCGCCGCCGGTCACGGCCGCGACCACGTGCTGCCGGCCTTCGTGCCGCCGCACGCCTCCGTGCCCGTGCTCGAGGGCCGGCTGACGCTGGGCACCTGGCAGCGCATCTGCTTCGTGGACACCAACATCGACAACCCGTCGCGGCACGTGCGGTTCAGCTTCCTGGCCGGGTGACCGGGTTGGGCCTGCGCGGCCCCGGTGCGGGAGGATGCGCACCATGACCGAGACCGACGTCGCTCCCGTCCGCCTCGCCCCCGGTGACCCCGCCCCGGCGTTCACCCTCCCCGACGCCGACGGCAGCGAGGTGTCGCTGACGGACTACCGGGGCCGACGGGTCATCGTCTACTGCTACCCCGCCGCGCTGACGCCCGGCTGCACCACCCAGGCGGTCGACTTCACCGCCGCCGCGGGCGACCTGGCCGAGGCCGGGCTGGACATCGTGGGCATCTCCCCCGACGCCCCGGAGAAGCTGCACCGCTTCCGGGAGCAGGAGGAGCTCGCCATCACGCTGCTGGCCGACCCGGACAAGCAGGTGCTGATGGCCTACGGCGCCTACGGCCCCAAGAAGCTGTACGGCAAGGAGGTCGTCGGGGTCATCCGGTCGACCTTCGTGATCGACGCCGAGGGCAAGATCGAGAAGGCCGCGTACAACGTGAAGGCCACCGGGCACGTCGCCAAGCTGCGACGCGACCTCGGGCTGTAGCGGCTCCCCTCCCCCCGGCTCGCAGCCGGTCCCGGCGGAGGAGCCGCTGCCAGGGACCGGCAGGACCTGGCAGTGCCCGCCCCGATCCGGCAGGGTCACGCCCATGAGCGATCAGATCGGCGTCACCGGACTGGCAGTCATGGGCGCGAACCTCGCCCGCAACCTGGCCCGGCACGGCCACCAGGTGGTGCTGCACAACCGCAGCCGCGGGCGCACCGACGCCCTCGTCGAGCAGCACGGCAGCGAGGGCGACTTCGTGCCGACCGGCTCGGTCGAGGAGTTCGTCGGCGCGCTCCAGCGTCCCCGCAAGATCATCATCATGGTGCAGGCCGGCGCCGCGACCGACGCCGTCATCGACGAGATCGCCCCCCTCCTCGAGGAGGGCGACGTGCTGATGGACGGCGGCAACGCCCGGTTCTCCGACACCATCCGGCGCACCGACGCGCTCACCGCCCAGGGGCTGCACTTCGTCGGCACCGGGATCAGCGGTGGCGAGGAGGGCGCGCTCAACGGGCCGAGCATCATGCCCGGCGGCTCGAAGGAGGCCTACGCGCTCGTCGGACCGCTGCTGGAGTCGATCGCCGCCGTCGTCGACGGGGAGCCGTGCTGCACCCACGTCGGGGCCAGCGGCGCCGGGCACTTCGTGAAGATGGTGCACAACGGCATCGAGTATGCCGACATGCAGCTGATCGCCGAGGCCTACGACCTGCTGCGCCAGGGGCTCGGCCTCACCCCCGCCGAGATCGGCGACGTCTTCGCCGGCTGGAACGAGGGCGACCTCGACAGCTACCTCATCGAGATCACCGCCCAGGTGCTGCGGCACACCGACGCCGAGACCGGGAAGCCCTTCGTCGACGTCGTGGTGGACGAGGCGGAGCAGAAGGGCACCGGCCGCTGGACCGTGCAGTCGGCGCTGGACCTGGGGGTGCCGGTCAGCGGCATCGCCGAGGCGGTCTTCGCCCGGGCGCTGTCCGGCCACCGCGAGCAGCGCAGCGCGGCGCAGGCAGTGCTGCCGGGGCCGGGGCGGGAGTGGGACGAGCAGGTCGAGGACAGGGACGCGTTCATCGAGTCGGTCCGCCAGGCGCTGTACGCGTCGAAGGTGGTCGCCTACGCCCAGGGGTTCGACCAGATCACCCAGGGCGCCGACCAGTACGGCTGGGACATCGACCGGGCGGCGCTGGCCCGGATCTGGCGGGGCGGCTGCATCATCCGCGCCAAGTTCCTGGACCGGATCGCCCAGGTGTTCACCGACGAGCCCGACGTCACCACGCTGCTGACCAACGACTACTTCCGCGGCGCGGTGAGCGAGGGCCAGGAGGGCTGGCGCCAGGTCGTCGCCGGGGCCGCCCGGCACGGTGTGCCGGTGCCCGGCTTCGCCAGCGCGCTCGCCTACTACGACGGGCTGCGGGCCGACCGGCTGCCGGCCGCGCTCATCCAGGGGCTGCGCGACCTCTTCGGCGCGCACACCTACCGCCGCACCGACAAGGACGGCTCGTTCCACACCATGTGGGGCGAGGACGGCCGCGAGGTGCAGACCGCCTGAGGCCGCACTCCCCGCGGCCGACCGCGCCGTCGGGCTGCCGCCTTCGCGCTCGAGGGCGAGGGCGGCAGCACGGGCGCGAGGTCGGCGGGTGTCCAGCGGTCAGGCCCCGTCCTCCGCGGTCTTCGCCCGTGCCCGGCGCTTGCCCTCGTGCATGGCCTGCACCCGGGCGATCGGGATGGTGTGGCCCTCCGCGACCAGGTCGGCCGGCAGCTCCTGCGGCTCGGGCAGCGCCGCCGCCCACGGGTCGCCGTCGGCGAACCGACCGGCCGCGGTGCGCACCGTGACGTCCCCCGGCCGCACGCCGTCCAGCTCCGCCCAGTCGACCGGCGCCGAGACCGGCAGTCCGGGCCGCACCCGGGGGCTGTAGGCGGCGGCGATCGTGCCCCGGCCGGACCGGGTGGAGTCGACGAACACCCGCATCCCCCGCTCGGCGACCACGTACGCGGTGGTGGCCACCTCGGGGTCCAGCTGCTCGGTGCGCGCGGCCAGCGCCCGGGTGGCGGCTGCGACGTCCTCGGCCGACGAGCCGTGCACCGGGACGACGACGTGCAGCCCGCTCGACCCGCTGGTCTTCACCGCCGCGGTCAGGCCGGCGTCGGCCAGCGCCCGGCGGCACAGCAGCGCGGTGCGCACCACCAGCTCGAAGTCGGCGCCGTCCGGCGGGTCGAGGTCCAGCACCAGCCCGGTCGGTTCCTCCTCCCCCACCCGGCTGAAGGGCACGTGGAACTCGACCGCGCGCTGGTTGGCCAGCCACAGCAGCGTGCGCCGGTCGTCGACCAGCACCTGGTGCACCTCGCGCCGGGCGCGGTCGGACCAGGTCGGCACGGTGCGCACCCAGTCCGGCGCCCCCTTGGGCACGTCGCGCTGGATGAACGGCTCGGCGCCGGGCCGGACTCGTTTCACGGTCAGCGGCCGCTCGGCCAGCAGCGGCACCAGCCGGTCGGCGAAGGCGTCGAGGTGGTCGACCAGGTCGCGCTTGGTCACCTCGAGCCCGTCGCCCAGCGGTGAGTCCAGGCTGCTCAGCCGGACGCCGTCCCGTTCCTCGTACTCGGTGGCCACCGCGTCACCGTGCCTGCTCGGCACCCGGGCGGCAACCTCCTCACACCTCGTGGACCGCCGCGTGCCGGGCGAGCTCGCTGGCCGGGAACACGCTGCGGGCGGCGGCCAGCTGCGCGTCGGCGTCCACCCAGGACGGCACGTGCGTGATCAGCAGCCGCCCGACCCCGGCGGCGGCCGCGTGCTCCCCGGCCTGCCGGCCGGTCAGGTGGAGCCCCGGCGGCAGGTCCGGGCCCTCGGCGTAGGCAGCCTCGGCGAGCAGCACGTCGGCCCCGCGGGCGAGCTCGACGACCGCCGGGCTCGGGCCGGTGTCACCGGTGTAGACCAGCGACCGGCCGCCGGCGGTCAGCCGCACGGCGTAGCACTCCACCGGGTGGGCGGTGCGGGCCGTGGTGACCTGGAAGGGGCCGAGCGTCCAGCTGCCCGGACCGATCGGGGTCACGTCGAAGACGTCGTCGATCGGCCCGCCGTCGGGGTCGTAGGCGGCCGCCAGCCGCCGGTCGGCGCCGACCGGGGCGTACAGCGGCACGGTGCGGCCGTCGGAGCGGCCGGAGTAGCGGTGCCAGACGACGAACGGGGCGGCGTCCAGGCAGTGGTCGGCGTGCAGGTGGCTGAGGTAGACCGCGTCGACCTCGCCCGGGTCGACCAGCGCTTGCAGCGCCCCGAACGAGCCGTTGCCCAGGTCGAGGAGGAGGGAGAACTCGTCGTGCTGCACCAGGTAGCAGGAGGCGGGCGACAGCGGCCCGGGCGCGCTCCCCGAGCAGCCCACGATCGTCAGCTTCACGCCGCGGCCCCGGTGCGGGAGACGGCGTCGACCTCGGGCCCGAGGAAGCGGCGGCCGAGCCGGGCGAACGGCTCCGGGTCGCCGGTCGCCAGGAAGGCGTGCACCGGCGGCGGCCCCTCCGGGTCGCGCAGCAGGTCGGTGCGGGTGAGCACGCGGTACACGTCCTTGGCCGTCTCCTCCGCGCTGGACACCAGGGTCACCTCGTCGCCCAGGACCAGCGACAGCACGCCGGTGAGCAGCGGGTAGTGCGTGCAGCCCAGGACGACGGTGTCGACGTCGGCGGCCAGCAGCGGGTCCAGGTAGGACTGGGCGAGCCCGACGAGCTGCCGGCCGCTGGTGATCCCGCGCTCGACGAAGTCGACGAAGCTGGGGCAGGCGGCGCTGGTGACGGTGAGCTGCGGGGCCGCGGCGAAGGCGTCCTCGTAGGCGCCGCTGGTGATGGTGGCCTGGGTGCCGATGACGCCGACCCGGCCGTTGCGGGTGGCCGCGGTGGCGCGGCGGACGGCGGGCAGCACCACCTCGACCACCGGGACGTCGTAGCGCTCGCGGGCGTCGCCCAGGCAGGCCGCGCTGGCCGAGTTGCAGGCGATGACCAGCATCTTCACGCCGGCGGCGACCAGGTCGTCCATCACCGCGAGCGAGTGCCGGCGGACCTCGGCGATCGGCTTGGGACCGTACGGGCTGTGCGCGGTGTCGCCGACGTAGCGGATCGACTCCGTGGGCAGCTGGTCGAGGACGGCGCGGGCCACGGTGAGCCCGCCGACGCCGGAGTCGAAGATCCCGATGGGGGCGTCGGCTGTCGTCATGGCGCGGGCCAGGCTAGCTGCCGGTGCCGACAGCCCGCAGCAGGGCCGCGGCCGGCAGCAGCAGGCCCTCGCCGGTCCAGCGGGCACCGGTGAGGTCGCGCACCACCACGTCGGCCGTCGTCCGCAGGGCGTCGGGTCCGATGCCGACCACCCGGCAGCCGGCCGCCTGGCCGGAGGCGATCCCGCTGACGCTGTCCTCGAGCACCAGCAGGTCGGCCGGCGGGATGCCCAGCCGCGCCGCGCCGGTGAGGTAGGGCTGCGGGTCGGGCTTGCCGGCCGTGACGTCCTCGGCGGTGACCAGCACGTCCGGGAGGTCGACGCCGGCCCCGCGGAGCCGGGCGGTCGCCAGCTCGCGGACCCCGGAGGTGACCACGGCCCACGGCACGCCGGTCAGCTGCGGCACGAGGTCGAGCACCCCGGGGACGGGCGCCGTGGCGTCGGCGTCCTCGAGCTCGTGGCGGGTGACGGTCGCGGTGGCCTCGTCGACCTGCTCCGGCCCGACGAACAGCGCGACGGTGTCCGCGGCCCGGCGGCCCGGCACGGCGGCGAGCACCTCCGCCGGGTCCAGCCCCTGGTCGACCGCCCACCGGCTCCAGGAGGAGACGACGCTCTTCTCGGAGTCGACGAGCACGCCGTCGTTGTCGAACAGCAGCCCGCGAGCCGGGATGGTGACGTCACTGGAACGGCCCTGCTGCAGGGACCCGCCGCGAGCCTGCGAGTGGTGGGGGGCAGTGGGGTCCTTGATCATGCCCAGAGCTGGCCCTCCAGGGCGGAGGACGCCTCCTCGAGCGTGCCGGCGTAGGCCCCGGTGGACAGGTACTTCCAGCCGCCGTCGCAGACGATGAAGACGATGTCGGCCTTGCGGCCGGCCGCGACCTCCTTGTCGGCGATGCCCAGCGCCGCGTGCAGGATCGCGCCGGTCGAGATGCCGGCGAAGATGCCCTCGCGCTCGACGAGCTGGCGGGTGCGGTGGACGGCGTCGTCCGGGCCGACCGAGAAGCGCGAGTCGAGCAGGTCGGCGTCGTAGAGCTCGGGGATGAAGCCCTCGTCGATGTTGCGCAGCCCGTAGACCAGCTCGCCGTAGCGCGGCTCGGCCGCGATCACCTGGACGTCGGGCTTCTTCTCCCGCAGGTACCGCGAGACGCCCATCAGCGTGCCGGTGGTGCCCAGCCCCGCGACGAAGTGGGTGATCGAGGGCATGTCGGCCAGGATCTCCGGGCCGGTGCCGGTGTAGTGCGCCTCGGCGTTGGCCGGGTTGCCGTACTGGTAGAGCATCACCCAGTCGTCGTGCTCGGCGGCCAGGCCCTTGGCGACGGCGACGGCCTGGTTGCTGCCGCCGGCGGCCGGCGAGCTGATGATCTGCGCGCCGTACATCTCCAGCAGCTGGCGCCGCTCGATCGAGGTGTTCTCCGGCATCACGCAGATCAGCTTGTACCCGCGCTGCCGCGCCACCATCGCCAGCGAGATCCCGGTGTTGCCGCTGGTGGGCTCCAGGATCGTGCTGCCGGGCTGCAGCCGCCCCTCCTTCTCCGCCGCGTCGATCATCGCGATGGCGGCGCGGTCCTTGATCGAACCGGTGGGGTTGTGGTCCTCGAGCTTGGCCCACAGCCGGACGTCCGGGGTGGGCGACAGCGACGGCAGACCCACCAGCGGGGTGTTGCCGAGCGAGTCGACGAGCGAGGCGAAGCGGGCCATGACGGGTCTCCAGGAGTTGCGGTGCCGGGCGGGGAGGCTCCGGTCAGCAGCCGCCGGCGACGGCGGGGAGGATGGTCACGGAGTCGCCGTCCTTGACCGCGGTGTCCAGCGCACCGGTGAAGCGCACGTCCTCGTCGTTGACGTAGACGTTCACGAAGCGGTGCAGCTTGCCCTCCTCGGTGACCAGGCGGTTCTTGATCCCGGGGTGCTGGGCGTCGATGTCGTCGACCAGCGCGCCGAGCGTGCTGCCGCTGCCCTCGACGGTCTTGTTGCCGCCGGTGTGGGTGCGCAGGATGGTCGGGATGCGGACCTCGATGGCCATTGCGGGGGGACTCCTCGTGACGGGGTGACGTGCGGGACCGCGCGCGGGCACGCGGGAGGTGCGACTGCTGATCGGAACGCCACGTGCCGACGGGCTGTTCCGTCGACCGCTGTGACGTCCGGCCCTCCTGCAGGGGCCCGCCGCGAGCTCGCGAGCGGTGGAGGGCAGGAGGGTGCTTCGTCAGTCGTAGACGACGGTGGTCGGCGAGTGGCCGAACAGGTAGGACTCGACGACGTCGACGTCCTCCTCGGTCACCTGGCCGTCGACGATCCGGAAGCTCCGGAACTCGACCTCGTCACCGGCCAGGCCGGTCTGCGCGCCGTGCTCGCGGGTCGACACCAGCACGTAGTGGGCGTCGGGCTCGGAGGCGTAGCTGATGTCGGTGCGCGAGGGACGGGCCTCGGTCGCGGTGTGCGAGTGGTAGACGACCACCGGCACCTCGTCGCGGGCGTCCATGTCCCGGTACAGCTTCAGCAGGTCGGCGCTGTCGAACTCGTAGAACGTGGGCGACCGTGCCGCGTTGAGCATCGGGATGAAGCGCTCGGGGCGGTCGCTGCCCTCGGGACCGGCGACGACGCCACAGGCCTCGTCCGGGTGGTCTTCCCGGGCGTGGGCCACGATGGCGTCGTAGGTCGCGCGGTCGATGCGCAGCACGGGCCCAGTCTAGGCGCCGCCGCGGACACTGCTCCACGCTGGGGCCGTAGCACGCTCCCGAGGGGTGACCCGACGGGGAACGGGCTGTGTCGATCGGGTGTCGGACCGATAACGTCGTCGCCCGTGGTGATCGAGGTGCTCATGATCGTCGGGGTGGCCGTGCTGCCGCTGCCGGCGCTGGCCCTCGGGTGCCGGCGGCTGCTGCGCCGCACCGGCCGGTCCAGCACCGACGACCGCACCGACCGGTTCGAGTTCGCGCTCGTCGTCACCGGCCGGGTCATCGGCCTGCTGCTGCTGTTCGCGCTGTCCGGGATCACCCTGCTGGCCTGCATCGGCGGCCTGGTCAAGGACCTGCGGGTGCCCAGCCTGGTCTACGTGTTCTTCGTCGCCGACCTGCTGGTGGCCAGCCTGGTGGTGCTCACCGTCGGCCGGCGCGACCCGCGGCCAGCGCGTCGACGAGCGACCCCTGCACGGCGGTGAGCCAGTAGTAGACGGCCAGCTGCGACCCCTCCTCGTCGGCGGGGTCGTCCGGCGGCTCGGTGTCGGCGGTGACCCCCAGCCGGGTGCCCAGCGCCAGCCGCAGGTCGTTGGTGGTGCGCAGCCAGGCGCGGGCCTGGTCGTCGTCCAGCCGCACCTCACCGCCCTCGGGCGGCAGCGTCGCCCGCACCATCGCCAGGTCGTCGGCCTTGCCGCTGCGCAGCCCCGCCTCGGTCAGGTCGCGGTAGTCCGCCGCGATCTCCGGGTCGGCGGTGTTGCCCGGTGGCAGCAGCCGCTCGAGCACCGGGTCGCCGCCGGAGTCGTCCGGGTCGGCGGACAGCAGCTGCTCCAGCTGGTCTAGCAGCAGCCCGACGATGCCGGCCTCGGCGTCGACCAGCCGCGCGACCAGCTCGTCACCCCTGCGTCGGAAGGGCCTCATCGAACCTCCCCGCCGGCTGTCGCCCGCTCGCTCACGTGTCCTTCTGGTAGGTCGCCCAGAGCCCGTAGGCGTGCAACCGGTTCGTGTCGTGCTCCATCCGCTCCCGCGGGCCCGAGCTGACGATCGCCTTGCCCTCGTGGTGCACCTGCAGCATCAGCTCCGTGGCGGTGGGCTCGTCGTAGCCGAAGAGCTCCTGGAGCACGAAGGTCACGTAGGTCATCAGGTTGACCGGGTCGTCCCAGACGATGGTCACCCAGGGGCGGTCGAGGTCGGACTCCTCCCCCGTCGTCGTCTCGGGCGTCCACGCGGGCGCCTGCGGTCCGGCCACGGGAGCACTGTAGGACGACCATCGCGGGCGCCCCAGGGGGTGGGCACCTATCGTGCTGGTCCATGCCGCCGAGCCCGCTCAGCCCCGCGCTGCTCACCGACCGCTACGAGCTCACGATGCTGGCCGCCGCCCTGGCCGACGGCACGGCCGACCGCGACTGCGTGTTCGAGGTCTTCGCCCGCCGGCTGCCGCACGGCCGGCGCTACGGCGTGCTCGCCGGCACCGGCCGGTTCCTCGACGCGCTGGCCGACTTCCGGTTCGGCGACGCCGAGCTCGAGGCGGTGCGCGCCCAGGGCGTCGACGACCCGCGGCTGCTGGACCACCTGGCCGGGTTCCGCTTCACCGGCGACGTCGACGGCTACGCCGAGGGCGACTTCTACTTCCCGGGCTCCCCCGTGCTGACCGTGCGGGCGCCGTTCGGCCAGGCCGTGCTGCTGGAGACCCTCGCCCTGTCGATCCTCAACCACGACAGCGCGATCGCCGCCGCCGGCGCCCGGATGATCGGTGCCGCCTGCGGGCGGCCCTGCATCGAGATGGGGTCGCGGCGCACCCACGAGGAGGCCGCCGTCGCCAGCGCCCGGGCCGCGGCGCTGGTCGGCTTCGCCGCGACGTCGAACCTCGCCGCCGGCGCGCGCTACGGCATCCCCACCACCGGCACCAGCGCGCACGCCTTCACGCTGCTGCACGACGACGAGGCCGCCGCCTTCCGCGCCCAGCTGGACACCCTCGGCGTCGGCACCACGCTGCTGGTCGACACCTACGACACCGAGCAGGGCATCCGGACGGCGGTCGAGGTCGCCGGGCCCGAGCTCGGCGCGGTCCGGCTGGACTCCGGGGACCTGGCCATCCAGGCCACCCGGGCCCGGGAGCTGCTGGACTCGCTGGGCGCCACGAAGACCCGGGTCATCGTCACCAGCGACCTCGACGAGTACGCCATCGCCGCGCTCGCCGCCGCCCCGGTCGACGGCTACGGCGTGGGCACCTCGCTGGTCACCGGCTCGGGTTCCCCCACCGTGGGCATGGTCTACAAGCTGGTCGAGCGCGACGGCGTCCCGGTGGCGAAGAACTCCGAGGGCAAGCGGTCGGTCGGCGGCCGCAAGCACGCCGTCCGCCGGCACGACGCCGACGGGACGGCGACGGCGGAGGTGGTCAGCGCCTCGCCGGTGACCGCCGAGCCGCACGACCGCGAGCTGGTCGTGCCGCTGGTCCGCGGCGGCGAGCTGGTGGAGCGCCGGACCCCCGCCGAGGCGCTGACCGCGGCGCGGGAGCTGCACGAGCGGGTGCGCGGCACGCTGCCGCAGGAGGCGTGGTCGCTGTCCCGCGGCGAGCCGGTGCTGGAGACGCTCGACCGCTGAGCGGGCAGGATGGGGACATGACGCGCGCACTGGTGATCGTCGACGTCCAGAACGACTTCTGCGAGGGCGGCAGCCTCGCCGTGGCCGGCGGCACGGCCGTCGCGCGGGCGATCAGCGCGCACGTCCCGACCGCCGGGTACGCGCACGTCGTCGCCACCCGCGACCACCACGTCGACCCCGGCGGGCACTTCGCCGCCGAGCCGGACTTCCTGGAGACCTGGCCCGCGCACTGCGTCGTCGGCACCTCCGGCGTGGAGCTGCACGCCGACCTGGACCGCCGGCCGATCGAGGCGGTCTTCGACAAGGGCGAGTACGAGGCGGCCTACTCCGGCTTCGAGGGCAGCTTCGACGGCCAGGGCCTCGCCGACTGGCTGCGGGCGCACGACGTCGACGAGCTGGACGTCGTGGGGATCGCCACCGACCACTGCGTCCGGGCCACCGCGCTGGACGCCGTCGGCGCGGGCTTCGCCACCCGGGTGCTGCTGCACCTCACCGCCGGGGTCTCGCAGGCCTCCACGGACGCCGCGCTGGACCAGCTGCGCACCGCCGGCGTCGAGCTGGAGGGCGCGGTGCACCAGGCCGGCTGACCGGCCCGACCTCAGGTGGCGTCGAGGACCTCGTCGCGGGTGAAGCCCAGCACCTGCAGGACGGCGTCCAGGTAGGGCTGGTTGAGCGCGGCGTGCGCCTGCTCGCGGACGAACGGCTTGGCGTTGAAGGCGATGCCCAGGCCGGCCGCGTTCAGCATGTCCAGGTCGTTGGCGCCGTCGCCCACCGCGACGGTCTGCTCCAGCGGGATGCCGTGCTCGCCGGCGAAGCGGGCGAGCGCCCGCGCCTTGCCCGCCCGGTCGACGACCTCGCCCACCAGCCCGCCGGTGAGCTTGCCGTCGGCCACCTCGAGGGTGTTCGCGGCGGCGAAGTCCAGGCCCAGCTCCGCGGCCAGCGGGTCGGTGATCTGGCTGAACCCGCCGCTGACGATCCCGCAGCGGAAGCCGAGCCGCTGCAGCGTCCGGATCAGGGTGCGCGCCCCCGGGGTGAGCACCAGGTGCTCGCGGACCTCGTCGAGCACGCCGACCGGCAGTCCGGCGAGCACCGCCACCCGGGCGCGCAGCGACTGCTCGAAGTCCAGTTCGCCGTTCATCGCCGCGGCGGTGATCCGGGCGACCTCGGCGGCCCGGCCGGCCCGGGCGGCGAGCTCGTCGATGACCTCACCGCGGACCAGCGTCGAGTCGACGTCGAGCACGATGAGCCGCTTGCTGCGCCGGGCCAGCCCGGTCTGCTCGACGGCGACGTCGGTGCCGGTCTCCGCCGCGACGGTGGCCAGCGCCGTGCGCAGCTCGGTCGACCCGGCACCGGAGACGGTGAGCTCGAAGCTGGTGACCGGGTAGTCCGACAGCCGGCGGATCGCCTCGATGTTGCCGCCGACACCGGCGATCGCCCGGGCGGCGCCGGCCACGGCGGCCGGGGGCACGGGGCGACCGAGCACGGTCACGTGGTGCCGGGCGGTCCGCTCCCGCTCGGTCACCGCCCCGCTGGTCGGCTCGACGGTGACCTGCATGCCGAGGCGCGCCCCCACGTCGGCGGCGACCGGGGCCAGCCGGTCGGCCAGCGTCCCGGTGGGCGTCGCCTCGTGCACCACCACGCCGAGCACGAGCTGGCCGTGCACCACGACCTGCTCGACGTCGACGACCTCGACCGGTCCGGTGGCCGCGGACTCCAGCGCGGCGAACAGCGTCGCGCTGACCCCGGTCCGGTCGGGCCCGCTGACGGTGATCAGGGCGCCGCCGGACGACGGCGGCAGCCCGCCGGGGCTCGGGTCGATCGGCGCGGGGGCGGCGGCGTCGGTCACCCGGCCATGGTGCCGGACCCGCTCCGCCGGGCGGTCACAGGCCCTGCCGACCCCCGGACGCGCGGACGCCCCGCCAGCCGGTGGCTGACGGGGCGCCGTGCGAGGTGCTGCTGCTAGGTCGGGTCGGGGTCGTTCGCCCCGGCCCGGCTGCCGCCGGTGAGGCCGGCCTCGGGGGCGTACGGCTCGTGCCGCTTGCCCGCGTGCGCCTCGACCTGGAGCCGGTCCTTCAGGTGCGGGTAGTGCAGCTCGAACGCCGGGCGCTCGGACCGGATCCGCGGGATCTCGACGAAGTTGTGCCGCGGCGGCGGGGACGACGTCGCCCACTCCAGCGAGTTGCCGTGACCCCAGGGGTCGTCGCGCAGCGCCAGCCGGCCGTGCTTCCACGACTTGACCACGTTGTAGACGAAGGGGATCACCGAGGCGCCGAGGATGAACGACCCGATCGTGGAGATCGTGTGCATCGTCGTGAACTCGTCGGTGGGCAGGTAGTCGGCGTACCGGCGCGGCATGCCCTCGTTGCCCAGCCAGTGCTGGATGAGGAACGTGGCGTGGAAGCCGATGAAGGTCAGCCAGAAGTGCAGCTTGCCGATCTTCTCGTCCATCATCCGGCCGCACATCTTCGGGAACCAGAAGTAGAGGCCGGCGTAGGCGGCGAACACGACGGTGCCGAAGACCACGTAGTGGAAGTGCGCCACGACGAAGTAGCTGTCGTTGACGTGCCAGTCCAGCGGCGGGCTGGCCAGCAGGACGCCGGTCAGGCCACCGAGGAGGAAGGTGATCAGGAAGCCGATCGAGAACAGCATCGGGGTCTCGAACGTCAGCTGGCCGCGCCACATCGTGCCGATCCAGTTGAAGAACTTGATCCCGGTGGGCACCGCGATCAGGTACGTCAGGAAGGCGAAGAACGGCAGCAGCACCGCGCCGGTGGCGAACATGTGGTGCGCCCACACCGCCAGCGACAGGGCGGTGATCGCGATCAGCGCGAAGACCATGCCCTTGTAGCCGAACAGCGGCTTGCGGCTGAAGACCGGGATGACCTCGCTGATGATGCCGAAGAACGGCAGCGCGATGATGTAGACCTCGGGGTGCCCGAAGAACCAGAAGAGGTGCTGCCACAGCATCGGCCCGCCGTTCTCGGCGGTGTAGACCTGCGCCCCGAGGTGCCGGTCGGCCAGCAGCGCCATCAGCGCCGCGGTCAGGATCGGGAAGGCGAGCAGGATCAGGACGCTGGTGACGAGCGACGCCCAGGTGAAGATCGACATCCGGAACATCGTCAGCCCCGGTGCGCGCAGGCAGACGATCGTGGCGATGAAGTTGACGCCACCGAGGATGGTGCCCAGACCGCTGACGGCCAGGCCGGCGATCCAGAGGTCGCCGCCGGCGCCGGGGCTGTGCGCCCCGGTGGACAGCGGGGTGTAGGCGTACCAGCCGAAGTCGGCGGCACCGCCCGGGGTGAGGAAGCCGGAGACCGCGAGCGAGGCGCCGAAGAAGAACAGCCAGAAGGAGAAGGCGTTCAGCCGCGGGAACGCGACGTCGGGTGCGCCCAGCTGCAGCGGCATGATCAGGTTCGCGAACGCGAAGAACATGGGCGTCGCGAAGAACAGCAGCATGATCGTGCCGTGCATCGTGACCAGCTGGTTGTACTGCTCGGGCGAGAGGAACTGCAGCTCCGGGCGGGCCAGCTCACCACGCATCAGCAGCGCCATGAAGCCACCGACGAAGAACCAGATGAAGGCCACCGTGGTGTACATCAGGCCGATGGTCTTGTGGTCGGTGGTGCGCAGCAGACCGAGGAGCCGCGACCCCTTCTCGGCTTCGTGCGCCGGGCTCGGCCGGCTCACGATCGGGGCGGGTGCGATCGTCACGGTCGGAGCTTAGACCGTGACGTGGACCGCCACGCGGCGGGAGCGGGACACGGAGCGCCGCGCGTGGCGCGCCTCTCCCCGACCGGGGCCGGGCCGCCCGAGCGCACGGTCCGGCGGCTGCGGCAGGCCGCCGCAGAACCCCTGCTCACAGGCCCGTAGGGCGTCACCCGATCGGGTGCAACCGACGGAACCGATTGGTCTCGGAAGTTTGAGAACGATCAAGCTCGGGCATGTAGGGCCTTGCGCTGGACAGCCCAGCGCACGACGGCACACCGCCGTCATGCGTAGGAGGCTCACGTGGACGTTCTCTGGAACATCATCGTCCTGATCATCATCGGGGCCATCGCCGGCTTCATCGCCCGCGCGGTGATCCCCGGCAAGCAGGACATCGGGATCGGTCTCACCATCGCGCTCGGCATCGTCGGGTCCGTGGTGGGCAACCTCCTGGGCAGCCTGATCTTCGAGCCGCACAAGTTCGAGCTCGGCACCTCGGGGATCATCGGTTCGATCATCGGCGCGATCATCGTGCTCGGCATCTACGTGATGGCGACGAACAAGCGACGCATCACCCGCTGACGACGCGCTCCGTCCGCGACGGAGCCGCAGCACCGCACGAACGAGGGCCCGGCCACCACGGCCGGGCCCTCGTTCGCGTTCTCGACCCGCTACGCCCGGGCCCAGGTACCGACGTCGACCGCCACCGTCACCGGCACCGCGGCGGGCAGCGCGGCGGTCCGGGCGGCGAGCTCGCCGGGTGCCAGGTGCCGGGCGTGCGGCCCCATGCCGACCAGCGTCCGCACCGCGGCGTGGTCGAGGACGAGGCGCTCGCGGTGCGCCGTCGTCCCGGCCGGGCGCAGGTGCGGGCCGAGGCCGGCGGCCAGCCGGTCGGCCTTGGCCGGGTCGACGGTGAGCAGCCCCAGCGGGACGACGAGCTCGGCGAGGTGGTCGACGGCGGGGGTGACGACGACCAGCCGCCCGTCGGGCCGCAGCACCCGGGCGGTCTCGGCACCGTTCCGGGGCGCGAAGACGACGAGCACCCGGTCCAGGACGGCGTCGCGCACCGGCCACCGCGCCCACGAGTCGGCGACGACGGCCATCGCCCGCGGGTGCGCCCGCGCAGCACGGCGGGCGGCGTAGCGCGAGGCGTCCAGCACCAGGCCCACGGCGTCCGGCGCCCGGTCCAGCACGCCGGCCAGGTGCCCACCGGTGCCGCCGCCGGCGTCCAGCAGGGTCCGCGGCTCTCCGTCGGCGAGCACGGCGTCACCCAGCGCCGCGGTGATCCCGGCGTAGTGGCCGGCGGCCAGGAACGCCGCCCGGTCGGCCACCATCCCCGCGGAGTCGCCGTCGTGCGGGCTCCCGCCGGGCGGCAGCAGCGTCACGTGGCCCTGGCGGGCCCGGTCGAAGGCGTGCCCGGTGGCGCAGCGCAGCCCGGACTCGTCGGTGACCAGCCCCGCCCCGCAGACCGGGCAGGCGAGGACGGCGACCGCTGCCGGCGGCAGGGCGGGCAGGCTCACCGGCGCCGCGGCAGCACCGGCAGGCGGTGCAGGGTCAGGTCGTCGAGCCGCCCCTCCCCCACGGTGCCGGTGAGGTAGGTGGCGAAGGGCTGGCGGCGGCGGTCGGTGGGCGAACCGGGGTTCAGCAGCCGCAGCCCGGTGGCAGCCGTGGTGTCCCAGGGGATGTGGCTGTGGCCGAACACCAGGACGTCGACGTCCGGGAACCGCTCGGCGCAGCGCTGCTCCCGCCCCGCGGCGGCCCCGGTCTCGTGCACGACGGCGAAGCGCACCCCGCCGAGCTCGACCCGGGCAACCTCGGGCAGCCGCTCGCGCAGCACCCCGTGGTCGTTGTTGCCGTGCACCCCGACCACCCGCCGGGCCCGGCGCTCCAGCTCGTCGAGCAGCGCGACGTCGACCCAGTCGCCGGCGTGCACCACGACGTCGCAGGTCTCGATCTGGTCCCAGAGGGAATCCGGGAGGTCACGGGCCCGCTTGGGCACGTGGGTGTCAGAGATGAACACCACGGAAACGCGCACGACGACATGGTCGCAGCCCGCTACCTTGCCCTCTTGGCCGGCGACCCGGCCGACCGGAACCACAGATCGAGGACCCACGTGAGCGACACCGCCCCCACCCCCGCGGCCGGGCAGGCCACCCTGGGCGCCGAGCCCTACCCGAAGCGCTGGCTGGCCCTCGCGGTCATCGCCGTGACGGTGCTGATGGTCATCCTGGACGCGACCATCGTGAACATCGCGCTGCCCGCGGTCTCCGCGGACCTGGACATCTCCGCGGCCAGCCAGCAGTGGATCGTCACCGCCTACACGCTGACCTTCGGCGGCTTCCTGCTGCTCGGCGGGCGGATCGCCGACTTCTGGGGCCGCAAGCGCACCTACCTCGTCGGCGCCGTCGGCTTCGCGGTCGCCTCG
Source organism: Modestobacter versicolor (assembly GCF_014195485.1). Lineage (NCBI taxonomy): Bacteria > Bacillati > Actinomycetota > Actinomycetes > Geodermatophilales > Geodermatophilaceae > Modestobacter > Modestobacter versicolor. Next base: position 1,926,977 of record NZ_JACIBU010000001.1, read on the forward strand.
GCCCTGGGCGGCCTCGCGCCCAACGAGGAGATCCTGTTCGCCGCCCGAGCGCTGCAGGGTGCCTTCGGTGCGCTGCTCGCGCCGGCCTCGCTGGCGCTGCTGACCGTGCTGTTCACCGACGCCAAGGAGCGGGCGAAGGCCTTCGCCGTCTACGGCGCGATCGCCGGTGGCGGGTCGGCCGTCGGCCTGCTGCTCGGCGGCGTGCTCACCGAGTACGCCGACTGGCGCTGGTGCTTCTGGGTCAACGTCCCGGTGGCGGTCGTCGCCGTCGTCGCCGCGATCCCGATCGTCCCGGAGAGCAAGGCCCCCGGCGAGACCAGCTACGACATCCCCGGCGCGGTGCTGATCACCGTGGGGCTGGCGTCGTTCGTCTACGGCTTCACCCAGGTCGCCCAGACCGCGCAGGAGAACGCCGACGCGGGCAGCACCGACAACGCGTGGACCGACCCGACCGCGCTGACCTTCATCGCCGTCGGCGTGGCGCTCGTGGCGGCCTTCGTCGTCCTCGAGCTGAAGGTGCGCAACCCGCTGCTGCCGATGCGGCTGGTGCTCGACCGCAACCGCGGCGGCGCGTACCTGACCTCCACCCTTGTCGGCGCCGGGCTCATCGGGGCCTTCTTCTTCCTGAGCCTGTACTTCCAGCAGGTGCTCGGCTACGAGCCGGTCGTGGCGGGCTTCGCCTCGCTGCCCACCACGCTGGGCGTGCTGCTGTCGGCCGGCGCCGCGAGCGTCCTGGTGCCGAAGGTCGGGCCCAAGCCGCTGATGGTGGTCGGTGCGCTGCTGGCCGCCGGCGGCCTGTTCCTGATGTCGTTCCTGGACGTCGACAGCTCGTTCTGGGCGCTGGCCTTCCCCGGCCAGCTCGTGCTCGGCCTCGGCCTGGGCTTCACCTTCGTGCCGCTGTCCAACCTGGCGCTGATCGGCGCCGGCGAGCACGACGCCGGGGCGGCCAGCGCGATGCTGAACGCCACCCAGCAGGTGGGCGCCTCGATCGGCACCGCCCTGCTGGCGACGATCTCGGTCGGCGCGATCACCTCGGCGATCACCGACAGCGTCGCGGGCGGCGCGGACCCGACCGACCCGGCCGTGGGCATCGCGGCGCAGGTGGAGGGCTACACCACCGCCTTCACCTGGGCGGCGGCGCTGCTGCTGCTGGGCGCGGTCGTCTCCGCGGTGCTGATCAAGGCCACCAAGGACGACCTCCCGACCGACGCCGCGGTCGTGCACGCCGGCTGACGAAGGACCCCGTCCTCCTCACCTCTCGCAAGCTCGGGGCGAGCCTCTGGACGGGGCCGGACTGAGGCGCTCACCGGCCTGACGGCCGGTGAGCGCCTCAGTCGTGGACCGGGGCCTCGTGGCCGCGGTGGCCGGGCGACTCGAGCTGGAAGGTGCAGTGCTCGAGGTCGAAGTGGTGGCCCAGGCAGCTGCAGAGCGCGTCGAGCACCCGGCCGCCGTGCCCGTCGGCGAGGGCCTCGTCGGTGACGACCACGTGGGCCGAGAGCACCGGCTGGCCGGAGGTGATGGTCCAGGCGTGCAGGTCGTGCACGTCCAGCACGCCCTCGACGCCGAGCACGTGAGCGCGCACCTGGGCCAGGTCGACCCCGCGGGGGGCCGCCTCGAGCAGCACGTCGAGGGCCTCGCGGAGCAGTGACCACGCCCGCGGGAGCACCAGCGCACCCACCGCGAGGGAGGCGACGACGTCGGCGCCGGTCCAGCCCGTGGTGGCGATGACGAGGGCGGCGGCGATGACCGCGACCGAGCCGAGCGCGTCGCCGACGACCTCGAGGTAGGCGCCGCGGGTGTTCAGCGACTGCCCCTGCCCGGCGTGCAGCAGGCGCAGGGAGAAGAGGTTGACCAGCAGGCCGAGGGTCGCGACGCCGAGCATCCAGCCGGCGTCGATGTCCGGCGGGTCGCCGATCCGGCGGAACGCCTCGACGACGACGTAGGCCCCGACGCCGAGCAGCAGCAGCCCGTTGGCGACGGCCGCGAGCACCTCGATGCGCTGCCAGCCGAACGTGCGCCGGCCGCGGGCGGGCCGCTGGGCCAGCGTCACCGCTCCCAGCGCCATGCCGATGCCCAGGGCGTCGGTGGCCATGTGCGCGGCGTCGGCCAGCAGGGCGAGCGACCCGGAGACCAGCGCGCCGACGACCTCGACGACGAAGACGGCGCCGGTCAGCGCCAGTACGACCGCGAGCCGGCCGCGATGGGCAGCCGACGCGGTGCCGTGCGCCGCACCGTGGTCGTGCCCCATCGACGTCCTCCTGCTGACCGGCGTGCTCCTGGTATGCAGGATGCCGCATGTCAGACGGTAACGCCAGGAGGCGACGTGCTGGAACGGCCCTGCTGCAGGGGCCTGCCGCGAGCGTGCGAGTGGCGGGGGGCAGCAGGGTCCTTCTAGACCTGGACGCCGCGGTCGCGCAGCCACGCCAGCGGGTCGACCCGCTCGCCGTCGATCCCGCCGACGTGCACCTCGAAGTGCAGGTGCGGGCCGGTGGACTGGCCACGGTTGCCCAGCAGCGCGATCGTGTCGCCGGCCTTCACCGTCTGCCCCTCGGCGACCAGGATCTCCTGCATGTGGCCGTAGACGGTGACGTCGCCGTTCTCGTGCTGGACGTACACGGCGAGACCGAAGCCGCTGGCCGCACCGGCCCGGACGACGACGCCGTCCATGGCCGCGTACTCGGGGGTGCCCATCGGGGCGGCGAAGTCGACGCCGCCGTGCAGCGTGCCCCACCGGTAGCCGAACCCGCTGGAGAGCCGGGCGCCCTGGACGGGGAGGACAGCCTTGGGCCGAGCGGCCTCCGCGGCGGCCTGGGCCTGGGCGGCGGCGGCCGCAGCGGCGGCGTCCACGGCCGCCTGGTCGGCCTGCGCCTGCAGCTGGGCGGCGGCGGCCTGGGCGTCCTCGCGCTCGGCGCGGGTGGCAGCGAACTCCTGGAGGCGGGCGGTGGCCTCGTCGTCGCTGAGCGTCGGTTGCTCGGCCTGCACGAGACCGAGCTCCTCGGCCACGCTGATCGGCTCGTCGGCCTGGGCCTCCGTCGCGGGGCCGCTGGCGGCGGTGGTGGCGGCGACGCCGGCCGCACCGATCAACGCGGCGGCCAGGTAGAGGGCCGGGCGGCGGGTGCGGGCGACCGACGGGCGGCGGTGCCGGGGCCCGGAGCCGGCGGCGAGCGCGGCGACGACGGCCTCGGCGTCCAGCGGCTGCCGGGCGGGGCGCTCGGCGTCACCCTCGCGGGCGGCGACACCGGCCAGCTGCAGGGCGTCGACGTCGAAGAGCGGCCAGGCGTCGGTGAGCACGAGGCCCTCGGGCTCGACCGGCAGCGGCCAGGCGTCGGACAGCGCGTCGTGCCGGGTGTCCGGCAGGCCGTCGGTGTGCACGACGATCGTGGCGCCGTCGGCGCGGCCGCCGCGGAGCAGGGTCAGCCCCCGCCGGGCGGACCGGGCGCCGGGCGCGGAGAACAGGGAGACGGGCGCCGACACCGGCACCTCGGGGCCCTCGGGCGACCCGGTGGCGGTGGAGCCACCAGCGGAGCGGGTGCGGTAGCGACGCACCGTTCCGTCGTCGTCGAGCCGGGCGAGATGTTGCGGGTCCATGCACCTGTCTTCCGTCGGGGGCGAGCTCTGCTGCCGGGGCCGGAGCCGGGGGCCGGAGCTCGATGACGGGGCCCATGTAAACACGCCGTGATGAGTTCGTGATGTGTTCAACCATCGATGCACACGAGGTCAAGTGAGCAGCGTCACAACACTTCCTGCCAAACGGACACCCTCCGTTACGTCATCACTGCTGGCAGGTCATGAATCGAACGCGCCGTGACGGGTAGGGGATGAGGAAGGTCACGCACGACGGATCAGCCTCCCGACCTGTCCGTGACCCCCACACGCACCCCAGACCGAGGAGCACACCCATGCGCGCAGTGACCTGGCACGGCCGGGACGACGTCCGGGTGGACACCGTCCCGGACCCCTCGATCCAGGACCCGACGGACGTGGTCGTCGAGATCACCTCCTCCGGCATCTGCGGCTCGGACCTGCACCTGATCGAGGTCATGGCGCCGTTCATGACGGTCGGCGACGTGATGGGCCACGAGCCGATGGGCGTCGTCCGCGAGGTCGGCCCCGGGGTCACCGAGCTGAAGGCCGGCGACCGGGTCGTCGTCCCGTTCAACATCTCCTGCGGCACCTGCTGGATGTGCAACCAGGGCCTGCAGAGCCAGTGCGAGACCACCCAGAACCGCGAGCAGGGCTTCGGCGCCTCGCTGTTCGGCTACACGAAGCTCTACGGCCAGGTGCCCGGCGGGCAGGCCGAGTACCTGCGGGTGCCGTTCGGCAACACGCTGCCGATCAAGGTCCCCGAGGGCCCGGCCGACGACCGCTTCGTCTACCTCTCCGACGTGCTGCCCACCGCCTGGCAGGCCGTCCAGTACGCCGGCGTCGTGCCCGGCGGCTCGGTGCTCGTGCTGGGCCTCGGCCCGATCGGCGACATGGCCACCCGGATCGCCAAGCACCTGGGTGCCTCGGCCGTCTACGCCGTGGACACCGTGCCCGAGCGGCTGGCCCGGGCCCGCGCCCACGGCATCGACGTCCTGGACTCCACCGCCCAGGCCGACGTCGTCGCCTGGGTGCGGGACAAGACCGACGGTCGCGGCCCGGACGCCGTCATCGACGCCGTCGGCATGGAGGCGCACGGCTCCCCCGGCGCCAAGCTGGCGCAGAAGGCGACCGCGCTCGTCCCGGACGCGGTGATGGAGAAGGTCATGCAGGTCGTCGGCGTTGACCGGATGGCCGCGCTGAACACCGCCATCGAGGCCGTGCGCCGCGGCGGCACCATCTCGCTGTCCGGCGTCTACGGCGGGGCGACCGACCCGATGCCGCTGATGCGGATGTTCGACAAGCAGATCGAGCTGCGGATGGGCCAGGCCAACGTGTGGCGCTGGGTGCCCGACATCCTGCCGCTGCTCACCGACGGCGACCCGCTGGGCGTCGACACCTTCGCCACCCACCACGTGCCGCTCGAGCAGGCGCCGCAGGCCTACGAGACCTTCCGGCAGAAGCAGGACGGCGCGGTGAAGGTGCTGCTCCAGCCCTGACCCACCCCGCTCCGGCCACGGGCCGCGCACCGGACCCCCCGGTGCGCGGCCCGTGCCGCGTGGTGCGACGTGACGAGCTTCACCGGCCCGGGGTGCAACAGATCGGCGCGGACTCCTCTTGGCTGGGAGAGGACGCCGACGTCCGCGTCCGCCCCCCTCTCCTCCACCTGGAGTACTGCTGTGCCCCGCGCCCTGCTCGCGCTCGCCATCGGTGCCTTCGGCATCGGCACCACCGAGTTCGTGGTGATGGGCATGCTGCCCCAGATCGCCGAGGGGCTGGACGTCTCCGTCTCCGCGGTGGGCCTGCTGATCTCCGCCTACGCGATCGGCGTGGTCATCGGCGCACCCACCCTGACCGCGCTGGGCGTGCGGTTCACCCCGCGGCAGACGCTGGTCGCGCTGATGGTGCTGTTCACCGTCGGCAACCTGCTCTCCGCGCTGGCCCCCAGCTACGGCTGGCTGGTCGCCGCCCGGGTGTTCGCCGCGCTGGCCCACGGGTCGTTCTTCGGCGTCGGCGCGGTCGCCGCGCGGCGGCTGGTGCCCAAGGAGAAGGCCACCCAGGCCATCTCGCTGATGATCACCGGCCTGACGCTGGCCAACGTCATCGGCGTCCCGCTCGGCACCTTCGTGGCCCAGCAGCTGAGCTGGCGGGTGGTCTTCGCCGCCGTCGCCGTCATCGGCCTGGTCACCATCGCCGGGCTGCTGGCCTGGATGCCGCGGGTCGCCGGCGAGCCCACCGACCTGCGCAGCGAGCTGGGTGCCTTCCGCCGCCGCGGGGTCTGGCTGGTGCTGAGCACCACGATGATCGGCTTCGCGGCCCTGTTCTCCGTCTACAGCTACGTCAGCCCGATCCTCACCGAGCTCGGCGGCATCCCGGAGGGCTGGGTCACCCCGGTGCTGGGCCTGTTCGGCGCCGGCACCACGGTCGGCACGCTGGCCGGCGGCCGGCTCGGCGACCGCTGGGGGATGTCGTTCGTCGCCGTCGGGCTGCTGGGCACCGCCGGCGCCCTGGCGGTGCTGGCCCTGGTGGCACGCACCCCCGCCGCGGCCATCGCCGTGCTGGTCTTCTTCGGCACGCTCGCCTTCGCCCTGGGCCCGGTCGTGCAGAACCGGGTCATCGAGGCGGCCCGGGTGCCCGGCGGGAGCCTGGTCTCGGCGGCCAACCAGGCGGCGTTCAACCTGGCCAACGCCCTCGGGGCGGCGCTGGGGGCGGCGGCGCTGTCCGCCGGCCTGGGCTACACCGCGCCGATCTGGGTCGGTGCCGGGCTCGCCCTGGTGGGCACCGGGATCGCGGCGGTCACCATCGCCTCCGAGCGCCGGGAGGGCGCCGTCCTCGCGGCCTCCGTCGCGGACGACGTCGACACCTGGCAGCGGGTGCTCGGACCGGTCGCCGTCCAGGAGCCGGTCGCCGTCCGCTGAGCCGTTTGACGGCACCCACCCGGCGGGGTAGTCCGGGGGCATGACGACGACGGCGGAGAAGTCCGGCCAGTACACCCTCGGCGACCGCACGGTGCACCGCATCGGCTACGGCGCCATGCAGCTGTCCGGGCCCCACATCATGGGCCCCCCGGCCGACCGGGACGGCGCGATCGCGGTGCTGCGGCGCGCGGTGGAGCTCGGTGTCGACCACATCGACACCAGCGACTACTACGGCCCGCACGTGACCAACGAGATCATCCGCGAGGCCCTGCACCCGTACCCCGAGCAGCTGACGATCGTCACCAAGATCGGCGCCCGCCGGACGCCGGAGGGCGAGTGGCCCGAGGCGCTGGCCGCCGACGAGCTGCGCCAGGCGGTGCACGACAACCTGGACCACCTCGGCGTCGAGGCCCTGGACGTGGTGAACCTCCGGATGCCCGGGTTCGCCCAGCCGGTCGAGCGCTCGCTGGCCGAGCCGATGGAGACCCTCGCGGCGCTGCAGCAGGAGGGGCTGGTCCGGCACATCGGGGTCAGCAACGTGACCCCGCAGATGCTCGCCGAGGCGCGGGGCATCGCCCCGGTGGTGTGCGTGCAGAACCACTACAACCTGGTCAACCGGGCCGACGACCCGCTGGTCGACGCCACCGCCCGCGAGGGCATCGCCTACGTGCCGTTCTTCCCGCTCGGCGGGTTCAGCCCGCTGCAGTCCGCGGCGCTGGAGTCGGTGGCCCGGGCGCTGGAGACCACGCCGATGGAGGTCGCGCTGGCCTGGCTCCTCGCGCGCTCGCCGAACCTCCTGCTCATCCCGGGCACGAAGTCGATCGAGCACCTGGAGCAGAACCTCGAGTCGGCGGCCCGGGTGCTCGGCCCGGTGGAGCTGGCCGAGCTGGACCGCATCGGCGGCGACGGCACCCTCGACCCGGACCTGTGAACGCCCAGCCGCGGTTTCGCGCGATCAAGTACGCGTGCTTGATCGCGCGAAACCGCGAGCTGGCTAGCGGACGGAGCGGATGCGGGCGACGCTGAGGGCGCCGAGCACGGTGACCGCGCCGGCAAGCCCGAACAGGACGTCGTAGCCGCCGAGCTGGGAGATGACCAGGCTCGCCATCAGCGGGGCGAGCGCCTGCGGGGCGACCGCGGCCACGTTCATCACCCCGAGGTCGCCGGCGACGGTGCGGGCGTCGGGCAGCACCTGGGTCACCAGCGCCTGGTCGACCGAGGTGTAGGCGCCGTACCCGGCACCCAGCAGCAGGCCGGCGACCAGGGCGCTCGGCCAGCTGGGCGCCACCACCAGGACGGCACAGGCCAGCGCCTGCAGCACCGCGGCCCCGGCGACGAACACCCGCCGCCGCCCGGTGCGGTCCGACAGCACACCGCCGCCCCACGTCGCGCTGACCGTGGCCACCAGGTAGACCAGCGTGAGCACCAGCAGCGAGCCCTCGGGGTCGTCCAGCCGCAGCCCGTCGGTGAGGAAGTACAGAAGGTACGTCGTCCCCAGGGCGTTGCCCAGGTTCACCAGCAACCGCCCACCGAAGGCCCAGGCGTAGTCCGGGTGCCGGGTCGGTGCCTCCCAGGTGGCCCGCAACGCCGCGGCGAACGACTGCGGCCGGCCGACCGGGGCGCTGTCCCGCGAGCGCAGCAGCCACGGCAGCGCGACCACGACCAGCAGCACGGCGAGCCCGGCGTACCCGGTGCTCGCCCCTCCGCCCAGCACGGTGACCAGCACCAGCCCGAGCAGGATGCCGAGCGCCTGCGGGCCGTAGACGGCGGCGGAGACGGTGCCGCGCTGCCCGGCCGGCACCTGGTCGGCGATGGTCGCGGTCAGCCCGGCCATCGCGGCGTACATGCCCAGCTGCGCCACCAGCCAGCCGGCCGCCACCGAGCGCCAGTCGGTGGCGGCACCGGTGAGCAGCAGCCCGACGGCGTAGACGGCGACACCGCCCGCGACCCACACCCGGCGCCGGCCGATCGCCGAGCGGGTGCGGTCGCACAGCGCGCCGAAGACCGGCAGCGCGACCAGCGCGGCCAGCCCGGCCAGCCCGTTGACCAGGCCGAAGTCGCGCACCTTGTGCGCCGGGTCGAGGTCCTCCAGCTGCAGCGGCAGCAGCAGCTGCACCGGGGCGAGCTGGGCGGCCCACAGCCCCAGCCAGATGCACGCGAAACGCCACGTCCATGCCCGACCGACCCGGCCGTCGGGCTCGTCCAGGGGCCCGCCGCGAGCGGGATCGGCCCCCTCCCGGGTACCGCCCCGAGCCTGCGATGGGTGGGGAGGACGGGGTCCTTCCCCAGGGAGGACGGGGTCCTCCATCACGCCGCACCCACCGGGGTCGGCGCTTCGACCGCCGTCACCGGGTCAGTTCGGCGTGCTGGGCGACGAACAGCTCCACGGCGGCGTCGAGCACCGCGCGGGTGGCCTCGGTGTCCCGGTCGACCAGCCAGGTGGTGGTCGCGCCGTCGATCAGGGTCACCAGCAGCCGGGCGAGCTCGGGCACCGGACGGCGCCAGGACGTGCCGGTCGCGGTGGCGACCTCCTCGAGCAGCCGGGTCGCCGCGGCGGTGTAGGCGCGGTACTGCTGGCGGGCCAGCGGCTGCAGCGCCGGGTCGCGCAGCGAGTGCATCGCCAGCTCGACCATCAGCTGCTCGGCGCCGGGCTCGCGTTCCAGGTGCTCGAGGTAGCCGGCCGCCGCCGCCCGCAGGCAGTCGGCCGGGCCGGCGCCCGGGGGGAGGTCGGCGGTGGCGGCGGACAGCTCGTGGCCGACCACCCGGTGCACCAGCTCCCGCAGCAGCTCGTCGCGGGAGGCGAAGGCGTAGTGGAAGCTGGCCAGCGACATCCCCGCCTCGGCGACGATCGCCCGGGTGGTGCCGGCGGCGAGCCCGTCCCGGGCCATCACCCGCAGCGCCGCCTCGATCAGCGCCGCGCGCCGCGCCTCGGCCGGCAGCCGGGGCACCTCAGCTCCTCCCGGTGCGGGCGGGCACGGGCCCGAGCACGCGGTCGAGGTGGGCGTTGCCGAACACCCCGGCCGGGTCCAGCCGGTCGCGCAGCGCGGTGAACTCGGCGAACCGCGGGTAGCGGCCGGCCAGCGCGGCGGCGTCCAGGCCGTGCAGCTTCCCCCAGTGCGGGCGCCCGCCGGCTGCCCCGGCGATCGCCTCGAACGCCGCGAAGTACTCCCCCGGATCGCTGCGGGCCGGCACGTGCACCGCGACGTAGGCGGTGTCCCGGCCCGACGCGGTCGACAGCGGGGCGTCGTCGGCCGCGGCCACCCGCACTTCGACCGGGAACGGCACCCGCCAGTCCGAGGCGTCGACGGCGCGCTGCAGCTCGCCCAGCACCTGCGGGGCGGCCTCCCGCGGGACGGCGTACTCCATCTCCCGGAAGCGGACCCGGCGGCGGGAGACGAACACCCGGTGCGCATCGTCGGTGAGCGTGCGGGCGGACAGCGCGCGGGCGGAGACGCGGGCGAGCGGGCGCACCAGCGGCGGCGCGACCCGGCCCGCGGCGACCACCGCTCCGAAGGCGGCGTTGGCCACGACCTCGTCGTCCCACATCGCGCGCCAGCGCGGCAGCGGGGCGACCTCGCCCATCGGCACCCGGGTGTTGCGCTTGGTGGCGCAGCGGTCGGTGTGCGGGAACCAGTAGAACTCGACGTGGTCGGTCGACGTCATGAAGGCGTCGAAGTCCGCGCGCAGCTCGGTCAGCGAGGCCGGCCCCTCCTCGGCGCGCAGCGCGAAGGCGGGGACCGCCTGCAGCGTCACGGCGCTGAGCACCCCGAGGGCGCCGAGGCCCACCCGGGCGGCGCTGAAGACGTCGGCGGCCTCGGTGGCCGAGCAGCGCAGCACCGAGCCGTCGGCGAGGACCAGCTCCAGCGCGCGCAGCTGGGTGGCCAGCCCGCCGAACTCCGCGCCGGTGCCGTGGGTGCCGGTGGACAGCGCGCCGGCGACGGTCTGCCGGTCGATGTCGCCGAGGTTGGTCAGCGCCCAGCCGCGGGCGGCGAGCTCGGCGTTGAGCCGGTGCAGCGGCATGCCGGCCTGCACGGTGACCAGCCCGTCGGCGGTGACGTCGACCAGGCCGGCGTGCCGGTCGAGCACCAGCTGCACGTGCTCGGGCCGGCCGATGGCGGAGAAGGAGTGCCCGCTGCCGATCGGGCGGACCCGCCGACCGGCGGCGACCGCCGCGCGCACGGCGGCGGCGATCGCGTCGGTGCCCTCGGGGTGGACGGCGTCGAAGCCGGTCGCCGTCTGGTTGCCCGCCCAGTTGCGCCACCTCTGCGTACCCGGCACGCGACCTCCCGACTGCGGTGTAGGGCGGCAGCCTGACGGGCGGGGCAGGTCGGGTCAAGGGAGTGGGACGCTTGACCCACTCGTGTCGCGACCGGGATGCTGCGCTCCCATGACGCTCGCGCCGCTCAGGGAGTCCGACCCGGCCGCTGCCCGGGCCCGGCTGGACGCAGCCACCGGCGAGCTGGACCCGCCGCTGGCCGTGGTGGACCTGGACGCGCTCGACGCCAACGCCGACGACCTGGTGCGCCGGGCCGCCGGCCGGCCGATCCGGGTGGCGAGCAAGTCGGTGCGCAGCCGGGCGGTGCTGCGCCGGGTGCTCGCCCGGCCGGGCTTCGCCGGGGTGCTCGGGTACACCCTGGCCGAGGCGCTGTGGCTGGCCGGCGGGGACGACCCGGTCAGCGACGACGTCGTCGTCGGCTACCCGACCGTCGACCGCGGGGCGCTGCGCCGGCTGGCCGCCGACGAGCAGGCCGCGGCCCGGGTGACGCTGGTGGTCGACTCGGTCGAGCAGCTCGACGTGCTGGACGCCGTCGCGCCGCCCGGGTCCCGCCCGACCGTGCGGGTCTGCCTGGACCTGGACGCCTCGTGGCGGCTCGGGCCCGCGCACGTCGGCGTCCGCCGGTCACCGGTGCACACCCCGGACCAGGCGCACGCCCTCGCCCGCGCGCTGGTCGCCCGGCCGGGGATCGCGCTGGTGGGCGTGATGGCCTACGAGGCGCAGATCGCCGGGGTGGGCGACTCCCCCGCCGGCCGGCCGCTGCGCGGGCTCGCCGTCCGCGGGATGCAGCAGGCCTCCGCCCGCGAGCTGGCCGCGCGGCGGGCCGCCGCGGTGGCCGCGGTGCGCGAGGTGACCGAGCTGGAGTTCGTCAACGGCGGCGGCACCGGCAGCCTGGAGCGGACCGCGGCCGAACCGGCCGTCACCGAGCTCGCGGCCGGCTCGGGGCTCTACTCCCCCACCCTCTTCGACGCCTACCGGGCCTTCCGCGGCAGGCCGGCGGCGCTGTTCGCGCTGCCGGTGACCCGCCGTCCCGGCGCCGGGATGGTGACCGTGGCCGGCGGCGGATGGATCGCCTCGGGTCCGGCCGGTGCCGACCGGGTGCCCACGCCGACCTACCCGGCCGGGCTGCAGCTGGTGCCGACCGAGGGCGCGGGCGAGGTGCAGACACCGCTGCGCGGCCCGGGGACGGCGGGGCTGCGGGTGGGCGACCGGGTGTGGTTCCGGCACGCCAAGGCCGGTGAGCTGTGCGAGCGGGTCGACGTCCTGCACGCCGTGGCCGGCGACGCCGTCGTCGACGCGCTGCCCACCTACCGCGGCGAGGGCATGACCTTCGGCTGAGCGCCTCCCTGGCGTGTTGATCATGGGCTCGTGGACGGCGACACGGCCGGACACGCCGCCGACCCGCACCAGACGCCTATGATCAACACCCGCGACAGATGTCAGCCCTCAGCGGGTGCGCTGCACGCGGCCCTCGTCGAACACCGGCTCCGGCGTCTCCCGCACCCGGCCGTCGGAGCCGAACACCAGGAACCGGTCGAAGGTGCGGGCGAACCAGCGGTCGTGGGTCACCGCGACGACGGTGCCGTCGAACGCGCCGAGCGCCTCCTCCAAAGACTCGGCCGACAGCACGTCGAGGTTGTCGGTCGGCTCGTCGAGCAGCAGCAGGGTGGCGCCGGAGAGCTCGAGCAGCAGCACCTGGAACCGGGCCTGCTGCCCGCCGGACAGCGACCGGAACAGCTGGTCGCCGGAGTCGGCCAGCCCGTACCGGCGCAGCGCCGCCATCGCCCGGCCGCGGTCGACGCCCGGGCGCCCCGGCTCGCCGTGCCACAGCAGGTCGACCAGCGTGCGCTCCAGCCACTCGGGGTGGGCGTGGGTCTGGGCGAAGAAGCCGGGGACGACGCGCGCGCCCAGCCGCCAGCCGCCGGTGTGCGCGACGTCCTGGCCGGCCAGCAGCCGCAGGAAGTGCGACTTCCCCGCGCCGTTGGAGCCCAGCACCGCCACCCGGTCGCCGTACTCGATCTCGACGTCGAAGGGCCGCATGAGCCCGGACAGCTCCAGCTGCTCGGCGACCACGACCCGCACGCCGGTGCGACCACCGCGCAGCCGCATCGTCACGTGCTGCTCCGGAGGCGGGGGCGGTGGGGCACCGGCGGCCTCGTACTTGGCCAGCCGGGTCTGCATGGCGTGGTACGTCGACGTCATCGCCGGGGAGTTCTTCGCCTGCTGCTGCAGGGTGCGCACCAGCTCGACCAGCCGCTCGTGCTCCTCGTCCCAGCGCTTGCGGAGCTCGGCCATCCGCTCGTGCCGGGCGGTGCGGGCGGCCGGGTAGCTGGTCCAGCTGCCGCCGTGCGTCCACGCCGTCCCGCCCTCGACGGTCACCACCCGGTCGGCGACGCGGGCGAGCAGCTCGCGGTCGTGGCTGACGAACAGCACGGTCTTGCGGGTCTCCAGCAGCCGCTCCTCGAGCCAGCGCTTGCCCGGGACGTCGAGGTAGTTGTCCGGCTCGTCGAGCAGCAGCACCTGGTCCGGCCCGCGCAGCAGCGTCTCCAGGGCCAGCCGCTTCTGCTCGCCGCCGGAGAGGGTGCTGAGCTCGCGGTACTTGCACCCGTCGTAGGGCACGCCCAGCGCGGCGACGGTCACGGTGTCCCAGGTGACCTCGACGTCGTAGCCGCCGACGTCGCCCCAGTGCCCGAGCGCGTTCGCGTACGCCATCTGGGTGGGCTCGTCGTCGTCCTCCATCATCGCCAGCTCGGCGGCCTCGACGGCGTCCCAGGCCTGCCGGACGGCGGGCGGGGCGAGGTCGACGAGGAACCGCTGGACGGTGGTGTCGTCGCGCACCGAGCCGATGAACTGGCGCATGACGCCGAGCCCCCCGACGAGCGCGACCGAGCCGGCGTCCGGCGTCAGGTCACCGGTGATGATCCGCAGCAGCGTGGTCTTGCCTGCACCGTTCTCCCCGACCAGCGCGGCGACCGCACCCTCACCGACCCGGAAGGAGACGTCGTCGAGCAGCACCCGCCCGTCCGGCAAGGTGAGCCGGATGCCGGAGACGTCGACGTAGCCCATGCGCCCATCATCCGGCCCGCGGCAAACGCGTTCGCACGGCCACGGCTAGCGTCCCGCGGATGGGCCTGTTCCGAGGGAAGCGACCGCCGGCGGACCGGCGGTACCGGTGGCCGGCGGGCGCGCGCCCGCCGACGGAGTTCGTCGGCGTCGCACCCGGGTCGGCCGGCTTCCCCCACGAGTTCGACACGGCCGACGGCGTCCCGGTCCGACTGCACGACATGGCGTTCCTCGGCATGGAGCACCAGGTGCGGCCGCCGACCCTGCGGCTGCGCTTCCGCTACGACGACCCGACGTGGACCCCGTCCGAGGCGGAGGGGACGCCGGTCGCAGTCCTGGAGTTCACCGGGGTGCTCATCCGGCAGTGGGAGGACGAGCACGACCTGTACGAGCTGCCGGAGGACGTGCGGGCCCAGGTGCGCAGCTTCGACTGGTACGAGCCGACCAGCACCTTCTCGCTGCTGACGACCGGCACCAGGCTGCTCTTCTCCGCCTCCCGGCTCGCCGTCCGCCTCGAGGCGCCACCTGCCGGGTGAGCGGTTGCGGTCGCCGCGGACGGCGGGTCGGCCCGTGTCGGTGACCGCCACTGCTCAGTCGGCGGAGCGTTCAGCCGCTGTAGTGGTTGCGGCCCTCGGCGGTGCTGGCCACCGCGTCGCGCACCAGCTGGTCCAGTGCCACGGTGTCGACCCGGTCCAGCGAGGTGAACCGGATGCAGCTCTTCCCGCACGAGACCTTGCCGAGCTGGGCCGCCCGGGACTCGGCGAGGTACTCCCCGTCGACCACGGCACAGACGTAGACAGAGAGGTGGCGCTTCTGGGCCGCCAGCGCGATCAGCGGCCAGGTGGTGGTCTCCTTGGCCGACCTCGGCCGGTAGGGCATCAGCCCGTACCCGAGCACGGCGCCGCTGCCCATCGGCACCAGCTGGCGGTCGATGCCCGGCGCCGCTGCCTGCACCAGGGCATCGACCCGGCGCAGCTCCTCCGCCCGGTCACCCGCGGCGGCGAACCAGTCGTCGACGTCCATGACCGGCCGGCCTCAGAGCAGGGTGCCGAGCAGGACGGCGGCTGCAGCGAGCACCATCGCCGCCACGATGATCCCGGCGACCATGCGCTGCCGCCGCCGTCCGTCCGGGCCCAGGTTGCCCATCCCCATCATGGGCGCACGGTACGTCCTCAGCCGACGGTGATCGAGTCCATCCGTCCTCGCAGGAACTGGCCCGCGGTGACCGGCACGTACCGGGTCGGGCCCGCCGCTGCGGTGGGCAGCGTCCCGACCACGGCGAGCGGGTCGGCCACCTGGGCGAACACCAGCGACAGCAGCTCCTCGGTCGGCACCTCCACCGGCGGCGGCAGCACCCGGTGCGGGGTGGAGCGCCAGCGGTCGCCGGTCCACCGCGCCAGCAGGTCGCCGGCGTTCACGGTCAGCGCGCCGGGCACGTACGGGGCGTCGACCCACTCGCCGTCCAGCGTGCGCACCTGCAGCCCACCGGAGCCGGGCTCGCGGTCCAGCACGGTGAGCGTGCCGACGTCGGTGTGCGGCCCCCTCCGCAGCTGACCGGGCAGCACCGGCCCCACCGCCGACCGGGCCGGGTACCAGGTGAGGTCGACGCTCCAGGTGCCGCCGGCGCAGCGGCCGGCGAAGTAGTCGTCGTCCAGGTCGAGCGCGAGGGCGCAGACCCGGAGCAGGTCGTCGGCGAGCCGGGCGCAGCAGTCGGAGAAGGCGGTCGCCGCGGCCGGCAGGCCGGGGGTCGACGCCGGCCAGCTGTTGGGCCCGAACCACTCCTCCTCCGAGGTGCCCAGCACGGCGGGCGGCACCTGCTCCGGACCGAAGGTGAACGACTCCCGGAGGTCCGGCGGCACGGTCGACCCGTCGGACGCCGTCGCCGCGGCGCCCGGCGGGACCCAGCCGCGCCCGCCCGGGAAGCAGGCCAGCTCGGCCTTCTCCGTCGGCGGCAGCGCGAAGAACGGCCGGACCTCCGCGCGCAACCGGTCGCGCAGCGCGGCGCCCACCGGGTGGCCGGTGACCAGCAGGAAGCCCACCTCGCAGAGGGCGCGGTCGACGTCGGTGGCCACCTGGCGGCGCCCGGCCGGGCTGCCCTCGTACCAGGGCGTCAGGTCGACCAGCGGGACGGCGGTCATCGGTTTCCTCCGGATCGGCTGCGCCCGAACCTAGGGACCGGTCGTTGCCTCCGGATGACGTCGCGGTGACAGTGCTGCAGGGTGGGGACCGTGGCCGTCTCCGAGACGATCCGGTTGGTGCCGTTCGAGCCCGAGCTGCTCCCGTCCGTGCTGCCGTGGTTCGACCACCCCGAGGTGCAGCGCCGGCTGGGCGGCCGGTCGTGGCCGCAACGCGAGCTGGTGCTCCGCAGCACCGTCTGGGCCGAGGAGTTCCGCGGCCGCCGGGTCCTGCGCTCGCACAGCTTCGTCGTCCTGGACGACGCGGGCACCCCGGTCGCGCAGATCGGCGGCGACGTCTACGACCGGTGGACGCGGTGGGACCCGGTCGGCGAGCAGGTGACCGCGGTCGACCACCGCCGCACCGCGGGGGCCGCCTACGTCGTCGACCCGCGGCGCTGGGGCCGCGGCCTCGGCACGGCGGCGCTGCGGGCGTTCGTCGCCGCGCCGGAGCTCGCGGACGTCGAGCAGTTCGTGCTGGGCATCGAGCCGGACAACGCGGCCAGCCTGGGCGCTGCACGCGCGGCCGGATTCCGGTCCCTCACCACCGAGCCGGACGCCGAGGACATGGTCTACCTGCACCGGGTGCGCTGAGACCGTCGGTCCCGGGTGCCAGGCTGGGCGCGTGGACGAGCTCTCACAGCTGCGGATGGCCGCCCAGCGGCTGGTCGGGCCGCGCGCCCCCAGCCCGGTCGAGGCGGTGCGCTGGCTGACCGCCGTGCAGGGCCAGGACCTCCCCGGCGCGCTCACCTCGGTGGCGCTGCGGACGCAGCAGGGCACCCGCGCGGCGGTGGCGGCCGCGCTGGACGCCGGGGAGGTGGTGCGCTCCTGGCCGATGCGCGGCACCCTGCACCTCGTCGCCGCCGAGGACCTGCCGTGGCTGCTCGAGCTGCTGGCCCCCAAGGTGCTCGCCGGGGCGGCCGGGCGGCGGGCGGTCGTGGGGCTCACCGACGCCGACGTCGCGCGGGCCCGCGACGTCGCCCTGGCCGCGCTGAGCGGTGGACGACGGCTGGGCCGCGCCGAGCTGCTCGCGGCGCTGGCCGAGGGCGGGGTGCGCACCGAGGGCCAGCGCGGCTACCACCTGCTCTGGTGGCTGGCCCAGACCGGGCTGACCTGCCTCGGCCCCACGGCGGACGGCGACCAGCAGTTCGTGCTGCTCGACGAGTGGGTGCCCGCACCCCGCCGGCTGGAGCGGGAGGAGGCGCTGGGCGAGCTGGCGCTGCGCTTCTTCGCCTCGCACGGCCCGGCGACGGTGAAGGACCTCGCCCGCTGGGCGGGCATCGGGGTCCGCGACGTCCGGGCCGGCCTCGCGGTGGCGGCGCCTGGACTGGAGCGGCTGGACGTCGACGGCACCGAGCACTGGCTGGACCCGGCCACCCCCGGGCGGCTGGCCGCGGCCCGCGCCGAGGCGGCGGCGGTGCACCTGCTGCCCGGCTTCGACGAGCTGGTGCTGGGCTACGCCGACCGCAGCTGCACGGTGCCGCCCGAGCACGCCCAGCGGATCGTGCCGGGCAACAACGGCATGTTCCGGTCGACCGCCGTGCACGCCGGCACCGTCGTCGGCGTCTGGCGCACCGGCCGGGGCAAGGCCCGCCCGATCGAGCTGGAGCCGTTCGGCGAGGTGCCCGCCGACGTCCTCGCCGCCGTGCACGAGCGGTACGCCGCGCTGCCGTAGCGGTTGCAGCGCGCACCGGCGGGGCACGGCAGGGCCATGGAGCACACCCGCCTCGGCACCACCGGCCTGCAGGTCTCCCGGATCTGCCTCGGGATGATGAGCTTCGGCGACCCGGCCCGCGGCGGCCATCCCTGGAGCCTGCCCGAGGAGGAGAGCCGGGCGGTCATCAAGCGGGCGCTGGACGCCGGGATCACCTTCTTCGACACCGCGAACGTCTACTCCGCCGGCTCCAGCGAGGAGATCACCGGGCGGGCGCTGGCCGACTTCGCCGACCGGGAGGACGTCGTCCTGGCCACCAAGGTGCACGGCCGGATGCGGCCGGGCCCGAACGGCGCCGGGCTCTCGCGCAAGGCCGTCCTCGCCGAGCTCGACGCCAGCCTCACCCGGCTGGGCACCGACTACATCGACCTCTACCAGATCCACCGCTGGGACCCGGCCACCCCGATCGAGGAGACCCTCGAGGCGCTGGACTCCGCCGTCCGGTCGGGCAAGGTGCGCTACCTCGGCGCCTCCAGCATGTGGGCCTGGCAGTTCAGCAAGGCGCTGCACCTGGCCGGCGAGCACGGCTGGCACCGCTTCGTCTCGATGCAGGACCACTACAACCTGCTGCACCGCGAGGAGGAGCGGGAGATGCTGCCGCTCTGCGCCGACGAGGGCATCGGCGTGATCCCGTGGAGCCCGCTGGCCCGCGGCCGGCTCACCCGCGACTGGGACGAGACGACGAACCGGTCGGAGACCGACGAGTTCGGCAGGAAGCTCTACAACGACGCCGACCGGGTGATCGTCGAGCGGGTCGCCGAGGTGGCCGAGGCCCGCGGCGTGCCGCGGGCCCAGGTGGCGCTCGCCTGGGTGCTCAGCAAGCCGGTGGTGACCGCCCCGATCGTGGGCGTCACCAAGGACCGGCACCTGGACGACGCCGTGGCCGCCGTCGACCTGCGGCTGAGCGCCGAGGAGATCGCCCGGCTGGAGGAGCCCTACACGCCGCACGAGGTGGTCGGCTTCTCCTGAGCGGGAGCCGGGGGTGACCCAGCTCGCCCGCCCACGGTGACCCGCGTCGACGACAGCGCCGCGGCCGGCGGGAGACGATGAGGGCCGTGTCCGGCTCCCCGTCCCCGCTGCGCCGGGCGGCGCCGCACGTCCTCGGCCCGCCGCTGCCGGCGCCACGCGCGCTGTGGGCGGCGCACGGCCGCCGGGCGCTGTCCGCGGGGTTCTGCGTCACCGCCCCGCTGGCGCTGTTCGTGCTGCTGGACCGCGCGGACCTCGGCGCGGCCGCGGCGCTGGGCGGCTTCACCGCGGTGTACGGCCACGCCCTGCCCTACCGGCGCCGGGCCGCCGTCTCCGCCGGCGTGGCCCTCGTGCTCGTCGCGGCGGTCGCCCTCGGCGGGCTGACCGGGCCGCACCCGTTCCTGCTCGCCGCGGTGCTCGGCCTGCTGGCCGCGGGCGCGACGGCGGCGACCGCGGTGTGGCACGTCGGCCCGCCCGGACCGCTGATGGCGGTGCTGGTCGGCGGCAGCGCGAGCGCGCTGGGGGCCTCCCCCGCCCAGCTGGGCCAGCACGTCGCCGCCGCCGCGGGGGCGGCGACGCTGGCCTGGCTCGTGGTCATGGCCCCCTGGCTCGTCGACCCGGCCGGTCCCGAGCGGCGCGCGGTGGCGGCAGCCGAGGCAGCGGTCGCCGCCGGCACCCCGCGGGACGGTCGGCCGGACCCGGTGGCCCGCGCCGTGCGGGTGGCGCACGCCGCCGTGGCCGGGGGCAGCCGGCGGCGGCCGTCGCTGCGGCCGCGGCTGGAGGAGGTCGAGACCCGGTTCATGCAGGCGCTGCCGGCCACCGACCCCGCCGTCCCGGACCCCGGGCACGGCGTCCTCCCCCGGCGGCACCCCCCGCTGTGGCTGCCGACCGCCGCGCGCCTCGGCGTGGGCGCCTGGTCCGCCGGCACGCTGGCCGCCGCGCTCGACCTGCACAGCCCTTACTGGGCCGCGACCGCCGCCGTCGCCGTGCTGCTGGGCACGGACGCTCGGCACACCCGGGCCCGGGCGCTGCACCGGGTCACCGGGACCCTGCTCGGCACCATCCTGACCGCGGCGCTCTTCTGGCTGGACCTGCCGGCCGGTCCGACCGTCGCGCTCATCGGGCTGATGCTCGTCTGCGTCGAGCTGCTGGTGGTCAACCAGTACGTGCTGGCCGTCTCGCTGATCACCCCGGTCTCGCTCTCGCTGGTGCACCTGGGCGCCGGCAGCCCGCCCGGCGCCGACCTGATCGCCATCCGGCTCGGCGAGACGCTGGTCGGCATCGCCGTCGGGCTGGCGGCCGGGCTGCTGCTGTTCCCGCGCACCGGCAGCCGCCGGCTCCCCGCCGCGATCGGGACGACGGAGCGGCTGGCCCTCGCCGCGGCCGCGGCCGCACCCGGCACGCCCGCCGACCGCGCGCTGCGCGACTCGCTCGTGGCGCAGCACGAGGTGGCGACGGCGGCCCGCGCCGAGCTGTTCGCCGCCCCGGGGGCCGACGCCGCGCTCCGGCGCTCCCGGCAGGTGGCCGACCTCGGCTGGGCGCTGCTGGGCGCCCGGGCCCGCGGCGAGGACGCGCTGGCCGCCTGGGTCGCCGCCCGGGTGCGACGCGACCTCGGCCGCGGCTGAGCTCAGGCGGGCAGGCCGACCAACGCGGCCGAGCGCTCCCACAGCTCCCGGGCACGCACGTCGTCCCGGGCCGAGGGCAGGGTGGCCGCGCGGGACCGGTCGGCGTGGTGGCCGCCGTCGCGCCAGCCGTCGTCCGCCGTGGCCAGCCAGACCAGGGTGTCCGCTCCCTGCGCGGGCGTGCGCAGGAACGCGGTCAGCGGCGTGCGGAAGGCCAGCCCGGTGACCCCGCCCGCCCGGCCGAACGACGTCGCGACCGCCCCGGGGTCGAAGCAGGTGGCCGAGACCTCCGGCGACCACCGGCGGGCCAGCTCGCGGGTGAACAGCACGTTGCACCACTTGGCGTGCGCGTAGCGGCGGGTGGCGACCTGCGGGCCGCGCGGCTCGAGCACGTGCCCGCGCCTGGCCCCGCCGGCCCAGTGCGCGAACGAGGAGGTGACGACCACCCGGCCGCGCGCGGCGCGCAGCGGCTCCTCGAGCAGCCGGGTGAGCAGGTAGGGCCCCAGGTGGTCGACCTGCAGGGTCTGCTCCGCGCCGTCGACGGTGAGCGCGCGCCGGCCGAACGAGGCGCCGGCGTTGTCGGCGAGCACGTCGATCCGCGGGAACCGGCCCCGCAGCTCCGCCGCCAGCCGCCGGACGTCGTCCAGCCAGGCGAAGTCCGCGGTCAGGCCCAGCGCGCCGTCCAGCTCGCCGGCGACGGCGGCGGTCTTCTCCGCCGACCGGCCGACGACGACCACCCGCGCGCCGCCCCGGTGCAGCCGGCGGGCCGCCGCCGCCCCGATGCCGTCACTGGCCCCGGTGACGACGACGACCGGCCCGCCGTCGGTCAGTTCTTCGGCTCGACGAGGACGATGGGGATCTTCCGGTCGGTCTTCTCCTGGTAGTTCGCGTAGTCGCGGTAGGCGGCCACGGCCCGCTCCCACCACTGCGCGTACTCGTCGCCCTCGACCTCGCGGGCGACGCCGTCCCACACCCGGTCGCCGTCCTGCACGGTCACCTCGTCGGGGTGCGCCTTGAGGTTGAAGTACCAGGTGGGGTGCTTCGGGGCGCCACCCTGCGAGGCGACCATCGCGTAGACGCCGTCGTGCTCGACCCGCATGAGCGGGTTCTTGCGGATCTTGCCGCTCTTGGCGCCGCGGGTGGTGTAGACGACGACCGGCTCGGTGCGGTTGGGCAGCGTGCCGCCCTCCCGGCCACCGGTGCGCTCGTACAGCTCCACCTGGTCGCGGACCCACTTCTCCGGACTCGGCTCGTACTCACCTTCCAGGGGCATGACCCGACCCTAGGGCCGGAGCGCGGGAGCCCGCACGGCGCCGGGGTGCGCGCACGGCCGGACGACGGCAGAGTGCTCCGAGCGGTCGGGAACGCCCCGGCGCGGAGGGGAGCGATGACCGGGAGCCCGCGGGTGGTCGTGCGCGGCGAGGCCGTCGCCGAGGTGTCGCCGGACGCCGCCGAGCTCGTCGTCACCGTCGAGGTCCGCGACCGCCGGCGGGAGAAGGCGCTGGACCAGCTCGCGGTGCGCCAGCAGGAGCTGACCGCGCTGCTCGTCCCGCACCGCGGCGTCCTGGGCACGGTCTCCACCGACGCGGTCTCGGTGCACCCGGAGTCCGACGGCACCCGGGTCACCGGCCAGGTGGCCAGCGCCGTCACCCGGGTGCAGCTGGACGACGTGGCCGCCGCCGGCGAGCTCGCCGTCGCCGTCGCCGCCCTCCCCGACACCTCGCTGTACGGGCCGCTGTGGCGGCTCTCCCGCGACCACCCGGTGCACCAGCGGGTGCGCACCGAGGCCGTCGCCGACGCGATCGCCCGGGCGAACGCCTACGCCGCCGCCCTGGGCTGCCGGCTCACCGGGCTCGTCGAGGTCCGCGACCCGGGCACGGGCAGCGGTGGCGGCGGCGGCGCGATGCGGGCGATGGCGTTCTCCGCCGCACCCGCCCTGGAGCTCGCCCCGGCGCCGCAGGAGGTGCGCGGCTCGGTCGAGGTCACCTTCACCATGTCCGAACCCGACCAGGAGGTCTTCCAGCGATGAGGTTCCGGGAGAGCGGCCGGCTGGACACCTCCGGCGTCCAGGACCGGCGCGGCGGCGGCGGAGCCCGCGGCGGGCGCGGTCTCGCCGTCGGCGGCGGCGGCCTGGGGCTGGTCGGCATCATCGTCGTCGTCCTGGTGCAGGTGCTCGGCGGCGGTGGCGGGGGTGGCGGCACGGCCGGCCTGGCCGGCACCCTCGGCGGGCTGACCGGCGGCGAGACCGCGGACAACAGCCAGCTCGAGCAGTCCTGCCAGACCGGCGCCGACGCGAACGACTCCGTCGAGTGCGCGATCGTCGCCGACATCGAGTCGATCCAGGACTACTGGGGGCTCACCCTCGGTGGCACCTACCAGCCGGCCGACACCGTCTTCTTCCCCGGCTCGGTGCAGACCGCCTGCGGCGGGGCGACCAGCGGGTCCGGGCCGTTCTACTGCCCGGGCGACCAGCTGGTCTACATCGACCTGTCGTTCTTCGACGACCTGCAGACCCGGTTCGGCGCGGAGGGCGGGGCGTTCGTCAACGCCTACGTGCTGGCGCACGAGTACGGCCACCACGTGCAGAACCTGCTGGGCACGAACCGGCAGGTCGACCCGCGCGAGAGCGGGCCGACCAGCGGCAGCGTGCGGCTGGAGCTGCAGGCCGACTGCTACGCCGGCACCTGGGCCAACCACGCCGAGACGGTGCCCGACGACTCCGGGCAGCCGCTGATCGCCGACATCACCGACGACGACATCGCCCGGGCGCTGGACACCGCCGGGCGGATCGGTGACGACTTCATCCAGGAGAACCTGGGCAGCGGCACGGTCGACCAGGACGCGTTCACCCACGGCTCGTCCGAGCAGCGGCAGCGCTGGTTCACCACCGGCTACCAGACCGGCGACCCGAACCGGTGCGACACCTTCGCCACCGACGACCTGGGCTGACCGGCCCGGGAAGAACGGCCCGCGCACCCGGGTTCCGGCGATCATGACGACCCTGGGACTCATCGGCGCCGGCCACATCGGCAGCGCCCTCGCGCAGACCGCCCTGGACGCCGGGTGGGACGTGGTGATCAGCAACTCGCGCGGCCCGGAGACGCTGGCCGACCTCGTCTCCGAGCTCGCGTCGCGCCCGAGCGCCGGTGGCGCGGTGCGCGCCGGCACGGCCGCGGAGGCGGCGGCCGCCGCGGACCTCGCCGTCGTGACCATCCCGCTGCGGGCGATCGGTCAGGTGCCGGCCGAGCCCCTGGCCGGCAAGGTGGTGATCGACACGAACAACTACTACCCGCAGCGCGACGGGCAGGTCGCCGAGCTCGACGAGGGGCGCATGACGTCGTCCGAGCTGCTGCAGCAGCACCTCTCCAGGTCGAGCGTGGTCAAGGCCTTCAACCACATCGCGGCCACGCAGATCGTCAGCGCCCGCTCCGCGCCCGGAACGGAGCACCGCCGGGCCATCGTCGTCGCCGGCGACGACGAGGCGGCCAAGCAGCGGGTCGCCGCCTTCATCGACGCGATCGGCTTCGACGTCGTCGACCTCGGCTCCCTGGCCGACAGCTGGCGGATCGAGCCGGGCACGCCCGGCTACGGCGCCGAGGACGACGCCGAGCAGCTCCGGGCGCACCTGGCCGCGGCCAGCAGGGGCTGAGTCAGCCCGCGGCCAGCGCCTGCTCCGCGGCCTCGACCTCGGCGTTCCACTCCGGCTTCTCCGCCTGCCAGCGGTCCTCGGTGCGGCCCACGCGCCAGTAGCCGGAGATGGAGGTGAACGCCGGGTCGAGCCCGCGCTCGGTGCGCAGGTGCAGCCGCAGCTCCTTCACCAGCCCGGCCTCACCGTGCACGAACACGTGCCCGGTGCCGGCCGGCAGCTCCACCGCCTTGACCGCGGTCACCAGCGCCTCGCCGGGCGCCCCACCCCGGCGGTGCACCCACACGACGGGGACGCCCTCCCGGAGCACCAGGTCCGACTGCTGCTCCTCGGGGCCCTCGACCTCGACGAAGACCAGCGCCGGCACCCCGTCCGGGAGCCGCGGCAGGGCCGCCCCGATGGCCGGGAGGGCGCTCTCGTCACCGACCAGCAGGTGCCAGTCGGCGTCGGGGCTGGGCGCGTACGCCCCGCCCGGGCCGAAGAACTGGATGCGGTCGCCCGGCGCGGCCTGCGCGGCCCACGGCCCGGCGAGCCCCGTGTCGCCGTGGTGCACGAAGTCGATCGTCAGCTCACCGGCGGCGGCGTCCCAGGCGCGCACGGTGTAGGTGCGGGTGACCGGCCAGAGCTCCGGCGGCAGCTCCGCGCGCAGCTGCTCGACGTCGAAGGGCGCCGTGTAGGTGGCGCCGCGCGGCGGGAAGAGCAGCTTGACGTAGTGGTCGGTGAACTCGCCGGCCGGGAAGCCGGCGAGCCCCTCGCCGCCGAGCACGACCCGGATCATGTGCGGGGTCAGCCGCGAGGTGCGCACGACCTCCCCGACCCGTGCCACCCGGGGACGGCGGGCGCCCCCGTTCCTCGCCGGTCCGCTCACGGGTCCTCCTCGATGTGGTGAGGCAAGGCTTGCCTTCCCGGCGGAGCCTACGCGGCCCGGCTGTGCGGTCTGCGCAACGTGAACGAGATCCACTTTTGCCCGATCATCCGGTTTACGGCGTATCGACCCCCGGGTACAAGACCATCAACGGAACGGCGTCCCACTGAGGCCACGGTGGGATCCCCCCGAGCGATGAGGTCCTGGGCATCTGCAGGTGCCCGCACCGCCGTCCCGCGACCCGGCACCACCACCCCGGCCCTCCCCGGCCGGCGATGGCGTGTGCCCTCGTGCGGACGGGGTCGAACGGGCACGGATGCCCCGCGTCAGCAGCACCAGCCATGCACCCCAACGCACGACGAGGAGGAACGATGACTCACTCCATCGACACCCCGACCCAGTCCCCGCCGAGCGGCGCATCGAACGTGTCCGGTACGCCGTCCACGAAGGACGTCGCCAAGGACGAGGCCAGCAACGTCGCCTCGACCGCGGCCCAGGCCGGCAGCCAGGTCGCCTCGACCGCCGCCGACCAGGCCAAGCAGGTCACGCAGGAGACCAAGCGCCAGGCGCAGGACCTGATCCAGCAGGGGCGCTCGCAGCTCCAGGACCAGGCCCGCAACGGCCAGCAGAAGGCCGGCGAGGGCATCTCGGGCATCGCCCAGCAGCTCCGCACCATGGTCGAGGGTGGCGGCGAGACGCCGTCCGGCCCCGCCGCCGACCTGGTCCGCCAGGCCGGGGACAAGCTCGAGGAGCTCGCCACCTGGGTCCAGGCCCGCGAGCCCGGTGACCTGGTCGACGAGGTCCGCGCCTTCGCCCGCCGCAAGCCCGGTGTCTTCCTGCTCGGTGCCGCCCTCGCGGGTGTCGTCGCCGGCCGGCTGACCACCGGTGTCGTGGCCGCGCACAAGGACAGCAGCCCCTCCACCGGCAACCAGCAGCTGACCGGTCAGGGCTCGCCCTACGCCGCGGACAGCTACTCCACCGGCACGAACTACGTCGCCGACACCCCGGCCACCGGGTACGCGACCACCGGCACCGCCGGCTACGAGACCGGTTACGTCGCCGGCACCACCGGCACCACCGGCTCGGTCCCGCCGCCGCCGTACGGCACGGTCCCGCCGGAGGGCACCTCGGTGCCGCCGGCCACGTCGGCCGGCTGGGACGACCCGGCGCGCACCCCCGGGTCGGGTCAGCTGTGAGCCACCCCAGCGGCGCCGGCGGGGCGCAGCCGTACGGCCAGCCCGGCACGGGTTACGTGCAGGGCGGCTCGACCGGCTACGCGCCTCCGCCCACGCAGGAGGAGTACGCCTACGGCAACACCGCGCAGCCGCTGGGCAACACCGCCCAGCCGATGACCGACGACGGGCACCCGGACGTCGAGGGCACCTCGGTCGGCCAGCTGATCGGTGACGTCACCCGTGACCTGTCCACGCTGATGCGCCAGGAGCTCGACCTCGCGAAGGCCGAGCTCAAGGCGGACGCGAACAAGGCCACCGAGGAGGTCAAGGCGCAGGCCGGCAAGGCCGGCAAGGGCGCCGGGATGCTCGCCGGCGCCGGGTACGGCGGCAACATGGTCGCCCTGTTCCTCAGCCTGGCGCTGATGGGGGCGCTCTGGAGCGCGATGCCGATCGGCTGGGCCGCGCTCATCGTGGCCGTCGTCTGGGGCATCGTCGCGGCGGTGCTGT
Organism: Modestobacter versicolor; assembly: GCF_014195485.1. Classification (NCBI taxonomy): domain Bacteria; kingdom Bacillati; phylum Actinomycetota; class Actinomycetes; order Geodermatophilales; family Geodermatophilaceae; genus Modestobacter; species Modestobacter versicolor. Next base: position 1,953,485 of record NZ_JACIBU010000001.1, read on the forward strand.
TCGTCATGGGCCGCAAGACGCTCAAGACGATCGACTTCACGCGCCTCAAGCAGATCAACCCCAAGCCGGAGCAGACCGTGGAGACCCTCCAGCAGGTCCCCGGCGCTCTCAAGCCCAACTGACCCAGGACGGAGACCGACATGACCAGCAGTGACCCGGACGTGATCCGCCGCCAGATCGAGGACACCCGCGCCAACCTCAGCTACGAGGTCGACGCGCTGAACGAGAAGGTCAACCCGACCCGCGTCGTCGACCGCCGCGTCGGCAAGGCCAAGAGCACCGTCAGTGGTCTGAAGGAGCGGGTCTTCGGAGCCGCCCACGACACGGGAGCGCAGATGAGCAACACGACGTCGAACGTGGCCGGTTCCGCCCAGCACGCCGCCTCCTCCGCGGCCGGCAGCGTGCAGAGCGCCGCCTCCTCCGCGATGGGCGCCGTGCAGTCGGCCCCGGACACGATCCAGCGCCAGGCCCAGGGCAACCCGATGGCCGCCGGCCTCATCGCCTTCGGCGTGGGCTGGCTCGTCTCCTCCCTCCTGCCGACCAGCGAGAAGGAGAAGCAGCTCGCCTCGCAGGCCGAGTCGGCCGTCAAGGAGCACTCGCAGCCCCTCGTCGACCAGGCCAAGAACGTGGCCCAGGAGATCGGTGACAACCTCAAGCCGATGGCGCAGGACGCCGTCGAGTCGGTCAAGTCGACCGCGCAGGAGGGCGTCCAGACCGTGAAGTCCGAGGGCCAGTCGGCTGCTCAGGACGTCCAGGGCCAGGCCCAGCAGTCCCGCGAGACGGTCCAGGGGCACGTCAGCTCCTGACCCGCACCACCTCTCGACGGCCCCGGTGCACCCGCACCGGGGCCGTCGTGCGTCCCGGGCCGGTCACCTCAACGGGTGACCGGCCCCCGCGCGTCCCTCCAGGACCGGTGCTCAGGCGCCGTTGCCCGACCTGACGGACTCCGTCCCCACCCCGGGGGCGCACCGACGACGGGAGGGACGGCCGTGGACGCAGCCGTGCGCGTGCTGGTCGCCGACGACGAGGAGGACATCCGCCTGCTCGTCTGCCTCGCCGTGGGCAAGGCGGGGGGCACCGTGGTGGCCGCGGTCGCCGACGGGGCGCAGGCGCTGGCCGCCGCCCGCGCGGAGCGTCCGCACCTCGTCGTCCTCGACGTCTCCATGCCCGAGGCCACCGGGCTCGAGGTCTGCGCGGCACTGCGCGCCGACCCGGCCACCGCCGGCTGCCGGGTCCTGCTGCTGTCGGCCGGGGCCTCCCCCGACGACGTCGCGCGGGGGCTCGCCGCCGGCGCCGACGCGTACCTGCCCAAGCCGTTCACCATCGCCGGGCTGGTCGCCGAGGTCCGCGAGCTCACCGCGACGCTGCCGGCATGACCGCGCTCGCCGAGCCGGCGACGACCGCCACCCCCAGCCGGGAGCCCGCCGTCCCCGACATGCCCGGGCGGGCGGTCCCGGCGGTGCTCGCCGGCGTCGCGGCGGTCGGCCTCGCCGTGCTGCTCAGCGGGCCCGGCACCGTGCTGCTGGTCGTCGCCGCGACCGCCGTCGCCGTGCCGGTGGCCGAGCTCGCCCGCCGGCTGCGGGCCCAGCTGGGCGCCGCCGCCGCGCTGGAGGCCCAGCGGCAGGACCTGGTCACCCGGGGCCGGTCGACCGCCGAGGAGCTCGAGGTCGCGACCCGGATGATGCGGGCGCGCGCCCAGACGATGACCAGCGTCATCGACGCGGTCACCGAGCAGTCGATCATCGGCACCGACCAGGACGGCCTGGTCCGGGTCTGGAACCCCGGCGCCGAGCGGATGCTCGGGCTGCCGCGCGCCGACGTCGTCCGGCTGCGCACCATCACCGACTTCCACGCCCCCGAGGAGCTCTCCCCGGAGGACGGCCCGGAGCTGGACGCCACCGGCCGGTTCGCCGCCCTCGTGCGCGTCGCGCAGGAGCACGGCAGCGACGTCCGGGACTGGACCTACCTGACCGCCGACGGCCGGCGGCTCACCGTCTCGGTGGCGATCACCCCGCGCACCGACGACGACGGCGAGCGGGCCGGCTGGAACTTCGTCGGCACCGACATGACCGAGGCGCGCGCGGCCGAGCGGCTCAAGGACCAGTTCGTCAGCCTGATCTCCCACGAGCTGCGCACCCCGCTGTCGTCGATCCTCGGCTACCTCGAGCTCGTCATGGACGACGAGGAGCAGCCGCTCACCGCCGAGCAGCGCCAGTACCTGAGCACCGTCGAGCGCAACGCGCAGCGGCTGCTGCGGCTGGTCGGCGACCTGCTGTTCACCGCGCAGGTGGACGCCGGCCGGTTCACCCTGCAGCCCGAGGACGTCGACCTGGCCGCGATCGTCCGCGGGGCCGAGGAGACCGCCCGGGTGACGGCGGCGACCCGCGGCGTCGCGGTGGCCGTCGACGTGCCCGCCGAGGGTCTGGTGGTCCGCGGTGACGCGCTGCGGCTGGGCCAGGCGTGCGACAACCTGGTCTCCAACGCGGTCAAGTTCACCCCCGCCGGCGGGCAGGTGACCCTGCGGCTCCGCACGGCCTGGCGGGACGCCGACGGTGCCCTGGCCGACGCGGCCGGGCCCGGTGCCGAGCCGGTCGCGCTGCTGTCGGTGAGCGACACCGGCGTCGGCATCCCCAGCGGCGAGCAGGGCCGGCTGTTCACCAGCTTCTTCCGCGCCTCGACCGCCCGGCGCAACGCCGTCCCCGGGGTCGGGCTGGGCCTGACCATCACCAAGGCGATCACCACCGCGCACGGCGGGACGCTCGACGTGGCCAGCGTCGAGGGCCGCGGGACCACCTTCACCCTGGCCCTGCCGCTGTAGCCCGCGCACCGCACGACGGCACCCCCACCCGGCTCCCGGGTGGGGGTGCCGTCGTGTCCGGCCTGGTGACGTGCTGAACGGCCCCGTCCAGGGGCCCGCCCCGAGCGGAGCGAGCGGTGGGGGGAACGGGGCCGTTTCCTTGCGGTTTTCTTGCGGATCGCTGGCGGGTGCCCTGCGGATGGGCCTCCAGAGTCATGTCTGTCGCCGGGAGAACCCGACGGCACCGACACCCGAAGGAGAACCGGCCATGACCGCCACCACCACCCGCAGCCGCACCGCCCGCAAGGTCCTCGGCTCCCTGGGCGTCATCGGCGCCGCCGCTGCCGTCGCCGGCATGGGCACCTTCGGCACCTTCACCGACAGCACCACCCCGCTGAACGCCTCGGTCACCTCCGGCACGCTGAACGTCGACCTGAAGAACATCGGCCAGGCCGCGACCCTCCCGATGACCGCCGCCGGCTTCGTGCCCGGCGACTCCATCAGCCGCGCGGTCGACCTGGTCAACAGCGGCAACCTCGCGCTGGGCAGCATGACGCTGACCTCCACCGCCACCACCTCGAGCGTGCTGGACACCGACAAGACCAACGGCCTGCAGCTGACCGTCAAGTCCTGCCCCGTGGTCTGGACCGAGTCCGTCGTCAACGGCGTCGCGACCTACACCTGCTCCGGCACCGCCACCACGCTCGTGTCCAGCGCCGCCGTGATGAACGCCGTCCTGCCCAACGTGGCGAGCCTGGCCCCCAAGGGCACCGACCACCTCGTCGTGACCCTGTCGCTGCCGACCTCCGCCGACAACGGCTTCCAGGGCAAGACCAGCGCCCTCAGCGTCACCTTCACCGGGACCCAGCAGACCGGCACCAACCGCTGACCTGCGGCTGACCCCGCCCACCCGCTGACCACCCACCCGGAGGACACACCATGACCACCGCCCTGCTGGCCCCCACCGCACTCCCGACGGACACCACGATCGCCGTCCGTCCGGCGCAGCAGCTGCCCCGGACCCGCACCGCGGGCCTCGGCAAGCGCGCGGCAGGCCTGGTGTACCGCTGGACCGTCCGGCTCGTGGTCACCCTGGCCGTCCTGGCCTTCGGCGTCCTCGCCGTCGGACCGCACGTCCTGGACTACCGCACGATGACGATGCTCACCGGCAGCATGTCGCCGGTCATCGACCCGGGTGACGTCACCATCGTGACGCCGCTGCCGGTCGACGAGGTCGAGGTCGGCATGATCATCAGCTACCACATCCCGATCGACGACCACCACGTCGTCAGCCACCGCGTGATCAGCGTCGAGCACGGCGCCGACGGCACGGTCACGGTGGAGACCAAGGGCGACGCGAACGAGGCCATCGACCCCTGGAAGGCGGTCCTGCAGGGTGACACCGCCTACGAGGTGCGCGCCGTCGTCCCCGGGCTCGGCCACGTCATCGAGGTCCTGCGCACCCCGGTGGTGAGCCAGGCCCTGGTCTACGGCGCCCCGACCCTGCTGGCCGGCTGGCTGCTCCTGTCCATCTGGCGCCCGGCCCCGGCCGAGCGGCGCGAGGACGAGGACGCCGCCTGATGGGCGCGCTGCGCCGCGGCCTGCTGCTGGTCGCCGTCACGGCCGCCACCGTCGTGGGCCTGACCGCCGCGCCCGCCCAGGCCGGGTTCGACGACCGGGCCACCATGACGGCCTCGGTGGGCACCGCGAAGGTCGCCCCGCCGACGAGCCTCAGCACGGCCGGCACGAAGTGCGTCACCCGCACCGACGCCTGGGGCCGCACCTACACCACGCTGGAGGCCCGGCTCTCCTGGACCGGCAGCACCACCCCCAAGGTGACCAGCTACCAGGTCATCGCCTACGCCAGCGGCTGGTCCTACGAGGTCACCACGGTGAACGCCCCGACCACCGTCGTCACCGGCAGCTACGACAGCTACTACGCCACCCAGAACGTCCAGGTCGTCGTGACCGCCCGCACCAGCTACGGCTGGACCGCGGAGTCCGCCAAGTCAGGAGTCATCAAGTGCTGACCGCCCTCGTGATCGACGCCTCCCCCGCCGCCCGCCGGCAGGTCACCGGTCTCCTGGAGCTGTCCGGCTGGGGGGTCCACGAGGCCGCCGACGCCGAGGACGCCCGCTGGCTGAGCACCGCGACCCACCCCGACCTGGTGGTCACCGCCGCCACCGTGCCCGGTGCGGAGAGCGGCGCGGCCCTGCTGCGCGAGCTCCGCCGGGCCGGCAGCACCGCCCGCTTCCTCGTCGTCACCGTCGAGCCCACCGCCACCGAGCGCGCCGCGGCCCTCGCCGCCGGCGCCCTCGCCTGCCTGGCCGCTCCGGTCGACGCCCACCTGCTGCTCGACCTGGTCCGCAGACGCACCACCCCGGTCACCGAGCCGGCCGCCGCCCGCGACATGGTGGACGTCGAGGACCTGCACGACGCCGACCTGGACGCCGACCTGGTGGAGCGGCTGCAGGGGATGTACGACGCCGCGCTCCCCACCCGGTTCTCCGCGATCGACCGGGGCGTCCGGGCGGGTGACCCGCGGGCCGTGGCCTCCGCGGCGCACACCCTCGCCGGCACCTCCGGGCAGCTCGGTCACCCCGAGGTCGCCTCCGTCTGCCAGGCCATCGCCTCCGACGCCCGGCGCGGGATCATGGCGCACGCGCTGGTCTCCCGGCTGGCCGGGCTGGCCGGGGTCGACCGCCGGGCCGCCGACCGCCGCGACGCCGTCCGCACCACCCCGGACCGCCGGGTCGCCCGCGCCGACCGCCGCGCGTCGATGGCCTCGGCCGCCGACGTGCTGAGCGGCCGGATGGACCTCGGCGGCCTGCTGCACGCCGCCGACGCGGCCGCCGGCCGGCTGGCCGCGCGCCGCCGGGACATCGCCGCCTGACCACGACAACGCGGCCCGGTCCCACGGGGGGACCGGGCCGCGTCGTCGGATGCAGCTGTACTACCTGAAGGAACGCCTGCTGCCCGACTGCTCAGGCGACCAGGCGGTACCCCACCCCCCGGACCGTCTTGATCTCGGGGTGGCTCAGCCCCGCGGCCGTGAGCTTGCGCCGCAGGTTGGACATGTGGGCCTCGACCAGCCGGAGGTTGCCCTCCCAGTCGGTCTGCCAGACCTCGCGCAGCAGGGTCTCCCGCTGCAGCACCCGGCCGGGCCGGGAGACCAGCGCCGCGAGCAGGTCGAACTCGGTGCGGGTCAGGTCGACGGCGGCGCCGTCCACCCGCACCTCGCGGCTGTCCGGGTCGACCTCCAGCTCGGCGAGCCGGCGGACGGTGTCCTCGACCGGCTGCCGCGGCTCGGGCGCGGCCGCGGTGCGCGGCCGGCGGAGCATCGTCTGCACCCGCGCCACCAGCTCGCGCGGCGAGAACGGCTTGGCCATGTAGCCGTCCGCTCCCACGGCGAGGCCGATCAGCAGGTCGACCTCCTCCGCGCGGGCGGTCAGCATGAGCACGTAGCAGTCGGTCTCCGCGCGGAGCTGGCGGCACACCTCGGTGCCGTCGGCGTCCGGCAGTCCGAGGTCCAGGACGACGACGTCCGGCGGCTCGCGCCGGACCTCCGTCAGGCACTCGGCTCCGGTGGTCGCCTCGCGGACGTCCATCCCGGCACGGCGCAGCACGGTGACGACGAGTTCACGGATCTCGTCGGTGTCCTCGACCACGAGCACGGACTGACCCGGCACGACCCCTCCCCCACGTCTGGCACCAGCAGGACGCCGATCTGGCGTCCTGCTGGTGATCGTCACGTGGGGCGCGGACCTCCACCCCGCCGGTGCCCGGCCCACCCCATCGGGTGACCGCGCCGATCACACGAAGGCGGACATCCCGGTGATCGAGCGGCCGACGATCAGGGTGTTCATCTCGCGGGTGCCCTCGTAGGAGTACAGCGCCTCGGCGTCGTTGAAGAACCGGACGACGTCGTAGTCCAGGACGATGCCGTTGCCGCCGAACAGCTCGCGGGCCCAGGCGACGGTCTCCCGGCCGCGGCTGGTCACGTAGCTCTTGGCCAGCGCGGCCTGGTCGTCGCGCAGCTCGTCGGTCTCCTGCAGCTGGGCGACCCGCACGGTCATCCCGAGGCTGGCGGTGACGTTGCCGAGCATCCGGGCGAGCAGGTCCTGGATCAGCTGGAAGCCGCCGATCGGCTTGCCGAACTGCTGGCGCTCCTTGGCGTAGGCGACCGCCACCTCGTAGGCGCCGACCTGGCAGCCGACGCCGCTCCACGCCACCCCGCCGCGGGTCACCTTGAGGACCTTGTTGACGTCCTTGAAGGTGTTGCCGCCCTCGAGCTTGTTCGCCGCGGGGATGCGGCAGTCGGTGAAGGCCAGGTCGGCGTTCTGCACGGTGCGCAGCGCGAACTTGTCCTCGATCTTGGTCGCCTGGAAGCCGGGGGTGCCCTTCTCCACGACGAACGTCTTGACCTGGTCGTCGTCCACGTCGCGGGCGAAGACCACCACGACGTCGGCGAAGGTGCCGTTGCCGATCCAGCGCTTGGCGCCGTTGAGCACCCAGGAGTCGCCGTCCCGCCGGGCGGTGGTGCGCATACCGCGGGCGACGTCGGAGCCGCCCTCGGGCTCGGTCAGCCCGAACGCGCCGATCGTCTCCAGCCGCATCATCGAGGGGATCCAGCGCTGCCGCTGCTCCTCCGAGCCGAGGATCATGATCGAGCCCATCGCCAGGCCGTTGTGCACGCCCAGGAAGGTCGCCATCGACGGGTCGACGCGGGAGAGCTCCATCGCCTGGAAGCCGGTGAAGAGCCGGGACGCGCGCGGGCGGCCCTCCCAGTCGTAGGAGCGCCCGACGATGTCGGCCTCGGCGAACTTCGGCACCAGGTCGTGCGGGAACTCGGCGGCGGCCCAGGCGGCGTTGACCCGCGGCTTGATCTCGCTGGCCAGGAACTCGCGCAGGGCCAGGAGCTCCTTCTGCTCGTCCTCGGGCAGCAGCGACTGGAACCCGAAGAAGTCGGCGGGCAGGAGCAGGTCGGTCATGGCAGCGGTGCCTTCTCTCTCGTCGTCCTCGACGTCCTGACCCGATGCTGCGCCCGATCCGCCGCCCCAGCCACCGAGGGTGTCCCAGCTCACCCCAGCGGCTTCGTCCAGGTCAGCTCGTAGCGCCAGAACGCCAGCCGCCGCACCCGGACGCCGGGCAGCACGGTGGCCGCGGTCGCCCGCACCTGGCGGGTGGTGAGCTCCGGGTCGCGCACCGGCATGGCCCGCACGTCGGCCGGGTGGGCGAGCAGCGGCCGGCCGGTGAGCGCCCGCCCGGCGGCGAACGCCCCGCCCAGCACCCGGTGCCCCAGCACGGCGGCCAGCTCGACCGGGAGCTCGGCCGGCAGGTCGGTGCGCGGCAGGGCGACGGCGACGAGCACCCCACCGGGTCGCAGCCAGCCCGCCATCCGCTCCAGCGCCGGGGCCAGCGGCAGGTGGTGCAGCGCGCTCATGCTGAGCACGGCGTCGTACCCGCCGTCCGGGAGGTCGACGGTGAGCGCGTCGGCCTGCCGGACGGCGACGTTCGCCGGGACCCGCGCCCGGGCGAGCGCCACCATCGCCGGGTCGCGGTCCACGGCGTCCACCCGCTCCGCGCGCCGGGCGAGCTCCCCCGCGAGCGCGCCGGCACCGCACCCGACGTCGAGCACCCGCTGCGCGCCCGGCGGCACCCGGCGGAGCAGCAGCCGGTGGTACCAGGCGTTGTGGTCCCAGTCCGTCGCGCTCATGCCCGGAGCTCGACGGCGATCGACGGCCGGGGCGGGGTGTCGCCGGTGTGGACGGCGGTCACCGCCAGCCCGTGCGGCGCCGCCAGCCCGGCCACCCGGTCGGCCTTCGCCCGCGCCTGCCCCGGCTGCAGCGGCTGGTCGACCAGCAGGACCCGGCCGCCGGGGGCCAGCACCCGCCGCACCACCGCGAACTCCGCGGCCGGCGGGCGCCAGAACGCCCCGACGTGCACGGCGACCACCAGGTCGAACGCGCCGTCGGGGAGGTCGGCGGCGAGCAGCTCGGTCGTCCGCACACCGACCGTGCCCGCGGCCACGGCGGCCGCGTTGCGGTCGGCCGCCGCCCGGGTCATCGTCGCCGAGCGGTCCAGCCCGAGCACGGAGCCGCCGGCCAGCCGCCCGGCCAGCAGCGACAGCATTACGCCGTGGCCGCAGCCCACCTCGAGCACGCGGTCGCCGGGCCGCGGCGCCGCCACCTCGGCCGCCCAGGCCAGCCGGGCCGAGGCGGTTGCCACGGCTAGTTCAGCGGCCGGGTACCGGCGGGGAGCGTGCCACCGGAGACCATCCCGGTGACCGCGTCCTGCAGCGCGGTCAGCGCCACCCGCTGGGTGAACGGGCCGGTGGACACCCGGGCGACCCCGAGCTGCTCGAGCTCGCGGGCCGGCAGCGAGACACCGGGCACGCTGATCACGCTGAGCCGGCGCGGGCCGAGGGCGTCGACCAGCGCGGCGACCTCCTCGCGGGCCACGACGCCCGGGACGAAGACGACCGGCGCCCCGACCTCCAGGTACGCCCTGCCCCGGGTGACCGCCTCGGTGAGCACCGCTGCGCGGTCGGCGTCCTCGCCCGCCCGCACGAAGGCGTCGGTGCGGGCGTTGAGCACGAAGTCGATCCCGGCGTCCCGGCCGGCCCGGAGCACCGCCTCCACCGCGGCCACCGCGTCGTCCAGCGGCGCCAGCTGGTCCTCGAGGTTGCCGCCGACGACGCCGACCGCGATCGCCCGGCGGGCGGTCTCCCCGGCGTCGCCGTAGCCGGCCTCGAAGTCCATCGAGACCGGCAGGTCGACCGCGGAGACGATCCGCTCGACCATCCCCAGGTGCAGGTCGAGCGGGATGTTCTCGCCGTCCTCGTAGCCGAACGTCGCCGCGATCGAGTGGCTGGCGGTGGCCAGGGCCCGCACGCCCGGCGTCCCGGCGACCACGGTGGCGGAGACGACGTCCCACACGTTGGTCAGGGTCAGGATCTCGTCGGCGGTGTGCAGCTCGAGCAGGGTGCGGGCGCGGTCAGCGAGGTCAGCCATGGCGGTCAACCTATCGACGTGTCGACACGTCGACTCAGCCCTCGCGGTCCGGCTCCCGGCGCCCGGTCACCGGCACGAGCACCGCGGCTGCGCCGATGCCCGCGGCCACCAGCCAGAAGGGGTTGTCGACGACGTCCAGGGCGAGCAGCAGCAGCCCGACCAGCAGGCCCACGGCGGCCCCGGCGAAGGCCCAGGCGGTGAGCCGGGAGAGGAAGGTCCAGCCGTCCATGGCACCCCACCCTGCCGGGAGGGCACGCGACGGGCAAGCGGAGGGCGTCTCTAGCCTGGTCCACGGCCTCCCCACCGGCGGGGCGGGCAGGGTAGCGGCCCGCGCCCAACCCGACCGGCCGCCGTCCCCAGCGGACGCCGCTGTCCCCACCCGCCCGCCAGGGCCGCCCGCACCCGCCCGTGCACGGCAGCCTGACCCGGTGACCCCGAGGAGCTCGACGACCGTGGACGACGTCCTCCGCCTGCTGCTGGCCGGTGCCCGGCTGGCCGCCCAGCCCGGCGTGACCGGCCAGGAGCTCGACCGGGTCGTCGACCGGCTGCTGGTGCGCGACCCTGCCGTCGACTCCGGCGGCCACGCCCAGGAGGTGCTCCGCGAGCTGCTGCCGACGCTGTGGGAGGGCGGCTGGCAGCCGGCCGACCTGGCCCACGCCGTGCGCCGGAAGGTCAGCACCCGGGCGGCGCGGCTGGTGGCGGCGGTCATCGCCGGTGAGGCGGCGGCCGAGGGCGTCGCCGAGCGCGCACCGCGGGCGTGGACCGCGCAGCTGGCCGAGCTCGACAGCCGGGCGGACACCGTCGCCGGCTGGTGGCAGGCCGAGCGGGTCCCGCCGGCCGCAGGGTGGCGCGACGTGCTGCGGGTCGTCGGGCTGCTGCGCACCCTCCCCCGGCTCGAGCAGCTCGTACCGCCACCGTCGGGCTGGTCAGCCGCGCTGCTCGCCGACAGCAGCTGGGACGACGTCGTCGACGCGCGGGCGCTCAGCCGGATCCGCGGGCTGCTCGCCAAGGCGGAGTCGACCGACTTCGAGGCCGAGGCGGAGGCGCTCACCGCCAAGGCGCAGGAGCTGATGGCCCGGCACGCCATCGACACGGCGATGCTCGGTCACCGCGGTGCGGCACCGGCCACCACCGGGCAGGTCCAGGCGCGGCGGCTGCACCTCGACGACCCGCACGCCGAGGCGAAGGCCGCCGTCGTCCAGGCGGTCGGGACGGCGAACGGGGTGCGGGTGGTGCTGCTGCCGGCGTTCGGCATCGCGACGCTGGTCGGCATGCCCGGCGACCTGGACGCGGTCGAGCTGCTGGTCACCTCGCTGCTGCTGCAGTCCGGGCGGGCGCTCGCCGACGCGGTGCAGCAGGCCGGGTCCCGCGGCCGGACGGCGGCCTACCGGCGCGGCTTCTTCTACTCCTACGCGCAGCGGATCGAGGAGCGGCTGACCGAGGCGCGCGACCAGGCCCGGGTGGAGGCGACGGCCACCTACGGCAGCGCGCTGGCACCGGTGCTCGCCGACCAGCAGGCGGCCGTCGACCGGGCGGTGGAGGAGCTGTTCCCCTCGGTGCGCCGCCGCAGCGGCCGCACCGTCGACGCGGCCGGCTGGCACGCGGGCCGGCAGGCGGCGGACGCCGCCGACCTCGGCGGCACCCGCCTCACCGGCGGCTGACGACGGAAGCCCGTCCGTGATGGCCCCGTCCGGAGGCTCGCCCCGAGCTCGCGAGGGGTGAGAGGGACGGGGTCCTTTCAGATCAGGACGTCGAAGGAGGAACCGAGGTCGCGGATCAGCATCGCCTGGTGGGTCAGGTCGGCGGCCGTGGTGAGCCACCCGGCCACGTACACCAACGCCTCGGCCGAGGTGTCGTCCAGCGACGCCGTCGCCGCCGAGGTCCCTGCCTGAGCCACCGCACTGCACGCCAAGGTCAACATGACCGGCTCCTCTCGTCTGCAGGAGAGGTCGGCAGGACGAGCACGGAACTGGACGCCCTGCAGGCCGGCCGGGCCGTTCCTCCCCCCTTCGAGGGGGGTCAGCGCAGCCCGTCGAGCAGCATCCGCAGCAGCTGCTCGTAGTTCGCGCCGGGGTCGGCGACCTGGACCATCCCGGCCAGCTCCAGGGACACCGCCCCGTGCACCGAGCTCCAGATGACCTGCGCGGTCTCCAGCCGGTCGCCGGGGCGCAGCACCGCCCGGTCCATCGCGTAGCCCACCTGGTCGACCAGCACCTGGAAGGCGGCGGCGGCCCGGTCCACGAGCTCCTCGGTCGGGGCGGCGGAGGCGAAGCCGGCGCCGAACATCGCGCCGTAGTGCTGCGGGTGGTCCAGGGCGAACTGCCGGTACCCGTGCCCGCAGGCCAGCAGCCGGTCGACGGGGTCGGGGACCTCGGACGCCATCGCGGCCGCACGCAGCCCCTCGAAGCCCCGGGTCAGCACCGCGGCGACCAGCCCGTCCTTGCTGCCGAACCGGTTGTAGACGCCCATCGGCGCCACCCCCGCCTCGGTGGCGACCGCCCGGACGGTGAGCCCGCCCAGCCCGTCGCGCACCAGCACCCGCTCGGCGGCGTCGACCAGCGCCTGCTCGAGCTCGCGGCTCGGCGTCCGGCCGGTCGGCGTACTGACATCTGTCACGACCGCATCCTCCCCCGTTGACGTCTGTAGAACGTCGTTCTACGTTTCTAGAACAACGTTCTACACCCGGAGGTCGTCATGACAGCTCCCCCCGCTCCCACCGCCACCCGTCGGTGGTGGGTGCTGCTCGTGCTCTGCCTGTCCGTCCTGCTCGTCAGCGTCGACAACACCATCGTCAACGTGGCGCTGCCGACCATCGGCCGCGAGCTGTCGGCCAGCACCAGCGACCTGCAGTGGGTCGTCGACGGCTACACGCTCGCCTTCGCCGCGCTGCTGCTCCTCGGCGGTGCGCTCGGTGACCGGTTCGGCCGCCGCCGGGTGCTCGAGCTCGGCCTGGTCGCCTTCGCCGCCACCTCGCTGCTCGCCGCGCTGGCCGACACCACCGGCGAACTGGTCGCCGGGCGGGCGGCGATGGGCGTGAGCGCCGCCGCGATCTACCCGGCCACCCTGGCCCTGCTGGTCACCACGTTCACCGACCGGCGTGAGCGCGCCACCGCCATCGGCATCTGGTCGGCGGTCACCGGCCTGTCCGTCGCGATCGGCCCGGTCACCGGCGGCCTGCTGCTCGAGCACTTCTCGTGGGGCTCGGTCTTCCTGGTCAACCTGCCGCTGGCCGCCGTCGCGGTCGTCGCCGGCCGGCTGCTGCTCACCGAGTCCGCCGACCCCCGCCGGCGCCGCTTCGACCTGGTCGGTGCCGCCGCGTCGATCGCCGGCATCGGGCTGCTGGTCTGGACGACGATCGAGGCGCCCGGCCGCGGCTGGGGCTCCACCGCGACCGTGGGCGGCTACCTCGCCGCTGCGGTGGCGCTCGCCTTCTTCGTGGTCTGGGAGCTCCGCCGCGCCGACCCGATGCTCGACGTCCGGCTGTTCGGCGACCGGCGGGTGTCGGTCGGCAGCGGCGCCATCGCGCTGGCGTTCTTCAGCCTCTTCGGGTTCATCTTCCTGATCACCCAGTACTTCCAGACCGTCCGCGGCTACGACACCCTCACCGCAGGGCTGGCCACCCTCCCGTTCGCGCTGGTCATCGGCGCGGTCAGCCCGCTGGCGATCCTGGCCATGCGGGCGGTGGGCACCAAGCTGGTGGTCGCCGCCGGGCTGCTGACCATGGCCGCCGGTTTCGCGCTGGCCGCCGGCACGTCGCTGGAGTCGGCCTACTGGGGCCGGATCGTGCTGGCCATGGTGCTGATGGCCGCCGGCCTCGGCCTGGTCACCGGCCCGGCGACGGAGGCGGTCATGGGAGCGCTGCGCAGCGAGGAGGCGGGCGCCGGCTCGGCGGTCAACGACACCGTCCGCGAGGTCGGCGGCACGCTGGGGGTCGCGGTCGTCGGCTCGGTGATGAGCACCGTCTACGGGCCCGCGGTGGTCGACGCCCTCACCGCCGCCGGCGCACCGGCACCGGCCGCCGGCAGCGCGGCCGACTCGGTGTTCGCCGGGCTGGCCGTCGCCGCGCAGCTGCCCGACGGGGCGACGGCAGCCGTCCAGCAGTCGTTCCTGGACGGGGTCACGGCCGGCTCCTGGGTGGCCGCGGCCGCCAGCGCTGCCGGCGCGCTCGTCGTCCTCGCCCTCCTGCCGGCCCAGCACCGGGCCCCCGAGCCGGCAGCGGAACCCGTCGCCGCCGGGTGACGGCTGGAACGGCCCCCTTCCAGGGGCCCACCCCTGAGCCTGCGAAGGGTGGGGAGGAAGGGGGTCCTTCGTCAGGCCCGCGGGTCCCAGGGCTCCCGACCGGGCGGCAGGTTCGACCGGTCGGGGGCGATGACCGTCGCCTCGTGCGAGTCCGGCAGCGCCACGGTGGGCACGTCGGGGGCCAGCAGCAGGTCGCCGGTGCCGCGCAGCATCGTCTCGCCGCGGAAGAACGACGGCGCGACCCGGCTGTAGACCACCATCAGCAGCAGGCCGAGCAGCAGCGCGCCGACGCCGATGACGAACACCCCGCCGACGCCGTTGATCACCGTCTCGCCGTACTCGGGGTCGGCGTACTCAAAACACGCCAGCACGAAGACGACGAGCATGAACAGCCCGCCCAGCAGCGGCAGCAGGAAGCGCATCAGGACGTCGCGCGGGCCGCGCAGCGACCGGCGGAACTCCCAGGCGCAGGCGAACCCGGTCAGCCCGTAGTAGAAGGCGATCAGCATGCCGGTCGCGGTGATCGAGTCGACCAGCACGTTCTCGCTCACCAGCGTCAGCCCGACGTAGAAGGCGATCGAGACCAGGCCCATCCAGATGGTCGAGACCGTCGGCGTCAGGTAGCGGGGGTGGATCCGCGCGAACGACCGGGGCAGCGCGCCGTAGGCGGCCATCGACAGGGTGCCGCGGGCGGTGGGCAGGATCGTCGTCTGGGTGCAGGCCGCCGACGAGGTGAGCACCGAGATGATCAGCAGCGCCTCGAAGACGTGGCCGAACACGTCGTCGCCGAACACCGTGGCGCCCAGGGCGTTGAACACGTCCTCGGCGTTGGCCTCGTTGCCCAGCCCGATCCCCTCGCTGCCCACGCCGGCGAAGGCCACGGTGGCGACCGAGACGACGGTGTAGATGCCCACCAGCAGGAGGGTCGAGATGATCGCCGCCCGCCCCGGTGAGCGGGTGGGGTTGGCGGTCTCCTCGTTGACCGCGACCGCCGAGTCCCAGCCCCAGTAGATGAAGATGGCCAGCAGCACCGCCTCGGTGAGCGAGGGCCAGCTCAGCCCCGAGGGCCACAGCCACGACAGCGACGGCGTGAGCGAGCCCTCCGGCGCCGTCCCGCTGTAGACCTTCACCAGCGCGTAGGCGGCGAAGGCGACCAGGACGACGACCTCCACCGTGAGCAGCACGTTCTGCACCCGGGCGGTCGGCTCGATGCCCCGGAAGCAGATCCAGGTCATCAGCGCGATCCAGCCGACCCCGGCGACCGTCGTCCACAGCGTGCTCTCGGCCAGCGAGTCCAGCCCGACCAGCCGGTAGCCGTAGGCGCCGGCGATCTGGGCCAGGTTGGCCATCACGATGACGTCGGCGGCGATGATCCCCCAGCCGCCCATCCACCCGGTGCGCGGACCGAAGGCCCGGGCCGCCCAGGTGAACGTCGTCCCGCAGTCGGGCTCCCGCTTGTTCAGCTCCGAGTACGCGACCGCGATCAGCCACATCGGCACGAAGGCCAGCAGCATGATCGCCGGCGCCTTGACGCCCACGGCGATGACGACGAAGCCGAGGGTGGCCGCCAGCGCGTAGGCCGGGGCGGTCGAGGAGACGGCGAGGACGATCGAGGAGACCAGTCCCAGCGCCCCGCTCTTGAGGCCCTTGTCGACGGCGACGCCCTCGACGCGTGCGGCCGCGAGCGGCGGCGGGGACGGACGGGTCATGCCGGAGCCGTGCGCGGAGTCATGCCGTTTTTATCGCACACGACGGGCGCCGCCGCGGGACGGGGTCACAGGTGCGGCTGCCCGGTGGAGGCGCTCGTCCCGCCGTCGACCGGCACCACCGCCCCGGTGACGTACCGGGCGGCGTCGCTGGCCAGGAACAGCACGACCGGCGCGACGTCCGCCGGCTCGCCTGGCCGGCCCAGCGGGATGCGGTTGACGAACGGGGCGAGCGAGGCCTCGTCCCGGCCCATCCCCTCGGTCAGCTCGGTGAGGGTGAACGCCGGGGCGACCGCGTTGACCCGGACGCCGTCGGCGCCCCAGTCCAGGGCCAGCGACCGGACGAAGTTGCTGATCGCGGCCTTGGTGGCGTTGTAGGCGGCCTGGCCCCAGTCGCCGCGCTCACCGGAGACCGAGGAGACGGCGACCAGGGTGCCGCCCGCGCTCGCCAGGTGCGGCTGGGCGGCCTTGGCCAGGTGGAAGAAGGCGTCGACGTTCGTGGCCCGCAGCCGCTCCCAGGCGTCGTCGGCCAGCTCGGTGAGCGGACCGGACTCGTAGCCGGCCGCGTTGCTCACCACCACGTCGAGCCGGCCGAAGCGCTCGACGACGTCGGCGACCAGCCGGGCCACCTGCGCGCCGTCGGAGACGTCGGCCGGCAGCGCCGCGGTGCGCTCGGCGGGGTGACCGGCCAGCGCCTGCTCCAGCCGGTCGGGACGGCGGCCGGTGACCGCGACGGTCGCGCCCGCCCCGAGGAAGGCGCGGGTGATCGCCAGCCCGATGCCGCTCCCTCCCCCGGTGACGAGCACGACGGAGCCGGTGAAGTCGAAGTCTGCGGAGGCCACGGGAACTGTCATCCCCCGCGGGGAACATCTCGACACCCGAGATGGTTGCTTGCGCGGAACAAGCAATCAGGCGTCCCCACGCCGGCGCGACGGTGCGCCTCCACCCGCACACCCGCCAGGAGCCCACCTGTGTCCCACCCCGCCCCGCCCAGCACCGGCCTGACCGGTCCCGAGACCGCCGAGGCCAAGGCCACCGCCGCCCTCGAGCAGGAGCGCGACCACGGCCGCCGCTGGTGGACGCTGGCCACGCTGGGCCTTGCCCAGCTGATGGTCGTCCTCGACGCCACGATCGTGAACATCGCGCTGCCCAGCGCCCAGGCCGACCTCGGCTTCGGCGACGCCGACCGGCAGTGGGTCGTCACCGCCTACGCGCTGGCCTTCGGTGGCCTGCTGCTGCTCGGCGGCCGGCTGGCCGACCTCTTCGGCCGCCGCCGCATGCTGCTCATCGGCCTGGCCGGCTTCGCGGTCGCCTCCGCGCTCGGCGGCGCTGCCACCGGCTTCGGCACGCTGGTCGCCGCGCGGGCGCTGCAGGGCGTCTTCGGTGCGCTGCTCGCCCCCGCGGCCCTGTCGCTGCTCACCATCACGTTCAGCGACCCCAAGGAGCGTGGCAAGGCCTTCGGCATCTTCGGGGCCATCGCCGGTGCCGGCGCGGCCATCGGGCTGCTGCTCGGCGGCGTGCTCACCGAGTACCTCAGCTGGCGCTGGTGCCTCTACGTCAACGTGCCGATCGCCGTCGTCGCCGGGCTGGGCGCGGTCCGGTTCGTGCGCAAGGTCGCCCCGGCCAGCGGCGTGCACCTGGACATCCCCGGCGTGATCACCGCCGTCCTCGGTCTCGGTGGGCTGGTCTACGCCTTCGCCCGCGCCGAGAGCGACGGCTGGGCCGACCCGGTCACCGTCGCGCTGATCGTGGTGTCGACGCTGCTGCTGGTCAGCTTCGTCGTCCTCCAGCAGCGGGTCGCCCACCCGCTGCTGCCGCTGCGCGTGGTGCTCGACCGGCGCCGCGGGGGCGCCTACCTGGCGATCACCCTCGCCGCGATCGGCATGTTCGCCGTCTTCCTGTTCCTCACCTACTACCTGCAGCAGACCAAGGGGTTCAGCCCGCTGAAGAGCGGCGTCGCCTTCCTGCCGTTCGTGGCCGGCATCCTGACCAGCTCCACGGTGGTCGTCCCCCGGCTGCTGCCGAAGATCGGCCCGCGGTTCCTGATCGTCACCGGTCAGCTGCTCGGCATGGCCGGGCTGCTCTACCTGTGGCGGCTGGAGGCCACCAGCGGGTACCTGGTCCACGTGCTCCCGGCGCTGTTCGTGATGGGCTCCGGGATGGGCCTGATCTTCGCCTCGTGCTTCAACACCGCGACCTCGGGCACCCGGCCCGCGGACGCGGGGGTCGCCTCGGCGCTGGTGAACACCGGCCAGCAGGTCGGCGGCGCCCTGGGCACCGCCCTGCTGAACACGTTCGCCGCCTCAGCGACCGCGTCGTACCTGAGCGGGCGCCAGCCGTCCGCGTCCGTGCTGGCCGACGCCGCGGTGGCCGGTGAGACCCGGGCGTTCCTCATCGCCGCCGGGGTGTTCCTGCTCGGCGCGGTCGTCAGCCTGGTCGTGATCCCGAGCGGGCCGAACCCGGTGCCCCAGCGCGGCGCGCCGGTGCCCGCCGGTCACTGAGGCCGCACCCCACCGCACCGGAGGCCCGCCACCCGCTGGGGTGGCGGGCCTCCGTCGCGTCCCGGGCAGGTGCACCCCCACCCGCGCCACGCCGACGTGATCCGGATCGATGAGCTTGCCCTCGACCGGTTGTCCGTGACATAACTCGGGACTGCGGGTTCAGCCAACGAGCCGTGCAGCACCCCCGGCACCGCCGGGCAGCGACGTGAGTGGGTGACAGCGTGGAGCCGACGTCCGTCGGCGACGTGCACGGTCACGACGCGGAGGCAGCCCGGCTGCGGGCCGAGCTCGCGATCAGCGCCGCCGGCATCGGGACGTTCGACCTCGACGTCCGCACCGGCCGGCTGACCTGGGACGCCCGGTTGATCGAGATGTTCGGGTACGACGCCGACACCTTCGAGCAGACCATCGAGGCGTTCAACGCCCGGTTGCACCCCGACGACCTGCCGCGGGTCACCGACGCGCTGCAGACCGCGATCGCCACCCAGGGCGAGCTGGAGACCGACTACCGGATCCTGCTGCCCGACGGCGACACCCGCTGGGTCAGCGCCCGGGGCAAGGCGTTCGGTGGTCCCGACGGCCAGGCGGCGCGGGTGATCGGCGTCGCCTACGACGTCACCGCGGAACGGACCAGCGAGGCCCGGGTCGCGCGGGTGCTCGAGGCGATGCCGGCCGGCTTCTACTCCCTCGACCGGGCGTGGCGCTTCGCGCACGTCAACGCCGAGGCCGAGAAGCTGCTGGGGCAGAGCCGCGACGATCTGCTGGGCCAGGTGATCTGGGACGCCTTCCCCGCAGCCGTGAACAGCGTCTTCGAGGAGAGCTACCGCCGAGCGGTCACCACCGGGGAGCCGGTGGCCTTCGACGCGCACTACCCCGCGCCGCTCGACGGCTGGTACGAGCTGCGCGCCTGGCCCACCCCCGACGGCTTGTCGGTCTACTTCATCGAGGTCACCGAGCGCCGGCAGGCCGAGGCCCAGGCCGAGCGGGCCACCCGCCGGCTGAGGCTGCTGGCCCAGGTGAGCGCCGAGCTGGCCGGCACCCTCGACGTGCAGGCAGCGACCGCCCGGCTGCCGCGGCTGGTGGTGCCGGCGCTGGCCGACTACTGCATCCTCACCGTCATCGACGACGACGGTCACCCCCGGGACGTCGGGAGCTGGCACGTCGACCCGGCCAGCCGGTCCCTGCTGGAGCGCTACATGGCCGTCCGGCTGGACGCGATGCCGCTGACCGCCCCGGTGGGCCGCGCCCTGCACTCCAACGAGGCGGTGACCTTCGCCGGCAACGACGTCCTCGACCTGCTCCCCCCGGGCGACGCCCGTGACCTGCTCGGCGTGCTCGCCCCGCAGAGCGAGGTGGCGCTGCCGCTGCGCGCCCGCGGACGGACGCTGGGCCTGCTGACGCTGTTCTACGCCGACGGCCACGTCCCCACCGCCGAGGACGTCACGGTGGCCCAGGACGTCGCCGACCGGGCCGGCCTGGCCTGGGACAACGCCCGGCTGTTCACCCAGCAGCAGCAGATGGCCGAGACCCTGCAGCGCAGCCTGCTCACCGACCCGCCGGAGCCCGACCACGCCGAGATCGTGGTGCGCTACCTGCCGGCCGCCGAGGCCGCGCGGGTGGGCGGCGACTGGTACGACGCCTTCCTGCAGCCCAACGGCTCGACGATGCTGGTCATCGGCGACGTGGTCGGCCACGACACCGCCGCGGCGGCGGCGATGGGCCAGGTGCGCAGCCTGCTGCGCGGCATCGCCGCCTACAGCGACGCCGGCCCGGCCGAGGTGCTGCGCGGCCTGGACCAGGCGATGGCGGTGCTGCAGATCGACACGCTGGCCACCGCCGCCGTGGCCCGCTTCGAGCAGACGGACGACGAACGGGAGCGCGGCGTCACCCGGATCGTCTGGGCGAACGCCGGGCACCTCCCGCCGCTCGCGCTGCACCCGGACGGCTCGGTCGCCGTGCTGGCCGACTGGAAGGCCGACCTGCTGCTCGGCGTCGACGCGTTCGCGCAGCGCGCCGAGTCGGTGGTCACCCTGGACCGCGGGTCGACCGTGCTGCTGTACACCGACGGCCTGATCGAGCGCCGGGACGCAGACCTGGACACCGGGCTGGACCGGCTGCGCACGCACCTCGCCGAGCTGGCCCACCTCCCGCTGCAGCAGCTGTGCGACGAGCTGATCACCCGGCTGGTCGACGGCAAGCCCGAGGACGACGTCGCGCTGGTCGCCGTCCGGCTGCACCCCCAGGACCGCCCCCGGCCGGCCGAGGCGGGCCCCAACCGGGTGCCCGACCTCGTCCCGCCGGACCCCACCGTTCCGTGACGGGCCGATGACCATCGGTGAGAACCGGTACTGGACCGTCGTGCAACCACAGGTGCGTGACCTACCGTGGGGCTGACCGCACCGGCGGACGTCGGCGACGACGACCGAGAGGACGACCCCGTGCCCGCGACCTGGGCCGAGCAGCACCCCGCACCAGCGCGGGCGTACCGGCACGACCTGCTCCTGCACGACTCCTCCGAGGAGCTGGCCACCCGCGCCGCGTCGTTCGTGCGCGCGGGTCTGGAGGCCGGTGACGGCGCGGTCGTCGCGGCCGGCCCGCGGGTCGGCCCGCTGGTGCTCGAGGCCCTCGCCGACGACGAGCGGGTGCTGGTGCTCGACCCCGCCGAGATCTACCGGATGCGCACGCCGGCCGCGATCACCGCGCTGCGGCAGCTGGCCCAGGAGCGGACGCCGGACGGTGGCCGCCTGCGCGTCGTCGGCGAGACCGTGTTCGGCCCCACCGCCCGGGAGTGGCTCGAGTGGGAGCGCTACGAGGCGGTCGTGAACGAGGCGCTGCGGCCGCAGCCGCTGTGGGGCCTGTGCGTCTACGACAGCAGCCGGCTGCCCGACGAGGTGATCGAGACCGGGCTGGCCACGCACACGCACCTGGTCACGGCGGCGGGCCGGCAGGTCAACCCGGGCTACCGGGACCCGGCGGAGGTGCTGCGCTCGCTGCCGGTGCCCGAGGAGCCGTTGGAGCGGACCGAGCCGCTGCTGCGGGTCGACGACGTCTCCGACTTCATCGGCCTGCGGCACGCCGTCGGCGAGCGGCTGGCCGCGCTCGGCGGGTCACCGGACCTGGTCGAGGACCTGCACCTGGCGGTGGACGAGATGAGCTCCAACGCGGTGCGGCACGGCGGCCCGCCGGTGCAGCTGCGGCTGTGGGCGTCCGCCGAGCGGGTGGTCTGCCGGATCAGCGACCGCGGCCCCGGGATGGACGACCCGTTCGCCGGCTACGGGCCGGCCCACGGCGACGACCTCTCCCGCGGCGGCATGGGGCTGTGGCTGGCCCGGCAGCTGTGCGACCACGTCGACGTGATCGACGACGGCCGGGGGCTCACCGTGCGGCTGGCGACCTCGCTGCGCTGAGCGACCCGGGCGACGGCGGGCGCCCGCCGGTGGGCCGTGACAGGGTCGGGGGCAACCGACCGCCCCGAGAGGATCCCCGTGGACCTGCCCGCCGGCCTGCTCGACCTGCTGCGCCAGCCCAGCCCCTGCTTCGTGGCCACCGTCATGCCCGACGGGTCGCCGCAGATGACCCAGACCTGGGTGGACACCGACGGCACGAACGTCCTGATCAACACCGTCGCCGGGTTCCAGAAGGTGCGGAACATGGAGCGCGACGCCCGGGTGGCGCTCAACGTCGCCGACCCGCAGGACGTCTCGCGCTACTACGCGGTGCGCGGCCGGGTCGTGTCGATCACCGCCGACGGCGCGACCGAGCACATCGACCGGCTGTCGCAGAAGTACACCGGCGGCCCCTACCCCTGGTACGGCGGCCGCCAGCAGCAGCGGCTGCTGGTGACGATCGCGCCGGAGAAGGTCAGCTCCCCGCAGGGCTGACTCAGCCCAGGACGCCGATGATCCCCAGCACGGCGGGGCCGACGACGACGATCAGGATCGCCGGCAGGATGCACACGACGAGCGGGAAGACGACCTTCACCGGCACCTTCATCGCCTGCTCCTCGGCGCGCTGGCGGCGCTTGACCCGGGCCTCGTCGGCCTGGACCCGCAGCACGTCGGCGATCGGCACGCCGTAGGTGTCGGCCTGGTTGACCGCGCCGACGAAGCGCCTGAGCTCGGGCACCTCGGTGCGGGTCGCGAGCGCCTCGTAGGCCGCGCGGCGGGGACGGCCGACGGCGACGTCGTGCACGGTGCGCACCAGCTCCTCGGCCAGCGCGCCCTTGCCGGTGGTGGCGGCGCGGGCGAGCGCCGTCTCGAAGCCGAGCCCGGCCTCCACCGCGATGGTCATCTGGTCGAGCACGTCGGGCAGCTCGCGGGCGATCGCCTGCTGCCGCTCTTGGCCGCGGCCCCACAGCGCCGCCTCGGGGAGGTGGTAGGCGCCGAGCGCTGCCGCCAGCACGGCGACGACCGCCAGCGGGCCCGGGGACCCTGCCACCAGCAGACCGCCGACCAGCAGGACGGCGACGGCGAGGACCAGCTTCGCCCAGAGCAGCCGGGTCATGGTGAAGCCCTCGGGTCGCCCGGCGACGTCGATCATGTGCCGGATCCGGCGCGCGGCGGTCTCCGGGGTGAGCGTGCGCAGGACGGCGCCGGCACCGGTGCGCCGCGCCTCCAGCGTGCCCACCTCGTAGACCTGGGTGACCAGGCCCCGGCCGAGGTTCTGCCGGGCGACGGCGTTGCTCCGCCCGGCGCGGGAGACGGCCACGGGCAGGCCGACGGCCACCGGCAGCACCAGGGCCGCGACGGCGGCCCACACGATCAGCGGCATCAGAACCTCACCGTCACGACGCGGCGCACCCACACGGCGCCCACGACCATCAGCACGCCGGCGGTGGCCAGCATCAGCACGCCCGTGCTGCTGCCGGTCAGCCGGCCCATGTACTCCGGCGAGGTGAGCTGGAGGCCGGCGCCCAGGACGAAGGGCATCGCCAGCAGCACGACGCCGGACACCCGCCCCTCGGCGGAGAGCGCCCGCGCCTGGCGGCGCAGCTGGCTGCGGTCCCGGATGGTGATGCCGACCCGGTCGAGCACCTCGGCCAGGTTGCCGCCCACCTCGCGGTGGATCGACACGGCCTGGGCGACCCAGGAGAAGTCCTCGCTGCCCATCCGCTCGGCGACCTCGTCCAGGGCCACGACCAGGTCGCGGCCCACGCGCACCTCGTTCAGCACCCGGCTGAACTCCTCGGCCGTCGGGGCGTCCGCCTCGTGGGAGACCGCCTCCAGGGCGCGCAGCACGCTGTGCCCGGCGCGCATGCTGCTGCTCATCAGCCGCAGGGTGTCGTCGAGCTGGTCACCGAAGGCCGCGCGGCGCCGCGTGGTGCGGACCCGCAGGGTGAGCACGACGGCGAGCGGTGCCAGCGGGGTGAGCACGACGGCGCCCAGCGGCCCGCCGACGACACCACCGAGCAGGTTGCCGAGCACGGCACCGCCGACGACGGCGCCCAGCACCTGGGCCGGGCTGCGGTGCACGCCGGCCCGCTCGAGCACGCCGAGCAGCGCCTGCCGGCGGCCCAGGCGGCGGAGCACCTGGTCACCGAGGCGACCGGCGTCGACCGCCACGCCGGACAGGCCCCGCGGTGCGGGGCGCGCGGCGGGGTCCAGCCGGGAGATGTCGACGTGCGGCGCCCGGGGCACCAGCACGACGGCGGCGGCGAGGGCGACGGCGAGGGCGCAGGCCCCGACGCCGGCCCAGACGAGGGCGGTCATCAGGACCGGCCACCCACGGGCACCAGGTGCGGCACGCCGCCCAGTGCCCGGGTCGGGACGGGGACGCCCTGCTCGACCATGCGCTCGAGGAACCGCGGGCGGACGCCGGTGGGCACGGCCCGGCCGAGCAGCCGGCCCTCGCGGTCGGTGCCGGCGGCGTGGTCGAAGAGGAACGCGTCCTGCAGGGTGACGGTGTCGCCCTCCATACCGAGGACCTCGGTGACGTGGGTGATCCGGCGGGTGCCGTCGCGCATGCGGGAGACCTGCACGATGACGTCGACGGCGGAGGCCACCTGCTCGCGCACGGCGCGCAGCGGCAGGTCCATCCCGGCCATCAGCACCAGGGTCTCCAGCCGGGCGACCGCGTCGCGCGGCGAGTTGGCGTGCACGGTGGACAGCGAGCCGTCGTGGCCGGTGTTCATCGCCTGCAGCATGTCCAGGCTCTCCCCGCCGCGGACCTCGCCGACGATGATCCGGTCGGGCCGCATCCGGAGGGAGTTGCGCACCAGGTCGCGGATGCTGATGTCGCCCTTGCCCTCGATGTTGGCCGGGCGGGACTCCAGCCGGACGACGTGCTCCTGCTGCAGCTGCAGCTCGACGGCGTCCTCGATGGTGATGATCCGCTCGCCCTCGGGGATGAAGGACGACAGCACGTTGAGCAGCGTGGTCTTCCCGGTGCCGGTACCGCCGGAGACGATCACGTTGAGCCGGGCCTGCACGCAGGCGCGCAGCAGCTCGGCCAGGTCGGCGGTGAGGGTGCCGTAGCTGATCAGGTCGCCGATCTGCAGCGGCTGGCGGGAGAACTTCCGGATGGTCAGCGAGGAGCCGCTGAAGGCCAGCGGCGGGATGATCGCGTTGACCCGGGAGCCGTCGGGCAGCCGCGCGTCGACCAGCGGCGAGGACTCGTCGATGCGGCGGCCGACGCGGGAGACGATCCGCTCGATCACCCGGCGCAGGTGCTGCTCGGAGGCGAACGCCGCGGAGGTGCGGGCGATCCGGCCGTTCCGCTCCACGTAGACGGTGTCCGGGCCGTTGACCATGACCTCGGTGACGGCCGGGTCGTCGAGCAGCGGCTGCAGCGGCCCGTAGCCGAGCACCTCGTCGGTGAGCTCGTGGATGAGCCGGCGCTTGTCCTCCTCGGACAGCGGCGTCTGCTCGAACGCGATGACCCGCTGGAGGTCGGCGCGCACCAGGGCGTGCAGCTGCTCCTCGGGGATGTCGGCGTCGGAGAGCTTGCTGCCCAGCCGCTCGAAGAGGGCGCGGCTGGCGCGGTCCTTGAGCTGGGTGAGGGTGTCCAGCGCGCGGGCCGCGGGGTCGACCGGCGCGGTGGCAGCGGTGCCCTCCGGGGCCACCCGGGCCAGCCGAGACGCCAGCCCACCGGCGTGCGCGGCGGTGGGCACCGGTGCCGGCGCGGGGCGGTCGGCCACCGGCACGAGCGGCGCCGGGGCCGGTTCCGTCCGCTGCCCGTGGGCGACGGCGAGACGCTCGCTCAGGCTCACCGGGCACCGGCCTTGCGGCGGCCCCGGCCGCGGGGAGCGGCGGCGTGCGGCGCGAGGCGCTGGACGAGCGCCTGCAGGCCGCGGGTGACCGGGTCCTTGCCGCCCTTCTCCAGCAGCGGCACCCCGGTGTTCGTCGACAGCGGCACGGCGTCGTGGCGCGGGAGGACGACGTCCAGGGGCGCGCCGAGGGTCTTCTCGACGTCCTCCAGCGCCAGCCCGCCGCCGGAGCCGGCGCCGTTCAGGACGAGGTGCCGGCCGCGGGGCAGCAGGCCCAGCTCGCCGAGCACGTCCATCTCCTTGCGCAGCCCGCGGACGCCGGGGACGTCCATGCTGCCCAGCAGCACCAGGTCGGTGGCCCGCTCCAGCGCCGTCAGGGTGTGGTCGGACAGGCCGGGGGCGGTGTCGACGACGACGTAGCGGAACTCGCGGCTGAGCATGTCGACCAGGCGGGCGACGTCGGCCGGGGTGACGGCGTCGCCGGCGGCCGGCGAGTCGCTGCCCGGGACGACCTGCAGGCCGGTCGGGTGGCGGGTGAGGAAGGTCTTGAGCACCAGCGGGTCGTTGCTGGCCGCGCCCTGCACGGCCTCCGGCAGCGCGTACTGCGGCACCAGGGCGAGCGCGCTGGCGACGTCACCGAACTGCACGTCCAGGTCGACCAGCACGGTCGAGCCGGGCTCGGCGGCGGCGAGGCCGACGGCCAGGTTGGTGGCGACGGTGGTCTTGCCCACCCCGCCCTTCGGCGAGGCGACGACGACCACCCGGCGGGTGGGCGCGCTGCCGGGCACCGGCGCCAGCACGGCCCGGCGGGCCTCGGCGCGGGCGGTGGCCCGGGTCAGCACGGCGGCGACGTCGGCCGGGGTGGCGTGCGGCGACAGCAGGTCGCGGACGCCGGCCCGCATGGCCTCCATCCACAGGTCGGGGTCGGCGAAGGCGACGACGACGACGCTGGTGCTCGGCGCGACGACGTCGACGTTACCGGCGACGGCGAAGGACTCGTCGAGGTCGACCTCCGCGCCGAGCACGACCAGCAGCGGGGCGTCCGGTGCGGCCAGGGCGCCGAGGAGGCCGCCGTCCGCGAGCGCCTCGACGCCCAGGGCGACGACGTCGCCGCCGCTCGCCTCGGCGAAGCGCTCGACGAGGTCGCCGTCGGCGCCGATGGTCAGGACCGTGCTCACTGGTCGTCTCCCGTGGTCGTGGTGGTGCTGGTGAGAGAGGTGCTGGTGAGAGAGGTGTCGGCAGAAGTGGCGCGTTCCTGGAGCGCCAGCCACACCGCGTCCTCCGCCATGCCGGCGATGACCTGCACGGCGTCGGCGTCGGTGAGGGCGAGGGTGACCGTCACGGTCGGCACGGCGCCGGTCAGGTCGGTGCCGCCGCCGGTGACCCGGGTGACCAGCGCCCGGTCGACCGCGAGGCTGGCGACCGTGGCCGCGGTGATGTCGAGGCCGCCGTCGCTCACGTAGACGCCCACCCGGTCGCCGGCGGCGAGCACGCCGTCGACGGCCCGCTGGGACTCCAGGGTCAGGCTGACCTCCTGCATCCCCTCGGGCACCGACACCTCGCCGGCGGCCTGCACGGTCGGGTCCGCGAAGCGGCCGGCGACCACCTGCTCGCCGGGCAGCAGCTCGGTGGTGGTGCTCAGCCCGCTGACGGTGGTCAGCTCGTCGAGCGCGCCCGAGGCGACCAGCCGCTGCGGCACCTGCGCGGTGGAGACGCGGTCCGCGAGCTCCTCGACCGGGGTGCCGGCCGGCACCGCCTCGTCGACGACGAGCACCGGGACGAGCACCGCACCGGCCTCCGCCCGGGCGTCGGCGCCGCGGACGTAGCCGATCAGGACGAAGGCGCCGAAGGCAGCCAGGGCGAGAGCCGTGAGGACGGCGAGGACGCGTCGCATGGTGGTCATCCCTGCAGGTAGACGGAGCGGGCACCCAGGTCGGGCGCCGTGGTGGTGGGTCGGGTGGGGGCGTCGGACTGCTGCGCGGCGAAGGTGAAGTGGCCGATCAGCGCCGGGTCGCTGGAGTAGACGTCGTAGCCGTCGATGTGGAACGTCGCGTAGCTGTAGACGTGGATCGCGCCGCTGCTGCTCATCGAGTCCCAGACGGGGAAGAAGATGTCGCTGCCGATCAGGCTGCCCAGGTACTGGTCGGTGCAGGTGGGCGGCAGGCCGGTGCTGTTCATGCCCGGGTAGGCGGGGATCGTCGAGCCGAGCGTCGACGTCGTGCGGCAGACGCTCGAGCTGTCCGGGTTGGTGACGGCGTAGCCACCGGTGATCGTGCCGCCGTTCGGGCCGGTGCAGGTCTGCCCCATGGTCATCCCGTTGATCCGGTACGAGGTGGTCGCCGTCGACGCCGGGTGCCGGGTGACCTGCGCTTTGTACTCGCACCAGGAGAGGGCCAGCGGGAAGTTGGCCCGGGCGCGGGTGGTCGTCGCCCAGCGGGCGGTCGCGGTCGCGGTCACCCGGCTGGAGCTGATGCCCAGCACCGGGGCGAACCAGTGCGCCTGGTCGGCGCTGACGGTCACCGTCACGCCGTTGCTGGAGGTGGTCACCTGCGGGGTGCGCACGGTGGCGTCCTGGGCGGCGGCCGAGGTGGTGTTGGCCGCCAGCACGGCTGCGGCGGTGGCGGTCGGGTTGCCGCACCTGTCGCGGGCGCAGTCGAGCGCGACGGCCAGGGCCGCGGCGTCGGCGGCGTTCCGCAGCTGCGCGCGGTCGGAGTAGAGCGAGGCGACGTCGACCGCGAGGGCGGCGAGCCCGAGGAGCGGGACCATCAGCAGCGCGACCATGACGGCGGCCGCACCGCGCTCGCCGCGGAGCCGGCCGACGGGGCGGCACCGGCGGGTCAGCCGCCGCATCGCATGGCCGCCCGTCCGGTGAGGTTCACGTTGGCCCGGCCGACGAGGCCGGAGGTGAAGTTCTGCTGGAACTGGATGGTGACGGTGACCATCTGGGTCGAGCTGGCACCGGTGCAGGTGGCCGGCGTGACCTGGATGGCGCCGGCGGTCAGGTTGAGCGCGCCGTCGGCGTTCTGGGCCGCGGCGCGCGCCTGTCCGACGTCGTTGGTCAGCGCCATCGTGCGGGCGGCCTCGCGGGCCGCGGACGACAGCGTGGCCTGGGCGCTCATCGCCTGGCTGTACTCGACGATGCCGAACAGCAGGAGCAGCAGCACCGGCGTGACCAGGGCGAACTCGACCGCCGCGGCGCCGCGCTCGCCGAGCAGGCGGCGGGCGAGGCGGTGGCGTCGCCGCACGGGGGTGCCGGACACGGGTGCTCTCCTGTCGTCGATGAGGGGTGGGGGGCCCGGGAGCGGGCGGCGTGGCCAGGCCACGCCGCCCGTCCAGCGGGCTCACGGGCTGCGATCAGGGGATGATGGCGTTGAAGCGGGCCGCGAGCCGGTTGCCGAAGGCGACGACGACGCCGACCAGGACGGCGGCGATGAGGCCGACGACGATCGCGTACTCGACCGCGGAGGCGCCCTTCTCCTCGTCCTTGAGCGCCCGCACGCGGTCAGCGACGTGGTCGACCGCGACGTAGGACAGCGTGTGCAGGGTCTGGAACAGCGTGACCAAGGTGATCTCCTGTGGGATCGACCGTCGGCTGGCCGGGTCGGGTGACCCGGGTCGCGGTCTTCTCCCCTGAGTTCGGCGGCGCACAACCCGAACCACAGCGCGTGGCGACCCACCCCCCTCCGAGGGGTGAGGCCGCCGTCCTGCGCCCGATCAGGTGACGCGGGGTGCCCCTCCGCGGCGCCGGAGGGTCAGGAGACCGCCCAGCTCCCGCCCAGGAGGGCGGCGGCCAGCGCGCCGGCGATCAGCGCCGGTCCGAACGGCAGCTCGGTCTTCCGTCCTGCGCGGCGCAGCGCGATCAGCGCCAGCCCGAGCACCGCCTGCACCAGGAAGCCGAGGAACAACCCCGCGACGAGGGTGGGCCAGCCCAGCCAGCCGAGGTGCAGCCCGAGCAGGCCGGCGAGCTTGACGTCGCCCATCCCCATCCCGCTCGGGGCGATGAGCGCCAGCACGAGCAGCACGGCGAACGCCGCTCCCCCGGCCAGCACGGCCCGGCCCAGCGCCGTCCACCGGTCGTCCACGGCGGCGGCGACCGCCAGCAGCACCAGCCCGACGAGCAGGCCGGGGAGCAGCACCCGGTTGGGCAGCAGCATGGTGCGCAGGTCGACGACGGCGAGCAGCAGGCCCACCGCCACGAACCACACCCAGGCGGGCAGCTCGGCCGACCAGCCGAACCGGAGCACCACCGCGGTGGTCAGCACCGCGCCGGCGACCTCGGCCCACGGGCTCCCCAGCGCTCGGCCGGCGAGCACCCCGCGGCCGCTCGGCGCCGCACCGCGCGGGGCGACCAGGGCGAGCGAGTCGACGACCCGGCCCAGCAGTGCGCCGAGGACGACGGCCGCGACGACCAGCGCGGCGCTCATCGGGACCCGGGTCGGTTCGGCACGCCCGCGAGGGTGGCACGCGCCGACCGCGGCACCGCGCAACCCCGTCGGGCAGGGCGTTGCGCCGTCCGCCGGGTGCCCGCCCT
The DNA here is from genome assembly GCF_014195485.1 of Modestobacter versicolor. NCBI lineage: Bacteria > Bacillati > Actinomycetota > Actinomycetes > Geodermatophilales > Geodermatophilaceae > Modestobacter > Modestobacter versicolor. The sequence goes on from NZ_JACIBU010000001.1 coordinate 1,983,476, forward strand.
GGCACGCGGACGGCGGGTGGACGACGCTGCACCTCATGACCGACACCGACGTCGTCCCCGAGGACATCACCGAGGACACCGTCACCGACGCCGTCGTCGAGAGCTTCTCCGGTGCCGCCGACGACCGGCTGCGCACCCTGCTGTCCGCCGTGGTCCGCCACCTGCACGCCGCCGTCCGCGAGGTGGAGCCGACGATCGCCGAGTGGGAGGCGGCGGTCGACTTCCTCACCCGCACCGGGCAGGCCTGCGACGCGACCCGGCAGGAGTTCGTGCTGCTCTCCGACGTGCTGGGCATCTCCGCGCTGGTCGAGAACATCAACCACCGCAAGGTCGCCGGCGCGACCGAGGCCACGGTGCTGGGGCCGTTCCACATGACCGAGTCCCCGGTGCGGGCCAACGGCGACACCATCGACCTGGTCGGCGGGCGCGAGCCGTGCGTCGTCACCGGCCGGGTGCTCACCACCGCGGGCGAGCCGCTGCCGGGCGCCTCGGTGGACGTCTGGCAGGCCGACGCGGACGGCTTCTACGACGTCCAGCGCCCCGACGTGCAACCGCCCGGCAACGGGCGCGGGCTGTTCACCACCGACGCCGAGGGGCGGTTCTGGTTCACCACCGTCGTCCCGAGCTATTACCCGATCCCGACTGACGGGCCGGTCGGTCAGCTGCTCGGCGCCACCGGCCGGCACCCCAACCGGCCCGCGCACGTGCACCTGATCGTCGACGCCGAGGGCTTCGTGCCGGTGACGACGCACGTGTTCGTGGCCGGCAGCGCGTACCTGGACTCCGACGCCGTGTTCGCGGTGAAGCGCAGCCTGGTGCGCGACTTCGCCCAGGTCGACGACCCCGACGAGGCCGCCCGGTTCGGCGTGGCCAACCCGTTCCGGCACGCGCAGATCGACGTGGTGGTGGAGCGGGCCGGCTGACGCCAGACGTCAGTCGGCGCAGGCGGGCAGGGCGTCGACCGCCGCGACCAGCGGCGCGGAGTCGGTCGCGCCGAGGACGACGGTGACCTGCAGGACGGCGGTCTCGCGCAGCACGGCCGCGCCGCCCAGCGCCTCGGCCAGCCACTGCGCGCCGGCCGACTCGCCCTCCGGGTGCTCGATCCCCGAGACGCCGGCCTCGGCCGTGGTGACCGTGCCGACGGTCAACCCGGCGGCGGTGAGCCGGGCGACCACCTCGTCGGCCAGCGCCGGGTCACCGGTGCCGTTGACCACGTCCACCGTCGCCGGTGCGGCGTCAGCCGGGCAGGCGTCGGGCGCCGGCTCCGGGCTGGGGGTGGGCGTCGGCGTGGGCGTCGGGGTCGGCGTGGGGGTCGGCTCGGGGCTGGGCGTCGGCTCGGGGCTGGGCGTCGGCGTGGGGGTCGGCGTGGGGGTCGGCTCGGGGCTGGGCGTCGGCTCGGGGCTGGGCGTCGGCGTCGGCGTCGGCTCGGGGGTCGGCGTCGGCTCGGGGGCCGGCGTCGGCGTCGGCTCGGGGGCCGGCGTCGGCGTCGGCTCGGGGGCCGGGGCTGGCGGGGCGGGGGCGGGCGGGGCGGGGGCGGGCGGTGCGGGGGCGGGCGGTGCGGGGGCGGGCGCCGGGGCGGGGGCGGGCACGACGACCGGCGCGGGCGGCACCGGGGCCGGCGGGGCCGGGAGGGCCGGCGGGCGGACCGGGTCGGCCGGCGGGAGGTCCGGCTCCTCCTCGGCGTCCACGGTGGGGACCTCGACCGGCGTCGTCCCGGCGTAGGTGGCGGCCAGGCCGAGCACGGAGTCCACGTACTCGTCGGAGTGGTTGTAGGCGAAGACGGCGCGCGCCTGCCCGGCGGGAGTCGTGAGGTCGCCGCCGGAGGCGCAGAGGTAGTCGGCCGCCGCGGCGGCCGCGTCGAAGATGTTGAACGGGTCGTCGACGCCGTCGCCGTTGCCGTCGGCGCCGTAGATCGCCCAGGTCGAGGGGATGAACTGCATCGGGCCGACGGCGCGGTCGTGCACCGTGTCGCGGTCGAACCGGCCGCCGTCGGTGTCCAGGATGCGCGCGGTGCCGGCGCCGGTCAGCGGGATGCCGACGACCGGCGGGGTGGACGTGCCGTCGGTGTGCAGGACGGCGCCGCCGAACCGGCCGTGGTTGGACTCGACCCGGCCGATGGCGGCGATCAGCGTCCAGTCGATGACGCAGTCGGCGTCCAGCGCGGCGAAGGTGTAGGCCTCCAGCGCGGTGGTGGGGATGCCGCTGGCGGCGAGCGGCGACGCGGCACCAGTCGGGTCGCCCACCTCGGGCAGGTCCAGGTCGGACAGGCCGAGGTCGGCGAGGTCCAGCCCGAGGTCGAGCCCGAGGTCGAGGTCCGACGACCCGCCGTCCAGCAGCTCGTCGTCCGGCAGCCCGCCGTCCAGGGCGGGGACCATCTGCCGCGACCGCCCCTCGGTGGTGCCCCGCTCGGTGACCCGGGAGCCGGCCTGCTCCTCGGTGGCCGTGGAGCGCGAGGGCGCCGCCAGCGAGGAGACGCCGATCGGGGCGGCGCTGGCCGCGGGGAGCACGGCCAGCACGGCGACCAGCGACCCGGCGGTCAGCCCCACCCCGAGGCCGCGCGCGAGGCGGTGCTCGTCCCGCCGGCTCACGGGACCAGCACCCGCGAGCTGCAGTGCCAGGTGTGCGGCATCGACGCTCCCCCTCGGCTCTCCCCTGCTGCCGGTCCGGGGCCGGCGCACGACGGCGCCCGACCCGGACGATGTCGACCGTAAGCCGAGTGGAGCCCGACACGCCATGTCCGGGAGCTGAACTCCTCACGACGCCTCCCGCGCCGGTGACGCGCCTACCGTGGCGACATGCCCACCGACCAGCGCGACCCCGCCGCCGGCGCCCCGGTGGGCCGGCGGGTCTTCCTGGGGCTGCTCGGCCTGGGCGCGCTGGGGACCGTCACCGGCACCGCTCTCCAGGACGGGCTGAGCGCCGCGCTGGCGCCGATCCAGACCCGCGACCCGACCGGGCTGGTCTCCCTGCTGCCGCTGGGCAACACCTTCCGGTACTACTCGGTGACCGGCGGCGTCGACGAGCAGGACGCGGGCGAGTACCGGCTCGCCGTCTCCGGCCTGGTGCAGCGGACCGGCCGGCACACGCTGGCCGACCTCGCCGCGATGCCGCAGACCGAGCTGGTGCGCGACTTCCAGTGCGTCACCGGCTGGCGGGTGCCCGACGTCCGGTGGTCCGGGGTGCGGCTCGCCGACCTGATCGACCTGGCCGGCCCGGACCCCGCCGCGACCGCCGTCCGGTTCAGCTCCTTCGACGGCACGTACACCGAGAGCCTGACCCTGGAGCAGGCCCGGCGGCCCGACGTGCTGGTGGCGCTGCGGATGCTCGACGGGCCGGTGACCCACGACCACGGCGGGCCGGTGCGGCTCTACGTCGCGCCGATGTACGGCTACAAGAGCCTGAAGTGGCTGTCCGGCATCGAGCTCACCCGCGACGTCGAGCCCGGCTACTGGGAGGACCGGGGCTACTCGGTCGACGCCTGGGTCGGCTCGTCCAACGGCCGGGCCGATGACCCGACCAGCTGACGCCCCGCCCGTCGAGCCGGAGCTGGCCCGGTTCGGCCGGCCGGCCCGGTGGGTGCACGGGCTGGTCGGTGTGCTGATGCTGGTCTGCATCGCGACCGCGGCAGTGCTCTACAACAGCTCGCTGCAGCTGCTGGTCGGGCACCGGCGGGCGGTCGAGCTGGTGCACGTCTGGGCCGGGTACGCGCTGCCGGTGCCGCTGCTGGCCGGGCTGCTCTCGGCCGGCTACCGCGCCGAGCTGCGCCGGCTGAACCGGTTCACCGGCCACGACTGGCGTTGGCTGCGCTCCCGCACCCGCCGCGACGGGCGGATCCCGGTCGGCAAGTACAACGCCGGGCAGAAGCTCAACGCCTCGCTCAGCGGCGGGGCCATCGCCGTCCTGCTGCTGACCGGCGCCGTCATGCAGGCCACCGACCTGGCCCCGCTGGCCTGGCGCACCGGGGCGACGCTGATGCACGACTGGTTCTCCCTGGCCGTGGGCCTGCTCGTGCTCGGCCACCTGGCGTTCGCGCTCCGCGACCCGGTGGCGCTGCGCAGCCTGCGCACCGGCACGGTGCCCCGGCGGTGGGCCCGCTCCGAGCACCCGGCGTGGGCCGACGAGGTCGAGGACCGCTGAGCTCAGCGGTCCCGCTGGTAGCCGAAGAACCCGCGCTTGCGGATCAGGCCGCTCACCGCCGGCGGCACCATCGCCTCCCACGACTCGTCGTCGGTGGGGATCCGGCGCAGCACGTCGCGGCTGAGGATCGGCAGGTGGGCGGGGTCGTAGTCGGCCAGCCCGACGAAGCTGCCGCGCCGGGCGAGGTAGTCGTAGAGCGGCTGCAGCTCCTCGGCGACCCGGACGGTGTCGACCGTGACCACCTCGCCGTCGCGCAGCATCGGGTGCACGAACAGCCGCAGGTCGTTCTTCAGCAGCCGGCCGAAGCTCTCCAGGATGCCGCCGGGCAGGTGCGCGTGGGTGGCCTCGTCGAACATCTCGATCAGGCTCGGGACGCCCATGACCATGCCGATCCGCCGGTCGGTCCGCCAGCTCAGGTACGCGGCCAGCCGGTGGTAGGCCAGGAAGTCCGAGATCAGCACGGTCATCCCGCACGCGGCCAGCAGGTCGGCGCGGGCCAGGAAGTCCCGCCGGTCCACGACGTCGCCGCCGGCCCGCAGGTTCGCCATGGTCAACTCGGTGAGGACCAGGACGTCGGCCTCGTCGACCGCCGGGTCCTGCACGAACTGCTCCTGCGCCTTCTCCAGCATGGCGATGTTGACCACCGTGGGCGGGCGGAAGCTGCCGCGCTCGACCAGGATGGCGCGCTTGCGCAGCACCTCGCTGGGCTGCAGGACCTGCCGGTCGGGGCCGAACATCGCCGCGCCGCTGAGCCCGAGCTGTACCAGCTTGAGCGCGATCAGCCGGTTGTCGACCGCGCGGAACTCGATGCCGCGCAGCTCGATCATGTCGATCTCGATGCGCCCGGTGGTCAGCCGGTCGAGCAGGTTCTCGACCAGCCGCTCCGGCTCGTGGTGCAGGAAGAAGGCGGCGTGCAGCAGGTTGACGCCGACCACGCCCAGCGCCTCCTGCTGGAGGGCCGCCTCGTCGTCGAGCATCCGCACGTGGACGACGACCTGGCTGGGCTCGTCGCGGGGGTGGGACTGGAACTTCACGCCCATCCAGCCGTGGCACTCGTTCCCGCCGCGGTAGCTGCGCGCCACGACGGTGTCGGCGAAGGCGAAGAACGCCGTCTCGTCACCGCGCTGGTCGCTGAGCCGGTCCAGGTTCAGCTGGTACTCGTGGTCGAGCATCGCCTGCAGCCGGCCCTTGGACACGTACCGGTCGGACTTGCCGTAGACCGCGTCGCTCACCGACATGTCGTAGGCCGACATCGACTTGGCCACGGTGCCCGCGGCCCCGCCCGCCCGGAAGAACCAGCGCGCGACCTCCTGGCCGGCGCCGATCTCGGCGATCGTGCCGTACCAGCGGGGGTCGAGGTTGATCTGCAGCGCCTTCTGCAGGGTGTCCGCACCGGCGTCCATGTCGGGCTCCTGTCCTGGTGCCGCTCGGATGTGGCGGCAGGGTAGCGACCCCGGGTGGCCGCCGCGTGTCGGTCGGACGACGTCCCGTAACACTCCTCCGCTAGCGTCCCGGCCTCCGGCGGTGGAGGGAGGCGGTCGACGTGTCGAGGCAACGGCCGCCCGCGCCGTGGGTGCAGGCCCTGGCCAGCGCCCGGGACACCCCGTCGCAGGCGCTGGCGCTGGAGGAGCTGCGGTCGGCGATCCTCTCCGGCCGGGTGCGGCCCGGTGCGCCCATCCCGGTGGACGACGTCGCGGCGCGGTTCTCGCTCAGCCACATCCCGGTGCGGGAGGCGCTGAAGACGCTGGTGGCCGAGGGGCTGGTCGAGCACCAGCCGCGCGGGGCCTACGTCGTCGCCCGGCTGACCCGCGAGGAGCTGGCCGAGCTCTACGTCGTCCGGGCCAGCCTGGAGACCGCCGCCCTGCCCGCGGCGGTGTCCCGGGCGACGGCGGAGGACGTGCAGGTGGCGGCGTCCGCGCTGCGCGAGCTCGAGCGGGCGACCGCGACCGGCGGGCTGGCCGACCACCACCGGTCCAGCCGCCGGTTCCACCTGGCCCTGATCGCGCCGTGCCAGATGCACCGCCTGCTGCAGATGTTCGAGCGGGCCTGGAACGTCACCGAGCCCGGCCGGCCGATGTCGCACGCCTCTGCTGCTGCCACGGCCGCGCTCGCCGACGACCACGTGGCGATGCTCGACGCCTTCGCCGCCGCGGACGCCGACGCGCTGATCACCCTGACCGGCGTCCACTACGCCCGGCTGCAGGAGATCGTCGCGGCCCTGCCCGAGGACCGCTGAGCTCCGGGCCGCTGCGGATATACCCGCGGGGACACGCACGGGCAACACCCGCTCCCTAGCGTTCGCGCCGTCGATCCCGGACGGCCGCTCCCCCGGCACCTCCCGGCCACCGACGCGCTCGTCACCCGCCGCTGCCGCACCAGCCGACGACCCGCAGGAGCCTCCATGACGACCACCTCGCCCGAGCCGACGACGCTCGCGACCGACGTCCCCGCCGGCCACTCCGGGACGGCGCCGTCCGCGGCCGCGCCCGGCGGGGCCCTGATCGGCGCGGACTACGACCCCCGGCTCACCAACGAGGACCTCGCGCCGCTGCGCCAGCAGCGCTGGGGGTCCTACAACATCTTCGCGTTCTGGATGTCCGACGTGCACAGCGTCGGCGGGTACGTCACCGCGGGCAGCCTCTTCGCCCTCGGGATCGCCGCCTGGCAGGTGCTCATCGCGCTGGTGGTCGGGATCGTCATCGTCCAGGTGTTCGTGAACCTGGTGGCCAAGCCCAGCCAGAAGACCGGCGTGCCCTACCCGGTGATCAACCGGGCGGTGTTCGGCGTCAAGGGCGCCAACATCCCGGCGATCATCCGCGGCCTCATCGCGGTCGCCTGGTACGGCGTGCAGACCTTCCTGGCCGCCAGCAGCCTGAACATCATCTGGCTGAAGTTCATCCCGGGCTCGGAGTCGCTCCTCGACACGTCGTTCCTGGGCCTGGAGGCGCTGGGCTGGATCTCCTTCGCCGTGCTGTGGGTGGCCCAGGCGGCGCTCTTCTGGCGGGGCATGGAGACCATCCGGAGGTTCATCGACTTCGCCGGCCCGGCCGTCTACGTGGTGATGATCATCCTGGCCGTCTACCTGGTCTCCGAGGCGGGCTGGTCGAACATCGACCTCAGCCTGCACACCGGCCCGACGCTGACCGGCTGGGCGACGGTCACCACGATGCTCGGCGCGATCGCGCTGGTGGTCTCCTACTTCTCCGGGCCGATGCTGAACTTCGGCGACTTCGCCCGCTACGGGAAGAGCTTCGCCGCGGTGAAGCGGGGCAACCTGCTGGGGCTGCCGCTGAACTTCCTGTTCTTCTCGATCCTCACCGTCGTCTGCGCCTCGGCGACCGTGCCGGTGTTCGGCGAGCTGATCACCGACCCGATCGCCACGGTGGAGGCCATCGACTCGACGTTCGCGATCCTGCTCGGTGGGCTGACCTTCGTCATCGCGACGGTCGGCATCAACATCGTCGCCAACTTCATCGCCCCGGCGTTCGACTTCTCCAACGTCTCGCCGCAGAAGATCAGCTGGCGGGCCGGCGGGATGATCGCCGCCGTCGGCTCGGTCCTGCTCACCCCGTGGAACTGGTACGACAGCGCCGAGGGCATCCGGTTCACCCTCGGCATCCTGGGCAGCCTGATCGGCCCGCTGTTCGGCATCCTGATCGCCGGCTACTACCTGGCGAGCCGGCAGCGGATCGCCGTCGACGACATGTACTCGATGGCGCCGACGGGTCGGTACTGGTTCCGCGGCGGGTACAACCCGAACGCCGTCCTGGCGGTGGTCGGGGCCGGCGTGCCGACGATCCTGCTGACGCTGTTCGCCTCGGTCGGCGACTACGGCTGGTTCATCGGCTGCGCGCTGGGCTTCGTGCTCTTCGCCGGGCTGGAGCGGGTGCGGCCGATGATCGTGCTGCTGGACCCGGCCGAGGCCGGCGTCTCCGACGGAACCGTCGCCTAGGTCGCCCGGTGCTCATTCAGGTCGTCAACCCGAACACCACCGCGTCGATGACCGACCTGATCGGGAGCAGTGCCCGGGCCGCCGCCGGCCCGGGCACCGCGGTGGTCGCCGTGCACCCCGACATGGGGCCGGCGTCGATCGAGAGCCACTACGACGAGGCGCTGGCGGTGCCCGGGTTGCTCCGCCAGGTCGCCGCCGGGGAGGCCGCCGGCGCCGACGGGCACGTGATCGCCTGCTTCGGCGACCCGGGGCTGGACGCCGCCCGCGAGGTGGCCGTCGGCCCGGTGGTCGGGATAGCCGAGGCCGGCATGCGCACCGCGACCTACCTCGGCCGGACGTTCGGCGTCGTCACCACGCTGCGGCGCACCACCGGCCGGGCCTGGGAGCTGGCCGACCGGTACGGCGTGCGGGAGCAGTGCGCGACGGTGCGCGCGGTGGAGATCCCGGTGCTCGCGCTGGAGACCGACCCGGAGGCGCGCTCGCGGATCGCCGCCGAGTGCGCGGACGTCGTGGCCACCACGGGCTGCGACGCGATCGTGCTCGGCTGCGCCGGGATGGCCGACCTCGCCGCGGAGCTCACCGCCCGGGTGGGGGTGCCGGTGGTCGACGGCGTGGCCGCGGCGGTGGCGACCGTGGAGGGGCTGGTCCGGCTGGGGCTGGCGACCGGCAAGCGCGGGGAGTTCGCTCCCCCGCCGCCGAAGCCCTACACCGGGGCACTGGCCCGGTTCGGCAGTGCGCCGCATGCCGCCGAAGGAGCACCTCGACCATTCGATCGTTCCGTCGATGAACTGCCCAGAATGGTCGGTCGTCGCTCTGGGTGAACTGCATGTGACCTGACCCCTGGCATGAAGGCGCTGCTCGGAGAAGAGGTGTCGGCACGAAGTCGCTCGATCGGGTGACATGCGGATGAGTTCGCCATGACGCTGGGTAAGGGGCGCCGGCGGCACCCGGCCGCATTCTCCGAGAAAGGGACGACGATGAGCCAGAGCACGGGCTACAACGATCAGACCAGCACCGTCACGCGCACCCGGGGCACGAACGGCCTGGCGATCGCCGGGCTGGTGTGCGGCCTGGTGGGGCTGCTCTTCCTGCCGGTGATCCTGGGCCCGCTGGCCGTGATCTTCGGGGCGGTCGCGCTGAACAAGGCCAAGCAGGGCGCCGGGCTGCGCGGCATGGCGATCTCCGCGATCGTGCTGGGCATCGTGGACATCGCCATCTTCGTGGCCCTGCTCGCGCTGGCTGCGGACAGCGGCGCCTTCTCGACCAACTTCTGACCGGCACCTGGGGAGCCGGGGCACCCCCCGGTTCCCCGGGCCGGCGGGGCCGACCGGTCAGCGGACGGCGAGCGCCGCCTCCCACTGCACGGGGGTGTCCGGGAAGCCGTTGTGCGGGTCGCCGGCCAGCCAGGCCTGGTCCCGCCCGGCGTGCTTGGCGCAGTAGGTCGCCCGGTCGGCGTCCGCGAGCACCTGCTCCACGGTCTGCCCGGGCCGGACGACCGCGAGCCCGGCGGAGAAGGTGATGCCCAGGTCGGCCTCGGCGACCGACCTCCGCAGCCGCCGGACGAGCTCCTCGCCGCAGCGGTCCTCCTCGGCGCAGCGGAGCAGCACGAGCATCTCCTCGCCGCCGGAGCGGGCCGCCCGGTCGCGGGTGCGCAGCTGCTGCAGGAGCAGCCGGCCGAAGCCGGCGAGCACGTGGTCGCCGACCGCGTGCCCCTGCTCGTCGTTGACCTGCTTGAAGTGGTCCAGGTCGATGACGATGAGCACGTCGCCCGGTGCTGCCTCGGTGAGGAAGCGGGCCTGCCCGCGGCGGTTGGCCAGACCGGTGAGCGGGTCGACGAGGTTGTCGGCCTGGAGCTGCGCGACCAGGGCGTCGTGCCGGCGCTGCAGCCGGCCGAGCAGCTCGGCGAGGGTGAGCCAGGCGAGCGCGACGAACGCAGTGCGGACGTAGAGCTGCGAGGTCATCGCCGTCGCCGTCGCCATGTAGGCCGTCACCGCGGGGAGGAGCAGCGCCCAGCCACCACGCGGCGGCAGGAAGAGCCCGGCGTAGGCGAAGCAGAGCACGAAGAACCCGGCGAGGACCCCGCCGAGACCGGGCGCGGCGTCCGTCGCGATGACCAGCCCCGCCAGGGACAGCAGGGGGAACGCGAGCAGCGCCCAGGGCGACCAGCGGCCCCACGGCAGCACGAAGCTGAGCCACACCGCGACCAGGTGGAACGCGGCGACCCCGGCGAGCTGGGCACCGTGCACCGGGGTCGGGTACAGCACCACGAGGGCGAGCGCGGTGGCCAGCAGCGAACCGAGGCCGAGCAGCCGACCGTAGCCGACGGCCTCTCCGCCGCGCCACCACCAGCCGGGCAGCACGAGCGCCGGAACGCGGCCGGTCGACGGGTGACGAGTCCTCACCCCCGCTGGATCGGCGCGCACCCGCCCTCCGCTGGAGGGCTGCGCGCCACGTTCCTCCCGACGGGTGAGACCTACGGGATGACGCCGTCCTTGGCCAGCGTGGGGACGTCGACCGGCACGGTGTCCGGGTAGAGCAGGCCGCTGCCGGTGTTGAGGACGACGACCTCCTCGGTGCCGTCCAGCCAGCCGCTCTCCCGCAGCTGCCCGACCGCGGCGAAGCACGCCGCGCCCTCGGGGCAGACCCAGGCGCCCTCGTCGCGGGCCAGCTGGTGCTGGGCCGCGAGCAGCTCCTCGTCGGTGACGGCGATCGCGGTGCCCCCGGTCGACCGGACGGCGTCGAGCACCAGGAAGTCGCCGAGCGCCTTGGGCACGGTGATGCCGAAGGCGACGGTGTGCGGCGCGGCCGGGGCGGTGCTCTCGGCCAGGCCGGCGTCGAAGGCGTCGACGATGGGCGCGCAGCCGGCGGCCTGGACGGCGACGAGCCGCGGCAGGTCGCCGGTGATCCAGCCCAGCTCCCGCAGCTCGAGCAACGCCTTGTGGATCGCGATGATCCCGACCCCGCCGCCGGTCGGGTAGAGGATGACGTCGGGGCAGCGCCAGCCGAGCTGCTCGGCGATCTCGTAGCCCATCGTCTTCTTGCCCTCGATCCGGTACGGCTCCCGCAGCGTCGAGGTGTCCTGGTAGCCGGTGCGCGCGGCGACGGCCTGCCTGACCAGCGCGCCGGCGTCACCGATCAGCCCGTCGACCAGGTACAGCTCGGCGCCGGTGACGACGCATTCCCGGCGGGTGATCTCCGGGGCGTCGACCGGCATGGCGATGAGCGCGTCCAGGCCGGCCCGCGCGGCGTACGCGGCCCAGGCGGCGCCGGCGTTGCCGTTGGTGGGCATGGCGATCCCGCGCACCCCCAGCTCGGCTGCGCGGGAGACCCCGACCGCGGCACCGCGGGCCTTGAAGGCACCGGTGGGCACGAGGCCCTCGTCCTTCATCGCCAGCCGCGGGACGCCGAGGCGCGCGCCGTGCCGGGGCAGGTCGACCAGCGGCGTCATCCCCTCGCCCAGGCTGACCACGTTGCGCTCGCTCCGGACCGGCAGCAGCTCGTGGTACCGCCACAGCGTCGGCGGCCGGTGGCCGATCTGCTCGCGGGTGACGGTGTCGGCGACCTGCGCCAGGTCGTAGCGGGCGAGCAGCGGGGCGCCGATCGGCGAGGTGCCCTGGACGACGTCGGCGTCGTGCCGGGACCCGTCGCGGGAGCACTCCAGGTGGGACAGCGAGGAGAACGTCACCGGTGCATTCAACCGTCGCGCCGCGTGCCGCCGGTCAGGCGTCGGAGGACCACACGTCGGCCAGCGTGACGGTGACCAGCTGCCGTTCCTCGATGAGCTGCACGAACTGCGGGAGGACCTCGGTGACGGCGGGCCGGTTCGCGTGGCCGACGACGACGGCCTGCGCGAGGAACCACTCCTGCGCGTACCCGAGCAGCTCCTGCGGGCCGATCTGCCGGTGGTCGCCGAGCGTCCCGTTCCACAGCGCGATGGTCGGGTGGCCCAGGTCGGCGGCGATCCGGTCGACCTGGTCGGTGTGCGACCCGAACGGCGGGCGGAGGAACGGTGCCGAGGTGACGCCGTAGGTCGTCTTGAGGAACTCGTCGGCCCGGGTGATCTCCTCGGCCACCTCCCCGTCGCTGAGGGTGGCGAGGTCGGGGTGGGACCAGGTGTGGTTGCCGAAGGCGACCTGGCCGGACTCGACGAGCGGTCGCAGCGCCGGGGCGACGTCGGTCCAGGAGCTGTAGACGCCGTTGGGGAAGAAGGTGAGCCGGACGCCGGTCGTGGCGGCCAGGTCGACGAAGGCGGCGACCACCTCGGTGCTGGTGCCGTCGTCGATGGTGAGCGCGAGGGTCTGCGCCGGCCCGGGCAGGCTGGTCACCGGGCCGACGGGCGGGGCGACCGGGACGACGCCGTCCGGTCGGGTGTTGGGCGTGAGCAGCCGGGCGCGGTCGGCGGCGGGGGCGCCGGAGAGCGGGGCCGGGCCGGACGGGCTGGCGGTGCTCCGGCCGACGGCAGCACCGATCATCCCGGCGGCGATCACCGTGAGGAACGACCTGCGGTCCATGCCGGGAACGTAGGGAGCCCGCTCGGCGCGTCCGCGAGGCCGGCGAGGTGACGCGCCGGGCCCCCTCGGGAGGTCGGCCGGTCACAACGCGGCGTGCCGACCACGCCCACGAGCGTGAGGGCTGTCGTGGAGTGGCCGCTGCCGGCTCAGACGAGCAGCGGTGCGCCGAGTAGTGGCTGGGCGAGCAGGATCTCGGTGCCGTCGGGTCGCCAGGTGCGCCACCGCCCGCCGGGGTCTCGTTCGATGCGGAAGCCGTGGTGGACCTTCGTGTGGTGGCGTTCGCAGAGCAGTGCTGAGTTGGTCAGCGATGTCTCTCCACCGTGCAGCCAGTGGACGAGGTGGTGGACGTCGCCCCAGTGGGTCGGTGCGGTGCAGCCGGTGAAGACGCAGTGCCCGTCGCGCTGCTCCACCGCCCGCCGGATGTGCGCCGGCACCACGCGGTGGGTGCGGCCGACGTCGAGTGGGAGCCCGTCGGGGCCCATCACGATCCGGGAGACGGTGCCGTCACAGGCCAGCCAGCGGGCGCGGGCGGCGGAGATCCGTGCCCCGAACCCGGTCGCGGCCGCACCGGGTCCGGTGGTGGAGGTGTCGGCGAGGTCGTCGGCGTCGATGGTCACCACGACGTGCGGCTTCACCGTGCGCAGCGTGGGCAGGGTGCCGGCGGCGAGCTGGTTGTCGCAGAGCTGCACGAGCGCGTCGGCGTTCTGCTGGCCGCGGGTCCGGTCGTCGCCCTTCGGGCGGGAGGCTTGCACGATCGACTCGATCGCGGCCTGCACCTTCTCGCCACCCACGGCATCAAGGTCGAAGCGTCCGGTGACGCTGCCGTCGGTGTGCCGCGCGATCGTCAGCCGCCGACCCTCGGTGGGGTCGGGCTCCACACCATCGGGATCGAGAGCAGCCTCGAACGCCTGCACCGCGGTCTTCAGCACGTCGTGCGGCGACTCGACCGCGACCGCCGTCCAGGCCTCATCGAACGGCGCCAGGTCGATGCCCTGCTCTTCGGCCCGCGCGACCTCGCCCGGGCCGACCGTGCGCGCGACGACGTCCACCTGCTCGGCCGTGACCTCGCCGTCGGCAAAGCCGGCGGCCATCGCCGGGAAGTGCTCCAACGCCCGCCCCGACCGCACCACCCGCGACGCCTCCGCCGGCGCAAACCGGACGTGCTCGATCAGCCACGACCGCATCGACTTCAGCCCGTCGCGCTCCGCGGCCTGGCGGACCTCAGCATGGCGCACGGTGCGGGTCAGCTCAGCCGCCACTCGGTTCCCCACGGCCACCAGCAGAGCCACCCGCTCCAGCACCTCACCGTCAGAGAGGCCGTGCAGCTCGTCGCCCGCCAGCGCATCCAGGACCGACCGCAACTCGCTCACGACACCTCCCGATCGACTCGAACACCTGTACGAAGTCTAGCCGAACGGGAGCGCCCCGACCACCCGTATCCGCAGGTCAGGCGCCTGTCCACAGATCACGACCGGCCCTTGACAGGGCCGGCCGCGAGCCGGATGAGTCAGCGGTTGGTGCGGCCCAGGTCGACCGGGAGCTGGATGCCGGTCACGTGCCGCGCCTCGTTAGACGCCAGCCACGCCACGGCGGCGGCGATGTCGTCGGCCTGGCTGACCGGGTCCGGCAGCTGGCCCATGTAGAGCGTGCTCAGCGTCGGGCTGGCGTCCTGGATCATCGGGAACAGCTCAGGCACCGTGAGGCCGGTCTGCACGCCGTGCGGGTGCACCGTGTTGACCCGGATCCGGTACTCGGCGAGCTCGTTCGCCAGCGTCTTGGCCAGCCCGGTGACGCCGTGCTTGGCCGCGACGTAGCCGGCGAGGTACGGCAGCCCGCGCAGGCCGGCGACCGAGCTGGTGAAGATGATCGCCCCACCGGTGCCCTGCTCGATCATGATCGGGATCGCCGCCTTGGCGGTGTGGAACGGCCCGGTCAGGTTGGTGTCGATCTGCTCCTTCCAGTGGGCCGCGTCGATCTCCCAGGTCCTCGCGGCGGTCGTCGTCCCGGCGTTGGCGATGACGACGTCCAGCCGGCCGAGCTCGGCGACCCCGGCGTCCAGCGCGGCCTTGAGGCCGTCGTAGTCGCGGATGTCGGCCTGGGTGGCGACGATGCGGCGGTCCAGCGCCTCGACCAGGCGCACCGTCTCGGCCAGGTCCTCCGGGGTCGAGCCCTCGTACTGGGTCTCCGGTACCTGGGCGGCGATGTCGACGGCGATGACGTCGGCACCCTCGGCCGCGAGCCGAACCGCCTCGGCGCGCCCCTGACCGCGGGCGGCGCCGGTGATGAAGGCGACCTTGCCCTCGAACCGGCGGGCGATCGGGTCGTGCGGGACAGGGGCTTCGGGAACCGGGTTCGTCATCGCGCGTCTCCTCCAGGTCTGCGTCGTCGCAGGGCCGGGCGGCCCGACGCGGACTCTGCCACGCTCGTGGCACTCTGTGCCACGAGCGGGTCAACCGAAGCGGTCGACCCGGAAGGTCGCGAGCAGCGAGCTGGGTTCCCCGGTGAGCACCTCCTCGGCGAGCAGCTCGCCGACGACCAGGCCGAGCGTCGCGCCGCTGTGGGTGAACGCGACGTGCAGCCCGTCGACGCCGGGGACGGCGCCGACCACGGGCTGCCCGTCGCCCGGGATCGGCTTGCGGCCCGCGCCCCAGGACGCCGCCGTCAGCAGCGGACGCCCGGCCAGCACGTGCGAGGCCTCGCGCAGCAGACCGGCGACCGTCGCGTCGCGGACCTCGAACGTGCCGTCGTCCCGGGCGACGACCTCCTCCTCCGACCAGGCCGCGTCCAGCACGAGCCCCCCGCCCGGAGCCGGCCGCAGGGCGACGCGAGGCGTGTTGAGCACGGCGTGCAGCGGCGTGTCGACCGGCGCGGTGCGCACCAGCAGGGCGAGGGACGTCGCATCGGGCACCGGAACGCCGAGCTCGGCGAGCGCCGCTGGGACGGCGGCTCCGGTGGCCAGCACGACGGCGTCGCCCGCGTGCACCGCACCGTCGCCGCCGCGCACGCCCACCACCCGCCCGCCCCGGACGACGGGTTCGCACCGGCCGGCGCCGGTCCGGACCTCTCCCCCGGCGGTGGTCAGGTCACCCACCAGCTGGCCGACCAGCGACGGCAGGTCCACCCACCCCTCGTCCGGGTTCAGCACCGCGCCTTCTGCGGCGACGGCGGCCGGGTCGACGCCGGGCACCCGCCCGGCGACGTCCTCCGGCGACAGCCACTCGGCCGGGTAGCCGACCTGCTGCTGGCGGGTGAAGGCGTCGCGCGCGCCGTCGCCCCAGTGCAGCCCGCCGTCGAAGCGCACGTGCGCGCCGCCGTCCGGGAGGGCGCGGTAGCGCTCGAGACCGAGCAACCGGAGCCGGCGGTATTCCTCGCGGTACGGGCCGGCGGAGTTGAGCCAGGACAGCGACCGCCCCGACGCCCCGCTGGCCAACGTGCTCTCGGTCAGCAGCGTGACCTCGGCGCCACCGGCCGCCAGCCGTGCCGCGGTGGACGCACCGAGCACCCCACCGCCGACGACCGCCACTCGCTGTGCCACGCGCCCTCCCGTCCGCCCGGCGAGGAGACCCGGGCCGGGCTCCATCCTGACGCCGGCGGGCGGGTCGCGGCTCAGCCGGTGAGCGAGATGAGCAGCCAGGCAGCTCCGCCGACCGCTGCGATCGCCACGGCCAGGGCGTACGCGACCACCCACTGGAAGCCGCGCACGCGCCTGCCATCGGCCGGCACCAGCTCGCGCAGCTCCAGCACCGGCGCCGGGCTGCGCCGGTACCAGCCGCGGACGACGACGTCCGCGTCCACCAGGTCGGGGACCCGGAGCAGGCCGAACAGGCTGCGGGCGAAGGGCCACGGCTGCTGGTAGAGCACCGGCACGAAGCCGGACTCGTCCTGCACGACCAGGTCGGGGCTCAGCACGTAGCCGGGGGTGCCGCGACCGACCACCCGCCCGCGGAGCTCCACCGGCAGCCCGGTGACGGGGCTGGCATCGAGCCGGGTCAGCAGCTCGGTGACCCGGGACGTGGGCCGGCTGGAGCCGAGCGGACGGCCGAAGGCGGTGCGCACGAGCAGTGCCACGCCGCCGACGGTGCCGGCCTGCGCGAGCAGCAGCCAGTCGTCCGACCCCCACGCGACCGCGCCGACCAGGAGCGCGATCAGCGGCAGGTACCGCACCGGCAGCTCCAGCCAGAAGCGCCGTCGCGCCCTGGCCAGCTCCGGGCCGACGCAGGACCGCGCCACCTCGTGCGCGCTCCACCGTTGCGGGGCGCCGGGCAGCCCGCTGTCCTCCAGGGCGGCGATGCGCCGCACGATCAGCGGGTGGGTGCTGAACAGCTGGGTCCAGCGGGCCCACGGGTTGCAGGTGTCCCAGCGGAGCGCGCCGATCACCTCGCGTGGCTCGAGACCGCGTTCCCGGGCGGCCAGGACGGTGGCCCCCTGTCCCTGGTCGGCGATGCCGAGCAGACCGGCCGCCCGCATGCGCTGGTGCCGCCGGTCCTCCTTCGCCAGCGCCTTCCGCCGCTCCTTCTGCTTGTTCTGCGCCGCCTCGTGCGCGGCGGCCGCTCGCTCCGCGTCCACCTGGCCCATCCCGTAGCCGATGGTGACCAGCGCGGAGCAGAGCGCGTCACCGTCACCGGTGACCGAGCAGCTGTAGTGGTCGGCGCCGAGCTCGCGGGCCCGGCTGAGGGCCAGCACGACCAGCTGCGAGAGCAGGTAGCCGATGTAGCTGATCACCGCCGGGATGGCGGTGTTGGCGTTCCGGTCGTTCCGCAGCGCGAGGAAGACGTAGTAGAGGAGGACGGGCACGGTGCTGGCGATCGCCATGGCGAGGACGTCGTTGTGCTTGACGTGGCCGACCTCGTGGCTGACGACGGCGTCCAGCTCGCGCTCGTCCAGGCGCTCGAGGAGCCCGCGGGTCACGTAGATGCGGGCGTTGCCGCGGGTGTGGCCGAACGTGAACGCGTTCGGCGTCCCGTCCTCGACGATGCCGAGGCGCACCGGCCCGACGCCGGCCCCGGCGCAGCGCCGGGCGACGATGGCGCCGACCGGGTGACCGGTCTGGTACTCCCCGTCGGCCCAGGGGACCCGGGTGGCCGGGATGAGCCACTGGATCAGGGCGGGCGCGACCGCGTACTGGACGGCGACGAGCACCACCGCCAGCACGATCGGCACCCACAGCGGGGCACCGAGGACGACCAGCACCCCACCGCCCGCGGCGAGCAGCGCGGCGAGCAGGGTCAGGGAGAGCGCGGAGCGGCGGAGCACGTAGCCGGTCATGGGGGCTTCCCGATCGTCGACGACAGAGTGCGGTGCCGGTCCCCCCACGCCCCGCAGCAAGATCACGAAGCGCGCCGGACGAGATCGTCCCCATCCACCGCACCGTCCGCAACCCGACGAGGTGCCGGACCGCAGGTCAGGCGTCGGTGGAGGCAGCGACCTCGCGCTGCGGCAGCACCGCCGCGAGCCGGGCCTCGAGCGTCGCGGTCACCGCGGTCCAGGCGTCGGTGCCGAGCACCAGCCGGAGCGGCGCGGGGTGCTGGTCGACGCTGGCGATCATGGCCGCGGCCATCCGCGCCGGGTCACCGACGACCCCGGGCGGGCCGCCGTCGCGAAAGGCCCGCACGGCCGCGGCAGGCGAGCCGTCGTAGGCGGCGAGCGGGTCGGCGAAGCGGAGCCCGCCGTGCCCGAAGTCGGTGCGGGCGCCGCCCGGTTCGACGATCGTCACGCCCACGCCGAACGGCGCGACCTCGGCGGCGACGGCCTCGCAGAAGCCCTCGATGCCCCACTTCGCCGCGTTGTAGAGCGAGGAGCCCGGCCAGGCGACCTGCCCGGCCGAGGAGGACAGCTGCAGAACCCGCCCGCCACCGGCGGCGCGCAGGTGCGGTAACGCGGCCCGGATGAGCTGGATCGAGCCCAGCAGGTTCGTGTCGAGCTGGTGCCGCACCTGCTCGTCGGTGAGCTCCTCGGCGGCGCCGAACAACCCGTAGCCGGCGTTGCTGACGACGACGTCGAGCCGGCCGGCCCAGGCGTGCGCGGCATCGACCACCTCGCGGATGCGGTCGGTGTCGGTGAGGTCGAGGAGGTGGACGGAGAAGGCGTCGCCGTGGGCCTCGACCAGGTCGGCGACGGCCTCGGGGCGCCGCACGGTGCCGGCGACGCGGTCGCCGCGGGCCAGCAGCTGCTCGGCGAGCTGCCGGCCGAAGCCGCTGCTCACCCCGGTGACGAGCCAGGTTCGTGTCATGCCCCGAGCGTCCGGGGAGCGCCGCGGAGGAGCCAGAGCCCCGCCGAGAGGGGTGCCGGCAGGGCCACCCGGCACCGGCGCCCGCCGTCCTATGGTCCAGGGGTGGCGCAGAACCTGGTCGGTGAGTACCTGCGGGCCCGCCGGGAGCAGGTGCGCCCGGCGGACGTCGGGATCACGGTGACCAGCTCCCGCCGGGTCGCCGGCCTGCGCCGCGACGAGCTGGCGATGCTCGCCGGCATCAGCACCGAGTACTACACGCGGCTGGAGCAGGGGCGCGACCGGCACCCGTCCGCCCAGGTCCTCGACGCGGTCGCCCGGGCTCTCGGGCTGGACACCGCATCTGCCGCGCACCTGCACGACCTCGCGGACCCCGCGCCGCGGCGCCGGCGTGCGCCCCGCCGCAGCGAGCGGGTCCGGCCGAGCGTCGCGCAGCTGCTGGCCGCCTGGGACCGGACGCCCGCCTTCGTGCAGGGGCGCCACCTCGACGTGCTGGCCGCCAACCCGCTGGCCGTGGCCCTGTCCCCGCTCTTCCGCCCGGGCACGAACCTGCTCCGCGCCGTCCTGCTCGACCCCAGCGCCTCCGGCCTCGAGCACGACCGGGAGGCGACCGCCGCCGAGCTGGTCGCCGTCCTGCGCCGCGCCGCGGGTCCGGACGTCGACGACCCGCGGCTGGCCGAGCTGGTCGGCGAGCTGTCGGTGCGCAGCGACCTGTTCCGGCGGCTGTGGGCGCGGCACGACGTGCGCCGGCACCCCGGCGGGGGCGTCTACCGGGTGCAGCACCCGCAGGTCGGTGACCTGGAGCTGCGCTACGACAAGTTCTCCGTCGCGGACGCCGGGGACCAGGTGCTCGTCGTCTACCAGGCAGAGCCCGGCTCCCGGTCGGCCGAGGCCCTGGCCCTGCTCTCCTCCCTGTCGGACGCGACCGCGCCGGCGGTCAGGACGGCGTGACCTCCACCGCCCCGAGGGTGCGGATCAGGTCGAACCGGGACGCGTCCTCGGTGCCCGGCTCGGCCGTGTAGGCGACGATCCGCAGGTCGGTGCCGATGGCGGTGAGGACGTCGCAGTCCAGCGTCACCTCACCGACGAGCGGGTGCACGAAGGTCTTGGACTGGAACCGGTGCTCGACCACGGTGCCCTCGGCCCACAGCTGGGCGAAGCGCGGGTACGCCTGCAGCTCGGCGATCACGGCCCGCACCGCCGGGTCGTCGGGGTAGCGGATCATCGCCGTCCGCAGGTCAGACACCAGGGCGCGCTCGTGCCGCTCGTGGTCGCCCTCCTCCCACACGACCTCGGGGGCCCGGCCGGTGAACTGCGCGACGACCAGGTTGAGGCCGGGGCGCATCGGGCCGAGCAGCGCGACCCACGCCGCGTTGGCGGTCAGCAGCGTCCAGTGCGCCGTCCAGACGCCGACGGCGACGTCCGGCAGGCGGGCGAGCAGCCGCTGCACGCTGGCCGGGATGTGCGTCGGGACGGCGCTCGGCAGCGGCGCGGGCAGGCCGGCGGCGAGGTGCAGCTGGTCGCGCTCGAGGTCGGACAGCTGCAGGACGCGGGCCAGCGAGGCGACGACCTGGGCCGACGGCCGGTCGGCCCGCCCCTGCTCGAGCCGGACGAGGTAGTCGACCGAGACGCCGGCCAGCAGGGCGACCTCCTCCCGGCGGAGCCCGCTGGTGCGGCGGTTGCCCGTGGGGAACCCCACCGCCGCCGGCTGCAGCCGTTCGCGCCACGCACGCAGCAGCGCCGCGAAGTCCCCTCGGTCAGCCATGCGCCCATCGTCGTCCATCGGCGGCGGACTGGGTGGTACTGCCGGTCATACGGTCGAACGGGCCCACCGGCCCGGGCCGGGACGGCCGCACAGTCGGTGCCATGACGACGACAGTGATCACGGGTGGCAACAAGAGCCTCGGCTACGAGACGGCCCGGCGGCTGAAGGAGCACGGGCACCGGGTGGTCATCGGCGCCCGCGACGCCGAGCGCGGGCGGCAGGCCGCCGAGGAGCTGGGCGTGGAGTGGGTGCAGATCGACGTGACCTCCGACGAGTCGGTGGCCAAGGCCGCCGCCGACGTGCGGGCGCGGTTCGGCGGGCTGGACGTGCTGGTCAACAACGCCGGCATCTCCGGGCCGTTCGCCGCGGTCGACGAGTTCGACGGGCCGTCGGTGCTGGCCGTGCTGGACACCAACACCGTGGGCATCGTCCGGACGACGCACGCCTTCCTGCCGCTGCTGCGCGAGTCGGCGGCGCCGGTGGTGGTGAACGTGACCAGCGGGCTGGGCTCGTTCACCGTGCGCGGTGACGAGTCGCGGATCGAGCACTCGCTGCCGACGCTGGGCTACTCGGCCAGCAAGGCGGCGGTCAACATGATCACCTCCGTCTACGCCCAGTTCCTGCCCGAGCTCCGGGTCAACACGGTCGACCCGGGCTACACGGCGACCGACTTCAACGGCCACTCCGGCCCGCAGACCGTCACCGAGGGCACCGACGCGATCGTCGCGATGGCGACCATCGGCGCCGACGGCCCGACCGGCACCTTCACCGACCGGCACGGCGCCGTCGGCTGGTGAGCCCCCGTGGTGCGGCGGCCAGGGCCGCCGCACCACGACACTGTGCCACTTGGCTCAGTGTCTGCAACACTGTGCCTCATGGCACAGCATGAGGACGAGCTGGACGGGGTCTTCGTCGCGCTCGCCGACCCGACCCGTCGGCAGGTGGTCCGCCGGCTGGGCCGGGGACCGGCCAGCGTCGGCGAGCTCGCGCGTCCGTTCGCGATGACCCTGCCGTCGTTCATGAAGCACGTGCGCGCCCTGGAGGCGAGCGGCCTCATCCGGACGGCGAAGTCCGGGCGGGTGCGCACCTGCGTCCTCAACCGCGACCGCCTCGGGCTGCTGGACGACTGGCTGGCCGAGGAGCGGCGCGGCTGGGAGGCCCGCACCGACCGCCTGGAGCACGTCGTGACCCACCCGGAGGAGACCCCGTGACGACCCCTGCGTTCGACCCCGCGCACGACCTGGCGCTGCAGCGCGTCATCCGCGCCCCACGCGAGGACGTCTGGCGCGCTTGGACCACCCCGGCGCTCCTGGAGCGCTGGTGGGTGCCCGCGCCGACGCAGAGCCGGGTCGACGTGCTCGACGTGCGCCCCGGGGGCGGCTTCGTCACCTGCATGAGCGAGGACGGCCGCAGCTTCGTCCCGCACACCGACTCCGTCTTCCTGCTCGTCGAGGAGGGGCGCCGCCTGGTGTTCACCAACGCGGTCACCAGCGCGTGGCGGCCGGCGTCCCCCGAGCCGGTGGCGATGACCGCCGAGATCGTGCTCGGCGAGCACCCGGAGGGCACCGACTACCGGGCGGTCGTCCGGCACGGCGACCCCGCCTCCCGCGACCGGCACGAGGAGCTCGGCTTCCTCGACGGCTGGGGTTCGGTGACCGCGGCGCTGGCCGCCCTCGTCGAGCAGGGCGCGGCGTCGTGAAGGTCGCCGTCCTGCAGTTCGTCGCCCTGGACGGCGTCAACCAGGGGCCCGGCTCCGCGGACGAGGACACCACCGACGGGTTCGACCGCGGCGGGTGGCTCGTGCCCCACCTGGACGACGACTTCGTGCGGCAGACCTCGGACTGGCTGGACCTGGCCGACGGGCTGCTGCTCGGGCGGCGCACCTACGAGGCGTTCGCCCGCGACTGGCCGCAGATCGCCGATCCCGACCCGTTCACCGCCCGGATGAACGCGCTGCCGAAGTACGTCGTCAGCAGCACCCTCACCGCCGGCACCTGGGAACCGACCACGGTGCTGACCGGCGACCCGCTCGCCGCGGTCCGCGCGCTGAGGGAGCAGCCGGGCCGGGAGCTGCAGGTGCACGGCAGCGCCCGCCTGGCCGCGTCGCTGCTGGCGGCGGGTGTGGTCGACGTCGTCCGGCTCGCGGTCGCCCCTGCCGTCGTCGGCCGTGGACGGCGGTTGTTCGACGGCCCGGACGTCGGCCTGCGGCTCGTCTCGCACCGGGCGACGCCGAACGGCGTCCTGGTGCTCGAGTACGAGCCGACCGGTGCCGCACCCCGCGCCGAGTACGCGGGGGTCTCGGCCTTCGGCTGACGGACCGAGCCACCCCGACCCCCTCGATCCGGTCAGGTCCGTTCCCCTTCACCCGACGGCCGCCCTACTGTGCAGCGTCCACTGCTGACGCACAGACGGGGAACAGCATGAGCCAGCCGCCCTTCCAGCAACCGCCGCAGCAGTGGTGGCCGCCCACCGGCCCGCCCACCCCCGGGCCGCCGCCGCGGACCGCACAGCCGGTCCACCGGCGGGCGTGGTTCCTCGCGCTGGCCGGCGTCGTGGTGCTGCTGGTCGGCATCGGGATCGGCGCGGCGGGCGGCAGCACGCCGACCAGGCCGGTGGCCGACGACACCTCGGTCGCCGGGCCGGCGCGGGCGACGACGACGGTCACCGCCCCGGCTCCGGCACCCGCGACGGTGACCGTGACGGCGACGCCGCCCGCCGCCGCGACGGCCAAGGCACCCCAGCCCGCCCCTGCACCGGCGCCCGCACCCGCGCCCGCCCCGGCTCCAGCCCCGGCACCCGCGCCCGCGCCCGGGCAGACCGCCGGGCAGCGGAACGCGCTTGGGTCGGCCAACGACTACCTCGACTACTCGGCGTTCTCCCGGTCGGGGCTCATCGAGCAGCTGGAGTACGAGGGCTACTCGACCGCCGACGCCACGTGGGCCGTGGACAACACCGGTGCCGACTGGAACGAGCAGGCGGCCAAGAGCGCCCAGGCCTACCTCGACTTCACGTCGTTCTCCCGGGCCGGGCTGGTCGAGCAGCTCGAGTACGAGGGCTTCACCCGCGAGCAGGCCGAGTACGGGGTCAGCCAGACCGGCCTCTGAGCCCTCGACGGGACGTCGGCTGACGGGCCCGGACCGGGCCCCCCGTCAGGGGGCCCGGACCAGGCCCTCCTGGTAGGCGATGACGACGAGCTGGGCGCGATCGCGGGCGCCCAGCTTCGCCATCGCCCGGTGCACGTGGGTGCGCACCGTCAGCGGGCTCACCACCAGCCGCGCGGCAATCTCCTGGTTGGACAGGCCCAGCGCGGCCAGCCCGGTGATCTCGCGCTCGCGGTCGGTCAGCGTGGGCAGGAGCCCTCGGGGCAGGTCGCCGACGCCGTCCGGGCTGGCGAGAAACCGGTCGACCAGCACCCGGGTGGCGACCGGTGAGAGCAGCGCCTCGCCGGCGACGACGGTGCGGATGCCGTCGAGCAGCCCGGCGGTCGAGACGTCCTTGCCGAGGAAACCGCTGGCGCCGGCCTTGAGCGCGGCGGCCACGTGCTCGTCGGACTCGAAGGTGGTCAGGACCAGCACCCGGGTGCCGGTCAGGTCGGGGTCGGCGCAGATCTGCCGGGTCGCCGCCACGCCGTCGAGCACCGGCATCCGGATGTCCATCACCACCAGGTCCGGGTGGTGGCGCCGGGTCAGGTCGACCGCCTGCGCGCCGTCTGCGGCCTCGCCGACGACCGTCAGGTCGTCCTGCGCGTCGATGAGCATGCGGAACGTCGAGCGCAGCAGCGCCTGGTCGTCGGCGAGAAGCACCCGGATCATCGGGGTCCCTCCCAGGGCGCCAGCGGGACGGCGAGGGTCACCGCGTACCGATCGGAGCCGACCGGGCCCGCGACCACCGAGCCGCCCAGCGCGAGCGCGCGCTCGCGCATCCCGATCAGCCCGTAGCCCGACCCGGTCGGGCCCGGCCGGACGCCGGTGTTCACCACCTCGACGGAGAAGGTGTCGTCGGTCCGGGTCAGGGTGACCGTGACCGACGGCTCGACCGCGTGCTTGGTGACGTTCGTGAGGGCCTCCTGGACGAACCGGAACGCGGTGAGGTCGACCAGTGCGGGCAGGCCGGCCAGTGACCCGTGCCGGAGCACCGTGACCTCGATCCCGGCCGCGCGGCAGGGCTCGACCAGGTCGTCGAGCCGGTCGAGACCCGGTGCCGGGACGGGGTCCGCCGAGGTCTCGTCGTCGGCACTGCGCAGCACCGCCACGGTGGCCTTGAGCTCCCGCAGCGCCGCCGACGTGGAGGTGCTCAGCCCGGCCACCAGCTCCCGGGCCTGCGCCGGGCGCTCGTCCAGCAGGTGGCCCGCCGTGCCGGCCTGCGCATGGGCGACCGCGAGGTGGTGCGCGACGACGTCGTGCAGCTCGCGGGCGATGCGCAGGCGTTCCTCGCCCACCCGGTGCCGGACCTCGTCGTCCCGGGTGCGCTCGGCGTCCTCGGCGCGGGCCCGCACCACCTCGAGGTAGGACCGGTGGGCCTGCGTCGTCCGGCCGGCGAACACCGCGGGCAGCAGCCACAGCGCGACGCCGACGGTGCGCAGCACCAGCGAGCCGCCGGTGGGGGTGTCCGTCAGGCCGCCCAGGATGACCGCGGCCACCGCGACGCCGGTCCACCACGCGACCGCCCGCACCGACCCGACGACGGTGAGCCAGTACAGGCAGCCGATCAGCGGGGCGAGCAGCAACGGCGTGGGCAGGTAGCCGAGCGCGCACGCGGCGGTCTCGCAGCAGATCGCCACGGCCGTCGCGGCGCGCGGCCACCGGGCCGCGACGAGCAGTGCTCCGCTGGCGACCAGGCTGAGCAGCACGCCGGGGACGAGCACGGCCGGACCGACGATCCCCTGGGTGCCGATGCTGGCACCGAGGGCGGCGAAGAGGAACGCGACGAGCGCGGCCGCCGCGTCCCGCACCCCGACCCGGCCGGTGCTCATCAGCGGCTGGTCAGCGCCAGGTCGGGCCGCGCCTCGGCCGGTCCCAGGTTTGCGCCATCGACGTCGACCTGCGGCAGCCGCCGGTCGAGCCAGCGCGGCAGCTCCCACGCCCGCTCCCCGAGGAGCTGCAGGACGGCGGGCACCAGCGTCAGCCGGACGACGAACGCGTCGAAGAAGACTGCGGCGGCGAGCCCGAGGCCGACCATCTTGATGAGCGGCTCGGAGGCGGCCGCGAACCCGCCGAAGACCGCGATCATGATCACCGCGGCGGCGACCACGACCTTCGAGCTCTGCGCGAAGCCGGTGCTGATGGCCTGGCGGGCCGGGACGCCGTGCACGTGCGCCTCGCGCATCCGGGACACCAGGAACACCTCGTAGTCCATCGCCAGCCCGAACACGATCCCCACCAGCAGGATCGGCATCAGGCTCATCACCGGGCCAGTCTGCTCGACGCCGAGCAGATCACCGGCCCATCCCCACTGGAAGACCGCGACGATCACCCCGATCGAGGCCGACAGCGAGAGCAGGAAGCCGGCCGCTGCCGTGACGGGCACCCAGATCGAACGGAACACCACCAGCAGGAGCAGCACCGCGAGGCCGACGACGAGCGCGACGTAGGGCACGAGGGCCGACTGGGTCTTCTGCGCCATGTCGATGTCGAGCGCCGTCGTCCCGGTGATCTCGTAGCTCACGCCCTGGTCGCGCTCCACGCCCGGGCGGGCGTCGCGCAGCGACTCCACCACCTGCTCGGTGCGCTCGTCGGTCGGCCCGGTGGTCGGGACGGCGGTGAGGACGGCGGTGTCGCCCTGCTCGTTGAAGGTCGGGGGCGACACGGAGGCCACGCCCTCGGTCGCCGCGAGGTCGTCCGCGACGGCAGTCACCGCGGTCTGCGGGTCGCTCGCACCGCGGGCGTCGACCACCACCGTCAGCGGGCCGTTGGAACCTGGGCCGAACGCCTCGGCCCGCAGGTCGTAGGCCCGGCGTTCGGTGGCGGTGGTCGGCAGCGAGGCGTCGCCGGGGGTGCCGAGCTGCAGCGACAGCGCCGGGACGGCGACGGCGGCGAGCACCGCCACCCCGGCCACCGTGACCAGCAGCGGGCGGCGCAGCACCAGCCGCATCCACGCCCGGGCGACCGGGACGCGGGGCGTGGTGCGCCCGTTCCGCCGCTGCGCCCGCGACCGGACCCGGTTCGGGGCCATGCCCAGCAGCGCCGGGACCAGGGTCAGCGCCACCAGGACGGCGACGACGACGGCGCCAGCGGCGGCCAGGCCCATCTTCATCAGCGACGGGATCCCGACCACGGACAGCCCGGCGAGCGCGATCACGACCGTCGTCCCGGCGAAGACGACCGCCGAGCCGGCGGTGCCGACGGCGCGGCCGGCCGCCGTCTCGGCGTCGTCCTCCTTCTGCCGTTCCTCCTGGTAGCGCGAGACGACGAACATCGCGTAGTCGATGCCGACCGCGAGCCCCAGCATCAGCGCGAGCATCCCGCTGGTGATCGCCATGCCCAGCGGGCCGGCCACGGCCCAGACGCCGAGGAACGAGACGGCCACCCCGATGACAGCCGTCAGCAGCGGCAGGCCGGCGGCCACGAGCGACCCGAAGGTCATCAGCAGGACGACGGCCGCGATCGCGACGCCGAGGAGCTCGGTGGCGCTCATGGCGGTGGGGCTCTTGAGCGCCGAGCCGCGCATCTCCGCGGTCAGCCCGGCGGCCCGTGCCTGGTCGACGGCCTCCTCCAGCACGGCGCGCGACTCGTCGGTGACCTCCGCCGAGGGCACGTCGTAGGTCACCGACGCGACGCCGGTGGAGCCGTCGGCGCTGATGCTGGTGCCCGCCGCGGGAGGCGTCACCCGGGCCACCTGCGGGCTGGCGGCGACGGTGGCCAGCGCTGTGTCGACGGCCGCGCGGTTCGCCGGGCTGTCCAGCTGGCCGCCCGCCGGGGCGACGAAGACGAGGGTCGCCGTCGCCGAGTCCGAAGGAGTGTCCGGGAAACGCTCCGCGAGGAGGTCGAAGGCGTCCTGCGACTCGATGCCCGGGATGGTCGCCCGGGTGTTGACCGGGCCCTCGGAGGTGACGGCGGCCGTCACCGCCCCGGCGAGGACGAGCAGCCAGAGGACGACGACCGACCACCTCCGGCGGAAGGAGAAGCGGCCGAGACGATCGAGCAGACCTGCCATGTCGGAGCTCCCCAGTTCGCGTTGCTGTCACTGAAGAGGCTTCCGGCCGGGCAGGGCCCCGTCGTCGTGCAGACGCAGGCTCCGCATACGGGGATCGCAGTACCCGACCCGCCGCAGGGGGCCGGCGCGGCTGGACCTGTCTGCGGTATGCGCGAGCTCGCACGCAGGCTGTCGAGCCAGAAGGTGTCCGCCGGTGACGAGGACGAGTAGCTGTGCTCGTGGCTGCTAACGACACGCGCCATACGAATCCGACGTGGGGAAGCGGCTGCGGCAGCAGAACTAGGGGCAGATCACATGTCCTGCCGGTGTCGTCCTACTCGCGCTTCTTCTTGAAGGCCGCGAGTCGCGACATCAGACTGTCAAGCTGGTAAACCGCTTTCAGCAGCTCCTTGGCGACGTCGAGCGCCAAGCGCACCTCGGTCTGCCCGACCTCCTCGTAATCGCGCGCATCCACGTGTGCTGCGTCGTTGCCGAGCAGCCTCAGGTCATCCAGGGCCAGAAGCAGCGCCTCCGGGAGGACGGCCTTCTGGCCGAGCGCCTGCAACCGCTTGACCAACGTCGGCCCGGCCGCACCCTGGTCGTCACACACCAGCTCCAGCGTCCGCCGGGTCATCAGCGCGCTGGCGCGATAGCACTCGTTGGCCTCACACCGGATCGCCTCTTGGAACGCGTCCAGGACGTGCGGCGGGAGGCCCGTGGCATCCCAATCCACGGTCTCCGGCGGGTACGAGTGCAGAACCACGGCGGTGCCGTCCCCCTGGCGGAGGGCCACTACGAAGACGATCCCCTCGCAGTCCCGCCGGGGACACGTCCGAACGCCATAGTTGACCCACCCGGTGGGGAAGCTCGTGTACACGTCCTTGCCCTTGCCGGTGAAGACGCCCTGGTGGCGGCAGTGTGGGCAGCGCAGCGCGACCTGGACGGTGCCGCCCTCCTGCAGCGAGGACGGCAGGAGGTAATTGCTGGCTGGCTTCGTCATGCTCGGAAGTGTCACCCAACGAGCAGTGAACGACATACACGCTGGTCAGCGGGTCGGAAGCGTGCGAGAAGCTAGCTAAGATGGAGGTGACCGCGGGCATCCAGGGTTGAGCGCCGTGGCAGAGACACCGGCCGGCGGACGGCGCAGGAGAACACCGGCGTAGCACCCAGGGCGTCGGACTCAACGAGCGCGGACGCAGGGCGTCGACCGGCCGGGCGCGCACCGGACGCCCTACCCCAGGACAGACCCTGGGGAGGATGGTGCTTGTGCAGCGCGGGTGGGGGCCACCAAGTATTTCGCACGCTTGGTGGAGGCCCATCGTGGCCACCGTCCTCCCACTCACCCGCGAGGAACGAGTTCGGAAGGCTGGACTGGCGTCCCAGCGGCCGGAGATCCTCGCGGCCAGGCTGGTCCGTGACTGGCCCATGCTGCCCTCCGAGCACAGCGCCGCGCTCTGGCCGATCCTGCGGAACGGCCAGGGAACGACGAAGCCCGCCCCCAGGCGGGAATGGGATCCGTCGGTGTCGGGTCTGGCGAGGACTACACCACCGAGGCTAAGGGCCAGGAAGGCGTGCTGGCGGCCTTGGCCGCCAAGGGATCGGACGTCCGAGAGCACGACGGCCCGAGCGGCGAGCGGTACGTGGCGTTTGGCAGCGGCGCTCCGCGTAAGGGCCCTCGGGCGACACACGAAAGGCCCGACAGCCATCGCTGTCGGCCCTTGCGTGTGGTTGAGGTGGAGTTGAGGGGACTCGAACCCCTGACCCCCACACTGCCAGGGGAACTTGATCATGTTCACCGACGTCCGCTGGAGTCCAAAAACGCCTGCTCAGCAGGAAGTTTACTGTTTCGCCGGACGACGACGAACGAGGGCGAACCAAGACCGATTTGAGCCAAGTGCAACCAAAACTGCAACCACTGCCGCCGGTCGTTAGCACGGCTCATGAGTCCGGAGCGATGGTCGATGGAAGGCCGACGCGGTGCGGAAACCACCGGGCGCGGCACTGGCCGGGCCCGCGTGACGGCGTGCTGCTGGCGGCCGGTGAAGTGATGTCCGGGGTGGCTCAACACCCCGCCTGCTGTTCGGGGAAGGAGCCGGGACCGGGCGGCGGCGCCGTCGGACGAAGGGTGCTGTTCCTGGACCAAAAGCCGGCTTTCGAGCTGAGCCGGTGATGCGGGAGGTGCCTGTTCCCATGCAGCGCCTCGACGGCGCCAGCGACACCCTGTCGATCCCCGACCTGCGCCAGCACCTCACGGCTGGGTTGGACGGTCTGGACGAGCTGGTCATCAGCAGCTTCGCCGCCCTACTCCCCCGCGGACGCGTCGTCGGCTCTCATCGGAAGGCCTTGGCGGCTGCGGCTTCGGCTTCGCTCTGGGTGAAGCCTTCGGAGGTGAGCTGCCGTGCGAGCCCGGACTGGGAGAAGGAACTGTAGGACGGGTACTCGCTCGCCTTCTTCGCCGCCTGCTCATCCCAATCTGCGCCCACGTTGGCGACGGCGAACTCCGACTCGTCCTGGGTGAAGCCTTCGGAGACGAGTTGCCGTGCGAGCCCAGACCGGGAGAAGGAACTGAAGGACAAATACTCGCTCGCCTTCTTCGCCTAGATCCGGTCAAGGCGGAACCAGCGCGGGGCTTCGCGCCAGCGGCACCAGCCGACGAGGTACCAGTGGTCGTCGGCGCGGGCGAGCAGGTGGGGCTCCACGTGGCGCTTGGTAGGTCGACCGGCGGCGTCCTCGGACTCCAGAGCGAGCACCCTGCGGGTGGCCAGCGCCTCCCCTACAGCACCGGTCGCGGCGGTGGTCCCGAGTGCGGTGTCTTCATCACGGAGCCAGACCCGAGCGCCGAGTTCCTCGGCCCACCGGCGGTCGGCGGCGTGCATGACGTCGAGCACCTTCTCCAGCGCTACCCGGCCTTCAGCGGCGTAGGAGGCACCCCGCTGGGCGGCGAGGGCGGTGGCGAACGCGATGGCCTGCGCGGGCGTGATGTTGACCGGCGGCAGGGGGGCCCGCGCGTCCAGGACGTAACCACCTCCTGGACCTACCTGCGCCCCAGCCGCTCCAGTGACCACCGCGCAAGGGATCATCACCGGCATCGTCACCGAAGAGGTAGCCGATCGAGGCCAGCGATTACCGGAGCAGGGCGGCGAGAACTACCAGCGCTGTACCGACGACAGCACAGAGCAGTGACACTTCGACCAGCAGGTGCTTGCGCCAGGCGATCTTGCTCATATTGACCAGCTGGCGCGTCAGGACCGGCAGCAGCGGCCTCTCCGCCAGCGCCACCTCCAGGTCGGCCGGCGACCAGAACTGCAGATGCCCGAAGAATATGTAGTTCTGCGGCCACTCCCCCGCGACGTCCCGGCGGCGCACCCGCGGCTTGACCACCAGCGCCACAGCGACGACCCCCAGGATGATGGCGGACACCCCGATCCAGAAGATGACCCGGGCACCGCCGTCCAGCCCGTAGAGCCGCCGGCCCGAGCCGCTGAGAGCGACGATCGTCACCAGCAACGCCGATTCGATCGTCAAGACGAACGACGCCTTGGTGTCCACCTTGCCGGTCCAGTCGGCCAGGGCACCGTGGATGCGCCAGGCACTGTCGACCGGGTCCTGCTCCGTCACTGGCTTCCCGCCTTCAGCTGTAGCCCCAACGCCAGCTCGAGCCCCTGACGTTGATCTTACGGCCACCCACCGTGATGGTTTCCCGGTGCGGCCACATCTCGGTGTAAGGGCCGTTGGAGCCCAGCGCTTCCAGGTAAGAGACGTCCCAGTTCATCGGGGTGTATGCCTCCTCGGTCGCATGCAGAGCGTGCCCATCCCGGATGTCGCTCAGCTTGGCCGCCACGTTGGGGGCTCGGCCGATGGAGACGATGTCAGCGTTGTTCCGGATGCCCGCCCGGATGATGAGTGCCTTGCCGGTGTCGATCCCGACGCCGTGCTTGAGCTGCCACCCAGCCGCCTTTACACTCGGCAGCTTGTCTGGCACCCAGGCGCTCATCACGTTGACGTAGTGGTTCAAGGCCAGAGCAGCCCGTCCCGCTCGCGTCTCCTTGTTGTCACCGACAAAGATGCCCATCACCCGGTCCCCGTCGAAGCTTCGTATGTGCCCATCGCCCCTACGGATGATCTTCACCGCGATGTTCACATAGGCCCGCATGACCCGGGCAGCGTCGAGCGGGTCGACCTTCTGCGCCAGCCCACTGCTGTCTGCCAGGTCCGCGTAGAGATAGGTCGCGTCCAGCTCCATGGCCTGACTGCTGGTGATCGTCTCGTCAGTCGGGACGGCGCGTCCGGTCCGGACCGTGTACTTCTGGCCAAGCTGCCCGACGATCGTGATTAGCAGCTCGTCATCCATGCCCATGGGCCACTCCCCGCGTCCGTCAGTTCCCGGCGACCCGGGCCACTCGGGAGAGTAGGTGCTGGGTACGACAGAAGCGGGTGCAGCGGCCGACCACCGACTCCCCTTCTCGCCATCGGATTTCGGATCAGGACTGCGAGCGGTCTGGAAGAAGCAACACCGGACGATCAACCCGCCGACCTGATCGAACATGGAGGGCTAGTTGACGACACTCAATCAGGGGCGCCAGTACCACGATGAGCCATAGACGCTGATCGACTTGCCGCCCACATTTTCTATCCCAATATAGGTAAACCGCTCCCGCCCGTCTGCATGGACCTTCGTATCATCGCGAAGGTGGTTGAAGACTCCATCCGAGATGAAAGTGGGACCTTGGGAGCGTAGGTCGCTTAGCTTCGCCGCAGCGTTGGGCGCCGACCCAACCGAGATGAGGTCACTATTGTCACGGGCACCGCCACGGACGATGAGCGCTTCGCCGGTATCGATACCTATTCCGTGATGCAACGTCCACCCAGCCTTCTCGGTCGACGGGAGGGTTGACTTGATGCTGGCCCGGAGGTGTTGAGACACGTAGTAGTTGATCCCCAAGGCCGCACGAACAGCATTCGTATTTTTCGCGTCTCCAATGAAGATTCCCATAACGCGGTCACCATCGAACGAACGGATCTCGCCCCCTCTGGAGCGTATGACCTTTACGGCCATGTGGACGTAAGAACGCATGACACGCGCCGCCACTACATCGGCGACACTCTGGGCCAAACCGCTCGAGTCGGCCATATCCGCATAAAGATAGGTTGCAGTAACGCGCACGGCCCCATTCTTCATGACAACGTCATCCGTCTGCGGAACGACTTGGCCAGCCCGCTCATTCCATGGCACCGACAGTATGTCGTTGGTCGAGGTCAGGATTTCGTCATGCAAAGCCATTGCCTGTCTCCCCTTTGTGTTTACTAAGACTCTACCCCGCTGAGCGAGCTCAATCTTTGAAATCTTAATGTGAGGAATGTGGATAGACCATTCGCGCGGAGGGGGTCACGTAGGGGACTACCCTTCCCCTTCGGTTGACTCGATGACCTGTCCCACGGCTCCGTGAAACTACCCCGGGCAGTGAGCGCGGCCTTTATCTCAAGACTGTCTTCAGTGGGCAGCGCGCAGCGCCTACCCTGACGCACCGCCGACAGCGGAGTACAGCCGTAGACCAGCGCGCCGTCATCGCAGCGCCGGCGTCACCCGAGCGCCACAGACGGCATCTGTTGAGCCGCTGCCGCCCCTCTCACAAACAAGATCATGACCGACACACCTCTTGCATCCAGGACTCCCGTTGCGTCGTGACGCATCGGGGTGACGTCGGCCGGGACGTTGATCCGGAGTGTGATCGGTATGAACAGACGTCGGAGTGCATCGGGTCGCCCAGCGGCGAGGCGGCAGCCACGGCGGCCGAGCACGCCGCCGTCCGGCGACGCGAGTGCGAATGCGGCGGAGACGGTCGAGCGTGTTGGGCAGCCTCGGCGACGCGCCGCCTCCGTGTGCGGGTGGTGTGGTGGGCCGATTGCCGTCAAGGCGACTGGGCGCCTGCCGAAGTGGTGCTTAGCGTCGTGCCGACAACGAGCGTGGGTGCAGTCCCGGGCGGCCTCGTCGGGGCTCTCGGTGGTTCAGGTCGTCGAGCGACGAGTCGAGACGCCCGTGCCGCTCCCACCGACCCGCCACGATTGGCCCCGCTTGCTCGGCGAGCTCGCCGTCCAGCTCGACACCGGCCGCATCTACAACCGCGACCTCGACGAGCTCTTCGTCGCCCTCGCGGCCGCTGACGTCGCTCTGACCCGCCGGATGTGCATCCGCAGCCGTACGACTCCCCACCCGCGCTGACCACGAGGCGCGGGGTGACGTCCAGGCGGGCCCAGGGGTGACGTCGACGACCTGGACGTCACCCCGGACGGAGGCACCGGACGTCACGGTTCAGCACCGCCCCGGGCGGCCCACCCCTGTTCGATTCTTCCGGTCCAGCCGTCACCAATCGCCCGAGGAAGGCGCCTTCTCCGTATGAGATGCGACCCCACCCCGCCGGTCGCCGTAACCGCCCACCGGGAGGACAGCGTGCGACTCGATCATCGACCAGCAGCGGACGCGAGCAGCGACCGGCTGCTGCTCACCACCGGAGAAGCGGCTGACGTTCTCGGGGTCGGGCGCACGACGGTGTACGCCCTGATCAAGGAGGGCCAGCTGAGGCCGGTGCACATCGGCCCTAGCTGCCGGATCTCCTGTGCCGAAATCGAGCGCTACGTCAGCCTGCTGGACGCTCCCCCACCGGCCGACCCGGGACGCCCACGGCGGCGCCGGCCCACCCCTGTGGACGAGCCGGCGCTGTCCCCACCGAGCGGTGGCCGCCCGTATGTGGGTTGCTGAACACTGCCCGGCACCGACGACGACGACGGGGACAAGACTTGGCAGGGCGCGCAGCGAACGGTGAGTCGACGATCTACCAGGACGCCAAGGGGCGCTGGCACGGCTACGTCTCCGTCGGCTTCAGTCTCATCGGCGAGCCCGACCGCCGCCACGTCACCGGCAAGACCAGGGCCGTGGTCGTGGCGAAGGTCCGCGACCTGGAGCGCAAGCGCGACGCCTGCACCATCAACGCCGTCTCCACCCCGACCGTCGCCGACTGGCTGGAGCACTGGCTCACCACCATCGCCCCGCGCCGAGTGCGACAGCGGACGCTGGAGAGCTATGAGTCCGCCCTCCGCAAGCACCTGGTCCCCGGACTCGGACGGCATCGCCTCGACCGGCTGCGCCCCGAGCACCTCGACAAGCTCTACACCGCGCTCCTCGACGCCGGCTACTCCCCCGCCACCGTGCTGCGCCAGCACCGCATCCTGTCCCGCACGCTCACTGTCGCCGTGCAGCGGGGTCACATCGCCCGCAACGTCGTCACCCTCGTCGGACCCGCCGGCGCAGAAGCAAAGCGACGTCGCCACCGCCCTGGAAGTCGGCGAGGCACGCGCCGTCCTCGCCGCGGCCGCCCGAACGCGGAATCCGGCCCGCTGGACCGTCGCGCTTGCGCTCGGCCTGCGCCAGTCCGAGGCGCTGGCCCTGCAGTGGAAGGACATCGACCTGCTGACCGGCACCCTGACGGTGCGGCGCAGCATCCACCGGGTCCGCGGCGGCGGGCTGATCTACGAGGAGCCCAAGACCCGCCGCAGCCAGCGCACGCTTACCCTGCCGATGCCTCTCGTCGGTGAGCTGCACCAGCACAAGGCCGCGCAGCTCGCCGAGCAGATGCTGGCCGGCTCCGAGTGGCAAGACGAGGACCTGGTCTTCGCCCAGCCGAACGGCCGGCCGATCGACAAGAAGACCGACCACGACGACTGGACCCGGCTGCTCCACAAAGCCGGCGTCCGCCACGTGCGCCTGCACGACGGCCGGCACACCGCTGCCACCTTGCCGCTGAGCGAGAACGTGCACCCGCGGGTGGTCATGGAGCTGCTCGGCCACAGCTAGATGCGCACGACCATGGACATCTACAGCCACGTCATGCCTGCCCTGGCCCTCTAGGCCGCCGACCGGATGAGCGCCCTGCTGCTGCCTGGTGGAGCAACTCCGACTGCGGCCAATTACGACGAGAGCCGCCCTCCGGTGGGAGAACGGCCTGTCTAAGGGTGGAGCTGAGGGGACTCGAACCCCTGACCCCCACACTGCCAGTGTGGTGCGCTACCAGCTGCGCCACAGCCCCTTGCCGACCCGGTCTGGTGTGTCCGAGCCGTCGACAACCTTACAGCGCCGCGAACGGCACCCGGCGAGGGGGTCCCCGCCGGGTGCCGCGTGTCGCGCCGCCGCTCAGCCCACCTGGCCGAACTCCCTGTCCAGCGCCAGGTTGAGCTCCAGCACGTTCACCCACGGCGCCCCGATGAAGCCAAGGTCCCGACCGTGCGTCGCCTCCGCCACCAGCGCCTCAACGTCGCCGACCGGCACCCCGCGCTCCGCCGCCACCCGGGCGACCTGCAGCTCGGCGTAGGCAACCGAGATCCCCGGGTCGAGCCCGGACGCCGACGCCGTCACTGCGTCGGCCGGCACCTCGGAGGCATCAACGCCCTCGAGCGCAGCCACCGCAGCCCGACGGGAGGCCACGAGCTCCAGCAGCTCGGCCGAGTTGGGCCCCAAGTTCGACCCGCCCGACGCCGTCCCGTCGTAGTCCGACGCCGACGGCCGCGACTGGAAGTACTGCGGCAGCGGGTCACCGTCCGAAGCCACGAACGCCTGGCCGATCAGCGAGGAGCCCACCACCTCGCCGTCCCGGACCAGCAGCGACCCCTCGGCCCGACCCGGCACCAGCTGCGCGAACAGCGTGATCACCAGCGGGTACACCACCCCCAGCACGATGGTGGCCACGAGCAGGAACCGGACGGCGGCCACCAGCTGGCGGCCCGAACGCAGAGCGGACATCACGCGATCCCGGGGATGAGGGAGACGAGCAGGTCGATGAGCTTGATCCCGACGAAGGGCAGCAGCACGCCACCGAGGCCGTAGACAGCCAGGTTGCGGCGCAACATCGCCGACGCCGAACCGGGCCGGTACCGCACGCCGCGCAGCGCCAGCGGCACCAGCGCCACGATGATCAGCGCGTTGAACACGACGGCCGAGAGGATCGCCGACTCCGGCGACGCCAGCCGCATCACGTTCAGCTTGTCGAGCCCGGGGAACGCAGAAGCGAACATCGCCGGCAGGATCGCGAAGTACTTCGCCAGGTCGTTGGCGATGGAGAACGTGGTCAGCGACCCGCGGGTGATCAGCAGCTGCTTGCCTATCTCCACGATCTCGATCAGCTTCGTCGGGTCGGAGTCGAGGTCGACCATGTTGCCGGCCTCCTTCGCCGCCGACGTCCCGGTGTTCATCGCCACCCCGACGTCGGCCTGCGCCAGCGCCGGGGCGTCGTTCGTCCCGTCGCCGGTCATCGCGACCAGCCGGCCGCCGTCCTGCTCACGGACGATCAGCGCCAGCTTGTCCTCCGGCGTCGCCTCGGCCAGGACGTCGTCGATGCCGGCCTCCGCGGCGATCGCCCGCGCCGTCCGCTCGTTGTCGCCGGTGATCATCACCGTGCGGATCCCCATCCGGCGCAGCTCGGCGAACCGCTCGGCCATCCCCTCCTTGACCACGTCCTTGAGGTGGATGACGCCCAGCACCCGGGCGCCGGCCGCGTCGGCGCAGGCGAGCAGCAGCGGCGTCCCGCCCGAGGCGGAGATGCCGTCCACCACCTCGGCGACGTCCCGCGGCACCGCACCGTCCAGCGAGCGCACCCACGCTTGGACCGACCCCGCGGCGCCCTTGCGCAGCTGCCGACCGTCGGGCAGGTCGACCCCGCTCATCCGGGTCTGCGCGGTGAACGGCACGAACACGGCGTCGACCGTGGCCCGCTCCCCCAGCCCGTACGCGCTGCGAGCCAGCGCCACGACGCTGCGTCCCTCGGGCGTCTCGTCGGCCAGCGACGCCAGCTGTGCCGCATCGGCGACCTCGCTGTCGGAGCAGCCCCCCACACCGACGAACGCTGCCGCCTGCCGGTTGCCGAGGGTGATCGTGCCGGTCTTGTCCAGCAGCAGCGTGTTCACGTCGCCGGCCGCCTCGACCGCGCGGCCGCTCATCGCCAGCACGTTCCGCTGCACCAGCCGGTCCATCCCGGCGATGCCGATCGCCGACAGCAGCGCGCCGATCGTCGTCGGGATCAGGCAGACCACGAGCGCGATCAGCACCGTGGTCGACTGCTCGGCGCCGGAGTAGACCGCCAGCGGCTGCAGCGTCACCACCGCGAGCAGGAAGACGATCGTCAGCGAGCTGAGCAGGATGTTCAGCGCGATCTCGTTCGGCGTCCGCTGCCGCGAGGCACCTTCGACCAGGGCGATCATCCGGTCGACGAACGTCTCCCCCGGCCTGCTGGTGATCTCCACGACGATCCGGTCGCTGAGCACCGTCGTCCCGCCGGTCACCGCCGAGCGGTCGCCGCCGGACTCCCGGATCACCGGCGCCGACTCCCCGGTGATGGCCGACTCGTCGACGCTGGCGATGCCCTCGACGACGTCGCCGTCGCCCGGCACGACCTGCCCGGCCTCGACGACGACGCGCATCCCGGGCTGCAGCGAGGCGGCGGAGACCTCCGAGCCGTCCTCCAGGACGGCGACCGTCGTCGTCCTGGCCTGGCGGAGGGTGGCCGCCTGCGCCTTGCCGCGGCCTTCGGCGACGGCCTCGGCGACGTTGGCGAACAGCACGGTGAGCCACAGCCACGCGGTGATCAGCCAGCCGAACACTGACGGGTCGAGCACGGCCAGCACGGTGGAGAACACCGAGCCGACCCAGACCACGAAGACGACGGGCTGGCGGACCAGGCCGCGGGGGTCGAGCTTGCGCACCGCGCCGACCAGGGCGGGGCCCCAGTCGATGGTGGCACGCCGGTCGGGGCGGGGTGCATCCGGCGGGGCGGGACGACGATCGAGCGCCGCGGTCATGACAGTCCTTCTGCGAGGGGTCCGAGCGAGAGCACGGGGAAGTAGGTGAGCCCGACGACCACCAGGACGACGGCGGTCAGCAGCCCGACGAACAGCGGGCGGTGGGTGGGCAGCGTGCCGGCGGTGACCGGGGTGCGGCCCTGGGCGGCGAGCCGGCCGGCCAGCGCGAGCACCAGCACGATCGGCAGGAACCGGCCGAGCGCCATCGCGAGCCCCAGCGCCACGTTGTAGAACGGCGTGTTCGCGCTCAGCCCGGCGAACGCCGAGCCGTTGTTGTTGCCGGCGGAGGTGAAGGCGTAGAGCACCTCGCTCAGCCCGTGCGGGCCGTCGTTGAGCATCGAGCTGCGCCCGGCGTCGACGCTCATCGCGACCGCCGTGCCCACGAGCACGATCGCCGGGGTGGCCAGCACGTACAGCGAGGCCAGCGTCATCTCCGGGCGGCCCAGCTTCTTGCCCAGGTACTCCGGGGTGCGCCCGACCATCAGGCCGGCGACGAAGACCGCGATGACGGCCAGCACGAGCACCCCGTAGAGCCCCGAGCCGACGCCGCCGGGCGCGACCTCGCCCAGCATCATGTTCGCCATCACCACCAGCCCGCCGGTGGGCGTGAAGCTGTCGTGCTGGGCGTTGATCGCGCCGGTCGAGGTGAGCGTGGTCGCCGTCCCGAACAGCGCCGACAGCGGGCCGCCGAACCGGACCTCCTGGCCCTCGGTCGCCGCACCGGCGAGCTGCAGCGCCGCTCCCCCGGCCCGGGCCTGCGCCCAGCTGGTCAGCGCCAGCGAGGCGGTGGCCAGCGTGGCCATCACGCCGAGGACCGCGTACCCCTGCCTCGTGTCGCCGACCAGCCGGCCGAACGTGCGCGGCAGCGAGAACGGGATGACCAGCAGCAGGAACACCTGGAACAGCGAGGTCCAGGCGCTCGGGCCCTCGAAGGGGTGCGCGGAGTTGGCGTTGAAGAAGCCGCCGCCGTTGGTGCCGAGCTCCTTGATCGCCTCCTGCGAGGCCACCGGCCCGCCGGGCAGGAACTGCGTCGCGCCGGACAGCGTGGTCGCCTCGGCGCCCGCGCTCAGGTTCTGCACCACCCCGCCGAGCACCAGGACGACGGCGGCGACGGTGGCCAGCGGCAGCAGCACCCGGGTCACCGCCCGGGTGACGTCGACCCAGGCGTTGCCCAGCCGGTCGGTGCGGGTGCGGGCGAACCCGCGCACCACCGCGACCGCCACCGCCAGGCCGACCGCCGCGGAGAGGAAGTTCTGCACCGCCAGCCCGGCCATCTGCACGAGGTGGCCCATCGTCGACTCACCCGCGTAGCCCTGCCAGTTCGTGTTGGTCACGAAGCTGACCGCGGTGTTCCAGGCGCTGCCCTCCTCGACCGCGGCCATGCCGTTGCCCAGCGGCAGCCACTGCTGCACCCGCTGGAGCAGGTAGAGGAACAGCACCGACACCAGCGAGAACGCCAGCACGCTGCGCAGGTAGGTGGGCCAGCGCTGCTCGGTGCCGGGATCCACTCCCACGGCCCGGTAGACCAGCCTCTCCACCCGCCAGTGCCGCTCGGCGCTGAACACCCGGGCCATCCAGTCGCCCAGCGGGCGGTGCACGGCGGCGAGCGCTCCCACCAGCAGCGCCACCTGCAGCCAGCCGGCCACGGCGCTGCTCATCAGAACCGCTCCGGGAACAGCAGCGACGCCAGCAGGTAGAGCACCAGGCCGCCGGCCACCAGCAGCCCGACCCAGGACTCGGCGTTCACAGCCGCTCCACCCCGCGCACCACGAGGGCCAGCAGTCCGAAGACCGCCAGCGTGAGGAGCAGGTAGACCACGTCGGTCACGTCTCGAGCACCTTCGTCCGATCCCGGCGGACGACCTGTCGTCGTCCACGTCCGAGCGGCGACGCTAGGAGCGCGTCGAGGTGCTGAGCCGGGTCTTGACGAGTTCCTGACGCCCGCTGCGGCTCCCTTGACGCGCTCCTGACGGCGGGATCTCCGGGTCGGCTCAGGGCGTTCCCCGATGGTCGGCGCGGCCGTGCGCCGACAGGGTCGTGTCAGCGGGATGTCAGAGGGACCGATCAGTCTGGGCCGCGGCGCGGGTCAGGAGGAACGTGGGGACGACGAGGAGGCAGTGGTGGTGAGCTCGGTCCTGGACGCCGTCGGCAGCTGGCCGGCCGGGCTGGTGCTCGCCGTGGCCGCCGTCGTGCTGGCCCTGGAGAGCGGCGTCGTGTTCGGCGTGTTGCTGCCCGGCTCGACGCTGCTGGTCGCCCTCGGGGTGTGGTCCGCGGCGTCTGAGACCCCCGCCGTCCTCCCGATCGCCGTGGCCGCGACGGCCAGCGTGCTGGGCGCCCTCGCCGGGTGGGCCCGCGGGCACGGCCGGCGCGCGGCCACCGGCAGCCACGGCCGGCTGCGCGCCCGGGTCGACCCGGCGGTGCGGCGGGCCCGCAGCTGGCTGGCCACCCAGGGCCCGGTCGGCTCAGCAGCCGTGCTCGCCGTCGCGCACTGGGCCGCGGTCACCCGCACGCTGGTGCCCCGGGTCGCCGGCGGCGCCGGGGTGCCGTTCGCGCTGGCCGCCCCGGTGATCGCGGTCAGCGGCACCGCGTGGGCCACCACCGTCGTGCTGCTCGCCCGGGCGCTGGGCGAGCAGGTGGCCGACGACGCGAGCTGGGCACCGGCCGTCGTCCTCGGGGTGGTCGGGGTGGCGCTCGTCGTCCGCCAGTGGCGCGCCCACCACTCCGACACCGCGCACGCCGGCTGAGCGCCGGTCAGCCCCGGGGATGACCGCACGTCAACCGTCGGGGGCAGCCGCGGCGACGCGATGACCACCCCCTGCGGCGACGCGGGAGGAGATCCCGGGACGAGAGCGTCGTCACGTCCCGATCACCCGCATCCGGAGGTCGCCGTGCCCACCCCCGTCGCGACCCACCGGACCCGGTGATGGTGGGTCTCCTGCTCGAGCGGGTCGGCGCCTGGCCGGCCGTGCTGGTGCTCACCGTGACCGCCGTCGTCCTGACGCTGGAGAGCGGCGTGGTGCTCGGCGTGGTCCTGCCCGGGTCGACGACCCTCGTCGCGCTCGGGCTGTGGTCGTCGGCCACCGGCACCGACCCAGTGCTGCCCATCGCGGCCGCCGCCGCCGGCAGCGTCACCGGTGCACTGCTGGGACTGCGGCAAGGGCACACCCGTCGAACGGCCCACGGCCCCGGTCACCCGTGGGTGCGTTCGCGCGTCGACCCGGTGGTCCAGCGGGTCCACGGCTGGCTGTCCAGGCAGGGCGCGGCCGGCACCGTCACGCTGCTCGCCGCTGCGCACTGGGTCGCGGTCGTCCGCACGCTGACCCCGCGGGTCGCCGGTGGAGCGGGCATCCCGCTGCGGCTGGCCGGGCCGGTGATCGCGGTCAGCGGCACCGCGTGGGCCGCCACCGTCGTGCTGCTCGCCCGCGCAGTGGGGCAGCGGGTCGCCGACGACGCGAGCTGGGCACCGGCCGTCGTCCTCGGCGGGGTGGCCGTCGTGCTGCTGGTGCGCGCAGCGCGACGGCACCACCGGCCGGGGCGGGACGTCAGGACGTGGGTGGTGGGGTCATCTGGGCGACCCGGATCGAGTTGCCGAACGGGTCGCGGAAGCCGAAGTCGATGCCGTAGGGCTGCACGACCGGCTCCTCGGGCAGGTCGATGCCCTTCTCCTTGAGGGCCGCGTGGGTCTTGTGCGCGTCGTCGGTGGTGAAGAAGAGGTTCCCTCCCCCGGCGCCCTTGGTGACCAGGTCGCGCACCGTGTCGGCGATCTCCGCGCTCACCGAGGGCGGCGCCGGCCGCTCGAGCAGCACCGCGTGCCCGGGGTCGGTGGGCAGCGCGACGGTGAGGAAGCGCATCGGCCCGAACTGCTGGTCGGTCTGGACCGCGAAGCCGAGCTTGCCGACGTAGAAGTCGAGTGCCTCGTCCTGGTCCAGCACGTAGAGGGAGGTGATCGAGATGGTGTTCAACATGCCCGGAACGCTAGGGCCGGGCCGGTGCCCCGGGCTTCTCCGGAACTGCGGTGTTCGAGCCGGGACGCAGCCAGCGCATGCCGAAGCAGC
This sequence comes from Modestobacter versicolor, assembly GCF_014195485.1. Classification (NCBI taxonomy): domain Bacteria; kingdom Bacillati; phylum Actinomycetota; class Actinomycetes; order Geodermatophilales; family Geodermatophilaceae; genus Modestobacter; species Modestobacter versicolor. The sequence goes on from NZ_JACIBU010000001.1 coordinate 2,026,094, forward strand.
TGGGCACCGGCGCGAGCGGGCCGCGCCGCCGGTGGACGCTCGGCGGCTCCCCCACGATCTCGGCGAACACCCGGCTGAACGTGCCCAGGCTGTTGAAGCCGACCGCCATGCAGATGTCGGTGACCGTCTGGTCGGTGCTGCGCAGCAGGAACATCGCCCGCTCCACCCGGCGGCGCTGCAGGTACCGCTTGGGCGTCTCGCCGAACGTCGCCTTGAAGGTGCGGATGAAGTGCGCCTCGGAGACGTGCGCGATCCGGGCCAGCGCGGGGACGTCGAGCGGCTCGGCGTAGGAGCGGTCCATCGCGTCCCGGGCCCGCAGCATCCGCCGGTTGGAGTCCTCGCTCGCCCGGCTCACGGCGCGATCATGGCAGCCGGCGGAAACCCGTCAAGGACGCCGGGGCGCGCGTCAGGACGGTGTCAAGACGCTGGTCCGCCGGCTCGGCGCGGCGTCCGATGGAGGCGTGACCGACTCGTTGATCATCGCGCTCTGGGGTCTGCTGGCCATCGGCGTCAACACCGCGGTGGGCCGGTGGTGCCGTCGTCCCCGCGAGCAGCGGTCAGCACCGCCCGGAGACCTCCAGCGGTGACCTCGTGCTCTGCTCCCCCACCGGGAGCAGAGCACAAGCGTCCGGGAACACCTCGTCGGAGTGGTCTTGACGCGATCCTGACGCGGCACGGCGGCCGACCGGCCCCGGGCGGGACGATCATGGAGGTCATGGCCCGCGGCACGTTGCGCATCTACCTGGGCGCCGCACCCGGCGTCGGGAAGACCTTCGCCGTCCTCGGCGAGGCGCACCGCAGGCAGGAGCGCGGCCAGGACGTCGTCGTCGGGGTCGTCGAGACCCACGGCCGCCCCCGCACGCTCGAGCAGCTCGACGGCCTCGAGGTGCTGCCCCGCGCGGAGGTCGCCCACCGCGGCGTCACGCTCACCGAGCTGGACGTCGACAGGGTGCTGGCCCGCCGGCCCGAGGTCGTCGTCATCGACGAGCTGGCGCACAGCAACGCCCCCGGTTCCCGCAACGCCAAGCGGTGGCAGGACGTGGAGCAGCTGCTGGCCGCCGGGATCAGCGTGCTCACCACGGTGAACGTGCAGCACCTGGCGAGCCTCACCGACGTCGTCGAGCAGATCACCGGCGTCGCCCAGCAGGAGACGGTGCCCGACGAGGTGGTGCGCCGCGCCGACCAGGTCGAGCTGGTGGACATGTCGCCCGAGGCGCTCCGGCGGCGGATGGCGCACGGCAACGTCTACCCCGCCGAGCGCGTCGACGCCGCGATGGGCAACTACTTCCGGGTCGGCAACCTGACCGCGCTGCGCGAGCTCGCCCTGCTCTGGCTCGCCGACCGGGTCGACGAGGGGCTGCGCCGCTACCGCTCCGACCACGACATCGACCACGTGTGGGAGACCCGGGAGCGGGTCGTCGTCGCGCTCACCGGCGGACCGGAGGGCGAGACGCTCATCCGCCGCGCCGCCCGGGTGGCCCGGCGCAACGGCGAGGGCGTGCTGCTGGCGGTGCACGTGCTCCGCTCCGACGGCCTGGCCGGGGTCTCCCCCGACGCCCTGCGGGCGCAGCGGGCGCTGGTCGAGGGCCTCGGCGGCAGCTACCACCAGGTCGTCGGCGACGACGTCGCGACCGCGCTGCTGAGCTTCGCCCGCGGTGCCGACGCCACCCAGCTGGTCATCGGCACCAGCCGGCGCACCCGGTGGGCCCGGGCGGTGCGCGGAGGCGTCGGCGGCGAGGTCGTCGCACGGTCCGGCGAGATCGACGTCCACATCGTCACCCACGCCGCCGCGGGCACCCGCGGCTGGCGGCTGCCCGTGCTCACCACCGCCGTCACCTGGCGCCGCCGGTGGGCCGCCCTCGCGCTCGCCCTGCTCGGCGTCCCGCTGGTCACCCTGCTCTGCCTGGCCGCCGACCCGGTGATCTCGCTGGCCAGCGTGCTGCTGGTCTTCCTGCTGCTGGTGGTGGCGGTGGCCCTGGTGGGCGGGCTGGGTCCGGCGATCGTGGCGGCGGTGGTCGGGGGTCTGGCGGAGAACTGGTTCTTCACCGCGCCCACCGGACGGCTCACCATCAACCGCGTCGACGACGTCGTGGCCCTGCTGGGCTACCTGGTGGTGGGCGTCGCCGTCGCCACCGTGGTGGACCGCTCGGCCCGCCGGGCCACGGCCGCCGCCCGGTCGGCCGCCGAGACCGAGATGCTCGCCTCGCTGTCCCGCGCCGTCCTCGCCGGTGAACGCGCGCTGCCGAGCATGCTGGAGCAGATCCGGGAGGCGTTCGGCCTCGACGAGGTGACGATGGTCGAGCGCACCGCCGACGGCGAGCAGACGGTGAGCACCTGCGGGCACGGCGGCGGCGGGCACAGCGAGGACGTGCCGATCACCGAGACCATCGCGCTGCGGCTGTGCGGCCGGACGCTGGACGCCGGCGACCGCCGCGTGCTGGTGGCGTTCGCCGAGCAGGCCGCCGTCGCCCTCACCCAGGGCCGGCTCACCGCGCAGGCCGCCGAGGCCGACCGGCTGGCGGCCGGCAACAGCATGCGCACCGCCCTGCTGGCCGCGGTCAGCCACGACCTGCGCACCCCGCTCGCCGGGATCAAGGCCGCCTCCTCGGCGCTGCGCTCCCCCGAGCTGGCGCTCACCGACGAGGACCGCGACGAGCTGGTCGCCACCGTGGACGAGTCCGCCGACCGGCTCACCGGGCTGGTCGACAACCTGCTGGACATGAGCCGGCTGCAGTCCGGTGCGGTCGCCCCGGCGCTGAGCCCCACCGACCTGATCGGCGTGCTGCACACCGCCCTGACCTGGCTGGAGGCACCGCAGCGGGCGCGGGTGGTGCTCGACGCCCCCGACGACGTGCCCGCGGTGCTCGCCGACGCCGGGCTGCTGGAGCGGGTGGTGGCCAACCTCGCTGCGAACGCCACCCAGCACGCCCCGACCGGCCCGGTGGTGCTGCGGGCCGGTGCTGCGGCCGGGCAGGTCGAGCTGCGGGTCGTCGACCGCGGCCCCGGGGTGCCGACGGCCGACCGCGAGCGGGTCTTCGCCCCGTTCCAGCGGCTCGGCGACGCCCCGGCCGGTCAGGGCGTCGGGCTCGGCCTGGCGGTGGCCCGCGGGCTCACCGAGGCGATGGGCGGCACGCTCACCGCGGAGGACACCCCCGGCGGCGGGCTGACCATGGTCGTCGCGCTGGCCGAGGCGCCGCGGCCCGCCCCGGTGGCCCAGGCGTGAGCCGGGTACTCGTCGTCGACGACGACGTCCAGCTGCTGCGGGCCCTGCGGATCAGCCTGCGCGCCGCCGGGCACGAGGTGGTCACCGCACCGGACGGGACGACGGCGCTGCGCGAGGCGGCGGCCGCGCACCCGGACGTGATCGTGCTGGACCTGGGCCTGCCCGACCTCGACGGCACCGAGGTGCTGGCCGGGCTGCGGCCCTGGTTCACCGGCCCGGTGCTGGTGCTCTCCGCGCGCGCCGACAGCCAGGACAAGGTGGCCGCGCTGGACGCCGGCGCCGACGACTACGTGACCAAGCCCTTCGACATGGCCGAGCTGCTCGCCCGGCTGCGGGCGGCGGTGCGTCGCGGCGGCACCGCCCCCGGCGAGTCCGTCGTCGTCACCGACTCCTTCACCGTCGACCTCGCCGCCAAGCAGGTGACCGTGGACGGCGTCCCGGTGCGGCTGACCCCCACCGAGTGGGCGCTGCTGTCGGAGCTGGTGCGGGCGCCCGGCCGGCTGGTCGGCCAGCGGCAGCTGCTGCAGTCGGTGTGGGGGCCGGCCTACGAGCGGGAGACCAACTACCTGCGGGTGTACCTGGCTCAGCTGCGCCGCAAGCTCGAGCCGGACCCTGCGCACCCGCGGCACCTGCACACCGAACCGGGCATGGGCTACCGCTTCACCCCGTGACTTCTCTGTTGCCCACCAGCTCTGCGTCGTAGTACTTTTGCTACATGCCGCCGCGCAAACGCTCCGACGAGGTCGAGCTGTACAACCGGCTCGCCCTGCTGCGAGCCGAGCGCGGCCTGTCCCGGCAGGAGCTGGCCGATGCGGTCGGCGTCCACTACCAGACCATCGGCTACCTCGAGCGCGGCGAGTACAGCCCCAGCGCGACCCTGGCCCTCCGGCTCGCCGCCGTCTTCGGGCTGCCGATGGAGGCGGTCTTCTCCCTCACCCCGTTCCGCGCACTGTCCGAGCAGGTCTACGGCACCCGACCCGACCCCCAGGAGACGCGATGACCACGAGCACCCGCACCGAGCGCCGCGCCGCACGCCTCGACGACCCGCGGTTCGAGCACCTGCGCACGCTGCGCGCCCGACGCCTGCTGGTCGGCGCCCTGTGCGCCCTGCTGGTCGTGGAGACGGCCCTGTTCGCGGTGCTGGACCGCGCACCCGTCGCCTCGGTGATCGGGCTGGGGGTGCTCGTGCTGGCCTTCGTCGTCTGCCTGGGCACCCTCAAGGCGAGCACCCGCGGGCTGGAGGAGCTGCCGGAGGAGGCGCTGGACGAGCGCCAGTGGCAGCTCCGCGGCGAGGTGTACGCCCTCAGCTACCGGATCGGGCTGGGGCTGCTGACCGCCGGGCTCGCGGTGGTGGCCGTCTGGCTGGCCGCGGGCTGGCCGGCACCGGGCGAGGGCGTCCGGACCGCGGCGGTCGTGGTGCCCTTCCACGTCGCCCTGGTGCTGCCGACGCTGGTGGCCGCCTGGTCCCGCCGGGCCTGACGCACCCGACCCGTCCGCCGGCCGCGCGCACTTTCCCGCGCGAAACCGCGCGTGCTTTCCCGCGCGAAACCGCGCGTGCTTTCCCGCGCGAAACCGCGCGTACTTTCCCGCGCGAAACCGCGACGGGGATCCGGCTACAGCTCGACGCCGCGCTCGCGGAGCCAGGCCACCGGGTCGACGCGCTTGCCGTCCATGCCGCCGCGGTGCACCTCGAAGTGCAGGTGCGGGCCGGTCGACTGGCCCCGGCTGCCGAGCAGCGCGATCCGGTCGCCGGCGCTGACGACGTCGCCCGGCGAGACCAGGATCTTCTCCATGTGCCCGTAGACGGTGACGTCGCCGCTGACGCCCAGGATGTAGACGGCCTGGCCGTAGCCGCTGGCCGCGCCGGCGCGGAGCACCACGCCGTCCTCGGCCGCGTACTCGGGCGTCAGCATCGGCGCCGCCAGGTCGATGCCCCAGTGCATGGTGCCCCAGCGCATGCAGAAGCAGGTGGTCATCCGGGCGTTGTCCACGGGCGCCACCGCCTTGGGCCGGGCGGCCTCGGCAGCAGCCTCGGCGGCGGCCTGCTCCTGGGCGGCCTGCTCGGCCCGCTCGGCGCGGTTGGCCGCCACCTCCTCGAGGCGGGCCCGGGCCTCGACCTCGGTGATCGCCTCCTGCGGGCTCAGCGGCTCCATCTCCAGCATGCCCTCGGCGTCCGAGCCGAGGAGCTCGGAGACCGCGATGTCGTCGGCGGCGTCGGCCGCGGGCAGCGCCTGGGTGCCGATCAGCCCGGCGGCGAGACCGCCGGCGACCAGGGCGGCCAGCAGGGCGGCCGGACGGCGGCGGCCGGCGGCGGTGCGGCGGCGGGTGCGCCCCGGGATGACGGCGGGGAGCCCGGCGGAGGCGGCGGGGATGCTGGGCGAGGACGGGGGCTCGACGTCGGTCCGGCGGCTGCGGACGGTCGTGCCGGCGTGCCTCGAACCCACAGTGCCTGCCCCTCGATCGTGTCCGGCATCCCCCGTGCACCGGATCGGTCTCGCGGGGTAGCAAAACATCAAATGACAGACTTGTAATTCGGCACTCGGCGTGTTGGGCAGGACACGCCGTGCAGGCGCTCTCGATCGGTCCGGAACGGGCCGAACCGGGAGGCGCAGGTGTCGACACGGCGACCTGTCGACGTCGTCGGTGTCGACACGTCGACCGGTCAGCCCCGGGAGTCCGCCGCCTCCTGCCGGACCACGTCCCGGAACCGGCGGGCCGCACCGACCCCGCCGACGACCAACCCGAGCCCGACTGCCACCAGCACCGCCACCGCGGCCCGGGCCAGCAGCTGCGGCCCGGCCGCCAGCGCGTGCGCCGTCCAGAGCACGTCGACGTCCGGCAGCCCCTGCACCAGCAGCAGCCAGCCCACGACCACCGCCACCAGCCCGGTGAGCACGCCCCGGTCGTGCAGCGCCGCCCGCACGCCCACCGCGGCGACCAGCAGCACCAGCAGCGCCGGCAGCAGGGCCGACACCACGGCGCCCAGGTGGGAGGAGACGCTGGCGGCCGGCGCCGGCGTGGTCACCGCGTGCACGAGCGCGGCGGCAGCACCGGCGGCCACCGCCACGGCCAGCGGCCGCGGCCCGCGGGCCCACCAGCCGGCGAGCACCGTCGCGGCCAGCAGCAGGACGTACACCGGCCAGACCAGCCAGGCCGGCGGCGGCGGGCTCCAGGTCAGCTCGCCCGCCACGACGACGTCGGTGCCGCCGTAGGTCATCGGCACCGTCCACTCGCTCACCGTGTGCGCCCGGGACGGGTCCGCGGCGACCACCGGCGGCAGCAGGCCCTCGGTCATCCAGTGCGTGCGGTGGTCGTGCCACGCGTACATCGGCTGGGTCGACACCTGCTCCCACCGCGGCGCGGCGTCGACGTCGACGTCGTCGGGCACCGGCGTGCGGCCGTACCGGTCGAGGTTGAGCCAGGTGGCCGGGCTCAGCTCGTTGCGCCAGACGCCGTCCGGGCCGATCCGCAGGTACGGCTCACCTGAGTACCCAGGCACCTCGAGCTCGGTGCCGGTGCGGTTGACCACCTCGAGCTGGTCGCCGAACTCCAGCACCCGCACGGTCACCCCGGGCAGGTCCGGGGAGACCGAGCGCAGCGCCCCGTCGAAGTCGCTGCCGGCCGCCCCACCCCCCACGTGGGCGCGGGCCGGCCCCGCGACGGCCAGGACGGCGAGCAGCCCGAGCAGGACCACCAGCACCCGGCCGGCGGCCACGATCACCGGGCCGGCCTCACTCGGCGGCGACGAGGGCCAGGTCGTGGGCGATGTCGCCGGCGGTGTTCTCCGCGTCGAAGGCGACGTCGGCCTCACCGTCGGTGCCGTAGAGCAGCAGCAGCGCGGAGTGGCTCTCGCCGTTGTCCTGGGCCAGCGGCACGCCGGCCGCCAGCTGCGCCTGCTCGATCTGCGCCTGGTCGCCGGTGAGCCCGACGAACTTCGTGGTCAGGCTGCCGTCGAACCGGCCGAGGAACTCCGCCAGCACCTCGGGGGTGTCCCGGGCCGGGTCGGTGGTCACGAAGACGACGTTCGTCTCCGCCGCCACCTCGGGGTCGACGTCGCCCAGCGCGAGCATCACGTCGGCCATCGTGGTGGGGCAGATGTCCGGGCAGTGGGTGTACCCGAAGAACAGCAGCGTCGGCCCGGCACCGGTGCGGGCGGCGAAGTCGAAGGGCGCGCCCGCCGTGTCGGTGAGGGTGAACTCCGGCTTCTGGTACGGCTCGGTCAGGTGCAGGCCCTCGTACGGGCCGTCGTCGGTGGTCTGGACGTCGGCGACCGCCGCGGAGTGGTCGTGCTCCTCACCGGCTGCGTCGGCGTCGCCACCGCAACCGGCCAGCAGCACAGCGGCGGCCAGGGCGAGGGAGGCCAGCCCGCCGGCACGGGAACGAGAGCTCACGAGGACACGGTACGTCGGCGCGCGGTCAGACCGAGGCCGAGACCGGCGAGCCCGGCGAGCAGGCCGAGGACGGCGAGCACCAGCGCGACGGTCGCGGTCGTGCTGCTGCCGTCGTCACCCTCGGCGGGAGCGGCGGCGGTGTCGGGGGTCGTCGGGGCGGCGTCCTCGTCGGCGGAGGCGAGCGTCAGCACGGGGGCCGGGCGCTCCGGCTCCGGCTGCCCGTCGACGGTCGGCTCGATCCAGGCGGCCTCGGTGCCGTCGCTGTAGCTCTGCACCGCGGCGAAGGTCAGCGCCTCGGCGTCCGGGAACGGCCCACCGGACAGCGCGAACTCCTGGAACTCACCCGGCGCGATGCCCCCGCCCGCGTCGGCCCGGAACTCGACGACCGAGACGGCGGAGTCGATCGTCTCGCCGTGGGCCTCGACGGGCGGGTCGAGCGGCGTGGTGGTCAGCTCGACGGTCCAGCCGGGCACCGGCTGGGCCCGCAGCGAGGTGAGCGGGGTGTCGGTGGGCACCTGGATGCGCAGCGCGACCGTGCTGGCGGTGTCGCTCTCGTTCGGCACCCGGAAGGTGAGCTTGCCGTACCCGCCCGGCGATGCGTCGGCCGACGAGACCGTCACGTGCGCCGAGGCGACGCCGGTGCCGGCGACGAGCACCCCGGCGAGGGTGAGCAGCACGACGGCGAGACGGGAGGCAGGGCGGGCGGGGTTCAACGGTTCTCCTCGATCGGGGGGACGTGCGGGGGTTCAGCGCACCGGGAAGACGGTGCTGGCGGTGACGGCCGTGAACTCGTCCAGCCGGACGGTGACGGTCAGGGTCCAGCTCCCGGCCGACGGGAGGACCGGGTCGCCGACGTAGTGGCCCGGTCCGGCGGCCGCCAGCTCGACGTCGAGCGGGCCGATCTCCTGGGCGAGCTCGGCCAGGCCGACGCTGATCTCCCGGGGCTGGACCAGCCGGCCGTCGGCGTCGAAGAGGTAGACGTGCAGCGTGGTCGGGCCGGGGCTCGCCGGGTCGACGGTGACCTGGACGGTGCCGGCGTCCGCCGTCGCGGAGGCCGAGCGGAGCGGGAGGGTGACGTCGACCGGGGTGGGCATCGACGCCTTGGCGGGAGGCTGGCTGACCAGCACCGCCGACACCACCAGGACGACGACGGCGCCGACCAGCTCGACCAGCACCGAGCGGCGGAGCACCCCGAGGGACGCGGGCGGCTCGTCGTCCACGGCCTGCGCGGAGAACGCCTGGGCGACGACCCGGCGGCGCGACCCGCCCGGCCGGCGGCCGCCCCCGACGCGCTGCTGCACCCAGTCCCGGCTCACCAGCGCGGCGACCAGCACGACCAGCACCACGGCCAGCTTGGCCACCAGCAGCCAGCCGTAGCCGGTTGACACCAGCGCGGAGAAGGAGCCGACCTCGCGCACCGACTGCAGCACGCCGGTGACCACCAGCGCGCCGATGTAGCCCCCGGCCAGCCGGGACCAGCGCGGCAGGGCGGCGTCCAGCTCGGCGCGCGGCGTCGTCGCCCGGAGCACCCCGGCGAACAGCACCACCAGCCCACCGAGCCAGCCGGCCATCGCGGCCACGTGGACGCTGCTCGACGCCACCGCCAGGCCCACCAGCGATCCGGCCACCGGGTGCCCGACGGCGGCGACCGCGACGACCAGCCCGGCCGCCAGCACCGGGGCCACGGCGAGCAGACCGGTGCCCGGCGCCCGCCCGTGGCGCCACCCCCGGGCCAGCACGACGGCCAGCAGGAGGGCGAGCGCGATGCGCACGAGCAGGGTGCGGCCGTAGCCGGAGTCGACCGTGGCGCCCAGCAGCTGCGGGTCGACCAGCGACCCCAGCCCGGCCCCGGCCGCGTAGGGGCCCTGGCCGAGCAGCAGCAGCACTCCCCCGCCGGCGACCGCGGCCAGCCCGCCCAGGGCCGCGCGGCGCAGCCGGGGTGCCGCCCAGCCGCCGGGCCAGCAGGTGGCCAGGGCGAGCGGGACGCCGACGCCCAGCACCAGCCCCGCGTACCCGGCCCAGCGGGCCAGCGGGAGCAGCGTGGCGATCCCCGGGTCGGTGCTGTCGGTGCCGTCGACCGAGCCGGCGGGCAGCAGCTCGCCGTCGCCGACGACGAAGGAGAAGGCCCCGGAGACGGGGTGCGAGTCGGCGGAGCCGACCCGGTAGGTGACGACGTAGCCGGCGTCGGGGAGGTCCGGGCGCAGCGGGACGGTGACCACGCCGTCGGTCACCTCGGCCGCGCCGGTGTCCACCCGCTCGCCGTCGCCGTCGAGCACCCGGGCGTAGCCGGCGCCCAGCGACACCGCCTCGTTGAACTCGATGGTGACCTCGGTGGGCGCTGCCTCCAGCCGGGCGCCGTCGCCGGGGGTGGTGGTGACCACCGCGGCGTGCGCGGCCGCCGGGCGGGCGGTGACGACGTCGAGCAGCAGCCCGGCCCCGAGCAGCGCGAACAGCAGGAGGACGGCAGCCGGGAACCGCTTCACGCAGATGCCCGCTGCCGGTCGTCGTGCTGCACGAGGAGACAGTCGTCGGCGGGGCCGGTCCAGTTCCCGCGTCGTCCGACGACAGGGTGAACGGAGGGTGAACGGCGGGAGACCTATGCTCCCCGAGGTCGCCTGCCCGCGCGGGAGGACGGCCACCGACGTCCTCACCACCTCCGGAGCACCGCGTGGCCTTCCGCCTGACACCCAAGGACTCGAGCTTCTACGACATGTTCACCGCCTCGGCGGAGCACCTGGTCGAGGCCACCGACGTCCTGAGCGAGTTCGTGCACGAGCACACCCGCCGCGAGGAGCTGGGCAACCGGCTGCGCGACCTGGAGCACACCTGCGACCAGGCGACCCACGCGATCTTCCGGCAGGTGAACTCCAGCTTCGTCACGCCGTTCGACCGCGAGGACATCTACAACCTGGCCAGCGACCTCGACGACGTCATGGACTGCATCGAGGCCGCCGCCGACCTGGTGGTGCTGACCAAGCTCGGCACGCTGCCGGCGGAGATGGGCCAGCAGGTCGCGCTGCTGCAGCGCTGCGCCCAGGTCACCGCCGAGTCGATGCCGCGGCTGCGCTCCATGAAGGACCTCGCCGACTACTGGATCGAGGTCAACCGGCTGGAGAACGAGGCGGACAAGCTCTACCGCCGGCTGCTGTCCCGGCTGTACTCGGGCGAGTTCGACGCCCTGGAGATCCTCAAGCTCAAGGAGGTCGCCGACCAGCTCGAGGAGGCCGCCGACGCCTTCGAGCACGTGGCGAACGTCGTCGAGACGATCGCGGTCAAGGAGTCCTGACCCGCCCATGGACGGGTACGTCCTCGCCCTCATCGTCATCGTCGTCGTCGCGCTGGCGTTCGACTACACCAACGGCTTCCACGACGCCGCCAACGCGATCGCCGTGGCCGTCTCCACCAAGGCGCTGACCCCGCGCGCCGCCCTGGCGCTGGCCGCGGTGGCCAACCTCATCGGTGCGCTGATCTCCACCAAGGTCGCCAAGACCGTGGGCGCGGGGATCATCGACGCGCCGACCGGCAGCGAGGGCCTGCAGATCGTCTTCGCCGCGCTGATCGGCGCCATCGTGTGGAACCTGATCACCTGGTACTTCGGGCTGCCCTCGTCGTCCTCGCACGCGCTGATCGGCGGGCTGGTCGGCGCCGCGCTGGCCGCGGCGCACTCGGTGCAGTGGATGGGGATCCTGGACAAGGTCGTCATCCCGATGGTGCTGGCCCCGCTGATCGGCTTCGGGCTGGGCTACCTGTTCATGCTCGCCGTGCTCTGGACCTTCCGGCGGGCCAACGCGCACAAGGCCAACCGCGGCTTCCGGTACGCCCAGATCGCCAGCTCGGCGGCGATGGCGCTCGGCCACGGCATGCAGGACGCGCAGAAGACGATGGGCATCATCACCCTGGCGTTGGTGACGGCCGGGGAGATCGACACCTTCGAGGTGCCGCTCTGGGTGGTGCTGGCCGCCGCGCTGGCCATCAGCGCCGGCACCTACGCCGGCGGCTTCCGGATCATGCGCACGCTGGGCCGCCGGATCATCCAGCTCACCCCGGCCGGCGGGTTCGCTGCGCAGACCGTCGCCTCCAGCGTCATGGTCACCACCGCGACCGTGTTCGCCGTACCGGTCTCCACGACCCACATCACGACGACGTCGATCATGGGCGTCGGCGCCACCCGGCGGCTGTCGGCCGTGCGCTGGGGCGTGGCCGGCAACATCGTCGTCGCCTGGGTGGTGACGCTGCCGGCCGCCGGCCTGGTGGCCGCCCTCACGTTCTTCGTGACCCACGCGATCGTGGGCTAGGAAGGTCCCATGACCTCGTCCCCACCCGCCGCGGAGGGGACCTCACCCGAACCGGTCGGCCCGGTCGCCGCCGACCCCGTCCGGCTGGGCACCGCCCCGGGCCGGTGGGTGCTGCTGGCCACCGTGCTCGCCTCCGGGATGGCGATGCTCGACGCCAGCGCGGTCAACGTCGCGCTGCCGGCCATCGGCCGCGACCTGGGCTCGGGGCTGGCCGGCCTGCAGTGGACGCTCAGCGGCTACACGCTGGCGCTGGCCTCGCTGATCCTGCTGGGCGGCGCGCTGGGCGACCGGTACGGACGGCGCCGCGTCTTCGTGGTCGGCGTCGTCTGGTTCGCCGTCACCTCGCTGGGCTGCGGGCTGGCCCAGACCACCGGGCAGCTGGTGGCGATGCGGGTGCTGCAGGGCATCGGCGGCGCACTGCTCACCCCGGGCAGCCTGGCGATCATCCAGTCGGCCTTCCCGCACGCCGACCGGCCCCGGGCGATCGGCGCCTGGTCGGCGTTCGGCGGGGTCGCCGGGCTGGTCGGGCCGTTCCTCGGCGGCTTCCTGGTCGACACGGTGAGCTGGCGCTGGGTGTTCCTGGTCAACGCACCGCTCGCCGTCGTCGTGGTGCTGGTCGCGGTGCGGCACGTGCCGGAGAGCCGCGACCCCGGGCGCACCGGCCGGTTCGACGCCCTCGGCGCGGTGTGGGGCGCCCTCGCCCTGGCCGGGGTCACCTACGCGCTGATCGCGGCCGGCGACGGGCCGGGGCGGCCGCAGGTCTGGGTCTCCGCGGCCGTCGGCGTGCTGGCCGGGGTGGCCTTCGTCGTCCGGGAGCGGCGGGCGCGGGAGCCGATGCTGCCCACCGGGGTCTTCGCCGACCGGGAGTTCACCGGGGCCAACCTGAGCACGTTCGCCATCTACGGGGCGCTGGGCGGCTGGTCGTTCTTCCTGGTCGTCGAGCTGCAGACGGTGCTGGGCTACAGCGCCACCGCGGCCGGGGCGGCGACGATCCCCTCGATCGTGGTGCTGAGCCTGCTGTCGGCCCGGGCGGGGGCGCTCGCCCAGCGGACCGGGGCCCGGCTGCCGATGACCGTCGGCCCGCTCATCGCCGCCGTCGGCGTGCTGCTGCTGGCCCGGATCGGGCCGGGCAGCTCCTACTGGCTCGACGTGCTGCCCGGGTCGCTGGTCAGCGGCGTGGGGCTGGCGCTGCTCGTGGCGCCGCTGACCGCCACGGTGCTCGACGCCGCCCCCGACCACCTGGCCGGCGTGGCCAGCGGGGTGAACAACGCGGTGGCCCGGGCGGCGCAGCTGCTGGCGGTGGCCGCGCTGCCGGTGGCGGTCGGCCTCGGCGGCGACGACTACGCCGACCCGGCGAGCTTCGACGCCGGCGCCGGCACGGCCATGCTGGTCTGTGCGGGGCTGCTCGTCGCGGGCAGCCTGGTCGCCTGGCTGACCATCCGGCCCGACACGCTGAAGACGTGACCCAGGCCACCTGCCCTCGTTTCCCGCAATCTGCATCGGGATGGTAGGAATGTGCCCGTGCCGACGACGACCGCCCTCCCGGGCGACCTCCTGGTGAGCCGTCTGCACGTCGACCTGCTCCGGGTCAGCACCGCCGCCTGTCTGCGCGGCTGACCTCCCGCGCCCACGGCGCCCCCTCGTTCACCGCGGTCCGCAGCGCCCTGCCGGCGCGCCCGCCCCCTCGAAGCCCCGGAGCACATCCTCGTGAAGACCATCGTCCTGCTCGCGCTCGTCGGCCTGGGCGCGCAACTGGTGGACGGCAGCCTGGGCATGGCCTACGGCGTCACCTCCACCACGCTGCTGCTGGCCATCGGCACCAACCCGGCGGCCGCCTCGGCCACGGTCCACCTCGCCGAGATCGGCACGACCCTCGCCTCGGGTGTGGCGCACTGGCGGTTCGGCAACGTCGACTGGAAGGTCGTCGCGAAGATCGGCCTCCCGGGTGCGATCGGCGCCTTCGCCGGCGCGACCGTGCTGTCCCACCTCTCCACCGAGGTCGCGGCGCCGGTCATGGCGCTGATCCTGCTGGCCCTCGGCCTGTACCTGCTGATCCGCTTCACCCTGCGCGGCATCGACCGGCGCAACCTCGGCAAGCCGGTCCGCAAGCGGTTCCTCGCGCCGCTCGGCCTGGTCGCCGGCTTCGTCGACGCCACCGGCGGCGGCGGGTGGGGCCCGGTCGGCACGCCGGCACTGCTGGCCAGCGGCCGGATGGAGCCGCGCAAGGTGATCGGCTCGATCGACACCTCGGAGTTCCTCGTCGCCCTCGCCGCCAGCCTCGGCTTCCTGTTCGCCCTCGGGAACCAGGGCATCGACTTCGCCTGGGTGGCCGCCCTGCTCATCGGCGGTCTGATCGCCGCTCCCATCGCGGCCTGGCTGGTCCGGCACGTGCCGCCGCGGCTGCTCGGCTCGCTGGTCGGCGGCATGATCGTGCTGACCAACACCCGCACCCTGCTGCGCAGCGACTGGATCGACGCCCCGGACGCCACCCGGTACGCCTGCTACGCGCTCATCTACGTGGTGTGGGCCGCCGCGGTCGCCTGGTCGTTCCGCGAGTACCGCAAGGACGGCGCCCGGGAGACGGCCGACGCCCTCGCGGCCGAGGCGGCGCGGCTCGCCGAGACCGACGCGCCCGGGGACGCCACCCGTGCCGACGGTGCGACGGTCACGGCCGGCCGCCCCAGCGCCCCGACCGACTGAGCCCCACCGGCCGGCCTTGCCGGTCCAGCAAAGAAGTTTGTCGCTGACTGCTCCATGGCTGCAGTCTCGGTGCACGGCGGTCGCCTCCCGCGACCGGCCGGACGAGCCGAGGAGCAGCCATGGAGCAGCAGTACGACGTCGTGGTCATCGGCGGGGGCGCCGCCGGTCTGAGCGGAGCGCTGGCGCTGTCCCGCGCCCGCCGGTCGGTGCTGGTGGTCGACAGCGGGTCACCGCGGAACGCGCCCGCCGGCCACGTGCACAACTACCTCGCCCGCGAGGGCACCCCACCCGGTGAGCTGCTGGCGATCGGCCGGGCGGAGGTCGCCGGGTACGGCGCGGAGGTCGAACCCGGCGAGGCGGTCGCGGCACGGGCGGTCGACGACGGGTTCGCCGTCGACCTGGCCGACGGCCGCGCGGTGCGGGCCCGGCGGCTGCTGGTGACCACCGGGCTGGTCGACGAGCTGCCGAACGTGCCGGGGGTGCGCGAGCTCTGGGGCAGCAGCGTGCTGCACTGCCCGTACTGCCACGGCTGGGAGGTGCGCGACCAGGCGATCGGGATCCTGTCCACCAGCCCGTTCGGCGTCCACCAGGCGCAGATGTGGCGGCAGTGGAGCGCCGACGTGACCCTGTTCCTGCACACCGGCCCGGAGCCCTCCGACGAGGAGTGGGAGCTGCTGGCCGCCCTCGACGTCAGCGTCGTCGTGGGCGAGGTGGCGGCCCTCGAGTCGACGGGCGACCGGCTGACCGGCGTCCGGCTCACCTCCGGGCAGGTGGTCCCCCGCAGCGCCGTGGTCGTCGCACCGCGGTTCACCGCCCGGTCGGGCCTGCTGGAGTCGCTCGGGCTGGCCGCCGAGGAGCTCGAGATGGGCGGTCACGTGTTCGGCAGCGCCGTCCCGGCCGACCCCACCGGCCTCACCGCCGTCCCCGGGGTCTGGGTGGCCGGCAACGTCACCGACCTGCGCGCCCAGGTGATCAGCTCCGCCGCCGCCGGGCTGAACGCCGGTGCCATGATCAACGCCGACCTGATCCAGGAGGACACCCGGCGGGCCGTGGCGGCCCGGCAGGGGTCGTCCCCGACCGACCACCGCGAGCTGGTGCTGGGCACCCCGCGGTCCGGGAACTGAGGAGGAGACCGTGCACGACCACGAGCAGCAGCCGGCGTCGACCGGCCACGACCACGCCTCCTGGGAGGACCGCTACGCCTCCGCGGCGGCCCTGTGGAGCGGCCGGGTCAACGCGCCGCTGGCCGAGCACGCCGGCGACCTGACCCCCGGCCGCGCGCTGGACGTCGGCTGCGGGGAGGGCGCCGACACGCTGTGGCTCGCCGCCCGCGGGTGGCAGGCGACCGGCCTGGACTGGGCGCAGACCGCGCTCGACCGCGCCGCCGTCCACGCGGCCGACGCCGGGCTGACCGACCGGGTGAGCTGGCTGCAGGCGGACATCGCCGTCTGGCAGCCGCCGCCCGCCGCGTTCGACCTGGTCACGGCGCACTTCCTGCACCCGGAGGCCGCGCTGCGCCGGGAGCTGGTGCCCCGGCTGGCCTCCGCGGTCGCGCCGGGCGGCACGTTCCTGTGGGTGGGCCACGCCCACGACGCCGAGCGGGCCGCGATGTGGGGCGAGGACCGTTTCGCCTCCGCCGCCGACGTGGCCGCTCAGCTGGACCCGCAGGAGTGGGACGTCGAGGTCGCCGGTCTGCGCCCGCGCCCGGCCGACGCGCACGGCCACCACGCCGACGAGGTGGTGCGGGCCCGCCGCCGCTGACCTCAGCGCCCGGCGAGCAGCTCCGCCTCGAGCGCAGCGGGCAGGCCGGGCAGCTCCCGGCCCGGCCGCGGGGTCGGGCGGCCGCTCTGCTGGAGCCAGGCCCAGGTGTCGGCCACCGAGTCGCGCACCGGGCGGGAGGGCAGGCCGAGCTCCCGGGCGCGGCCGGTGTCGACGTCCCAGGCGGTGCGGGCCGTCGCGGCCTGCAGCCACAGCGGCAGGTGCACCCACTCCTCGACGCCGGCCGCGAGCAGGTCGGCGTCGGGGACGGGCACCCACTCGGCGTCCCCGCCGGTCACCTCCCGGCAGGTCGCCAGCAGCCCGCCCAGCGTGGTCATCCCGGCGGGTCCGGTGGTGTTCACCGGCCCGGACAGCCCCCGCTCGGCGGCCTCCACCAGCCATCCGGCCAGGTCGCGGGCGTCGACCAGCGCGATCGGCTGGTCCCAGCTCTCGGCCGGGACGACGACCCGGCCGCCCGCGGCGATGCGCTCCAGCCACCAGCCGAGCCGGTGCACGGGGTCGTACGGCCCGACGATCAGACCGGCCCGCGCGGTGACGAACCCGTCGCCCACCGCCGCACCGAGCACCCGCTCGGCGTGCGCCTTGTCCTGCCCGTAGCCGTCCTCGTCGGTGTCCCAGGTCGGGCCGTCCTCGCCGCGCACCGGGCCGGGCGGCCAGTCGCGGTAGGCGTTCAGGCTGCTGACGAAGGCGTGGCCCGCGACGTCGCCCAGCACGGCGGCGGCGTTGTCGGCGGCGGCCCGGGTCTGGCAGGAGGTGTCGACGACGAGCTCGGGAGCCCAGCCGTCGAGCGCCGCGGGGAGCGCCGCCGGGTCGTCGCGGTCACCGTGCAGCGCCCGGGCACCCGCCGGCGGTGCGCCGGAGACCCCGCGGGTGAAGGTCGCCACCTCGTGCCCGCGCTCGAGGGCCGCCGTCGCGACGTGCCGGCCGAGGAAGTGGGTGCCGCCGAGGACGAGGAGTCGCATGGCCCGACCTCAGCCCAGCCCGCACCCGCCGTCCAGCCGGTTCACTCCCGGCGTAGCGCCGTCCCGTTGGCTTTCGGCGCCGAAAGCCAACGGTCCCGGTTGGCTTTCCGCGCGGAAAGCCAACCGGCTTTCGGCGCCGAGAGCTGGGGGTCCTTCGACTAGCCGGCGCGGACGCCGGTGATCGGGACGACCTCGGGCCGCGGACGCGAGCCGGCGGCGGCGAGCACCCGCTGCGGGCTGCTGCTGTCCTCGCGCAGGCCGGCCATCCGCAGCGCGCGCACCCCGGTCAGCGCGTCGGCCTCCGGCGGGACCACCAGCAGGTCAATGCGCCGGTCGCCCTCCACCACCAGGGAGACCAGCTGCGGGTCCATGCTGCGGAAGGCGCCGGTGCGCACCGTGCGCCCGGCGACGGTCACCTTGCGCTGGACCTGGTGCTCCCAGGCCTCGACCGGGTAGGTGAAGCGCTCGACCCGCACGCCCAGGGTGTCCAGCGCGGCGATCAGCTCCGGGAGCTCGGCGCCCAGGTCCCGGCTGCGCGGCCACCACGCGCCGTCGAAGGTGACGTCGGCCGACGGCACCCCGGTGCGCAGCCGCACCCGTACGTCGATGCCGTTCCGGAAACCCGCTGCCCGCTGCACCGTCATCGGTCGCCCGACCACCTCTCGTGCTCACTCCCCCAGGCGTGCGCGGCCTTCCCCTGCCGCGCGCACCTCTCCCGACCGGAACGTACGAGCCGTCGAGCGACACCCCGGCGCGCCACGAGGGAGCCGTCGGCAGGTGTCCGGCCACCACGGCCGGTCATCACGCAGTGTGATCGGAGGGCAACTCTCGCCACAGGGGCACCTGGCGTTGTGTCAGCAGCCGCCCGCACCCCGGTGCCGACACGCCGCCCGGGGACGACGAACGCCGCCGTCCCCGCAGGGACGACGGCGTTCGACGCGATGGAACGGCCCCGCTGCAGGGGCCCGCCGCGAGCTCGCGAGCGGTGGGGGGCAGCGGGGTCCTTGATCAGGGCTTGGGCTTCCGGTTCTTGGAGCGGCCGCGCACGGTCTGGTCCAGCTCGACCTTGCGCACCCGCACGAAGCCGGGGGTGACCTCGACGCACTCGTCCTCGGCGCAGAACTCCAGCGCCTGCTCCAGGTTGAGCAGCCGCGGCGGGATGAGCCGCTCCAGCTCCTCGGAGGTGGACTTGCGCATGTTGGTGAGCTTCTTCTCCTTGGTGATGTTCACGTCCATGTCGTCCGGACGGGAGTTCTCACCGACGATCATGCCCTCGTAGACCTCGGTGCCGGGCTCGACCATCATCTGGCCGCGCTCCTGCAGGGAGAACATCGAGTAGGTCGTCGCCACACCGGAGCGGTCGGCGACCAGCGAGCCGGTCGGGCGGGCGCGCATGTCGCCCAGCCACGGCTCGTAGCCCTCGAGGTTGTGGTTCAGCACGCCGGTGCCGCGGGTCTCGGTGAGGAACTCGGTGCGGAACCCGATCAGGCCGCGCGACGGGACGATGTACTCCATCCGCGCCCAACCGGTGTCGTGGTGCACCAGGTTCTCGATCCGCCCGCGGCGGACGGCCAGCGCCTGGGTCAGCGTGCCGACGTACTCACCCGGGGTGTCGATGGTGACCCGCTCGACCGGCTCGTGCAGCTTGCCGTCGATCTCCTTGGTGACCACGGTCGGGCGGCCGACGGTCAGCTCGAACTCCTCGCGGCGCAGCTGCTCCACCAGGATGGCCAGCGCGAGCTCGCCGCGGCCCTGCATCTCCCAGGTGTCGGGGCGCTCGGTGGGCAGCATGCGCACCGAGACGTTGCCGACGAGCTCCTGGTCGAGCCGGTTCTTGATCAGGCGGGCGGTGAGCTTCTTGCCCGACTTGCCCGACAGCGGGCTGGTGTTGATGCCGATGGTGATCGAGATCGACGGCTCGTCGACGGTGATCGCCGGCAGCGGGCGCGGGTCGTTCGGGTCGGCGAGGGTGTCGCCGATCATGATCTCCTCGATGCCGGCGATGGCGATCAGGTCGCCGGGGCCGGCGCTGTCGGCCGGGGTGCGGGTGAGGCCCTCGGTGACCAGCAGCTCGGTGATCTTCGTCCGGGTGATCGTGCCGTCGGCCTTGCACCAGGCGACCTGCTGGCCGCGCTTCATCTCACCGGAGTGGATGCGCAGCAGCGCGAGGCGGCCGAGGAACGGCGAGGCGTCGAGGTTGGTGACCTGCGCGCGCAGCGGCTCCTCGGCGTCGTACTCCGGGGCCGGCACGGTGTCCAGCAGCGTCTTGACCAGCGGGCCGAGGTCCGGGCTGTCCGGGACGGTGCCGTTCTCCGGCTTGTTCAGCGACGCCTGGCCGGTGCGGCCGTTGCAGTAGACGATCGGGAACTCGAGGGTCTCGGCGGGCAGGCCGGCGTCCTCGAGCAGCTCGAGGAAGAGCTCGTAGGTCTCGTCGACGACCTCCTCGATGCGGGCGTCGTGCCGGTCGGTCTTGTTCACCGCGAGGATGACGGGCATCCCCTTGGCCAGCGCCTTGCGCAGCACGAAGCGGGTCTGCGGCAGCGGGCCCTCGGAGGCGTCGACGAGCAGGACGACGCCGTCGACCATGGACAGCGCGCGCTCGACCTCGCCACCGAAGTCGGCGTGGCCCGGGGTGTCGACGATGTTGACGATGACGGGGTTGCCGTCGTCGTCGTGCAGGTGGATCGCGGTGTTCTTGGCGAGGATGGTGATCCCGCGCTCGCGCTCGAGGTCCATGGAGTCCATGACCCGGTCCTGCGTGGAGTCGTTGTCGGTGCCCTCGCCCTTGGCCCGGCCCAGTGCACCGGCCTGTCGGAGCAGGGCGTCGACCAGGGTGGTCTTGCCGTGGTCGACGTGGGCGATGATCGCCACGTTGCGCAGGTCGTTGCGGGTGGGCATGCGGAGAGGCACCTCAGGAGATCGCGTGGGGGTCTGCGCGCAGCGGCGCGCGACACTGGGTCAACGACCATCCGGGCCGAGACCTTCCCGGCCAGAGTACGGGACGTGCGCGGTCTCTCAGGCCGGTTGTGACCGGTCCCCCACTCGGACGGACGACCCGGGACGGTCCGCGACCACCCAGGACAGCACGGCCGCTGCGGCGGTGACCACGCCCACGGCCAGCCAGGACGGCCAGCCGACGCCGAGGGCCAGCACGTGGGCGAGCACGAAGGCGACCACGTAGACGGCGCCGAGCACCGCGGCCACGGCCGCACCGCGACGGCGGTACCAGAGCCAGCCGGCGGCCAGCCCGCCCGCGGCGAACACCACGCCGCCCAGCGCCCGGACGCCGGTGCCCTGCGCGACGCCGAAGCCGGCGGCCAGGCCGACGGCGACCGCCACGGCCGACGGGAAGCGGGTCTGCACGCGGGCCAGGGTCGAGGCGGACATGCCCACCAGTGTCCCAGCGCGCGGGCCGGGAGGGCGGGTCAGCCCTGGGCCGCGGCCACCGCGGCGGCGATCCCGTCGGGGGTGAGCTGGTCGCCGTCCAGCTGGTCGCCGTCGACGAACACGGTGGGCGTACCGGTGACGCCGTCCTCGCTGGCCCGGTCAGTGGCGGCGGCGACCCAGTCGGCGTACCGGCGGTCCTCGATGCCCTGCGCGACGTCGGCGCCGGTCGCTCCGGCCTGGGTGGCGTACTCGACGAGCTGGTCGTCGCTCAGCCCCGCGCTGCCCTCCTCGGGCTGGTTGGCGAACAGCAGCTCGTGGAAGGCGCGGAAGGCGTCGGTGCCGGACTCGGCGACGACCGCCGCGGCGTTCAGCGCGCGGGTGGAGTACTCGGTGCTCGAGGCCCGGTCGAGGAACGCCATGCCGTGGTAGCGCACCTGCACGGTGCCGTCGTCGACGAGCTCGGCGATGGTGCTGCCGGCGGTCGACTCCAGCTGGGCGCAGACCGGGCACTGGAAGTCCTCGTAGACGTCCATCGTCACCGGGGCGTCGGCCGAGCCGACGGCGAAGGCGTAGCCGCCGTCGGTGGTGTTCGGCGGTGCGGCCGCGTCGGCCGAGGTGGAGGTGCGCTGGGTCTGCACGACGATGACGACGATCAGCGCCACCACCAGGACGGCGGCCGCCAGCACCCCGCCGGTCACCGCCCGTCGCCGGCGGGCAGCCGCCGCGTGGGCCGCGGCCTCGGCGGCGCGCTTGGCGGCGATCCGCTGCCGGGCGGCCTCCCGCTTGGTCTCACCGGACATGTGCGAGCTCCTCCTCCGAGTGGCCGCCGAGGGCGAGCCGGGACGCGGGCCGGCGGGCCAGCGCGAGTGCGACGAGCAGCAGCCCGACGTCGCGGGCCACCTCGCCCGGGTAGGCGGTGCGGCCGGCGGCGACCTCGCCACCACCGCCGAAGCAGCCGCAGTCGATCTGCAGGCCGCGGGCCCAGGCCGAGCCGACGCCGACCAGGAAGACCACCATCAGCGCCGCGGCGGCGAGCGCCGCCGTGCGCACGAAGACCCCGGCGAGCAGGGCCAGCCCCACCGCGATCTCAAGGACCGGCAGGCCGAAGGCGACCGGCCCGACCAGCCCCTCGGGGAGCAGCCGGTAGGCGCGCACCGCCCGCACCGCGGCGGCCGGGTCGGGCACCTTCAGCGCGCCGGCGACGACGAGGACGCCGCCGAGCAGCAGCCGGGCAGCGGTGGCCACCCAGGGCCAGGTCGGTCTCACGACCGGACAGTCGCTCGCCGGGCTGGTGTGGTTCCCGGAGCGACCTGTGGGTCACCTGGCAGTCGCCCGGACATGCCGAGGGCCCCGGCGCGCGATGCGCCGGGGCCCCGGTGAGGAACTGGAGCGGCCCCTCAGCAGGGTCCCGCCGCGAGCCTGCGAGCGGTGGGGGGCTGAGGGGTCCTTTCTCAGGCGGCGCGGAGCACGGCCTCGATCTCGAGCTCGACGGAGATCTTGTCGCCGACGACGACGCCGCCGCCGTCCATCGGCATGTCGATGTCGACGCCGAACTCCTTGCGGGAGATCTCGGTCTTGCCGGAGAAGCCGGCGCGCGTGCCGCCGTAGGCGTCCGGGCCGAAGCCGTTGAGCTCCAGGGCCAGGGTGACGGGCTTGGTGATGCCCTTGATCGTCAGGTTGCCCTCGACGACCCAGTCCTCGCCGTGGTTGCGCACGACGGTCGAGCGGAACTCCATGACGGTGTGGTTGCCGACGTCGAAGAAGTCAGCGGACTTGATGTGCGCGTCCCGCTGCTCCTGCCGGGTGTCGATCGAGTCCATGTCGATGGTGGCGTGCACCGTGGACTGCGCCGGGTCGGCGGCGGTGACGATCTCGCCGGAGAACTCGCGGAAGTAGCCGCGGACCTTGCTGACCATCATGTGACGGACGCTGAAGCCCACCGTCGAGTGGGAGGCGTCGATGTCCCACGTGCCGACGACGTAACCGGGGATCTGGGTGGTGCTGGTCATGGTGACCCTCCATCTGGTTGAGCGTTTGACTGCTTTCGCTGGGCCGTAGCGTAGTTGAAGACTTGAGTATTCCGCTAGTACCCTCGGGACATGAGCACTGAGGTGTGTCCCGGCCCCCTGGGTGGCGCTGCCCCGCGGGAGTCGGCGACGGCGCACGGTACGACCCGGTGGCTCGACGCCGAGGAACAGCGCGCCTGGCGGGCCTACATGTACAGCTGGATGCTGCTGGAGGACCGGCTGGACCGCGAGCTGACCCGGGAGACGGGCATCAGCCACGCGTACTACGAGATCCTCGTGCAGCTCTCGGAGACCGAGGGCCGGCAGCTGCGGATGAGCGAGCTCGCCGACCGCTGCCTGTCCTCGCGCAGCCGGCTGTCCCACGCCGTCTCCCGGCTGGAGGAGCGCGGCTGGGTGCGCCGGCAGGTCTGCGCCGAGGACGGCCGCGGCCAGCTCGCCGTCCTCACCGACGAGGGCTTCGCCGCGCTGGAGCAGGCCGCCCCCGTGCACGTGGAGAGCGTGCGCAGCCACCTGTTCGACCAGCTGGACGCGGCTCAGCTCACCGCGATGCGCGACATCGGCGAGACGCTGCTGCGGCACCTGAACGAGGCGTAGGGCGCACCGCCCCGGCTGCCGGGAGCCCGGCAGCCGGGGCGGTGCGGTCAGGCCGCCGGGGTCAGCGAGACACCGGACAGGAACAGCTCCCGGCTGAGCACGCCGGTGTCCGGGTTGTCGGTGAACAGCCCGTCGACGCCGGCGGCCCAGAACAGCAGCTGCTCCTCCAGCGCCGAGCCGTACGCCGCCGGGTCGGTGCCCTCGTCGAGGTCGGCGGGCAGGAAGGCGTTCTCGTTGCGGAACGTGTAGGGGTGCACCAGCAGGTCGACGGCGTGCGCGTCCGCGACGAACGAGGTCGGCTCCCCCAGCGTGCCGTCCGCCCGGAGCGGGATCACCTGGGCCTTCTCCGGACCGACACCGTCGGCGTAGCCGGCCACCTCGGCCAGGCCCGCGGCCGTGGAGAGGTCGGCGTAGGTGCGCGGGTCACCCGCGGCGACCAGGTCGGCGGGGGCGCCGGCCGCCGAGAGCAGCTGCACCAGCGGCACCCGCACGCCGGCCGCGTCGAGCTCCCGCAGGTTCGTCGTCTCGAACGACTGCAGGAAGACCGGCGAGCTGCGGCGGTCCAGCCGCGCCTCGCGCAGGTCGGCCAGCAGCGGCTCCTCGAGCGACAGGTCGATGCCGTCGAAGTACGTGGGGTGCTTGGTCTCGATGTAGGCGCCCACGTCCCGGCGCAGCTCGCGGCTGAGGTCGGTGCGCAGCTGCAGGAACTCGTCCAGGGTGGGGACGCCGAAGATGCCGTCGTAGAGGGTGTTCTCCTCGCGCACCTCCGGCAGCCGCTCGACGGCGCGCAGCGTCTGCAGCTCGGCGAGGGTGAAGTCCTCGGTGAACCAGCCGGTGAGCGCGACGCCGTCGACGGTCTTGGTGGTCTGCCGGTCGGCGAACTCCGGGTGCTCGGCCACGTCGGTGGTCCCGGAGATCTCGTTCTCGTGCCGGCACACCAGGACCCGGTCGGCGGTGCTCACCACGTCGCACTCGATGTGGTCCGCCCCCATCCGCGCGGCCAGCTCGTAGGCGGCCAGCGTGTGCTCGGGCCGGTAGCCGGAGGCACCGCGGTGGCCGATGACCAGCAGGTCGCCGGCGGCGGCGTGCCCGCCACCGCCGTGACCGGCACCCGGGTGGCCGCCACCTCCGTGCCACCGGTCGGACGCGGCCGCCGGTGCCGCGGCCGAGGACGGCACCACGACCGACAGCAGGACGGCGAGCAGGGCGGTCAGCGCAGCGGCGCACCACCGGGACGCACGGCTCATCGGAGCTCCCCCGGGCTCGGTCGGCGACCCTCGCCTGCGGCCCGCACCCAGCACAGTGCGCCCCCAGCCCGGGCACAGGCAATGGCCGGTGAACAGGCCGTGAACCCGGGTGGCCTACTCCCCGCGCCAGACGGGGGCACGCTTCTCGGCGAACGCCCGGGCGCCCTCCTGCGCGTCGGCCGAGGCGAACACCCGCTCGGCCACCTCCCGCTGGGCGGCCAGCGCCTCGCGGTCGGTCCACCTCACCGACCCGGCGACCAGCTGCTTGCTGACGCGCACCGCGAGGGGCCCGTTGACCGCGATCCGGGCAGCCAGCTCGCGGGCCCCGGCCAGCGCGCCGCCGGGCTCGGTGAGCACGTTGACCAGCCCGAACCGGTGCGCCTCCTCGGCGGGCAGCGGGTCACCGGTCAGCGCCATCTCCATCGCCCGCTGGTAGGGCAGCGCCTTGGCCAGCCGCAGCACCCCGCCCCCCGCGGCGAACAGGCCGCGCTTGACCTCGGGGATGCCGAACCGGGCGTCCCGGGCGGCGACGACGAGGTCCGCGCTCAGCGCCAGCTCGCAGCCGCCGGCCAGCGCCCAGCCCTCGACGGCGGCGATCAGCGGCTTGGCCGGCGGCGCCTCGGTCAGCCCGGCGAACCCGCGCCCCTCGATCCGCGGCCGCTCCCCGCGGGCGAAGGCCTTGAGGTCCATCCCCGCGCAGAACGTGCCGCCGGCGCCGGTGAGCACCAGGACGGCGACGTCGTCCCGGGCGTCGAACTCGTCGAGGGCGGCGGCCAGCGCCTGCGTCGTCGCCAGGTCGACGGCGTTCTTCGCCTCCGGCCGGTTCAGGGTCAGCACCCCGACCCCGTCGGTCACCTCGGTCAGCACCGGTCCGGTCATCGCGCGTCTCCTCCTCGGCGTGCAGCGTGGCCGGCGGCGGTGCCGGTCACGGTCCCTCGACCCGCAGCACGGACCCGTCCAGCGCCAGCCAGACCCGCCGCGGCGTGACGCCGTAGCCGGCGTCCACGACGACCAGCGGGTCGCCGTAGACCGGGAACGGCCGCTCCACCAGCGCCGCCAGGTACTCCACGTCCTCGGGTTCGTCGCCCAGCGACCGGTTGGCCGTCCGGAGCGCCGCGAGCAGCGTCGCCGTCGGGACGGCGGCCAGGTCGAAGGCGGCCTCCGGCGGGGGCTGGCGCACCAGGTCGGTGACGTAGGGCGTCTCGGAGGAGCCCCCGGCGTACTGCTCGTGCCGTGCGTACAGCCCGGTGTCGGCGTCCAGCAGGTCGACGCTGAGCCGGTCGTCGTCGAAGGCCAGCTGGGTCACCTGGCTGGTGCCCGCATCGGCGACCATCGCGGCCAGCGACCGCTCGAGCCGGTCGCCGTCGAGGAAGCCGGGCTCGTCGACCAGCGTGTCCTCGACGTCCTCGTCCGACGACCAGGAGAGCGGCTCGCCGGTCCGGTCGGCGACCACCACCCCGGCGGGCACGGCGAGGCCGACGACGAACGCGGCCACCGCGCCGCGCCACCGCCGCCGCCGCCGTGGCGCACCCGGCGCCTCGGGGAGCGGCACGGTGCTCGTGGGTGCCAGCGACATCAGACCTCCGCCCGCTGGTCGACGAAGAGCAGCCGGCCGTCCGCGGTGCCCCACCAGGTGGCGGACACCCACTCGTCGTCGGCGGCGACGCGCACGGTGACGTCGGGGCGCAGGCCGCGCGGCCGGTCGATCACCGCGGTCAGGTCGGCGCCGTCCACGCGCGGCCGGGCGTCCTGCCGGCGGGCGTCGTCGAGCAGCCGGGACAGCACGTCGGGGGCGAGGTCGCCGGCGCGGAAGGCGTCGTCGGCGATCGCTGCGCCGGTGCCGAGGTCGACCTCGGCCGGCAGCGCGTCGACCCGACCCTGCCAGCCTCCGGGCACGGCGGTGACGACGAGGAAGCTGAGCGGGCCGCCCGGGAGCGCGCTGCCGAGCACGCCGACCTCCTGCTCGCCGACCGTGACCGAGTACAGGGTGGTGAGCCCGTGCTCGGCGGCCGCCCAGGCCAGCGCGTCGCCGAGCGCGCGGCCGGCGAACATGCCCCCGGGGCCGGGGCCGGGGCCGGGGCCGGGGCCGGCCGAGGGCGGGCGGGCGCCGGTCACCGGCGGCGCGACCGCGGTGGGCCGCGACGGGCCGCTGCGCACCGCCCACACCGCCCACAGCACGACGCTGGTCGCCAGGCAGACGCCCACGACCGTGCCGGAGAACCCGGGCACGACGTCCAGGCCCGCGGCGGCGGCGAAGCCGACGGCGAGCCCCAGCAGCAACCCCTGAACGACCCGCACCGCTCCCCCGTCCTCCCGGTCAGCGGCAGCAGGCTAGCCGGACCTCAGCCCTGCCAGACCTCGCGGACACGGTCGGCCACCGCCGCGGCCTGGGCGCGGCCGGCCCGCGCGGCGGGCTCACGGGCGGCCGGGTCGAGCACGTTCTTGCCGATCGCGGCCAGGCTGGCCTGGTCCGGCGAGACGACGGCGACCCGGCTGACCAGCCCGGTGACCTGCGCGTCGACGCTGGTCATCGGCCCGGCACCGCGGGGCAGCGGGGCCACGACGACGATCCGGTCGTACTCGGCGGCCAGGTCGGCGTTCGCCGGGGAGCGCATCCCGCCGTCCACGTACCGGT
Source organism: Modestobacter versicolor (assembly GCF_014195485.1). NCBI lineage: Bacteria > Bacillati > Actinomycetota > Actinomycetes > Geodermatophilales > Geodermatophilaceae > Modestobacter > Modestobacter versicolor. The sequence continues at coordinate 2,053,334 of NZ_JACIBU010000001.1, forward strand.
GGCCGTCGATGGTGACCGGCGGGTAGACGCCCGGGACGGCGCAGCTCGCGCCGACCGCGGCCACCAGCTCGACGCCGGACTCCCGGGTGAAGGTGACGAACTCCCCGCTCTCCGCGTCGACCGCGGTGACCACCAGCGGCCGGTCGGACCACTCGGGGCTGGGCAGCCGGGAGGCGATCGCTGCGCGGCGCTCCGCCTCGGTCGGGGTCCTCCCGGTGTCGGCGGCGGTGCGGGCCAGCTCGCCGACCCGGCGGCGGAACGCCACGTCGTCGCGGCGGGCCAGCAGCATCGCCAGGCCGTAGCGGGCCAGCGTGCGTCGGCCGAGCCGGGCGGCGCGCTCGGTGCCGACGTGCGGCTCGAGCTGGCCTTCGTACAGCTGCTCGAGGTCGACCCCGCTGCGCAGCTGCGCCCCGACCACCGACCCGGCCGAGGTGCCGACGACGAGGTCGGCGGTGCCCAGGTCGACCCCGGCCTCGGCGAGCCCGGCGAGCACACCGACCTCCCAGGCGATGCCGGTGATGCCGCCGCCACCGAGGACCAGGGCCGTGCGCTGCTCGCTCATCCGGTCATCCTGACGCACCGCCCCGGCGTGACAGCCGAGGGTGACGTGCGCCACTCTGGGCAGTCCGACAACGACGCCGGAGGCAGCCCAGATGACCCAGGTCCGGAGCACCGCCGCCCCCTCCATCTGGCCGCCCGGGCTGCCGCGGTCGCTGGCCTACCCGCCGGTGCCGGTCGGCTCGGTGCTGCGGGCCGCGGTGCGCCGCTGGGGCGACCGGACGGCGTTCGTCCACCACGACGTCGAGCTCTCGTTCACCGAGCTGGGGCGCCGCGCGCACGCCGTCGCCGCCGGGCTGGCCGAGCGCGGCATCGGCCGGGGCGACGTCGTCGCCGTCCACCTGCCCAACTGCCTGCAGTACCCGGCCGTCTACTACGGCGTGCTGCTGGCCGGCGCCGTCTTCTCCCCCACCAACCCGCTGCTGCCCCCGGCCGGGCTGGCGGCCCAGCTCGCCGACGCCGGCGCGCGGGCGCTGGTCACCTGGGAGCCGGTGCTGCCCGTGGTCCGCGCCGCACTCCAGGGCACCGGCGTCCGGACCGTGGTCGTCACCGGGCCGCAGCAGATCGCCGAGCCGGCCGCCGCCGTGGAGCTGGACGGGCTGCCCGGCGCGGTCTCGCTGGCCGACCTGCTCGCCGCCGACCCGGCCGACGCGCACCGCGACGCCGGCCTGGACCCGACCACCGACCTGGCGCACCTGGCCTACACCGGCGGCACCACCGGGGTGAGCAAGGGCGTCGAGCTGCCGCACCGCGCCGTGGTCACCAACGTGCTGCAGTCGGCGTGCTTCAGCACCGGCTCGGTGCCGGCGCTGGACGACGCCGGCGACGTGACGCTCGACCAGGTCAGCGACCCCGCCGAGCACCCCACCCGGCTGGGCACCGCCACGGTCATCAACCTGACGCCGTGGTTCCACGCGATGGGCGTGATCGGCTACCTCAACGGCCAGGTGATGGGCGGGTCGACCGTCGTCGTCCACGACCGCTTCGACCCGCAGCTGTACGTCGCCGACGCGGTCCGGTACCGGGTCACCGGCATCGGGGGCGCCCCGCCGGTGTTCGTCGCGCTGCTCCAGGTGCCGGGCATCGCCGACGCCGACCTGTCCAGCGTCCGCGGGGTCTCCAGCGGTGCCGCCCCGCTGCCGGTGCCGCTGATCGAGCGGCTGCACGACCTGCTGCCCGACGCGGTGGTCTGCGAGGGCTACGGGCTCACCGAGGTGACCATGCAGGCCACCGGCAACCCGCCGCACACCAGCGGCGTGCGCAAGCCCGGCACCGTCGGCGTCCCGCTGCCGGACACCGCGATCAGCATCCGCCCGCTGGGTGGCGGCGACCCGCTGCCGGCCGGCGAGCGCGGCGAGGTGTGCATCCGCGGGCCGCAGGTCATGCGCGGGTACGCCGGTCGCGCGGACGCGACGGCGGAGGCGATCGACCCCGACGGCTGGTTCCACACCGGCGACGTCGGGGTGCTGGACGCCGACGGCTACCTGTCCATCGTCGACCGGACCAAGGACATGCTGCTCTACAAGGGCTACAACGTCTTCCCGCGCGAGCTGGAGGAGCTGCTGTTCGCCATGCCGGGCATCGCCGCCGCCGCGGTGGTCGGCCGCCCCGACCCGGAGGCCGGGGAGCTGCCGGTGGCCTACGTGGTGCGGCGCGGGGACGACGCCGGCGCGGCGCTGACCGCCGAGGGCGTGCTGACCGCGGTCAACGAGCTGGTGACGCCGTACAAGCGGCTGCGCGACGTGGTCTTCGTCGACGCGCTGCCCGTGTCGCCGGCCGGCAAGGTGCTCAAGCGCGAGCTCAGCGCCCGCGAGCGAGCCGGCGCGGCCACCACCAGTTGACGTCGCCGAACGCCGCGACCAGCGCCGGGGTGAGCACCCCGCGCACCACGGTGGCGTCGAGCAGGATGCCCAGCGCCAGCGTGGTGGCGAAGATCTTCACGTCGACCACCGGCACCGTCGACAGCGCCACGAACGCCAGGAACAGGATCAGCGCCGCCGAGGTGACCAGTCGGCCGGTGTGGGCGACGCCGTGCACGGTCGCCTCGTCGGTGCTCATCCCGGCGTCCCGGCCCTCCCGGATGCGGGACAGGATGAACACCTCGTAGTCCATCGACAGCCCGAACAGGAACGAGAACGCGGCCACCGGCACCCAGAAGGTGAGCGTGCCGGTGGCGGTGGCGCCGAACAGCAGGTCGGTCAGGTGCCCCTCCTGCCAGATCCACACGGTGATCCCGTAGGCCGCCGCGATCGACACGACGTTGAGCAGCAGCGCCTTCACCGGCAGCCAGATCGACCGCAGCGCCGGGGCCAGCAGGGCGAAGGTGACCAGGCAGACCAGCGGCAGCACCCACCAGGCGTTGCCGTAGATCGCCCGCACCGAGTCGGCGTCGCCGGCCGCGGTGCCGCCCACCCGGGCGCCGTCCAGCTCGTCCGCGGCGTCGCGCACGGCGGTCAGCGCGGCGCGGCCGGCGGTGGACGACGGGTCGTCGGCGAGGACGACGCCGACCAGCCCCGCGCCGTCGCCGGCCCACCCCGGCCCCTCCGGCGCGAGCACGCCGGCCACCCCGTCGACCCCGGCCAGCCGCTCGACGGCGGCGTCCCGGTCGGCGGTGAGCACCTCGACCGGCCGGGCGAGCCCGGCGGGCAGGCCGTCGGCGGTCAGCCGCTGGAAGGCGGTGGCGGCCGGGCTCGAGCCGGTCGCGGTCGCGGTGACCTCCGGGCTGCCCAGCCGGATGCCCAGCACCGGGAGCGCCAGCACCAGCAGGGCAGCGGTGGCCAGCAGCGCGGCGACCCAGCGGTGCCGGACCACCGTCGTCCCGATCCGGTGCCAGCTGCGGCTCTCCGCGGCCGGCGGACGGCGGCGCGGCCACTCCAGCCGGCGGCCGGCCGAGGCGAGCAGCACCGGCAGCAGGGTGAGCGCGACGAGCACGCTGACCAGCGGGATCAGCAGCCCGCCGAAGCCGACGGTGCGCAGGAACGGGAGCGGGAGCACCACCAGCGACAGCAGCGAGATCGCCACCGTGACGCCGCTGAAGACGACCGCCCGCCCGGCGGTGGTCATCGCGGTGCGGACGGCGGTGAGGTCGTCGGCGCCGGCGGCCCGTTCCTCGCGCCAGCGCATCACCACCAGCAGCGAGTAGTCGATGGCCACGCCCAGCCCGATCAGGCCCACGAGGTACTGCACGATGAAGCTGACGTCGGTGAGCGCGGTCAGGCCCAGCACCAGCAGGAACGTCGTGGTGATCGCGACCGCGGCGACCAGCAGCGGCACCAGGGCCAGCAGCGAGCCGAACACCAGGGCCAGCACGACGATCGCCCCGCCGGCGCCCAGCGCGATCTCCACGATGATCGGCCGCTCGTCGCCGCCGCCCTCGGCCAGCACCGGGGTGCCGGTGACCACCGGGGCGACGCCGGCGACGGTGACCCCGGTCAGCGCGCCCTCGAGCTGCGGGAGCGCCGCGGCGTAGGGCGCCGCGCCCTCGACGGCCGGCGGCCACACCAGCGCGACGGCCGTGCGGTCGTCGCCCGCGCCGAGGGTCTCCGCGCCCGGCGAACCGTCGAACGGGGTGGCCACCCGCCAGCCGGGCTGCCGGGCCCGGTCGAAGACGGCGGCCAGCTCCCGCTGGCTGCCCGCCACGGTGCTGCCCTCGGGGAGGGCGACGGTGACCAGCAGCGGGTCGTTGCCCCCGCCGTTGCCCACCTCCCCGACGATCGCCTCGTTCGCCTCGTACGCGGGCTGCCCGGGGGTGGAGAAGTCGAAGCCGAGCCGGTCGATCGTGGTCGGGGCCAGCACCCCGCCGGTGACGGCGAGCAGCAGCCAGGCCAGCACCACGGTGCGGCGGTGCGCGAGCACCCAGTCGGTCAGCCGGCCCATCGTCTCCCTCTCCCGGATGAGCATCAGGAGACTGATGCTCTGCGGACAACCTACGGTGTCCCTTCGTGGAGCAGCCAGCGGACGGAGGCGACCCGCAACGGCCGCTGCCCTCCTGGCTCGCCGACGACCCCGCGGCGATCCCCGCGTACGCGCTGGCCCGGGCCGGCAACGCGATGACCGCCCGGTTCACCCGGGAGCTGGCCACCGTCGGGCTGCGGCCGCACACCTTCACCGTGCTGGTGCACCTGGCCCGCGAACCCGCGCTGACCTCGGCCGAGCTGGCCCGGCGGCTGGCGGTGACGCCGCAGAGCATGAGCGCGCTGCTGCACGGGCTGGCAGAGGCCGGCTGGGTCGAGCGGCCCACCGGGGCGCTGCGCGGCCAGCGCATCGACGTCCGGCTCACCGACGCCGGGCGGGAGGCCCTGGCCGCCGCCGGCCCGGTGCTCGCCGAGCTCGGCCGCCCCGAGGCGATGGGGCTGACGGCCGAGGAGGCGACCACCCTGCACGCGCTGCTCCAGCGCGTGCTCTCCACCCTGTCCGACCCGAGGAGATCACCGTGACCGAGGTCGCCGAGGCCTTCTACCTGCCGCTGGGCGAGGGACGCTTCGCCCCGACCAGGGCCACCGAGAGCCCGTGGGACAGCTCCGCCCAGCACGGCGGCCCGCCCTCGGCGCTGCTGGCGCACCTGGCCGGCGCCACCGCCGAGCCCGGTCAGCGGGCGGCCCGGGTGTCGGTGGACTTCCTCGGCGCGATCCCCCGCCGGGAGCTGAGCGTGGAGGTGTCCGCCGTCCGGCCCGGGCGGCGGATCTCGCTCACCGAGGCCCGGATGACCGTCGACGGGCGCGCGGTCGCCGTCGCGCGGGTGTGGCACCTGGCCACCGGCCCCACCCCGCCGGTGCGCACCCCGGTCGTCGTCCCCCCGGCGCTGCCCGCCGCGGGCGAGAGCCCCACCCTGCTGCTGCCGCAGATGGGCGACTGGGGCTACGGGCGGGCGCTGGACTGGCGGTACACCGCCGGCTCCCCCGACCGGCCCGGCCCGGCCGCGGTCTGGACCCGGGTGCGGGTGCCGCTGGTCGCCGGCGAGGAGATCACCCCGCTGGCCCGAGTGCTGGTCGCCGCCGACGCGGCCAACGGGATCTCCGCCGAGCTCGACCTGACCCGGTGGCTGTCCATCCCGCCGGGCATGGCCACCACCGTGCTGCGCGAGCCGGTCGGCGAGTGGGTGCACCTGGACTGCCGCACCCAGCTGGCCGAGGACGGGCTGGGCCTGTGCTCCGGCTCCTCTCCGACCCGTCCGGGGCGGTCGCCGAGGTGTCCCAGCCGCTGCTGGTCCGCGAGCGGTGAGCGCGGCAGGACCCGTCCCGGCGCCCCCGGCGGCTATCGTCCGCCCGGTGACCGAGGAGCGGCCGGCGTGCTGAGCGACGACCACAGCGGCGTCCACCTGGCGCACAGCGAGGAGTCACCGGCCCGGCAGGTGGGGCGCCGGGTGCTCATCGCCTCGATCGTGCTGATCGCGACGGTCATGATCGTGTACTTCGACCGCGAGGGGTACCGCGACAACAACGGCGGCGAGATCAGCGTCCTGGACGCGACCTACTACGCCACCGTCACCCTCTCCACCACCGGCTACGGCGACATCACCCCGGTCGAGCCGGGCGCCCGGCTGGTCAACATCCTCGTGATCACGCCCCTGCGGATCGCGTTCCTGCTCATCCTCATCGGCACCACCCTCGAGGCGCTCACCGCGCGCTCGCGGGAGGAGTTCCGGGTCCGACGCTGGAGGTCTCGCGTGCGCCAGCACGTCGTCGTGTGCGGTTACGGGACCAAGGGCCGCAGCGCGATCCGCGCCCTGCTGAGCACCGGCACCGCCCCCGATCACATCGTGGTCGTCGACCCCGACCCGCGGGCCATCGAGGAGGCGACCTCGGCCGGCCTCACCGGCGTGCTCGGGGACGCCGGGCGCACCGAGGTGCTGCGCCGGACGTCGGTGGAGAAGGCGCGGGCGGTGATCGTGGCGGCCAACCGGGACGACGCCGCGGTGCTCATCGTGCTCACCGTCCGGCAGCTCAACCCGAGCGTGCCGATCACCGCCAGCGTGCGCGAGGAGGAGAACGCCAGCCTGCTGCGGCAGTCCGGTGCCGACTCGGTCATCACCACCTCGGCGACGTCGGGCCGGCTGCTGGGGCTCTCCCCGGACCAGCCCGGCGTGGTGCACGTGGTCGAGGACCTGCTGACCTCCGGGCGCGGCCTGGACCTGCAGCAGCGCACCGTCTCGCAGTCCGAGGTGGGCCTGGGCCCGCGCCAGCTGCGCGACGTCGTCCTCTCGGTGCAGCGCGGTGGCCGCGAGCTCCGCTTCGACGACCCGCTGATCGGCACCCTGCAGAGCGGCGACGTGCTCGTCGTCGTCAAGGCGCACCGGGCGAACGACGCCAGCCTGAACTGACCCGCCCGCGCGCTCAGCCGCCGACCAGCACCCAGGTGCTGGTCGGCACGTCGCGGCCGCGCAGCACCAGCCGCTCCCCCGGCGCCCAGTGCTGCTGCTCGGCGTCGGCGGCGGCCTGCACCGCCGCGCCGCTGGCGACCACCCGGCCGGGGAGCGCCTTGGCCAGCTCGGTCAGCCGCGCCGCCTCGATCACCGCGTCGCCGATCACCGTGTACTCCAGCCGGCTGGCCGCCCCGACCTGACCGGCCACCACCGGGCCGAAGGCGACCCCGATGCCGACGTCGACCTCGCCGGCGGCGGTGACCGCGGTGCGGATCCGTCGGGCGGCGCGCAGCGCGGCACCGGCCGGGTCGTCGTGCCGGGTCGGGGCGCCGAAGACGCACAGCGCCGCGTCGCCCTCGAACTTGTTCACCAGCCCGCCCTCGGCCGACGTCGCCTCCACGACGACCTCGAAGAAGCGGTTGAGCAGCCCGACCATCTCCTCCGGCCCGAGCCGCCGGGCCAGCGCGGTGGAACCGGAGACGTCGACGAACAGGGCCGCGACCGTGCGCTCCTCCCCGCCCAGGGAGATGCCGCGGTCCAGCGCCTGCTGGGCGACCGTCGTCCCGACGTGCCGGCCGAACAGGTCGCGCAGCCGCTCCCGCTCCCCCAGCCCGGCGGCCATCGCGTTCACGCCGGTCTGCAGCAGGCCGATCTCACCCGCGTCGTCGACGACCACCCGCACGGAGGTGTCGCCGGACCCGATCTCCTGCACCGCCCGGCGCAGCTCGCGCAGCGGCGCACCCACCGCCCGGGCGGTGAGCAGGGTGGCCAGCGCACCGACGACCAGCGAGACGGCGACGAGCGCGACGACGACGGTCTCCCCCGGCCCGCCCGGGATGCTCGGGTCGAGGAACATCAGCACCAGCCCGGTCAGCGGCACCCCGCTGGTCAGGCCCCAGGTGAGCAGCAGCCGCACCCGGACGCCGAGCAGCAGCGAGCCCACCGGCGGGTGGGCGGCCAGCGCGCGGGTGGTGACCGGCCGGGCGACGCGGGCGACGAGCAGGTAGGTGACGCCGGCGGTGACCACGCCGCCGAGCGTGGTGACCAGGCCGGTGCGCAGCCCCACCCGGGCGTCGGGGTGGACCGCGGCGCCGACGGCGGTGACCACCACGGCCCCGACCAGCCAGGTCAGCGCGGCCACCCCGGCGGTGTCGACCGGCAGCCGGAGGGCGTAGGCGGCCTCCGCCCGGTCGGGCTGCCGGCCCGCCGCGAGCCAGGCGTTGGTCACCCGCTGGCGGCGCAGCCCGACCACGACGCTGATCGGCAGGGCGAGCACCAGGTAGCCGACGGCCACCAGCAGCAGCGTCGTGCGGCCGCTGTCCGACGCCGGGTCGGAACCGCCGGACAGGCCCAGCAGCAGCATCGTGACGGTGACGACGCCGACCAGGTTGGCCGAGACGACCAGCCCGACGATCAGCGGGACGGTGCTCCGGGCCGGCCGGGGGGCCAGCGCGGACGCGGGGGTGCTGGCCACGTCCTGGGTGAACGAGCGGACCGCCCCGGGGACACTGGCCACCCGGTCAGCCTGCCCGGCCGATGCCCCCCCCGTGGACGGCGGACCACCCGCGCGGGGCAGGTCCGCGCCCCGGGTTGCCGGTGCCCCACCGCCCACCGAGACTCGCCCGGTGAGCCAGCGAGCCGAGCAGCAGACCGTCCCCGACGGCACCACGCTCCGCCGGGCGGTCAGCGGCAAGCTGCTGTTCGTCTTCGTGCTCGGCGACGTGCTGGGGGCCGGCATCTACGCGCTGGTCGGCGAGATCGCCGGCGAGGTGGGCGGCGCGATCTGGGTGCCGATGCTGGTGGCCCTGCTGCTGTCGCTGCTGACCGCCGCCTCCTACGCCGAGCTGGTCACCAAGTACCCGCGGGCCGGCGGGTCGGCCGTCTTCGCCGAGCGGGCCTTCCGCCGTCCGCTGGTGTCCTTCCTGGTCGGCTTCTGCATGCTCGCCGCGGGCGTCACCAGCGCCGCGGGGCTCGCCCTCGCCTTCGCCGGCGACTACCTCTCGGTCTTCCTCGACGTGCCCGCCGTCCCGGCCGCCCTGGTGTTCCTGCTGGTGGTGGCGCTGGTCAACGCCCGCGGCATCAAGGAGTCGGTGCGGGCCAACGTGGTGATGACGGTGGTCGAGGTCTCCGGGCTGCTGCTGGTGGTGGTGCTCGGCGCGATCGTGCTCGGCCGCGGTGACGGCGACCCGGGCCGGGTGGTGGAGTTCCCCGAGGGCGTCTCCGCCGGCTCGGCGGTGCTGGCCGCGGCGATCCTGGCCTACTACTCCTTCGTCGGCTTCGAGACCTCGGCCAACGTCGCCGAGGAGGTCCAGGACGTGCGCCGGGTGTACCCGCGGGCGCTGTTCGGGGCGCTGCTCACGGCCGGCGTCGTCTACGTGGCCGTCGGGCTGACCGCCTCGATCGTGCTGCCGGCCGACGAGCTGTCGGGGTCCTCCGGCCCGCTGCTCGCCGTCGTCCAGGCCACCGGCATCGGCGTCCCGGACCGGCTGTTCAGCGCCGTCGCGCTGATCGCCGTCGCCAACGGCGCGCTGCTCACCATGATCATGGCCAGCCGGATGGTGTTCGGGCTGGCCGAGCAGCGGCTGCTGCCGCCGGCGCTCGGTGCGGTGCTGCCCGGCCGGCGCACCCCGTGGGTGGCGATCGTGGTGACCACCGCGGTGGCCATGGCGCTCACCCTCGTCGGCGACCTGGGTGACCTGGCCAACATCGTGGTGCTGCTCCTGCTGCTGGTCTTCCTCAGCACCAACGTCTCGGTGCTGGTGCTCCGGCGCGACCGGGTCGAGGCCGACCACTTCACCGCGCCGGTCGTCGTCCCGGTGCTGGCGATCGGCTCGTGCCTGCTGCTGCTGTGGCAGCAGGAGGCGGCCACCTGGCTGCGCTCCGGGCTGATGCTGCTGGTCGGCGTCGCGCTGTACCTGCTGGCCCAGGCGCCTTGGTGGCGCGGCGACCGGACCCGGCCCGGCGAGGTCCCCGCGGCGGGGTGAGACTGGCGGGGGCGAGGCGTCAACGCGCCGCCGGTGACGTTTGGGTGAACTGCTGCCGGTTGCGGACCGCCGCGGGCGAGGATGCCTGCAGACGGCGAGAGGAGCGGACCCGCAGATGACCGTGTCCCAACCGAGCGCGGTGGAGATCGGGCTGATGTCCGGCCGCGCCGGCTACGTGCTGCGCGCCAACGACCGGGGCGCGTTCACCGTCGCCTCACCGACGCTCTACCCGCACATGTGGAGCTGGGACGCCGGCTTCGTGGCCCTGGGCATCGCCACCGTGTCGGTGCCCCGGGCGCTCAACGAGCTGCGCAGCCTGCTGTCCGGGCAGTGGGCGACCGGGATGATCCCGCACATCCTGTTCCACCAGCCCAGCGACTACTTCCCCGGACCGGAGCGCTGGCGCACCCAGGTCGCCGCCGCGCGTCCGGCCGGCGTGCAGACCTCCGGCATCTGCCAGCCGCCGATCCACGTCATCGCGCTGTCCCGGATCCTGCACGACGCCCGGCGCCGCGGCGGCGCGGACCAGGAGCTGGCCGAGGAGTTCGTCCGGGAGACCTTCGACCAGTGGCTGGCCTGGCACCAGTACCTGGCCACCGCGCGCGACCCGTACAACTACGGCCTGGTGGAGATCCACCACGGCTGGGAGTCCGGGATGGACGACTCCCCGCGCTGGGACGAGCCGTACTCCAACGTGCACCCGCAGCCGGACATGCCGCCGTTCGTCCGGGCCGACCTCGCCCACGTCGCCGACCCCTCGCAGCGCCCGAGCGACGCGGAGTACGCGAAGTACCTGTGGCTGCTGGAGCAGAAGGTCCGGGCCCGCTACGACGACGCGGTCTATCGCTCGACCGGAGACTTCGTGATGGGCGACGTGCTGGTGTCCGCGCTGCTGGCCGCGGCCAGCGACCTGCTCGCCGACATGGGCGAGGAGCTGGGCATCGGCGGCGGCGCGGCGGGCGGCGTCGAGCAGTCGCGGGCGATCGCCCGCCGCTTCCGCACCGGCGTGCTGCGGTCGGTGAACCCGGAGACCGGGCTGGCCCGCGACCTGGACCTGCGCACCGGCCGGTGGCTGGACGTCGAGAGCGCCGCGGGGTTCGCCCCGCTGCTCTGCGGCGGCGACGACGCGCTCACCCGCCGGCAGCGCGACCTGCTGCTCGGCCCGCGCTGGTGCGGGCACTCGCGGCTGCGCTGGCCGGTGGTGCCCTCGGTGTCGCCCGCGTCGCCGGCCTTCCGGGAGCAGACCTACTGGCGCGGCCCGCAGTGGCCGGTGCTCAACTGGCTGATGGCCTGGGCGCTGAACCGCTCCGGCGAGCCCGAGGCGGCCAACCAGCTGCGGCTGGCCGGGCTCTCGCAGCTCATCGACTGCGACTTCGCCGAGTACTACCAGCCGATGACCGGCGAGACCCTGGGCAGCCGCGACCAGTCCTGGACGGCGGCGATCGCGCTGGACTTCCTGGCCGCGCGCCGGCCGGCGCAGCGCCGCCCGGTGCGCTGGCTGACCAGCGAGCTGCCCCGGATCACCCCGGCCCAGGCGCACCGGGCCGCCGCGCACCCGACCCCGGTGCACCCCGGGCAGGTGGCCGGGCAGCGGCCGCCGCACGGCCGGGGCCCCTCGACCCGGCCGGACCTCCGCGCCCAGTGACGACGTCCCGTTGGTGGCGGTCTCCCGCGTCGGGAGACCGCCACCAGCGGGAGGTGGTCACGGGCGGGGCTGCGGGCTCCGGGTCAGCGCCGGGTCGGTCTGCGCCACCGGGGCGAGCACCTCGTCGATCCGCGCCCGGACGTCGTCGTCCAGCCGGACGCCGGAGGCCTTGACGTTGTCGGTGACCTGCTCGGGCCGGCTGGCGCCGATGATCGCCGCGGCGACGTTCTCCTCCTGCAGCACCCAGGCGACCGCGAGCGCCGCCATGGACAGCCCCAGGTCGTCGGCGATGGGCTTGAGCTGCTGCACCCGCTCCAGCACGTCGTCCCGCATCCAGCGCGAGATGAACTGGGCGCCGCCGGCCTTCTCGTCGGTGGCCCGCGAGCCCTCCGGCGGCGGCTGGCCGGGCAGGTACTTGCCGGTCAGGATCCCCTGGGCGATCGGTGAGAAGACGACCTGGCTGATGCCGAGCTCCCGGGAGGTCGGGATGACCTCGGCCTCGGGCACCCGGTACAGCGCGGAGTACTGCGGCTGGTTGGAGACCAGCGGCACCTTCAGCTCGTCGGCCAGCGCCTTGGCCGCGCGCAGCTCCTCGGCGCGCCACTCGGAGACGCCGATGTAGAGCGCCTTGCCGCTGCGGACGACGTCGGCGAAGGCCTGCATCGTCTCCTCGAGCGGGGTCTCGTGGTCGTAGCGGTGCGCCTGGTAGAGGTCGAGGTGGTCGGTGCCCAGCCGGCGCAGCGAGCCCTCGATCGACTCCACGATGTGCTTCCGCGAGAGCCCCCGGTCGTTCGGCCCGCTCCCGGTCGGGAAGTAGACCTTGCTGAAGATCTCGATGCTGCTGCGCGACTCCCCGGCCAGCGCCTTGCCCAGCACCTGCTCGGCGCGCCCGCCGGCGTAGGCGTCGGCGGTGTCGAAGGTGGTGATGCCGGCGTCGAGCGCGGCGCGCACGCACGCGGTCGCGGCGTCGGCCTCGACCTGGCCGCCGTGGGTGATCCAGTTCCCGTAGGTGATCTCGCTGATCTTCAGGCCGCTGCGGCCGAGGTGTCGGAACTCCATGGCCTGTTCCTACCGCCTGGCGGTCGGGCGCACCCGAGCGGGCGGGGTACAGCCTGCGCCACCGGCAGTGGGCCCTCAGCGGGATCGATCGGGCCGGGCGCCCGGCAGAGGCTGGAGCAGTCCGCACGACCCCCTGCCAGCGAGGAGCCACCCGTGACCGAGAACCTCCCCCGCCGCACCTGGGCCGCCCTGCTCGTCTCCGCCGCCGCCGTCGCCGGGCTGTCGACCACCACCCTGCTCGCCACCGACGCCGCCGCCGACAGCCCGCGCCACCACCGCGCCGACGTCGCCCAGCAGCAGCTCGACGCGCTGGTCGAGGAGTCCGGCTTCCCCGCCGCGCTGGCCACCGTCCGGGACGAGCGCGGCCGCGAGCGCGACCTCACCGCCGGTGTCAGCGACCTGGCGACCGGCTCCCCGGTGCCCGTCGACGGCCAGGTGCGGATCGGCAGCAACACCAAGCCGTTCACCGCCGCCGTCGTGCTCCAGCTGGTCGACGAGGGGCTGGTCGACCTGGACGCGACGATCGAGACCTACCTGCCCGGCCTGGTCCGCGGCCCGGGCGGCGACGGCACCGCGATCACCGTGCGCCAGCTGCTGCAGCACACCAGCGGCCTGCCCGACTACGACCACGTCCTGGTCACCGACTACCTCGCCGTCCAGCACCGCTACATCGAGCCGCACCAGCTGCTGGACGTCGGCCTCGCCCAGCCCGCCCTGTTCGCCCCCGGTACCAGCTGGGAGTACAGCAACACCAACTACGTGCTCGCCGGGCTGCTCGTGCAGGAGGTCACCGGCCGGCCGATCGGCGAGGTGATCACCGACCGGGTCATCGAGCCGCTGGGCCTGGACGACACCTACTGGCCGCTCGAGGGCGAGCAGGAGATGCGCGGCGAGCACCCGCAGGGCTGGTTCGCGCCCGCGCCGGACGTCGCCTACACCGACGTGACCACCCAGGACCCGTCCTTCGGCTGGGCGGCCGGCCAGCTGGTCTCCACCCCCAGCGACCTGCTGGACTTCTTCACCGCGCTGGTCGACGGCGAGCTGCTGAGCCCGGAGATGCTGGCCGAGATGCAGGCCACCGTGCCGGCTCCGGGCGCGACCGTCCGCGGCGCCGAGGCCTACGGCCTGGGGCTGCAGACCTTCACCCTCAGCTGCGGCGGCACGGCGTGGACCCACGGCGGTGACATCCCCGGCTCCGAGACCCGCGGCGCGGTGACCCCGGACGGCGAGGGCGTGATGCTCGCAGTGACCGCGCTGCCCACCAGCGACGAGCAGGCGCTGGCCGTCGAGCAGGCCGTCGACGCCGTCCTCTGCGCGTAGCTCGATGAGGAAGGCCCCCCGCGAGCCGCGGGGGGCCTTCCTCATGCCCGGCGGCGGACGTCGTCCAGGTAGCGCAGGACGGCGGTGACCCGGCGGTCGGCACGGTCGTCGGGGGGCAGGTCGAGCTTGGCGAAGATGCTGCGGATGTGCTTGTGCACCGCCCCGTCGGTGACCACCAGCCGCTCGCCGATCGCGGTGTTGCCCAGCCCCTCGGCCATCAGCCCGAGCACCTCGCGCTCCCGCGGGCTGAGCCGGTCCAGCCGGCTGTCCGGGCGGGTGCGGGCGAACAGCTGGGCGACCACCTCCGGGTCGATCGCCGTCCCGCCGTCGGCCACCCGGTGCAGGGCGCCGAGGAACTCCTCCACCCGGCCGACCCGCTCCTTGAGCAGGTAGCCCAGCCGGGCCGCGCCGCCGGCCAGCAGCTCGGTGGCGAAGGACTGCTCCACGTAGGCAGACAGCACCAGGACGGCGAGCTCCGGGCGGCGCCGGCGCGCCTCGACCGCGGCGACGATCCCCTCGTCGGTGTGCGTCGGCGGCATCCGGACGTCGACGATGGCGACGTCCGGCTGGTGCTCGTCGAGCGCGGCGAGCAGCTCGTCGGCGGTGCCGGCGGTGGCGACGACGTCCAGCTGCTCGGCGCGCAGCAGCAGCGCGAGGCCCTCCCGCAGCAACGGGTCGTCCTCGGCGATCACGATCCGCACGGCAGCTCCGCGGTCAGGGTGGTGGGCCCGCCGGGCGGGCTGGTCAGGGTGAGCGTGCCGTCGTGCGCCTCGACCCGGCGGCGGATGCCGACCAGCCCGGAACCGGCGCCCTCGACCGCGCCGCCGGCGCCGTCGTCGGTGACGCTGACGCACAGCTGGCCGTCGCGGGTGTGCACGGCGACGGCCACCCGGGTCGCCCCGCTGTGCCGGGAGGCGTTGGTGAGCGCCTCGGCGACGAGGAAGTACGCGGTCGCCTCGACCGACGCCGCGCACCGCACCGGCACGTCGACGTCGACCTGGCAGGGCACCGCGGAAGTGGCGGCCAGCCCGCTGAGCGCGCCGGCCAGCCCGCGGTCGGCGAGCACCGGCGGCAGGATCCCGCGGGCCACCGACCGCAGCTCGGCCAGCGCCTGCTCGGCGGCCGACTGCGCCCGCTCCAGGATCTCCTCGGCCGCCGCCGGGTCGCGGGGCACGGCGCGGCGGGCGGCGCCGAGCAGCACGGTGACCGCGACCAGCCGGTTCTGCGTGCCGTCGTGCAGCGACCGCTCGATCCGGCGCAGCTCGGTGGCGTGCGCGTCGAGGGCGGCGGCCCGGGTGGCGGTGAGCTGGGCGACCCGCAGCGAGAGGTCGGTGTCCGCGGCGGCGTCCAGCAGCCGGCGGCCGCGCCAGGCCAGCAGCGTGGCGATCGGCCGGGTCAGCAGCAGGCTCAGCGTCGTCCAGGCCAGCCCGAGCAGCACCACCAGGAGCACGCCGGACCAGTCGGTGACCTCCCAGAAGGTCAGCGAATCGGTGGCCTCCCCGGCCGGCACGGCGTACCACCACAGCGGGAAGCTCAGGTCGCGGACGGCGTAGATCGGCAGCAGGACGGCGACCATGCTGAGCAGCAGGCCGCCGGTCGCGTGCCCGGCCAGCCAGCGCAGCCCGCGCCGGGTGACCGGGTCGGCGGCGGCCTCGCGCAGCCGCACCGGCAGCGGGCCGGGCGGCACGACCTCCGCACCCCACCGGCCCAGCCGCCAGCGCTCCCGGTCGGCGACGGCGTGCACCCCGCGCAGCGCGGCCGGCACCGCGAGCAGCCCGACGCCGAGCAGGCTGGTGACCGCGACGACGAGCCCGAACAGCAGCACGCCGAGCGCCATCAGCGCCGTGCCCAGCGCGCCGGGGAGCTGCTCGAGGGCGACCAGCGCGGCGACGACCCTCGACCGGCCGGTCCGCTGCGCTGCCCTCCTCCGCTCCACGGCTGCTGACGCTAGGGCGCGCACGCGGTCAGGGACAGCGAAACGGCCCAGGAGTACAGCCTGCTGTACCCGGAGTGGGCAGGTCAGGGGCTCGAACGGCGGCCCGGGCGACGACAGGCTGGAGCCATCCCGATTGAGCCACCCCCGAGGAGCCCCCGTGCCCGACACCTCCACCCCCTCCCGCACCCTGCCCACCCTCAGCTGGGTGGTGCTGGTCGTCTGCGTGCTGGGCAACACCGTCGCCTCGCTGGCCGGAGCCCCGCTGGTCGTGCACCTCGCGCTGGGCGCGGGCGCCGCGGTCTGCGTCGCCGCGCTCACCGCCCTGTACCTGCGGACCCGGCGATGAGCGTCGCTGCGGGGGCGCTCCCGCAGACCACCGACCGCGCGCCGGCGATCGTGCTGACCGACGTCACCAAGGTGCACCCCGGCGGCGTCCGGGCCCTGGACGGCGTCTCGCTGACCGTGCCCGCCGGTGAGTTCCTCGCCGTCATGGGTCCCTCGGGGTCGGGCAAGAGCACGCTGATGCACTGCGCCGCGGGGCTCGACACCCCCACCAGCGGCAGCATCCTGGTCGACGGCCGGGAGATCGCCGGGCTGGACGAGACCCGCCGCACCGAGCTGCGCCGCGAGCGCATCGGCTTCGTCTTCCAGGCCTACAACCTGGTGCCCTCGCTGACCGTCGCCGACAACATCACGCTGCCGCTGCGACTGGCCGGCCAGGCGGTGGACACCGAGTGGCTGCACCAGCTGGTCGAGCGGGTCGGGCTGGCCGGGCGGCTGGACCACCGGCCCGCCGAGCTCTCCGGCGGTCAGCAGCAGCGGGCCGCGATCGCCCGCGCGCTCATCGCCCGCCCCGCGGTGGTCTTCGCCGACGAGCCGACCGGGGCGCTCGACCTGCGCAGCGCCCGCGCCGTCCTCGAGCTGCTCCGCGAGTCGGTCGACGAGCTCGGCCAGACCGTGGTGATGGTGACCCACGACCCGGGGGCCGCCGCGCACGCGCACCGCGCCGTGGTGATGGCCGACGGCTCGGTGGTCGACACCGTCGAGCAGCCCACCGCCGCCGAGCTCGCCCGCCGCCTCGTCACCCTCGGGCAGGGCTGAGCCGTGGAGCACCTCGCGCTGCAGATGGCCCGCACCCGGCTGGTCGCGCTGCTGGCCGTGGCGTTCGCCGTGCTGGGCGGCGCCGCCCTGGTGACCGCCACCGGCGTGCTGGGCGAGTCCGGCCTGCGCTCGCACGTCGACGCCGGCCGGTTCGCCGGGGCCGACGTCGTCGTCTCCGCCGACCAGACGCTGCCCGTCGCCGAGGACCTGGACACCGCGCTGCCCGAGCGGGCCCGCATCCCCGCCGACCTGGTCGACGAGCTGGCCGACCTGCCCGGCGTCACCGCCGCGGTCGGCGACCTCAGCTTCCCCGCGGCGCTGGTCGGCGCGGACGGGCAGGTCGTGCCCACCGTCGACCCGGCCGCCGCCGGGCACGGCTGGTCGTCGGTCGAGCTGACCGGTGACGCCGCCCTGGACGGCTCGGCCCCCACCGGCACCGGCGAGGTCGCGCTCGGCAGCGACGTGGCCCCCGCCGCGTCCGTCGGCGACACCGTCGACCTGGTGGTCGCCGGGCAGTCCGCGCGCTACCGGGTCTCCGGCCTGGTCGAGGCCACCGGCCTCTTCTTCGCCGACGCCACCGCCGCGGACCTGGCCGAGCAGGCCGGGGCCGCCACACCCGGCGACGTCGACCTGATCGGGCTGCGCACCGAGCCGGGCACGACCGACGTCGTCGCCGATGCGGCCCGCGACCTGGTGGCCGGCAGCAGCCTGACCGTGGCCACCGGGGGCGACCGGGGGGACGTCGCCGAGCCCGGTGCCGCGGCCGCCCGCCCGCTGCTGCTGCTCCTGGCCGGCTCGCTGTCGGGCATCCTGCTGCTCGTCGTCGGGTTCGCCGTCGCCGGCGCGCTGGCCGTCTCGATCGCCGGGCAGCGCCGCGAGCTGGCCCTGCTGCGCGCCATTGGGGCGACCCCGCGGCAGATCCGCCGGCTCGCCGCCGGCCAGGCGCTGGCGATCGCCGCGGTCGCCGTCGTCCCGGGGGTGGCGCTGGGGTTCCTGCTCGCCGGGCAGATGCGCCGGCTGCTGGTCGACATCGGCATGCTGCCCGCCGGGCTGCCGCTCACCGTGAGCCCGCTGCCCGGGGTGGCCGCGGTGCTGCTGCTCGGCCTGGTCGTCTGGGTGGCGGCCCGCTCCGCCGCGTGGCGCACCTCGCGGCTGCCGGCCACCGAGGCGGTCAACGAGTCGCGCACCGAGCCGCGGGCGCCGTCCCGGGTGCGCACCCTGGTCGGCGGGCTGCTGGTCGTCGCGGCGACCGTCCTGTCGGTCACGCCGCTGTTCGTGCGCAGCCAGCTCGGCGCCGCCGTCGTCCCGCTGGGCGGGCTGATCGGCGCCATCGGCTTCGCGCTCGCCGCACCGGCGCTGCTCCGCGGCCTCGGCGACGTCGTCGCGCGGCGACTGCCCGCGGGGCTCTCGGCACCGAGCTGGCTGGCCGTGGCGAACCTGCGCGGCTACACGCTGCGGGTCGCCGGCGTGGTCGCGAGCCTGGCGATGGTCGTCGTCTTCGCGCTCACCTACACGCTCAGCACCACCACCGTGCTCAGCGCCGGGACCCGCGACGTCCGGGACGGCACGCTGGCGCAGTACACCGTCGGCGCCGACGCGCTGGGCGGCGTCCCCGCCGGGCTGGCGGGCGACGTGGCGGCCGTCCCCGGCGTCACCGCGGCGGTGCCCACGGCGAGCACGACGGTGCTGTGGGAGTACTCCGAGCTCGGCGACCCGACGGTGGAGTCCGGCACGGCGCTGGTGCTCGACCCGGCCGCACCCGAGGTGCTCGACCTCGGCGTCCGCGACGGCGACCTGGCCGGCCTGACCGGGGCGACCGTGGCCGTCGGCGACGACGTGGCCGAGGCCCGCGACGCCGGGCTCGGCGCCACGGTGGAGCTGGTGCTCGGCGACGGGGCGCCGGTGCAGGCGGAGGTGGTGGCCGTCTACGACCGGGTGCTCGGCTTCGGGCCGGTGGTGCTCTCGGCCGACCTGGCCGCCGGGCACCGGGACACCGGGCTCGCCGAGCAGCTCCTGGTGCGCACCGACGGCAGCGCCGCGGCCCGGGACGGGCTGGCCGCGCTGGTCGCCGACCGGCCGGGGGTCACCCTCACCGACGCCGCGCCCCGGGAGAGCTCGCTGGCCGACGCACCGGCCGAGGTCTGGCTGAACCTGGCCACGATCAGCGTGCTGATGGGCTACCTGGTGCTCAGCATCGCCAACAAGCTGGTCGCGGTCACCGCCCAGCGCCGGGCGGAGATCGCCGTCCTGCGGCTGACCGGCACCACGCCCCGGCAGGTGCGGTCGATGATGCGGCGCGAGGCGACGGTCATCGCGGCGGTGGCCCTGGCCGCGGGGCTGGCGCTCTCCGCCGTCGGCGTCCTGTCGCTCGGTGTGGGGTTCCTCGGCCGGCCGTGGCCCGCCGGGCCGTGGTGGCTGACCCCGGCGGCGGCGCTGGCGGTCGCGGCCATCGCCTTCCTCACCACCGAGCTGCCCACCCGGCGGGCGCTGCGCACGGAGCCCGCGTCGGCGCTGTCGCACGCGGGGTGAAGGATCGTGGTCCAGCGCTCTCCAGGAGGACTCGATGGCACGCCCGCTCCCCCCGCTCCCCACCACGGTCGTCGGCAGCCTGCCCCAGCCCGACTGGCTGATCGACCGCGACCGGCTCGGCCACCAGTTCCCCCCGCGGGTGCGGGCCAAGGAGCTGTGGCGGGTGCCGGTGGAGTTCCTGCAGGAGGCCCAGGACGACGCCACGCTGGCGACCATCCGGGCGCAGGAGGTGGCCGGGCTGGACATCATCGGCGACGGCGAGATCCGCCGGGAGTCCTACTCCAACCACTTCGCCACGGCGCTCGAGGGGCTGGACCTCGACCACCCGGGCAGCGTGCGCAACCGGTCGGGCATCGACATCCCGGCGCCGCGGGTCGTCGGTGACATCCGGCGGCCCGCGGCGGTGCAGGTCGACGACGTCCGGTTCCTCCGCGCGGCCACCGACCGGGCGGTGAAGATCACCGTGCCGGGGCCGTTCACCATGGCGCAGCAGGCGCAGGACGACCACTACGGCGACGACCGCGCGCTGGCGCTGGCCTACGCCGAGGTGGTGCGGGCGGAGATCGCCGACCTGTTCGCCGCCGGGGCCGACATCGTGCAGCTCGACGAGCCGTGGCTGCAGGCCCGCCCCGAGGTGGCCCGCCGCTACGGCGTCGAGGTGCTGAGCGCGGCGCTCGAGGGCGCCCCCGGCCCGGTGCACGTGCACGTCTGCTTCGGCTACGCGGCGATGGTGGCCGACCGGCCCGAGGGCTACTCGGTGCTGCCCCAGCTCGCCGACGTGCCGGCCGCGGCGATCTCGATCGAGACGGCGCAGTCGCACCTGGACCCGGCCACGCTCGCGCCGCTGCGCGGCAAGGGCGTCGCGCTCGGCGTGCTCGACCTGTCGACGCCGGAGGTGGAGACCCCGGAGGTGATCGCCGACCGGGTGCGCCGGGCGCTGGACCACGTCGACGTCGACACCCTCGTGCTGTCCAGCGACTGCGGGCTGAAGTACCTGCCGCGCGAGTCGGCGGCGGGCAAGATGCGCGCGCTCGCCGAGGCGGCGGCCGTGCTGCGCACCGAGCTGTGATCCCCGCGCCGCCGGGAATGGCCCCGGCGGCGCGGCGATTGCCGCAGGCATGACGACGATCGGACTCATCGGCAGCGGGAACATCGGCAGCACCGTCGCTCGGCTGGCGGTCGCCGCCGGCCACGACGTGGTGCTCAGCAACAGCCGCGGCCCCGAGACGCTCGGCGACCTGGTGGCCGAGCTGGGGCCGCGCGCCCGGGCGGCGACGGCGGCCGAGGCGGCGGAGGCCGGCGACCTCGTGGTGGTCACCGTGCCGCTCAAGAACTACAAGGAGGTGCCGGTCGAGCCGCTGCGCGGCAAGGTCGTCATCGACACGAACAACTACTACCCCGACCGCGACGGGCACTTCCCCGAGCTCGACGACGAGTCGACGACGACCAGCGAGCTGCTGCAGGCGCACCTGCCCGAGTCGCACGTGGTGAAGGCGTTCAACTCCATCTTCGTCGACCAGCTCGGCACCCTGGACCGGCCCAGCGGCGACCCGGAGCGGTCCGTGCTCCCGATCGCCGGCGACGACGCAGCGGCCAAGCAGACGGTGGCGGAGTTCCTCGACCAGATCGGCTACGACGCCCACGACGTGGGTCCGCTGTCGGAGGGCTGGCGCTTCCAGCGCGACACCGCCGCCTACGTGATGCTCTACGCCGTGCCCGGCCCGGACGCTCCCAAGGGGCCCGGGCAGCAGGTCACCCGCGAGACGCTGACCGAGAAGCTGACCGCCGCGAAGCGCTACCGCGACATGTGAGGAACGCACGGAGGGCCCGGTCTCCAGACCGGGCCCTCCGTGGTGCCAGCGGCGGGATGGCGCCCGTACGGTCGCGGCGTGGCTGATGACGATTTCACCCCATGGACCCCCGCAGGCGCGGCGCGGCTCCGAGCAGCTGCGGCCGAGCTGGGGGCGGCCATCACCGCGCACGCGAGCGCAGTGACAGCGGTGACGACGAACGCCGGTATCTCCGACGTCTTCGCGGCGACCGACCGCCTGCTCCCGGCGGTGCTGGCCTACGCCGACGCGCAGTTCGAGTACACCGGGAACGGCTTCCCCTTCGGCGTCCTGCACCAGTTCGCTGAGCAGGACGACGCGGACGGCCCTGAGGACGAGCCGGAGCCCGCGCCCGGCATCTCCGTGCTCGAGCGGCACGACTACCAGGTCACCGACGAGGACGCCGTGCTGGCCGCCGGGCGTCGCGCCTACCGGGACGCATGGCCGGAGGACGACGAGGCCGCGGCAGCCGCGGACGTCACGCACCTCGGCCGCGCGCTGTACCAGATCGCGCACGTCGACGGCTGGAGTGCCCTGGACGAGGTGGAGGGCCTCAGCGTGACCGGCGGGGCCGTCGTCGTGGTGGCGCGCGACGAGGTCCTCGGCCCGGATCCGGACGAGTGGCCGGAGCAGCTCTTCGACGATGGCGGCCAGCGCCTCTACGAGCAGAGGGACGTCTTCTCCGGCTAGGTCGTCGACGCGCCCGCCGCCCGCGCGCGGCCCGGGGGCGGAACGCACGGAGGGCCCGGTCTCCAGACCGGGCCCTCCGTGGTGGAACTAGGGGGGTGGAGGCGGCGGGAATCGAACCCGCGTCCTGCGACGCATCACCAGGGCTTCTCCGAGCGCAGTCCGCTCTGTCTCTGCTCGACCCCACCGATCCCGCGAACAAGTCGGTGTGACGGGCCCAGTCACTGTTTGGTGTCCCGCACGTACCCGCGACCGGTACGTGCAGTGAGTCATCTAGCTGATGCCAGGATCCGGGTCGATGACGAACCCGGGCTGACAGACTCGCCTAGCTGCTGTTAGGCAGCGAGAGCGAAGTCGCGCTGACTGGAGTCGGCGCTTGTGTTTTTTGCAACGCGTGGTTAACGAGCTCATCGTTGCCTTCCTCGGCTCGCTTCCCCTGGTCACCCGACCGCAGTCGAGACCAATCGCCCCCCTGTTGAGTTGTGCAGTGAGCCTAACGGCACGCCGCCGCCGGGTGTTCCCCGGCGTCCCGGCGCGTCACGACCGGCGCTCCCACCAGCGCACCTCGGCGATCGTGCCGTCCGCCCGCGGCGAGGTCTCGACGCCCAGGTCGGTGAAGCCGGCCCGGGCGGCGACCCGCGCGCTGGCCTCGTTGTCCGGCAGCATGCCCAGCCGCACGCACGGGTGCCCGGCGTCGAGCAGCCAGCCGGTCATCAGCCGCACCGCCGCGACCGCCATCCCCCGCCCGCGGCCGGCCGGCAGCAGCGCGTAGCCGACCGCGGGCTCTGGCGAGCGCTCCACGGTCAGCGCCGCCATGCCGAGCACCTCGCCGTCGGGTGAGCAGACCGCGTACCGCTGGCCGGTCCAGGTCCGCGCTCGCTCGGCGACCTCCGCCATCCGGAGCCGGGCGGCATCCTCGGTGAGGTGCGGCGGGTGGGTGGTCCACCGGATCACCTCGGGGTCGCGGGACAGCGCCTGCTCCAGCGTCCAGTCCTCCGCCGTCATCGCCCGCAGCACGACGCCATCGTCCGCGAGGGTCCCCGGCGGGGCGGCCAGCAGCGACCGGGGCACGCTCAGATCCAGTCGCGGCGCTTGAACACGACGTACAGCACCACGCTGACGAGGCCCATCAGCACGACGGCCATCGGGTAGCCCAGCCGCCAGTCCAGCTCCGGCATGTGGGTGAAGTTCATCCCGTAGACCGTGCCGACCAGGGTGGGCGCGAACAGGATGGCCGCCCAGGCGGAGATCTTCTTGACCTCCTCGCCCTGGGCCAGCGACGTCTCGGTGAGCTCGCGGATCTCCTCGTTCTGCCGCTGGGCGACCAGCGTGGCGTTCACGGTGAGGATGTCGCGCAGCTGCAGCCGGAAGCCCTCCACCCGCTCCACGACCTGGGTCACGTGGTCGGCGACGTCGCGCAGGTAGCTGCGCAGCTCCTCGTCGACGCCGTACTTCTCGAACCCGGCGGAGATGGCGGCGAGGATCCCGGTGAGCGGCTGGGCGGCCCGCTGGAAGTCCACGACCTCCTGGGACAGCTCGTAGATGCGCCGCGAGGCACCGGGGTCGCCGCTGAAGACCTCGACCTCGATCTCGTCGATGTCGTTCTCCAGGCCGGCGACCACCGGGGCGTACCCGTCGACGACGGCGTCCAGGATCGCGTAGAGCACCGCCTCGCTCCCCCGGGCCAACAGGTCCGGCGAGCTCTCCAGCCGGCGGCGCACCCGGGACAGGTCCGGCGACTCGCTGTGCCGGACGGTGATCGCGAAGTCCTTGCCGAGGAACAGGTGCAGCTCCCCGAACTCCACCTCCTCCTTGGCGTCGAGGTACCGGGCGGCCTTGAGGACGACGAACAGCGTGTCGCCGTACCGCTCGAACTTCGGCCGCTGGTGGGCCTGGATCGCGTCCTCGACGGCCAGGTCGGGCAGCCCGTACTGCTCGGCGAGCTCGCCCAGCTCCGCCGGGTCGGGCCGGTAGAGCCCCAGCCAGACCATCCGGTCATCGAAGCCGTCGGTCAGCCACTCGTGGCTCTCCGCCGGGGTGGCGGGGGTGGCGATCCGCCGGCCGCCGGCGTAGACGGCGTTGTCGACCACGCGCGACGGCCGCTCGGCGGCGGTCACGACCGGGGCGGGCCGGTCCGGCAGGCGCGCCGGGACGACGGCGCGCGGCCGGCGGGTGAGGGTGGACAGGGCGGCGCGCGGTGCGCTGCGCGCGAGGCGACGACGGTCGGACACGACGGACTCCCGGGAGGGCGCTGGGGCAGGGACGCCGGAGCGGTCCCCGCACGCCGCGCCGCCGGGTCAGGCGTCGACCGGGAGCGTCAGCAGGAGGGGACCTCGGGACTGTGACTGGGGGGCTCGGTGCGCATCTGCCCGGTCACCTCCCGACGTCCTGGGTGCCCCGGCTGGTCCGCGGGCCGTCGTCCATCGTGACACGCCCGGCCGGACCCGGGCACCCCCGCCGCCCGACCGGGTGGTGAACACCCGGTGCCGGTCAGCCGCCCGGCGTGCCCAGCACGAGGTCGATCATCACCGGCAGCAGGACCACGATGAGCAGCGCGCCCAGCACGTCGAAGGAGAAGCCGCTGCGGATCATCTTGGTGATCGGGACGACGCCCGAGCCGTAGACGATGGCGTTCTGCGGGGTCGAGACCGGCAGCATGAACCCGAAGGACGCCGCGAAGGTGGCCGCGAGCGCGGGGACGAACGGGTTGACCCCGGCCGCCATCGCCACCGGGATGATGATCGGCACGACCACGGCGGCCGAGGCCGTGTTGCTCGTCGTCTCGGAGATCAGGATCGCCAGCAGCACCGCGAAGACGGTGATGGCGAGGGTGCTGGTCAGGCCGAGCAGGTCGGCGGACCCCTCACCGATGGTCAGCGCCAGGCCGGTGTCGTCGAGCAGCGAGCCGAAGACGATGCCCGTGCCGAACAGCACCACGGTGCCCCAGTCGATCTTGGCGGCGTCGCTCCAGACCAGGGTGTACTCCCGGGCCTTCCAGTTCGTCGGGAGCACGAAGAGCAGGGAGGCACCGAGGACGGCGACGATCCCCTCGTTGAGCCGGCCGCTGACGGTCTCGTACAGGCTGGACTCGGTGCCCGCGGTCAGCGCGATGATGCCGGGGAAGATCCACAGGAAGACCGTGATCCCGAAGGCGATCAGGGTGTTCCGCTCGGCGGTGGAGAAGCGGCCGAGCTCGGCCCGCTCGGTGCGGACGTACTCGCTGACCCCCTCGATCCGCCGGATCTCCGGGCGGTTGAGCAGCAGCAGCACGAAGGCCAGCGCGCAGAACATCAGCAGGCAGATGGGCAGCGCCATGAGCATCCAGTCCAGGAAGCTGATCCGCTCCCCGGTCGCCTCCTCGATCAGCCCGCGGCCGATCAGGTTCGGCGGCGTGCCGACCGGCGTGAGCAGCCCGCCCACGCTCGCGCCGTAGGCGAGCATCAGCATCAAGGCCACGCCCACCCGGAGCCGGAGCGGGTCGAAGTCCTGCTCGACCAGGCCCTTGCTCTGCAGCAGCTTGGCGATCACCGAGAGGATGCCGATCGCGGTCGGCAGCAGCATCGCCACGGTCGCGGTGTTGGACACGAAGGCCGACAGCATCGCGGTGATCGCACCGAAGGCGATGACCACCCGGTAGGTCGACGTGCCGACCCACCGCAGCGACAGCACGAACATGGCGAACCGCCGGGCCAGACCGTGCTTCAGCATCGCCTGGGCCAGGATGAAGGCGCCGATGAACGTGAACACGGTCGTCGAGCCGAACGGCGCCACGGCCTCGTCGGCCGGGACGACGCCGAGCACGACGATCGCCCCGATCCCGATCAGGCCGCCGATCGGGATCGGCACCGGCTCGGTGATCCACAGGACGATGACGCCGAGCAGGATCGCGGCGAGCAGGTGCTGCTGCCGCGGCAGGTCCAGCGGCACCAGCGCCACCACCAAGGTCACGGCCGGGGCGAGGAACAGCCCGATGGTGCGGCGGCCCTTCTCGAACCGCTCCTCCGCCGGGCTGAGGGTCTGCTCGCCGAGGCTGCGGTAGGTCGCCGATCCGAGGAAGGCCGCGTCGACGTCCGTCCGGGCCGGCTGCTGGGGACCGCGCTCGGTGGTGGTCATCGCCCCTCCACGGCTGGGATGTGACTCAGACCATAGGGACGGACGCCGTCGTCGTCGAGCGTCCGGCCCAGCTCAGTGCCCGGCTCAGCGGCTGGCTCAGCGGGTCGCGAGGACCCCGGGCGGGAAGGCGCCGGCGGCGAGCAGCCTCCCGGCGAGCGCGCCGGCGAGCTCGGCGACCCGCTCGGTGCGCTCGGCACCCAGCTGCGCGAACGGTGCCGCGGACAGCTCGTCGGTCTCCTGCTCCACGGCCGCCCGCAGCGCCACGCCGTCCGCGGTCAGCGCTCCGTCGGCCACCAGGCCCCGGTCGGCGAGCGCGGCCGTGGCCGCCGCCCACTCGTGGTCGGACCAGCCGCGGGACAGCTGGGCGGACTCCCGGGTGAAGCCGCGGCCGGTCAGCGTGTGGCTGACCAGCGCCTCGAGGCCGGACAGCCGGTACCGCACCAGGACGGCGACGTGCCCGTCGCCGCGGTGCTCGCGCAGCAGCCCGGTGCCGTGCCACACCTGCAGCACCGGGTCGGCGGGCCAGGGCAGCTCGGCGTGGGCGGCGTAGAGCGGGCGGCCCTCCGGGGTGAGCGCCGTGCAGGCCTCCCGGAGCAGCTCGGCGAGCTCGGCGACCTCGGCCTCCGGGGTGTCGCCCAGCAGCCGGGTGAGCGAGGCGCGGGCGGCGTCGTGCCGGGCGGCCAGCACCTGCTCGGGGGTGGCCAGGGTCCAGGCCCGGGGCAGGTGCCGGGCCACCACCGCCGGGGCGAAGTTGTAGAAGGTCGCCGCCACCACACCGGGGCCGACCGCCCCCATGGCCGCAGCCCGACCGGCGAAGTAGCCCATCCGGCCCGGTCGTAGGCCCGCCGCGGTGAGCCGCTCCTCGGTCTCCGGGGCGAAGTAGACGTGCGAGTGCAGGGGCTCCAGCCGCCTGTGGGTGCGGGCCACGAGACGCGGGTCCAGACTGGGCTGATCGACGCTGACCATGGGGCTGACCGTAGCCGCCAGGTGAACGTCGAGAAACTTGACGCAGTAAGAACTTGTACTCAGTTCAGGTTTCCGGCTACGGTGAGGGCGTGATGGGGAAGACGGTCAAGGCGGCGAGCAGTCCGCGCTGTCCCGTCGACGCCGTCATGGGGCTCCGGGAGCGCAAGAAGCTCGAGGCCTGGCGCACCATCCGCGCCACCGCACTCCGCCTGATCAGCGAGCGCGGCTACGACGCGGTCAGTGTCGAGGACATCGCCAAGGAGGCCGGTGTCTCGCGCACGACGTTCTTCAGCTACTTCCCCAGCAAGGAAGCAGTGGCCTTCGAGCTCGACCCGCAGGAACTCCAGCAGTGGCGCCAGCTCCTGGCCGCCGACGCCGACGACCGGCCGCTGTGGGACGCACTGACCGACCTGTTCGTCGACATCACCAAGCTGATGCCGGAGTGGTTGCCGGTGCAGAAGCGGCTGCTGCAGGACTGCCCCTGGCTCACCCAGTCCGCCCGGGGCACCTGTGACAGCTTCGCCCCCGACCTGAAGGCCTGGATCGTCCGCCGCCTCCCCGACGGCGACGACCTGAGGGCGACGCTCCTGCTCAACACCGCCATGGCCGCGTTCATCACCGCGGTCGAGGCGTGGGACCCCGACGACTCCTTCGACGCGCTCGTGGACACCGTGCGCGACTGCCTGCGCTGGGCCGGCGCAGGACTCGCACAGCCCGTGAGCTGACCCGCACCACCCTCTCCGGCCGGCGCTGACGCCGGCCCACCGCTCAGGACGACGACCGCGCACCGCCGCCGGCCGTCCCTGGACTCCTGCCCTCACCCCATGCACTGCGCGATGCGCAGGAAGGACGGCTCTGCCATGGCTGCAGACAGCCTCACCACCCCACCAGGGACGTCGGGCTCCGGCACGACCTCCCACGACGTCGCGGGCACCCAGCCCGACCCGCGCCGCTGGGCGGCCCTGGCGGTCATCGCCATCGCCCAGCTGATGGTCGTGCTCGACGCCTCCATCGTGAACATCGCCCTCCCCGACGCCGGCGCCGACCTGGGCATCACCGCCGCGAACATCCAGTGGGTCGTGACCGCCTACACGCTGGCCTTCGGTGGTCTGCTGCTGCTCGGTGGCCGGATCGCGGACTTCATCGGCCGCAAGCGCGCCTTCCTGATCGGCCTGGCCGGGTTCGCCGGCGCCTCCGCCCTCGGTGGCATCGCGGCCAACCAGGAGCTGCTGTTCGCCGCCCGCGGCCTGCAGGGTGCCTTCGCCGCACTGCTGGCCCCCGCGGCGCTGTCGCTGCTCGCGGTCACCTTCACCGACCCCAAGGAGCGCGCCCGCGCGTTCGGTGTCTTCGGTGCCATCTCCGGCGGCGGCGCGGCCATCGGCCTGATCCTCGGCGGCGTCCTCACCGAGTACGCCTCCTGGCGCTGGACGCTGGGCGTCAACGTCCCGATCGCCGCGGTCACCGCGGTCTTCGCCGTCGTGCTGGTGACCGAGAGCCGGGCGACCGGTGACCGGCGCTACGACGTCCCGGGCGTGCTGCTGTCCACCCTGGGCCTGGTCAGCCTGGTCTACGGCTTCAGCAAGGCCGCCGAGGAGGGTGTCGGCTGGACCGACCCGCTGACGCTCACCCTGCTGGCCGCCTCGGTCGTGCTGCTCGTGTCGTTCGTGCTCTACGAGCGCCGCGCCAGCCACCCGCTGCTGCCGCTGCGCGTGGTCCTCGACCGCAACCGGGGTGGCTCGTACCTGATCTTCCTGCTGGTCGGCGCCGGGATCTTCGCGATCTTCCTGTTCCTGACCTTCTACTTCCAGCAGACGCTGGGCTACAGCCCGCTGGAGTCCGGGTTCGCGTTCCTGCCCTTCAGCGGCGGGATCATCGTGGGCGCCGGGATCGTCTCCCAGCTGCTCCCCCGGGTCGGGCCGCGGCCGCTGATCCTGGCCGGTCTCGCCCTGGGCGTGCTCGGGATGCTGTGGCTGACCCAGATCGAGTCGACCAGCTCCTACGTCACCGAGGTGCTGCCGGCCGAGCTGGCGATCAGCTTCGGCATGGCGGCGGTCTTCGTCCCGGCGTCCAGCACCGCGCTGGTCGGCGTCGAGGAGCACGACGCCGGCATTGCCTCCGCGGTGTTGAACACCTCGCAGCAGGTCGGTGGCTCGCTGGGCCTGGCCCTGCTGAGCACGTTCTACGCCTCGGCGGTCTCCGGTCACCTGGCCGACAACCCCGGCGAGAACCCGGGTGAGGCGTTCGTCCACGGGTACCACGTGGCCTTCATCTGGGCCGGCGTGTTCCTCGCCGTCGCCCTGGTGATCGCGGCGGTGCTGATCTCGGCGAAGAAGGACGACCTGCCGACCGAGGGCGCGCTCGCGGTCTGAGCCCGCCCTCCGCACCACGAAGATGGCCATCTCCGGCCCCCTGATGGGGGCCGGAGATGGCCATCTTCGGGTGTGGGGTGGGTCGCGCCGGGTCAGCGCAGCGGGTCCAGGTGCCGGGACCACGACACCTCGGTGCGCGAGGTGCTGAAGCCCAGGCTCTCGTACAGCCCGAGCGCGCCGCTGACGTTGCCGCTGTCGACCTGCAGCCCGGCCGTCTGGCAGTCGTTCTCCGCGGCCACCAGCAGCGCCTGCACGATCACCGCCTTGGCCAGCCCCCGGCCGCGCGCCTCCGGCACCACCCCGATCTGGCCGAAGTAGGTCTCCCGCTCCCCGGTCACCGCGGCGCTGGCCTCGGAGACGTAGGACAGCGCGTACGCGACGACGGCACCGTCGGACAGCGCGAGCACCGAGAGGTCCGGGCGGAACTGCGACTGCCCGGTGAACATGACCTGCCACGAGGTGGTGTCGCGCTCGCTGGAGCCGTAGTGCTCGGTGAACGCGGCGTTGTGCGCGCGGCGCACCTCGTCGTCCCGGTCCCAGCTGAACGGCACCAGCTGCACGCCCTCGACCTCCCGCGGCTCGGGCAGGTCGGTCAGCGGCCGGGCCATGTGGAAGAACCAGCGGGCCTCGACCAGCCCGGCCCGGCGCAGCATCGCCGTGACGTCGGGCATCGAGGTGTAGGCGGTGACGGTCAGCCGCGCGGGCGCCTCGGGGTGCCGCTCGGCGTGCACCTGCGTGCCCCGCTCCAGCTGCCAGGCCAGCAGCGCGCGGCCGATACCGCGGCCACGCCAGCCCGGGTGCACGCGACCCTCCAGGTGCACGCCGTAGGCGTCCCGGAAGGTGGGCGGGGCGATCGCGGTGGCGTAGCCGACGAGCTCGCCGTCTGCGGTGGCGACGACCTGGCTGTCGCGCTCGAGGTCGACCAGCTCGTTGACCCACCAGCCGGTGAGGTCCTCGACCGACTCGTGGACGCCGGTGTCGTCGACGGCCTCGGCCGCGCTGAGCAGCTCGGCCAGGGCCGGGACGTCGTCCGGGCGCATCGGGCGGGCGGAGAGACCGTCGGGGAGCGTGATCACGTTGCCCGAGCCTACGGAGTCACCCCGAACAGCCGCGCCCCGTTGCCCCAGAGCACGTCCCGCAGCCACTCCTCCCCCAGCCCCAGCCGGTGCAGCGCGGCCAGCTGGTGGGCGTACGGGTACGGGATGGCCGGGAAGTCGCTGCCCAGCACGACCTTGTCGCGCAGCGCCGCCAGCCGCGGCAGCAGCGCCCGGTCGAAG
Organism: Modestobacter versicolor; assembly: GCF_014195485.1. Lineage (NCBI taxonomy): Bacteria > Bacillati > Actinomycetota > Actinomycetes > Geodermatophilales > Geodermatophilaceae > Modestobacter > Modestobacter versicolor. The sequence continues at coordinate 2,084,068 of NZ_JACIBU010000001.1, forward strand.
GGCATCAACCGCTCGGTGAAGTCGGTGGCGAACATCGTGGTGTCCAGGTGCACCCGCTCGTACCGCTCGGCCAGCTCCAGGAAGGCGGCGTACTCGGGCATGCCCAGGTGGGCGATCACCAGCTGCAGCCGGGGGAACACCTCCAGCAGGCCGGCCATCGGGGCGGGGCCGGTGTGCTCGCCGCGCAGCGGTCCCGACCCGCAGTGGATGACCACCGGCGTGCCGGTCTCCTCCAGGCGGGCCCAGACCGGCAGCAGCAGCTCGTCCCGCGGGTCGAAGCCGCCGACCTGAACGTGCACCTTGAACACCCGGGCGCCGGCGTCCAGCGCCTCGGCGACGTAGGCCGGCGCCTCGGGCTCCGGGTAGAACGTCGCCGACTGCAGCACCTGCGGGTGCTCCCGGGCGAACGCCGCGGCCTCGTCGTTGAGCCAGGCGGCCATGCCCGGCTTGTGCGGGTACGGCAGCGTCGGGAACGCCCGGACGCCGAGGCCGGCCAGGACGGCGAGCCGCTCGTCGACCGGCAGGGCGTACGTCACCGGCCACGGCGCCCCGTAGTGCGTCTCGGCCTCGGCGAAGTACCGCCACACCTTGGCCTGCACCCGCTCGGGCAGGAAGTGCACGTGCACGTCGACCAGCCCGGGCAGCCCCAGCTCCCGCCAGTACCGCGGGACGTCGGCGTCGTCGACCGGCGGGGCTGCGACCACGGGCCGACCCTAGCGGCGCCGCCGGTCTGCCAGGGTGGTCCGGTGACGGACCCGACGCCTGCCCAGGTGCGCTGGCAGCAGCTGACCCGACCCCAGCAGGACGCCGTGGTGCGACTCGCCCTTCTGGCGGTCTCCGCTGGCCCTGACCTGGTGGTCACCCTGGCCCGCCGGCTGCTCGGCCGCCGCGGGGTGCAGCTGGGTCCGGCTATCGCCGCCATCGGTGTCGCGGCGGTCGCACCACCGGTCGGCCGGTGGGCGTTCGACCACCAGAGCCGGGTGGGCGGAGCCGCGCTGCTGGGGGTCGGTGCGGCCGTCGTCGCGGCTCCGGTCTTGGGGGCGATCGCGCCGGTCACCGTGGTCGGCCGGGCGAGTCCGCTGTGGGCCCTGGCCGTCTCGGCTGCCGCCCGCGGCGGGCTGGCCGGGGCGTTGGCCGCCTCCGTCGTCCGGGCGGGACGGCGCGACGTCAGTCGATCGTGACGACGACCTTGCCCCGCACGTGCCCCTCGGCCACCAGCCGCTGGGCGTCGGCGGTCCGCTCCAGCGGGAACGCCTTGGCGATCGCCACCCGCAGCTGCCCGGCGTCGGCCATCCGGCCCAGCTCCTCCAGGTCGTGCTGGTCGGGGCGGACGAACACGTACCGCCCGCCCAGGTCGCGCACCACCGGGTCGACGACGCTGGCGATCCGCGCCGGGTCGCGCACCTGGTCGGGGGCGTCGCCGAGCGCGGGGCCGCCGATCAGGTCGAGCACCGCGTCGACCTTGTCCGACAGCTGCTCGCTGATCGGGCCGGCGCTGTAGTCGAGCACCTCGGCCGCCCCGGCGTCCCGCAGGAAACCGTGGTTGCGCGGGCTCGCCGTGCCGATGACGTGGGCGCCGAGCGCGGCGGCGATCTGGACGGCGAAGAAGCCGACCCCACCCGCGGCCCGGTGCACCAGCACCCGGTCGCCCTCGCCGACGTCGAGCGCCTCGGTGAGCGCCTGGTAGGCGGTCAGCCCGGCCAGCGGCAGCGCGGCGGCCTCGGTGAAGCCCAGCGACTCGGGCTTGTGCGCGATGCAGCGCTGCGGTGCCGGCACGAGCTCGGCCGCCGTCCCCCACTGCACCTCGTCGCGGCGCAGGTAGCCGAACACCTCGTCACCGGGGGCGAAGTCGACCACCGCGGGGCCGACCTGCTCGACGACGCCGGCGAGGTCCCAGCCCGGCACGATCGGGAAGTGGTGCGGGAAGGCCCCGGCCAGGTGACCCTCGCGGATGCCCATGTCGACCGGGTTGACCCCGGCGGCGCGCACCCGCACCAGCACGGCGTCGGGTCCGACGGGCGGCTCGGGCAGGTCGTCGCGCAGCTGCAGGACCGACTCGTCACCGAACCGGTCGTAGGCGATGCCCCTCACCGGCGGCCCTTCACGTAGCGGCCGAAGGCGCGTTCCATCTCCCGGCGCGAGTCGCGCTCGGCGAGGTCCTGCCGCTTGTCGTAGGTCTTCTTGCCCTTGGCGAGGGCGAGCGTGGCCTTGACCTTGCCGTCCTTGAAGTACAGGTCCAGCGGGACGAGCGTGAGCCCGCCCTCCTTGGTCTTCCCGATCAGCTTCTCGATCTCGGCGCGGTGCATGAGGATCTTCCGCTTGCGCCGGGGGGTGTGGTTGTTCCACGTGCCCTCGGTGTACTCCGGGATGTGCACGTGCTGCAGCCAGACCTCGCCGTCGTCCACGGTGGCGAACCCGTCGACGAGCGAGGCACGCCCGGCCCGCAGGCTCTTCACCTCGGTGCCGGTGAGCACCAGGCCCACCTCGTAGGTGTCGAGGATCGAGTAGTCGTGCCGCGCCTTCTTGTTCTGGGCGATGAACTTGCGCCCCTGTTCCCGCGGCATGCCCCCAGGTTACCGGGCGCCCGCCAGCGACGGCCTCCCAGAAACGATCATGGAGCTGCGGCAGCGGCACACGGACCTCCGTCGGCGTGCCGTCGCCGCAGCTCCATGATCGTCGCAGGAGGGCGCGGGCTCGAGCGGTGAGCTACAGGCGGACGTACAGCCGCAGCGTCACGTAGGCCGCGACGGCGGCCAGCCCCACCCCGGCCGCGGCGATGACCGGGCTGATCGCCGCGATCGCCGACCAGTCGACCGGCGGGATGATGCCGGACTTGATCGGCCCGGCCAGGGTCTTGTCGACGAACAGCACCTTGGTGAGCACCAGCCCGCCGATGGCCAGCAGCGCACCGATCAGGCCGGCGAGCGCCGCCTCGAGGATGAACGGCAGCTGGGTGTACCAGCGCGAGGCGCCGACCAGCCGCATGATGTTGGTCTCGTTGCGCCGGTTGAAGGCCGCGAGCTGGATCGTGTTGGAGATCAGCAGCAACGCGGCCAGGGCTTGCACGATGGCCACCGCGATCGTCCCGTTGCGAGCTCCGTTCAGCAGGCTGAACAGGCGGTCCAGGAAGTCGCCCTCGTCGCGGACCTCGTCCACGCCGTTCTGCCCGTTCGGGAACTGCTCGGCGATCACCTCGTACCGCTGGGCGTTCACCAGCTCGACCCGGAAGCTCTCCGGGAGCGCGTCCTCGGGGGTGTTGGCGATCAGCGCGGGCTGTTCCTGGAACTGCTGGGTGAAGCGGGCGTAGGCGTCGGCCTTGGACTCGTAGATGTAGTCCTTGACCTCCGACGAGGCGTCCAGCTGCGCGGCGATGGCGTCGCGCTGCTGGTCGGTGACGTCGTCGGCGAGGTAGATCGAGACCTGGATCTTGTCGTAGTAGATCTCCCGCATGTCGCCGATCATGTTGGCGATCAGCAGACCGGTGCCCATGAGGCCCAGCGAGATCCCGGTGGTCAGGATCATCGCGACCGTCATGGTCAGGTTCCGACGCAGCCCGGCGGCCACCTCGGAGAGGACGAAGTTGACGCGCATCAGTTCCCTGTCGTGTGGTTCAGCGGGCGGCCCATCTCAGCGGCCGAGCCCGTAGACACCACGGCTCTGGTCGCGGCTGAGGATGCCGTCGTTCAGCTCGATCACGCGCCGCCGCATCGAGTCGACGATGTGGTAGTCGTGCGTGGCCATGACCACGGTCGTGCCGGTGCGGTTGATCCGCTCCAGCAGCAGCATGATGTCCTGGCTCGTCTCCGGGTCCAGGTTGCCGGTCGGCTCGTCGGCGAGCAGCACCAGCGGGCGGTTGACGAACGCGCGGGCGATCGCCACGCGCTGCTGCTCGCCACCGGAGAGCTCGCCGGGCAGGCGGTTCTCCTTGCCGTCGAGGCCGACCATCTCCAGCACCTCGGGGACGACGCGCTTGATGGTCCGCTGCGGCTTGTTGATCACCTCGAGGGCGAACGCGACGTTCTCGGCCACCGTCTTGTTGCGCAGCAGCCGGAAGTCCTGGAAGACGCAGCCCATGGTGCGGCGGAGCTTGGGCACCTGCCACTTGCTCATGGTGTTCAGGTTCTTGTCGTTGACCTTGATGACGCCCTTGGTCGGGCTGTCCTCCTTGAGGAGCAGCCGGAGGAACGTCGACTTGCCCGACCCGGAGGAGCCGATGAGGAAGACGAACTCCCCCTTGTCGATCTGCATCGAGACGTCATCCAGGGCCGGCCGAGGGCTGGTCGGATAGATCTTGGTGACGTGTTGCAATTCGATCACGAGGGACGACGGTACCTGCCCCGGGCCTCATCATGGTCCGTCTGCCCGGCGCGCCCCAGAAGTCTGTGCGCGCAGCGTGACGATCCCCGGCGGACCCAGTGGACCCCGGTCACCGAGCGTGGGCGGCCCCCGCCGCTGTGGCGGGTGTCTCCCCTAGTTGGACTCGACGTGCTCCTGCTGCCGGCGCCAACGGATGCCCGCCTCGATGAAGCCGTCGATGTCGCCGTCCAGCACGCTGGAGGGGTTGCCCGACTCCAGCTCGGTGCGCAGGTCCTTGACCATCTGGTACGGGTGCAGCACGTAGGAGCGCATCTGGTTGCCCCAGCTGCTCCCCTCCCCCTTGAGCGCGTCCATCTCGGCGCGCTGCTCGGCCTGCCGGACGACGAGGAGCCGGGCCTGCAGCACCCGCAGCGCGGCGGCGCGGTTCTGGATCTGCGACTTCTCGTTCTGGCAGGAGACGACGATGCCGGTGGGGATGTGGGTCATCCGGACGGCGGAGTCGGTGGTGTTGACGCTCTGCCCGCCGGGTCCCGAGGAGCGGAAGACGTCGACCCGGATCTCGTTCTCCGGGATGTCGACGTGGTCGGTCTGCTCGACGACCGGCAGCACCTCGACGCCGGCGAACGACGTCTGCCGGCGGCCCTGGTTGTCGAACGGCGAGATCCGCACCAGCCGGTGGGTGCCCTGCTCGACCGAGAGGGTGCCGTAGGCGTAGGGCTGCTTGACCGCGAAGGTGGCCGACTTGATCCCGGCCTCCTCGGCGTAGGAGACGTCGTAGACCTCGGTCGGGTACTTGTGCCGCTCGGCCCAGCGCAGGTACATCCGCATCAGCATCTCGGCGAAGTCGGCGGCGTCCACGCCCCCGGCCTCGGAGCGGATGGTCACCAGCGCCTCGCGGGAGTCGTACTCGCCGGAGAGCAAGGTGCGCACCTCGAGCTCGTCGAGGACCGTGCGGATGCTGGCCAGCTCGCGCTCGGTCTCGGCGGTGGTGGCCTCGTCGCCCTCCTCGGCGGCCATCTCGTGCAGCAGCCCGACGTCGTCGAGCCGGCTGCGCAGCTCCTCGACGCGGCGCAGGTCGCCCTGCAGGTAGGAGAGCCGGGAGGTGAGCGCCTGGGCGGCCTCGACGTCGTTCCAGAGGTCCGGCGCGGCGGCCTTCTGCTCGAGTTCGGCGACCTCGCGACGCAGGTCGTCGACCCGCATCACGGCCTCGATGGACTTCAAGGTCGTGTCGAGTTCGTCCAGGACGACGGAGAAGTCAGCAGCCACGGCTGTCCAGGGTAGTGCGCTCCACCCACGGGTACCTCCGGCGGCATGAGCACGTCACCGCCGGACGACCGACGCAGGCCCGACGACCTGACCGAGTACGAGCGCGACGACTTCCCGCGCGGCATCCCGGCGTCCCAGCCCACGGCGCCGGAGGGGGGCGCCGGCGCCGCCCGCAGCGCGCTGACCCTGCGGCTGGTGCTGGCCGCCTTCGGGCTGGTGCTGTGCACCGTGCTCGCCGTCGTGGCCTACGACGACGACGTCCCGCGGGTCTTCCCGGTCGTGCTGGCCGTGCTGGCGGTGGTCGCCCTGGTCGACCTGGTGGTCGTGGCCCGGCGCAAGCTCCGCGGCGAGCCGGGCTGACCGCTCACTCGTAGAGCACGTACTCCGGCTGCGGCAGCAGGGCGAGCACCTCGGCGGGCTCCATCAGCGGGCCCGAGCGGGTGTCCTCCTCGTAGAAGAGCTTGAAGCCGGCGTGCACGAACGGCGGGGTCCCGGCCATCACCCGCTGGTAGGTGCCCACCTTGTCCGCGGCCGCCCCGATGCCGTCGACGCTCTTGACCACGGCGATGCCCGGCCGGTCGACCATGACCTCCTGGCCGGTCACGATCTGCGCGTGCAGCTGGTGGTAGAGCATCACCTTCTGCGGCAGCCGGTGGGTGGTGACCAGCCCGTCGAGGTAGGCCGAGACGCTGTTCAGCTCGGCGCCGGTGGTCGACCCGAACACGTCGCCGGGCACCTCGCCGGGGTCGACCGCCCACTCCGGGTCCAGCGCCACCCCGACGTCGGGCTCGGTCAGCCACCGCTCGTACTGCTGAACGGCGGGCAGGAAGTCGCCGGTGCCGGGCTGGATGCCCAGCAGCAGGATGCCGCCGGCGGCCCGGGCGGCGTCCAGGTACTGCTGGACGACGGCGTCGTCGGCGGCGGTCGCGTACAGGCCGGTCGGCGTCGGGAACGGGTGCGCCGTGGTGGCGATCAGCTCGATGACCGGCAGCACCGTCCGGTCGGCGCCGTAGGGCGCGGCCTGCTGGCGCAGCCGCTCGGTGGCGGCGGCCAGGTCACCGGTCATCGGCCCGAGGGCGGGTGAGCCGGGCCCGCCGGAGAACCCGACCAGCCGGTGCTCGGGGAAGACCCGGGTGCCGCCGCCGGGCAGCTCCTGCTGGGTCGGGGTCGGCGGAGCCGTCGTCGAGGGCGCCGCGGAGCTGGACCGGGTCGACGACGTCGGGCTCGCGCTCGCGTCGGCCTCGGACGCGGCCGAGCCCCCGCCGCAACCGGTCAGCAGCAGGAGGGCCGCCAGGGCCGCGGGCAGGGCGGCCGTCAGCCGGGAGCTCGGGGAACGCACGTCGAGCAACCCTCGTCGCCCGGGCCGCCCGGGGCAAACCGGGCGGTCAGGCGCTCCGCAGCCGCGCGGACCCCACCGAGTGGCGCACCCCGCCGTGCTCGGCCAGCCACTGCGGCAGCTGGGCCGCCGGCATCGGCCGGGCGATGAAGTAGCCCTGGGCCAGGGTGCAGCCCAGCTCGCGCACGAGCGCGAGCTGGTCGGCGGTCTCCACGCCCTCCACCAGGCTGCGCATCCCGCACGCCTTGGCCAGGCCCACGACCGCGGCGATGGCAGCGGCGGACTCGCTGCGGCGGGTCTCGGTGCCGGCGATGAGGCTGCGGTCGAGCTTGAGCACCCCCGCCGGGATGGAGACCAGCTGGCTGAGCGAGGAGAAGCCGCTGCCGAAGTCGTCGATGGCCACCTCGACGCCGGCGATCCGCAGCTGGGCGAACTGCGCGGCGGCCCGCAGCGGGTCCTCCGCGACGCTGGTCTCGGTCAGCTCCAGCACGAGCCGCTCCGGGGCGAGGTCGGCCGCCTCCAGCGCGTCGTGCACGTCGGCGACCAGCGACCCGGTGCCGAAGTGGGCGGCGCTGATGTTGACCCCGGTGACCAGCGGCATCCCGGCCCGCTCCCACTCGGCGGTCTGCCGGGCGGCCTCGCCGAGCACCCACCGGGTGAGCGGCACGACCATGCCGTTCTGCTCGGCGAGCGGGATGAAGTCGCACGGCGCGAGGAGCCCGCGCTGGGGGTGCTGCCAGCGCACCAGCGCCTCGACGCCGGTGACGTCACCGGTGGGGAGGTGCAGCACCGGCTGGTAGTGCAGCACCAGCTGGCCGTCGTCGATGGCCTCCTGCAGCTCGGCGGCGACCAGCACCTTCTGCTCGACGGCCGACCGCAGGTCGGGGCTGAAGACCCGGACGCGGTTCCGGCCGGCGCCCTTGGCGGCGTACATCGCCAGGTCGGCGTCGCGCACCAGGTCGGTCGAGCGGACGGCGGAGTCCCGGGCGGCGGTGGCCACGCCGATGCTCACGGTCAGCCGGGTGCTGCGCTCGCCGAGCTGGAACGGCTCGTCGAAGGTGCTCTGGAAGCGCTCGGCAAGGGCGAGGGCGCCGTCGACGTCGCAGTCCCGGCAGAGCACGACGAACTCGTCGCCGCCCAGCCGGCCGACGGTGTCCTCGCTGCGGGTGCGCGCCGACAGCCGGTGCGCCAGCTCGCGCAGCAGGTGGTCGCCGACCTCGTGGCCGAGGGTGTCGTTGACGTCCTTGAAGCCGTCGACGTCCAGGAACAGCACGGCCACCGCGCCCCGGTCGGGGCGCCGCAGCTCGGTGGTGATCAGGTCGTGCAGGTGTGCCCTGTTGGGGAGGTCGGTGAGGTGGTCGTGCCGGGCCTGCCAGGCCGACGCCTGCTCGGCCTCGACCCGGGAGGTGACGTCGGTGTGGGTGACGACGACCCGGCCGGACTGGTCGGCGCGGGAGGCCTGCAGGTGGAACCAGCGCAGGCCGACGACGGTGGACAGCGCGTAGTCCGCGGACACCGACCGGCGGTGGCCGGCGGCGAGCTCGCGCAGCGCGGCGATCCGCCCGTGGTTCACCGGGTCCTCGGACAGGCTGAGCATCACCGCGAAGTAGTTGCCGCCCACGCCGACCCGGAGCCGGTCGTCGTCCAGCAGGTCACCGGAGGCGGTCCAGGCGGAGTTGACCAGCAGCATCGTGCCGTCGGCGTCGATCAGCACGGTCGGCGAGGGGAGCGCGTCGAGCACGCCCGCGACGAGGTCGGCGTGCGAGGCACCGGCGCCGTCCCGGTGGCTGACGTCGAGGGGCAGCTGCGGCGTGGGCGTCGAGCTCGGCACGCGGGCCCTCCCGTCTGTTCTCGTCGGGACGCCGGCTGTTCGACGTCCCTGCCCGGTGACCATCGGCACCGGCGGCCGGAGCTACACACCCGCTGCGGCGGTTCGCCCGGAAAGAGTGAGGAGTCGCGACCACCGGCGCGCGGGTGTTGACCGGGAGCGACCGCGGGTAGGGGCCGGTCATGGGCGAATCGACGACGATCGAGCTCGGTGGCGAGCAGTACCTGGTGCAGCGCGAGGGTGGTGCGCTGCGGCTGGGCCGGCAGGTCGGTGGCGACACCGTCTGGCTGGACGACATCGAGGTGAGCCGGCTGCCCGGCCCCGCGCAGGAGGCGCTGGAGCGCGGCGAGCACTCCGACACCACGCTGCAGACCGCCCTGCTGGGGGTCGTGCGCGCCGAGGTCGACCGCGGCGCCTAGACCTTGCGGATCCCTTGCGGGTAGCTGGAGCCGGGCGTGCGGGAGCCGCCCGAGGCTCGGGTCATGGACATCGACGACGCCTTCGCCCTGCTCGCCCAGCTGGAGCTGCACGAGGTCGAGGAGCTGGACGGCGAGTACTTCGAGGCCGAGCTGCGGGACCTGCTCGAGCTGGCCTGACCCGCTGCGGGGACGCCGCCGGAGGAGCACCCTGGTGCTCCTGGGGACCGACGACGTTCCTCGACCGGGAGGCATGGGCGATGAGCGAGCTCTACCGCTGCGACGAGTGCGCCGAGGTGTCCGACGCCGGGTCCGCCGTCGGCTGGGTGGAGGTGCGCGAGCTGGGCGGCCGCCCGCTGCTGCCGCCCGCCCCGCACCACCTGTGCCGGCTGTGCTGGGCGCGCACCACCGCCGCGGTGCACGCCGGCCGGGTCGAGGTGCTGGAGTTCCCGCAGCTCAGCGAGCACGCCCAGAACCGCGACACCGTGCAGTGAGCCGCCCCGCCTGACCTCCCCCGGGTCACCAGCTGGTCGGCTTCTCCGGGGTGTAGATCCAGACCTGGAAGAAGTCGTCCAGCTGCTGCCCGCTGACCTGCTCGGCGAGGGCGACCAGGTCGGCGGTGGTGACGTTGCCGTTGCGGTTCGTCGTCGCCCAGGCCTCGAGGAGGGCGAAGAAGTCGGCGTCACCGATCTCCACCCGCAGCGCCTGCAGGGCCGCTGCGCCGCGGTCGTAGGTGGCGTCGGCGAAGAGCGTCTCCGCGCCCGGGTCGCCGGGCGGGGTGGCCCAGAACTCGTCGTCCGCCGGGATCGCGTGGACGGCGTCGAACTGCTCCTGCACCGTGCCCTGGCCGCGGGACTCCGACCACAGCCACTGCGAGTAGGTGGCGAAGCCCTCGTTCAGCCAGATGTCGCGCCACTGCTCGGGCGTGACGCTGTTGCCGACCCACTGGTGGGCCAGCTCGTGCGCCACCGTGCTCTCCGACGCGACCTGCGAGTAGACCGGCCGGGTCTGGGTCTCCAGCGCGTAGCCGACGCTGTCGTCGTCGACGATCGCGCCGAAGGAGGTGAACGGGTACGGGCCGTAGACGCCCTCGAAGAACGCGATCATCTCCGGCTGCAGCGCCAGGCTGGCCTGGGTGGTGGCCAGCCGATCGGGGGTCAGCCCGGTCTCGACGAAGTTCAGGATCGGCAGCCCCCGCGGGCCGGTCTGGGTGCTGGCCACGTAGTCGCCGATCGACGCCGTGGTCAGGTAGCTGGCCATCGGGTCCTTCGCGCGCCAGACGAAGGTGGTCCAGCCGTACCGGGTGAACGGCGTGCCGAGCAGCTCGCCGTTGGCGATCGCGGTCTTGCCCTCCGGCACCACGATCGCGAAGTCGTAGGTGGCCTTGTCGGTCGGGACGTCGTTGACCGGGTACCAGGTGGAGGCGCCCTCGGGCTCGTTGGCGACCAGCGCCCCGTCGGGGAAGCTGACGAACCCGTAGGGCGCGCCCTCGATGTCGGTCGGCTGCCCGGGCACCCCGGTGTAGACGACGGTGACCCGGTACTTCTTGCCCGGCGCGAGCGCCTTCGCGGGCCGGACGACGAGCTCGCCGCCGCGGCCGGTCACCGGGTCGACGCCCTGCTGGGAGAACCTCGCCGGCGTGGTGCCGACCAGCACGTACTTCGCGGTGAGCCCGCGCAGGTCCAGGTTGAGGGTGGTCAGGGTGGTCGTCGCGGTCAGCGAGATCACCGCGGTGCCGTCGAGCCGCCCGGTGGCCGGGTCGTACTTCAGGCCCAGGTCGTAGTGCTGCACGTCGTAGCCGCCGTTGCCGGCCAGCGGGAAGTACGGGTCGCCGCCGCCCGCGGCGCCGGGTGCGGCGGACGCCGTGGTGGTGGCCAGCAGCGGGATGGTCAACGCCAGCGCGACCGCGGTCGCGACCCGGGGCAGTCTCATGCGCCGACGCTAGGAGCCGGCTGTTCCCGGCGCATCACGATCTCGTGCCGCTCAGTCGAACGGCGTCCCGCCGCCTGCGATCCAGGTCAGCAGGATCATCGAGACGAAGACGGCGATCGTGCTGGCCACGCCCAGGGCCGGGATCAGCCAGGCGTGCCGGCCGAACATGCCCAGCGGCTCGCTCTCCGAGGTCTGCCGGTTGCCCGAGCGGTGGCTGGCGTCGTCGACCGGTGGGTCGGCCGCCTTCCGCGGGGCCGGGACGACCGCGGTGGTGCGTGCGCGGTCGGTGTCGTGGGTCGGAGTGCTCATCGCGTGCCTCCTGCGGAGGCGGCCGGGACCAGGGCCCGTGCTCGGCTCCGGGGCGGACGCTACTCGCGATCGGCCCCGCCGCGGGCCGTTCAGTCGCGGCTCTGCAACCACCTCAGGACGGCGAGCACCCGTCGGTTGTCGACGGCGTCCATCGGCAGCCCGAGCTTGCTGAAGATGTTGTTGATGTGCTTCCCGACCGCCTTCTCGGTGACCACCAGCGCGGCGGCGATGCCGGCGTTGGACCGCCCCTCCGCCATCAGCTGCAGCACCTCCTTCTCCCGCGGGGTGAGCACGTCGGTGGCGGCCCGCCGGGAGGTGGAGGCGAGCACGGCGGAGACGACCTGCGGGTCGAGCACGGTGCCGCCGGCGGCCACCTGCCGGACGGCGTCGAGGAACGAGCGGACGTCGGCGACCCGGTCCTTGAGCAGGTAGCCGACCGCGCCCTCCCCGGACTGCATGAGCTCGCGGGCGTACAGCTGCTCGACGTACTGGCTGAGCACGAGCACCGGGAACGCCGGGCGCTGCCGCCGCAGCTCGACGGCGGCGACCAGCCCCTCGGTGGTGTGCGTCGGGGGCAGCCGGACGTCGAGCACGACGATGTCCGGCTGGTGCTGCTCGACGGTCTCCCCGAACCGCACCGCGTCGTCCAGCGCGGCGACGACCGTGCAGCCGTGGGCCTCGAGGATCCGGGTCAGGCCGTCCCGGAGGAGGGCGGAGTCCTCGACGACGACAACGCGCACGGCACCTCCATCCGCAGGGTCGTCGGCCCACCGGCCGGGCTGACGAGCTGCAGGGTGCCGTCGAAGGCACCGAGCCGGCGGGTGATGCCGGCCAGCCCGGTGCCGCGGCCGGGGTCGGCGCCGCCCTGCCCGTCGTCCCCGACGAGCGCGGTGAGCACGCCGTCGCGGTGGGCCAGCTGCACCCAGGCGCGGGTGGCGCCGCTGTGCTTGACCACGTTGGCCAGCGCCTCGGCGACGGCGAAGTAGACCGCGCTCTCCACCGGCGCGGGTGCCCGGCCGGGCAGCGCGGTGGCGACGGTGACCGGCACGGCGACGTCCAGGGCGAGCGCCTGCACCGCGCCGTCCAGCCCGCGGTCGGCGAGCACCGGCGGGTGCATCCCGCGGACGACGGTGCGCAGGTCCTCGAGCACCGACGTGGTCGCCCGGCGGGCCTCGGTGACCAGCTCCTCGGCGGCGGCCGGGTCCTCGCGCATCAGCACCTCGGCCAGCCCGAGGTTCATGCCGAGCGAGGCGATCCGGGCCTGGACACCGTCGTGCAGGTCGCGCTCGATCCGGCGCAGCTCGGCGGCCGCGGAGTCGACCGTCTCGGCCCGCGAGGCGGCCACCCGGCTGACCTCCTGCTCCAGCGCCGCGACCGGTGACCAGCCCAGGACAGCCGCACCCGCGGTGAACCGGGCGCGCAGCAGGATCGGGGTGAGCAGCCACCACAGCCCGGCGGCGAGCCCGGCCACCGGCAGCAGCCACCACCAGATGGGGTCGCCCAGGGTCAGCGGTGCGGTCAGGTAGAAGAACGGCGCCCCGGCCAGCACGACGACGATCCCGGACATCACCAGCCCACCGGTGCCGTCGAAGGCCAGGTAGGAGAAGTCGCGCCAGCGGGTGTTGTCCCGCGCCCACCGGCCCAGCCGCCGCACCGGGTCGGCCTCCCGCGCCCGGTCGTAGCTGGCGGTGAGGTCGGCCTGCAGCAGCCGGCCGGTGAGCCGCCGGTGCAGCCCGGTCAGCCGCGCGGCCAGCGGCACCAGCCCGAGCAGCGCCACTCCCCCGGCCACCACCGGCAGCAGCGCGAGCGCCACGGTGAGCACGACGAAGCAGACCAGCGAGACGACGGCGGCCAGCCCCGAGGCCAGCGCGGTGGCGGTCAGCGCGAGCCGCCGGCGGAACCCGGCACGGTCCACCGGCAGCACGCCGGGGAAGGGCACCGCGCTCACGGTCAGACCCTCCCACCGCCGGGGCGGCTGCGGGAGGGCCTGGGCCTGCGGGTTCACCCCAGCTGCGGACGCAGCGCCGGGCCCGCGGTGGCGCGGCGGGTGCCGAGCGCCGCCGTCCCCACCGTGACCACCAGCGCCACCGCCGCGACCCCGAGGAACCAGCCCGGGCCGGAGCCGGACAGCCAGCCGTCCGTCTTGGCGACGCTGAACGGCACCACCGTGCCGAGCGAGGCGAGCCCGCCGAACACCAGCGCCGCGACCAGGAGCACCAGCGCCTCGATGGACACGGTCGCGGTGAGCTCGGACCGGGTCGCGCCGGCCAGCCGCTGCTGGGCGAACTCGCGGCGCCGGTCGGCGATCGCGGCGACCGTGCCGTTGACCACCATGATCGCGGCGAAGACGGTGATCATGCCGACGACCAGGTAGTTGAGCAGCTCGATGGCGTCGGCCTCGACGTCGTCCGGGCGGGTGGCGGTCAGGTTCTCGATCTGCATCAGGTAGAGCGTCCCGGTGCCCGCCCCGACCAGGACGAGCACCGGCGACAGCACCCCGCCGAGGTCGTGCGACCGCCGCCGGGCGTGCGCCAGCGCCAGGTGCACCGGGGCGCCGGAGGAGAGGCGGCGGGCCACCGGCGCGACCACGGCGGCGGTCACCCGCAGCAGCACCGGGGCGAACACCGCGAGCCCGACCGACCAGAACACCGACGCGGGGCCGGCCATGCTCATCACCTCGTAGGGCTGGTCCGGGTCGGCGACGACCAGCGCCAGCACCGAGTAGTTCGCGCCGGCGGCGAGCAGCACCAGCCCGCCGGCGATCCGCCACCGGCCCATCCGACCGCGCCTGCCCCGGCTGGCGGTGAGCCCGTCCTGGGCGGAGCCGCGGGTGGCGGCCCGGGCGGCGAGCAGCCCGGCGAGCACGGCGGACAGCAGCATCGCGCCCAGCGCCGAGCCCAGCGACAGCGCGCCGATCCGGTGGCCGACGTCCGGGGCGACCATCCCGGCCTCGCGGACCAGCGCCAGCACGCCGCGGCCGAGCAGCCAGCCGGGCACGACGCCGGCGGCGGTGGCCAGCACGGCCAGCGCGACCGCCTCGCCGAGCACCAGCCGGCGCACCTGCGCGCGGGTGCTGCCCAGCGTGCGGAGCAGCGCGAACTCCTCGGCCCGCCGGCGCACGCCCAGGCCGAGCATCGAGGCGACGGAGAAGACGACGATCACCACGGCCCAGCCGCCGACGACGCCGGCCATGGTCACCAGCGTCTCCCGGTCGATGGCGGAGACGTCGTCGGCCAGGCCGGTCTCCAGCAGGGTGAGGAAGGCCAGCAGCACCGCGGTGCCGAGCAGCACCGAGAGCGCGGTGGCGAGGAAGGCGGCCGGCCGGGTGCGCAGCGACCGCCAGGCCAGCGCGGTCACCGGGACACCGCCGTCAGCTCGCCGAGGTGGGCCAGCTGCCCGGCGACGGCGTCGGCGGTCGGTGCGGCCATGGTGCCGACGAGCCGGCCGTCGGCGAGGAAGACGACGGAGTCGGCACGGGCGGCGGCGACCGGGTCGTGGGTGACCATCACGATGGTCTGGCCGCGCCGGTCGGCCGCCTGCCGGAGCAGGTCGAGCACCGCGCGGGCGGCCACGGAGTCCAGGGCGCCGGTGGGCTCGTCGGCGAAGAGGACGGCGGGGCGGGCGACCATCGCCCGGGCGACGGCGACCCGCTGCTGCTGCCCGCCGGACAGCTCGGCGGGCAGGTGGTGCGCGCGGCCGTCGATCGACACCTCAGCCAGCGCCTCGACGACGGCGCGGCGGTCGACGCGACGCCCGGCGAGCCGCAGCGGCAGCTCGACGTTCTGGTACGCGGTCAGGTACGGCAGCAGGTTGAACGCCTGGAAGACGAAGCCCAGGTGCGCGCGGCGGAAGCGGGTGAGCTGGTCGTCGCTCAGGCCGGCGAGCGAGCGGCCCTGCACGGTCACCGAGCCCTCGGTCGGGCGGTCGAGGCCGGCGGCGCAGTTGAGCAGCGTCGACTTCCCCGAGCCCGACGGGCCCATCACCGCGGTGAAGCTGCCGGGCGGCAGCCGGAGGGTGACGCCGTCGAGCGCGCGCACCTCCGTGCCGGTGGAGCCGTAGACCCGGGTCACCCCCTCGAGCTCCAGGGCGCTGCCGGGGTGTGCGGAGTCGGTCATGGCGGGTCCTCCCCTGTCGGCCGGCGCGGCTCGCCGTCCCGGTCGACGCTAGGGAGGTGCCGGGCGCCCGGACAGGGCGCTGAGCTGCGTCTTCAGGGTGGGGAAAAGCCCACCACCGGGGTCAGCCGAGGTCGGTGACCGGGCTGCCGTCCAGGTCGACGCCGGACCGGTCGACCAGGGTGCGCACGGCGCCGGCCGTCGGGGCCGCCTCGATGGCGGCGGCGAGGTCGCGGTAGGTGGCGAGGGCGGCCTCGACGTCGGCGACCGGGGTGCCGGCCAGCTCGGCGCGCTGCTCGGCCCGCTGCAGCAGCTCGAGCTGGGCGGCGACCGGGACGAGAGTGGCCTGCCGGGCTTCGGCGAGCTGCTGCGCGGCGTCGTTGCGCTGGGCCTGCGCCGACGGCGCGGCGCTGCCGCCCGAGCAGCCGGCCAGGCCGAGCGAGAGAGCGAGGGCGGTGCCGGCCAGGGTGACGCGGACGAGGGTGGTGCGCATGAGGGCCTCCGTGGGGTGACGACGTACGTCCTTCGCCGTCACTGTCCGGAACGGACTGCTCACAACCTGATTGCGCGCCATCCTCACCCCGCCGAGGGAGGCAGCTGCCCCCGTCGACGCGGTCAGCGACCTCCCACCGCGGCCGCGGCGTCGACGATCCCCTCGCCGTACAGGCCGTTGACGTCGGTCGTGCCCTCGCAGACGGCGTTGAAGACGGCGGGGTCGCGTTCCTCGTCGGTGTAGTCCTCGACCCCACCGGCCGGGCAGGGGTGGTCCTCCGCCGTCCGGGCGAGCACCTGCGCCACGATCGCGGGGGCGAGGGCACGTCCGCCGTGCCGGGTGGGCCGGCCGAACTCGTCGATGACCAGCGCTGCGACACCGGCCACGTGCGGTGCGGCCATCGACGTCCCCTGCAGGTAGCTGTAGAAGCCGCAGACCCCTGCCGCGTCGCAGTACCGCACCGACATGTCGTCGACCGGCTGCCCGTCCGGCGTGGCCAGGCCCTGCTCGATCGCCGCCCGCAGCGGGTAGGAGGACAGGACCAGGTTGCCCGCCGTCATGTAGGCCGGCGTACCGACGAGGTCGCGGTACCAGCCGCCGGGGGCGGCGATCTCGACGTCGCCCAGGCCGTAGTTGGAGTAGTCGGCCTTGGTGGTCGACGGCCCGACCGCGGACACCGAGATCACGTTCGGCCCCTCGCTGGGCAGGTTCATGCAGGTGTTCGCGACCACCCGCGGCTGAGCGGCGTCCGGCGGGTAGTCCGGGCTGGTCTCGTCGGTGCGGGTGGGTGCGGCGAGGTTGGTGCTCTCGTTGCCGGCCGAGCCGACGAGCGTGACCCCGCGCGCGCTCGCGTAGCCGAGCGCTCCGGTCAGGAGCTCGCGCACGAGCCGCTGCTCGGCGAGCTCGTCGTCGGTGACGGTGCCCTCCAGGTACTCGTCCCGAGAGGTGCAGTTGTAGAGCCAGGGGTCGGTGTAGAAGCTCATGTTCACGACGTCGAGCCGGATCTCGGCCGAGTACACCAGCGCGGCGACCGTCTCGTAGAGGAAGAAGTAGCCGGAGTCCTGGCCGGCCCGCACGTTGACCAGCGTGGCGTCCGGGGCCACCCCGCCGATGCCGAAGCCGTTGTCGTCGGCGGCGACGATCCCGGCGACGTGGGTGCCGTGCCCCTCGTCGTCCACGTCCGCCGGGTCCACGCAGCTCGGCGCCACCTCGCAGGGGCCGTCGATGTCGGGGATGTCGGTGGTGAAGTTCCGCGAGCGGGCGGCGTCGACGTTCCGCGCCAGGTCCGGGTGGCCGGCGTCGATCCCGGTGTCCATGATCCCGACGTCGACGCCCTTGCCGGTGGCCCGGCGGTGCGCTGCGTCCGGCGTGGCCCCGATCATCTCCATGTTCCACTGCAGCTCGGCCAGGGGCTCGCTGGCCGGGCCGTGCCCCCAGGGGTGGCCCCCGTGGCCCCGTCCGCCGCCGCCCGCGCGGTCGGCCGCCGAGGGGCGCTCGTCGGCGTAGCGGTGCGGCATGCCGGGGTCGCTCGTGCCGACCGCGTGGTTGCGTGCGGCACCGGCGACCCCGTCGCGTGCCCGGACGTCGGCCAGGAAGGAGGCGCTGTCCGAGGTCACCAGCGCGACGCCGACCTGCTCGGTCACGTCCTGGACCGTGCCGCCGGCGGCCTGCACGGAGGCTGCTGCCGCTTCCGGGCTGCCGGTGAAGGCGACGACGTACTCGGCGGTCGGTACGCGTTCGTCCGCGGTCGCGGCGGGCGCCGAGGCGACCACCGCCGTCGCCGCGACGGCGAGGACCCCGATGGTCCTCCGGGAGCTGCTGCGTCCGGCACGGTGAGACCACATGGCGCTTCCCCTCCCCCGGGGCGCGCCCGGTGGGGTGCGAGCGGCCTGGTCACGGCCGCGGTCCTACGAGTGAAGCCCTCTCGAGGTCACCTGTGAAGGTCTCCCGGGCGTGCCTTCTGCTGTCCCTGCGTGTCGCGGGTGGGCGCAGGTCGGACGGCGGTCTCCCGTCCGGCCCTGAGGACGGCCCGGGCGACGAGCCCGGCGACGAGTGCCCAGAACGCGGCGCTCACCCCCGCGACCGCGATGCCGGACGCCGCGGTGGCGAAGGTGACGACGGCCGGGATGCGCTCGTCGTCCCGGGCGAGCGCTGCCTGCAGCGAGGCGGCGAGCGTGCCGAGCAGGGCGAGCCCAGCGACGGCCGCCACGACGCCGGCCGGGGCCAGCAGCACGAGCGACCCGACCGCCGAGGAGGCGATGCCGAGCAGCACGAGGACGCTCCCGGCGGTCACGCTGGCGATCCACCGCCGCGAGCGGTCCTCGCCGGCCTCCGGGCCCGCCGCCAGCGCCGCGCTGATCGCGGCCAGGTTGATCGCGTGCCCGCCGGCCGGCGCGCCGAGCACGGTGCCGACGCCGGTGACCAGCATCGACCGCCGCCAGGGCACCTCGTAGCCGAGGCCCTTCATCACGGCGACGCCGGGCACGTTCTGCGCGGCCATGGTCACCAGGTACAGCGGCAGCGCGATGCCGACCACCGCCGCGACGGTGAACACCGGGGCGGTCAGCTCGACCCGCGGCACGAGGTCGGCTCGGTCGATCGTGGCGCCCGACGTCACGACGTGGACGCCGATGACGACGGCGGCGGCGAGGAAGGCCAGCGGTGCTGCCCAGCGCGGCATCAGGCGGAGGGCCAGCAGCCAGACGGCCACGACCGGTGCCACCGCCAGCGGGTTCTCGGCCAGCCCGGTGACCGGCCCGAGGCAGAGCTGGAAGAGCACCCCGGCGAGCATCGCCTGGGCGACGGACGCCGGGATCCGGGTGATGAGCGCGCCGAGCTGGGGCACCAGCCCGGTGAGCACGACCAGCGCGCCGGTGACGAGGAAGGCGCCGACCGCGGCGGGCCACCCGCCCTCGACCGCCCCCGTCGAGGCCAGCAGCGCGGCACCGGGCGTCGACCAGGCCGCGGTGATCGGCATCCGGGTCCACACGGCGAGCAGGACGCAGGCCAGGCCCATCGTGACGCTGACGGCGAGCAGCCCGCTCGCGGCCTGGTCGGGGCTCGCCCCGACACCGGCCAGCCCGCTGAGCACCACGACGAACGCGCTGGTGAAGCCGACGAGCGCGGAGACCACGCCGGCCGACACCGGGCGGGAGACGCCGTCCGGGGACGGGGCACGGACAGCGGCCACGCGCGGGCTCCTCCGGTCGGTCGGAGCCCAGGCGCGCGGCAGTCGTCGGCCGACGGGTATCGGTCCACGGGGCCGCTCCCCGGTGGTGACCCACCTGCAGCGCCAGTCACGGCCCGTCCCGAGGCTAGGGCCGCGACCGGGCCGGCGTCGAGGTCAGGAGGCTGTCGCCCCGGACGGTTCCCTGCCGCTCACCGGCTGCGCGACCTGCGGTCGGGCATCGACGTAGTGGCCGGTCGTCACGAACCCGCCGTCCACCCGCTCCAGCACCTGGGCGACCAGCAGCACCTGGCCGCTCGGACCCGCGCCGTCCACCTCCCCGGCGGGCGCCTGCTCCCACCGGCTCTCCAGCAGGACCCGGTCGCCGTCGGCCAGCACGCGCGTCGCCGTCCCGTGGAAGGGCGGCAGCTGCTCCCGCCACGGAGCCGGGATGCTCAGCAGGGCCGCCCAGCGTGCGGGGTCGTGCTGGTCCGTCGGGACGGCGGAAGGGACGGATGTCGGGGACGCCGACCGGGCGGCGTCCCAGTTGCTGGTGACCTCCCGGTCCTGCCGGGTCCGGGCCGGCCAGAGCGTGTAGCCGCTCGCCACCGCGCAGGCGACGACGACTGCCCCCGAGACGCCCCAGAACCACCCGTCGTCCAGGCGCTGCCACTCCCACGCCGCGGTCGAGACGCGCGACGGCACCACGTACTGCAGCAGCACGGTGACCCCGCTGAGGACGACGAGCAGGGCGAGCCAGGCGGCGACGAAGCGGGCACGGGAGCGGATCCGGGGTGCGGCGGGGCCGCCCGCTCGGTGCTCGAGGTACTGGCGCGAGGCCTGCCGGTCCCAGGACTGCCAGAGCGACCGGGCCCCCGACCAGAGCAGGAACAGCGCGAGCGCGATGGCTGCCAGCCCCACCAGCTTCGCCCGGCTGCTGGTGTCGGTCGGGGACGCCGACACCCCGAACAGCGACTTGGTCCAGCTGGCCGGCAGCCGGTTGACCAGCCAGGTCCCGACGGTCATCGCCCGCGACCGGTCGGCGGCGGTCGACCCGTCGGACCACGCGGCCACGGTGAGCAGCCACGCCCCGCACGCCAGCACGGTCGCCCGTGCGGTGCTCAGCCAGCGGGTCCGCCCGCGCCGTGCCACCCAGGCGTCCTGCGCCTCGGCCTGCGCGCCGACCGGCTCGGGGTGACCGGCCGCCCGCAGCAGGTCGCGGGCGACGCTGTCGAGGAAGACGTCCTGGTTGGCCGCGTAGGTGTTGTGGTCGCTGAGCACCGACCGCTGGTTGTGGACCCGCACGCCCTCGTAGCTGCGCGGTTCGGAGCGTCCCTCCTCGTTGACCAGGTCCGCGGGCATCAGGCCGTTGGGCACCGGGTCGGTGGAGGCGACGTAGTCGCGCCAGCGGCGAGGGGCTGCCAGGCCCAACCCGGTCGTGGCCGCCGCTGCGGCCGCCCGGCTCACCAGCCAGAAGGCGCACCCGCACAGCGCGAGGCAGAGCACCGCGGCGGCGCCGACCCATCCCGGTGGCAGGTCGGTCACGGCCAGCCAGACGGCGGCCACACCGCTCGCGAGCGCCCCGGCGCTGGCCACGACCGCGATCGTGCGGCGCCCACCACCCGCCTCCAGCTTGCGCACCGCGTGCACCCGCCAGACTGCCTGGCCGTAGGTGACCAGCAGCGGGACCCGGGCGGGGTCGGGCGCGTCGACGGCCCGGTTGAGCAGGCAGTGGGTCAGGTAGGAGCCCGCCGAGTGGGCGACGACCGCCACCCGCTCGCAGCGGGCGAGCAGGTAGTCCAGGTCGCGCTGGAGCCGCTGGTCGACCGCGCGGCGGTCCAGCGACTCCGAGGCAAGCATGTACACGTCGCCGAGGGAGGCCGACAGCACCCGGATCACCGCCTGGGCGGGTGTCCGGAGGACCGCGATCGGGATCCGGGACAGCGGTACGGCCAGCAGCAGCACCAGGGCGAGCAGGGCGGCCACGAGCGGCCCGAGCAGCAACGCGCCGAGCAGGGCCGCGACGGTGAGGACCGCGTCGCGGCCGCGGCGCAGCCGGTCGGCGGCCCCGGTGCCCGGCCCGCGGGGAGCGGTGGTGAAGTGCTCGAACTTGGTCAGGAAGTAGCCGATCACGGTCCAGGGCAGCACCAGCACGATCCAGGTGACGACGTCGCGGTAGCCCGGGGGCCGGAACGTGCCGCCCCAGTGGCACTCGGCGATGCACCACGTCCGGGCTGCGTCGTTCCTGCCCTCGGGCCAGACGTCGAAGTCGACGTGGGCCGGCCGCTCGTCGTCCCCGTCGAGCACGACCGCGGTCGGGTTGCCGACCTGCACTCCCGCCGCGCGGGCGGGCCGGCGCCCGAGGACGTCGAGCAGCGGCCCGCCGACGCCGCGCAGGGTGTCGCCGGGCTCAGCGCTGCCCATCCCGTGGACCAGGAGGACACCCAGGCCGACGGGCGGCGTGCGCGGGCTCTCGTCCATCCAGCACCTCCGGCGGCGCGGCGTCCCTGGTGACCCGGGAGGGAGCGTGGCACCGCGGATGCCCGCCGTACAGCCCTTCCGGTGCGGCGGTCAGCCGTCGACGTAGCGGTCGCGCTCGACGACGAACTGCCCGGTCGCGGTGTTGGCGTCGATGAAGTCCGGCAGCAGCGAGACCCGCACGGTCACCGTCACGCACACGGTGAACTCCTCCCCCGGCGCCAGGCTCGGGGAGTAGCTCCCCGCCGCATCGCAGCCGGCACCGGCCGGCGCGTACGCCAGCACCACGTCGGTCGCCTCCACCGACTGGTCCTCCACCGCGATCGCCACCGCCGCCTCGGCCCGTGCCTGCCCGCTCACCGGGTCCGGCGCGGTGCCCATCGCCCGCCCGGCCTCCCGCGCGGCCTCGGTCGCGGCGAACACCCCGCGCTGCACCGCCGAGAAGCCGGCCACCACGTAGACCAGCGGCAGGAACACCACCAGCGCGATGAACACGAACTCGACGATCGCCGAGCCGCGCTCGCCCGCCAGCCGGGCCCGCAGCCACCTCACGGCCCCTCCTCCACCGCGCGACCGGTCGCCTCCAACGGCAGCAGCGCTCCGAGCGCGGCGAACAGGCTGGGCACCGCGCCGGTGCACCGGACGACGACCAGCGTCAGCCCGCTGCCGTCGGTCTCCTGCTCCGAGGTGCAGTCCAGGCCCGCCGCCGTCCCCGCCGACGTGGCCCGCCCGACCACCTCCAGCGTCCGCGCGGCGCCGGCCTCCGCGGGCACGTCGGCGTTGGCCGCGTACCGGGCCCCCTCCTGGGCGCTGGCCACGACCACGTTGCGCACGTGCACGTAGACCGCCACCTGCAGCACCGCCAGCAGCAGCGCGACCACCAGCACCCCGACCAGCACGAAGTCGACGACCGCACTGCCCCGCTCGCGGTCGCCCGCGGAGGTCAGCCGCTCAGGGCGCACTCGTGACGGAGTCCAGGGCGTTCGACACCGCCTCCACGATCGCCTCGCGGAACGGCACCAGGATGGCCAGCACCAGGGCCGCCGTCATCACGGTGATCATCACCCAGCCGGGCACGTCACCCTGCTCGGGGTCGCCCTCCCGCAGCCGGGCGGCGAGCGCGGCGAGCGCTGCCAGCAGGAACGCGTACGCGCGCATCTGTCGTCCTCCTCGGTCGGTCACCGGCGTCACTGCGCCAGCGAGACGATGCTGATCAGCCCCGGGAACAGGGCGAACAAGACGGTGACCGGCAGCACCAGGAACACGACCGGCACCATCATGGCGATCTCCTTGCGGCCGCCTGCCTCCAGCAACCGGCGCTTGCCGGCCTCCCGGACGTCGGCGGCCTGGGCCCGCAGCACCTCGGCCAGCGGCGTCCCGCGCTCGATCGCGACGACCAGGCCGTCGACGAACCGGGCCAGCGCGTCCAGCGACGTCCGGTCGGCCAGCTGCTGCAGCGCCTCGACCAAGGGCACCCCGGCCCGGGCGCGGGCCAGCGTGGCGCCGAGTTCGCGGGCCAGCTCACCGCCGGACAGCCGGGTGACCCGGGCGATCGCCGCGGTCGGGCTCTCGCCGGCGGTCACCGCCAGCGCCAGCAGCTCGGCGATCACCGGGAACTCGGCCAGCAGCAGCTCCTCGCGGCGCTGCACCTGCTGGGTGAGCCACCAGTCCCGGCCGAGCACACCGCCGACCAGCCCGGCCACGCACAGCAGGACGACCGACAGCAGGTTCACCGACCCGGCCATCGCCGCCCCGGCCGTCGCGAGCACCGCTGCGCCCAGCAGCCCGAGCCCGCCCCACACGACCTGCTCGACCCGGAAGTCCTCGACGGTGGTGTCGGTACCCAGCGCGTCCAGCCGCCGCCGGACGGCGACCCGGCCGCCCAGGAGCCGGTCGACGTACCGCGCGCCGTCGGACAGCAGCGGACCGAAGACCCGCCGGGCGGCGCTGAGCAGGCCGGGCTGGGTCGCGGTGCCGAGCAGCCGGGACGGTGCCGGGCTGTCGTGCACGTAGGGCGCGAGCCGGTCGACCAGCCGCACCTGCCGGACCGGCGGCGAGAACGAGACGACGAGCAGCACGCCGACCGCCGCGCCCAGCCCGAGCAGCATCCCGACCACACCGGCGCTCACTGGAGCACCCGGACGTCCTGGGGCAGCCGCCCGATCCGCAGCATCAGCCGGTAGGCGACGACGCAGACGGCGCCCCCACCGACGAGCAGCGCCGTCCCGACCGGGCTGTCGTAGGCGGTGAGCGTCTGCTGCTGGGTGGCGAGCAGGAGCAGCACGACCCACGGGGCGCCGACGGCCAGCCGGGCGGCCTGGACCACCCAGCCCTGCCGGGTCTCCAGCTCGGCCCGGGCGCGGGCGTCCTCACGGAGGAAGGCGGCCAGCGTCCGGAGCACCCGGCCGAGGTCGCTCCCGCCGACCTCGCGGGCCACCCGCAGCGTCTCCACGATGCGGTCGCCCACCGGGTCGGCGAGGTCGTCCTTGAGCCGGTCGAGCGAGTCGCTGAACCGACCGCTGCTGCGGTGGTCGGCGGCGAAGCGGGCGAAGGCCGGGCGCAGCACCTCGGGCCCGCGGACGGCCAGGGCGGAGAGCCCCTCGGGCAGCGACAGCCCGGCGCGGATGGCGGAGGCGAGGTTGTCGACCACCTCCGGCCACACCTCGCGCAGGTCGGCCCGGCGCTTGGCCGCCAGCCGGCGCACCAGCAGGTACGGGACCGCGGCGCCGAACACCCCGAAGACCAGGCTGATGGTCACCGTCTGCGTGGTCAGCAGCACCAGCACCGTGGCGGCGAGCCCGAGGGCGACCTGCAGGGCGAGCAGCTGGGCGGAGTTGATCCCGGTGAGCCCGGCCGCGGCGAGCAGTTGCTGGCGGCGCCCCGGCCGAGCGCCGGCCGCCCGGCGTGCCGGGGCCCGCGAGCCGCTGCGCCAGATGAGCAGCAGCCCGATGCCCAGCCCCAGACCGAGCACCCCGCCGGAGAAGGTCACGACCGGTCGCCCAGGAGCGCCGCGAGGTCGAACCCGTGGGCGGCGTACCGGTCGGCGTGCGGCGGGTAGCCGTCGGCGCGCACCAGCCGGCCGTCCCGGGTGGTGAAGACGTCGGCGGTCTCCACGACGCTGCCCTCGGTGCGCCCCGGCAGGGCGACCACCTCGCGCAGCCGGCGCTGGCCGCTCGGGTCGGTGCCGACGTGCACCACCAGGTCGACGCTGGCCGCGACGGTGGGGACGACGAACGCGTGCCCGATGTTCTCCCCGGCCAGCAGCGGCAGGGTGCACATCTTCACCACGGCCTCCCGGGCGCTGTTGGCGTGCAGGGTGCACATGCCGGGCAGGCCGGAGTTCAGCGCGATCAGCAGGTCGAGGCACTCCTCCTGGCGCACCTCGCCCACGACCAGCCGGGAAGGACGCATCCGCAGCGCCTCCTTGACCAGCCGGCGCAGCGGGATCTCCCCGGCGCCCTCGAGGTTGGGCTGGCGGGTCTGCATCGCCACGACGTCGGGCAGCGGCACCCGCAGCTCGAAGACCTCCTCGCAGGTGACCACGCGCTCGCGGGCCGGGATGGCCGAGCACAGGCAGTTGAGCAGCGTCGTCTTGCCGGCCTGCGTGCCCCCGGAGACCAGGATGTTGAGCCCCGCCGCGACCGAGGCCTCCAGGAAGCGGGCCACCTGTGAGGTGAGGGTGCCCAGCGCGACCAGCTCGTCCAGGCTGTGCGCCGAGAGCACGAACTTGCGGATGTTGACCGCCATGTGGCGCCGGGTGACGTCCGGGATGACGACGTGCAACCGCGACCCGTCGGGCAGCATCGCGTCGACGAAGGGCGTGGACATGTCGATGCGGCGACCCGACGAACGCAGCATCCGCTCGACCAGGTCGGCCAGCTGCCCGGCGCCCAGGATCGTCGTGGTCAGCTCGCTGCGACCCCGGCGGGCGACGAAGACCCGGCCCGGCTCGTTGACCCAGATCTCCTCGACCTCCGGGTCGTCCAGCCAGCGCTGCAACGGCCCGTACCCGGCGACCCGGTCCAGCACGTCGCGGACGACGCCGTCCGGGTCACCGATCGGCGGCAGCGCCGAGGACAGCGACCGCTCGGAGTAGTCGGCCACCACGTCGCGCACGAGCACCCGCACCGGCGTCGGGTCGGTGAACGGGTCGAGCCCGCGGCGGCGGATCAGCTCGCGGACCTCGCCGTCGACGAGGTCCACAGCAGTGTTCCCAGCCGGCACGACACCCCCGTTGAGCAGCCACTTGGTCGTCTGAGTCCAGTGACTGTAAGGGGACGGACCCGTTCCGCGCCGAGGCCCTGTGGACGAACTGTGACCGTCGACGGGGCAGGTTCACCCGATCAGGTGACGGCGCCGCCGATCACGGGCGCTCACCCCAACGCTCGGTGAGGTCGTCGACCGTCTGCTGGTCCTGCAGGTCGTAGTCCTGGCTGGTCCCCGACCCCGACACCGGGACGACGGTCACCTTCATCGTCAGCAGCGGGTCCACCTCGCACAGCCACGCTGCCTCCTCGACCTCGGGGAAGGTCGTCTCGACCTGCGCCGCCTCCGCCACCTCGACGTTGACCCGCAGGTGCGCCTGCTCGGTCAGGTCGTCCTGGTAGCCGACGAAGGCGGTGGTGACGCCCGGCATACCCGCCAGCTCGTCCTGCAGATCGGCGGCGGCCTGCTCGCTCGCCTCGAGGGTGTCGCTGTCCCCAGCGGCACCGAACGACGCACACCCGGTGAGGGCCAGCGTCGCCGCCGCGATGAGGGCTGCACCGCCGGCCGTCCACGCACGCCCAGCCGGCACGACACCCCCGTCGATCAGCCCGTCGGTCTCCCGGTCCGGTGACTGTAGGAGCGCGGTCAGGCGAGCGCCTCACCGGTGGTCTCGTCGATGACCTCGCCCTCGTAGTCCAGCGACCAGTTGACGATCCACCACGGCTGCGCGTTGCCCGCCGGAGCCGGCCAGAGGTCGTAGCTGAGGTGCCGGGTCATCGTCGCGGTCAGCGGTGTGCCGCCGCTGATCATCCGCATCGTCGCCGTGTGGGCGAACGCGATCCGCAGTCCGTCGGTGCCCTCGATGTCGATCGTGGTCACGGTCGGGTCGGTGAGCGACTGCGCGGTCACGAACTCGCCGTCCGGGCGGTACTCCAGCACGCCCTGGTCCTCCGCGCTCACGGTCAGGTCAAAGAGGACCTGCGCCAGTACGTCGAAGCACGCCTGCGCGTCGTCGTCGTCGCACGCCTCGGCTCGGTCGCGGATGTAGCCCGCCTGCGCCTCGTAGTACCGGCCGGCCAGCACGGCGTCGAGATCGGAGACCTCGTTGTCGCCGTCGTGCAGGGTCCACTCGGGATCGAGGGCCAGCACGGTCGCCAGCTCGACCACCTCCCGGTACGCCGACTCGACGCCGTCCTGACCGAAGAGGCGGACGGAGCTCTCGTCGGTCGGCGTCGGCGCGACCGATGCGGCGGCGACCGTCGGGGGCACCGGCGCCGGCTGGGTGGTCTCGTCGGCCACCTCCGCTGCGGTGGGGGCGCCGGCAGCGGCGGAGGCCTGTGGCTCGCTTCCCCCGCAGGCGGCCACGCCGAGGGTCACCCCGACGGTGGTGGCAGCTGCCAGGACGCGGCGCGGAAGGGAACGAGAGGCCGGCCGACGGCCCGCGGCGGAGATGATCACCTCGAGGAGATCGTCACCGTGCCGAGTTCCTGCACCGCTCGGGAGGGTGAATTCCGGCCCGAACCGGCCCGCATCCCAGCGGCAGTCGACCGAGGCCACGATCCCCGCCGGATCGGCCCGCTCGGTGTCATGGTGGTCCATGACCTGGGCCACCCGTGCCGCGGCAGCCGGGATCTCCGCGCTCGCCGGCGTCGCCGTCCGCGACCTGCTGCAGCGCGAGCACACCCTGCTGCGCAACTTCCCGGTCGTCGGCCGGGCCCGCTACCTGCTGGAGTCCGTCGGCCCCGAGCTGCGGCAGTACCTGGTGGCCGGCAACAACGAGGAGCGGCCGTTCACCCGCGACCAGCGGCGCTGGGTGTACGCCTCGGCGAAGAAGCAGAACAACTACTTCGGCTTCGGCACCGACAACGACCTCGAGTTCACCGCCGGCTACCCGGTCATCAACCACCGCACCTTCGGCCGCGCCGTCCCGACCACCACCGCGCAGGCCGGCCACGAGACACCGCTGCCCAGCGCCAAGGTGCTCGGCGCCGCCCGCGGCCGCACCTCCGCCTTCCGCCCGCCGTCGGTGGTCAACATCTCGGCGATGAGCTTCGGCTCGCTGTCCGGCAACGCGATCGAGGCCCTGAACCGCGGCGCCGCGCTGGCTGGCTGCCTGCAGAACACCGGCGAGGGCGGTCTGTCCGCGCACCACCGGCACGGCGGTGAACTGGTCTTCCAGCTCGGGACGGCGTACTTCGGCTGCCGCGACGAGCACGGCCGCTTCGACCTCGCCCGGCTGAAAGACCTGGTCGCCTCCGCACCCGTGCGCGCCCTGGAGGTCAAGCTCAGCCAGGGCGCGAAGCCCGGCCTGGGCGGGGTGCTGCCGGCGGCCAAGGTCTCCGCCGAGATCGCCGCCGCCCGCGGGGTGCCCGAGGGCGTCGACTGCATCAGCCCGTCCCGGCACGCGGAGTTCTCCGACCCCGACAGCCTGCTGGACTGGGTCGAGCTGCTGGCCACCGAGACCGGGCTGCCGGTGGGGATCAAGTCCGCCGTCGGCGACATGGGGTTCTGGCACGAGCTCACCGAGCTGATGGCCACCACCGGCCGGGGCGTCGACTTCGTGACCATCGACGGCGGCGAGGGCGGCACCGGCGCGGCGCCGCTGATCTTCACCGACTCGGTCTCGCTGCCCTTCCAGCTCGGCTTCGCCCGGGTCTACTCCACCTTCGCCCGGGCCGGGCTGCACGAGCAGGTCACCTTCATCGGCGGCGGCAAGCTGGGCCTGCCCGACAACGCGATCGTCGCCTTCGCCCTCGGCTGCGACCTGGTCAACGTCGCCCGCGAGGCGATGCTGGCCATCGGCTGCATCCAGGCGCAGAAGTGCCACGCCGACACCTGCCCCACCGGCGTCGCCACCCAGAACCCGTGGCTCGCCCACGGCCTGGACCCGGCGCTGAAGTCGGTGCGGGCGGCCACCTACGTGCAGACGCTGCGCCGCGACCTGCGCAAGGTCGCCGAGGCCTGCGGGGTGGAGCACCCCGGGCTGATCGACAGCGGGGCGGTGGAGATCCTCACCGGCCGCACCGCGTCGCGCCCGCTGCACGAGGTCTACGGCTACGAGCCGGGCTGGGGGCTGCCGTCGGCCGCCGACCGCGAGCGGGTCGTGCAGCTGATGAGCGAGGCACCGCAGGGCGGCAGCGCACCGCCGTCCCCCACCGCGGTCGACGGCTGACCACGGCAGGGGACGGCGGGGCGGTCAGCCGACGAGGGCGTCGTCCCGGGCGCGGTCCTCCACCGGCATCTCCACGGTCAGGTGCGGCAGCGCCCGGTCCAGCCGGCGCGGCAGCCACCAGTTCGCCGTCCCGAGCAGCTCCATCGTTGCGGGCACCAGCACCAGCCGGACGAGCGTCGCGTCGATCAGCACCGCGACCGCCAGGCCGAACCCGAACAGCTGCAGCTCGCGGGCCGAGCCGAACACGAAGCTGCCGAAGACGCAGATCATGATCGCCGCGGCGGCGGTGATCACCCGCGCCGTCCGGGCCAGGCCGAGGGTCACCGCACCGGCGTTGTCGCCCGTCCGGTCGTACTCCTCGCGGATCCGGGAGAGCAGGAAGACCTCGTAGTCCATCGACAGCCCGAACACGATGGCGATCAGCATCATCGGCACCCAGGCCTCCACCGGCGCCTCGCCCTCGATGCCCAGCAGGTCCGCGCCCCAGCCCCACTGGAACACGGCGACGACCGCACCGAACGCCGCGCCCAGCGACAGCAGGTTCACCACCACCGCCTTGAGCGCCACCAGCAGGCCGCGGAACACCAGCACCAGCAGCACGAACGACAGCCCCAGCACGACGGCGAGGAACACCGGCAGCCGGTCGCCGGTGTAGTCGGCGAAGTCGACCGCCGCGGCCTGGGCGCCGCCGATCACCACCTCGGCGTCGCCGGCCGTCGCCGGGACGACGTCGTCGCGGAGCCGGTGCACCAGGTCGGTGGTCGCCTCGTCGCGGGGTGCCGACGAGGGCAGCAGCTGCAGCAGCGCCGTCCCGCCGTCCTCGGAGACCACCGGTGGGCTGACCGAGGCGACGCCGCGGTCCTCGCCGACCGCGTCGGCCAGGTCGGTCGCCACCAGCTCCGCGTCGGGTGCGGAGACGGCGACCACCATCGGGGCGTTCACGCCTGCGCCGAACCCCTCGCCGAGCAGGTCGTAGGCGCGGCGGGCGGTGTTGTCGGTGCTCAGCGTGCCGGCGTCGCTGAAGCCCAGCCGCAGGTCGGCGACCGGGAGCGCGAGGAGCACGAGCGCGGCCAGCGAGCCCAGCACCCAGACGACCGGACGCCGCTGCACCGCCCGCGCCCAGCGGGCCGCCGCCGTTCCCTCGGTGCCGCCCCGGCGGCCGCGGACCTTGGCCAGCCGCGGGCCGGCGAAGCCGAGCAGCGCCGGCAGCAGGGTGACCGCGGCCAGCATGGTCACCAGCACCGCGGCGGCGATGCCGATCGCGACGCCGGTGATCAGCGTGAGCCCCATGAACACCAGGCCGAGCGAGGCGATGACGACGGTGACGCCCGCGAAGAGCACCGACCGGCCGGCGGTGCGCTGGGCCAGCACCACCGCGTCGACCACCGGCAGCCCGTCGTGCAGCGCCTCGCGGTACCGGGTCACCAGCAGCAGCGAGTAGTCGATGCCCACGCCGATCGCGATCATCCCGGCGGCGGCGCCGGCGAAGCTGGGCACGTCGATGACGTGGGCGGCCAGCTCGATGGCGGCGACCCCGCAGAGCGCGCCGAGGACGCCGACCACCAGCGGCAGCGCCATCGCGAGCAGCGAGCCGAACGCGACGAACAGGATGAGCGCGGCGGCGATCACGCCGATCACCTCGGCGGGCGGCCCACCGGCGGCGTCCTCGTCGAGCACCAGCCCGCCGATCTCGACGTCCAGCCCGGGCACGTCGACGTCCGCGCGCAGGGCGTCCATCGTGTCGCTGACCTCGGCCAGCTCCTCCACCGTGCGCTGGGGCAGGTCGACCTGCAGGTAGGCGATCGTGCCGTCGGGCGACACCTGCCGCGCCCCGGCCGGGTCGAACGGGCTCACCACCTCCGCGCCGGGCACCTGGTCGGTGATGTCGGCGGCCAGGTCGTCGGCGGCGGCCCGGACCGCCGGGTCGTCGACGCCGTCGGGGCGGTGCAGCACCACCTGGGCCTGGTAGCCGGAGCGAGCCTCGAAGCCGGCGTCGGCGAGCAGGTCGGCAGCCCGGGTGCTCTCCGACCCGGGCAGGGTGAAGTCGTCGCTGGTCGGGCCGGCGAACGCGCCGGCGAGCACCGACAGCGCGACGACGGAGACCAGCCACAGTGCGACGACGAGGCGCCGCGAGCGGACGCAGGAGCGGGCGAGGGACTCGAGCACGACGATCTCCTGACGACGGCCGGACGGACGCGGCGAACGCTAGGAACGCCGCGGCCGGACGTCGTCCGCCCGGGAACTCGACCGCGCTGCGCTCGTGGACGTACGGCGGGGCGCGGGATACGTCGCAGCGCGGACGCACAGGGCCCGGGAACTCCCCTAGCCTCCCGGCATGACCTGGCGCCCGGGGCGTGTCGACGTCGCGCTGGTGCTCGCCTCGGTGCTGCCGGCCTGGGCCGCGCTGGCCGGCCACCTGGAACCCGAGGCGCGCCCCAACGACCTGCTCGCCTTCGCCCTCGTCGCCGTCGTCAGTCTGCCGATGCTGTTCGCGCGGCGGGCGCCGGTGCCGGTGCTGCTGCTGTGCATCGCCCTCATCTACGGCTACTACTGGACCGGCTACTCCGCGGTGGGCCTGGTGCTCCCGCTGGCACCGGCGTTCTTCACCGTCGCCCAGGCCGGGCGGGTCCGGCTGGCCGCGTGGATCGGCGGCACCGGGCTGGTCCTGTCGACGGTGTTCCGGCTGATGAGCGACCACCAGAACGAGAAGGCCGGGCTGGTGCTGGGCTACGACGGCGCCATCTCCCTGGCACTGCTGGCCGCCGTGCTCGCCCTCGGCGACGCGGTCCGCTCCCGCCGCGGCTGGCAGGCCGAGCTCGACCAGCGGCTGCAGCTCGCCGCGCAGGAGCGGGAGGCCGAGGCCCAGCGCCGGGTGGCCGACGAGCGGGTGCGGATCGCCCGCGACGTGCACGACCTGCTGGGCCACGCCGTCGCGATCGTGACCCTGCACGCCGCGGTGGCCGCCGAGTCGCTGGACGACGACCCCGAGGTCACCCGCCGCTCGCTGGAGACCATCCGCACGGTGAGCCGGGAGGTGCTGCACGACCTCGGCGGCACCGTGGGGCTGCTGCGCGGTGACGCCGCCACGAGCGTCGAGCCGGCCGCCGGGCTGGCCGACGTCGCCGAGCTGGTCGCAGGAGCGGCGTCCACCGGGCTCGACGTCCGGCTGGCGGTGCGCGGCGAGGAACGTCCGCTGCCCAGCGCGGTGGGGGCGACCGTGCACCGGCTGGTGCAGGAGTCGCTGACCAACGTGCTGCGGCACGCGCGGGCCCGGTCGGCGACGGTGACCCTCGAGCACGGGCCGGCCGACCTCACCGTCACGGTCACCGACGACGGCTGCGGCGACCACGGCACCGGCGGCCCGGGCCACGGGCTGCAGGGCATGCAGGAGCGGGTGGCACTGCTGGGCGGCCGGATGTCGGCGGGCAACCGGGACGGCGGCGGCTTCGCGGTCACCGCGGTGCTGCCGGTGACCCCCGAGCGGGTCGGTGCTCCGGCGTGATCCGGGTGCTCGTGGTCGACGACCAGCCGCTGGTGCGCGCCGGCATCCGCGCGGTGCTGGAGCGGGCCGAGGACGTCGAGGTGGTGGGCGAGGCCGGCGACGGGCGGGCGGCGCTGGACCGGCTGCGGGTCTGCCGGGACGTCGACGTGGTGCTGATGGACCTGCGGATGCCGGTGCTCGACGGCATCGAGGCCACCCGGCGGATCGTCGCCGACGCGGCCCTGGAGGCGGTCACCGTCGTCGCGCTGACCACCTTCGACGACGAGGAGCTGGTGCTCGGCGCGCTGCGGGCCGGCGCCAGCGGCTTCCTGCTCAAGGACGCCGAGCCCGACGAGCTGCGCCGCGGGGTGCGGGCGGCCGCGGCCGGCGAGGCGATGCTCTCCCCCGCCGTCACCCGGGGCGTGGTGCGGGCGGCCGTGACGGCCCTCGCGCCGCAGCCGGCCGCCCCGGAGGCGCTGCAGCAGCTGACCGCCCGGGAGCTCGAGGTGCTGGCCGCGGTCGGCGAGGGGATGTCGAACGAGGAGATCGCCCGGGCGCTGGTGATGAGCCCGGCGACCGCCCGCACCCACGTCGGGCGGGTGCTCAGCAAGCTCGGCGCCCGCGACCGCGCCCAGCTCGCCGCGCTCGCCTGGCGCACCGGCCTGCTCCCCCGCCCGTGACGCCGGAGATGGCCATCTCCGGGGGGGGTCTCAGGCCCCGGAGATGGCCATCTCCGGGGTGGGGGTGCGTATCAGGTGGGGACGGCGGGGGCTCTCGTCTGCAGGGAGCAGCCGGCTCCCCCGTCCACTGGAGGCAGGCAGCCATGACCCGCTCGCAGCGCTTCATCTTCCGCAACATGCAGGGCCGCACCCGGCACAACATCAACTGGGACGCCATCACCCAGGAGTCCAGCGTCGACATGACCGCGGCGATGTGGCAGTTCTCCGGCGGCATCTTCGGCACCGACGGCCGCCCGGTGCTCGGCGAGCCCGGCCGCGAGCCCAACGTCTACATCACCAACATCGGCCCGCACGGCAAGCCCGGGCGTGAGGCCGGCGGCGTGGAGTTCCTCGCGCACACCGAGACCGACCACCCGGTCGACGTGATGGTCACCGTCACCGTCTCCGACCCGGTCGAGGCCACCACCGTCCTGGGCTGAGCCGGACGCACCACGGGCCGCCTCCCCGGTGGGGAGACGGCCCGTCGAGTGCCGTGCCGGTCAGGCGCGGGTGGCGCCGCCGCGCTCGATGTCCTCGCGGCTGATCTGCTGCGTGACGTCGGCGTTCTGCGCACCGGCGACGTGCCGGCCGCCGTCGTGCTGGGAGAGCCCCGGGGCCAGCTTCTCCGCCTTGGCCTTCAGCTCCGCCGCCGCGGAACGCTCGCCCTGGGCGTGCGCGGCGCGCTCCTGCGCCTCGCGCTCGGCCTGGGCCGCGCGCTCCTCCACCTCGGCGCGCTCCCGGCGGGCCCGCGCGGCCTGCTCGTCGGCGAGCGCCTGCTCCTTGTCCGCCCGCGCAGCCCGCAGCTGCGCCTCCTGCAGGTGCTCACGCGCCTGCTCGCGCTTGCGCGCCTTGCCCGCCTTGCCGCGCTTGGCGACGGCCAGCGCGATGAGCGCGAGCACGACCAGCACGGCGACGACGATGACCACGATCAGCCAGGTGTCCACGGTCGATCCTCCTCAGTCGGTTGCTCGTGGGTGCCCAGAGATGATCTTCCGGAAACGTGGAGTTCCGGTCCACCTGAGCGTCAACCTGGGGTTGACGATCGTCTGATCGTCAACCTAGCGTTGACGGCATGACGCAGATGCCGCCCACCGTCCGCCTCGACGACCTCATCTCCGCGATCCAGGAGGTGCACGACGAGCCGCTCGAGCAGCTGACCGACGCCGTGCTGGCCGCCGAGGCCCTCGGCGAGGTCGCCGACCACCTCATCGGCCACTTCGTCGACCAGGCCCGCCGCTCCGGCGCCTCCTGGACCGACATCGGCCGCAGCATGGGCGTGACCAAGCAGGCCGCGCAGAAGCGGTTCGTGCCCAAGGACCCGCCCCTCGACGCCGAGCAGGGCTTCACCCGCTTCACCCCGCGGGCCCGTCAGGTGGTCGTCGCGGCCCAGGAGACTGCCCGGGCCGCCGGCAACGACGCGATCACCCCCGCCCACCTGGTGCTCGCCCTCGCCGGGTCGGACGGTCTGGCCGCGCGGGCAATCGTCACCCAGGGCATCACGATGGACACCCTCCGGCAGGCGGCCACCGCTGCCCTGCCGGAGTCGGCCGCCGACGTCCCCGCGCTCATCCCCTTCGACGGCGGGGCCAGGAAGGCGCTGGAGCTCACCTTCCGCGAGGCGCTCCGACTCGGGCACGCCCACGTCGGCACCGAGCACGTGCTGCTCGCCCTGCTGGACGTGGAGAACGGCGCCGGCGTGCTGAGCGGCCTGGGAATGACCAAGGCCCGGGCCGAGGAGTCCGTCGCCGCGGCCCTCGCCGAGCTCGGCTGAGCCCGATCAGCCGACGCACAGCGTCGGCAGGAGGTCGGCACACCCGCCGTCCGTAGAACGGCGGCATGCCCGACACGACAACCCCGAAGCGGCTGAGCCGCCGCACCTTCCTGCTCGGCGGTGGCGCCGGGTTCGCCCTGCTCGCCGGCGGCGGCGCGACCTGGGCACTGGACCGCTTCGTCGTCGACCACGTCGCCATCGACGACGTCGCCGCCTACGAGGCCGCCCAGGGCGTCGACGCCGTCGACACCTCCACGGCGGACGGCACGTTCACCGGCACCTCGTACTCCTCGGAGTACTGCACGATCGACATCTCCACCGTCGTCACCGGCAGCGGCGACAGCACCGTCACCTACTTCGTCGCCGACGTCGTGCTCACCGACGCGACGGTGCTGCGCTCGGCGTTCGCCGACAACGAGTTCGGCACCAACATCGTGGAGGACACCTCGGTCATCGCGGCGGCCCACGACGCCGTCTTCGCGGTCAACGGCGACTACTACGGCTTCCGCGAGACCGGCATCGTCGTCCGCAACGGCGTCGCCTACCGCGACGCCGGCGCCCGTGACGGGCTGGCCTTCTACCGCGACGGCTCGGTCCAGGTCTACGACGAGACGGCGACCAGCGCCGACGAGCTGGTCGCCGCCGGTGTCTGGAACACGCTGTCCTTCGGGCCGGCGATCGTCCAGGCCGGCGCGGTGGTCGACGGCATCGAGGACGTCGAGGTCGACACCAACGTCGGCAACCACTCGATCCAGGGCGACCAGCCGCGCACCGGCATCGGCGTCATCGACGCCAACCACCTGGTGTTCGTGGTCGTCGACGGCCGCAGCGAGGGCTACAGCGAAGGGGTCTCGCTGCCCGAGCTGGCCGCGATCTTCACCGGCCTGGGCTGCGTCACCGCCTACAACCTGGACGGCGGCGGCTCCTCGACGATGGTGTTCCACGGGTCGCTGGTGAACGACCCGCTGGGCAGGGGCCAGGAGCGCGGCACCTCCGACGTCCTCTACATCGGCGGCTGACCGGTGATCGTCCTGGTCCCCGCCTACCAGCCCGACGCCCGGCTGCTCGCGCTGGTCGACGGGCTGCGCACCGCCGCCCCCGAGGCGCACCTGCTGGTCGTCGACGACGGCAGCGGCCCCGGCTACGCACCGGTGTTCGATGCGGCCCGGCAGCGCGGCTGCACGGTGCTCGGCCACCCGGTCAACCAGGGCAAGGGCGCCGCGCTCAAGACCGGGTTCCGGTTCGTCGCCGAGCACGCGCCGGGTCAGGAGGTGGTCTGCGCCGACTCCGACGGGCAGCACAGCCCGGACGACGTCCTCCGGGTCGCGGCCCGCGTGCGCGACGGCGCCGACCTGGTGCTCGGCGTCCGCGGGTTCACCGGCGCCGTGCCGCTGCGCAGCCGGTTCGGCAACGCGCTCACCCGCGCGCTGCTCCGGCTGGCCACCGGCCGCGACGTCCGCGACACCCAGACCGGCCTGCGCGGGTACGCCGCCGAGCTGCTGCCCTGGCTGCTCACCGTGCCCGGCGAGCGCTTCGAGTACGAGGTGACCACCCTGCTGCAGGCGGTGCGCCGCGGGCTGCCGGTCGACCAGGTCGACATCGCCACCATCTACCTCGAGGGCAACGCGTCCTCGCACTTCCGGCCGGTGCTCGACTCCGCGCGGATCTACGCCCCGCTGCTGGCCTTCCTGGCCTCCTCGTTCGCCGCCTTCCTGCTCGACGCCGGGGCCCTGGTGGTGCTGCACGCGCTCGTCGGCGGGCTGCTGCTGCCGCTGCTCGGCGCCCGGCTGCTCAGCAGTTGCGTGAACTTCGCGGTCAACCGCTCGCTGGTGTTCGCCGCCCCGGGCGCCCGGTCGGTGCGGGCCGCCGCCGTCCGGTACGCGTCGCTGGCCGTCGTCCTGCTCGCCGGCAACTACCTGCTGCTGGCCGTGCTCACCCGGCTCGGCCTGGGCCTGCTGCCGGCCAAGGTGCTCACCGAGGTGCTGCTGGTCGCCGCCAGCTACCTGGGGCAGCGGCGGTCGGTGTACGTGCGCCGGGTGCGCGCCCGCCAGCCGACACGACGCGAACCCGCCCCCGTCGGCTGAGGCGTGTCAGCGCGGCAGGACGGCGTCGATCAGGTGCGGCCCGGGCTCGGCCACCGCGGTGCGGAACTGGGTCGCCAGCTCCTCCGCCGTGGTCGCCCGGGTCGCCGGCACGCCCATGCCGGTGGCCAGCGCGACGAAGTCCAGCGACGGCGCACCCAGGTCCAGCAGCCTCCCGGCACGCTCTCCCCCGCTGCTGGCGCCGACGTTCTCCAGCTCGCCGGCGAGGATCGCGTAGGCGCTGTTGTCGCAGATGACCGTGGTGACGTCGAGCCCCTCGCGGGCCTGGGTCCACAGCGCCTGGATCGTGTACATCGCGCTGCCGTCGGCCTGCAGCGACACGACCGGCCGGCTCGGGTCGGCGACCGCCGCGCCGGTCGCCGCCGGCAGCCCCTGGCCGATCGCGCCGCCGGTGAGGGTGAGCCAGTCGTGCGGCGGCGCCCCGACGGTGGCGCCCGGCAGGAAGTACCCGCTGGTCAGCGCCTCGTCCACCACGACCGCGTGCTCGGGCAGCAGCGCGCCGACCACCTCGGCGAGAGCCCGGATGTCCAGCGCGCCGGTCGGCAGCTGCGGCCGGCGCAGCTCGGCCACCTCGGGGGTGGCGTCGCGGGCGGTCAGGTCGGCGAGCGCGTGCAGGGCCGCCACGGCGTCCTCGCCCGGCTCGGCCAGCACGTGCACGGTGCAGCCCTCGGGCACCAGCCGGCCGTCCATGCCGGGGTAGCCGAAGAAGGCCACCGGCTCCTTCGCGCCGACCAGCACCAGGTGCTGCACGCCGTCCAGCTGCTTGCGCGCGCCGTCGGGCGGGTAGGGCAGCTTGAGCACGTCGGGCAGGCCCGCCCCGCGCTGCATCCGGGCCGGGAAGGTCTCCGCCAGCAGCCGCGTGCCGGTGCCGGCGGCGATCCTCCCCGCGGCGAGCAGCCCTGCCTCCAGGACGGCGTCCCCGCCGAGGAACAGCACCGTCGCGGGTCCGAGCAGCGGCGCGAGCCCCTCGATCGCGTCGTCCGGCACGCGTGGGGCCGGCCGTCGGCCGGGCACGGTGGCCACCGCGGCGCCGTCGCTCCACGAGACGTCGGCCGGCAGCACCAGCGTCGCGACCTGACCGCGGGCGGCGGCGGCCACCGCGTCGGCGACGTCGGGCCCGACCTCGCCGGTGGACAGCGACCGGCGCACCCAGCCCGACACCGCCCCGGCCAGCGCGTCGATGTCGGACTCGAGCGGGGCGTCCAGCCGCTTGTGGGTCAGCGCGTGGTCGCCGACGACGTTCACCAGCGGCGTGCGGGCGCGGCGGGCGTTGTGCAGGTTGGCGATGCCGTTGCCCAGCCCCGGCCCCAGGTGCAGCAGCGTGGCCGCCGGGCGCCCGGCCATCCGCGCGTACCCGTCGGCGGCACCGGTGGCGACCCCCTCGAACAGGGTGAGCACCGCCCGCATCTCCGGGACGTCGTCCAGCGCGGCGACGAAGTGCATCTCCGAGGTGCCCGGGTTGGCGAAGCACACGTCGACCCCGCCGCCGACGAGGGTGCGGACCACTGCCTGCGCGCCGTTCACTCCGACCTCCGATCACGGGCCGCTCACCGTCGAGCCCCCCGCCCGGCAGCCTCGCACGGGGTCTCGCGGGCGGCGATCCGGCTGCGGCAGGATCGCGGCGTGGCCCTCCCCGAGACCGTGCGCGGCGCGCTCCGGGCGCTCGGCGACCCCGAGCGGGCCGCCGGCATGCAGGCCTACCTGAAGACGACGGAGCCCTGCCTCGGGGTGCGGCTGCCCGAGGTGCGCCGGCTCGTGCGCGAGGCCGCGACCGCCGACCCACCCGCGACGGCCGCCGACGTCGGGCGGGTCGCGGGCGAGCTGTGGCGGGCGGCGGCCTACCGGGAGGAGCGCTACGCCGCCACCGCGCTGACCGGGCTACGTGT
The DNA here is from genome assembly GCF_014195485.1 of Modestobacter versicolor. Taxonomy (NCBI): domain Bacteria; kingdom Bacillati; phylum Actinomycetota; class Actinomycetes; order Geodermatophilales; family Geodermatophilaceae; genus Modestobacter; species Modestobacter versicolor. The sequence continues at coordinate 2,123,058 of NZ_JACIBU010000001.1, forward strand.
CGCCCGCGGCGCCCTCGAGCTGCTCCCGCTGCACGAGGAGATGATCACCACCGGGGCGTGGTGGGACCTGGTCGACGGGGTGCAGCCCCGGGTCCGCGACCTGCTGCTGGCCCACCCCGCCGAGCTGGGGCCGGTGCTGCGCGGCTGGGCGCGGTCGCCCGACCGGTGGCTGCGGCGCAGCGCCGTCATCGCCCAGCTGGGCGCCAGGGACCGCACCGACCGGGCGCTGCTGACCGAGGTGGTCGAGGTCAACGCCGCGGACGGCGAGTTCTTCGTCCGCAAGGCGATCGGCTGGGCGCTGCGCGACCTGGCCAAGACCGACCCGGACTGGGTGCGCGGCTTCCTCGCCGGGCACGAGCTGAGCCCGCTCTCCCGGCGGGAAGCCGCCAAGCACCTCCGGAAGGACCCCCTTCCCCCCACCCCTCGCAGGCTCGGGGTGGGACCCTGAAGGGGGCCGCTCAGAAGAGCAGCACGAGGCGGCCGCGGACGCCGCCGGCCTCCAGGAGGCGGTGCGCCTCGGCCGCGTCGGCGGCCGGGAACGTCCGGGCCACCCGCAGGGTCAGCACGCCCTTTTCCACCTGCTCGCGCAGCCGGTCCAGCGCCCCGGCCTCCTCGGAGTACTCCCGCACCAGCACCGGGTGCACCTGCAGGCCGCGCTGCCCGTCGCCGCGGTAGCCGCGCACGGTGGTCACCGCGCCACCGTCCCTGACCGCCGGCAGCACGGCGGCGTCCTGCACCGACCCGTCGGCCAGCCCGTCGACGCCGTCGGGGAACTGCTCGCGGATCCGCGCAGCGACGTCGTCCCCGCGCCGCACGACCACGTCGGCCCCGAGCCCGCGGACCAGCTCCTCGTCGGCCTCGCTGGCGTCAGCGACGACGGTCAGCCCCTCGGCCTTGGCCAGCTGGACGACGTAGCCACCGAAGGCGCCGGCCGCGCCGGTCACCGCGAGCACCTGGCCGGGCTGCAGCGCCATCCGGTCCAGCGCGAGCCGCGCGGTGAGCCCGTTCATCGGCAGCGTCGAGGCGGCCGCGTCGCTCGCCCCGGCCGGCACCCGGGCGATCGAGCGGGCCGGCAGCACCAGGTCCTCGCGGTACCCGCCGTGCGCACCGGTCGGGACGACGACGCCCATCACCCGCTCGCCGACCTCGATGCCGATCTCCACGTCCGGACCGACCTCGGCCAGCTCGCCGGCGACGTCCATGCCGGGCACGTAGGGGAACTCCTTGACCGGGTCGCGCTGGGCGTAGGTGCCGTTGCGTGAGTAGGTGTCGGTCGGGTTCACCGTCGCCGCCGTCACCCGCAGCCGCACCTGGCCCGGGCCCAGCGGCTCGGCCGGGACGTCGACCAGGTGCAGGGCCTCGGGCCCACCGAACTCCGTCACTCCGACTGCTCTCATGCGCCCGGCCTACCCCTGCCCGCCCGCCGCGCACACCCGCCGTCCAGCTGGCGGAAGGGCGCGCGCCGGGCGGGTCGGCCGGGGTCGACGGGAGGCATGCCCAGCGCAGTCGAGCTCTGCCCACCGGGGTGGGCAGAGCTCGACGTCCCGCGGGAGGGCCTGTCAGCCCGCCGGCGGGGACGGCGACCAGGCGGTGAACAGCCGCCCGAGGGTGCGGTCCGGCGAGCGGTAGACCAGCGGCCGGCCCTTGCGCACGGTGACGGTGACGACGTCCTCGTGGCCCTGCCGCTGCACTGCCACCGACCGGACCTGACCGAGCGGCACCCGGGTGACGCCCGGGGTGCCCGCCAGGTGCGCGGCGGCGGAGTCGAACACCGGCGGGCGCTGCTCCGCGCGGCGCCGGGCCGCGCGCACCGCGGCCACGGTTCCCGCGCCGAGGCTCGCCGCCAGCAGCACCCAGGTCAGCCAGGGCAGCCCGGTCGCCCACACCGCGGCGGCGGCCGAGGCGGCGAACAGCCCGACGACCACGACCATCCAGCCGATCAGCGCCCGCACCCGCCGGCGGGTGTCCTCGGCGGTGGGGACGGCGACGGGCGCGACGCACCAGCCGTCGTCGTAGACAGACAACAGCCGCCACTGCTCCGCTGCATCCCGGGCCGAGACCCATCCCCGACGGCTCACCGCTTGCTGGCGTACTCCTTGAGCAGCCCCCGGCTGATGATCGTCTTCTGGATCTCGCTGGTGCCCTCACCGATCAGCAGGAACGGGGCCTCGCGCATCAGCCGCTCGATCTCGTACTCCTTGGAGTACCCGTAGCCGCCGTGGATCCGGAACGACTCCTGGGTGACCTCGGCGGCGAACTCGCTGGCCAGCAGCTTGGCCATCCCGGCCTCGACGTCGTTGCGCTGGCCGGAGTCCTTCAGCCGCGCGGCGCGCACCATCATCGCGTGCGCCGCCTCGACCTTGGTGGCCATCTCGGCGAGCTTGAAGGCGATCGCCTGGTGCTGCGCGATCGGCTTGCCGAAGGTCTCCCGCTGCTGGGCGTAGTCGATGGCCAGCTCGAAGGCGCGGATCGCGATGCCGCAGCCGCGCGCGGCGACGTTGACCCGGCCGACCTCCACGCCGTCCATCATCTGGGCGAAGCCGCGGCCGGGGGTGCCGCCGAGCACGTCGTCGGCGGAGACCGCGAAGCCGTCGAACACCAGCTCGGTGGTGTCGACGCCCTTGTAGCCCATCTTGTCGATCTTCCCGGGGACCGTGAGGCCCGGCAGCACCTCGCCGAAACCGGTCGGCTTCTCCACCAGGAAGGTCGTCAGGTTCTGGTGCGGCTTCTCCGCGCCCTCGTCGGTGCGCACCAGCACCGCCACCAGGGTCGAGCTGCCGCCGTTGGTCAGCCACATCTTCTGGCCGTCGATCGTGTACCCGCCGTCGGCGGTGCGGGTCGCCTTGGTGCGGATGCCGGCGACGTCCGAGCCGAGCCCGGGCTCGGACATCGAGAAGGCGCCGCGCATCTCGCCGGTGGCCATCCGCGGCAGCAGCCGCTCCTGCTGCTCGGGCGTGCCGTGCTGCTGGAGCATGTAGGCGACGATGAAGTGGGTGTTGATGACGCCGGAGACGCTCATCCAGCCGCGGGCGATCTCCTCGACCACCAGCGCGTAGGTGAGCAGCGACTCCCCCAGCCCGCCGAACTCCTCCGGGATCATCAGCCCGAAGATGCCCATCTCCTTGAGGCCCTCGACGATCTCCGTCGGGTACGTGTCGCCGTGCTCGAGCTCCTGGGCGTTGGGGATGATCTCCTTGTCCACGAAGCTGCGGACCGTCGAGAGGATCTCGCGCTGCACGTCGGTCAGGTCCGCGGTCTGGGCCAGGCGGGTCATCGCTCACTCCTCGGGACGCCGGTGTCTCGGTTACCGGCGAGTATGGACGACACCCCCCGCCACCAGCCCGTGGCGCTCGTCACCCGCCCGCGACCGGCCGAACGACCAGGAGGACGACGTGGACCCGCGTGACGACGGCCTGTACCGGGGCGACCCGCCACCCACGGTGGACGGCGGGTCGACGGGTTCCAGCGCCCTCCCGCCGTCCGGGCCACCTGCCTACGGAGCCCCCGCGTACGGCCCCCCGCCGGGCTACGCCCCGCCACCCGGGTACGCCCCCGGCTACGGCCCGCCGCCCGGGTACGCGCCCGGCTACGGCCCGCCGCCCGGCTACGGACCGGGGTACGGCTGGCGCCCGCCGACCAACCAGCTGGCGGTCGTCGCGCTCGTGCTGTCGTTCCTCGGCGCCCTGGCCCCGGTCGGCCTGGCGCTCGGCATCGTGGCCCGCGGCCAGATCCGCCGGACCGGCGAGGGCGGCGACGGGCTCGCGCTGGCCGCGATCATCATCAGCAGCGTGGTCACCGCGGCGCTGGTGCTCGGCCTGCTGTTCTGGATCTGGGTCTTCGCCTCGGTCGAGGCGAGCGTCTACTAGCCCTCCGGCGGGGTGAAGCTCGAGGTGCGCGACAGGCCGGCGGCCCGGCCCTTGCCAGCGATGACCAGGGCCATCTTGCGGCTGGCCTCGTCGATCATCTCGTCGCCGAGCATCGCCGAGCCCTTCTTCCCGCCCGCCTCCGAGGTGGCCCAGTCGTAGGCGTCCAGGATCAGCTCGGCGTGGTCGTAGTCCTCCTGCGACGGCGCGTAGATCTCGTTCGCGGCGTCGATCTGACCGGGGTGCAGCACCCACTTGCCGTCGAAGCCGAGCATCGCCGACCGCTTGGCGACCTCGGCGAACGCCGGGACGTCGCGCACCTGCAGGAAGGGGCCGTCGATGGCCTGCACGCCGCGGGCCCGGGCGGCCATCAGGATCTGCATGAGGATGTGGTGGAACGGGTCGCCCGGGTAGTCGGGGTGCAGGGCGCCGACCACCAGCGATTTCATGTTGATGCTGGCCATGAAGTCGGCGGGGCCGAAGATGATCGTCTCGATCCGCGGGCTGGCGAAGGCGATGTCGTTGACGTTGATCAGGCCCTGCGCGGTCTCGATCTGCGCCTCGATGCCGATCCGGCCGACCTCCAGGCCGTTGGCCTTCTCCAGCTGGGTGAGCAGCATGTCCAGCGCCTTGACCTGTGCGGCGTCGGCGACCTTGGGCAGCATGATGCAGTCGAGCTCGGCCCCGGCACCGCCGACGACCTCGATCACGTCGGTGAAGGTCCACTCCGTCGTCCAGTCGTTGACCCGGACCGTGCGGATCTTCCCGCCCCAGCCGCCCTCGTTCAGCGCGGCCACGATGTTCTTCCGGGCGCCGGGCTTGGCCAGCGGCGCGCACGCGTCCTCGAGGTCGAGGAACACCTGGTCGGCGGGCAGCCCCTTGGCCTTCTCCAGGAACCGGGGGTTGCTGCCCGGGACGGCGAGGTTGGAACGACGGGATCGGAGCTCGGCCACGGTGCCTCCGCTGCTGGTCGGGTCGACGTTTGTTACCGGAGAGTAGCGACGCGGTGATCACGCCGCCCTGCGATGGTCTTCACAGCGGATCGGCCTCCGGCGCCGGCCGCCCGCCGCGCACCACCAGGGCCACCCCGATGACGACGGCGACCATCCCGGGGACGGCGAGCAGCGGCGGTACCTGGTCCAGCAGCACCAGCGCCACCAGCAGCGCGCCGGGCACCTCGAGCAGGATCGCCAGCCCGACCACCGTCGGCCCGACGGAGGAGAGCACCAGGTTGAGCAGCGTGTGGCCGAGCAGCTGGGCGCAGAAGGTGATCGCCGCGATCAGCCACCAGTCGCGGGCGCTGAACCCGGCCAGCGGGACGTCGGCGACCACGGCGGCGACCGCGAGCACCACCGCGCAGGTCGAGTAGCAGACGATCGCGTAGGCCGAGGTGGTCAGCCGCTCGCGGGCCCGGGCGCCGGCGAGCATGTAGCCACCGGCGCAGATGGCCCCGAGCAGCGCCAGCCCGTCGCCGGCCAGCGCCTCCCAGGAGACGGTGACGTCGACGCCGGCGATCAGCGCCGCACCGAGCACGGCCAGCCCGAGCCCCCACCACACCTGGGCCGGCAGGTGGACGCCGGCGGCCCGGGCAGCCAGCGCCGTCCAGATCGGGGTGGTGGTCACCAGCGCGGTCGAGGCGGCGACCGTCGTCATGGACAAGCTGGGCAGCCAGGCGGCGAAGTGGGCGGCGAGGAACAGCCCGGCGACCAGCGAGCTGACCAGCTGCCGCGGCCGCAGCCCGTGCAGGGTGGCCCGCTCGCGCAGCAGCAGCACCGGCAGCAGCAGGGCCGCCCCGGCGGCGTTGCGCCAGAAGGCGATGGCCAGGAAGGACGCCGCGACCATCGCGGTCAGCGGGCCGGAGAAGGACACCCCGAGGACGGCGACGGCCATCAGCCCGACGTCGCGGCTCCCCGGCCGGTGGACCGCCCAGGCCGGCGCCGCCGAGGTCTCGGTGCTCATCTCCCGGGCGCTCGGACGGTGCCGCTGGCGATCGGGTGCACCGCCCCGGCCACGCTGACCTCGGTCAGCGTGCCGCCGGTGACGGTCACCCGGCCGTCGAGCACGGAGGGCCGGCCGACCGCCGCACCCTGGGAGAGCTGGTAGCCGGTGACGCCGTCGCCGGCCAGCCCGGTGGCGGCCAGCCAGATGCCGGTGCCCAGCGCCGCCGAGCCGGTGGCCGGGTCCTCGTGCCAGCCCAGGCCGGCGGCGAAGACCCGGACGGTGCCGCGCGCCGTGGCCGGGTCCCAGGCGAGCACCGAGACACCGCCCTGCACGCCGGGCAGCAGGGCGTCGAGCGCGGCGACGTCCGGGGCCGCGCGGTCCAGGGCAGCGGGGTGCACCTCGAGCTGGGCGAAGTCGATGCCGCAGCCGACCAGGTGCGCGGGGCGGCCGGTCAGGTCGGCGTCGGTGAGGCCGACGGCAGCGGCCAGCGCGGCGAGGTCCGGACCGGGGCGCAGCGACACCGGCCCGCCGGTGAGCCGGGCGCCCTCGGCGTCCACCTCGACCGCGACCACGCCGGCGCCGCACTCCTGGCGCAGCACCCCGGCGGGCAGCCGCCCCAGCCGGACGAGGGTGTGCGCCGTGCCGACGCTGGGGTGCCCGGCGAAGGGCAGCTCGTTCTGCGGGGTGAAGATCCGGACCCGGTAGTCGGCGTCGTCCGAGGTGGGTGCGCTGACGAAGGTGGACTCGGAGAAGGCGAACTCGGTGGCCAGCGCCTGGCACTGCTCGGTGGTCAGGTCGCCGGCGTCCAGCACCACCGCCAGCTGGTTGCCGCTGAACGGGCGTGGCGCGAACACGTCCACGACCTCGTAGGCGAGCACGTCGGGTCCCGGAGCCGTCACGACGGCGACGGTAGCCTCAGCGCCCGTGACCACCGTGACGAGGGCGTACGTGAGTCGGGTGGCCGGCTTGACCGTCTTCGACCCCAACGGCGACCGGGTGGGGAAGGTGCGCGACGTGCTCGTCGCGCTGCGCGTGGACACCGCCCCGCCGCGCACCCTCGGGCTGATCGTCGAGGTGGTGGCCCGGCGCCGGATCTTCGTGCCGATGGGCCGGGTGACCGGGCTGGACGCCAACTCGGTGATGCTGTCGTCGGGCACGCTGAACCTCAAGCGCTTCGAGCAGCGGGCCGGCGAGACCCTGGTGCTCGGCGAGCTGCTGGACCGGTCGGTGACGATCAACGACTCCGCGCGCCCGGCGTCCGTGGTCGACGCCGCGATCGAGCAGACCCGCACCGGCGAGTGGGTGCTCTCCCGGCTCGCCGTCCAGGAGCCGGGCCGGCTCGGCCGCCGCGGGCAGCTGCGGCAGCTGGCCTGGGACGAGGTCAGCGGGCTGTCCCTGCCGCAGACCGGGCAGAGCGCCGAGACGCTGATCGCCACCTACCGCGAGCTGAACGCCGCCGACGCGGCGCACGCGCTGCAGGAGCTGCCGATCAAGCGCCGGCACGAGGTCGCCGAGGCGATGGACGACGAGCGGCTGGCCGACGTGCTCGGCGAGCTGCCCGAGGCCGAGCAGATCGTCATCCTCGGCACCCTGCAGGAACGGCGGGCCGCCGACGTCCTGGAGGAGATGGACCCCGACGACGCCGCGGACCTGCTGGCCGAGCTGTCCAACGTCGACCGGGACCGGCTGCTGGAGCTGATGGAGCCCGACGAGGCCGAGCCGGTGCGCCAGCTGCTCAAGTACTCCGAGGACACCGCCGGCGGGATCATGACCAGCGAGCCGGTGATCCTCTCCCACGACGCGACGATCGCCGAGGCGCTGGCCCGGGTGCGGGCGCCCGAGCTCACGCCCGCGCTGGCCAGCCAGGTCTACGTGTGCCGGCCGCCGTCGGCCACGCCCACCGGGCGCTACCTCGGGCTGGCGCACATCCAGCGGCTGCTGCGCGAGCCACCCTCGACGCTGGTCAGCGGGGTGCTCGACGACCTGGACCCGCTGCGGCCGGAGGCGCCGCTGGCCGAGGTGACCCGCTACTTCGCCACCTACAACCTGGTGGCCGCCCCGGTCGTCGACGCCCAGGGCCGGCTGGTCGGCGCGGTGAGCGTCGACGACGTGCTGGACCACCTGCTGCCCGAGGACTGGCGCGAGCGGGCCCGCCGTGGCTGACGACCGCCGTCCCGAGCAGCGGCTGGACCAGCCGCGGGGCACCCGCAACCTGAGCCAGTTCCTGCGGCTGGACCCCGACGCCGTCGGCCGGTTCGCCGAGGGGATCGCCCGGTTCCTCGGCACCGGCCGCTTCCTCGCCGTGCAGACGATCATCGTGATCGTCTGGATCGTGCTGAACGTGGCCGCGGTGCGGCTGCGCTGGGACCCGTACCCGTTCATCCTGCTCAACCTGGCCTTCTCCACCCAGGCCGCCTACGCCGCACCGCTGATCCTGCTGGCGCAGAACCGGCAGGCCGACCGCGACCGGGTGCAGTCGGAGGAGGACCGCAGCCGGGCGGCCGCGACCCGTGCCGACACCGAGTACCTGGCCCGCGAGCTGGCGTCGCTGCGAGTGGCGGTCGGCGAGCTGGCCACCCGCGACTTCATCCGCGGCGAGCTGAGCCGGCTGGTGCCCGACGACGGCACCGAGGACGGCGGCGAGCGCAAGAAGAAGAAGAAGCAGCGCCGCGACACCGCCGCGGACCCGGTGCCCGAGGCTCCCGCGGCGGCCTCGACGCCCTAGCGCGGACAGCGCCGCCGCGACCGGTCAGCCGGCCGGGACCGTCGACTCCCGGGCGTCGTACTCGGCCCTCGCCGTGGCGATCTCGTCGCGGTGCCGCTCGGCCCAGTTGGTCAGGGTCACCAGCGTCTCGTAGAGCTCGGCGGCCATCGGGGTCGCCGTGTACTCGACCTTCGGGGGCACGGTCGGGTACACGGTGCGCTCCAGCAGGCCGTCGCGCTCGAGGTTGCGCAGCGTCAGGGTGAGCATCCGGCGGCTGATCCCGTCGAGCCGACGCTCCAGCTCCGTGAAGCGAACAGGACCCTGCGACGCCTCGACCACGATCCCGATGCTCCACTTGCCGCCGATCCGGTCGAGCACCTGCCGGACGGTGCAGGCCCGCGCCTGGGCGCCGTCACCGATGCACATCTCCCGGACCGGCTCGTCGCTGACCTGGCCGGACACACCGGTGGCTCCCTGGGACACGGATGTGCCTCCTTCCGCAGACCGTCAGGGTCACACACGATCACCTCCGTTACAACAAGTGCCCTCAGGAGGTCGTCGTGGTCCCGTCCCGCACCGCCGAGCGCGGTCAGCAAGGGGCGTTGCTGGTGCTCAGCACCGGCGCGCTGATGATGATCGTCGACGAGACGATCGTGAACGTCGCACTGCCGTCGATCCAGCAGGACCTGGGGATCGCGGCGCACGACCTGTCCTGGGTGGTCAACGCCTACCTGATCGCCTTCGGCGGGCTGCTGCTGCTCGCCGGCCGGCTGGGCGACGCGTTCGGCCGCGCGCGGGTCTTCCGGGCCGGGCTGGCGCTGTTCACCCTGGCCTCGCTGGCCTGCGCCCTGGCCGACGACGCCGGCACCCTGGTCGCCGCCCGGTTCGTCCAGGGTGCCGGCGGGGCCCTGACCTCGGCCTCCGTGCTGAGCCTGATCGTCGGCCTGTTCCCCGACCCGGCCCAGCGCGCGCGTGCGCTCGGCGTCTACGGCTTCGTCACCGCGGCGGGCGCCTCCCTCGGGCTGCTGCTGGGCGGCGTGCTCACCCAGGCGCTGAGCTGGCACTGGGTGTTCCTGGTCAACGTGCCGCTCGGGGTCTCCGTCGGCGTCGCCGCTGCCCGGTTGGTGCCGCGCGACCGCCCGTCCGCGCACGCCGGCCGGCCCGACGTCCTCGGTGCGGTGCTCGTCACCGGCGGGCTGATGCTGCTGGTGGGCACCATCGTGGTCAGCGGGGACACCGGCTGGACGACGCGCTCCCTGCTGACCGGTGCCGCCGGACTGCTCGCGCTCAGCGGGTTCGTGCTCCGGCAGCAGCACGCGACCGCTCCGCTGCTGCCCCTGGCGCTGCTGCGGTCACGGGTGCTGTCCGGCGGCGGTGCGGTGATCGCGCTGTTCGTCGCGGGGATGTTCACCCAGTTCTTCCTCGGCGCCCTCTACCTCCAGCAGGTGCTCGGCTTCCGCCCCGGGCAGGTGGGCCTGGGGTTCCTGCCGGTCGCGGTGTCGATCGGCGTCCTCTCCCTGGTCGCCTCCCCCGTGCTGATCCGCCGGGTGGGCCCGCGGGCCGTGCTGCTGCCGAGCCTGGCCGCCGTCGTCCTGGGGCTGGGCCTGCTGGCGAGGGTCCCGGTCGACGGGGCGTACGCGCGCGACGTGCTGCCGGCGCTGCTGCTGCTCGGCGCCGCCACCGGGCTGGCCTTTCCGGCCCTGATGGGCCTGACCATGTCCGGCTCCGCACCGGAGGACGCCGGCCTCGCCTCGGGCGTGGTCACCACCGCCCAGCAGGCCGGCGGAGCCCTCGGGCTGGCGGTGACCTCCGCCGTGGCGGCGGCGACCACCAGCGCCGCGCTGCGCGAGGGCTCACCAGCGCTGACCGCCCTCACCGAGGGCTACCGGACCGCCTTCGGGGTCGCGGCGCTGGCGGTCACCCTGGCGCTGCTGCTCGCGCTGGTGGTGTTCCGGCCGCGGCTCACCCCAGCAGGACCGACAGCACCCCGAGCAGCCGCGCAGCCACCCAGCTGAGCGGGACCGTGAGCAGCACCGCCACCAGCCGGGTGCGCCCGTCCCGCGGCAGGACGACGACCAGCACGCCCGCGACGACGACGTCGAGCACCGCCTGCACCGGGTGGTCCGCGGCGTCCCCGAGCACCCCGCCGCCCAGCGTGATGCCGGCGGCGGCGGCCAGCAGCGCCGCGGGCAGCGGTCCGGTCCGCCGGGTCGCCCAGTGGGCGGCGGCGGCCGTGGCCGGCACGGCGGTCGCGGAGAGGACCAGCCAGGCGACCAGCAGCCGGACCTCCCAACCGGCGTCCAGCACCTCGGCCGCCCAGCCGTAGTAGGCGACGGTCATCGCCGCGAAGAAGGCGGCGGCCCGGGCAGCTGCGGCGGCGAGCGACGGCGCCGACCACCCGATGAGCGCGACCGCGAGCACCCAGGCGGCCGGGTAGTGGCCGGCGTCGGCCGCCCACCGGGGACCGGAGCCGTCCGCTGCCTTGGCGGCGACCCCGGCGAGCAGCCCGGCCGCGCCGGCCAGGGCGAGCGCCGCACCCGCCGGGGTGCGGCGCTCCGTGGTGGTCACGCGCCCGATGCTGCCGTCACCGGCCACCGGCGGTGGACCGCCGCGCCGGGGTGACACGCTGCACACTGAGCAAGCTTGCACACTGTGCAGTCATAGGGTCATGCTGCTCGGGTGACCGAACGAGGGCTGCGCGAGCGGAAGAAGGCCGACACCCGGGCCGCGCTGGCCGCCGCGACCCTGCGCCTCGCCGTCGACCGCGGCTGGGACCACGTCACCGTCGAGGCGATCGCCACCGCGGCCGACGTCTCCTACCGCACCTTCTTCAACCACTTCTCCAGCAAGGAGGAGGCGCTGCTGCGGCCGGGCGGCCCGGACCAGCCGCGGCTGTCCACCCGGCTGCGCGCCGTCCCCGCCGACCTGCCCCCGCTGGCCGCCGTCCGGACGGCGGTGCGCGAGGAGCTCGTCGTGCTCGAGGACGACCCGGTCGGGCTGCGCGAGCGGATGACCGTGCTGATGGGCACGCCCTCGCTGCTCCCCCGGCTGGTCGAGACCAACGCGGCCGACGAGCGCGAGTTCGCCCTCGCCGTCGCCGAGCGCACCGGCCTGGACGCCGACACCGACCTGCTGCCCGCCCTGCTGGCCGCCGTCGTCTCCGCCGCCCTGCGGGTCAGCCTGCTGCGCTGGCAGGCCCAGGGCGGCACCACCCCGCTGACCGCGCTGGCCGACGAGGCGCTCGACGCCGTCGCCGCCGGCCTGCCTGCCGCCCGCTGACGCACCCCCACCCGCACCCGACAGGAGCACCATGACCAGCACCACCGACGTCGCCGAGGCGAGCGCCCCGGCCGCCGCAATGAGCCGGCGGGAGGTCCTCCAGGCGCTGTCCGGCCTGATGATGGGGATCTTCGTGTCGATCCTCGCGGCGACCGTCGTCTCCAACGCCCTGCCCACGATCATCTCCGACCTGGGCGGCAGCCAGTCGGTCTACACCTGGGTGGTCACCGCCGAGCTGCTGGCGATGACCGTCACCGTGCCGCTGTGGGGCAAGCTCGCGGACCTGGTGAACCAGAAGCTGCTCGTCCAGCTCTCCCTGGCCCTGTTCGTCGCCGGCTCGCTGCTGGCCGGGCTGTCTCAGGACACCACCACGCTGATCGTCTCCCGGGTGATCCAGGGCATCGGCGCCGGCGGCCTGACGGCGCTGGTCCAGGTCGTGATGGCCGCGATGATCCCGCCGCGCGAGCTGGGCCGGTACGCCGGCATCTTCGGCGCCGTCTTCGCCGTGGCCACCGTCGCCGGGCCGCTCATCGGCGGCGTCATCGTCGACACCTCGTGGCTGGGCTGGCGCTGGTGCTTCTTCATCGGCGTCCCGTTCGCGCTGGCCGCGATCGTGCTGCTGCAGAAGACCCTGAAGCTGCGCACCGTGCGGCGCCCCGGCGTCCGCATCGACTGGCTGGGCGCCCTGCTGATCACCGCCGGCGTCAGCCTGCTGCTGATCTGGGTCACCCTCGCCGGCGACCGCTACGACTGGGTCTCCGCCGAGACCGCGCTGATGGTCGGCGGCTCGCTCGCGCTGCTCGCGCTGGCCGTGCTCGTCGAGTCCCGGGCGAGCGAGCCGGTGATCCCGCTGAGCATCTTCGGCAACCGCACGGTCACCCTCACCGTCATCGCCAGCGCGCTGGTCGGTGTGGCCCTGTTCGGCGGGACGGTCTTCCTCTCCCAGTACTTCCAGATCTCCCGCGGCTACTCCCCCACCGCGGCGGGCCTGCTGTCGCTGCCGATGATCGGCGGGCTGCTGGTCTCCTCCACGGTGGCCGGCGCGCTGATCACCAAGACCGGCCTGTGGAAGCGGTACCTGGTCGCCGGTGCAGCGCTGATGACCGTGGGCTTCGGCCTGCTGGCCACGATCGGCGCCGGGACCTCGATGTGGCTGATCGGCGGCTACATGGCGGTGCTGGGCGTGGGCGTCGGCATGCTCATGCAGAACCTGGTGCTGGCCGCGCAGAACGACGTCCCGGCCCGCGAGCTCGGCTCGGCCACCTCGGTGCTGTCGTTCTTCCGCAGCCTGGGCGGCACCATCGGCGTCAGCGCCCTCGGTGCGGTCCTCGCCGCCTCGGTCGCCCGGGACCTGTCGGTGCTCGGCGGGTCGTCGTCCGGCAGCGGCGCGGTGCCCGAGCTCTCCGGCCTGCCGCCGGAGGTGCAGACGCTGGTCCAGGACGCCTACGGCAACGCCACGGCCGAGCTCTTCCTGATCGCCACCCCGCTGGCCGCCCTCGCGCTCATCGTGGTGCTGTTCGTCAAGGAGAAGCCGCTGAAGACCACCAGCGGTGCCGAGCGGCTCGAGGCCGAGGCCCAGCTCCCGGCGCACTGACACCCACCCGCTGCCCTGCTCCCCCACCGGGGGCAGGGCAGCGGCGTCAGCCGGTGACGACGTGCACCAGCGCGCCGGCGGCACCGGCCAGCACCAGGACGACGATGAACGGCGCCCGCAGCGCCAGCGCGAGCGCGGCGACCGCCAGCCCGACCAGCCGGCCGTCCACCACCAGCGCCCCGTCGGAGGTCGCGGCCTGGACGGCGACCAGCGCCGCGAGCAGCGCGGCCGGGACGAACTCGACCACCCGGGTCACCGTCGGGTGCTGCACCCAGGCCGCCGGCACCGACAGCCCGGCCAGCTTCAGCAGGTAGCAGCCCAGCGCCCCGGCCAGCACCACGGTCCACAGCGTCCCGGTGCTCATGCGCGCGCCTCCCGGGTCCGCGGCCGGCCGGCGAGCCCGACCGCGACGACGGCGAGCACCACCTGCACCCCGGCCGGCACGAACGGGGTGAGTGCCAGCGCGATGACCGCACCGCCCAGCGCGACCCGGCGCTGGACGGCGGCCTCGGCGGCACCGCGGGTGAGCCGGGGCCACAGCAGCGCCAGGAACGCGGCCGGGACGACGGAGTCCAGCGCGGCCTGCGCCGTCTCCCCCAGCGCCCCGGCACCGAGCGCGCCGACCAGCGTGGTGGCGTTCCAGCCCAGGTAGATCGTCGCACCGGTGACCCAGAACGCGAGCCGGCCCAGCTGCGGGTCCGGGGCGGCCACCGCCATCGCCGTCGTCTCGTCGATGACGAGGTGCGCCGCGCCCGCCCGGCGCAGCCCGCCGCGCAGCGCCAGCACCGGCGCGAGCCGGACGCCGTAGACGGTGTTCCGGGTGCCGAGCAGCAGCGCGCTGCCGACCGCGGCCAACGCTCCCCCGCCGGCGCCGACCACCCCGACCAGCGCGAACTGCGAGGCGCCGGTGAACATCAGCGCGGACATCGCCAGCGCCTGCCAGGCGTCGAGCCCGGCGCCCACCGCGGCCGCACCGAACGCGACCCCGTAGAGCCCGACGGCGACCCCGAGGCCGATCGCGTCGCGCAGCGTGGCTGTCCGGTCGGAGGTCGTCACCGCCCGACCCTAGGCACAGCCGCCACGGCCGGGACACCGGCGTTCCTGCCAGTGCGCGTCGGAGAGCTGCCGGGGTCACAGCTGTGCGGGCGGAGCGGACCCGACCCGCGCCGTACAGTGGAGCCGACCTGCCCACACGGGTCGCCGCTGGCCGGTGACCTGGCCTCTCCGGCAGGTCCCCCGTCGAAGGAGACACCCACAGCATGTCCGACACGCTGACCGGCTCGCCTGCGCTGGACGCGGTGAACGCAGCCCTGGCCACCGTCCAGGACCCGGAGATCAACCGTCCGCTGCCCGAGCTGGGCATGGTCAAGGACGTGCAGATCGGCATCGGGGGCGATCCGGGCGCCGTGCGCATCGAGGTCTACCTGACCGTCGCCGGCTGCCCGATGCGCGAGACGATCACCAACCGCGTCACCCAGGCCGTCGGCGCCGTCCCCGGCGTGACCTCCGTGCAGGTCGGCCTGGACGTGATGAGCGACGAGCAGCGCACCGAGCTGCGCAAGACGGTGCGCGGCACCGACGCCGCCGAGCCGGTCATCCCGTTCGCCCAGCCGGGCTCGCTGACCCGGGTGTACGCCGTCGCCTCGGGCAAGGGCGGCGTGGGCAAGTCCAGCGTCACGGTCAACCTGGCCGCCGCGATGGCCCGCAAGGGCCTGTCGGTCGGCGTCGTGGACGCCGACATCTACGGCCACTCGGTGCCGCGGATGCTGGGCGTCGACGACAAGCCCACCCAGGTCGACAACATGATCATGCCGCCGCAGTCCTACGGCGTGAAGGTCATCTCGATCGGCATGTTCACCCCGGGCAACACCCCGGTGGTCTGGCGTGGCCCGATGCTGCACCGCGCGCTGCAGCAGTTCCTCGCCGACGTGTGGTGGGGCGACCTGGACGTCCTGCTGCTCGACCTGCCCCCGGGCACCGGCGACGTGGCCATCTCCATCGCCCAGCTGGTGCCGAACGCCGAGATCCTGGTCGTCACGACCCCGCAGCTGGCCGCCGCCGAGGTGGCCGAGCGCGCCGGGGCGATCGCGACCCAGACCCACCAGCAGGTGGTCGGCGTCATCGAGAACATGTCCTGGCTGGAGCTGCCCGACGGCAGCCGGATGGAGGTCTTCGGCTCCGGCGGTGGCGAGGCCGTCTCCGACGCGCTGACCAAGACCCTCGGTGCCCGGGTGCCGCTGCTCGGCCAGATCCCGCTGGACACCCGGCTGCGCGAGGCGGGCGACGCCGGTGCGCCGATCGTGCTCGCCCAGCCCGACGCCCCGGCCGCCCAGGCGCTGGAGAAGATCGCCGACGGGCTCACCGTCCGCTCCCGCGGCCTCGCCGGCATGTCGCTGGGGCTGACCCCGGTCCGCCGCTAGGAACCTGCTGGAACGGCCCCGGTGCAGGGGCCCGCGCCGAGCGTCAGCGAGACGTGGGGGGCACCGGGGTCCTTCAGGTCGCGTCGGCGTCGAACGGCGGGGGCGTCGCGGAGTCGCGGGCCCGGGTCATCTGCGAGGGCCGGACCCGGCCGGCTGCCGCGGCGGCCGTCGCCCCCGTGGTGCCGGTGGCGCTCCCCCGGCGGACCGGGACGTCGTCGTCGTCGGCGAGCAGCTGTTGCCGGATGAACGTCTTGGGGTGGTACTGCCGCAGGTCGATGTCGCGCAGGTGGTCGAAGTCGTCGCCCAGCGAGTCGTGCAGCTGGCCACGCACCCCGGTGATCGCCTCGCGCGCCTTCTTCAGCCCGGTCGCGGCGTCCTTGGCCAGCGAGGGCAGCCGCTCGGGGCCGAAGATGAACAGCGCCGCCAGGGCGAGGACGACGATCTCGCCCCAGCCGATCGAGTTGAACACCGTTCCTCCTCACGAGCCGCCGCGCCGGCCCCGCGCACCGCGGTCGTGTCCAGCGTAGGTGGGCAGCCTGACCAGCAGCTGAGCGGCAGCCCAACAGCCGGTGTCCGGCCCCCTCGCAGGGGCCCGCCGCGAGCCTGCGAGTGGTGGGGGGCGAGGGGGTCCTTCGTCAGGCGGAGTCGAGCGTGGCCTGCACCTCGCGGGAGCCGCCGCCTCGGACGACCTCCAGCGTGATCGTGTCGCCGGGGTCGTGGGCGTCGACCGCGACCACCAGCTCCTCGGAGCTGGCCACCGGCTCGCCGTTGACGGCGATGACGACGTCCTGCTCCTGCACGCCCGCGGCGGCCGCGGGGCTGCCCGGCTCGACGTTGACCACCAGCGCGCCGTCGCGGGTGCCGTCGGTGACCGTGCGCGCGTTCACGCCCAGCGAGGCGTGCACCGCGGTGCCGGTGCCGATGAGCTGCTCGGCGATGTCGCGCACCGTGTCGATCGGGATGGCGAAGCCCAGGCCGATCGAGCCCCCGGTGGTGCCGTTGCCGCCGACCGAGGCGATGGCGGTGTTGATGCCGATCACCGCGCCGGTGCCGTCGACGAGCGCGCCGCCGGAGTTGCCCGGGTTGATCGGGGCGTCGGTCTGCACCGCGCTGATCACGGCGTTGGTGTCGCTGCCCTCACCGGACAGCCGCACCGGCCGGTCGAGGGCGCTGACGATGCCGCTGGTGACCGTGCCGGCCAGCCCGAGGGGCGAGCCGATGGCCACCACCGGGTCGCCGACGACGAGGTCGTCGGACTCGCCGAGGGTCGCGGCCGCCAGGCCGGGCTTCTCCACCTTGAGGACGGCGAGGTCGCTGGCCGGGTCGCGGCCGACGATCCGCGCCTCGGAGCCGCTGCCGTCGCTGAACACCGCGCGGATGGTGGCGTCCTCGGCGTCGGCGGCGCCGGAGACGACGTGGTTGTTGGTGACGATGTAGCCGTTCTCCGCGTCGACCACGACGCCGGAACCGGTGGCGCCGGCGTTGGTCAGCTGCACCTCGATGGAGACCACCGCGGGGGTGACCCGCCCGGCGATGTCGGCGACCGAGCCGGGCTCGCGGCTCACGCCCGGCGACACCGACGACAGCTCGGTGCCCGGCGAGAGCAGCGGCTCCTCGGCGGCGTTGCGGCCCAGGAACCACGCGGTGGTGCCGCCGATGACGCCGACCAGGAGCAGGCAGAGCAGGGCCAGCACGCTCAGCCGGACCGAGACGTCGCGGAGCCGGAGCTTCTTGCGCCCCTTGGCGTCGACGACGACCGGGCCGGTCTGGGTCGGCTCCTCCTCCGGGTACTCGGCGGGGGCGCCGAGACCGGCGGGCGAGTACGGGTCGCGCCACGGGTCGGCCGCCGCGTCGGGCTTCCAGAACGGCGCGGTCGCGGTGCGCCGCGCACTGCGCCGGCCGCCGGGCGGCTCGCCCAGGCCGGTGGCGCCGTCGCGCGGGGCGAAGGCCCGCAGCACGGCCTCCGGCGGGGGCGGCGGGGTGGGCCGCGGCGCCGGGGTGGGCCGGTCGGCGCCGAACGACCCGGCGACCTCGGCCGGCCGGCCGAACGCGGCCTGCTGGGCGGGGGGCGGCGGCGGAGCCGGGGTGGTGCTCGGCTGGAGCCGGACGTCGGTGGGCGCGAAGGCACCCGTCGTCCCGGCCGGCCGGCCGTAGGCACCCGACTCGTCGCCGGCGCCGTCGGGGCGACGGCTGCCGTCGGCAGGGGCGGGACCGGCCTGCTCGGGCTCGGTGCCGGTCGGCTCGGTCAGGGCGTCCCGCCGGAGGGGAGGGAGCTGGTGACGCCCACCGTCACGGTGCGGACGACCGGCGGCACGATGTCGGTGCGCTCGCCCGCGTCGGTGCTGCGCACGGCGCCGGCGATCGGGCCCGGCAGCTCGTCACCGGACCCGTCGGCGGCGGGCAGCGCGACCGCGAGCACGGCGACGCCCAGGCCGATCCCGGCGAGGGCACCGGTCATGCCCCGGCGCAGCCAGCGCGCGCCCCCGGCGTCACCGCTGCGCGCCGGAGGCTCGGGCGGCGCGAGCGGGATGGCCCAGGAGCCCCCGGCACCGCTCATGGTAAGGCCGTCGGCACCGGCGCTCAGCGTGCCCAGCCCTCCGCTGCTGGGCACGTCGGCGGTGAACGGGATGGCCTTCAGCCGGGAGAGCAGGTCGCACGGGACGGCGACGTCGTCGTCGCGCTGCAGGGCGGCCTTGGCCTCCCGCTGCGCGGACACCGCCATCCGGCACTGCACGCAGCCGGCGAGGTGGCGGGCGGCCCGGTTGGCCGCGCCACCGGACAGCTCGCCGTCGACCAGCGCGGCGATCGCCTCCTGGGCGAGGTGGCCCTGCGGGGTGTTCACCGTGCCCCCTCCGCCATCGGCACCCGGCCGGGGGCCAGGTGGGCCAGCGCCTCGCGGAGCTGGACGCGGCCGCGGTGGATCCGGCTGCGGACGGTGCCCAGCTTGATCCCCAGCGTCGCGGAGATCTCCTCGTAGGTGAGGCCCTCGATGTCGCACAGGACGACGGCCACCCGGAACTCCGGGGACAGCGCGTCCAGCGCGGCCTGGACCTGCGGGTCGAGGTGGGTGTCGGCGTAGACCTGCTCCGGCGACGGCGACGTGCCGGGCAGCCGCTCGGTGTCCTCGGGCAGCGCGTCGAAGCGGATCCGCTGCCGGCGCCGGACCATGTCCAGGAACAGGTTCGTGGTGATCCGGTGCAGCCAGCCCTCGAAGGTGCCGGGCGAGAAGTCCGCGAGCGACCGGAAGACCCGGACGAACGTCTCCTGGGTGAGGTCCTCGGCGTCCTGCTGGTTGCCGGAGAGGCGGTAGGCGAGCCGGTAGACCCGGGCGGAGTGGTCGCGGACGACCTGCTCCCAGGTCGGCGCGACCCAGCCCTCGGCCGCGTCGGCGGCCGGCTCGGGCTGCGCCGGGCCTGCAGGCCCGGTCGCGCTGGGTGCGCTCACGACCTCAGGATCGCAGACGGCCGTCGGCGGCACCTCCCCAGCGGGGGTGGTCCGCTCCGGGGAGCGCTGGCTGGTGGCACGCGGTAGACGCACGTCCGGTCCAACGGGCGGGGGCGGAGGTGGTGTTCCCGCTGACCCCGGACCCACAGGGAGTTCCCAGGCAGCGGGGCCGGCGCCCGACCCGCTGGGGCACCCACCGGCCCGGCGCCACTACCCTCGCCCGGTGACCAGCGCTGCCGGACCGCCTCCGCCCGGAGGGTCCCCGACCGGCGCCGCCGCGTACGCCGACAGCTTCGCCAGCGAGAGCCCCGCCCAGCTCGCGGCGCGCAACCGCGCCCTCACGTCGGCCACCGCGTTCGGCACGCCGCTCCCCGTCGAGCCCGCCGTCGGCGCGACGCTGGCCGTGCTCGCGGCCAGCTCCGACGCCCGTTCGGTGGTGTCGATCGGCAGCGGCGGCGGCGTCGCCGGCCTGTGGCTGCTGCAGGGCATGCGCCCCGACGGCGTCCTCACCGCGCTGGACGGCGACCCGGCCGAGCTGCGGGCCGCCCGGCGCGCGTTCACCGAGGCCGGGATGCCCTCCGGCCGGACCCGGCTGATCTTCGGCACCCCCGGCGAGGTGCTGCCCCGGCTCTCCCCCGGCGCCTACGACCTGGTGTTCTGCGACGGCCCGCCGGTGGAGTACTCCGGGCAGCTGCCCGGCCTGCTCGGGCTGATCCGGCACGGCGGGTCGCTGGTCTGCCACGGGCTGCTGGCCGACGGGAAGATCGCCGACCGCTCCGCCCGCGACCCGCAGAGCGTCGCCTGGCGGGAGATCGCCCGGACCCTCCGCGAGGACGAGACGCTCGCCTGCGCGGTGCTGCCGATCGGCACCGGCCTGCTGGTCGCGACCAAGCACTCCTGACGTCGGTGGCGCGCCCGGTGGTGGTCCGCGCGGCGGACGGCGAGCTCATCGACGCCGCGGGGGTCGCCCACCTGTTCAAGCTCACCGGTGGCCGGCTGGGCCTGGAGCGCTTCGAGGTCCCGCCGCTCACCGTCGGCGCCGGCCCGCACGTGCACGGCTCGCACGACGAGTACTTCTACGTCCTCGCCGGGGCCCTGACGCTGACCACCGACGACGGCGAGGTGACCCTCGGCGCCGGCGACCTGGCCGCGGCTCCCCGCGGCTCGCTGCACGGCTACCGGAACGCCTCGGCCGACACCACCGCGACGGCGCTGTGCCTGTACACGCCGCCCGGCTACGAGCAGTACTTCCGCGACGTGCACGCGGCGGCCGCCGAGGGGGCCGAGGTGACCCCGGAGCTGCTGGCCGAGCTGCGCAGCCGGTACGACACCGAGAGCCGCTGACTCAGCGGAAGGCGAACTCCGCCTCGAGGTCCCACGGCCCGCCACGGTAGTGCCACAGGCCCAGCCCGCGGCCGGTCACCGTCTCCGGCACGAAGGCGGCAGCGAGGTCGGCGTGCAGCGCCCGGGCGACGTCCGGCTCGACCTTGTTCTGCACGGTGACGTGCGGCCGCGACCACTGCCGGTCCTGCCGGGTCAGCCACGGGTCGAAGGACGCGGCCAGCGACCGGCGCAGCGCCGTCAGCTCGGGGGCGTCCAGGTCCAGCGCCACGCCGCGGCCGAGGGAGCGCACCCCGGTCACCGCGACGTCGAACGGGGACCGGTCGGCGACGCCCGCCAGCTCCTCGCGGACCACGGCCAGCTGCTCACCGGGCAGGGCGTGGAACAGCGTCACGTGCGCCTGCAGGTGGTTGCGCTCCACCGGGAAGTGCGCGGCCCGCAGCCGGTCGAACCGCTGCTGGGCGGCGTCGTCCAGCAGCAGGGTCACGATCAGCGGATCGGGCACCGGCCGCTACACGATGGCGCGGGCGCCCTTGCCGAGCACGGTCACCCCGCCGGCGCTGACGTGGTAGCGCTCCCGGTCCCGGTCCAGGTCGACGCCGATGTGCGCGCCCGGCGGGACGACGACGTTCTTGTCCAGGATCGCCCGGCGCACGATCGCGCCCTCGCCGATGTGCACGCCGTCCATCAGGACGCTGCCCTCGACCCGGGAACCGCGCTCCAGGCGCACGTTGGGCGAGACGACCGAGCCGTGCACCGAGCCACCGTCGATGATCACCCCGGCGCTCACCATCGACTCCTCCGCGCGGCCACCGAGGACGAACTTCGCCGGCGGCAGCATCGGCGGGAGGGTGTAGATCGGCCAGCGCTCGTTGTAGAGGTTGAACACCGGTGAGACCGACACCAGGTCCATGTGCGAGTCGTAGTAGGCGTCGAGGGTCCCGACGTCGCGCCAGTAGCCGTGGTCGCGCTCGCTCTCGCCGGGCACGTTGTTGCTGCTGAAGTCGTAGACGTAGGCGTCGCCGGCCTCGGCCATCATCGGCATGATCGAGCCGCCCATGTCGTGCACCGAGCTCTCGTCGGCGGCGTCGACCCGGAGCGCCTCGAGCAGCGCGTCGGTGGTGAAGACGTAGTTGCCCATCGAGGCGAACGTCTCGTCCGGGTTGTCCGGCAGGCCGGGCGGGTCGGACGGCTTCTCCAGGAACTGGACGACCTTGCCGTCGGCGTCGGAGTCGATGACGCCGAAGGCGGTCGCCTCCTTGCGCGGCACCCGCAGGCCGGCGACGGTGACGCCGGCGCCGGTGGCCAGGTGCTGGTCGATCATCTGCGCCGGGTCCATCCGGTACACGTGGTCGGCACCGAAGACGACGACGATCTCCGGGCGGTCGTCGTAGATCAGGTTCAGGCTCTGGTAGATCGCGTCGGCGCTGCCGGTGTACCAGCGCGGGCCGAGCCGCTGCTGCGCCGGCACGGGCGTGATGTAGCTGCCCAGCAGGGTCGACATCCGCCAGACCGTGGTGATGTGCCGGTCCAGCGAGTGGCTCTTGTACTGGGTGAGCACGGCGATCCGGCGGATGTCGGCGTTCACCAGGTTGGAGAGCACGAAGTCGATGAGCCGGTAGTTGCCGCCGAAGGGCACCGCGGGCTTGGCCCGGTCCTGGGTCAGGGGGGCGAGGCGCTTCCCCTCACCACCTGCCAGCACGATGCCGAGAACTCGAGGACCGCCACGCATGGACGCAACGTAACGGGTGCCGTGCACCTTCGCCCCATCTGTCCCGCCGTTCACCACCTAGGGTGATCCCGTGCGCGTGGGGATCGTGACCAGGGAGTGGCCGCCGGACGTCTACGGAGGGGCCGGTGTGCACGTCGAGCACCTGGTCGCCGCGATGCGCGGCCTGGACGGCGGACCGGAGATCGACGTGCACGCCTTCGGCGGCCCGCGCGAGGACGCCACCGGGTACGGCGTGCCCCCGGGCCTGCAGTCCGCCAACGGCGCGCTGCAGGCGGTCGGCGTCGACGTCGAGATCGCCGCGGCGCTCGGCGGCGTCGACCTGGTCCACTCCCACACCTGGTACGCCAACCACGCCGGCCACCTGGCCAAGCTGGTGCACGGCGCCGCGCACGTGGTGACGGCGCACTCCCTCGAGCCGCGCCGGCCGTGGAAGGCCGACCAGCTCGGCGGCGGCTACCGGCTCTCCTCGTGGGTGGAGCTCACCGCGTACCAGGACGCCGACGCGGTGATCGCGGTCAGCCGCGGGATGCGCGCCGACGTGCTCGACGTCTACCCCGACCTGGACCCGGCGAAGGTGTTCGTGGTCGGCAACGGCGTGGACGCCAAGGCCTACCGCCCGGTCGACGCCCCCGACGTCGTCCGCGACCTGGGCGTGGACCCCGACCGGCCCTACGCCCTGTTCGTCGGCCGGATCACCCGGCAGAAGGGGCTCATGCACCTGCTGGCCGCCGCCGAGCAGCTGCCGGCCGAGGCCGGGCTGGTGCTGTGCGCCGGCGCCGCGGACACCCCCGCCGAGCGGAAGCAGGTGGCCGACGCCGTCGCCGAGCTGCAGACCCGCCGCACCGGCGTGGTCTGGATCGAGCAGATGCTGCCCCGCGAGCAGCTGGTGCCGCTGATCACCGGCGCGACGGTGTTCGTCGTGCCGTCGGTCTACGAGCCGCTGGGCATCGTCAACCTCGAGGCGGCCGCGTGCGGGACGGCGGTGGTGGCCAGCGCCGTCGGCGGCATCCCGGAGGTCGTGGACGACGGCCGCACCGGGCTGCTGGTGCCCTACGACGCCGACCGGCCGGCCGAGTTCGCCGCGGGCCTGGCGGCACGGATGAGCGAGCTGCTCGCCGACCCCGCGCGGGCAGCCGCGATGGGTGCCGCCGGGCGCGAGCGGGTGCTCGCGGAGTTCGGCTGGCCGGCGATCGCCCAGCAGACCGTGCAGACCTACGAGACGGTGCTCGCCGCCCGCAGCTGACCGGGGTCAGGCCCGGCGGGTCCGGGGCGCTGCGGGCAGGTCCTCGTGCAGGACGCAGCGGCCGCGGCCGTCGGCCTTGGCGCGGTAGAGCGCGGCGTCCGCGCGCCGCATGAGCTGCGAGGCGTCCTCGCCCGGCAGGTGCTGGGCCACCCCGGCGGACAGCGGCACCTGCAGGCAGGCCAGCCGCAGCCGCTCCACCACGCGCAGCGCCGCCGGGCCCGGGCTCGACGGCAGCAGCAGGGCGAACTCGTCGCCGCCGTGCCGGGCGAGCAGCGCGCCGCGCGGCGCCCGCGGCGTCCACTCCCGGGCGACCGTGCGGAGCAGCTCGTCGCCGGCCGCGTGCCCGTCCTGGTCGTTCGTGGACTTGAAGTGGTCGACGTCGACCAGGGCGACCGAGAACGGGGTGCCGGTGCGCGCCGCCGTCCGCATCGCCTCGCCGAGCGCGTCGTCGAAGCCGCGGCGGTTGGCCAGGCCGGTGAGCCCGTCCAGGCTGGCGCTCGAGGCCCGCTGCACGAGCGTGGCCACGACCAGCCCGATGGTGGCGGTCACGACGGCCAGCGCGACCACCGGCCCGGCCGGCACCGAGCGCCAGGACAGCACGGCGGTGCACGCGGCGATGGCGGTGACCAGGTAGGCCAGCGCGAGCGGCGGTGCGAAGAGGAAGAAGGCGGCGACGGCCACGAAGGAGTAGATGCCGGCCATCGCCATGGCCGCGGTGACGCCGGGCGCGGCGGCCACCACCCAGGTGATCAGCGCCGTGCCGACCACCACGAGCGCGTGCAGCGCCGGCCGGGGCAGCCGGTGGCCCCAGCGGACGATGCCCGCACCGGTGAGCACCGCCAGCGGGCCGACCAGGGTGAGCACGAGGGAGGACCGGGGCGCCGCGGACGGCAGGACGACGACGGCCACGACCGCCAGCCCGCCGAGCAGGTAGAGCGCTCCGATGACCGGCCCGATGACCCGGGCGGTGGCGACCTCGGGGGCGCTGCGCCGCCACCACGCCGGATCCGGGGTCACCGTCCTCGCTTCCTGCCTGACCGCCAGCCGGCGGGGTGCGGCGGTCCCGGCTCTCCCGGACGACCAGCCTCGTTGTGCGCAATCTAGCGACCGGC
Source organism: Modestobacter versicolor (assembly GCF_014195485.1). Taxonomy (NCBI): domain Bacteria; kingdom Bacillati; phylum Actinomycetota; class Actinomycetes; order Geodermatophilales; family Geodermatophilaceae; genus Modestobacter; species Modestobacter versicolor. The sequence goes on from NZ_JACIBU010000001.1 coordinate 2,147,731, forward strand.
CTGCAGACGTCCGGGTTCCGGCACCGACCCGTTCCCCCTGGCGGGTCAGCCGGCCCGGCCGCGGCCGACGGGTGGCCGACTCTGGTGCCGGCCGCCCGCCCGCTGTCACAGCTCCGGCTTGAGCTGCACCTTCACGTAGCCGTCGGACTTCTCCTGGAACGCCTTGTAGGCCGCCGGCGCCTCGGACAGCGGCAGCCGGTGGGTGGCGAACGTGTCCACGCCCAGCGGGTCGGCGTCGGTGAGCAGCGGCATGATCTCCGGGATCCAGCGCTTGATGTTCGCCTGCCCCATCCGCAGCTGGAGCTGCTTGTCGAACAGGGTGACCATCGGCATCGGGTCGGCCGCACCGCCGTAGACGCCGGAGATGGAGATGGTGCCGCCGCGTCGGACGATGTCGATGGCGGAGTACAGCGCGTTGAGCCGGTCGACCCCTGCCTCCTTCATCACCGGGGCGGCGATCGCCCGCGGCAGCAGCCCGGCGGCCTTCTGCACGAACCCGGTCGCCGGCGAGCCGTGGGCCTCCATGCCGACGGCGTCGAGCACCGAGTCCGGCCCGCGCCCGTCGGTCATGTCCCGGATGGCGTCCCCGAGGTCGTCCTCGTGGTCGCGCAGGTCGACGACCTCGACGCCGCGGGCCGCGACCCGGGCCAGCCGCTCGGGCACCAGGTCCACCCCGATCACCCGGTACCCCTTGTGCTGGGCGATCCGGCAGGCGAAGTCGCCGATCGGGCCCAGCCCCAGCACGACGAGCGTGCCGCCGTCGGGGACGCCGGCGTACTCCACGCCCTGCCACGCGGTGGGGAGGATGTCCGAGAGGTAGGCGAAGCGGTCGTCCGACGGCCCGTCGGGCAGTTTGACGTGGGTGAACTGCGCCTGCGGCACCCGCAGGTACTCCGCCTGCCCGCCGGGGACCTCGCCGTAGAGCTTGGAGAAGCCGAACAGCGCCGCACCCGTCCCCTGCTCGCGCACCTGGGTCGTCTCGCACTGCGTGTACAGGTGCTGACGGCACATCCAGCAGTGCCCGCAGGAGATCTGGAACGGGATGGAGACCCGGTCGCCGACCCGCAGGTCACCGACCTCGGAGCCCACCTCGACGACCTGGCCCATCGCCTCGTGACCGAGCACGTCGCCCACGCCCATGAACGGCGCCAGCGGGTCGTAGAGGTGCAGGTCCGAGCCGCAGATGTTCGTCGTCGTCACCCGGATGACCGCGTCCGTGGGCTCCTGGACGAACGGGTCGTCCACGGTGTCCACCCGGACGTCCTGCTTGCCGTGCCAGGTCACTGCCTTCATGGGGCTCCACTCGTCGGGACGACGCCCGAACGTGCCGCCCTCCCTGCCGTGCCCACTCCTGACCGGAACGAACGGCGGCTTCCACGGGGTGGGAGCGGCACGGCGCCCTGGTCAGACGGCGGCGGTGCCGATCAGCCCCTTGCGGGTCACGAGCGCGGCGAGGTCGTCCTCCGCCAGTTCCGCGGTGCCGGCCGGCCGGCGGGGCAGCACCATGTACCGCGACTCCGCGCTGGCGTCCCACACCGCGACGGCGGTGCCCGCCGGCAGCTCGAGCCCGAACTCGGCCAGCACCCCGCGCGGATCGCGGACCACCCGCGAGCGGTAGGCCTCGCTCTTGTACCAACCCGGCGAGGGTCCCAGCAGCGCGATCGGGTAGCAGGAGCACAGCGTGCAGACGACGACGTTGTGCTCCCGCTCGGTGTTGGCCACCACCTTGAGCCGCTGCTCCTGCAGGCCGCCGGCCATCGAGAGCCCGACCTCGCGGACGGCGCTGTTCGCGTCGGTCAGCAGCCGCTCGGCGAAGCCGGGGTCGACCCACGCCCGGGCCACGATCCGGGCGCCGTTGGCGGGGGTGCCGCCGGCGAGGAACTCGTCGATGCGGGTGTCGACCTCCCCGGCGTCCAGCAGGCCGCGGGACTCCAGCAGCGCCTCGACGTGCCGGACCTGCGCTGCGATGGTCGAACTGGCGTGGTCGTCGCTCACCGGGGCTCCTCGGCAGGGGTCAGGTAGTCGTCCCACAGCTCGACGGTGACCGTGTGGTCGCCGGCGCCGAACAGGTCGGCGGCGGCGAACCGCACGTGCCAGACCGGCTGCGCGTCGCCGGCCACACCGCGGGCGCGGTCGTCGGCCAGCGGGTGCCGCCCGGCGCGCTCGACCACGACGCCGACCGCCCCGCGGGCGTAGCGCGGCAGCCGGGTGTGCCCGGCGGGGTCGGTGGCCCGGGTGCGCACCCGGTCGCCCGGGGCGAACCGGTCAGTGCCCGTGCTCATCGCCGGCCAGCTCCTCCGGCGTCGCCACGCCCTTCTCCGCCAGCAGCGTGGTGATCGCGGCGAACCACCGCTCGTAGTAGGAGGCGGCCAGGTACTGCTGCACCGGCAGTCGCTCCTGGGCGTCGCGGAACTCGTCGAGGTCGTAGACGCCCCGCTTGATGAGCGCGCCGTTGAGAGCGAAGACGTGCGCCTCCCAGTCGGCGTGGAACGGCGGCTCGTCGGGCTCCTCGACGACCGGCGGGAACCCGGCCATGCCACCCACGTCGTTGATCCGGCTCATCGTCCCGCCCCCGTCGCCTCGGTGACCAGCAGCAGCGCGTAGGCCGCGACCGTCGTGGCGTCGTCCACCGCCCCGCTGCGGACCAGCTCGGCGAGCTCGGCCCTCGGCACCAGCCGGTGCACCATGTCGGCCTCGGTCGGCTCCCGGTCGGTCGGGCCGGCGGTGAGCTCCTCGGCGAGGAAGACGTCGAAGCCCTGGCTGGAGAAGCCGTTGGCGGTCGACAGGTGCCCCAGCCGGGTCAGCCGGCCGGCGCGCAGGCCGGTCTCCTCGCGCAGCTCGGCCCGGGCCAGGTCGGCCAGCGGGCCGCTGCGCCCGGCGGGCCAGCCGCCCATCGGGAACTCCAGCGTGCGGCGGCCCACCGGGTAGCGGTGCTGCTCGACCATCCAGAAGCCGTCGCCGTCCCGGGGCACCACGACGGCGAAGTCGGGCTTGTCGACCACCGCGTAGACACCGGACCGGCCGTCGGCCAGCTCGACCTCGTCCTCGCGGAGGGTCAGCCAGGCGTTGGAGTAGACGGTCCGGCTGGAGAGCTGGCGCACCCCTGGAGCATGCCCCACGGGCCGGGGGTCAGGGCCAGATGGAGGCGATGATGATCGCCGAGACCGCCAGCGTCGACGCCGCGCTCACCAGGCTGGCGGGGTGGAACGGCACCTGCACCAGCATGTGGCCGAGCTTGCCCGGGGTGAGCACGTCGAGCACCAGGAACGCGACCACCTGCAGCGCGATCCCGACGAGGCCGAAGACGACGGTGTCGGCCAGAGCGTCGCCGAACCCGCTCGTGCCGTTGGTCCAGATGGTGGTGAAGGCGATCGCGCCCTGGCCGAGGAAGACCGCCGCGAGGGCGATGCCGGCGTTGACCGACCGCTCCTCGTAGATGTGCTTGGCCAGGTGGCCGGGGGTGAGCAGGTCGAGGACGACGGCGCCCACGATCAGGAGCAGGATGCCGATGCCGGTGTAGGCGACGGCGTATCCGATGCTGGCCAGCACAGAGGACCTCCGGGGTCGGGACGGCGGAGCGCGCCCCGGGAGCCTAGGGGCAGCACCCGCCCGACGTCTCAGCCCTGCCCCGGCGACGCGCCCCCGACCTGTGGCGGGAGCCGCTCGACCCCCGGTCCGGACAGCTCCGGGAGCACCTGCCGGCGCCCGGTCGCACGAGGGGCGAGCGCCACGCCCCGCACCGGAACACCGCCGCGCCCTCCCGCGCTGCACCTGCCGTGACCGACGCACTCACCCTCTTCGACGACGTCGTCCCGGCCGAGGTCCCCGTCGACAGCCGGCTGCTGCAGGTGCGCACCGTCTACGCCGAGCCCGCGGCGGCCGCCTCACCGCGCGGTCGGCAGGTGCTGGCCCGCTTCCCCGGCGCCGAGCTGGTCGAGGTGCCCTCGCACTGGCAGATCCCCGACCTGCACGGCAACGAGGGCAACGTCGAGCGCTGGGTGCGGGTCAAGACCGAGACGCTGGTGCTCGGGGTGAAGAAGTCGGTGTCGGTGCGGCCCAACGGGCGCTCGGCGGACTTCATCGCACCGTCCACCGCGAACGGCTGCGCGATGGCCTGCGCCTACTGCTACGTGCCCCGGCGCAAGGGCTACGCCAACCCGATCACCGTCTTCACCAACATCGAGCAGATCACCGGGGCCGTGCGCCGCCACGTGGCCCGCCAGGGCGTCAAGCCCGAGCCGAACGAGTGCGACCCGGCCAGCTGGGTCTACGACCTCGGCGAGAACAGCGACTGCTCGGTCGACGCGCTGGTCAGCGACAACATCGCCGACCTCGTCGCCACCTTCCGCGAGCTGCCGACCGCCAAGGCGTCCTTCGCCACCAAGTTCGTCAACCGCCAGCTGCTCGACCTCGACCCGCAGGGCCGCACCCGGGTGCGCTTCTCGCTGATGCCCGACGCCGACGCCAAGCTGCTCGACGTGCGCACCAGCCGGGTCGACGAGCGGATCGCCGCGGTCGACGACTTCGTCGCGGCCGGCTACGAGGTGCACCTCAACTTCTCCCCGGTGGTGCTGCGCGACGGCTGGGAGGCCGACTGGACGGCGCTGCTCCAGCAGCTGGACGACGAGCTGTCCGACGCCGCGAAGGCCCAGGCGGCCACCGAGGTGATCATGCTGACCCACAACGAGCAGCTGCACGAGGTCAACCTGGGCTGGCACCCGCAGGCCGAGGAGCTGCTGTGGCGGCCGGAGCTGCAGCAGCCGAAGGTCAGCCAGAACGGCATGCGCAACGTGCGCTACCGCAACGACGTCAAGCGGGCCGGGGTCGACCGGCTGCAGCAGCTGATCGGGCAGCACGCCCCGTGGCTGCGGGTCCGGTACGCGTTTTGATCCAGAACCAGAACCGAACGGTCTCGCATCCCACGGCCGGCGGTCGGGTGTGGGATCGTGGCCAGCCAGAGGCCGGCCGGACCTGCCTCGTTCCCGTGGGGAGGGGCAGTGCGGTCTGAGTGGAGCGCCGTCCTGGCCGCCCCCGCGCTGCTGGAGGCGCTGCCGGACACCGTCGTGGTCGCCGACCGCGAGGGTCGCGTCGCGTACGTGAACCCCGCGGTCACGACCCTGCTGGGCCACCGACCGGCGGACCTGCTCGGTCGGCCGCTGACGGTGCTGATGCCGGAGCGTCTCCAGCGCGGCCACGGGGCCGGTTTCGCCCGGTACCGGGAGACCGGTCGCGGCGAGCTGGTCGGGGCCACCACGCGGGTGCCGGCCCAGCACGCCGACGGGCACGAGGTGCCGATCGACCTGACGCTGGCCCGGCTGGCCCCGGACGGCCAGGACGCGGACGGCGCCCTGGTCGTGGCCGTCCTGCGCGACGCCAGCGCGACGATCCTGCTCGAGCGGCAGTTCCAGGTGAGCCGCTACCTGGCCGCCATCCAGCGGGTCACCGCGGCGCTGACCGAGGCGCCCGACGCCGACGCCGCCTTCCAGCAGCTGCTGCCGACGCTGTGCACCGAGCTCGACTGGGACGCAGCGACGATCTGGCAGCCCGACGAGCTCGCGGGCCGTCTCCGGTACGCCGGGGTCTGGACCGCACCCGGGGCCGAGGTGCAGGCGCTGCACGCCGAGGCGCTGCTGCTCTCGTTCCGCCGCGGCGAGGGGCTCCCCGGGACGACGTGGCAGCGGCGCGAGCCGGTCGTCTTCGAGGACCTGTGGTCCGAACCGCGCTTCCTGCGCCGGGCGAGCGCACGGGCCGACGGCGTGCGCACCGGCCTGGCCTTCCCGGTGCTCCACGGGGACGCCCTGCTCGGCGTCTGCGAGCTGTTCTCCCGGGCACTGCGACCCGTGCCCGAGGAGCTGCTCGACGTGCTGGCGACGGCCGGCCGGCAGATCGGGCAGTTCCTGAGCCGCCTGCGTGCGGAGTCGCAGGTCCGCTCGCTCGCCGACACCCTGCAGCGCAGCCTGCTGCCACCCACCCTCCCGGCGGTGCCGGGCGTGCAGCTGGCGGCCCGTTACGTGCCCGGCGGCCAGGGGCTGCTGGTCGGCGGCGACACCTACGACGTGCTGCCGCTGCCTGACGGCCGGTGGCTGGTCCTCATCGCCGACGTCTGCGGCAAGGGCGCCGAGGCGGCGGGCACGGCGGCCCTCGCGCGGCACACGGCCCGGGCCGCCGCGACCACCGGGTCGGGCCCGGCCGACGTGCTCGGGGCGGTGAACTCGGCGCTGATCCGGGAGGCCGTCCGGGGCCCGCTCCGGTTCGTCACGGCCTGCTGCCTGCTGCTCCGCCCGCACGAGGGAGGCGTCTCCGCTCGGCTGAGCATCGCCGGCCACCCCCGCCCGGTGCTGCGTTCGGCCAGCGGGCCGTGCACCGAGGTCGGCACCCCGGGACGCCCGCTCGGGGTGGCCGCCGAGACGCAGTACGCCGAGAGCGACCTCGAGCTGCCCGCTGGCAGCACCCTCGTGCTCTACACCGACGGCGTGACCGAGGCCCGGGATGCCGACGGCGCGCAGTTCGACGAGGCCGGCCTGCTCGCCGTGCTGGCGGGCGGTCCGGGGCACTCGGCGGAGGAGACGGTGGAGGCGGTGCAGGCCGCCGTCGACCGGCACCGGCAGCGCTCCCCCCACGAGCGGGACGACCTTGCCGTGCTCGCCCTCCGGTGCTGACCCCTCGCCTCTCGCTGCTCGACCGGGCGCGCACCCGCTCCGGCGAGCCCGACCCCGACGCCCTGGCCGGCACCGTCGAGCGCGCGGTCGCCGCCGAGCGGCTGGGCTACGCGCGCTTCTGGGTGGCCGAGCACCACGGCGTGCCCGGCATCGCCGGGTCCGCGCCCGCGGTGCTGCTGGCCGCGGTCGCCGGCCGGACGACGACCGTCCGGCTCGGCTCGGCCGGCGTGATGCTCCCGCACCACCAGCCGCTGGTGGTCGCCGAGCAGTTCGCGACGGTGTCGGCGTTCGCCCCGGGCCGGGTCGATCTCGGGCTGGGCCGCTCCCCCGGCTTCACCCCGCCGGTGCGCCGGGCCCTCCGGGAGACCGAGCGGGACTTCGCCGCCGACCTGGCCGAGCTGCGCGCCTACCTCACCGGGACGGCGGAGGTCACCCTGCACCCGCAGCCCGCCGGCCCGGTGCCGATGCACGTGCTGGCCACCGGCTCGGGGCTGGCGGTCGCCGCGGAGCTGGGCCTCCCGGTCATCGTCGGCGGCCCGCTGCTCGGCGTGGCCGGCGACCCCGAGCCCGGGCTGGCCGCGCTGGCCGGCTACCGGCGGGCGTTCCGGCCCTCCGCGCAGCAGCCCGAGCCCCGGGTGTCGGTCAGCCTGGACGTCCTGGTGGCCGACACCGCCGCCGAGGCCGCCGAGCTGCTGCTGCCCGAGGCGTGGGCGATGGCCCGGGCGCGCACCGAGGGCGCCTTCCCCGCGCTGGAGCCGGTCGCCGCCGTCCGGGCGCGCTCGATGACGGCGCGGCAGGAGCAGTACGTGGAGCAGACGCTCGCCGCGGCGATCGCCGGGACGCCGGCGCAGGTGGAGAGCCGGCTGGCCGAGCTGCTCGACCGCACCGGGGCAGCCGAGCTGGTCGCCTCCAGCAGCACCTTCGACCGCGCGGCGCTGGCCGCCTCCGACGCCTCGCTCGCCGAGCTGTTCGATCAGCCCACCGTCGGCAGGGCACCGGCGATGGCGTCGCCGTCCCGGCCGTAGACCACCGGCACCTCGCCGAACCGCTCCAGCGCCGCCTCCGCGCGGGAGACGTCGCGCAGCAGCACCGCGCGCACGTGCTCCGGCCGCGCGCGGGCGAACTCCTCGTACAGCGCGGGGTCGTGCTCGGTGGTGTCGCCGACCAGCGTCCAGCGCACGCCGGGCAGGTCCTCGGTCAGCCGCCGCAGCGCGGCCCGCTTGTGCGCCTGCCCGTCGCGGAACCACCGGGTCGGCGTCGGGCCCCAGTCGGTGAGCAGCAGGGCCCCCGGCGGGTAGCCGCTGGACTCCAGGAACCGGCCGAGCGGCCCGGCCAGGTTCCACGGCCCGTTGCTCAGGTAGACGACCGGCACGTGCGGCGCCCCCGAGGTGAGCTCGCGCAGCAGCCCGACCATGCCGGGCACCGCCTGCCGCCGGGTCATCGGCTGCACGAACGTGCGCCAGGCCGCGCGCAGCGGGGTGGCGATCCCGGTGACCAGCACGGTGTCGTCGATGTCGCAGACCACCCCGCGGGCGGCGTCCGGCGAGGCGAGGTGGACGGTGCCGGTGGCCGACCGCTCCCCCGCCGCCAGCCGCACCGGGAGCGCCCCGGCGTCGGGCAGGTCGACCTCGAGCGTGGCGTCGACCAGGCCGTCGTCGTCGCTGCGGACGACGGTGCGCTGCCCGGCGACCTCGACCACCACCTCCGCGCCCGGGCTCTCCAGGGTCAGGAAGCGCTGCCAGCCGGGCACCGCGGCCCGCCGCTCCTCCGGGTGCGCACCGGGCGGGGCGAGCAGCACCCGGCCGAGCACCCGCACCCGCCCGCCGCTGCCGTAGCCGGGATGGGCGAGCACCGCCGGTGTCCACCCCGCGCGGCGGGCCAGCCGGGAGGCGAGGTCGCGGAGGGCGCCGTCCGCGCGGCGGGCCAGGGCGGGGAACGTGGGCACCCGGGCAGCCTGCCACCGGCCGGACACGCGTGCCGATGTGGTTCCGCTCGGGGGCGGCCTGTGCCACGGTCGCCGCTCGGAGCACGTCCGCCCACCCGCCAACCTGGAGGCCCCGGTGCCGGCCGTCGAGATGCACGCGGTGAGCAAGAGCTACCGGCGGCGGGGCAAGCCACCGCAGAAGGCGCTCGACGACCTGCACCTGCTCGTGGAGTCCGGTGGCGTGCACGGCTTCCTCGGCCCCAACGGATCGGGCAAGACGACGACGATCCGGGTGCTGCTCGGCCTGGTGCGCGCCGACTCCGGCGACGTCCGGCTGCTCGACCGCCCCGTGCCGGCCGGCCTGCCGCAGGTGGTCGGGAGCGTCGGCGCCCTGGTGGAGACGCCGCTCTTCTTCCCGGGCTTCTCCGGCCGGCGCAACCTCCGGCTGCTCGCCGAGACCGCGGGGCTGCCCGGCACCCGGGTCGAGGAGGCGCTGGAGGTCGTCGACCTGCGGGAGCGGGCCGACGACCGGTTCAAGGGCTACTCGCTCGGCATGAAGCAGCGGCTGGGCATCGCCGCCGCGCTGCTGAAGCACCCCCGGCTGCTGGTGCTCGACGAGCCGAGCAACGGCCTGGACCCCGCCGGCATCAAGGACGTCCGCGAGCTGATCCGCCGGCTCGGCGCCGACGGCTCGACCACCGTGCTGCTCAGCTCCCACCTGCTGGCCGAGATCGAGCAGGTCGCCGACCACGTCTCGATCATGGCGCGGGGGCGCTGCATCGCCTCCGGGCCGGTCCGCGAGGTGCTGGCCGGGCGCTCCTCCGGCGACGTCCGGGTGCGGGTGCCCGACCGCGCCGCGGCCGCCGCGGTGCTCACCGCGGCCGGCTTCCGGGTCAGCTCGACCGACGACGGCCTGCTGGTCGCCGCCGGTGGCGCCCCGGGCCGGGTGACCCGGGTGCTCGCCGAGCACGGCCACTACCTGGAGGAGCTGACGCCGGTGGCGGCGGACCTGGAGAGCGCGTTCCTGGCCCTGACGGCGGACCCGGCATGAGCGCCGCGCTGGCCCCCACCGTCCCGGCGGGGCGGTTCACCGGCCTGCTCCGGGCCGAGGCGCACCGCTTCCTGGCCCGGCGGTTCCTCCGGGTGCTGCTGCTGCTCACCCTGCTCGGCTGGGCTGGCGCCCTGGTGATCGGGCTGCTGGCCTTCCAGTCCCCCACGCCGGAGGCGCTGGCCGCCGCGCAGGCCCAGCAGCAGGAGTCGATCGAGAGCAGCAACGCCTACCGGCAGCAGTGCGTGGCCGACCCCGGCCGGCCCAGCGACGTCCCCGTCGACGAGTACTGCGGCGAGCCGGCCGACGAGCAGAACACCCCGGTGTCGATCTTCCTGCAGCCGGCGCCGTACTCGTTCGTCTCCGACACCGACGACGGCGTGGTCTCGGTCGCGGCGGTCGGGGCGGCGCTGGCCTTCCTGGTGGGCGCCACGTTCGTGGGCGCGGAGTGGTCGACCCGGTCGATGGTCGCCCTGCTGTTCTGGGAGACCCGCCGCCCCCGCGTCATGGCCGCCAAGCTGGTGGTCACCGCGGTCGCCTCGGCGCTCGTGGGGCTGCTCCTGCAGGTGCTGTGGCTGGGCATGGCCGGGCTCCTGCAGGCGGTCGCCGGCGACGGCCTCGCCCCGCCCGGGGGCTTCTGGTCCGAGCTCGTGGCCGGCCAGGGCCGCGGGGTGCTGCTGACCGTGTTCGCCGGGCTGCTCGGGTTCGGGCTGACCAACCTGCTGCGCAACACCGGCGCCGCGACCGGCGTCGCCTTCGTCTACGTGGTGATCGTCGAGACCGCCGTGCGGGGGCTCCGGCCTGCCTGGCAGCCCTGGCTGCTCACCAACAACGCGGCCGCCCTGGTGCTCCCCGACGGGCTGGAGCTGAGCTGGACCGACGAGCGGGTGCCGCCGGGGGGCTCGCCCACCGGCGTGGTCGAGTACCTGCTGGGCCACGGGCAGGCGGCGGTGTACCTGACCGTGGTCACCGCCGCGGTCGTCGGGCTCGGGGTGCTGCTGTTCAGCCGGCGCGACCTGCACTGACCGCCGCCGCCTCTGTGCGCTGATCGCGGTGACCCCGGCCGGGACACCGCGATCGGCGCACACCGGCGGACGCGCGGCGCCCGGTGGTTACCGTGGGCGGCGTGGCCCGGGTCGTCGTCGTCGGCGCCGGCCTCGGTGGGCTGGCGGCCGCTGCCCGGCTGGCCGCCGCCGGGCACGCGGTCACCGTGCTCGAGCAGGCCCCGCAGGTCGGCGGCAAGCTCGGCTGGTACGCCCGCGACGGCCACGGCTTCGACACCGGCCCGAGCCTGGTGACCCTGCCGCAGGTCTTCGAGGACCTCTTCGCCGCGACCGGCGACCCGCTGCACGCGGTGCTGGACCTGCAGCGGCTGGACCCGGCGGTCGCCTACCGGTTCGCCGACGGGACGACGACGGCGCTGCCGGGCCGGCTCGACGCCATCCCGGCCACGCTGGACGACGACCTGGGCGCCGGCACCGGTGCGCAGTGGTCGGCGCTGCTCGGCCGGGCCGAGGCGATGTGGCGGGCCACCGAGCAGCCGTTCCTCCGCTCGCCGCTGGCCGGGGTGGCCACCCTCGCCCGGCTGGCCCGGCAGACCGCCGACCTGCGCACGATCGCCCCGGGCCGGACGCTGCGCGGGCTGGGCAGCCAGTACCTGACCGACCCGCGGCTGCGGGTGCTGCTGGACCGCTACGCCACCTACTCCGGCTCCGACCCGCGCCGCGCGCCCGCCGCCCTGCTGACCGTGCCGTGGGTCGAGCAGGCGTTCGGCTCCTGGTACGTGCGCGGCGGGCTGCGCCGGCTGCCCGAGGCGGTGGCCGACCGGGCAGCCGAGCGCGGCGCGGTGCTCCGGTGCGGCACCGCGGTGACCGAGGTGCTGGTGGAGGGCGGCCGGGCGACCGGCGTGCGGCTGGCCGACGGCGAGACCGTGCGCGCCGACGTCGTGGTCTGCAACGCCGACGCCGCGGCGCTCTACGGCCGGCTGCTCCCCCGGCACGCGCCGGTGCGCCGGGTGCGTGCCGCCCTGCGCCGGGTCACGCCGTCGTCGTCCGGGCTGGTGCTGCTGCTGGCGCTGACCGGCCGCACGCCGGGCCTGGCCCACCACACGGTGCTCTTCCCCGCCGACTACGACGCCGAGTTCGACGCGCTGTTCGGGCGGCGGGGGCCGAAGCGGCCGGTGGCCGACCCCACCGTCTACGTCAGCGCCCCCGACGACCCGGCGACCCGGCCGGACGCGGGCAGCGAGTCCTGGTTCGTGCTGGTCAACGCGCCCCGGCACGAGCCGGACGGCGGGGTCGACTGGACCGCCCCCGGGCTGGCCGACGCCACCGCCGACCGGGTGCTCGCGACGCTGGCCGAGCGCGGGCTGGACGTGCGCGACCGGGTGCGCTGGCGGGTGGTGCGCACCCCCGCCGACCTGGAGCGGGAGACCGCGAGCCCGGGCGGCTCCATCTACGGCACCTCGAGCAACGGCGCCCGCGCGGCCTTCCTCCGCCCGGCGAACGCCTCGCCGCTCCCGGGGCTGTTCCTGGTCGGCGGCTCGGCGCACCCCGGCGGCGGGCTGCCCCTGGTCACCCTCTCGGCCGAGATCGTCGCCGGGCTCGTCGGCCCCGCCTGACGCCGACCGCCGGCGCTCGTTAGGGTCGCCGTTACCTACCGACCACTAGGTAGGCAGCGCACCGAGGGGGAACCGTGAGCAGCACGCCGTTCGACGACGCCGTCACCGCCGTCCGGGGTGGTGCCGACGTGCACCAGGAGGCCCGGCGGCTCTACGACCAGCTCACCCCCGAGGAACGGCTGGGCCTGCTGGACGGCGACACCCCGTTCTGGGAGGGCTTCCTGGCGATGCTCACCGGCGGCTACAACACCGAGCCGATCCCGCACGGCGCCGTCGAGCGGCTGGGCATCCCGGGGACCCGGTTCGTCGACGGCCCGCGCGGCTGCGTCTCCGGGAACGGCACGGCCTTCCCGGTGTCGATGGCCCGCGGCGCCACCTGGGACCCCGAGCTCGAGGAGCGGGTCGGCGAGGTCATCGGCCGCGAGGTGCGCGCGCAGGGCGGCAACTTCTTCGGCGGCGTCTGCATCAACCTGCTGCGCCACCCGGCCTGGGGCCGCGCGCAGGAGACCTACGGCGACGACCCGCACCACCTCGGCGAGATGGGCGCCGCCCTGGTGCGCGGCACCCAGCGGTACGTGATGGCCTGCGCCAAGCACTACGCGCTCAACTCGATGGAGAACGCCCGCTTCCGGGTCGACGTGGCCATCGACGAGGGCGCCCTGCACGACGTCTACCTGCCGCACTTCAAGCGCACCGTCGACGAGGGCGTGGCCGCTGTCATGTCGGCCTACAACTCGGTCAACGGCGAGTGGGCCGGGCAGAACCGGTACCTGCTCACCGAGGTGCTGCGCGACCAGTGGGGCTGGGACGGCATCACGGTCAGCGACTTCATCTGGGGCCTGCGCGACGGCGGTGCCGCCCTGGAGGCCGGACTGGACCTCGAGGAGCCCTTCCGCCAGCAGCGCGCCCGGTTCCTGGCCGGTCAGCTGGAGGACGGCACCGCCTCCTGGGCGTCGGTCGAGCGCTCCGGCCTGCGCATGATCGCCGTGCAGCTGCGCTCCTACGCCGCCCGCGCGCAGGGCCCGTTCGGGCCCGAGCTGATGGCCGACGACGAGGCGCGCGCCCTGGCGCGCACGGTGGCCGCCCGGGCGATGGTGCTGCTGTCCAACGACCCGGTCGACGGCGCGCCGGTGCTGCCGCTGGACCCCGCTGCGGTCACCTCGATCGCCGTCATCGGCCGGCTGGCGACGGCGGGCAACATGGGCGACCACGGCTCCTCCGACGTCCGGGCGCCGAGCAGCAGCACCCCGCTCGACGGGATCACCGCCGCGTTCCCCGGTGCCCGCGTCGTGCTGGTCACCGACGACGACCCCGCGGCGGCGGCCGAGGCGGCCGGGCAGGCCGACGTGGCGGTCGTGGTGGCCGGCTTCACCGCCGAGGACGAGGGCGAGTACGTCGGCGCGGACACCATGGAGGACCCGGCGCTGCTGGCCCTCTACCCGCCCCGGCCGGACGGCGTCCGCGCCACCGGCACCGACGTGGTGATGACCGCCGGCGAGGGCTTCGGCGGCGACCGCGCGTCGCTGCGGCTGCGGCCGGTCGACGAGGAGGTCATCCGGGCGACCGCGGCGGCCAACCCGCGCACCGTCGTCGCGGTGGTCGCCTCGGGCCCGGTCCTCACCGAGGCGTGGCGGCACGAGGTGCCCGCCGTCCTGCTGATGTGGTACGCCGGGATGGAGGGCGGCGCCGCGCTCGCCGACGTGCTCACCGGTGCCGCGGAGCCCGCCGGCCGGCTGCCGTTCTCCGTGCCGACCAGCGAGGAGCACCTGCCCGCCTTCGACCGCGACGCCACCGCGATCACCTACGACCGCTGGCACGGTCAGCGGCTGCTCGACCGGCTCGGCGTCGAGGCGGCGTACCCGCACGGCTTCGGGCTGTCCTACACGTCGTTCACCACCGGCGACGCGGCCTGGACCGGCGCGGGCGTGACCGCGACGGTGACCAACACCGGCGACCGGGACGGCCGGCACGTGGTGCAGGTCTACGGCCGGGCCGGCCAGGAGCAGGTGCTGGTCGGGTTCGCCCCGGTGGCCGTGCCCGCCGGCGCCGCGGTCGAGGTGACCGTGCCGGTCAGCCTGCTCGCACTCGCCCGCTGGGACGCTGACCGGCGGGAGCGGGTGCTGCCCGACGTCGCCGCCGTGGAGCTGGAGGTCGGCGCGCACGCCCACGACCCGCAGGCCGCCGTCCTGCGGCTCGGGTGACCGCGCTCCCCGGGGCGCGCACCCCCCGCCCCCGCGGACCGGGCAGCCGCCGCACCCCTGAGGAGCGGCGCCGGCAGATCCTCGACGAGGCCACCCGCATCGTCGGCCAGCGCGGCTTCTACGGGTTCAGCGTGCAGGCCGTGGCCGACGCCTGCGGGCTCACCGTCGCCGGGCTGCTGCACCACGTCGGCTCCAAGGACGGGCTGCTGGTCGCCCTGCTCCAGGACCGCGACCGGCGCGACGCCGCGGCGGTCGCCGGGGAGCTGGGCGCCGGGCTGGACGACCTCGACGGCTCCTCGGTCGAGGCGATGGTGGCGGTGCTGCACGCGGTGGTCGCCCGCAACACCACCCAGCCGGAGATCGTCCGGCTGTACTCGATGCTGCGCACCGAGTCGCTCTACGCCGGCCACCCGGCGCACGAGTACTTCCGCGAGCGCGACGCCCGGGTGCTGCAGACCTTCACCCGGCTCTGCACCGGCCACGTCGAGCACCCGGCGTCGACCGCGCGCCAGCTGCTCGCCGTCATGGGCGGTCTGGAGGAGCAGTGGCTGCGCGCGCCGGACGACGTCGACCTCGTGGCCGAGTGGGACCGGGCGGTGCAGCGGCTCCTCCCCCGACCGTGAGCCCCGGGCCACCCCGGCGGTCGAGCAGCCGGAGGAGCCACCAGCCGTAGGCCACCAGCAGCACGACGACCAGCACCTGGACGACGTCGGGCAGCGCGCCCGGGCTGTTGATGCTGGAGAAGTTCACCAGCGCGTGCAGCCCGGCCAGCGGCCAGATCGTGCCGACGTGCCAGCGCACCGCGGCCAGGCAGAAGCCGAACGCCGCGGTGTTCACCACCTGGAACGCGACGTCGTCGAGCGGGCGGCCGAACCACAGACCGCTGAGCAGGTGGCCGAGACCGAAGAGCACGCCGACGCCGACCGCGGCCCGGCCGGGTCCGACCGGGCTGAGCAGCCGCTGGACCAGGCCGCGGCTGAGCGACTCCTCGGCGACCCCGACGGCCAGCATGGTCACCGCCGCGCCGGCCAGCGCCGTCCGCGAGCCGGTGAGCCCGTCGACCAGGTGCAGCAGCCCCTCGGCCAGCAGCGGGAGCAGCAGCCACCAGGAGCGGTCGGGCCACCGCCAGGCGAGGGCCGCCTCGCGCCACCACCCCAGCCCGCCGATGACCGCCAGCGTCAGCGCCGCCAGCACGACGTTCACCACCGCGGCGCCCAGGTCGGGGAACCAGCCGGGGGCCAGCGGGGGCAGCAGGTCCTCGACGGCGAACAGCACCAGGTGCCAGAGCAGCGTGACGGCCACGGCGAGGGTCAGCGGGCGGCGTCCGGCCATCTCCAGCAGGCGGCTGCGCACGGCCGGGAGCATCTCGCGACGCGGACGCCGACGTCCAGACCGTCGGTGGGGCGCTGCACCATCACCGCATGCCGGTCTTCCCCGAGTCCACGCCCGACGAGGCCACCCAGCTGCTCCGCTTCCTCGACGTCCAGCGGCAGGGCCTGCGGGCCGCCGTGTCCGGGCTCACCGAGGAGCAGGCACGGAGTACGCCGACGGCCAGCAGCATGTCGCTGGCCGCGCTGCTCAAGCACGTGACCGCGGTGGAGCGCCGCTGGGTCGTCGCTGCGATCGCCGACCGGCCGGAGGGCCTCTGGCCGGTCGAGGACTGGGACGCGGAGTGGCAGCTGCAGCCCGGTGACACCGTCGAGGAGCTGCTGGCCGGCTTCGCGGCGGCGGCCGAGGAGACCGCGGAGGTGGTCGCGGGCGTCCCCGACCTCGGCGCCCCGTGCCGGCAGCCGGACAGCGCGGAGTTCTCCGTCCGCTGGGTGCTGCTGCACCTGGTCGAGGAGCACGCCCGGCATGCCGGCCACGCCGACGTGATCCGCGAGCAGATCGACGGCCGGACAGCCGACCAGCTCGGCGGTTGAAGGACCCGCCGAGCCGCAGAAGGACCCCCCTGCCCCCCACCACTCGCGAGCTCGGGGCGGGACCCGGGAGGGGGCCACGAGAGACCGGTCCGGCGACCCTGGTCGCCGGACCGGTCTGCGGTGACGTCGTTCAGGCGTCGCGGCGGCGGAAGGTGACGTAGGCGGCACCCAGCACGACGACCGTCTCGGCGGTGAAGACCGCGAAGCCGGTCCACGGGGTGAACCCGCTGCCCTCGAACGGGACGATCTGCGCCACCGTCCCGCCGGCGTTGCCCGGCATCAGCTTGGCCACCCACTCGCCCCAGGTGCCGGGCAGCGCGTAGGCCAGGTTGCCGAGGACCAGGACCAGGGCCATCCCGATGGTGATCGCCGCGGCGGTGTGCCGGATGAGCAGCCCCAGCCCGAGGGCGAAGAGCCCGAGGCCGGCCAGGTACAGCCCGTTGCCGAGCAGCGCCCGCAGGACGCCGTCGTCCGACAGCGCCACCCCGACGCCCTCGTTCTCGAGGAACAGGTTGCCGCCCAGGTAGCCGGCGACCGCGGTGACGACGCCGGCCACGAACAGCACCCCGCCGAGCACGACCGCCTTGTCCAGCAGCACGCTGCCGCGGCGGGGCACGGCCGCCAGCGTCGCCCGGATCATCCCGGTGCCGTACTCGCTGGTGACCACCAGCGTGCCGAGCGCGAGCGCGGTCAGCTGGGAGAACAGCAGCCCCCAGGTCAGGAAGGAGGCGGGTGACTCGCCGGTCTCGCCCGTGGCGATGTCGCCGACGGCGGCCCAGCAGATCAGCGTGGTCAGGCCGGCGCCGAGCAGGAACAGCAGCCCGAGCGACCAGCGGGTGGAGCGGACGGTCCAGAACTTGATCCACTCGGCGTGCAGCGTGGCGCCGAAGCGGGGGTGCTCGCGGACGCGGGGCACGTTCCGGTTCGGGTCGAGGACGACGGTGTCGATCATCGGGCTGCCTGCGCTTCCTGGGCGACCGGGTGCGCGGAGTACTCCACGCTGTCGGCGGTGAGGGTCATGAAGGCGTCCTCGAGCGAGGACCGGACGAGGCTGAGCTCGTGCAGGTGGAGCCCGGCGCCGCCGAGCAGGTCGCCGATGCCGGCGCTGTCGAGCCCCTGCACCCGCAGCTCGCTGCCCTGCCGGTCGACGTCCAGACCGCGGCTGCGCAGCAGCGCCTCCACCTCGGCGGTGCGCGGGGCGCGGACCCGGACGTAGGAGGCCGCGTGGTCGGCGATGAACTGGGCCATCGAGCAGTCGGCGAGCATCCGGCCGCGGCCGACCACGATCAGGTGGTCCGCGGTCAGCGCCATCTCCGACATCAGGTGGCTGGAGACGAGCACCGTGCGGCCCTGCGAGGCCAGCTCGCGGGCCAGCGTGCGCACCCAGCGGATGCCCTCGGGGTCCAGCCCGTTGACCGGCTCGTCCAGGACGACGACCGGCGGGTCGCCGAGCAGCGCGACGGCGATGCCCAGCCGCTGCCCCATGCCCAGGGAGAACCGGCCGACCCGCTGGTCGGCGACGTCGGTGAGCCCGACCAGGTCGAGCACCTCGTCGACCCGGCGGACCGGGATGCCGTTGCTGGCCGCCAGCCAGCGCAGGTGGTTGCGGGCACTGCGCCCCGGGTGCAGCGCCCGGGCCTCGAGCAGCGCGCCGACGGTGCGCAGCGGTGCCGCGGAGTCGGCGTAGCTGCGGCCGTTGATCGTGACCGTGCCGGCGGTGGGCCGGTCCAGGCCGACCATCATCCGCATCGTCGTCGACTTGCCGGCGCCGTTCGGGCCGAGGAAGCCGGTGACCCGGCCGGGCTCGACGGTGAAGCTCAGGCCGTCGACGGCGACCTTCGGGCCGTAGGTCTTGGTGAGCCCGCGGGCGACGATCATCGCGTCCACCGGGCCTGCTGGGGAGGTGTGGTGTCCATGCCGAGGAGCCTGTCGACGACGGTTGCCCGGCACATCGGGGAGCGCCCTGAACCCGACCCTGAGCGGTCTCTGGGGGCATCCCCTCAGCGACCCCTGAGCGGTCCCCGAGGGACGCACGGAACGGCCGTCGATGTCGGTGGGCCGTGGCACGATCGCGCAGGTGACCAGCAGACCCGTCGAGGAGCAGCGGCTGCGCGACCTCGTCCGGCTGCGCCGCGTCCGCGACCGGATCGACCGGGAGTACGCCCAGCCGCTGGACGTCGAGGCGCTGGCCCGCGGTGCGCACATGTCGGCCGGGCACCTGAGCCGGGAGTTCCGGGCGGCCTTCGGCGAGTCGCCGTACTCCTACCTGATGACCCGGCGGATCGAGCGGGCGATGGCGCTGCTGCGCCGGGGCGACCTCAGCGTCACCGAGGTCTGCTTCGCGGTCGGCTGCCAGTCGCTGGGCACCTTCAGCACCCGCTTCACCGAGCTGGTCGGGATGCCGCCGAGCGTCTACCGCCGCGAGCAGGGCCGGGCGACGGCGGGGATGCCCTCGTGCGTCGCGAAGCAGGTCACCCGACCGGTCAGGAATCGAGAAGCGCCGGCCCCCGCGCCGTCCCTAGCGTGATCGCCATGGACATCACCATCCACTCCAGCTTCCTCCCGCACACCGACCCCGAGGCCTCCCTGGCGTTCTACCGCGACACCCTCGGCTTCGAGGTCCGCCTCGACGTCGGCTACGAGGGGATGCGCTGGATCACCGTCGGCCCGCCCGCCCAGCCGGACACGGCCATCGTGCTGCACCCGCCGACCGCCAGCCCCGGCCTCACCGAGGAGGAGCAGCGCACCATCCTCGAGCTGATGGCCAAGGGCAGCTTCTTCGGCGTCAACCTGGCCACCCGCGACCTCGACGCCACCTTCGGCAAGCTGCAGGCCGGCGACGCCGAGGTCGTCCAGGAGCCCACCGAGCAGCCCTACGGCGTCCGCGACTGCGCCTTCCGCGACCCGGCGGGCAACATGATCCGGCTGCAGGAGCTGCGCTGACCCGCTGACCCGTCGGTGACCACCCGGTGACCGGACCCACCACCCGCCCCCGGAGGACAGAGACCCGATGAGCACGGCCACGCGGACCGACACCCCGGCAGCCGAGCGGCACGCCGCCGACAGCCACGACCTGATCCGCGTGCTCGGCGCGCGCGAGAACAACCTCAAGGACGTCAGCGTCGAGATCCCCAAGCGGCGGCTGACCGTGTTCACCGGGGTCTCCGGGTCGGGCAAGAGCTCGCTGGTCTTCGACACGATCGCCGCCGAGTCGCAGCGGATGATCAACGAGACCTACAGCGCGTTCGTGCAGGGCTTCATGCCGACGCTGGCCCGGCCCGACGTCGACCTGCTCGAGGGCCTGACGACGGCGATCCTGGTCGACCAGGAGCGGATGGGCGCCAACCCGCGGTCCACCGTGGGCACGGCCACCGACGCGAACGCGATGCTGCGCATCCTGTTCAGCCGGCTCGGCACGCCGCACATCGGCCCGCCGACGGCGTTCTCCTTCAACGTCCCGACGCGCAAGGCGAGCGGGGTGATGAGCACCGAGAAGGCCGGCGGCCGGGTCGACAAGGCCGTGGTGCGCGACGTCGTCTACATGGGCGGCATGTGCCCGCGCTGCGAGGGCATGGGCGCGGTCTCCGACTTCGACCTCACCGCGCTGTACGACGAGGAGAAGTCGCTGGCCGAAGGGGCGCTGAGCGTCCCGGGCTACAGCATGGACGGCTGGTACGGCCGGATCTTCAGCGGCGCCGGCTTCGACATGGACAAGCCGATCAAGGCCTACAGCAAGAAGGAGCTGGACGACCTCCTCTACAAGGAACCGACGAAGATCAAGGTGGAGGGCATCAACCTCACCTACGAGGGCGTCATCCCCAAGATCCAGAAGTCGATGCTCTCCAAGGACGTCGACGCGATGCAGCCGCACATCCGCGCCTTCGTGGAGCGGGTGATCACCTTCCAGACCTGCCCGGAGTGCGCGGGCACCCGGCTCACCGCCGAGGCGCGGTCGTCGCGGATCGGGGGGCAGAACATCGCCGACCTCTGCGCCATGCAGATCAGCGACCTCGCCGGCTGGGTCCGCACGATCGACGAGCCGTCGGTGGCCCCGCTGCTCACCGGGCTGCGGCACCTGCTCGACTCGTTCACCAGCATCGGGCTGGGCTACCTCTCGCTCGACCGGCCGGCCGGCACGCTGTCCGGTGGCGAGGCCCAGCGCACGAAGATGATCCGGCACCTGGGGTCCTCGCTCACCGACGTCACCTACGTCTTCGACGAGCCGACCATCGGCCTGCACCCGCACGACATCGAGCGGATGAACGACCTGCTCCTGCAGCTGCGGGACAAGGGCAACACCGTGCTCGTCGTGGAGCACAAGCCGGAGACGATCGCCATCGCCGACCACGTGGTCGACCTCGGCCCCGGCGCGGGCACCGGCGGCGGCGAGGTCGTCTACCAGGGCACCGTCGAGGGCCTGCGGGCCAGCGGCACGCTCACCGGGCGCCACCTCGACCACCGGGTGTCGCTCAAGCCCTCGGTGCGCACCTCCACCGGCGCCTTCGAGGTGCGCGGCGCCGACACCCACAACCTGCGCTCCGTCGACGTCGACATCCCGCTCGGCGTGCTGGTCGTCCTCACCGGGGTGGCCGGGTCGGGGAAGAGCTCGCTGGTGCACGGCTCGGTCGCGTCCCGGGAGGGCGTGGTGGTGGTCGACCAGGGCGCGATCCGCGGCTCGCGGCGGAGCAACCCGGCGACCTACACCGGTCTGCTGGACCCGATCCGCAAGGCGTTCGCCAAGGCCAACGGCGTGAAGCCGGCGCTGTTCAGCTCCAACTCCGAGGGCGCCTGCCCCACCTGCAACGGCGCCGGCGTCATCTACACCGAGCTCGGCGTCATGGCCACCGTCGAGTCACCCTGCGAGGAGTGCGGCGGCAAGCGGTTCCAGGCCTCGGTGCTGGAGTACACGCTGGGCGGCCGCGACATCGCCGAGGTGCTCGCGATGCCGGTCACCGAGGCCGAGGACTTCTTCGGCAGCGGGGAGGCGAAGACGCCCGCCGCGCACGCCGTCCTGGCCCGGCTCGCCGACGTCGGCCTCGGCTACCTGGCCATCGGGCAGCCGCTCACCACGCTGTCCGGCGGCGAGCGGCAGCGGCTGAAGCTGGCCACCCGGATGGCGGACAAGGGCGGGGTCTACGTGCTCGACGAGCCGACCACCGGCCTGCACCTGGCCGACGTGGAGAACCTGCTCGGCCTGCTCGACCGGCTCGTCGAGTCCGGCAAGTCGGTCATCGTGATCGAGCACCACCAGGCCGTCATGGCGCACGCCGACTGGATCATCGACCTGGGCCCTGGTGCCGGCCACGACGGCGGCCGGATCGTCTTCGAGGGCACGCCGGCCGACCTCGTCGCCGCGCGCTCCACGCTGACCGGTCAGCACCTCGCGGACTACGTCGGCGCCTGACCGCGCCCCGGGGACCCCGGCACCTGGTGCCGGGGTCCCCGTCCGCGGGGTCGCACGGTCAGCCGCGCGCGGCACCCAGCCCGAGCACGGCGGCCAGCCCGAGGGCGCTGCGCGGGGCGTAGGGCGTGCGCCAGAGACCGCCGTGGGCAGCCGCGTACGCCTCGTCCTGCCACGGGTGCGGGTGCGCCGGCCCGCCGCCGGTGTGCAGGTCGTGCACCAGCAGCGCGGCCATCAGCACGTTCGACGTCGCCGGCTCGAACACCTCGACGCCGAACCGGTGCGCGCCGGCGTAGGCCGCGGCCAGCGCGCGGTTCTTCACCACCGAGCGGGTGCGGGTGGGCGGCGCGACGTTCATCGAGACCGTCGTGCCGGCGGCCCGGGCGACCGCCGCCCGCCAGCGCTGCAGCCGCTTGGCCAGGGCGTAGTTCGGGCCCTGCTGCGGCACCAGGCTGTCGTTGATCCCCGGGTCGGAGCCGGGCACGTACGCCCGGCGCAGCAGCCGCCCGCCGGAGAGGGTGCGCAGCGGGCGGCCGAGCAGCTTGGCCGCGGCCGAGCGCTGGGCGTAGGCGGCCACCGAGAAGTCGACGGCCTCGCCCGGGACGACGAACACGTCGGTCGGGGTGGCCAGGAAGCCCAGCGCCAGCTCCGGGCGCGCCGCGGCGACCCGGAGGGTGAGCGCGTCGACCGCGACCGAGACCCGCACGTTGGTGGCGCCGTCGGCGTAGACGTAGTTGCCGAGGGTCAGGGCGCCCGGCAGCCCGGTCAGCCAGTCGGCGACCTCGGGCACCTCGGCGACCAGGTCTGCGCCCTCCTGCTCGTCGGCGGCCACCGGGACCAGCAGCGTGCCCGCGCCGCGGCGGGCGGTGTCGCGCACCCGCTGCCACAGCGCCGGCCGCGGCAGGTCGACGGCGGCGACCCGGGCGCCCCAGCGCAGCAGCGCGGTCAGCGGCCCCATCTCCGCGCCGGCACCGAGCACGGCGACCGTGCGGTCGGGCAGGGCCAGCCACTCGGGGTGGTCGGCGACGGTGCGCACCGCGTCGGCGCAGCTCGGCTCGACCACCCCGGCGTCGACCCAGGCGACCAGCCGGCGGTGCAGCGCGTCACCGCGCAGCCGCTGCCCCCGGTAGGGCACCGACAGCTCCCGCTCGGGTTCGGCCTCGCCGGCGAGCTCGACGGTGCGCAGCGCCCGGGCGGCGGGGCGGGTGCGGAGGACGTCCAGGGGCGCGTCGGCGTCCGGCCCGGCCACCCGCATGCGGGAGTGCAGCGAGTCCAGCCCGGCTCCGGCGACCTGCAGCGCCGCCTCGCGGGAGGCCAGGCCGGCCTCGACCGTGCGGCGCACGTGCGCCAGGTACCCGGTGCGCCAGTTGGTCTCCTGCTCGGCGGCGAGAGCGCCGGGCCGGTCGACCGGCCGCAGCGCATCGGCGACCACCGCCCGCCCGACCGCCGCGGTGCTGCGCCGCCCGTCCGGACCCGCCGGGAAGACGACGCCGCGCTGCTCGTTCTCGCCCTGGTCACTCACCCGGTCGATCCTGCCCGACCGGGGTGGCGCAGGCGGCTGAGGTCCCCCGCACCCTCAGCCGCCGGAACGGTCGGTTACTCGCTGCCGAGCTTGCCGTCGGCCAGGTCGCGGCCCTTGTCGATCTGGGCGTCGTGGTCGCCGCCGGTCTTCTTGTCGGCCAGCTGCTCGCCCTTGTCGAGCACCTTGTCGCTGGTCTGCTCGTTGCCCATGGCGTCCTTGGCCTTGTCCATCAGTCCCACGTCGTTCCCCCTCGGTACGGCCGCTCCGGGCTGGCGCGGCACCTCCCCCTCCCTGCCCAGGACGCGCCGCACCGAACCGGTCAGTCTCGGATGACCGGTCCCGGCAGCTCGACCGGCGCCCCGGCCTCGAGCCAGCGCAGCAGCGTGCGGGCGGCGAACCCGGTGCCGCCCTTGACCAGGTCGGCGTCGTCGCTGCCGGCCCGGGCGGGGCCGGCGATGTCCAGGTGCGCCCACGGCAGGCCGCCGGTGAACGGCTGCAGGAACAGCGCGGCGGTGGTCGACCCGGGGTTGCCCGGCGCGTTGTTGGCGTCGGCGACGGGCGAGTCGAGCTGGGCGCGCAGGTGCCCGACGTGCGCGTCGGTCAGCGGCATCCGCCAGAACGGCTCGCCGGCGTGCCCGGCGGCGGTGAGCAGCGCGTCGGCCAGCCCGTCGGCGCTGGCGTACAGGCCCGCGGTGCGCGCCCCGAGCGCGGTCTTCATCGCACCGGTGAGGGTGGCGACGTCGACCAGCGCGGTGGCCCCCAGCTCGCGGCGGGCGTGGGCGAGGCCGTCGGCCAGCACCAGCCGGCCCTCGGCGTCGGTGTTGCGCACCTCGGTGGTGCGCCCGCCGACGTGCCGGACGACGTCGCCGGGCCGGTAGCTCGTGCCGGAGGGCGAGTTCTCCGCGGCCGCGACGAGGGCGGTCACCGCGACCGGCAGCTGCAGCCGCGCGGCGGCGTCCACGGCGGCGAGCACGGCGGCCCCACCGGCCATGTCGGTCTTCATCTCGCGCATGCCGGCGTTGGTCTTGATCGAGATGCCGCCGGTGTCGAAGGTGATGCCCTTCCCGACGAGCACGGGGTGCGCCGGGCCCGCGGACGGCGGCCGGTAGCTCGCCACGACGACGCGCGGGGGCGAGGCGGACCCGCCGCCCACGGCCAGCACGCCGCCGAAGCCACCGGCGGCCAGCTCGGCCGGGCCGAGCACGGTGACCGTGACGCCGGCCAGGCCGCGGAGCCGGTCGACGACCTGGGCGGCCAGCCAGCCGGGGTCCTTGGTGTCGCTGGGGGTGTTGACCAGGTCGCGGGCCCAGGCCACCGACGCTGCGGTCAGCCGGCCGGCCCGGGCGGCGGCGACCACGGCGGGGTCTCCGGCGTCGGCGGCCACCACGGTGACCTCCGCGAGGCGGACCGGGTGCGGCGTCGAGGTCTGCCGGAAGCGGTAGCCGGCCAGCAGCGCGGTCTCCACGGCGGCGCGCACCTCGTCGGCGCCGGCCGGGGCCACCCCGGTGTCCAGCGGTAGCACCAGCCGGCGCGCCCCGTGCTCGGCCAGCGTCTGGGCGCGGCGGACCGCGACGGCGACGTAGGAGCGCAGGTCGGGCAGCGTCGCGTCCCCGACGCCGACGGCGACCACGCTGCGCGGCCGGCGCCCGGGCACCGGGACGTTGGTGATCCCACCGGGCTTGCCGCCGTTGCCGGTGTCGGCCAGCGCACCGGCGAGGAAGCCCGGGTCGACCGGCGGCTCCGCGGCGGCGGTCAGCCACTCCGGCAGGGCACCCTTCGCGCCGACCGGGACGGCGAGCAC
Organism: Modestobacter versicolor; assembly: GCF_014195485.1. NCBI lineage: Bacteria > Bacillati > Actinomycetota > Actinomycetes > Geodermatophilales > Geodermatophilaceae > Modestobacter > Modestobacter versicolor. The sequence goes on from NZ_JACIBU010000001.1 coordinate 2,172,829, forward strand.
GTCGTCCTCCCCCAGGGCCGGCAGGGCGGCGACGACCTCGACCCGCGGGAACGGCGCGGCCCCGGTCGCCGGCGTGCTGCCGGCGGCCGGGGCCGAGTCGTCGATCGCGGGGCTGCCGGACGGCAGGCTCGCGCCGGTGGTCAGCTGGTCGCGCCCTTCAGGGCCTCGGAGAGGGCGGTCGCCTCGTCGGGGGACAGCTCGACGACCAGCCGGCCGCCACCCTCCAGCGGGACGCGCATGACCAGGCCGCGGCCCTCCTTGGTGACCTCGAGGGGACCTTCACCCGTGCGCGGCTTCATGGCCGCCATGCGTGCCTCCTTCACCGGCCACCCACGCACCTGTTGGCCGTGGTGTGGCGACTGTTCCTGCTTCAGCTCTGCACCCATGATCCCGTATCAACGGCGAACGACCAACCGGGACCCCTCAGTCCCGGTTCTCCGGCGCCTGCTCCGGGTGCGGCTCCGCGGCCCGGAAGCACGTGGCGACGTGGTCGTCGACCATCCCGGTGGCCTGCATCAGGGCGTAGGCGGTGGTCGGCCCGACGAAGGCGAAGCCCCGCCGTTTCAGCTCCTCGGCCATCGCGACGGACTCCGGGCTGGTGGCCGGGACCTCGGCGAGGGTCTGCGGCCGGGGGCGCGGCGCGGTCGGCGCGAACGACCACAGCAAGGCCGAGAGCCCCTCCGGCAGCTGCTGCGCCGCCCGGGCGTTGCGCACCGCCGCGGTGACCTTCGCGCGGTTGCGCACGATGCCGGCGTCGGCCATCAGCCGCTCCACGTCGTCCGGCGTGAACTCGGCGACCGCGTCGATCCGGAAGCCCGCGAAGGCGGCCCGGAACGCCGGGCGCTTGCGCAGGATCGTGATCCAGGACAGCCCGGACTGGAACGCCTCCAGGCAGACCCGCTCGAACAGCGCGTCGTCACCGGTGAGCGGCCGGCCCCACTCCTCGTCGTGGTACGCCACGTACTCCGGTGCACTCGTCGCCCAGCCACAGCGGTCCACGGCTGTCGAAGCTAGCGTCTCGACCCGTGCACATCCTGATCACCGGAGGGGCGGGCTTCATCGGCTCGCATGTCGTCGCCGCCGCCCGCGGGGCCGGGCACGAGGTGCGGGTGCTCGACGCCCTGCTCCCCGCCGTCCACCCCGGCTACCCCGACGGCGTGCCCGGCCTCGACGGCGTCGACCTGGTGGTCGGTGACGTCCGGGACGCGGGCACCGTCGACCGCGCCCTGGACGGCGTGGACGCGGTCTGCCACCAGGCGGCGATGGTCGGCCTGGGGGTCGACGTGCAGGACATGCCGGAGTACGCCGGGATCAACGACCTGGGGACGGCGGTGCTGCTGGCCGCGATGGCCCGGGCGGACGTCGGCCGGCTGGTGCTGGCCAGCTCGATGGTCGTGTACGGCGAGGGCCGCTACGAGTGCCCGGAGCACGGCGTCGTCCCGGCGGCCCCCCGCCGGCGGGCCGACCTGGACGACGGCCGGTTCGACCCGCCGTGCCCGGTGTGCGGGCGGCAGCTGAGCTGGGGCGAGGTGGGCGAGGACACCCCGGCCGACCCGCGCAACACCTACGCCGCCACGAAGCTGGCCCAGGAGCACCTGGCCGCGGCGTGGGCCCGGTCGACCGGCGGCGGCGCGATCGCGCTGAGGTACCACAACGTCTACGGGCCGCACATGCCGCGGGACACCCCCTACGCCGGGGTGGCGTCGATCTTCCGCAGCGCGCTGGAGTCCGGCCGGGCGCCCCGGGTGTTCGAGGACGGCGGGCAGCAGCGGGACTTCGTGCACGTCACCGACGTGGCGCAGGCGAACCTCGGGTCGCTGGAGGCCGCTCCCCCGGACTCGGCGCTGCGGGCCTACAACGTGGCGTCGGGGGTGCCGCACACGGTCGGGGACATGGCCGGTGCGCTGGCCGAGGCGTTCGGCGGTCCCGCGCCCGAGGTGACCGGTGAGTACCGGATCGGCGACGTGCGGCACGTCGTCGCCTCCCCCGCCCGGGCCGAGGCGGAGCTGGGCTTCCGGGCCCGGGTGACCTTTGCCGACGGGATGCGCGAGTTCGCCACCGCCCCGCTGCGCCCCGCCCCCTGACCCCTGCTCCCCGAAGATGGCCATCTCCGGGGTCCGCGGCGCCCCGGAGATGGCCATCTCCGGGGTCGAGGGCGGTCAGGGGACGGCGGCGTCCACGTCTGCCAGCTCGGAGGACGACGTGCGGGCCGGGCTGCGCCGGGTGGCGAGCACGCAGCCGACCAGCACCAGCGGCAGCCCGATGGCCAGCCCCAGGGTGAACGGCTCGTCGAGCAGCAGCACGCCGAGCAGGACGGCGACCGCCGGGTTCACGAACGTGATCACCAGCGCGCGCTGCGGACCGACCTCGCGGATGAGGGCGAAGAACAGCGCCATGGCGAGCGCGGTGCAGACCACGCCGAGCGCGGCGACCGAGAGCCAGGCGTCGGCGGGCGCCCCGGCCGCCTCGCCGAGCTGCGGCACGGCGAACGGCGCGTAGACCACGGCGGTGACGACCAGGGCGAAGGCGCTGGCGGTCACCCCGGGGACGTCGGGCAGCTTGCGGCTGATCACCATCGGCGCGGTGGCGTAGCCGATGACCACCAGCACGACGGCGCCGATCGCCGTCCACTGCCCGCCGCCGATGTCCAGGCCGAGCAGCACGGCGATCCCGACGACGCCGATGAGCATCCCGGTGACCCGCACCGGGGAGAGCCGGTCGTCCTCGCCCGCCAGCCGCGCGGTCAGCGCTGCGACGAACGGCACCCCGGCCACCAGCAGCCCGGTGAGCGAGGACGAGAGGTCCTGCTCGGCCCAGGAGAGCAGCAGCCACGGGCCGGTCATCTCCAGCACGGTGAACACCAGCAGCGCCCGCCAGTGCCGGCGCAGCGCCGGGCCGATCGAGCCGCGCGCCAGGGTCCAGGGCACCAGCAGCGCCGCACCGATGACGCAGCGCAGGAACACCACGACCACCGGGGAGAACTCGCCCACCGCGACCTTGATCAGCAGGTAGGGCACGCCCCAGATCAGCGACATCGCCACGAACAGGGCCCAGCCGCGGCGGCTCACCGCGGCCCTCCGGTCGTCGTCACCGGCACATCATGGCCGCCGGGTACGACACCCCGGCACCCACTTCCCCGCGGGAGGTGGGGAGCTCACCACTCGGTGCGGACGACGACCTCGATCCCGATGGCGAGCACCACCGACAGCAGCAGCCAGAGGTGCCGCTGCCAGCGCGGCAGGAAGGCGGTCGCCGCGAGCACCCAGACGTAGAACGGCAGCCAGATCCGCTCGGTCTCCCCGCGCACCAGGCCGGAGACGTCGCTGACCAGGATCCCGGCCAGCGCGGCCAGCGGCAGCAGCGCCAGCCGGCTGCGCCGCAGCGAGGCCAGCCCCGCGACGGCGGCCGGCCCCAGCGCGAGCGCGGCGGCGGCGAGGTTGGAGAAGACGAAGAACCCCAGCGGCCGGTCGGCGTAGGAGGGCCCGGTGCGCACCCGGTCACCGGCCGCGGCGAACCCCTCCACCCACCAGTAGCCGCCGATCGCGAAGACGGCGACCACCACCAGCACGCCGACCGCGCCGACGGCGAGCACCCGGGCCACGCCGCCCCGGCCCAGCTCGCGGCGGTGCACCAGCACGACGGCGAGCGCCACCAGGCCGAGCGCGGTCAGCCCGAAGGACAGGAAGAGCGCCAGCCCCAGCACCAGCCCACCGGCCAGCGCCCGGAGGTCGGCGCCGCGGCCCGGTGCGCGGGCGGCCGCCGTCGCCAGCAGCGCGATGCCCCACGCGGCGACCCCGGCGAACAGCGCGTCGGCGCTGGTCGCCACCCACAGCGCCACCGGTGCCAGCACCAGGAACGGCGCGACGGTGCGGGCCGGCTCCTCCCCCGCGACCGCCCGCACGGTGACCAGCACGGCGGGCACCGCCAGGGCACCCCCGGCGATGCACAGCGCCGCGGCCCAGCCCAGCCCGGTCAGCCCGACCCGGTCCAGCAGCACGAACGCCAGCAGCGCGCCCGGCGGGTGCCCGGACACGTGCGTCGTCCAGGGGTCGGCGGAGTCGGCCGGCACCGAGTCGACGAAGCCGGCGAGGAAGGCCCCGATCGAGCCGACCCGCGGCACGTCGTGCGGGTACTCGTAGACCGAGTCCAGCGGCGCCCGGAGCCGGTCCTCCCCCGAGGTGCGCGCCAGCGCCACGGCCCAGCCGGCGGCGGTCAGCGCCGAGGCCGGGAGCAGCAGCCGCCAGGGCACCCGGGCGGCCAGGGCGGGCCCGAGCAGCACCCCGGCCAGGCCGACGACCACCGGCAGCCACACCCGCGGGGTCCAGACGACGTCGAACTGGCCGCGGAGCACCCAGCCGCCCTGCAGGTGCAGGACGACGCCGTCCAGCGTCAGCTGCCGCCCGATCCGACCCACCACCAGCACGAACCCGACCACCAGCGGCACGGCCAGGAACGGCGGCCACCACCGCGAGCGGCCGCCCGGGTCCGCCTGCGCCGGCGGGTCGGACACGGCGGTGCTCACGGGAGGCGAGCGTAGGTGGGTGCCCGCGGCCCGGCCATCGAGGGACGATGATCACGCGGTGCGGGGTGTCGCCGGATGGTTGCAAGGCGCAGCGCGGCTCGACCGACCACCATCATGCGACAGCGCACTCGTGCTGACCGACTTGGAGGACGTCCTGTGGCTGGTGGACTCGTAGCGCTGCTGGACGACGTGGCGGTGCTGGCCCGTGCGGCCGCCGCCTCGATCGACGACATCGGGGCCGCCGCCGGGCGGGCCAGCGTGAAGGCCGCCGGGGTCGTCGTCGACGACACCGCCGTCACGCCGCAGTACGTGCACGGCCTGAACGCCGACCGCGAGCTGCCGATCATCCGGCGGATCGCCCTCGGCTCGCTGCGCAACAAGCTGCTGATCATCCTGCCGGCGATCCTGCTGCTCAGCGAGTTCCTGGACTTCCTGCTCACCCCGATCCTCATGGTCGGTGGTGCCTACCTCTGCTACGAGGGCGCGGAGAAGATCTGGCACCGGGTGAAGCCGCACGCGGAGACCCACGCCGAGGTGGAGGACGCGCTCCCGGACGAGAAGACCATCGTCACCGGGGCGGTGCGCACCGACTTCATCCTCTCCGCCGAGATCATGGTCATCTCGCTCAACGAGGTGGTCGACCAGGGCTTCTGGTCCCGGGCGGTCATCCTGGCGATCGTCGCCATCGGCATCACCGTGCTCGTCTACGGCGTCGTCGGCCTGATCGTGAAGATGGACGACGTCGGGCTGCACCTGTCCCAGCGGTCCAGCAAGGGCGTCGCCAAGGTCGGCCGCGGGCTGGTCAAGGGGATGCCGAAGCTGCTGAGCGCGCTCACCGTGATCGGCACCGCCGCGATGCTGTGGGTCGGCGGCCACATCCTGCTGGTGGGCACCGACGACCTCGGCTGGCACGGGCTCTACGACGTGGTGCACCACCTCGAGGAGGCCGCGCACGACGCCACCGGCGCGCTCGGCGGGCTGGTCGGCTGGCTGGTGAACACGTTCGCCAGCGCGCTGCTCGGGCTGGTCGTCGGCGCCCTGGTGGTGCTGGTCATGACCTTCACCGTGCACCGGCGCAAGCAGGAGAAGGGCGCAGCGGCGCACTAGCCGCCGGTCAGCAGCCCCGGCAGCCGGGCGAACTCGGCGGCGAGCAGCCCGGGTGCTGAGGTCGGTCGGCGAGGAGCTCGCCGCGGGGTGACATCCGCGGAGGGCCCCCGCACCGAAGACCAGGCGATGACCGAGGACCGCAGCTACCGTCCGTCCGTGCCGGACGTCGTCTTCCCCTGCCTCGACGAGGCCGGGGCGCTCCCCCAGGTCCTGACCCGGCTGCCCGCGGGCTACCGCGCGATCGTGGCCGACAACGGCTCCACCGACGGCTCGGCGCAGATCGCCGCCGACCACGGGGCGACCGTGGTCACGGTCCCGCAGCGCGGCTTCGGCGCCGCGGCCCACGCCGGGCTGGAGGCCGCCACCGCCGACGTCGTCTGCTTCTGCGACGCCGACGCCTCGATGGACCCCGCCCAGCTGCCGCGGGTCGCCGGCCCGGTGCTCGCCGGGGAGGCCGACCTGGTGCTCGGCCGGCGCCGGCCCACCGCCCGGGGCGCCTGGCCGCTGCACGCCCGGGTGGCCAACACCGCGCTGGGCGTCATGCTCCGCCGCCGCACCGGCCGCTCGCTGCACGACCTCGGCCCGATGCGCGCCGGGCGCCGCGAGGCCCTGCTGGCCCTGGGCATCACCGATCGCCGGTTCGGCTACCCGTTGGAGATGGTCACCCGGGCGGCCGACGCCGGCTGGCGGATCGTCGAGGTGGACGTCGACTACGCCCCGCGCGCCGAGGGCACCAAGTCCAAGGTCACCGGCACGGTGCGGGGCACCCTGCGGACCATCAACGACATGCGCAAGGTGCTGGCCCGTTGAGCGGACAGCATCGTGAGCATCGCAGCGAGCGCCAGCGAGCGAGGAGCGGAGCGATGCGCGGGAGCGACGATGGGGTGACCCAGCTGCTGGTGATCACCAAGGCGCCGGTGCCGGGCCGGAGCAAGACCCGGCTCAGCCCGCCGTGCACCCCCGACCAGGCGGCCGCGATCGCCGCCGCGGCGGTCGGCGACACCCTGGACGCCGTCCGGGCCACGCCGGTGCAGCGCCGGGTGGTCGCCCTGGACGGCGCACCGCGGGACCTCGACCTGTCCGGCTGCGTCGTCGTCCCGCAGGTCGAGGGCGACCTCGGCACCCGGCTGGCGCACGCCTTCGCCGACGCCATGGCCGCACCGGACGGCGAGCTGCCCACCCTGCTCATCGGGATGGACACCCCGCAGGTGACGCCGGAGCTGCTCGCCGACGCGCTGGACCAGCTGGTGGCGGCCGGCCCCGGGACGGCGGTGCTCGGCGTCGCCCCGGACGGCGGCTGGTGGGCGCTGGGCCTGCACTCCCCCGCCGCAGCTCTCGTCCTGCCCGACGTCCCGATGTCGCGCGGCGACACCGCCGTGCTCACCCGCGCCGCCCTGGAGCAGGCCGGGCTGACCGTGCTGGACCTGCCGGAGCTGACCGACATCGACCACTTCCCCGACGCCGTGGCGGTGGCCGCGTTGTGCCCCGAGGGCAGCCGCACCCGCCGGGTCGTCGACGACGTCGCCGCGTCGCTGACGTGACCCCCACCGTGACCGGCGCCCTGGACCGGGTGCTCGGCGCCCGGCTGCCGGCCCCGCCGGAGCAGCTGCGCCGCGGCCCGTTCCGGCGCGGCGCGTTCGCCAGCCCGCTGCACTCCGAGCGGCGGGCGGCCCGCACCGGCGCCTTCCTCGGCATCGCCTTCACCGTCTGCTTCCTCACCGGGCTGATCAGCCACTGGGTGCAGCAGCCGCCCGGCTGGTTCAGCTGGCCCGCCTCGCCGTCCTGGCTCTATCGGGTCACCCAGGGCACCCACGTGGCGACCGGCCTGGCCTCGATCCCGCTGCTGCTGGTGAAGCTCTGGACCGTCTACCCGAAGCTGTTCGAGTGGCCGCCCGCCGGCTCGCCCAGCCGCGCGGTCAGCCGGCTGGCCGTGCTGGTGCTGGTCGGCACCAGCGTCATGCAGCTGCTCACCGGGCTGATCAACATCGCCGAGTGGTACCCCTTCGGCTTCTTCTTCACGACGACGCACTACTGGACCGGCTGGATCGCGATCGGCGCCGTCCTCGTGCACGTCGGCGCCAAGGCCCCGGAGATCCGCCGCGGGCTGGCCCGGCGCGGGTCGCCGGCCGCGACCGCCGGGCTGGACGACGAGCAGGCCGCCGAGCTCACCGCCGTCGACGACGAGGCCGAGACCGGCGGCGTCCCCCGCCGGGCGTTCGTGCTCGCCGCCGGGCTCGCCGTCGGCGCGGTCACCCTCACCACCGTCGGGCAGTCGTTCACCCCGCTGGCCCGGGTCTCCGTGCTCGGGCCGCGCATCGCCGGCGTCGGGCCCCAGGGCCTGCCCGTCCGGCAGACCGCGGAGAAGGCCGGCACCACCGACGTGGGCGCGGACTACCGGCTGGTCGTCGAGGGCCCGCAGCGGCTGGAGCTGTCGCTGGCCGACCTGCAGGCGTTCCCGCAGCGCACCGAGCGGCTGCCGATCAGCTGCGTGGAGGGGTGGAGCGCGAACGCCACCTGGACCGGCGTCCGGCTGGCCGACCTGCTCGAGGCGGCCGGGCTGCCGCCGGGCACCGAGGTCACCGTCGAGTCGCTGCAGACCGGCGGGCTCTACCGGGTGTCCACCGTCTCCGCGCCGCACGCCCGCAGCCCGCGCACCCTGCTGGCGCTGCGGCTCAACGGCGAGGAGCTCGCCCCCGACCACGGCTACCCGGTGCGGCTGATCGCGCCGAACCGGCCCGGCGTGATGCAGACCAAGTGGGTCACCAGGGTCGCTCCCGGCACGGGCGGGATCGGCGGGTGAGCCTCGCCGACGAGGCCGGCCGCGCCACCGACCCGCGCGCTGCGGACCGGGTGCCTGCCGACCCCTACGCCTCCGACCCGCGCCGGCCGGCGACCAGCGCGCTCACGCCCTGGTGGCGCTGGCTGTTCCTGCTGCCCGGGCTGGCCGCGGTGCTGTACGGCGTCCGGGGACTGCTGACCGCGGGCGGCCGGGTGCCGCTGGACTCCTGGCTGACCTGGTTCATCGGCAGCGCGCTGCTCAGCGACCTGGTGATCGCCCCGCTGTGGATCGGGCTGGGCTGGCTGTCCGCCCGGCTGCTGCCCCGGGCCGCCCGCCCGGCGGCGGTGGTGGGCGCCGCGGTGAGCGGGGTGCTGGCCCTCGTCGCGCTGCCGTTCGTGCTGGGGAAGGGCTACGACCCGGCCAACCCCTCGTTCCTGCCCCGCGACTACGGGCAGACCCTGCTGGTGCTGGTCGTCGTCGTGCTGGCCGCCAGCGCGGTGTGGGCGGCGGTCGCCGTGCTGCGCGACCGCCGCCGCACCGGCTCCCCGGCCTAGACCGCCGCGGCCCGCTCCACCATCCGCCGGCTGGCCGCGGTGCCGGCCAGCACCAGGCTGCAGCCGACGGCCGCCGAGCCGAGGAAGAGCAGCACGCCGACCGGCTCCCGGGCCAGCTGCGCGGCGAACGGCGTGATCAGCACCAGCGCGGTCAGCGCCGCACCGCCGACGCAGACCGCCAGCGGGATCCAGGTCTCCCGCATCCGCGCGGCGTGCAGGACGGCGACCTCGGTGCCGGCCAGGTGCAGCGTGCGGTACTCGGGCGCCTGGTCCAGCACCCGGCCGGCCTGGGTCACCCCGGTGGAGACCGCGGCGATGAGGGCGGCGATCACCAGGGTCACCGCCGTCCCGGTGGCGAGGTCGACCCCGAGGTGGTCCTCGCCGTCAGCACTCGCGCCGAGCCCGGGGCTGACGCTGAGCACCCCGGCGACGAAGGTGACCAGCGCGACCCCGCCGACGCTGCGCCAGGCGGCCTTCGGGTCGTCGGCCATCCGGCGCCCGGCCAGCAGGGTGGGCACCGTGCCCGCGCGGCGGGCGACGACCCGGCCGAGCACGCCGATCAGCCAGGGGCCGACCAGGTTGAACACCCACATCGCCCCGCTCAGCGTCCCGACGAGGAAGGCGATGAGCACCAGGTCGCCGACCCGGAGGAACCCGTTGGCGCCGAGCAGGAAGAGCCCGACCAGCCCACCCAGCGGCAGCAGCCGGGCCGCCGACAGGGCGCTGACCCGGGTCCGGCGGGCGACGCCGAGCGGGGTGATCGCCACCCGCCGCAACCCGGCCAGCGCCGACGCCAGCGCGACCAGCGGCACCGCCGGCAGGGCGACGACGCCCCACCAGCCGACCCACAGCTCGCCCACCGCGAAGGCCCGGCCCTGGAACTGCAGCAGCGCCACCAGCGGCAGGGTCGCGCCGTACAGCGCCGCGCCGGCGAGCGCACCGGCCACCGCCTGGACCAGCGCGTCGGCGAGCGCCATGCCGGTGACCTGCCCGGTGGTCGCACCGGCCAGCCGGAGCGCCGCCAGCCGGGCGTTGCGGCGGGCGACGGCCAACCGGGCCGCCGCGCCCCCGAGGGTGACCAGCGGGACCAGGATGAGCGCGGCCGCGGTCATCGCCAGCACGACGTAGAAGTCGGCATCGTCGTCGGCGGAGCCCGCGGCCCGGTCGACGAACGCGCGGACCCCGCCGAGGGTGGTCAGCAGCGCCCAGGTGACGGCGGAGAAGGCGACCACCGCCAGCCCGGTGGTCAGCCGGTCCGGCCCCTGCCGGCGGGCGAGCGACCACCACAGCCGCAGCGCCGCGCTCACCGGGCGACCCCGCCCGGGACGGTCCGCCGGTCCTCGACGAGCCGGCCGTCGCCCATGGTCACCACCCGGCCGCACCAGGCGGCCACCCCGGGGTCGTGGGTGACGACGACCAGCGCGGCGCCGGCGGCCGAGGTGGAGCTGACCAGCACGCTCATCACCTCCTGACCGGTCGCGGCGTCCAGCGCGCCGGTCGGCTCGTCGGCGAAGACGACGCCCGGCGAGGTGACCAGCGCCCGGGCGATCGCCACCCGCTGCCCCTGCCCACCGGAGAGCTCTCCGGGACGGCGCTGCTCCAGCCCGGCCAGCCCCAGGTGGGCCAGCCAGCCGGCCGCGCGCTCGGTCGCGGTGCGCCGGTCGACGCCGGCCAGCAGCAGCGGCAGGGCGGCGTTCTCCACCGCCGGCAGCTCGGGCAGCAGCTGCCCGGACTGGAAGACGAAGCCGAAGTCCGACCGGCGCAGCACCGTCCGGCGGGCGTCGGGGAGCTGGGCCAGGTCCTGGCCGCGCCAGCTCACCGAGCCGGAGGTGGGCCGCACGATGCCGGCCAGGCAGTGCAGCAGCGTCGTCTTGCCCGACCCCGAGGGGCCCATCACCGCCAGCGACTCGGCGGCCAGGTCGAGGTCGACACCGGCCAGCGCGTGCGCGGCGGCTGACCCGTTGCCGTAGGTCATCCGGAGGGCCCGGGCGGAGAGGATGGTGGTCATGCCGAGCAGCGTCGGTCCTGGCGGCCCGCGGGCGCGTCGGCCCGCGGGCTGATCTCCGGCGGCCGGGTCCACCGCCGGTCGTACGACCCGCGGGTTTCACCCTCCGCTCCGCGGGCAGCCTGCCGCGGTGAGCGCACCGACCGACGCCCCTGCCGGCCGCCGCCGGGTGCTGCTCTCCGGGCTGCTGCTGGGGCTGGGCGCCGCCGGCGCGATCGACGAGATCGTCTTCCACCAGCTGCTGCACTGGCACCACTTCTACGACCGGGCCAGCGGCGCCGCCGGGCTGGTCTCCGACGGGCTGCTGCACGCCGGCACCTGGTCGGCCACCGTCGCCGGGCTGGCGCTGCTCGCCGACGTCCGCCGGCGCCGCGGCTTCGCCCCGGCCACCTGGTGGGGCGCGGTGCTGCTGGGCGCCGGTGCCTTCCAGGTCTGGGACGGCGTCGTCCACCACAAGGTGCTGCGGCTGCACCAGGTGCGCTACGGCGTCGACCTCACCGGCTACGACCTGCTGTGGACCGGCGCCGGGGTCGCCGTCCTGCTGGCCGGGGTGCTGCTCCTGCTGCGCGGCCGCCGCACGTGACCGCCGCGGTCTGGGCGGTCGCCGCGGCCGCCGGGTGGCTGTACCTGGCGGCGGCCGCCGGGCGCTCCTGGCCCGCGGGCCGGACGGTGAGCTGGCTCGCCGGGCTGGGCTGCGCCGTCGCCGGGCTGACCGGGCCGCTGGCCGCCGCGCACACCGACCTGCACGCGCACATGGCCGCCCACCTGCTGCTGGGCATGGTGGCGCCGCTGCTCCTGGCGCTGGCCCGGCCGGTGACGCTGCTGCTGCGCGCGCTGCCGGTCGGGTCGGCGCGCCGGGTGAGCCGGGTGCTGCGGACCGCCCCGGTGCGGGTGCTCACCGACCCGCTCGTCGCGACCGCGGTGAACGCGGCCGGGCTGTGGCTGCTGTACGGCACCGGGCTGCTCGGCACGATGCTGCGCTCAGCGCCGGTGCACCTGCTCGTCTCGGTGCACGTGCTGCTCACCGGGTGGCTGGCGACCGCCGCCGTCCTGTCGCTCGAGCCGACGCCGCACCGCCGCGGCGTGGGCACCCGGGCGGCGGCCCTGGCCGCCGGCATGGCCGCCCACGACGTGCTGGCCAAGACGCTCTACGCCCACCCGCCCGCCGGGGTCACCGGCGCCGAGGCGGGTGCCCAGCTGATGTACGACGGCGGCACGGTGGTGCACCTGGCGGTCGCCGGCCTGCTCTGGCGGCAGTGGTACCGCTCGCGGGCGTCGGTGCGCGCCGCCGCCCTCGCCTGACCTGTGGTTCGGCACAGTTGTGCTCTGCTCCCTCCCCGGGAGCAGAGCACAACTGTGCCGAGAGGTGACTCAGCCGGGGTGGCGCTCGGCGAACGCGGCGAACCGGCGCAGCGAGTACCGGACGCCGGCGGCCATCACCGGGCGCACCAGCGGCCAGCCGGCCCGGCCGAGCGCCCCGAGCGGCAGGTCCAGCCCCTCGGACCAGACGAACGTCGACCCGCCGTCCGTCCGCGGCCGCACCTCGAAGGTGCCGGTACCGCGCACCACCCGGCCGGTGTGCCGGACGTCGACCCGGCGCGGGAACTGCCAGTCGGTGATCAGCATGGTGTCCAGCACCCCCAGCCGCCGGCCGCGCAGCAGCCCGCGGGGCAGCTTCACCCCGGTCACCGCCGCCAGCCGGCCGCCCACGCCCTGCCCGTCGCCGTCGACCGCGCGCACGTCGGTCAGCAGCATCCACTCGCCCTGCCGGTCCCAGTCGACCAGCGCCGCCCAGACCTGCTCCGGCGGCGCGTCGACGTCGACCTGCTCGGTCAGCTCAGGCACCGGTGCTCTCCTCGGTCTCGGTGACCACGGGGGTGCCCTCGGGGTCGGTGTCCTCCGCGTCGGCGCGGCCGGCCGGCCGGTCGGCGGCGTGCGCGCCGACCCGGGCCGGGACCGCGGCCCGCAGCTCGGCGATCTCGGCGTCCCGCTCGTCGAGGGTCTGGGCGAACTGGTCCAGCAGCCAGTCCACCTCGGTCATCCGGTAGCCGCGGAGGGCGACCGAGATGCGCAGCGCGCGCACGTCGTCGCCGACCACGGCCCGGTCGTCGGGCAGCTCGACCGGCGACCGACCGAACTCCGCCGGGGGCTGGGTCTCCCCCCGGCCCAGCAGCAGCGAGCCGCCGAGGAAGAGCAGGCCACCGACCACCAGCAGGCCGATGACGAAGACGACGCCGGCCACGGTCAGTCGTCGACCGGGGCCGGTGCGGGCACCGGGTCGCCGGGCGGCGGCTCGGCCGCGGCCTGGGCGCGCGAGGCGTCGGCGGCCTGGATCAGCGCGACCGCCTCGTCGACGTCGTCGGTGACGTGCAGCAGCTCCAGGTCGGCCTCGCTCACCGTGCCCTGGGCCAGCATCGACGTGCGCACCCAGTCGACCAGCCCGGACCAGTACTCGCTGCCGAAGAGGATCACCGGGAACCGGGTCACCTTGCGGGTCTGGACCAGGGTCAGGGCCTCGAACAGCTCGTCGAGGGTGCCGAAGCCGCCGGGCAGGATGACGAAGGCCTGGGCGTACTTGACGAACATCGTCTTCCGCACGAAGAAGTAGCGGAACAGGATGCCGACGTCGACCCACTCGTTGAGCTCCTGCTCGAACGGCAGCTCGATGCCCAGCCCGACCGACATGCCCCCGGCGTCGCAGGCGCCCTTGTTGGCCGCCTCCATCGCGCCGGGGCCGCCGCCGGTGATGACGGCGTAGCCGGCGTCGGCCAGCGCGGCGCCCAGCCGCACGCCGGCGGCGTAGTACTCGGAGTCGCGCGGGGTGCGGGCGCTGCCGAAGACGCTGACCGCCCGGGGCAGCTCGGCCAGCAGCCCGAATCCCTCGACGAACTCGGCCTGGATGCGGAGGACGCGCCACGGGTCGGTGTGCACCCAGTCGCTGCCGTTGCGCCGGTCGAGCAGCCGCTGGTCGGTCGTCGTCCCGTCCATCGCCGGGTCGGGCTCGCCGCCGCGCAGGGTGATCCCGCCGCGGTGCCGGATCGGGCGTCGTCGGCGGTCGTCGTCACTCATCGCTTGCCTCCGCACTCGTTACGCTCCTCGCTCGTTCCTCGCTGCGATGCTCGCTCGCGCGTCGGCTGCGCCAGGGTCTCGCTCATGCGTCACTCCCGCTGAGGTAGGCGATCAGGGCGTCCTCGGCCGGCTGTAGCCGGTCCACGCGGACGTGTTCGTCGACGGTGTGGGCCAGGTTCGGGTCGCCCGGGCCGTAGTTGAGCGCCGGGATGCCGAAGGCGGCGAACCGGGCGACGTCGGTCCAGCCCAGCTTCGCCCGGGCCGGCTGCCCCACGGCGGCCAGGAACGCCGCGGCGGCCGGCTCGCCCAGCCCGGGCAGCGCCCCGCCCGAGGAGTCGGTGAGCTCCAGGGTGACCCCGGCGTCCAGCGCCCCGGCGAACACCTCGCGGACGTGCGCGAGCGCCTCGTCCTCGTCGCGGTCGGGGGCGAACCGGAAGTTCACCGTCACCCGGCACTCGTCGGGGACGACGTTGCCGGCCACCCCGCCCTCGATCCGCACCGCGTTGAGCCCCTCGCGGTAGGTGAGGCCGTCGATCTCCACCTCGCGCGCCCGGTACGCGGCGAGGGTGGCCAGCACCCCGGCCGCGCCGTGCACCGCGTTCACGCCCAGCCACGACCGGGCGCTGTGCGCGCGCGTGCCGGGCACGGTCAGCACGACGCGCAGGGTGCCCTGGCAGCCGCCCTCGATGACGCCGTCCGTGGGCTCGAGCAGGATCGCCAGGTCGCCGTAGAGCCAGCCGCGCCGTTCCCTGGCCACCCGGCCGAGGCCGTTGCGCACCGCCTCGACCTCCTCGTTGTCGTAGAAGACGAACGTGACGTCGCGGGCCGGCTGCGCCCCGGGGACGCCGAAGCGGGCGGCCAGCCGGAGCATCACCGCGTCCCCGGCCTTCATGTCGCTGGTACCGCAGCCGTAGAGCCGCTCCTCGCCGTCCACCATGTCCAGCCGGCTGGGCAGGTTGTCCGCGATGGGCACGGTGTCCAGGTGCCCGGCCAGCACGATCCGGGTGTCCCGGTCGAGGTTGGTGCGGGCGAGCACGGCGTCACCCACGCGCTCGACCTCCAGGCCGCCCAGCCCGCGCAGCGAGGCCTCGACGGCGTCGGCCAGCGCCTGCTCGGACCCGGACACCGAGGGGGCGTCGACGAGCCGGCGGGTGAGGGTGAGGACGTCGGCGGTCAGGTCGAGCTCGGGCAGCGGGTCGCTCACGCCCCCGAGCGTAGTGAGAGGCCCCAGCCGCGCCTCGGTAGCGTGGGCGCCGTGACGAGCGCAGAGCAGACCACCGGCGCGAACGGCGTCGGGCTGGCCACCCTGACCGCCGACGGGACCGTGCTGGACACCTGGTACCCCGCCCCTGCGCTGAGCAGCGCCGACCAGGGCGAGACCGGCACCCAGCTGATCGGCGTCCTGGAGCTCGAGGGCCTGCTCGGTCCGGACTTCTCCGGCCTGGTCCGCACCGACGACGCCCGCGGGGTGCAGGTGGTCGCCGTCGTCACCACCATCGCCGACCTCTCCGCGCCCCCGGTCGACGCGCACGACGTCTACCTGCGGCTGCACCTGCTCTCGCACCGGCTGGTGCGGCCGCACGGGGTCAACCTCGACGGCCAGTTCGGGCTGCTGGCCAACGTCGCCTGGACCAGCGCCGGCCCGGTGCTCGGCACCGAGCTGGACGCCGCGCGCGCCCGGCTGCGGGTCGCCGGCGGCGGGCACCTGACCGTCTTCGGCGTGGACAAGTTCCCGCGGATGGTCGACTACGTGCTCCCCACCGGCGTCCGGATCGCCGACGCCGACCGGGTGCGACTCGGCGCCCACCTCGCCGAGGGCACCACGGTCATGCACGAGGGCTTCGTCAACTTCAACGCCGGCACGCTCGGGCCCTCGATGGTCGAGGGCCGGATCAGCGCCGGCGTCGTCGTCGACGCCGACTCCGACATCGGCGGCGGGGCCTCGATCATGGGCACCCTGTCCGGCGGCGGGAAGCAGGTCATCTCGATCGGCAAGGGCTGCCTGCTGGGCGCCAACGCCGGCATCGGCATCTCCCTCGGCGACGGCTGCGTCGTGGAGGCCGGCTGCTACGTCACCGCCGGCTCCAAGGTGACGCTGCCCGACGGCACGACGATCAAGGCCGGCGAGCTCTCCGGCCGCGACGGCCTGCTGTTCCGCCGCAACTCGGTCAGCGGCGCGCTCGAGGCCCTGCCGCGCAACGGCGACTGGGGCGCCCTCAACGCCGCCCTGCACGCGAACTGACGCAGCTCTCGGCGCCGAGAGCTGGCCGTTCCCTCAGCCCAGGTCGTCCGGGCCCGGGGTCTCGGGGGTGTTGGACGGCGCGAGGGCCGGGTGCGTGAGGTGCTCCAGCAGCGCCACGGTGAACTCCTGCGGGCGCTCGACGTGCGGTGAGTGGCCCACACCGGGCAGCAGCGCCTCGCGGTAGCGCCCGCCGCTGGCCGCGTACCGGTCGAGCACGGCGCGGGTCTGGGTGACCATCGGCTGGGGCGGGAAGACCGCCTCGCCCGGCCACCCGGGCACCGCGCCGACCGAGCCGAGGAAGGCCAGGTCGAAGGCGGAGGTGTCGGAGACGATCTGGTCGGCGTCGCCGCGCACCCAGAGCACCGGCGGCTTCACCGGCAGGTCGACGATCCCGGAGACGTCGAGCACCGTGGGCGCCATGGTGTTGAGCACGCCGCGCTCGCCCGGCGCCGTCCCCGGCCAGGCCTCGACCGCCGTGGCGTCGCCCGGGTAGTGGTCCGGGCCGGTGCGGGTGGTGAGCATCGAGGCGACGAACACGTCCTCCATCGCCGGGTCGAGCGGCAGCGAGCCGGGCGCCACGTAGAAGGCCCGCAGGATCGACCGCGGGCTGGTCGGGGCGTCGGCGGAGGTGTCGCCGGCGGCCAGCGCGGCCACGAAGTCCGGGTTCGCCGCGCCGCCGCCCGAGCCGGTGCCGTCGGGGTGCACGCGCTGGCCGTCGTGACCGGTGGTGCCGCCGAAGCCGTACGGCGACACCGGCGCCACCAGGACGACGGAGGAGATCCGCTGCGGGGCGTCGAGCAGGTGCTGCAGCACCACGCCGGCGCCCATGCTCCAGCCGACGAGGTGCACCCGGTCCAGGCCGAGCGCATCGATCAGCGCACCCAGGTCGTCGGCCCAGTCGCGCACCCCGCGCCGGGCGTCGACCGGCAGCGGGTCGGTGCTGCCGTACCCGCGCAGGTCGACGGCGAGCGCACGCCAGCGCGGGTCGAGGGCGAGCAGCTGCGGCTGCCAGAACGCCGCGGAGCTGACGTTGCCGTGCACGAACAGCACCGCCTCGCCCCCGCCGAACGGGTCGGTGCCCTCGGCGTGCAGCACCTGCTGGGTCAGCCGGGCGGTGGGCACGGGGGTGGCGGTGACGCCGGGGAGCAGCAGGTCAGCGGGCACGGGGCGGCTCCAGAGGTCCGGCCGGGTCGGCTCCCGGCGTCCCCGGCAGGCTAGTGGGACCGCGGCACGAGCACCGCGACTCCCGGCCCGGCGGCGCCGGCCCACCTACCATCGGGGGCGATGGCGAGCACCCGGGTCGGCAGCCGCCCGCCACCGGCCCGCTCGACGCGGCCGCCGGCCCGCCGGAAGCGCCGCCGCGGCCCCGCCCGTTCCCTCGTCCCGTTCGTCGTCGTCGCGGTGCTCGCCGCGGTCGTCGGCCTGCTCTGGGACCGCCGCGAGGAGGCACCCCCCTCGGTGACCAGCCAGTGCACCGTGCCCGGCACGGACGTCCAGCTCACCACCGAGCAGGGCGCCAACGCCGCCACCATCGCCGCCGTGGCCCGCTCGCGCGGGCTGCCCGCCCGGGCCACCGTGATCGCGCTCGCCACCGCCCAGCAGGAGTCGCGGCTGCGCAACCTCGACTACGGCGACCGCGACTCGCTCGGGCTCTTCCAGCAGCGCCCGTCGCAGGGCTGGGGCTCGCCCGAGCAGGTGCAGGACCCGGTCTACGCGGCGGGGAAGTTCTTCGACCGCCTGGTCGAGGTGCCCGGCTGGGAGGCCGGCCGGCTCACCGAGGTGGCCCAGGCGGTGCAGCGCAGCGGCTTCCCCGAGGCCTACCAGCAGTGGGAGCCGATGGCGAGCGCCGTGGCCGGGGCGCTGCTGGCCACCACCCCCGACGCGCTGCGCTGCTCCTTCTCCCCCACCGCCGCCGGCGGTGGCGACCGCACCGCGGTGCTCACCGAGGCGGTGCGCCGCGAGGCGGGGGCACCGACGGTCGGGTCCGACGGCGCCGTCTCGGTGGCCGGCGCCGGGTGGCCGGAGGCCAGCTGGGCGGTCGCGCACGCCGAGCGCCTCGGGGTCGGCGAGATCCTGATGGACGGCTGGCGGTGGACCCCGCTGACCGGCTGGGCGTCCTCGCCGAGCGCCTTCACCCTGCCGCTGCAGCTGCGGCTGTCCTGACCGCTCAGCCGGTACCGGCGAGCGCGACGACCAGCAGCGCCCCGGCGGCCAGCGAGGCGGCGGTGCGCACCGTGTTCCACGCCGTCCACCGGCGCAGGTAGTCGCCCCACTGCTGCACGGCCGACCCGTCGGCGCCGGCCAGCGCGTCGTTCAGCGGGACGTTCGCCGCCACGGTCACCCCGACGGCCCCGACCAGGTGGAGCGCCGCCCCGGCCAGCACCAGCGGACGGCGCTCGCCCGCCAGCTCCCAGCCGGCCAGCAGCAGGCAGAGCACCGCCGCGCCGAGGAACAGCGCCATGAACGGCGGCCGGACGGCGACCCGGTTGACCGACTGCATCGCGGCGATCCCGGCCGGGCCGGGCAGCGCGCCCAGCGCCGGCATCACCATCAGGCTGAACACCGCGAAGGCGCCCGCGACGAGCAGCGTGCCCAGCGCCGTCCCCAGCAGCAGGACGTCCCGGGCCGTCACGTCCAGCACCCCGCGGTGGCGGCGCGCCGCACGTGGTCGGCCAGCTCGCCCGCCGGGCGGCCCAGCACCTGCTGCACGCCGTCGGTGGGCCGGGAGTTGCGCCCGTCGAGGACCTCGGTGAACAGGTGCGCCAGCAGGTCCAGGACGTCGTCCGGCACGCCGTGCCCGGCCAGCTCGGCCCGGAACGCGGCGAGCGGCACCGACCGGAAGACGACCGGCCGGCCGCGGGCCGCGGAGATCTCCCGCACCACGTCGGCGAAGGAGAGGGCGCGCGGCCCGGTCAGCTCGTAGGTGCGGCCGGCGTGCCCGTCGTCCAGCAGCGCCAGCACCGCCGCGTCGGCGATGTCGTCGGCGTCCAGGAACGGCTCGACGACGTCGCCCACCGGCAGCGCGAGCTCCCCGGCGGCCACCGCCTCGGCGAACTGCCCCTCGCTGAAGTTCTGCGCGAACCAGCTGCAGCGCAGCACCGTGCACGCCAGGCCGGTGCCCCGGGCCACCTGCTGCACCGCCTGCTCGGCCCGCTGGGCGCCCGGCTCACCGCGGCCGGACAGCAGCACCACCCGCTGGACCCCGGCGGCCGCGGCCCGCCGGGTGAACGCCGCCACCGTCGCGTCGGCCCCGGGGACGGCGAGGTCCGGCGCGTAGGCCAGGTACACCCCGGTCACCCCCCGCAGGGCGGGGTCCCAGGTCGCCGGGTCCGCCCAGTCGAGCACGCACTCGCTGCTGCGGGACGCGACCCGCACCTGCTCGCCCCGTGCCTGCAGGCGCTGCACGATGCGGCTGCCGGTCGTCCCGGTGCCGCCTGTCACCAACTGGATCCGTGTCATGCCCCCAGTCCAGCGGCCGCGGGTGAGACGGGCCATCGCCGAGACACCCGAACGCATGCGCGAGCGTCTAGCGTGCCCCGCGTGGACGCCGTCGCCGCACTCCTCAACGGCCCGCGCGCCAGCGGGGCCTTCCTGCTCCGCTCGGTGCTGCGCGCGCCGTGGTCGATGCGGATCGCCGACCGGGCACCGCTCACCGTGCTGGCCGTGCTGCGCGGCTCCGCCTGGGTGCTGCTGGCCGACGGTCGCAGCGAGCAGCTCGGCACGGGTGCGGTGGCCCTGCTCCGCGGGCCGGAGCCGTACACGGTCGCCGACGACCCGGGCACGGCGCCGCAGGTGGCGATCGGTCCCGGCCAGGTGTGCACGCCGCTGGGCAGCCCGGCGATGGCCGGGCTGGGCACCCGGAGCTGGGGCAACGACCCGGACGGGGAGACCGTGCTGGTCACCGGCACCTACACCGCTCCCGGCGCCGTCGGCGAGCGCCTGGTGCGGGCACTGCCCCCGCTGGTGGTCGTGCCGCCCGACGACGGCGCCGGCGCGGTCACCGGCCTGCTGGCCACCGAGATGGGCCGGGACGCCCCGGGCCAGGAGGCGGTGCTGGACCGGCTGCTGGACGTGACCCTGGTCAGCGCGCTGCGCAGCTGGGCGGCGCGGCCCGGCGCCGGGGCGCCCGGGTGGTACCTCGCGCACGGCGACCCGGTCGTCGGCCCGGCGCTGCGGCTGGTGCACGAGCGCCCCGCCGAGCCCTGGACGGTCGGCTCGCTGGCGGACGCGGTCGGGGTGTCGCGGGCCACGCTCGCCCGGCGGTTCACCGAGCTGGTGGGCGAGCCGCCGATGAGCTACCTGACCGGCTGGCGGATCGCGCTCGCCGCCGACCTGCTCGCCGACCCGGCGCTCACCGTCTCCGGCATCGCCCGCCGGGTCGGCTACGCCAGCCCCTTCGCGCTGAGCACCGCCTTCAAGCGGGTCACCGGCGTCAGCCCGGCGACCCACCGCAGGTCGGTCAGCGCGTGAGGCGCCCCACGGCGGCGTCGATCCGCTCGTCGCTGGCGGTCAGCGCCATCCGCACGTGCCGGCTGCCCGCCGGGCCGTAGAAGGTGCCCGGTGCGGCCACGATGCCCAGGCCGGCGAGCCAGTCGATCGTCGTCCAGCAGTCCTCGTCGCGGCTGACCCACAGGTAGAGGCCGGCCTCGGAGTGGTCGATCCGCGCTCCCGCGGCCCGCACGGCGGCGGCCAGCCGGTCACGGCGCAGCCGGTAGCGCTCACGCTGCACGGCCACGTGGTCGTCGTCGGCGAGCGCCGCGGCCATCGCCGCCTGCACCGGGGTGGGCACCAGCAGCCCGAGGTGCCGGCGCACCTCCCACACCCGGCGGACCAGCGCGGGGTCGCCGGACAGCAGGCCGGCGCGGTAGCCGGCGGCCGTGGACTGCTTGGACAGCGAGTGCACCGCGAGCAGGCCGGTGTGGTCGGAGCCGGCGACGTCGGGGTGCAGCAGCGAGCGCGGGACGACGTCCCAGCCGAGCTCGACGTAGCACTCGTCGGCGACCACCGGGACACCGTGGGCGCGCCCCCAGGTGACCCAGGCCCGCAGCTCGGCGTCGGTGAGCACCCGGCCGTGCGGGTTGCCCGGGGAGTTCAGCCACACCAGGACGGCGTCGCCCGGGTCGGCCGGCGGGGTGTCGGTGCGCAGCACCCGCAGCCCGGCGACGACCGCCCCCACCTCGTAGGTCGGGTAGGCGACCTCCGGGATCAGCACCGTGCCCGAGCCGGACAGCCCCAGCAGCGTCGGCAGCAGCGCCACCAGCTCCTTGGAGCCGACGGTCGGGATCACCGACGGGTCGGCGCCGAACGGGTCGGCCAGCTGCACGCCGAGCCGGCGGGACAGCCAGCTCGCGGCCGCCCGCCGGACGTCGGCGGTGCCCAGCGCGGTGGGGTAGCCCGGGGCGTTGCCGGCCGCGGCCAGCGCCTCCCCGAGCAGCGCCGGCGTCGGGTCGACCGGGGTGCCGATCGAGAGGTCGACGACGCCGCCGGGGTGCTCAGCGGCGCGACCGCGCGCCGCGGACAGCGAGTCCCAGGGGAAGTCCGGCAGCCGGACCGTGCTCAGTGCCCCTCGCCCTGCGGCGGGAGGGCGGCGACCAGCGGGTGGTCCTTGTGGATCTTGCCGGTCTTGGCGGCGCCGCCGGGGCTGCCCAGGTCGGAGAAGAACTCCACGTTGGCGTTGTAGAAGTCCTTCCACTTGTCCGGGACGTCGTCCTCGTAGTAGATGGCCTCCACCGGGCAGACCGGCTCGCAGGCACCGCAGTCGACGCACTCGTCGGGGTGGATGTAGAGCATCCGGTCGCCCTCGTAGATGCAGTCCACCGGACACTCGTCGATGCACGCCTTGTCGAGGACGTCGACGCAGGCCTGGGTGATGACGTAGGTCACGGGGTTCCTCCGGGAGCGAGTTCCCTGGCTGGCCAGGGGTGCGTTCGATCTTCCCCAGTATCACCCGAGGCCCCGCCGGTCAGCGCGACGGGTGGGCGGGACACGACCCGATCGGGGGCCGGTGGTCGGCCGCCGGGGCCGCCGTCGCAGGATCGGTGCATGGGACAGAAGCGCTCGCCGCTGGGTGTCGAGGAGCTCGAGCGGGTGGCGGCCCGCGGCTGGCGGGCGCTGGAGGAGGGCGCGCTGGGCGACTGGCTGCTCCGGGCCGGGGGCGGTTTCACCGGCCGGGCCAACTCGGTGCTGGTGGTCGGCGACCCGGGGGTGCCGCTGCCGGCGGCCGTCGACGCCGTCACCCGGTGGTACACCGAGCGGGGCCTGCGGCCGTGCGCGCAGCTGCCCGGCGTGCAGTCCCGGGCCGCCGGCGCGGCGTTCGCCGCCGCCGGCTGGGCGCGCGACGAGGACGTGCTGGTGCTCACCGCGCCGCTGGCGACCGCGCCGGAGCCCGGGGTCCCGGTGGAGCTGGCCGCGGTCCCGGACGAGGCGTGGCTGACCGGCTACCGGTACCGCGGGGGTCCGCTGCCGCCGGTGGCCGAGCAGGTGCTCACCAGCGCCGAGGACGCCGTCTTCGCCTCCGTGCGGCTGGACCCCTCCCCCGCGCCGCTGGCAGCCGTGGCCCGGGGCGTGCTCACCGACGGCTGGCTGGGCGTCACCGCGGTCACCGTGGCCGAGGAGCACCGGCGCCGCGGCCTGGCCACCGCGGTGATGGCCGCGCTGCAGCGCTGGGCCGCCGAGCGCGGCGCGCACTCGGTGTACCTGCAGGTGGTGGCCGGCAACGCGCCGGCCCGGGCGCTCTACCGGCGGGCGGGCTTCATCGAGCACCACCGCTACCACTACCGGCGTCCGCCGGCCTGACCGTCGGGGTGCCCAGCGCCCGGCCGACGGCGAACGCCGCCGCGACCACGCCGAGCAGCAGGAACCCCAGGTTCAGCGTCGAGGTGACGGCGTCGCCACCGGGCAGCAGCAGGTCGCCCTCCGGACGGCGCATCGAGGCGGCCACCGCCACGACCACCCACACCACCGCGGGCAGCACGGCGACCGCCTTCGATCCGGACAGCCGCCGGGCCCACTCGACGAGCAGCACGTTGCCGACGACGGCGGTTAGCAGCGAGACCGGCACCGGCACGCCGCCCACCCGCCAGGGCACCCAGAACACCTCGACCAGCGCCAGCCAGGCGGCCACCAGCACGGTGAGCACCGCCCAGCCGGCCAGCTGCAGCGCCCTCACCCGGGGAGCCCGGCGAACAGGTCGTCCTCCCAGCCCTGCGGCCCGGCTCCGGCCGGCCCCCGGGTGCCGCGCACCAGGCGGTAGTACTCGGTGCCCAGCACCTCCTGGCCCAGGTTGTTCGACAGCGCGAAGAACGGGCCGTCGACGGTCATCTGGGTGGGGTGGGCGCGCATCGCGGCGTCCTTGGCGGCGGCGTACGGCCGGCCGTCGACCTCGGTGGTGATCACGTCGTCGGCGACGGCGAACGGGACGTCGTCCAGGTCGCCCAGCCCCTCGAACGGCGAGGCCTCGCCCAGCGCGGCCATCGCGTCGATGCCGGCCTGCAGGACCGACCGCGGCATCGCGCACCAGTAGACCTTCGCGACGTCCCAGGCGGCGCCGAGGTCGGGGCGGTGGCCGGGGTCGGCCGCGGCCTCGACGGCCGCCATGGCGACCCGGTGCGCCTGGATGTGGTCCGGGTGGCCGTAGCCGCCGAACTCGTCGTAGGTGACCAGCACCTGCGGCCGCACCTCGCGGACGACGGCGACCGCGTGCGCCACCGCCTCGGTGAGATCGGCCCGCCAGAAGGCACGCGGCTTGTCGTTGGCGGGGGTGTCCATCATCCCGGAGTCGCGATACCGGCCGGCCCCGCCGAGGAAGCGCCAGTCGGTGACCCCGAGGGCGCTCATCGCCGCGGCCAGCTCGCCGATCCGGTAGCCGCCGAGCTGGTCGGCCTGGTCGGCGGCGAGCTGGGCCAGCTCGGGCACCAGCACCTCGCCCTCCTCGCCCAGCGTGCAGGTGAGCAGGGTGACCGAGGCCCCCTCGGCGACGTAGCGGGCCATCGTGGCGCCGCAGTTGATCGTCTCGTCGTCGGGGTGGGCGTGCACCAGCAGCAGCCGTCGATCGGAGGTCACCCGCAGATCTTCCCGGATCGCCGGAGACGCGGAACGGGGGGTCGGCCCGTTGGCCGACCCCCCGCTCCGTGGACTGCTGGTGCTACCAGGTCACTCGGTGAAGCCGATGTCCTGGTACTTCACCGAGGCGAACCCGAAGGCACCGAAGTTCGCCAGCTTCTCGTTCGCACCGATCAGGTCGGGGCGCTGGTAGAGGGTCAGCGAGTGCACCTCTTCCCAGATCAGGGCGTCGATCTCGTTGGCGGTCTCGCGGGCCGCCTCCGGGTCGAGCTCCTGGTTGACCTGGGTGTACAGGTCGTCGATCTCCTGCGAGCCGATCCGGGCGTAGTTCTGCTGGATGTCCTCGCCCTGCGGCTGCTCGTAGATCGAGGACGTCGAGCTGATCGGGAACTGGGTGCCCAGCCACGCGAAGACGGTGAAGTCGAAGTCACCGGTGTTCACGTACTGCTCGAAGAAGTCGCCGGAGGGGACGGTCTCGATCTCGACCCGGGCGCCGACCTGCTCCAGCATGCCCTGGATCAGCTGCGACTCCTGGGCGCTGGAGGCCACACCCGACGGGATCACCATGCGGACGACCAGCTCCTGGCCGTCCTTGGTGCGCGTCGCGTCGCCCTCGCGGGTCCAGCCGGCCTCGTCGAGCTGCGCGTTCGCGCCCTCGACGTCGACGCTCTCCAGGTCACCGGCGTTGCTCTGGTAGCCCTCCTGGTTGGACATGAAGATGTGGTTGTCCAGCTTCTGGGCGTTGCCGCCCAGCGGGCCGAGCAGCGCGTCGGCGATGGCCTGCCGGTCGATCGCCTTGGCCAGCGCCTGGCGGACGTTGACGTCGGAGAGCACCGGCGAGGTGCCGTTGATGGTGAGGTGCCGGAAGTTCGGCCCACCCGCACGGCGGATCTCCACGCCCGGGGTCGAGGACGCCCGCTGGTAGGTGTTCACGTCCGAGGAGATGTCCACGAAGTCGATCTCACCGTTGGCCAGCGCGTCGGCCTGGGCGTCGATGCTGATGACCCGGTAGATGATCCGGTCCAGCAGCGGCGCGTCGCCCCACCAGTCGGGGTTCGGCTCGAGGGTGATGGTCTGCGCCGTCCGGTCGATGCCCTCGAGCTGGAACGGGCCGGCGGTGACCTGCGGCTGCTCGGTCCAGCCGGTGTTGAACACGTTCGGGTCGGAGTTCGTCGACGCCGGGTACAGCGGGCTGAACAGCGCCTGCCAGTCGGCGTACGGCTGCGCGAAGGTGACGACGGCCTGCTTCTCGTCCTCGCCCTGCTCGACGGAGGCGATCTCCTCGTAACCGGTGGTCGAGGAGACGTTGTACTCGGTGTTGCTGCCGTTGAGCGCCTGCCACTGGGCGGCCATGTCCGCCACGGTGATCGGCGTCCCGTCGGACCAGGTGGCGTCCGGGTTGATCGTGTAGGTGATCGTCTGCGGGTCCTCGGACGTCAGCTCGATGCTGGTGAAGTAGTCCTCGTTCACCGTGGGGCTGGCGTCGGCGGCGAAGTCGTACGCCGCGGGCATCAGGGCCTCGATGACGTCGGCGTTGTCGGCCAGCGTGCCGTCGAGCTGGTGGTAGTTGAAGTTCGGCGGCAGCTCGCTCAGCGCCCAGCGGAGGTCGCCGCCCGGGGTCAGCTCGTCGCGGTCGACGGGGTTGAGGTCGTTCTCGGTGGCCGACTGCGGCTCACCACCACCCGAGCCGCCACCGGAGTCCGAGTTGCCACCACCGCAGCCGGACACGACGAGGGCGACTGCGGTGACTGCGGCAGCCGCGCTCAGTGAGCGAAGTCGTCTCAAGGGTTCACTCCGTAGGGGTGTAGGGCGGCCGCTCACCGGTCAGCGAACGGTCCGTGTCCCAGGGATGTACGTGAGGTTATGCAGCACGGCTAAAGATCGGATCACGCGCGGGTAACGATCGGCCACCGTCCGCAACCCCCTCTGGTCAGGAGGGGACGACGTGCCGTTCCTGGGCCCAGTGGCAGGCCGCCTGCAGCCCCGGGACGTGCTCCTCGAGCCGCGGGTCCAGGTCGATGCACTTCTGCTGCCGCGCCGGGTCGAGCTCGGCGAACAGCGGGCACCGCGACCGGAAGTGGCAGCCCGAGGGCAGGTTGGCCGGGTCGGGCAGGTCGCCGCGGACCAGGATCCGCTGGCGCTGCCGCTCGGCCACCGGGTCCGGGATCGGCACGGCCGACAGCAGCGCCTGGGTGTAGGGGTGCGTCGGGCGCTCGAAGACGTCGTCGGCCTCCCCCACCTCGACCAGCCGGCCCAGGTACATGACCGCCACCCGGTCGGCGATGTGCCGGACCACCGACAGGTCGTGCGCCACGAAGAGGTACGCCAGGCCCAGCCGGACCTTCAGCTCCTCCAGCAGGTTCAGCACGCCGGCCTGGATGGAGACGTCCAGCGCGGAGACCGGCTCGTCGAGCACCAGCAGCTTCGGCTCCAGGGCGAGCGCCCGGGCGATGCCGATCCGCTGGCGCTGACCGCCGGAGAAGTCCGCCGGGTAGCGGTTGGCGTGCTCGGGCGCGAGGCCGACCAGCTCCAGCAGCTCGCTGACCCGGTCCCGGCGCGCCTGCTCCTCGACCCCGAAGGCCCGCAGCGGCTCGTCGATGATGTCGCCGACGGGCAGCCGGGGGTCCAGCGAGGACAGCGGGTCCTGGAAGACCACCTGGATGTCGCGGCGGAGCTCCTTGCGCTGCTTGCGCCCCAGCGAGCCGACGTCCTTGCCGTGCACGGTGATCGAGCCCTCGGCCGGCGCCTCCAGGCTGAGCACCTGCATGATCGTCGTCGTCTTGCCCGAGCCGGACTCCCCGACCAGGCCCAGCGCCTCGCCCTCGCGGATGTCGAAGGTGACGCCGTCGACCGCGCTGACCGACCCGATCTTGCGCCGCATCACCACGCCCTTGGTGATGTCGAAGCGCTTGGTGAGGTCGCGGACCTCCAGCACGACCGGCCGGTCGGTGCGCTGCCGCACCGACCGCGCCTCGGGGAGCTGCGGGACCGGGAACACCGGGACGCCGTCGATCAGCCCGTGGTCGATCTCGGCGGCCCGGTGGCAGGCGGCCGCCGAGCCGCTGGCGGTCGGGATCAGCTCCGGCTCGATCTCCCGGCAGACCGGCAGGACGACGGGGCAGCGGCTGCTGAACGGGCAGCCCGGCGGGAGCTTGCTGACGTTGGGCGGCGAGCCCTCGATCGGGGTCAGCGCCTGGCCGGGCCGGTCCAGCCGCGGCACGGAGCCGAGCAGGCCGATCGTGTAGGGCATCCGCGGGTCGGCGTAGACCGGGCCGACCGCGCCGCGCTCGACCGCCTTGCCCGCGTACATGACGACGACCCGGTCGGCGATCCCGGCGACCACGCCGAGGTCGTGGGTGATCATCACCGTCGCGGCGTTGGTCAGCTGCCGCGCGGTCTCCAGCAGCTCGAGGACCTGGGCCTGGATGGTGACGTCCAGGGCGGTCGTCGGCTCGTCGGCGATGAGCACGTCGGGGTCGTTGGCGATCGCCATCGCGATCATCACCCGCTGGCGCATGCCACCGGAGAACTCGTGCGGGAACGCCTTGGCCCGCTGGGTGGCGTTGGGGATGCCGACGGCGTCCAGCAGCTCGACGGCGCGCGCACCGGCCGGCCCGGCCGCGAGGCCCTGGTGGATGCGGATGGTCTCGGCGATCTGGTCCCCGACGGTGTAGACGGGGGTCAGCGCGGACAGCGGATCCTGGAAGACCATCGCGATCTTGTTGCCGCGGATCCTCGCCAGCTCCCGGTCGGAGCGGCCCAGCAGCTCCTCGCCGTGCAGCCGCACGCTGCCGGTGACCCGCGCGGAGTCCGGCAGCAGGCCCATGACCGCCAGCGAGGAGACCGACTTGCCCGAGCCGGACTCGCCCACGATGCCCAGCACCTCGCCGGGGGCGAGGTCGTAGCTCACGCCGCGCACGGCCGGGACCGGGCCGTCCTCCCCGCCGGGGAAGACGACCGTCAGGTCGCGCACCGACAGCAGCGGTGCGGTGGGGTTCGCCGGGCGGCTGCCGGCGGTGGTGGAGATGTCGAACGAGCTCACTTGCTGCTCCCTGCCCGGCTGGAAGAGGGGTCGAGGGCGTCCCGCAGCCCGTCACCGACCACGCTGACCGCCAGGGTCGTCGCGACCAGCAGGCCACCGGCGAACATGAACAGCCACGGGAAGGTGAAGGCCGAGGCGGTGCCCGCGGCGATGAGGTTGCCCAGCGAGACGTCCGGCGGCTGGATGCCGAAGCCGAAGTAGGACAGCCCCGACTCGGCGATGATCGCGCTGGCCACGGCGATGGTCGCGTCGATGATCAGCAGCGAGGACATGTTCGGGATCAGGTGCCGGAAGATGATGCCGGCCGAGGAGACCCCGGAGAACTTGGCCGCCAGGACGAACTCGCGCTCCTTCAGGCTCAGCGTCATGCCGCGGATGATCCGGGCGGTGATCATCCAGGCGAAGACGGCGATGAGGAAGACCAGCACGATCCAGCCGGCGTCGCGGAAGGCCGGGCTGATGATCGCCACGATGAGGAACGACGGGATGACCAGCAGCAGGTCGACCATCCACATCAGCACCCGGTCGACCCACCCGCCGAAGTAGCCGGCGCAGGCGCCGACGACGGCGGCCAGGCCGGTGGAGATCAGCGCGACCAGCAGGCCGATCAGCAGCGACTTCTGCAGCCCGCGCATGGTCTGGGCGAACACGTCCTGGCCGATCTGGGTGGTGCCGAACCAGTGGCTGCCCGAGGGCGGCTGGAGGAACGCCGAGTAGTCCTGGTCGGTGTAGGTCCACCCGGTGATCGCCTTGTAGACGACCGGGCCGAGGAAGGCCAGCAGGAACATCAGCACCAGCACGGTGAGCCCGGCCATCGCGGCCTTGTTCCGGCGCACCCGGCGCAGCACCAGGCTGCGGCGGCCGCGCACCACGACGGCGCTGGGCGCCTTCTGCCCGGGCTCGCCGGAGACGGCGACGTCGTCGGCGACGACGAGCGGGTCGGCAGGGAGAGATGACATCTGGACCCCTCGCGTCAGACCCGCACGCGCGGGTCGAGGACGGCGTAGATGACGTCGGACAGGAAGCCGGAGATCAGGATGAACACGGCGGTGAACAACGTGACGGTGGCGACCACGTTGATGTCGTTGCGGGTGATCGAGTCGACGACCCACTCGCCCATGCCGTGCCAGCCGAAGATCTTCTCGGTGAAGGTGGCGCCGACGGCCAGGGTCCCGAAGGAGTAGGCCAGCAGCGTCGCCATCGGGATGAGCGCCGTCCGGAGCCCGTGCTTGTACAGCGCCTTGCGCCGGGTGAGCCCCTTGGCCTCCGCCGTCCGCAGGAAGTCGCTGTTCATCACGTCGAGCATCGCGTTGCGCTGGTAGCGGGAGAAGAAGGCGATCTGGCCCAGCGCGATCGACAGGGTGGGCAGGATCAGGTGCCCGATCTGGTCGGTGAGGTGGCCGAAGAAGCCGGCCTCCAGCCCCGGTGTCTCGTAGCCGGTGTAGTACAGCAGCGTCGAGCCGGCGGCGTTGTTCACCGACAGGGCGCCGTACTTCAGCAGCACGGCGGTGAAGAAGACCGGCGTCGCGATGAAGAAGAAGGCGTAGGCGGTGATCAGCCGGTCGGTGGGCCGGTACTTCTTGATCGCGCTCACCACCCCGGCCAGCACGCCGACGACCGCGCCGATGATCGACCCGACGATCAGCAGCCGCAGGCTGACCAGCGCCCGCGAGCCGAGCTCGTCGTTGATGTCACCGCCGGTGACGGTCTGGCCGAAGTCACCGTGCAGCAGCACCCCGCCGATCCAGTCGGCGTACCGGCCCAGCAGCGGGTCCTGGTCGTTGATGCCGTACTCGGTGAGCTGCTGGTCCACCACCGCGGCCGGCGGAGGGGGGTTGCGCCCCTCGTAGGCCGACCGCGGGTTGAGCACGAGCGACGCGACGATGTAGGCCAGGGTCGTCGCGACGACGACCAGCACCAGGTAGTTGGCCAGGCGCTTCAGCAGGAAACGACCCACGGTGGTCCACCTCTGCTCGGTGTCGGGACGGCATGCTGACGCCGGAGCGAGCGGGGCCGTACGGGTGGTGGTGCGAGGGCGGGCCGGTCTCAGAGGACCGGCATCGCCTCCGCGTAGTGGCAGGCGTTGAGGTGCCCGGCTCCGCGGTCGGCGAGGACCGGGTCGTCGGTCATGCACTTCTCCCGCTGCCCGTCGGTGAGGACGTTGGCGAACTTCTGGCAGCGTGTGCGGAACCGGCAGCCCGAGGGCGGGTTCGCGGGGCTGGGCACGTCTCCGGAGATGATGATGCGCTGCCTCGCGCGCTCGCGCCGCGGGTCCGGGAGTGGGATGGCCGACAGCAGCGCCTGGGTGTACGGGTGCGCCGGGCGGTCGAACAGCTCGTCGCGCTCGGCGATCTCGATGATCCGGCCCAGGTACATGACCGCGACCCGGTCGGAGATGTGCCGGACGACCGACAGGTCGTGGGCGATGAACAGGTAGCTCAGGCCGAGGGAGTTCTTCAGGTCCTCGAGCAGGTTGATGACGCCGGCCTGGATCGACACGTCCAGCGCGGACACCGGCTCGTCGAGCACCAGCACCTTGGGCTGCAGGGCCAGCGCGCGGGCGATGCCGATGCGCTGCCGCTGCCCGCCGGAGAACTCGGCCGGGTAGCGGTTGGTGTGCTCGGGGTTGAGCCCGACGGTCTCGACCAGCTCGCGGACCCGGGCGCGCAGCTCCTCGTTGTCCTTCGTCAGCCCGTGGATCACCAGCGGCTCGGCGACGATGTCGAACACCGGCAGCCGCGGGTTGAGCGAGGCGTAGGGGTCCTGGAAGACCAGCTGGATGTCCCGGCGCAGCGGGCGCATCTGCTTGCGGTTGAGCCCGACGATCTCCCGGCCCTGGAAGACGACCGACCCGCCGGTGGCCGGCTGCAGGTTGAGGATCGCCCGGCCGGTCGTGGACTTGCCGCAGCCGGACTCGCCGACCAGCCCGAGCACCTCGCCCGGGTAGAGGTCCAGGTCCACCCCGTCGACCGCCCGGACGGCGCCGACGGTCCGCTTGACCAGCCCCCCGCCCTTGATAGGGAAGTGCTTCTCCAGACCGCGGACGCTCAGGATCGGCTCGCCGCGCTGCGCGGCGCCGCCGGTGCGCTCGGTGGTGGGAGCGCTCATGCCCGGTCTCCGTCCGTGGGGTCGCGATGGGTGCTGAGGATGCTGCCGGTGTCGCGCTGGGCACCGGTGACCGGCTCGGTCTGGTCCGGCGGCGGGGCGTCGGCGGCGGTGGCGTCACCGGCGCCCTCGCCCAGCGCCAGGTCGGCCGGGAGGGCCTCCCCGGCCAGCACGGCGTCGGTCGCGGTCTCGCTGAACACCTCGGCCGCGTGCCCGTGGGCCCGCTCGACCTGCTCGGTGCGGATGCACGCGGCGTCGTGGCCGGGCCCGACCGTGAACAGCGGCGGCTCGGCCGCGTCGCACTCGGCGATGTGCAGCGGGCAGCGTGGCGCGAACGGGCAGCCCGGCGGCATGTTGACCAGCGAGGGCGGCGAGCCGGTGATGGGGGTGAGCCGCTCGCGGGTCGGGGCGTCCAGCCGCGGCAGCGAGCCGAGCAGGCCGAGCGTGTAGGGCATCCGCGGCTCGTAGTAGATGTCCTCGACGCTGCCGATCTCCACCGGCCGGCCGGCGTACATGACCAGCACCCGGTCGGCGATGCCGGCGACGACGCCGAGGTCGTGGGTGATCATCACCATCGCGGCGCCGGTCTCGGACAGCGCCGTCTGCAGCACCTCGAGGATCTGCGCCTGCACGGTGACGTCGAGGGCGGTCGTCGGCTCGTCGGCGATGATCACCTCGGGCTGGTTGGCCATCGCGATGGCGATGACGACGCGCTGCCGCATGCCGCCGGAGAACTCGTGCGGGTAGGAGTGCACCCGCTCGACGGCGTTCGGGATGCCGACCAGCTCCAGCAGCTCGACCGCGCGGGCCTCGGCGGCCTTGGACGACAGCTGCTTGTCGTGGATGCGCAGCGTCTCCTCGATCTGCGCGCCGACCTTGTAGACGGGGTCCAGCGAGGTCATCGGGTCCTGGAAGATCATCGACACGCCCTTGCCGCGGATCCGCGACATGCTGCGGTCGTTCTGCCCGAGCAGCTCCTGGCCGCGGTACTTGACCGAGCCGGTGACCCGGGCGTTGCTGGGCAGCAGGCCCATCACGGCCAGCGAGGTGACCGACTTGCCGGAACCGGACTCGCCGACGATGCCGAGCACCTCGCCCGAGCGCAGCGTGTAGTCGACGCCGCGGACGGCGTGCACCAGCCCGTCCTCGGTCGGGAAGCGGACGTTGAGGTCGGTGACCTGCAGCAGCGGCGCCGAGGCGTCGAAGCCGGGGAGGCTCTGCGTGCGGCCCCGGCTCAGCGTGCCGGAGGAGGACACGGCGGTGGCGCCGTTCGTGGACATGACGTTGCCTCTCAGGCCCGCACGCGGCGGTTGCTCGGGTCGAACGCATCGCGGATCCCGTCGCCGATCAGGTTGATCGACAGCACGATGACCAGCAGGACGATGCCGGGGAAGTAGAAGAGCCAGGGGCGGGTGCTCGCGGCCTGGACGCCGTCGGAGACCAGCCGGCCCAGCGAGGTCTCGTTGGTGCCGTTGACGCCGAAGCCCAGGTAGGTCAGCGAGGCCTCGAGGATGATCGCGTTGGCCGCGGCCAGCGTCGTCCAGACGATGAGCGAGCCCAGGGCGTTCGGGATCAGGTGCTTGAAGATGATCCGCGAGTTCGAGGCACCCAGCGAGTGCGCCGCCTCCACGTACTCCTTCTCGCGCAGCGACAGGAACTGGCTGCGCACGATCCGCGCCAGGTCCAGCCAGCCGAACAGGCCCAGGATGATGCCGACGCCCAGCGGGGTGCGGGAGCCGGGGAAGTTGCTGGCCACGACGATCAGCACGACCAGCAGCGGCACGGTCAGGATGAGGTCGACCAGGCGCATCAGCACGCTGTCGACCCACTTGCCGAAGTAGCCGGCCAGCGCGCCGACCAGCAGGCCCAGCGGCAGGGCGATGGCGATGAACAGCGCCACGATGAACAGCGACCGCTGGACGCCGGACATCAGCCCGGCCAGCAGGTCGCGGCCGATCGCGTCGCTGCCCAGCAGGTAGCCCTGGTTGCCCGGGGACACCGACTGCGCGCTGGAGTCCAGGTCGGAGTAGCTCTTGCCGTCCAGCAGCGGGCCGATGAAGCCGAAGACCAGCAGCGCGACGAAGATGACCAGGCCGGTCATCCCGACCTTGTTGTGCAGGAAGCGCCGGACGATCTGCTGCCGCTGGCTGCGGGCCTTGACGGTGAACTCGCGCTCGACGCCGCCGCTGCCCTGAGGGGTGCCCGGCACGGCCGGCTGGACCCCGCCGGCGGTGCCGGTGGTCGCCTGGGTGGTGGCCATGGTGGTGGTCCTTCTCTCTACGGGGAGCGGCCGCTCAGGACAGCCGGATCCGCGGGTCGAGGACCGCGTACAGGATGTCGGCGACGAGGTTGAAGAGGACGACGAAGACCGCGCTGACCAGCAGCCAGCCGAGCACCACGTTCACGTCCTGCTGACCGATGCCGTTCTCCAGCAGGTACTCGCCCATGCCGTGCCAGACGAAGACGGTCTCGGTGATGACCGCACCACCGAAGAGCGTGCCGATGCCCAGCGCGACGACGGTGGTCAGCGGGATCAGCGCGTTGCGCAGCCCGTGCTTGAGGACGGTGCGCCGGTAGGTGAGGCCCTTGGCCCGCGCCAGCCGCATGTAGTCCGACCCCAGCACGTCGAGCATCGAGGCGCGCTGGAACCGGCTCCAGGCCGCGAAGGACAGCAGCGCCAGGCTGACCGTGGGCAGCACGAGGTGCCCCAGCCGGTCCGACCACAGCTCCCAGCCGCCGGCGTACAGCGACAGGCCGGGGGTCTCCTCACCGATGGTGTAGAGCACCTGGCTGCCCAGCAGGTCGTTGATGCCGCCCGCCACGAACTCCTTCAGCAGCGCGGCGAACCAGAAGGTCGGCAGCGCGATCAGGATGTAGGCGATGAAGGTGAAGGTGTAGTCCGAGGGCTTGTACTGCCGCACCGCGCCGATCACGCCGACGATGACCGCCAGCAGCACCGCGATCACGATCGCCGCGAGGATCATCCGGCCGGTCACCATGAGGCGGCCGGGGAGCTGGTCGGCCACCGGGGTGCCGTCGACGGTCACGCCGAAGTCGCCGTGCAGGACGCCGGTCAGCCAGTTCCAGTAGCGGACGAGGAACGGGTCGTTGAGCCCGAACCGCTCGCGCAGCTGGTCGAAGAACTCCTGCGGCGGCCGGGGGTTGCGGCTGTAGTACTGGGCCAGCGGGTCGAAGCTCGCCGCGCAGAGCGCGAAGACCAGGAACGAGCTGACGACCAACACGAGGACCGACGCCAGGACGCGCCGGATCGTGAAGAAGAACATGCGGTGACCTTACGCCGACAGCGGAAGTCGTCCGGGTGGAACGACCAGTGCAGCGAGTTCTCCTGCGGGCCCCGCAGGGCCTGTCTCGCGGGCCCGCCGGAGGGGGCCGGGTGGGGGTGGCGACGGTGCGCACGGGAGCGTCACCGGGACGAC
This sequence comes from Modestobacter versicolor, assembly GCF_014195485.1. Lineage (NCBI taxonomy): Bacteria > Bacillati > Actinomycetota > Actinomycetes > Geodermatophilales > Geodermatophilaceae > Modestobacter > Modestobacter versicolor. The sequence continues at coordinate 2,207,752 of NZ_JACIBU010000001.1, forward strand.
ACAGCGGTGTCACGTCGTCGCCGGACACAGCACGGCCCCCGGGGTGCTCCCAGGGGCCGTGGCTGCCGGGGCCGGCGCCGCCGGAGCGGCACCGGGCCGGTGTGCAGGTGGTGCCCCGCCGTACCGGGCAGGTGCCCGGTACGGCGGGTCGAGCTCAGTGCCGGAGGACCCGGCAGGTCACTGCTGGAGCGACCAGGTGGAGGCGTTCCAGAGCGGCCCGGCCTGCGTCGGGTTGTCCTCAGCGCCCTCGATCGTGCTGCTGTAGGCGATGAAGGTCGGCTTCTGGTACAGCGGCAGCGTGGCCATCTGGTCCCAGAGCAGCCGGTCGATCTCGTTGCCGGTGTCGGCGATCTCGCTGTCCTCGGTGAGGGTCAGCCACTCCGCGAACAGGGCGTCGATCTCCGGGGTGCCGATGCGGGCGTAGTTCTGCCCGATCGCGTCACCCTGCGGCGCCAGGTAGATCGGCGGGGTGCCCGAGATGAACGGGCTGCCGACCCAGGCGAAGAGGGCGACCTGGAAGCCCCCGGCCTCGAGGGAGGTCGGCTTGTCCGCACCGGCGAAGATGTCCGGGTTGGCGTTGAAGCTGGCCTCGATGCCGGCTTCCTTCAGCTGCGGGATCATGACGTTGATCGTCTGCTCGCGCAGCGGGTTGTTCGCCGTGGTGTCGATGCGCAGCGAGAGCCGCTGGCCGCCCTTGGCGTAGACGCCGTCCGAGCCGAGCGCCCAGCCGGCCTCCTCGAGGAGGGCCTTGGCACCCGCGACGTCAGCGCTCTTGTACTGCTCCGGGGCGGTGTCCTCGTACTGCGGCTGGGTGTTGAGCCAGATGCGGTTGTCGAGGACCTGCGCGTCGGAGGAGAACTGGCCGACGGTCTGGTCGACGATCTCCTGGCGGTCCAGCGCCATCGCGAACGCCTGGCGGACGCGGACGTCGGACAGCAGCGGGTCGGTGGTGTTGAAGTCCACGTGCTCGAAGCTCAGGCCGAAGTTCACGTCGCTGACGACGTTGGGCTCCAGGTCGGCGATCTGGTCGACCAGGTCCAGCTGCGGCTGCGGGTAGATCATGTTCAGCTCGCCGCTGGACAGACCCTGGACGGCGGTCGTCGGGTCGTTGCCGATGCCCTGGATGACCAGCTGCTCCAGCTTCGGCTTCTCGCCCCAGTAGTTCTCGTTCGGGGTGAGGACGACGATCTGCTGACCGTTGTTGATGTTCTCCTTCTTCAGCTGCCAGGGGCCGCCGGAGATGTCGCTGGGGATGCCCTCGGCGATCGGCCAGCCGGTGGTGATGGCCTCGCAGTTGGCGGCCGGGTCGCCCTTGTCCATGACGTGCGACGGGAAGACCGGGTTGTTGGAGCCGGAGAACAGCGCCTTCCAGTCGGCGAACGGGGTGCCGAGGGTGACGGTGACGGTCTTGCCGTCGTCCGCGCCCTCGACCCCGGTGACCTGGTCGTAGCCGGTGGTGCTGAGCAGCGAGGCGCAGCCGCCCTCGGCCGGGTCGGAGGACTTCTGCAGGTTCCAGCTGAACTCGAAGTCGTCAGCGGTGATCGGCTCGCCGTCGCTCCAGACCGCGTCCGGGTTGATCTTGTACGTGACGGTCTGGGTCTCGCCGGTGACCTCGGAGGTGGGCTCCTCGGTGAGCAGCTCGTCGTTGTACTCGAGGCTGAGGTCGGGCTGGACCAGGTAGGCCTGCGGGAAGAGCTGCGCCTCGATGTTGGCCACCGAGGTCGCGTTGCCCGCCGCGATGAGGGGCATCAGGTTCTCGGGCCAGTCGGTGGACTCGCCGTAGACGACGCGGCCTGAACCGCCGCCCGAGGCCTCGTCGTCGCCGCTGTCGCTGCCGCCGCCGCACGCCGTCAGTGCCATCGCACCGGTGACCCCGGTGGCGATGAGCACTGCGCTGCGCTTGCTCAACTTCACGTTCGAATGCCTCCTCGACCCGCGCGAGCGGGGGGAAAGTTCTCGTCTGACCGCCCCGGGATCGCCGGGCGGGCTGGCTGGCCTGCGTGAACGCGCCTTGTCCGGCAGCTGTCGGGACGCTGTCGGACAGGGTGCGACGGGCAGACCCTAGGCAGGACCCCGAGAGGCAGTCCACGGCCGTCATCATTTTGTGACCTGGGCTCAGAACCGCCTGATGACGCCCGAAACACGTCCGCAACGACGGGGCCTTGACGGCAACATTTCCGGTGTACCGACGGGTAGGCGGGAACAGTTGACCGGGCCGCGAGAACCCGGCGCCCGGATGGGTGTGCCCTGCCCCACCCCGGGTACCCCTCCCCCGAAGACGACGGACCGAGGAGGCCCACATGAGCGGTATGGACAAGCTCCAGAACAAGGCCCAGGAACTCGCCGGACAGGGCAAGGAGGCCGCAGGCAAGGCCACCGACGACAAGGACCTGCAGGCCGAGGGCCACAAGGACCAGGCCGCCGGGAACGCCAAGCAGGCCGGCGAGAAGGTCAAGGACATCTTCAAGTGACACCGCGCGGTGCGTGAGCACCGCGGTCGAGAGCGCCGCCCCCGCCTGCCGGGGGCGGCGCTCTCGTGCGTCCGGCCTCTTGTGACCACCTCCCGCGAGGCGCAGGATGCTGAGCATGGCTAATGACTGGGGCACTCCCCGTGGCTGATGCGCCCACCACCGTGGGCAGCACAGCCTTCGACGCCGCGGCCACCGCGGTCGAGGCGGCCCTCGCCGCCGGCGCCCGCTACGCCGACGCCCGGCTGGTCGACCGGCGGTACGAGTCGATGACCGCGCGCGACGGCGACGTCCGGGCGCTGAGCCAGACCACCGCCGCCGGGCTGGGCGTGCGCGCGCTGGTCGGCTCGTCCTGGGGCTTCGCCGCCCTCGGGGACCCGGCCGGCGACGCCGAGGCCCGCCGCACCGGTGCCCGGGCCACCGCGATCGCCCGGGCGTCCACCGCCGTCCCCGGCCCGCCGGTCGACCTGGTCGCCGTCCCCGCGGTGCAGGGCGGCTGGTCCAGCGAGTGCCTCGAGGACCCGTTCGCCGTCCCGCTGGCGGAGAAGGGCGACCTGCTCACCGGCGTCACCGCCACGATGCGGGCCGCCGGGGTCGCCGTCGCCGAGGCCTCGTCGCAGGCCTGGGACACCCGCACCGCGTTCGTCTCCAGCGAGGGTGCCCGGATCGGGCAGCACGTCGTCGAGTGCGGCGCGGGCATGCACTGCCTCACCGTGGGGGACGGCGAGACCCAGCGCCGCTCCTACCCCGCCTTCCGCGGCCAGTTCGGCACCCGGGGCTGGGAGCTGGTCCGGTCGCTGGACCTGCCCGGGCACGCCGAGCGGATCGCCGCCGAGGCCCAGGCGCTGCTGACCGCCCCGGCCTGCCCGTCGGAGGAGACGACCCTGCTGCTCGGCGGGGAGCAGATGTCGCTGCAGGTCCACGAGTCGGTCGGGCACGCCATCGAGCTGGACCGGATCCTCGGCTGGGAGGCCGCCTTCGCCGGCACCTCGTGGCTGGACCTGGACCAGCTCGGGTCGCTGCGCTTCGGCTCCGAGCTGATGAACATCACCATCGACCCGACCATCCCCGGCGCGCTCGGCTCGTTCGGCTACGACGACGAGGGCTCCCCGGCGGTCGCCCGCGACGCGGTGCGCGAGGGCATCTGGGTCGGCGTGCTGGCCGGCCGCGACTCCGCCGCCGTCGCCGGGCTCGACTACGCGGGCTCCGTGCGGGCCGACGGGTTCGCCCGGCTGCCCATGGTGCGGATGACCAACGTCGGGCTCGAGCCCGGGCCGCACACCCTGGAGGAGATGATCGCCGCCACCGACGACGGGGTGCTGATGGAGCACAACCGCTCCTGGTCCATCGACGACCGGCGGCTGAACTTCCAGTTCGGCTGCGAGATCGGCTGGGAGGTCAAGAACGGGCGCCGCGGCCGGATGCTGCGCAACCCCTCCTACACCGGCATCGGCCCGCGGTTCTGGTCGTCGCTGGACATGCTCGCCGGCCGGGACCCCGGCGAGTGGCGGGCGTGGGGCACACCGAACTGCGGCAAGGGCCAGCCCGGGCAGGTGGGGCACACCGGCCACGGCACCGCGCCGGCCCGGTTCTCCGGCGTCCGGGTGGGGGTGCGGGGATGAGCGACGCCCTCGACTCCCTCGTGTCGGCGGTGCTCGACCAGGTGCGCCGGCAGGCCGGTGCGGACGCCGCGGCCACGGTGCGCGCGGAGTCCACCGCGCTCGCGCTCACCCGGTTCGCCGCCTCCGCCGTGCACCAGAACGTGGCCGACGAGCGGGCGACGGTGCACCTGCAGCTGACCGTGGACGGCGGCCGGACGGCGAGCGCCTCGACCACCCGCGGCGACTCGGTCCCGGACCTGGTGGCCGCGACGCTGGCCGCGGCCCGGCTGCTCCCCCGCGACCCCTCCTGGCCCGGGCTGGGCACCCCCGCGCCGCTGCTGACCGCCGGCAACCCCGACCCGCCGACCGCGGAGGCCACCCCCGCCGAGCGGGCCGCCGCCGTCGCGGCGTTCGTCGAGGCCGCCGGCGGGCTGAGCACCGCCGGCTACGTGCAGACCTCGTCGATCACCGCCGTCCTGGCCGACACCGCCGGGCAGCACGTCCGGGGCGCGGCCACCTCCGCCGCGTGCGACGGCATCGCCCGGCTCTCCGGCGCCGACGGGGTGGCCCGGTCGGCGTCCCGCCGCTTCGCCGACCTGGACTGCGGGGCCCTCGGCGCCCGCGCGGCGGCGAAGGCCCGGGCCGGCGTGGACGCCGCACCGGTCGCGCCGGGCGGGTACCCCGTGGTGCTCGAACCGGCCGCGGTCAGCGACCTGGTCGCCGGGCTGGCGTCGGGCCAGTTCAACGGCAAGGCGGTCGTCGACGGCACCTCCGGGATCCGGCTGGGCGAGCAGCAGTTCGACCCCGCCGTCACCCTCGTCGACGACCCGGTGGGCCCGGACGCCACCGGGCTGCCGTTCGACAGCGAGGGCACGCCGGGCCGCCGCACCGAGCTGGTGCGCGACGGGGTGCCGGTCGGGCTGACCACCGACCGGCGGGTGGCCGCCGCGCTGGGCAGCCCGTCGACCGGGCACGCCTCCGACGTCTCGGCGACGTGGGGCCCGATCGCCGGCGACCCCGCCCTGGCGCCCGGGTCCGGCGGCACGGTCGAGGAGCTGGTGGCCGGCCTGGACCGCGGCCTGCTGGTGAGCGACCTCTGGTACACCCGCGTCGTCGACCCCAAGCGCTCGGTGTGGACCGGGCTGACCCGCAACGGCGTGTGGCTGGTCGAGGACGGGCAGGTGGTCGCGCCGGTGAGCACGCTGCGCTTCACCCAGTCCTACCTGGAGGCGCTGGCACCGGGGTCGGTGACCGTCGGCTCGGTCGTCGACCCGCAGCCGGCGCGGCTGACCATGGGCTACGCGGGCACCAACCGCTTCGCCGTCCCGGCGCTGCGGCTGGCGAGCTGGAACATCACCGGCAACGCCGCCGGCTGACCCTCACATGCCGCACTTTCGCGCGAACGAGTACGCGCGGTTTCGCGCGAACAAGTACGGCGGCTCAGTCGAGGACACCGGCATCGACGAGGGCCTCCCGAATGCGGACGACCACGGCGTCCAGGTCCCGGAGGTCAGCCGAACCCAGCCGGATGACCCGCCAGCCGGCTGTCGTCAGCCGGGCGTAGCGCTCGTCGTCCCTGACGATCTGCAGCCCCTCGAAGTGGTGCGCACCTTCGTACTCGACGACCAACTTCGCCTCGGGCCACGCGAGGTCCACCTGGCCGAGGAAACGGCCGTCGTCGTGGACGGCGTACTGCGGGACGGGGTGCGGCAGGCCGGCCAGGTGACAGGCGACCCGCACGCGTGACTCGGGCGGGCTCATCGCCCGGCCGTCCACGAGCGGTACCAACGACCCCGCCCGCCGGCTCCCCCACCGGCCGCGACGTCGGAGGAATTCCGACGCCAGCACCGCTTCGGTTAGACCGTGCTGCCGCTCCCGCCCGTCTCGGACCATGCCGTCGAGCAGGGCCACCGCCGCTGCGGTGGGTTCGAGCGTGGCGATGTCCCACGCCGTGCGTGCGGCTGTCGTGACGCGCAGCCCGTCCTCGGTCGTCCACGCCTCGTCCGGTCGGAGATCGGTCCGGTGCACCTGCACGCCGCTGGGCCCCTGCCACCGGCATCGATGCGGGACGACGACCACCACCGGCTCGGCGGCCAAGCTGAAGGGCGCACCGAACCAGGCAGCCGCCGAACGCCCGCCCAGCGCGGCGTCAGCCGGCATCAGCAGTGCAGCAGCCCGGGCTTTGAGCTCGTGGTCGTGGCGGCGTCCGGGGTCGGCGTAGACGTTCCGCAGCACGCGCCGGTAGCCGCCTGACTCGAGTTGCCGTTTGGTCAGCAGCCCCTCGGCCACGGCGTGGGAGCCGATGAAGAGGCCTCCGAGGAACTGGCGGGACGGCGTCACGGCCGCAGCGTGGCGCAGACGGCCCCGACCGCGCGCCCGTCGTCCACAGGCCGTACTTGATCGCGCGAAACCGCGCGTGGGAGCTGGAGAGGAGGGTCAGAGGTGGGTGAGGAGGGCGCGGACGGCGGGGAGGAGAGGGCGGTCGGCCGCGATCCAGTCCAGGTCCTCGAGCTCGTCGGCGCGCAGCCAGCGCAGCTCGGTGTGCTCGTGGGCGACCAGCTCGCCGCCGGTGATCCGCCCCCACCACAGCCGCATCGTCGAGGCCCCGGGGGTGCCGCCGGCCACGACGCCGTCCAGCGGCACCTCGCCCAGGAACGACTCGGGCCGCACCTGGACGCCGAGCTCCTCGGCGCACTCGCGCACCAGCGCCGACAGGTCGGCCTCCCCCGGCTCGACCTTGCCGCCGGGGAACTCCCACAGCCCGGCGAGCGACCCCGAGCCGCGCTGGGCCACCAGCACCCGGGCCCGGTCGTCGACCAGCGCTGCCCCCACCACCTGGACGACCTCCAGCGCCCGGCGGGCGGCGGCCGCGGAGTAGGCGTCGAGGTGGGCCTGCATCGCCCGGACGACGCGGCCGCGCAGCACCGCCCGGTCGAGCAGAACACCCAGCACGCCGGGCAGCCGGGGCTCCCACGAGACCTGCTCGTCGACGCGGGTGCCGGCGCTGGTGGCGGTGAAGTGGCGGGTGTGGGTCAGCGTCGGCCGGCCGCTGCGGGGTGCTGCCTGGTAGACGTCGCGGTACGGCCGCTCGGACTCCACCTCGCGCAGCGGCTGCGGCCAGGGGCGGCCCAGCGAGCGCGCGACGTCGAAGGCGACGGTGAGCGGAGCCTCCACCAACGTGGTGAAGCGCAGCTGGATCACGCGGTTCAGCTTCGCAGACACGGCAGGATGGCCTCCGTGCGCATCTCAGCCCGGGTCGACTACGCAGTGCGGGCGGCCGTCGAGCTGGCCGCCGTCGCCCCCGACTCGTTGACCTCCGACAAGATCGCGCAGGCGCAGGGGATCCCGGCCCGCTTCCTGCAGGCCATCCTCGGCGACCTGCAGCACGCCCGGCTGGTCACCAGCCAGCGCGGCCGCGAGGGCGGCTACCGGCTGGCCCTGCCGCCGTCAGAGGTGTCGATCGCCCGGGTCATGCGGGTCGAGCAGGGCTTCCTCGCCGAGGTGCACGGGCAGCGGCCCGAGGACGTCGAGTACCCCGGCGCCGCGGCACCGCTCGCGCAGGTCTGGGTCGCCGCCCGCGAGGCCTACCGCCGGGTGCTGGAGAACGTCACGCTCGCCGACGTCGTGGCCGGGACGATGCCCCCGCAGGTCGCGGAGATGATCGAGCTGGAGAGCGCCTGGCGTTCCTTCAGCAGCGTCGACACCGACTGAGCGGCTCGCATCCGGACGCGGTGTGGGACGATCGGGGAGTGACGGACTGCGGCGCTCTCCTCGTGGCGCGCCTGCACGTCGACCTGGCGCGGGTCTCCAGCGCCGCGTGTCGCGCTCAGCGCTGACCCCCGGCCCCCGCTCCCCTCGCAGCCACGCAGCGCTGCACCCAGCCCCGGCCGCGTCGCGCACGCCTCCCGTGCCGGCGCAGATGGAGAACCACTGACGTGTCGACCCCCACCCGCAGCAGCAGCCGGCCCCAGCGGGGCCAGGGCCAGTGGGCACTCGGCTACCGCGAGCCGCTGAACCCGAACGAGCGGATGAAGAAGGACTCCGACGGGCTCGACGTGCGGCAGCGGATCCTGGACATCTACGCGCACACCGGCTTCGACGGCATCGACCCGGGCGACCTGCGCGGGCGGATGCGGTGGATGGGCCTCTACACCCAGCGGGCGCAGGGCATCCCCGGCGGCAAGACCGCCGTGCTGGAGCCCGAGGAGCTCGAGGACTCCTACTTCATGCTGCGGGTGCGCATCGACGGCGGGCAGCTGAGCACCGAGCAGCTGCGGGTCATCGGTGGCATCAGCACCGAGTTCGGCCGGGACGTCGCCGACGTGACCGACCGGCAGAACGTGCAGCTGCACTGGATCCGGATCGAGGACGTGCCGGAGATCTGGCGCCGGCTGGAGCAGGTGGGCCTGTCCAGCACCGAGGCGTGCGGCGACGTCCCGCGCGTCATGCTGAACTGCCCGCTGGCCGGGGTCCTGGAGGACGAGATCGTCGACGCCTCCGCCGTCCTGGCCGAGACGGTGGAGAAGTACCTGGGCGACCGCGAGTTCAGCAACCTGCCGCGCAAGTGGAAGACGTCGATGTCCGGCTGCGTCGACCGCTGCACCGAGCCGGAGATCGACGACGTGTCGTTCAACGGCGTGGTCAACGCGGACGGCGAGGTGGGCTACGACCTGTGGGTCGGCGGCGGTCTGTCGACCAACCCGATGTTCGCCAAGCGGATCGGGGTCTTCGTCCGGCCCGAGCAGGTCTCCGACGTGTGGGCGGCCTGCACGTCGATCTTCCGCGACTACGGCTACCGCCGGTCGCGGAACCACGCCCGGATCAAGTTCCTGATGGCCGACTGGGGCCCGGAGAAGTTCCGCCAGGTGCTGGAGGACGAGTACCTGCACGCCAAGCTGCCCGACGGCCCCGCCGCCGCGCCGCCGAAGCACGAGGAGCGGGACCACGTCGGCGTCAGCAAGCAGAAGGACGGCGCCAACGCGCTGGGCTTCGCGCTGCGCACCGGCCGGCTCAGCGGCACCCTGCTCACCCGGATCGCCGACCTGGCCGAGGAGTTCGGCGGGCAGGGCGGGCGGATCCGGACGACGACGCAGCAGAAGCTGGTCATCCTCGACGTCCCCGACGAGCGGGTCGAGGAGCTGGTCGCGGCGCTGGCCGAGCACGACCTGCTGGTGCGGCCCAGCGCCTTCCGCCGCGGCACCATGGCCTGCACCGGGCTGGAGTTCTGCAAGCTGGCGATCGTCGAGACCAAGGCGCACGCCCAGGAGCTGTACGCCGAGCTCGAGCGCCGGCTGCCCGGCTTCGACGAGCCGATCGGCATCAACGTCAACGGCTGCCCGAACAGCTGCGCCCGGTTCCAGACCGCTGACATCGGCTTCAAGGGCATGATCGTCCGCAACGCCGCCGGCGAGAGCGTGGAGGGCTTCCAGGTGCACCTGGGCGGCCACCTCGGCGTCGAGGCCTCCTTCGGCCGCAAGTTCCGCGGCCACAAGATCACCAAGGAGGAGACGGCGGACTACTGCGAGCGGGTGCTCCGCGGCTACCTCGACCGGCGCACCGAGGGCGAGCGGTTCGCCTCCTACGTGGCCCGCGCCGAGGAGGAGTGGCTGCTGTGACCGACCCGGAGCCGGGTGGTGTGACCCAGCGCACGTCCGGAAGGACCCGCCAGCTGCCGGTGTTCCACTGCCCGTACTGCGGCGAGGAGGACCTCACGCCGCACGGCGAGGACCCGGACGGCTGGCACTGCGGTGCCTGCCTGCGCGCCTTCGCCGTCCGCCTGATCGGAACGGGGGTGCACCACCCATGACGATCGCCCTCACCACGGCGACGCCGGAGCTGGCGGCCGAGGCCGACGCGCGCTTCGAGGGGATCGCCGACCCGGTCGAGCAGGCCCTCGCGGTGCTCACCTGGGCCGGCGAGACCTTCGGCGACTCCTTCGCGATCACCTCGAGCATGGCCGACGGGCTGCTCGCCCACCTGGCCAGCCGCGCCGTCCCCGGCGTCAACGTGGTCTTCCTGGACACCGGCTACCACTTCGCCGAGACCGTCGGCACCCGCGACTGGATCACCAGCGTCCTGCCGATCACGCTGCACAACGTCCAGCCGCCGCGCACCGTCGCCGAGCAGGACCTCGAGCACGGCCCCCGGCTGTACGAGCGCGACCCCGACCTGTGCTGCTCGCTGCGCAAGGTGCAGCCGCTGGCGCAGGCGCTGGCCGGCTTCACCGCCTGGGGCTCCGGCGTCCGCCGCGACGAGGCCGTGACCCGGGCCGGCACGCGCGTCGTCGACTGGGACGCCAAGCGCGGCATGGTGAAGGTCAACCCGCTGGCCGCCTGGACCCAGGACGACGTGGACGCCTACATCGCCGAGCACCAGGTGCCGGTCAACCCGCTGCAGGAGATCGGCTACGCCTCCATCGGGTGCGAGCCGTGCACCCGCCCGGTCGCCCCGGGCGAGGACCCGCGGGCCGGTCGCTGGGCGGGCAAGAACAAGGTGGAGTGCGGCCTGCACCTGTGATGAAGGACCTCGTCCCACCCCACGACGCGCTTCGCACGCCGCGGGCCCCTGGGACGAGGCCGTTCCAGCAGGCATGATCAGCGCATGCCGCGTCCTCCGCGCCTGTCCCCCGACGACGTCGCCACCGCGCTCGCCGAGCTGCCGATGTGGTCCGGCGGCCCCGACGGGATCGAACGCACGCTGGAGCTCCCCTCCTTCCGGGCCGCCGTCGAGGCGGTCAGCGTGGTGGCCGACGTCGCCGAGCAGCTGGACCACCACCCGGACATGGACCTGCGCTGGACCAAGGTCCGGCTCGCCGTGGTCACCCACTCCGCCGGTGGCCTCACCGAGCTGGACCTGGAGCTGGCCCGCCGGGTCGACGCCCTCTTCCCCGCCCGGGACTGATCGCCACCCTCGGTGACGGCGCGCGGATCCCACTGCACGGCGTCCCCGGTGGACCGCCGCCCCTCGCGCCCGCGAGTAGCTTCCGGCGGGTGACCTCCACCGCCGCCGGCACCGCCGTCGACAGCTACGCCCGGGCCTGGCTGGAGACCGACCCGGCGGCCCGCCGGGCGCTGCTCGACCAGTGCTGGGCCGAGGACGGCGTCTACTGCGACCCGATCGGCCGGGCGACCGGGCGCGACGGGTTGTCCGACCACATCGGCGGGTTCCAGGCGGAGCAGCCGGGCGCCCGTCTCGAGGTGGTCAGCGGCGTCGACGAGCACGACGGCTACGTGCGGTTCGGCTGGCAGCTGCGGGCACCGGACGGCTCGGTGGCGCTGGAGGGCACGGACTTCGGGGAACTGGACGGCGACGGAGTGCTGCGCCGGATCATCGGCTTCTTCGGCCCCCTCCCCCCGGGTGGTCCGGCGAGCTGACCCCGACGCCGCCTCCACGGACGGAGGACGGCATGGCTGTGATCGTGGTGCTCGGCGGCGGTGTGTGTGGCCTGGCCACCGCCATGGTGCTGGCGCGGGACGGGCACGAGGTCCGCGTCCTGGAACGGGACGCCGGACCGGTCCCGGACTCCCCCACCGACGCGTGGCAGGGCTGGCACCGGCCCGGGGTGGCCCAGTTCGGCCAGGCGCACTACCTGCAGGCGAGGTCGACCCGGGTGCTCGACGCCGAGCTGCCCGACGTGCGGGACGCCCTGCTCGCCGCCGGCGCGCTGCGCTACGACCTGCTGGACAACGCCCCACCCACCGCCGGCGTGCTCGACCGGCGCCCGAACGACGACCGGTTCGTCAGCGTGACCGCGCGCCGGTCGACCCTGGAGCAGGTGGTCGCCCGCGCGGCGGCCGAGGAGCCGCGGGTCGAGGTGGAGCGCGGCGTGGAGGTCGACGGCCTGGTCACCCGCGCGCTGGACGGCGTCCCGCACGTGACGGGGGTGCACACCAGCACCGGCCGGCAGGTCGACGCCGACCTCGTGGTGGACGCCACCGGCCGCCGCTCCCCGGTGCCGGCGTGGCTGCGCGCGGCCGGTGGCCGGTCGCCGCACGAGGAGGCCACGGACTCCGGCTTCAGCTACTACACCCGCTTCTTCCGGTCCCGGGACGGCGGCGGCCTGCCACCGCTGCGGGGCGCGTTGCACACCGCGGTCGGCACCTTCTCGGTGCTGACCATCCCGGCCGACCTCGGCACCTGGTCGGTCACCCTCGTCGCCGACTCGCACGACCGCCCGCTGAAGGAGCTGCGCCACGAGGAGGTGTGGGCTGCCGTGCTGGCCGCCTGCCCCCAGCAGGCCCACTGGACGGACGGCGAGCCGATCACCGGCGTGCTGCCGATGTCGGGCGTGCTCGACCGGTACACCCGGGCGGTGGTCGACGGCGCACCGGTCGTCACCGGCCTGGTCTCCGTGTCCGACGCCTGGGCGTGCACCAACCCCTCGCTCGGCCGCGGCGTGAGCATGGGCTTCCTGCACGCGACCTGCCTGCGGGACCAGCTCCGGGAGGGGGTGGACGACGACCCGAGGACCTTCGCGCAGCGGTGGGACGACGGCGTCGAGCGCACGATGACGCCCTGGTACCAGGCGACCCTCGCGGTCGACCGGGCCCGGCTGGCCGAGATGCGGGCGCTCCGCGACGGCCAGGTACCCGAGCCCCCGCAGGGGCGGGCTGCGTTGGGCCCGGCGCTGCGCCAGGCCGCGCCGCACGACCTGGAGCTGTTCCGCGCGATGCTGGAGATCGTCGGCTGCCTGGCGCTGCCGGCCGAGGTGTTCAGCCGCCCGGGGCTGGCGGAGCGGGTGATGCGCACAGCGGCGGAGCACCCGTCTCCCGGCGCCCCCGGCCCGGACCGGGGGCAGCTGCTGGCGCTGCTGGCGGGCGTGCCGGTGCGCTGACCGGGGCGGTCAGCCGGGCGACGGCCCGGCGCAGGTCGGTGGCGGGCACGCCCACCGCGGAGATCTCCATGCGCGGGGTCTACTCCCGGCCACCGACAGGACGGCAGACTCGACGGGTGCGTCCCGTGCAGATCGTCATCGACGCCCAGGACACCCAGCGGCTGGCCGGCTTCTGGGCCGGCGCGCTGGCCGACCGGGGCTACCGGCTGCCCACCCCGCCCGACGGTGCCCCCGACTGGCCCTCCTGGCTGCGGGCCCAGGGTGTGCCGGAGGAGGAGTGGGGCGCCGGCTTCGCGCTGGACAACGACGACGAGACCCAGCCCCGGGTGTTCCTGCAGCGGGTGCCGGAGGCCAAGACCGCGAAGAACCGGGTGCACCTGGACCTGCAGGCCGGGGGTGGCCAGCGGGTGCCGCTGGCCGAGCAGGAGCAGCGGGTGGCGGCCGCCGTCGAGCGGCTCACCGCGCTGGGCGCGACGCACGTGGAGAGCAGGACCGAGCTGGGCACGCACTGGGCGGTGCTGCGCGACCCGGAGGGCAACGAGTTCTGCGCCTGATCAGCGCAGGCCCACCGCGTCGTGGCGCCAGAAGACGTCGGGGTACACGAAGGTCCCGGTCATCCACGGCTCGTGGGCCGGCAGCAGCACCGCCTGGAACGCCGGCTCGGGGATCCGCAGCGACGGCCGGCGGAACCCGAGCCCCGCACCGGCGACGAACCCCAGCCGGCCGTAGTACGCCGGGTCGCCCTCCAGGAAGACGGCCGGCACCCGCTCGCGGCGAGCTGCTCGAGGCCGGTCCGGACCAGGCTCGCGCCGAGCCCCTGCCGCTGCCGCTCGGGCAGCACCGCCAGCGGGCTGAGCGTCTGCACCGGCACGAGCTGCCGCGGTGCGTCGAGCAGCGCCGGGGAGAACCGCACGTGCCCGACGACGCGGCCGTCGTCCTCGGTCACCAGCGACAGACCCGGGGGCAGCTCGTCGAGCAGGCCGACCACCACGTCGCCGTGGTCGCCGAAGGCCGCGCGGTGCAGGGCGTGGAGCTCGGCGTGGTCGCCCAACCGCTCGGGGCGCAGCAGGACGGTCACGACGCCGCACCCTGCCAGCCGACGGGTCCCGCGTCGCGCGGGTTCTCAGTCGGTGACGGGCAGGACGAGCAGCCGCAGCAGGCGGTCGGCCTCGGCGTCGGGGTCGGCGGTGAGCCCGGTGTGCACCGGCCCGGGCTGGACGACGGTGCTCCGCGGGGCGGTGAGCCAGCGGAACCGCGACCCCAGCGCCTCCCGCCCGGCGGCACCCGCGACGACGGCGGCCGAGCACACGTCGGCGGCGGCCTGCAGCGCGGCGGTGATCGCGACCGGGTCGGCCGTGGGGTCCAGCGCGCGCAGCCGCTCGGGGTCCAGGTGCACCCGCGAGCCCAGGTAGTCGCGCTGCCGGCAGTACACGAGCACCCCGGCGTTCAGCGACTCCCCGCGCTCGACCCGCGGCACCACCCGGAGCACGGCGTACTCGAAGGTGTCCTTGGACGTCACAGCCCTCATCGCTGGGTCACCCCCTCCGGCGGGGGCGGGCCGAGCCAGGTCGGCCGGTTCTGCCCGCGGGGTGCGGTGCGCCGGCCGGCACCACCGGCGGCCGCCGCGGCCACCACGCCGGGCAGCCAGGAGTCGCGGGCGGCGAGCCGGTCCAGCAGCTGGGTGACGTAGCGCTCACGGACGTCGGCGGGGGCGTCGTCCGGCTCCGGGCCCTCCAGCCAGGCGTCGGGCACCTGGGCGAGCACGTCGGTCAGCGTCGCCCGGGTGACCAGCGGCGCGAGCGCGGCGTCGGCGGCCCGGACGTCGGGCTCGCACTCGATCAGCGCGTGCTGCACCGCGTCGTAGGCACGGGTCACCGCGGCGGCGGCGCCGGGCCAGCTGTGGTGGAAGGTCAGCGCGGCACCGTGGTCGATGAGGTGCAGCCGGCCGTGCCAGAAGAGCATGTTCGGGTTCCGCCACGACCGGTCGACGTTGCCGATCAGCGCGTCGAACCACAGCACCCGGCCGGCCAGCTCGGAGCCGACCTGCGCGGCGCCGGCCTCGAAGTCCAGCGCACCGGGGAGGTAGTCCATCCCCAGGTTCACCCCGGCGGAGTTGCGCAGCAGCTCCTGCACCTCCTGGTCGGGCTCGCCGACCGCCAGCTCGGGGGCGACGTCGACGGTGACCAGCGCGGGCACCGGCAGCGACAGCCGGCGGGCCAGCTCCCCGCAGACGACCTCGGCGGCCAGCACCTTCACGCCCTGGCCGGCCGCGCGCCACTTGACCACGTAGGTGCCGAGGTCGTCGGCCTCCATGAGCCCCGGCAGCGAGCCACCCTCGCGCAGCGGGGTGACGTAGCGGGTGGCGGTGACGGCGGCGAGCACAGTGGCCTGACCCTATGCGGTCCGCTGCGACTGGAGCTGCACCTCCACCGGGCAGACGTGCGCCGGCGTGCCGACGACCCAGCGGACGGCGTCGGCGACGTCCGCGGGCTGCAGCAGCCGCGCCGGCTCCACCCCGGGCGCCTGCAGCCCCGCGCCGGCCGCGACCAGCCCCGGGGACAGCAGCGTCACCGCGACGTCCCGGTCGCGGACGTCGAGGAAGACCGACCGCGCGAAGCCGGCCAGCCCGTGCTTGCTCGCCACGTAGGCCGGGTTGCCGGCGAACGCGGTGTGCGCGGCCGCCGACCCGAGGAGCACCAGCGACGACGGCGCCGCGGCCAGCAGGGCCGGCAGCACGCCGCGGGTCACCCGCATGGCCGCGGCCAGGTTCACCGCCAGCAGCTCGTCCCAGACGGCGGGGTCACCGGTGTCGGCCGGTGCCCAGTCGAACAGGCCGGCGGCGTAGACGACGACGGACAACCGGTCGGGCAGCTCGGCCAGCGCAGCGTCCACCTCGGCCGGCTCCCGCAGGTCGACCACCCGGGACCGGGCCGGCAGGCGCCGGGCGTCGCGGCCCCAGCCGAGGCAGTCGTGCGCCGCCGCCGTCAGCGCCCGGACGACGGCCGCCCCGATCTCACTGCTCGCACCCACCACCAGCGCCTGGCCCATCCGGCCCCGGTACCCCGCCCCGCGCACACTGACCCGGTGGGACTCCTCCGCCGCACGACGCTCCAGCAGCTGACCGACGCACCGTTCACCTACGACGAGCAGGGCGCCACCCGCGACGGCGTGCTGCCGGCCGGCTACGACCACGTCGAGCGTCAGCACGTCGTCGGCTCGGGGCGGGCGGACTTCGACCGGGCCTCGGCCGCGGTGTTCCGCTGGGCCGCCCAGCGCGGGGCGGGGCTGCGGATCCAGGCCGACGGCCCGGCCAGCACCCCGGGCACCGTGGTCCTGATGACCGCTGGGCTGCGCCGGCTCGGCCTCGACATCCCGTGCCGGGTGGTCTGGGTGGTCGACGAGCCCGACCGCCGCGGCTTCGGCTACGGCACCCTGCCCGGCCACCCGGAGAGCGGCGAGGAGTCCTTCGTCGTCTCGCTGCGCCCGGACGGCGACGTGGTCTACGAGCTGCGCGCGTTCTCCCGGCTGGCCACCCGGCTCGCCCGGCTCGGGGCGCCGGTGGCCCACCGGGTGCAGACGCTGGCGCTGGACCGCTACGTCGCGGCCATCCGCCGGGCCGCGGCCGGCTAGTCGTCGGCGCCGGCGGCCGCGCGCTCCCGCTGGATCATGTCCTTGCTGCGCACCAGCCGGAGCAGCGTGACCACCAGCAGCCCGCCGGCCATGTTCAGCAGCGTCGTGTACCAGAACCAGGCCAGCCAGTCGCCGTAGCCGAACGGCGCCCCGGCGTGCAGCGCCGCGAAGATGACCAGCGAGTCCAGGATCGAGTGGAACAGCTGCAGACCGGCGAGCACCAGGGCGCCGGCGAAGGCAGCGACGATCTTCGCCCCGTCCGACGTCGTCCCGTGCTGCATGCGGGTCATCAGCGTGATCGCGATGCCGGCGAGGAAGGCCAGCGCCGCGGACTCCAGGTCCAGCGGGGCGGTCACGAACGCCGTGGCGCTCTCGACCGCGGTGGCCCGCAGGTCGGGCAGCGCGTGGACGACCAGCCACATCAGCGCCCAGCCACCGATCAGGTTGCCGACCAGCGTGCCGCTCCACAGCTTGCCCAGCTGGCCGACGCTCGCCCGCCCGGCCACCACCGCGGTGACCGGCACCAGGAAGCCCTCGGTGAACAGCTCGCTGCGGGCCAGCAGCAGCGCGACGAAGCCGACGCCGAACGCCAGCCCGGCCAGCAGGTGGCTGCCGGTCTCGGCGTACACCGCGAACAGCACGACGACGCCGATGCCGATCTCCAGCCCGCCGGCGAGACCGGTGGTCAGCACCTCCCGCCAGGTGCGGTGCAGCCGCTGGGCCCCCTCGCTGACGATGGTGTCGAAGGCCTCCTGGAGCTGGTCCTCCGTCGGCCCCTCACTGTCCCCGAGCTCCTGCCGTGCGGTGTCCTGCCCCTGTGCCATGCGCCCCGGCGTACCCGGTCGGGCGCCGCGGAACCAGCGGCTCAGGGGTCGCGGCGGTCCAGCAGGACGGCGGCCAGCAGCCAGGTGCCGGCGGCCCAGGCGGCGGTCACCGCCAGCCCGACCGCCCAGCCGGGGCCGGCGACCAGGAACGGGTCGCCACCGACCCGCAGCAGCGGCAGCGCCTCGGCCAGCCGCTCGCCGGTGCGGCCGAACAGCGGCAGCAGCAGCGGGAGCAGGAAGACCAGCGCGGCGCCGGCACCGACCCCGCCGGCCGTCGAGCGCAGGAGCGCGCCCAGCGCCACCGCGAGCACCGCGGTCAGCGCGGCCGTGGCCACCTGGAGCAGCAGCGCCCGGCCCACCCCGGCGCCGACCAGCGGCACGCCGCCGTCGACCGCGGTCAGGGAGCGGGCGGCCAGCCAGCAGACCAGCGCCAGCACGCCGGTGAGCCCGGCGACCGCACCGGCGACCACCCCGGTCTTGGCGGCCAGCCACCGGACCCGCCGGGGCACCGCGGCGAGCGAGGCCAGCACCATCCCGGTGGCGAACTCGCCGGCGGCCGCCGTCACCCCGACGACGACCACGGCGAACTGGGCGAAGCCGAAGCCGATGAGGGCGATCCCCACCGCGTTGCCGGCGCTGTCGGCGGACGGCGTCGTCGAGGCCGCCAGCCAGCCGAACGCACCGGCGACCAGCACGTACACCGCCGCGGACCACCAGGTCGAACGCACCGAGACCAGCTTGGTCCACTCGCTGCGCAGCACGGCGGGGAACCGCACCGGGGCGCTCACCGCTCGCCCGTCCGGTACTCGACGTCCTCGCCGGTGAGCGCGTAGTACGCCGCCTCCAGCGAGGTGGTGGCCCGGGTCAGCTCGTGCAGCCGCACACCGGTGGCGAAGGCGACGTCGCCGACCTGCTCGGCGTCCAGCCCGCGCACCTGCAGGGTGCCGTCGGGGTCCCGCGCCACCCGGCCACCGGCCCGCTGCAGCGCAGCGGCGAGCGCCGCGGTCTGCGGGGTGCGCACCCGGACGACGGCGTCCGCGCCGAGCAGCTCGGCCATCGGCACGTCGGCCAGCAGGCGGCCGCGGCCGAGCACGACCAGGTGGTCGGCGGTGTCCTGCATCTCGCTCATCAGGTGGCTGGAGACCAGCACCGTTCGACCCTCGGCGGCCAGGTCGCGCACCAGCTCCCGCACCCAGCGGATGCCGTCGGGGTCCAGGCCGTTGACCGGCTCGTCGAACAGCAGCACCTCCGGGTCGCCGAGCAGCGCCACCGCGATCCCGAGCCGCTGCCCCATGCCGAGGGAGAAGCCGCGGACCCGCTCGTCGGCCACCGCCGCCAGCCCGACCAGCTCCACCACCTCGTCGACCCGGCTGCGGGGCAGGCCGTTGCTCTGCGCCAGCGCCAGCAGGTGGGCGTGCGCGGTGCGGCCGGGGTGCCGGGCGCGCGGGTCGACCAGCGCCCCCACCGCGCGCATCGGCGCGGGCAGCTGCGCGTACGGCACGCCGAGCACCGTCGCCGCCCCGGCGGTGGGCCGGGTCAGCCCGAGCACGCAGCGCATGGTCGTCGTCTTGCCCGAGCCGTTGGGCCCGAGGAAGCCGGTGACCCGGCCGGGCCGCACGGTGACCGTGAGGCCGTCGACCGCGGTCCGCGTCCGGTAGCGCTTGGTCAGCCCGACGAGCTCGATCACCGGCACCTCCGGCGGCCACCCCAGCAGATCCACGAGCCCCGGGGCCGCCGGACACGCGGTTCACACGGTGCGGATCGTCGCCATCATCGCCATGTCCTCGTGCTCGAGGTTGTGGCAGTGCACGACGTAGCGGCCGCGGTGGCCGGTGAACCGGACGGCGACCTCCACGACCTCCCGCGGCCGCACGTCGACGGTGTCCTTCCAACCGGCGTCGTAGGGGCCGGGGCCGCCCGGGCCGCGCCGCAGCACCTGGAAGCCGTCGAGGTGCACGTGCACCGGGTGGTGGACGTCGGTGCGGAAGCGCCAGGTCTCGGTCTCCCCGAGCGGCACGTCGGCCTGGGAGGCGTCCGGGTCGAACGGCAGGCCGTTGACCGTCCAGCCCGCGTGCCCGCCGACGCTGCCGCGCTCGAAGACGAACTCGCGGCGGACCCGCCCCGGCACCAGCGTCTCCACCTCCGCCAGCCGGTCGGGCACGCGGCTGTCGTCAGCGGCCCGGCGCACCACGCGGAAGCGCATGACCTCCCCGGTCCGCCCCTCCCCCAGCTCGTTCACCATCGTCACCTCCGTCCCGACCGGCACGGCCGAGAAGTCGACCAGGACGTCGAACCGCTCGGCCGGCGCCAGGGTGAGCGACCGGTGCTCGAGCGGCGCCGCCAGCAGCCCGAGGTCCGAGCCGATCTGGGTGAGCGGCAGGGCTCCCCCGCCCTCGACCCGGAGCGCCAGCTGGAACCGGCGGGCGTTGGCCGCGTTGAGCAGCCGCAGCCGGTACCGGGCGGCGTCGACCTCGTGCACCGGCCAGGCGGCCCCGTTGACCAGCACGACGTCGCCGAGCACGCCCTCCATCCACTCGTCGGCGACCCCCGGCTCGTGGCGCAGCGCCGGGTCCCGCGCGGGGTAGGCCAGCTCGCCGTCGGCGTCGAAGGCCCGGTCGCAGATCAGCAGCGGCAGCTCCCGGTCGCCGCGCGGGAGGGGCAGGGAGTCCTCGACGTCGTCCCGGACGAGGTGGAAGCCGGCCAGCCCGCGGTAGACCGCCGGGCCGGTGAAGTCCATCCGGTGGTCGTGGTACCAGAGCGTCGCGGCCCGCTGGTCGTGCGGGTAGCGGTGCTCGCGGACCCCGGCCGCGAGCGAGCCGGTGCCGTGGTGCGGCGTCCAGCCGGTCGTGTCGCCCACCGGGACGACGAGGTCCAGCGGCCAGCCGTCGTGCTCGGGCGAGGTGTGCCCACCGTGCAGGTGGACGACGGTGGGCACCGGCAGCTCGTTGCGGTGCCGGACGACGAGCGGGCGGCCCCGCCGCGCCTCGACCGTGGGGCCGGGGAAGACCCCGTCGTAGCCCCAGACCGTGGTCCGCACCCCCGGCAGCAGTTCTGCGGTGCCCCGGCGCTGGGTCAGCTCGACCAGGTCGGCGCCGTCCCGGGTGCCCACCACCCGGGCGACCGGGGGCACCGGCAGCGGCACCTGGAACGACCGGGGCAGCGGCACCGCGCTGGCCAGCTGCTCCCCCGTCTGCCCGGGCGGGGTGTCCAGGTCCAGCGCCCCGCAGCCGGCCACCGCGAGACCGGTCGCGCCGGCCAGGCCGAGGAAGCCGCGCCGGGAGAGCGCGCTCACCGCGCCCGCCGCGCGGCCGGGCTCCACGCCCAGCCGGTGAGCACCACCACGGCGGTCACCACGCCCGCACCGAGGGGCACGTGCACCGACAGGGTTCCGGCGTACCCGAACGTCAGCTGGACCACCTCGGCGGCGGCCGCCAGGACGGCGACCGGCAACACCCACCACCGGCCACGTCCGCCGAGCACGTAGGCCCCCGCGACCACGGCGGTGGTCACCCCGAGCAGCACGAGCAGGCCACCGGCGATGCCGTGCCAGACGACCGCGTCGACGTCGCCGCCCAGGAACAGCCCGGCCAGCACCGGCAGGGTCACCGCGGTGACCAGCTGCGCGGTGAGCGCGACCCGCAGCAGCCACAGCGAGACCCGGGGCCGGTGGGACCGGACCGGGGGCGCCGGCCGGAGAGCCAGGGAGTCCATGCCGCGAACGTAGGAGCGGGCAGCCGCCCCGGACATCGGGGAACACCCCGGTTCCCCGACGTCCGGCTACGCGTCTGGACGTACGCCGACCCGCCCGGGTCAGCGCTTGGGCAGCTCCAGCGCCGAGGGCCCGAAGCGCTCGACCCGCACCGAGGGCGCCGGGATGCCGAGCCCGACCAGCAGCTGGCTGGCGGCCTCGGCGAAACCGGCCGACCCGCAGACGAACGCGGTCTGGCCCTCCTCCCACAGCGGCAGCAGGTCCATCGCGGTCAGCCGGGCGGCCGGGCGGATGCCGTGCGCCTCCCGGGTGGTCACGACCAGCGCGCCGGCGTCGGCCAGCTCGTCGGCGTAGGGCAGCTCGGCCAGCGTGCGCGCCGACACCGCGACCCGGAGCAGGTCCAGCCGGCCGATGTCGCGGGCGTGCCGGACCATCGCCACCAGCGGGACGACGCCGGTGCCGCCGCCCACCAGCAGCGCGGGGGTGGTGCCGTCCCAGACGAACCACCCGCCGATCGGGCCGCGCACCTCCAGCTCGTCGCCGGGCTCGACGACGTCGGCCAGGTAGGTGGAGACCTCGCCGTCGTCCAGCCGCTCGACGAACAGCTCGACCAGCGGGTCGCCCGGCGCCGAGGCGACCGAGTACGACCGCTGCGCGGTGTAGCCGTCGTCGGCGGTCAGCCGGACGACGTAGTGCTGCCCCGGCAGGTGGTCGACCCGGTCGTGCACGTCGAGCCGGAGCTCGACCGAGCGCGCGATCGGACGGCGCAGCCCGGCCACCGTCGCGGTCGTCCACCCACCGGCCGGCGCCCGGCCCGGCTGCACGCCCGGCTCACCGATCGACGGCTCCACGGGGGCTGCCTCAGTCACCCTGGTACCGCTGCTGCTTCCACGGGTCGCCCCGGTCGTGGTAGCCGTTCTGCTCCCAGAAGCCCTGCTGGTCGCGCTTCAGGACGGTGATCCGGCTGATCCACTTGGCGCTCTTCCAGAAGTACAGGTGCGGCACCAGCATCCGCACCGGACCGCCGTGCTCGGCGGTGAGCGGCTTGCCGTCGAACTCCCAGACGATCCAGGCCTTGCCGCCGGTGACGTCCTCGATCGGCAGGTTCGTCGTGTAGCCGGTCTTGGAGGTGGCCATCACGAACCGGCCCTCCTCCTTCGGCTTCGCGACGTCGAGCAGCGAGTCGACGCTGATGCCGCCGAAGACGGTGTCGAACTTCGACCAGGTGGTCACGCAGTGGATGTCGCCGCGGTACTCGGCGCCGGGCAGCGCGTGCGCCTCGTCCCAGCTCCAGGTGGTCGGGTTCTCCACCTCGCCGTCGACGGTGATCGACCAGGTCTCCGGGGTGATCCGGGGGGTGGGCTCGGCGGTCAGCACCGGCCAGTCGCCGCCCACGTCGTACTGACCGGGGGGCAGCCGCGGGTCGCTGGCGGTGCGGCGGCGACCGAGGAAGCCGCGGGTGGGTCCAGGCACGTCGTCGTCCTCTCGGAGGCGCTCTCGGAGCACTCGACTGGGTCGCGGGCGATCTTCCTCCACCCCGGCCCCTGCTGTCAGCAGCGGGTGGCGAACGCCTCTCGACGGGCCCGGCGGGACGAACCCGCTGTTGAGGGTGCCCTTACATGAGGTGTGTCACGGCGGGTTCACCTGGGTGTCACGTGGGCAGTGGGCATACCGTGGCCCTGTGGCGACAGTGACGACGCAGCAGGCACCACGCAAGACCCCGAAGACCGGGAAGTTCAGCAACTCGGTCGTCAAGAAGGCCGTCATGGCCGTCAGCGGGATCATCATGATCCTCTACTTGCTGGCCCACATGATCGGCAACCTGCACGCCTTCGAGGGTGCCGACGAGTTCAACGAGTACTCGCACTGGATCCGCACGATCGGTGAGCCGGCCGTGCCCGAGGAGACGCTCCTCTGGATCATCCGGCTGGTGCTGCTGGTCTCGGTGGTCGCGCACTTCTGGGCGGCGATCTCGCTGTGGCGCCAGGCGCGCCGCGCCCGCCCGGTGCCCTACGTGACCAAGAAGCGGGTGCAGCAGAGCTTCGCCTCGCGCACCGTCCGCTGGGGCGGCCTGATCCTGGCGCTGTTCATCATCTGGCACATCCTCGACCTGACCTTCGGCGCGGTGAACCCGGCCGGCGGCGACTCGACGCCCTACGAGCGCCTCGTGGCCAGCTTCCAGAACATCCCGATCACGGCCTTCTACGTGGTCTCGATGGTGCTGCTGGGCCTGCACCTGCGGCACGGCATCTTCGCCGCCACCCAGACGCTGGGCCAGACCAACAAGCGCCGCGAGCGCGCCGTCAACGGGATCGCCTACGCCGTCTCGGGGCTGATCACCGTGGGCTTCCTGCTCGTGCCGCTGTCCATCGCCTTCGGCCTGATCGACTGACGGGAACCGCCATGACCCTCGAGCTCTTCACCGTCGGCGAGCCGATCGCCGACACCAAGGCCCCCCGCGACGTCCCCGTCCCGCAGATGTGGGAGGAGCGCAAGTTCCGCGCGCGGCTGGTCAACCCGGCCAACCGGCGCCGGCTGTCGGTCATCGTCGTCGGCACCGGCCTGGCCGGTGGCTCGGCCGCCGCCACGCTGGCCGAGGCCGGCTACCGGGTCAAGAACTTCTGGTTCCAGGACAGCCCCCGGCGGGCGCACAGCGTCGCCGCCCAGGGCGGGATCAACGCCGCGAAGAACTACCGCAACGACGGCGACAGCGTCCACCGGCTGTTCTACGACACGGTCAAGGGCGGCGACTTCCGCTCCCGGGAGAGCAACTCCTACCGGCTGGCCGAGGTCAGCGCGAACATCATCGACCAGGCCGTGGCCCAGGGTGTGCCGTTCGCGCGCGAGTACGGCGGCCTGCTGGACAACCGCTCCTTCGGTGGGGCCCAGGTGTCGCGCACCTTCTACGCGCGCGGCCAGACGGGCCAGCAGCTGCTGTACGGCGCCTACCAGGCCCTCGAGCGGCAGATCGGCCTCGGCAACGTCGAGACCCACGGCCGCACCGAGATGCTCGACCTGGTCGTCGTCGACGGCCGGGCCCGGGGCATCGTCGTCCGCGACCTGATCAGCGGCCAGATCAGCACGCACCTGGCCGACGCCGTCGTCCTCGCCTCCGGCGGGTACAGCAACGTCTTCTACCTGTCCACGAACGCCAAGGGCTCCAACGTCACGGCGGCCTGGCGGGCGCACAAGCGGGGCGCGTACTTCGCCAACCCCTGCTACACGCAGATCCACCCGACCTGCATCCCGGTCAGCGGCGACTACCAGTCGAAGCTGACGCTGATGAGCGAGTCGCTGCGCAACGACGGCCGCGTCTGGGTGCCCAAGGAGCGCGGCGACACCCGCGACCCGCGGGAGATCCCCGAGGACGAGCGCGACTACTTCCTCGAGCGCAAGTACCCCGCGTTCGGCAACCTGGTGCCCCGCGACATCGCCTCGCGCCAGGCGAAGAACGTCTGCGACGAGGGGCGTGGTGTGGGCCCGAACGGCCTCGGCGTCTACCTGGACTTCTCCGACGCCGTCCAGCGGCTGGGCCGCAGCACCATCGAGGCCAAGTACGGCAACCTCTTCGACATGTACAACCGGATCACCGGGGAGGACGCGTACGAGACCGGCATGCGGATCTACCCGGCGGTCCACTACACGATGGGCGGGCTGTGGGTCGACTACGACCTGGAGTCCAACATCCCCGGGCTGTTCGTGATCGGTGAGGCCAACTTCTCCGACCAGGGCGCCAACCGGCTGGGCGCCAGCGCGCTCATGCAGGGCCTGGCCGACGGCTACTTCGTGCTGCCGAACACGCTGGCCAACTACCTCGCCGACGGTCCGTTCCCCAAGGTCGAGGCCAGCCACCCGGCGGTGGTGGAGGCCGAGACGGCGGTGCGCGCGCAGACCGAGAAGCTGCTGTCGATCAACGGCACCCGCACGGTCGCCTCGTTCCACCGCGAGCTGGGCCGGCTGATGTGGGACCTGTGCGGCATGGAGCGCTCCGAGGAGGGCCTGCGCAAGGCGCTGGACCGGATCCCCGAGATCAAGCAGGAGTTCTGGACCAACGTCAAGGTCTCCGGCGAGCAGGGCATCTTCAACCAGAACCTCGAGCACGCCGGCCGGGTCGCGGACTTCATCGAGCTCGCCGAGCTGATGTGCGTCGACGCCCTGCACCGCAACGAGAGCTGCGGCGGCCACTTCCGGGCCGAGAGCCAGACCCCGGAGGGTGAGGCACTGCGCGACGACGAGGCCTTCGCCTACGTCGCCGCCTGGGAGCACACCCCGGACGGGACCCCGCCGGTGCTGCACCGCGAGGCCCTCGAGTACGAGTACATCCACCTCGCACAGCGGAGCTACAAGTGAATCTGACCCTGCGGGTCTGGCGGCAGAGGGACAAGACCAAGAAGGGCAAGATGGTGACGTACCACGTCACCGAGGTCTCGCCCGACATGTCCTTCCTCGAGATGCTCGACGTGCTCAACGAGAAGCTGATCCTCGAGGGCGACGACCCGATCGCGTTCGACCACGACTGCCGCGAGGGCATCTGCGGCTCCTGCGGTCTGATGATCGACGGCATCGCGCACGGCCCGGAGCAGGCGACGGTGTGCCAGCTGCACATGCGGTCGTTCAAGGACGGCGACACGATCGACATCGAGCCGTGGCGTTCCGGTGGCTTCCCGGTCGTGAAGGACCTGGTCGTCGACCGCTCCGCCCTGGACCGGATCATCTCCGCCGGCGGGTACATCAGCGTGCCCACCGGCACCGCGCCCGAGGCGCACGCCGTCCCGGTGCCGAAGAAGGACTCCGACGCGGCGTTCGACGCGGCCACCTGCATCGGCTGCGGTGCCTGCGTCGCGGCCTGCCCCAACGGCTCGGCGATGCTGTTCACCGCCGCCAAGGTGGCCCACCTCGGGCTGCTGCCGCAGGGCCAGCCGGAGCGCGACTCCCGGGTGCTGCGGATGGTCGGTCAGCAGGACGCCGAGGACTTCGGTGGCTGCACCAACATCGGCGAGTGCTCCGCGGTGTGCCCCAAGGGCATCTCGATGGAGACCATCTCCCGGCTCAACCACGACCTGCTCGGCGCGCTCCGGGCCGGAGCTGTCCCCGCCAGCTGACGAAGGACCCCCTGCCCCCCACTGCTCGCAGGCTCGCAGCGGGACCCTGCAGGGGGCCGCTCCAGCACGTCACCAGGTGACCGGGCCGGCACCCCTCGGGGGTGCCGGCCCGTTCGTCGTTCAGGTCGAGGGGACCTGGCTGCGCGAGCGCAGCCAGGCGGCGAGCTGCTCCGGCGGCAGCGGCCGGCTCACGTGGTAGCCCTGGACCAGGTCGCAGTCCAGGTCGCCGAGGGCCGCGACGGTCTCGGCGTCCTCCGCGCCCTCGGCGACGAGCACCAGGCCCAGCGACCGGGCCAGCTGCAGCGTCGAGGTGACGACCGCCTCCGCCCGCGGGCTGCTGGGCATGGAGGTGATGAAGGCGCGGTCGAGCTTGAGCTCGGTCACCGGCAGCGAGGCGAGGTAGGCCAGGCTGGAGTACCCGGTGCCGTAGTCGTCGATGGAGATGCCGACGCCGGTGTCCCGCAGCTGCTGCAGCACCCGGACGGCGCGCTCCCGGTCGGCCATCAGCAGGCTCTCGGTGACCTCCAGGACCAGCCGGGTGGGCGGCAGCCGGTGCAGGTGCAGCTGCCGGGCGACCTCGGCCGGGAAGGCCTCGTCCACCAGGTCGGTGGGGCTGATGTTGACCGAGACGTCGAGGACCAGCCCCGCGTCGGCCCACGCGCGGCACTGGGCCAGCGCCTGGTCCAGCACGGTGGCGGTGAGCCGCGACATCAGCCCGGCCGACTCGGCCAGGTCGATGAAGGAGTCCGGGGGCAGCAGCCCCCGCTCCGGGTGCTGCCAGCGGACCAGCGCCTCCACGCCGTCCACCTCGCCGGTGCGCAGGTCGAGCTTGGGCTGGTAGTGCAGCACGAGCTGCCCGGCGGAGATCCCGGTGCGCAGCTGCTCGACGGTCTCCAGCCGGTGCCGGCCCTCGCCGTCCCGGGTGTCGTCGTAGAGCGCGACCCCGCACCGGGAGCGCTTGGCCGAGTACATCGCCAGGTCGGCGAGCTGCAGCAGCTCCTCGGCCGAGGCCGAGTGCAGCGGGCCGATGGCGACGCCGACGCTGGCGTCGACGGTCAGCTCCATGCTGCCGAAGCGGAAGGGACGGCGGAGCTCGTCGCGGAGCCGGCCGGCCAGCGCGAGCGCGTCGGACGGCCGCACGTCGTGGGCGAGGACGACGAACTCGTCACCGCCCAGCCGGGCGAGCAGGTCGTCGCTGCGCAGGTGGGCGGCGAGCCGGGGCCCGACCTGCCGCAGCAGCTCGTCACCGGCGACGTGGCCGAGCGAGTCGTTGATCTCCTTGAACCGGTCCAGGTCGACCACCAGCACGGCGATCGGCTCACCGGCGGTCAGCCGGGCGTCGGCACGGGCCAGGGACTCGAAGACGCTGCGCCGGTTGGGCAGCCCGGTGAGCTCGTCGGTGCGTGCCTGCCGCCGGCTGTCGGCGAGCGCCCGCACCGCGCGGAAGGACAGCGACGCGCGGCCCAGCGCGGCCAGCACCGACCCCAGGGCCAGCGCACCGACGAGCGGGCCGCCGTCGTCCAGCGGCCCGTGGTCGAGGTAGCCGGCGTACATCAGCGCCAGCATCGCGACCGCGCAGGCCCCCGGCAGGGCGAGGCCGACCCGGCCGTCGACCCGGCTGGTGACCGCGGTGCGGGGGCGCTGGCAGGCGGCGGCGCCGAAGCTGATGAACGCCATGCCCCAGCCGAGGCCGAGCAGGCCGCTGAACGGGTCCGACCCGTCGGCCACCCGCAGGGCGTAGACGGCGTCGCTCGCGGCGAAGAACAGCAGGCCGAGGCTGAGCCACCACCAGGCGGCCCCGGCGCCGCGGCCGATCACGGCGAGCGCGCCGAGCAGCAGCACCAGCAGGAGGGTGTCCAGCAACGGGTAGGCGATGGCGGTCGCGACGGCGGCGGTGCTGCCCTCGGTGCCGCGCAGCACCCCGCCCACGGCGAACGCCGAGCCCAGGGTGGCGACGGTCAGGCCGACGACGACGCCGTCGAGCCAGGTCAGCGCGGACACCCGGGGCACCCGGGCACGCAGCATGGTCAGCAGCGCCAGGGCGGTGAGCGGGTAGAAGCCGAGCCAGCCCAGGTCGGCCCACGACGGCCGGTCGGCGCCGGTCGGCGAGCCGCCGCCGAGCGCGTCGACCAGGCCGCCGCAGAGGTAGCTCAGCAGCGCCAGGGCGACGAGCGCCCAGGCCCGCCGGTCCTCGCGGTACAGCCGGGCCCGCAGCAGGGTGACGACCACCAGGCCGCCGATGAAGGCGCTGTTGCCACCGGTCTGCAGGGCCTCGGACCACGAGGTCACGCCGGACCAGGCGACCAGGGTCGCCGAGACGTAGCCGACCGACAGCACCGCACCGGTCGCGCGCAGCGCGAGCAGTCGCCGGTCTCCCGGTGAGCGCTCGCGGAACGCGTCCGCGGCAGAGCGGATGGCTGCCATGCCCGGCGGATCGGCCCGGCGCACGCTGTGCTTGAGGCCACAGCGCGACCCACCCCTCGTCGGGGTGAGCCCGGCTCAGCCGGCGTTTATGCCGAGGCGCTCGGTGAGGAACAGGAAGGCGACGGCGAAGTCGTTGTCCGCCACCTCCTCGCGCAGCCGCTCCCAGTCCACCTGCTCGCGGACCGCGCGCACGTGCGGCAGCAACCGGCCGAAGTCGCAGTAGTGCTCGGTCATCGACCGCAGCTTGCTCGACAGCAGGTCGGTGGCGGGCAGCACCGGCAACCGGATGCCGATCAGGTCCATCTCGTCGGAGCGGTCGAGCATCTCCGAGCTGACCGGCTCCCCCACGATCCGGTGCAGCACGTCGACGACGACGCCGTCGGTGCAGGCCTTGAACAGCCAGTCCTCCGGCGGGCGGACCACCTCGAAACCGGCGTCGGCCAGCACGTTCGCGGCGCGCTCGGTGTCGTCCTCGGCGACGACGAAGTCGACGTCGTTCTCCGACTCCGGTGCGCCGTGCGCCCACAGCGCGTAGCCGCCGGCGAGGGCGAAGGGCACACCGTCGTGCTTGAGGGCGGACGCGGTGCGCTTGAGCGCGACCCGTAGGGCGTCCCGGTCGGCGGGCACGCGGTACTCCTCTGCTCGGGGATCGGGACCGGGTGTGGCACTACCCGAGCGGGTAGCGGTCACTCGTGCGACTCGCGACCTTCAACATCCTGCACGGACGCTCGCTGACCGACGACCAGGTGGACGTCGACCGCTTCGCCGCCGCGGTGCGGTCCCTGGACGCCGACGTCCTGGCCCTCCAGGAGGTGGACCGGGAGCAGCCCCGCTCGCACCACGCCGACCTCACCGCGGTGGCGGCCGAGGCGATGGGCGCGGTCGCGCACCGGTTCGTGGCGGCGATCGCCGGCACCCCGGGGGCCACCTGGATGGCGGCGACCGGGGAGGAGCAGCCCGGGACGGCGGAGTACGGCATCGCGCTGCTGTCCCGCTACCCGGTGAGCAGCTGGCAGGTCATCCGGCTGCCCCCGATCCCGTTCACCTTCCCGATGTGGCTGCCCGGCCCGCGCAAGGTGATCACGGTCCACGAGGAGCCGCGGGCGGCCGTCGTCGCGGTGGTGGAGACCCCGCACGGCCGGCTGACCGTGGTCAACACCCACCTGTCGTTCGTGCCCGGCTGGAACCGGCTGCAGCTGCGCCGGCTGCGCCGGGACCTCGCCGCGTTCCCCGGCCCGCTGGTGCTGATGGGCGACCTCAACATGACGCCGCCGACGCCGTCGTCGGTGACCGGCTGGCGGCCGCTGGCGGCCGGGGCGACGTTCCCGGTCGTCGAGCCCGACCGGCAGCTGGACCACGTGCTGCTGCGCGGGTCGCTCGGGCCCGTGACGGCGACGTCGGCCCCGGCGCTCCCGCTGTCGGACCACCGCGCGCTCACCGTCGACATCGGCGGGGCGGGGACGATGGGGGCGTGACCTCCGGAACGCTCGTCTTCGACGGCGACTGCGCCTTCTGCACCCGCTCGGCCGACCTCGCCCGGCGGGTGCTGCCGGCCGACTCCGACGTGGTCGCCTGGCAGCACCTCGACCTGGCCGCGGCCGGGGTGACGGCCGAGCGGGCGCAGCACGAGGTGCTCTGGATCGGCCGGGACGGCGCGGTCTCCGGCGGCGCTCCGGCGGTGGCGCAGCTGCTGCGGGCGGCCGGGCTGCCGTGGTCGCTGCTGGGGCGGGTGCTGTCGGCGCCGCCGGTGCGCTGGGTCGCCCCGGCCGTCTACCGGCTCGTCGCGGCGAACCGGTACCGGCTGCCCGGCGGCACCGCCGCCTGCCGTCTCCCGCCCCGCGACGCGGCCTGAGTCAGGCGGCGTCCTCGTCCGGTCGGCCGGCCAGCTCCAGCAGGTGCGGCGCCAGCGCGTCGGCGACCAGGGCGTAGCCGGCCGAGGACGGGTGGAACCGGTCGGCGGAGAACAGCGACGGGTCGGCGGCGAACCGCCGGGACACCTCGGCGGCGACCGGGGTCACGACGGCGCCCGCGGCCTCGGCGGCCAGGGTCTGCCGGGCCCGCTGCTGGTCGCAGATCGCGGCGACCACCGACCGGAACGCCGGCGGCACCCAGGCGACCGAGGACAGGTCGGGGGTCGGGACGACGAGCACCTCGGTGCCGCGCTCCCGCAGCTGCCGGACGGCGCTGCCCAGCGCCGCCGCGGCCTGCGCCGGCGGCACCTGGTGGGTGATGTCGTTGGCGCCGACCACCAGCAGGGCGACGTCGGCGGCGGGCGCGCGCCGGACCTGCGCGGCGAGGTCCAGCGACGTCGCGCCGGGGACGGCGACCACGTGCAGCTCGACGGTGCGGCCGGCGTCCTGCAGCACGCGGCCGAGCCGGGCGCCGAGGGTGTGCTGCGGGCTCGCGGCGCCGGTGCCGAAGGCCAGGGAGTCGCCGAGGACGAGGAAGCGGAGCGTCACACCGGGTGCAACGACACGACGCCGTCCGGTGTGCCGTGACGCGGCCCTCAACCGCCGACCTCAGCCGCCCTGGGCGAAGAGCGCGGCGGCTTGGGCGTCGTCCACGAACGGGTACTTGACCTTGAACTGGGCCAGCGCGTCCGGCACCGAGAGCACGTGGGTCTCCCGCCTCCCGGCGGCGTCGATCGTCTGGACGGTGACCATGTCGCCGTTGATGGGCACCCAGTGGGTCTCGGCGTAGTCGGTGAAGACGTTCACGCACCCATCCTCGCCCGAGCCGGCGGGTGCGCGTGGCCGTAGCGTCTGGGGATGGCCACCTGGGACGACGTCGCCCGGCTCGCGCTGGCGCTGCCGGAGGCGACCGAGGACCCCTCGCACGCGGCCACCCGCAGCTGGCGGGTGCGCGACAAGGCGTTCGCCTGGGAGCGGCCGCTGCGGCGGGCCGACGTGGCCGAGCTCGGCGACGCCGCACCGTCGGGCCCGGTGCTCGCCGTGCGGGTGCCGGACATCGGCGCCCGGGCCGCCCTCGTCGCCGACTCCCCCAGCGTCTACTTCGCCACCGCGCACTTCGCCGGGTACCCGGCCGTGCTGGTGTGGCTGGACGAGATCGGCGTGGACGAGCTGGCCGAGGTGCTGGACGAGGCCTGGGCGTGCCGGGCGCCGCGCCGGCTGGTCGCCGAGCACCGGGCCGGGCGCTGAGCTCAGCCCGCGTCGGCGGCGGCGACCGCCGCCAGGTGCCGGGCCTTGTCCGCGTCGGGCAGGAAGCTCGCCCGGAAGCCGTCCTCGGCCAGCTGTCGCCGCTGCGCGGCCGTGAGGCCGAGCGCGCGGCTGACCGCGGCGGTGTTGTCGTGCAGGTAGCCGCCGAAGTAGGCCGGGTCGTCCGAGTTGACCGAGACCCGGAGCCCCGCGTCGAGCATCCGGGCCAGCGGGTGGACCGCCAGGTCGGGCACGGCGCGCAGCGCCACGTTGGACAGCGGGCAGACCGTCAGGGGCACCTGCTCCTCGCGCAGCCGGGCCACCAGCGAGGGGTCCTCCAGGCTGCGGATGCCATGGTCGACCCGCTCGACGCCGAGGGCGTCCAGCGCCCCGGTGACGTAGGCGGGCGGCCCCTCCTCCCCCGCGTGCGCCACCCGGTGCAGCCCCTCGTCGGCCGCCAGCGCGTAGGCGCGCGCGAACGGCTCGGGCGGGAACCCGACCTCGGCGCTGTCCAGGCCGACACCGATCACCAGTCCGTGCCAGGGCCGCAGCCGCGGCACCAGCGCGTCGGCCTCCCGCGGGTCACGGTCGCGCAGGAAGCTGACGATCACCCGGGCGCTCAGCCCGTGCCGCTCCTCCGCCGTCCCGAACGCCTCGGCGAGCCCGTCCAGCACCACCTCCAGCGGGACGCCGCGGCTGGTGTGCGCCTGCGGGTCGACGAAGACCTCCGCGTGCCGCACTGCCTGCGCCGCGGCGCGCGCCAGGTACGCCTCGGCGAGGTCGGTGAAGTCCTGCGGCTCCCGGAGCACCGCGGTCAGCTCGTAGTAGAGATCGAGGAAGGACGGCAGGTCGGCGAAGGAGTAGGCGCGACGCAACGACGCCAGGTCGGGGTGGCGCAGCCGGACCCCGTTGCGCCGGGCGAGGTCGAGAGCCAGCTCCGGCTCGAGCGTGCCCTCGACGTGCACGTGCAGCTCGGCGGTGGGCAGGGCCGGGGGGTCGGAGCTGGGGTGCATGGCGGGCAAGGTAGCCGGGCGGTCAGTCCCCGGCCGGTCCGGGCACCGGACGACGGCGGACGTCCCGGACGGCGACGACCAGCGCCGCCGCGGCGAAGGCCACGCTGACCAGCAGGCTCACCGCGTAGCCGCGCCCGTGGTCGGCCTGCCGCACCGTGCCGCCGGCCGCCGCACCGGAGACCACGGCGTAGAAGACGGCGGTGATGACCGCCGCGCCGACGGCGTTGCCGATCCGCTGCGCCGTCTGCAGCACCCCGCCGGCCGTCGAGCCGCCGCGCACGTCGACGTCGGCCAGGGACAGCGCCTGGTTGGGGGTGATCACCGAGCCGCCACCGAGGCCGGCGACGAGCAGCGCCGGGGCCATCGCCAGCGCCACCGTCGCCGGCTCGGCGCTGCCGGCCAGCCGGTCGGCGAGCACCGCGGTGGCCGCGACCCCGACGGTGAACAGGCCGAGCGCGACGACCAGCACCCGCTGGCCCAGCCGGGGCACCAGCCTCCCGCCGACCGGGGCGGACACCGCGACCCCGACCGCGTAGGCCGACGCGGTGAGGCCGGACTGCAGCGGGGTGAACCCCAACCCGTCCTGCAGGAACAGGGCCAGCACCAGCGGCGTCCCGGTGTAGGCGCAGAAGAACAGGAAGGCGAGCACCGTGCCGTCGGAGAACGACCGGATCCGGAACAGGCCCAGGTCGACCAGCGGGTGGCCGCGGCGCCGGCCCGGCCCGCGCTCCCAGCCGACGAAACCGGCGAGCACGGCGAGGGCGGGCACCAGCAGCAGGAGCAGCCGCAGGTCGTGGTCGGCGTCGTACTGCACGAACGGGAACAGCAGCGCGAAGACGCCGACCGTGAGCAGGGCGGCACCGGGCAGGTCCAGCGGCCGGGGGCTGCCGCGGCGTGGCGCCGCGGGCAGCAGCCGGGCGCACAGCGCCAGCGCGGTCAGCCCGACCGGCAGGTTGACCAGGAAGCAGATCCGCCAGCCGAAGTCCTCGCCGCCGAGACCGATGAGCGCGCCACCCACGACCGGGCCGGCCGCCGTGGCGATGCCCACCGCGGCACCGAGGACGCCGAAGGCCCGGCCGCGCTCGTGCCGGGGGAACAACTGCTGGACCAGCCCGGCGACCTGCGGGTTGATCAGCCCGCCGGCGAGACCCTGCAGCACCCGGCCGGCGACCAGCACCGCGGGGGTCGGGGCCAGCCCGACCAGCGCGCTGCAGACGACGAACGCGCCGATGCCGACCAGCAGCACCCGCTTGCGGCCCCGGTCGTCACCCAGCCGCCCGCCGATGATCGGCACCATGCCGAAGGCCAGCGCGTAGCCGGAGACGACCCACTGCAGCTCCGAGGGGCCGGCGCCGGTGCTGGCACCGATCGAGGGCAGCGCCACCGCGACGATGCTGACGTCGAGCAGGGTCATGAAGACCGCCGAGACGCAGACCCCGAGCGCCAGCCAGCGCCGTGGGTCCAGCTGCTCGGTCTCCTCCCGGGCAGCGGTGGTCACGCCCGGCATCCTCCCTGGCCGTCACCGTCCCGCCGTCCGCGGGGTGGCGTCGTGTTGCTTTCTCCAACTCAGCGTCCGCCGGTGCTCAAGGAGTTCGCGCAGCGCGCCGACCTAGTGGTCGGGTCACCCGATCGGGTGACTGTCCAGCGGAAGGGACGCAGCGGAGATGGGCACCCAGGCAACCACCCGGCGGCAGGCCGCCGACCGGAGCACACGCCGGCTGGCCGGGCTCGTGGCGGCCGCCGCGGTCTGCCTCGTCGCGGTGCCGGCGACCGCCGCCGCGGCCCCGACCAGCCCGAGCGACACCCAGATCAGCCAGGCCCAGCAGGCGCAGGCCGACGCCGCCGCGCAGGTCGGCGCCATCTCCGCAGCCCTCGCCGACGCCCAGGTGCAGGTGGACGCTGCCCGTGCCCGGTCGGCGATCGCGCTGGACGCCTTCCAGGGCAAGCAGGCCGAGCACGAGGCGGCGCAGGTCGCCGCCCAGGCGGCCGCCGCCGCTGCGGAGCAGGCCCGCGCCGACCTGGCCGACGCCCGCGCCGACATCGCCGCCTTCGCCCGGCAGAGCTACCTGCAGGGCAGCACGTCCCCCACGCTCGAGGCGCTGATGACCGCCGACGGCCCAGCCCAGATGGTCGAGCGGGCCGCGCTGCTCGAGGCCGCCGGGTCGCACCAGGGCGACGTCGTCGTCCAGGTCACCGCCGCCGAGCAGTCGGCCACCGCCGCCGACGCGGCCGCGCAGACCGCCCTCGGTCAGGCAGCGGCGCTGGAGCAGGAGGCCGCGGACGCCCTCGCCGCCGCCGAGGCCCTCGAGGTCAGCGCCCGCTCGCTCGCCGCCGGGCTGGCCGGCCAGCAGGCCGCGATGCAGCAGCAGCTCCAGCAGGCCCAGCAGGCGCTGCTCGGCCTGGAGGGCGCCCGCGCGGCCGCCCAGCAGTACGCAACCCAGCAGTACACCGCGCAGCAGGCGGCCGCCTCCCGCGCGGCCACCGCCCAGCACCCGGTCACCTCCGGGTCGGCCGGCACCGCGACCACCGCGGGCGCCGGTCAGGCCTCCGCGGTGGAGACCGCCATCGCCGCGGCCCGCGAGCACCTCGGCACCATCTACGCCTGGGGCGGCGGCTCGCTGAGCGGGCCCAGCGTCGGCTGGGGCGTCGACGCCGGCATCGTCGGCTTCGACTGCTCCGGGCTGACCCGCTACGCCTACGCCCAGGCCGGCATCTCGATCCCCCGCAACAGCAGCGCGCAGTACTCGGCGCTGCCCAAGGTGTCCCGTACCGACCTGGAGCGCGGTGACCTGGTCTTCTGGGCCACCGACACGAGCCGCCCCTCGACCATCCACCACGTCGCGATCTACCTGGGCAACGGGCAGATCCTGGAGGCGCCGCAGAGCGGCTCGGTCATCCGGGTCACGTCGATGCGGTGGAGCGGCTTCATCGGCGGGGCGCGCCCCAGCGCCTGACGAAGGACCCTCCTGCCCCCCACGCCTCGCGAGCTCGGCGCGGGCCCCTGCAGGAGGGCCGATCAGGCCGCGACGGACTCCAGCGCCTCGGCGGTCAGGGTGACCGAGCGCAGCCGGCCCTCGGTGGTCGGCGACTGGTGGGCGACGATCAGCTCGTCGGCGTCCGCCTGCTGGCGGAAGCGCTCCAGGAAGTCGGCCACCTGGTGCGGCGTGCCGACGGCGGTGTGGGTCAGCATCGAGTGGACGTGGTGCCCGGCGCCCTGCTGCAGCAGCAGGTCGGCCTCGGCGTCGGTGAACGCCTGACCGCGGCCGAACAGCCCGACGGCCAGGTTCCGGCGCACCGCCTGCAGGGCCTCCTTCGCGGCCCCCTCGGTGTCGGCAGCGACGACGTTGACCCCGGCGATGACGTGGGGGGCGTCGAGCTCGGCGGAGGGCTTGAACTCCCGCCGGTAGGTGGCGACGGCGGACTCCAGGGCCTGCGGGGCGAAGTGGCTGGCGAACGCGTAGGGCAGCCCCAGCGCGGCGGCCAGGTGGGCACCGAAGAGCGACGAGCCCAGGATGTACAGCGGGACCCGGGAGCCCTTGCCGGGGATCGCGTCGACGCCGGGCACCCGCGACTCACCGGCCAGGTAGGCCTGCAGCTCCAGCACGTCCTGCGGGAAGGACTCAGCCGAGCCCGGGTCGCGGCGCAGGGCGTACATCGTGTTCTGGTCCGAGCCGGGCGCGCGGCCCAGGCCCAGGTCGATCCGCCCGGGGTACATCGCGTCCAGGGTGCCGAACTGCTCGGCGAT
Source organism: Modestobacter versicolor (assembly GCF_014195485.1). Lineage (NCBI taxonomy): Bacteria > Bacillati > Actinomycetota > Actinomycetes > Geodermatophilales > Geodermatophilaceae > Modestobacter > Modestobacter versicolor. Next base: position 2,244,256 of record NZ_JACIBU010000001.1, read on the forward strand.
CGTCAGCGGCGAGTGGTTGGGCAGCATGACCCCGCCGGCACCCAGCCGGATGGACGACGTCTGCGCTCCCACGTGCGAGATCAGCACGCTGGTCGCCGAGGAGGCGATGGTCGGCATGTTGTGGTGCTCGGCGTACCAGACGCGGCGGTAGCCGTGCTCCTCCGCCCGCTGGGCGAGGGCGACGCTGGCCGCGATGCTGCTGCTGACGGTCTCCCCGCGGGCGATCGGGGCGAGGTCGAGGACGGACAGCGGGATGCGCATGGAGGGGCCTTCCGGGTCGGTTGTCCAGGGCAACGCGCAGCGGCGGGCCACGCTTCCCGCTGCCCCGGTACGGCAGCTCTCGACGACGCGTGCCCGTGGTCGCGCGCCTCACCGCCGGTGCGCGGACGGCCGCATACAGTCCCGCCCGTGCCCGACCCGGAGATGACCGCGCTGGCCGGGGAGCCGTTGCCGGTCGAGTTCAGCCACGGCGACGTCTGGCACCCCGCCGTCCTGCTGGGCTGGCGGCACGCGGCCGACGGGACGTGCCAGCTGCGACTGCAGTTCGTCGTCGGCGGGCTCCGCCGGACCGCCTGGGTGCCGCTCCCCGACGCCCGGCTGCCCCGACCGGTCGGCCCGGTGCGGGCTCCCCGCCGGTCGACGGCGCCGCGCACCCGCCCGGACCTGCTGCTCCCGGACCGGGACCGGCCGCTCCCCTCGGTGCCGCGGCCGCGCGCCCACGACGACGACCTCAGCTGGGTCTGACTCCCTTCCGGAACCCTCCCGGGCGTGACAGGCTGGTCGGATCCCTCCCCGAGGAGCAGCCGTGTTGAGCCGGAGCACCTACGCGCAGGACTACATCGACCAGCGGCGCGCGGCCATCGACGCGCAGATCGCCGCCTACCGCGACCTCGCCGCCGCCGCCAGCTCCTCCCCCGGCGCGCTGCACGCCTTCGAGCCGGTCTTCTTCAACAACATGGTGGTCGCGCTGGAGAACGGCTTCGTCCACCGTGGCCGCGGGATCGAGGGCCGCGACGGCAACGCCCTCAACGAGGTCCGACTGATCACCGAGTCGCTCCAGCGCGGGACGACGCTGATCGTGGACCGGCAGATCCGGCTGGACCCCGAGCGCACCGTGCTGAAGTACCGGCCGGGTGACGAGATCGCCGTCCGCGAGGCCGACTTCACCGCCCTGGCCAAGGCGTTCTTCGCCGAGCTGGAGAGCCGGTACGGCTGACCTCCGGGTCGGCCTGGGGAGAGCTCAGCGCGCCGCTGCGGCCAGGCTGCCCTTCCGCTGCGCGCGGACCCGGTTGTCCAGCGCGCGGGACCAGGCACCCACCCAGCGCTCGGCGGTGTGCTCGGTCAGGTGACCGGCCAGCACCTTCTCCCGGGCGGCCGCCGCGACCTCGCGGCGGCGGTCGACGTCGGTGACCCCGGTGGCGATGAACTTGGCCCAGTCCTTGGGCGCGCGGGCCGGCATCCCCAGGCCCAGCCGCTCGTACTCGTCGGTGCGCGCCCGCACCGAGTAGACGCCGCGCGCCGCGTACTCCAGCGGCTTCAGCCAGCTCTTGCAGGTGTTGAACCGGTCGATCCGGAGCGGGGCGATCCCGACGTCGAACACCTCGCCGATCGCCGTCAGGTAGCCGTCGACGTCGTGGATGAACGGGATCTCGGTGGGCTCCTCGGACAGCCGCAGCCGCTCCCGGGCGTCCCACTTCTCCCCGATCACCACGAACTCGCTGCGGCCGCGGGTGCGGTCGAGCGCCTGCTGCAGGCCCGAGCCCATCTCCTGCAGGTCGTAGGGGTGCCCGAGCACGTTGCCGGTCCACCCGACCCGCACCACCTCCGGCTCCCGCTCGTAGGCGGGCGGCAGCTCCGCGATCCGGCGCGGGATCGCGTTCGGGACGACGACGCCCCGCCCGTGCGGCGCGTACTCCTCGAGCAGCGCCGGCGTGGTGGCCACCACCAGGTCGGCCTCCAGGGCGCAGGCCAGCGCCAGCTTGCCCAGCCCGGCCCCGACCAGGGCCTTGTGCGCCATGTGGCCGTACGGGACGCCGGACAGCAGGTCGTCGATCTCGACGACGACGGCCACGCCCTGCGCCTGCAGCACCCGGATGCACTGGAGCATCTGCAGCGTCCTGGGCAGCTGCAGCACGACGACGTCAGCACCCTGGGCGTCGACGGCGACGACCTCGGGCTCGGCGTCGGGCACCGGCGGCCGCATCGTCGTCGCCAGGCCCCGGCTGATCGTCACCGTGACGTCGGCACCGGACTCGCCCACGGCGCGGACCGGCTCGACGACGCGGTGGTAGTCCTGGGCCTTCTGGCCGGCGTTCATGATGAGCACGTGCATGGCTGTGGTGGCCTTTCGCGACTGCGCACCGCGATCCGGCGCCGCTGGCAGAGCTGGACCGGGCGGCCGACCGACGGAGACGAGGGACGTCCCCCTCACCATCGGCAGCTGTGAGCCCGGACCTGCCCCCCAGCCGCCGCTAGCTCACCGGCTCTGCAGCGCGTCGAGCGCGACGGCCATCGACGCCGCGACGCGGAAGTCCAGCCGCGGGTCGGGGACCGTCACGGTGTACCGGTCGCGGATGGCCTTCTGCCGCTCGCTGGTCAGCACCGGCTGCCCGGAGGCCTTGTCGGCGAAGTCGAAGTGGAAGACGAAGGGCACCCAGACGTCGCCGAGGTACGGGATCAGGTTCCACACCCGGCGCAGGACGGCGATGAAGAGGCGGCGCTCCTTGCCGACGGCCTCCAGCCCGGGAGCCGAGAGGTTCCAGGTCGACCGGAGCAGGCTGGCGCCGAACTCCTTCTTGAACATGCCCAGCGGCGTGCCGTGCTCGTCGAGGACGTCGTGCTCGGCGCTCACGTCCAGCCGCTGCCGCGCCTTGAAGGAGAAGACCTGCCGCGTCTTCGACTCGTCGGTGAAGAAGACGACCTCCTCCTTCAGCTTCATCCGCTTCTGCTCGGCGAAGGCGAGCAGCTGCCCCTCGGAGCCGTCGGGGTTGGCGGCGTAGACCTCGTAGCGGTTGACCATCACCGTGATCCGCTGCTTGACGAAGAACCGCGGCACCACCATCGGGGCGGGCGGCGGGAAGGAGGAGGGGTCGGTCACGGCTGTGCTCCCGTACTCGTCGGACGCTGCGGAGCGCCCATCCTGTCGCATCGCGGGGCCTGCGCCGCCCGCACGGTCCTGGGGACCGCTCAGCGGGCGTCGCAGTGGGTGACGTCTGCTGCCCCGCTACCGCTGCTGGCGGCGGGCGATGAGGACGAGGCTGCCGACCAGCACGACGAGCGGCGCCCAGGACGGCAGGTTGAACGGGCCGATGACGACCGCCACCAGGAAGAGTGCGAGCTGGAAGAGGAGCCAGAAGGCCACCGCGACCCCGATCCAGAAGAGCAGCGGCCGCTCGGTCCTCAGCTGGCGCAGGTAGTCCATGGCGTCTCCTCGGTCGTGCGGTCTCGATCAGCGGCCCGGTTCCCGGGTCGTCGGGCTCATCGGCAGTCGACGACCGTTCCTGGAGTGCAGTGTCCCCTCGCCCGCGCGCGGGTCAGACGTTGAAGCGGAACTCCACGACGTCGCCGTCCTGCATGACGTACTCCTTGCCCTCGATGCGCACCCAGCCCTTGGTCTTGGCCGCGGCCATCGACCCGGCCTCCATCAGCTGGTCGAAGCCGACGATCTCGGCCTTGATGAAGCCGCGCTGGAAGTCGGTGTGGATGACCCCGGCGGCCTCCGGCGCGGTGGCGCCGACCGGGATGGTCCAGGCCCGGGACTCCTTGGGGCCGGCGGTCAGGTACGTCTGCAGGCCCAGGGTGCGGAACCCCACCTGGGCGAGCTGGTCCAGGCCCGGCTCGTCCTGACCGATCGAGGCGAGCAGCTCAGCGGCCTCCTCGGCGGGCAGCTCGATCAGCTCGGACTCGGTCTGCGCGTCGAGGAAGATCGCCTCGGCCGGCGCGACCAGCGCGCGGAGCTCGTCCAGCTGCGCGGTGTTGGCCAGCTCGTCGGCGTCGACGTTGAAGACGTAGAGGAACGGCTTGGTCGTCAGCAGCGTCAGCTCGCGCAGCGGCTCCGGGTCGACGCCGGCGGCGAACAGCGTCTTCCCGGTGTTCAGCACCTCCTGCGCGGCGACGGCGGCGTCGTGCAGGACCTTGCGGTCCTTGTCCTTGCGCGACTCCTTCTCCAGCCGCGGGATCGCCTTCTCCAGCGTCTGCATGTCCGCGAGCACGAGCTCGGTGTTGATCGTCTCGATGTCGTCGGCCGGGTCGACCTTGCCCTCGACGTGGACGACGTCGGGGTCGGTGAACACCCGGATCACCTGGCAGATCGCGTCGCTCTCCCGGATGTTGGCCAGGAACTTGTTGCCCAGCCCCTGCCCCTCGGAGGCGCCGCGCACGATGCCGGCGATGTCGACGAAGGACACCGTGGCCGGGATGATCTTCTGCGAGCCGAAGACCTCGGCGAGCCTCGCCAGCCGTGGGTCGGGCACGCCCACCACGCCGACGTTGGGCTCGATCGTGGCGAACGGGTAGTTCGCGGCGAGCACGTCGTTCTTGGTCAGGGCGTTGAAGAGCGTCGACTTGCCGACGTTGGGCAGGCCGACGATCCCGATGGTGAGACTCACGGGAGACCAGCTTACGGGCGGCCGCCCGCTAGAGCGGTGGGCCGATCAGGATCTCGGTGCCGTCGGGCCGCCAGGTGCGCCACCGCCCGCCGGGATCTCGTTCGATGCGGAACCCGTGGTGGACCTTGGTGTGGTGGCGCTCGCAGAGCAGCGCTGAGTTGTGCAGCGAGGTGTCGCCGCCGTGCAGCCAGTGCACGAGGTGGTGGACGTCGCACCAGTGCGTGGGGGCGGTGCAGCCGGTGAACACGCAGTGCCCGTCGCGCTGCTCGACCGCCCGCCGGATGTGTGCGGGCACCACCCGGTGGGTGCGGCCGACGTCGAGTGGGAGCCCGTCGGGGCCCATCACGATCCGGGAGACGGTGCCGTCGCAGGCCAGCCAGCGGGCGCGGGCGGCAGAGATGCGTGCCCCGAACCCGGTCGCGGCCGCACCGGGGCCGGTGGTGGAGGTGTCGGCGAGGTCGTCGGCGTCGATGGTGACCACCACGTGCGGCTTCACCGTCCGCAGCGTCGGCAGGGTGCCGGCGGCCAGTTGGTTGTCGCACAGCTGGACGAGGGCGTCGGCGTTCTGCTGGCCGCGGGTCCGGGCGTCACCCTTCGGGCGGGAGGCCTGCACGATCGACTCGATCGCCGCCTGGACCTTCTCTCCACCGACCGCGTCCAGGTCGAACCGGCCGGTCACCGACCCGTCGGCGTGCCGGGCGATCGACAACCGCCGGCCCTCGGTCGGGTCCGGTTCGGGACCGTCGGGGTCGAGGGCGGCCGCGAAGGCCTGCACCGCGGTCTTCAGCACGTCGTGCGGTGCCTCGACCGCGATCGCGGTCCACGCCTGGTCGAACGGCGCCAGGTCGATGCCCTGCTGTTCGGCCCGCGCGACCTCGCCCGGGCCGACCGTGCGTGCGACGACGTCCACCTGATCGGCGGTGACCCCGCCGTCGGCGAACCCGGCCGCCAGTGCCGGGAATTGCTCCAGCGCCCGCCCTGACCGCACCACCTGGGACGCCTCCGCCGGCGCCAGCCGGGCGTGCCCGATCAGCCACGACCGCATGCTCTTGAGTCCGTCGTGCTCGGCCGCCTGGCGGACATCGGCATGCCGCACCGTGCGGGTCAGTTCTGCAGTCGCTTGGTTCACGACCGCCACCAGCAACGCAACCCGCTCGAGCACCTCACCGTCCGCCAGCTCGCCCAGGTCGTCGCCGGCCAGCGCGTCCAGGACCGACCGCAGCTCGCTCACAACACCTCCCGACCGACTCGAACACCTGTACGAAGTCTAGCCGAACAGGAGCGCCACAACCACCCATATCCGCAGGTCAGGCGCCTGTCCACAGATGCGAGAAGGGCCTTGACCTCAGCCGGCGGAGCCCGGGCCGGGGAGAAGCCCGCGTTCGACCGCCACCAGCACCGCGCGGGTCCGGTCGTCGACGCCGAGCTTGGCGAACACCCGCAGCAGGTGGGTCTTCACCGTCGCCTCGCCGATGAACAGCTCCCGGCCGATCTCGGCGTTGGTCAGCCCGCGCGCCACCCCGCCGAGCACCTGCAGCTCGCGCGCCGTCGGCGCCTCCACCGCCGGCGCCCGCATCCGGGACACCAGCCGCGCCGCGACCGGGGGCGCGAGCACGGTCTCCCCGCGCGCGGCGGCCCGCACCGCGTCGGCCAGCTGCGGCAGCGGGGTGTCCTTCAGCAGGTAGCCGGTCGCGCCGGCCTCCACGGCCCGCACGATGTCGGCGTCCGTGTCGTAGGTGGTCAGCACCAGCACCCGGACGCCGGGGTGTGCGGCAGCGATCCGGCCGGTCGCCGTCACGCCGTCCATCCGGGGCATCCGCAGGTCCATCAGGACGACGTCCGGCGAGTGCTCGGCCACCGCCGCCAGCGCCTCGAGCCCGTCGGCGGCCTCCGCGACGACGTCGATGTCCGGCTGGGCGGCCAGCCAGCCGACCAGCCCACCGCGCACCACCGGGTGGTCGTCCACCACGAGCACCCGGGTCATCGGTGCCACGGCTCGACTCCGGCCTCGATCCGCTCCTCGCTCGCTGGCGCTCGCTGCGATGCTGCCTCGGCCGTCGCCTTCGCGGCCGGCACCCGGACCGTCACGCGCGTCCCCCGCCCCGGCGCCGACGCGACGTCGACCGCCCCGCCGACCTGCTCGGCCCGGTCGCGCAGCCCGGCGAGCCCGACCCCCGCCGCGGTGGCCGGGTCGAAGCCCACCCCGTCGTCCTCCACGTGCACCGCGACGACGCCCCCCACCCGGCTCACCCGCAGCACCACCGCGCTCGCCGACGCGTGCCGCCGCACGTTGGCCAGGGCCTCCTGGGCGCCGCGCAGCAGCACGATCTCCTCGGTGCGGGTCAGGCCGCTGCCGCCGACGCCCAGCGCCGCGGTGTCCAGCCGGGTCGCCAGCCCGGTCTCCCGGCCGAACCGCTCGGTCAACCGCTGCAGGGCCTCGACCAGCGTCGCGGAGTCCAGCGCGACCGGGGCGAACGCCGCCACCATCGCCCGCGCCTCGGCCAGGTTCTCCCGGGCCACCTCCTCGATCAGCGCGACGCGCTCGGCGGCGGCGCCCGGATCGGTGGCCAGCTGGCCGGTCGCCGTCTGGGCCAGCACGACGATGCTGGTGTAGCCCTGCGCCAGGGTGTCGTGCACCTCGCGGGCCCAGCGCTCCCGCTCGGCGGTCACGCCCTGCTGGTGGTGGGCCTCGGCCAGCTCGGCGCGGGTCGCCTCCAGCTGCTGGATCAGGTCCGCCCGCTCCTGGCTCTTCGCCAGCAGGCCGTGCACCCACAGCCCCATCGCCAGGCTGAACACCATCCCGACCAGGGTCTCCCCCGGCCCCCACAGCGGTTCGTCGCCGCGCGCCCAGGCGAGGAACGGGCCGGCGGTGCTGGCGCCGGCCAGCACCACGGTCCACACCACGCCCGCCGGCACCGACGGGACGATGAACCACACCTGCGGATAGGCGAGGAACATCAGGAACAGCAGCGACGGCTCGATCCAGGCGACCACGCCGATCACCGCGACCAGCAGCGCGAGGTAGGCCGTCGCCCGGCGGGGGTCGCGGCTGGTCAGCGCCGGCGCACCCAGCGCGACCCAGCCCACCACCAGCGCCAGCAGGGCACCCACCAGCAGGGCCCGGGGGCCGCCGTCCGCGTCGACGACGACGGCAGCCCGGACCAGCGCCGTCCCGACCATCCCGGCGACGACGAGGTGCCAGACCACCACCGCCGTCCGCCAGCCGCGCTCGGACAGCGGCGGGCCGCCGTCGCCACCCCAGGAGGCGACGGCGGCGGCCCGCGACCGGGTCCTCACCCGTCGGCCCGGCGCCAGCGGAACGTGCGTGCGCAGATCACGAGGCCGATGATCACCCATGCGACCAGCACCACGGCAGTCCTGCCGTGCTCCCACCCGCCGGCCACCTCGAACGCGCCCGCCTCCTCGGGCAGGAACGCCGACCGCATCCCCTGGGTCAGCCACTTGAGCGGGAAGAGCGCGGCCAGCTGCTGCATCCAGCCGGGCAGCTCCGGGAAGGCGAAGAACACCCCGGAGAAGAACTGCAGCACGATCGCGAACGCCGAGACCGAGGTGGTCACCGAGCTCGCACTGCCGGGCAGCGCCGAGACGCCGATGCCCAGCACGGTGCCGGCCAGCGCACCGAGCACGGCGACCCAGAGGAAGGTCAGCCAGTGGCCGAGGTCGACCGGCAGCGGCACGTCGTACCCGTAGCGGGCCACCGGCAGCAGCACCGCCAGCTGCACGGCCGTGGTCACCAGCACCTGGCCGGCCTTGCCGGCGAAGTAGGCGGCCGGCGGGGTGCCCAGCAGCTGCAGCCGCTCCAGCTGACCGGCCTCCCGCTCGGCGGCGATCGCCGTCCCGACGGCCTGGAAGCTGCTGAGCATGATGCCGGTGGCGGCGATGCCGGCCAGGAAGTACTGAGGGAACGGCACCCCGCCGGGCAGCACGTCACCGCCGAGCACCGAGCCGAACACGACCATCATCACGACCGGGTAGGCGAAGGAGAACACCACCTGCTGCCGCTCGCGGGCGAACAGGCGCAGCTCCAGCGCCACCCTGGCCAGCGCGATGCGCGCGGCCGACGGCGGGGCGGGGCGGGAGGTTCCGACGGCGGTCATCGCAGCTCTCCTCCAGGGGTGGCGCCGACGAGGGCGAGGTAGACGTCCTCCAGGCCGGGGCGGGTGACGGTCAGGCCGGGCACCTCGTCGTGCGGTGTGGCCGCGAGCAGGTCGCGCAGCACGCCGGCCGGGGCGGCGGTGCGCACCTCGCGCCACCCGCCGTCCTCGCGCCAGCGGACGGTGGCCTCCCGGCGCAGCGCCGCGCCGAGCTCGGCCGGCGGGGCCACCTCGACCAACCGGCCACCGGCGATGACGCCGACCCGGTCGGCCAGCTCGGCGGCCTCGTCGAGGTAGTGGGTGGTGAGCAGCACCGTCGTCCCGCCGGCGCGAAGGTCCCGCACCAGCTGCCAGAACTGGCGGCGGGCGACCGGGTCCATCCCGGTCGTCGGCTCGTCGAGGAAGACCAGCTCCGGGTTGCCCTGCACGCCCAGGGCGACGGCCAGCCGGCGGCGCTGCCCGCCGGACAGCCGGCCGACCCGGGTGCTCGCCATCTCCTCCAGCCCCACGGCCGCCAGCAGCTCGTCGGTGGGCCGGGGCGTGGCGGTGTAGGCGGCGAAGTGGTCCAGCGCCTCGCGCACCGTCAGCGCCTGGGCAGCGCCCTCGCCCTGGCTGACGACGCCGATCCGGCCGCGCCAGCCGCGCCCCGCCGTCGCCGGGTCCTCGTCGAGCACGAGCACCGACCCGGCGTCGCGGCGGCGGACGCCCTCGAGCACCTCGATCGTCGTCGTCTTGCCCGCGCCGTTGGGGCCGAGCAGCGCGAAGCACTCCCCCCGGCGCACCTCGAGGTCGAGCCCGTCGAGGACGGCCCGCCCCCCGTAGCTCTTCCGCAGACCGCGGACGTGCACCGCCGGGGCGTCCCGGTCGGTGCCGGCGTCCGGCGGGGCCAGCTGTGTCGATGTCATGCACCGAGCCTGTCGGCGGGCGCAGCTGCCCGGGACCACCGGAGCGTGGGTCCGCCGTCCACCGATCGGTGGACGGCGGACCCCGGGGGCTCAGCCCGGCCCGGTCACCGGGACAGCGCCTGGAACCGGCGGACGCTCAGCGTCGCGAACACCACCGTGAGCACGACCGGCCAGCCGACGGCGAGCAGCGTCGCGTGCTCGGTCGCCCAGCCGCCCCCGGTGCCGACCGGCGAGCCGAACAGCTCGCGCACCGCGGTCACCGTGCCCGCCACCGGGTTCCACTCCGCCACCGACGACAGCCAGCCCGGCATGGACGAGGCGGCGACGAAGGCGTTGGAGAGGAAGGCGAACGGCCACACCAGGATCTGCACGGCCACCACCATCGACGGGTCCCGGGCCAGCAGGCCGAGGTGGATGCCGATCCAGAGGAACGCGAGCCGGAGCAGGAGGAGCAGCCCGACGGCGGCCAGCGACGAGCCCACGCCGGCCGGTCGCCAGCCGATGGCCAGCGCCGCCGCCATGAGCACCAGCAGCCCGACGAGCGAGGCGGCCATGTCGGCCAGGCAGCGGCCGGCGACCACCGCCGAGGGCGCCATCGGCAGCGACCGGAACCGGTCGGTGATGCCGCGGGCGGTGTCGGTGACGACCGCGGTCATCGTCGCCTCCACCCCGAAGACCATCGACAGCGCGAGCATCCCGGGCACCAGGAAGTCGCGGTAGTCGCCGCCGCCGGGCACCACCATCCCGCCACCCAGCAGGTAGGTGAACATCAGCAGCAGGAGCACCGGGAACAGCGCACCCACCAGGACGGCGGCCGGCTGCCGGCGCCAGTGGGCGACGTCCCGGCCGGCCACCGCGAGCGCGTCCGCGACCGCCCACCTCGCGCGGTCGGCGAGGCCCGGCTCGGCCGGCGACGGGTGCAGCGCGGTCATGCCGGCACCTCCGCGCGCTCGCCGGGCCGGCCGGTGATCCGCAGGTAGGCCTCGTCCAGCGTGGTGGGCCGGAGGACGACGTCGTCCACGGCGATCCCCGCATCGTCGAGCGCCCGCACCACGGCGCCCACCACCCCGTGCCGCCGGGCGACGGGCACCACCACGCGCTCCCCGCCACCTGGCTGCGCCGGCCCGGCCCCCGGACCCGCGACCCGCTCGGCCAGCCGCACCGCCTCCGCCGCCCGGGCGGGGTCGACCACCACGAGCTCCAGCCGGTCCCCGCCGATCGCCGCCGTCAGCTCGCCCGGCGTCCCCCGGGCCACCACCCGTCCGCCGTCCAGGACGCAGACGTCGTCGGCCAGCTGCTCGGCCTCCTCCAGGTGCTGGGTGGTGAGCAGCACCGTGGTGCCACCGGCCACCAGCGCGCGGACGGCGTCCCAGACGTCCCGGCGCCCGGCCGGGTCCAGCCCGGTCGTCGGCTCGTCGAGGAAGAGCACCTGCGGCGCGAGCACCAGCCCGGCGGCGATGTCCAGCCGCCGCCGCATCCCGCCGGAGAAGTCCCGCACGGGCTCGTCGCCGGTGCCGGTCAGGCCGACCTGGGCCAGCAGCGCCTCGGCCCGGGCGCGGGCGGCCCGCCGGTCGAGGTGGTGCAACCGGGCGAACAGCACCAGGTTCTGCCGCGCGCCCAGCACGTCGTCGACCGCCGGGTGCTGGCCGACCAGGCCGATCCGCCGCCGGACCGCCCGCGGGTCCCGCCGCACGTCGACCCCGGCCACCTCGACGCGGCCGCCGTCGGGCCGGACCAGCGTGGTCATGATCCGCACCGCCGTCGTCTTCCCCGCCCCGTTCGGGCCGAGCAGCGCGCACGTCGTCCCGCTCGCCACCTGCAGGTCGACGTCGTCCAGCACCACCTTCCCCCCGTACCTCTTGGTGAGCCCCACCACCGAGATCGCACTCGCCACGGTCGCCTCCGTACGCTGTACGCCATCACTGCCGACCGGCACCGTACGCCGTACGGAGACGATCCGCCACCACCGCTGCGGGAGAGTGAGGACATGGCCACCGAGTTCACCGGCACCGGCGACCCCGCCCGCAGCATGGCGCTGCTGTGGCGCACTCCCCCGGGCGGCGGGACCCGCCCCGGGCCGAGGCCGTCGCTGGACGTCGACCGGATCGTGGCCGCGGCGGTGCAGCTGGTCGACGCGGAGGGGCTGGCCGCGGTGTCGATGCGCCGGGTGGCCACCGAGCTCGGCGTCGGGGCCATGACCCTCTACGGCCACGTGCCGGGCAAGGGCGAGCTGGTCGACCTGATGCTCGACAGCGTCCTGGCCGAGCTCTACCCCGACGAGGCGGCGGTGACCTCGGGCAGCTGGCGGGACCGGCTCACCGCGGTCGCCCGGGCCAACTGGGACTTCTTCGTCCGGCACCCCTGGGCGCTGCACCTGGCCACCGGCCGGCCGCCGCTGGGGCCGCACCTGATGCGCAAGTACGAGCTGGAGCTGCGCGCCGTCGACGGGTTCGGCCTGCCCGAGGTGCAGATGGACCTGCTGGTGACGCTGGTCAACGGGTTCGTGCGCGGCACCGTGGGCGGGGTGCAGGAGAAGGCCGACGCCGAGCGGGCCACCGGCATCACCGAGGACCAGTGGTGGGCGGCGACCGAGCCCTACGTGGCCCGGGTCTTCGACGCCGAGCGCTTCCCGACCGCCGCCCGGGTGGGCCCGGTCGCCGGCGAGGAGCTGGGCGCCGGCGACCCGGCACGGTCGTTCGAGTTCGGGCTCGAGCGGCTGCTCGACGGCATCGGCGCGCTGATCGGCGACCCGCCCACCCGCTGATCACCACCGCGTCCGAAAACCGCCAGTCGCCGGCCCGGCACGGTGCCATGCTCGTGCCATGACGCAGACGCTGGAGCGCGGCCGGCTCGACGCGGAGCACTGCTACCGCGCCGTGGCCAGCAGGGACCCGCGCTTCGACGGGTGGTTCGTCACCGCCGTGCACAGCACCGGCATCTACTGCCGGCCCTCCTGCCCGGCGCGCACCCCGCTGCAGCGCAACGTCTCCTTCCACACCACCGCGGCCTCGGCGCAGTCGGCCGGCTTCCGCGCCTGCCGCCGCTGCCGCCCCGACGCCGTCCCCGGTTCCCCCGAGTGGGACGTGCGGGCCGACGTGGTCGCCCGGGCGATGCGGCTGATCGCCGACGGCGAGGTCGAGCGCGCCGGGGTCGGCGGGCTGGCCTCCCGGCTGGGCTACTCCGAGCGCCAGCTGCACCGGCTGCTCACCGCCGAGCTCGGCGTCGGCCCGCTCGCGCTGGCCCGGGCGCAGCGGGCGCAGACCGCCCGGCTGCTGATCGAGACGACGCGGCTGCCGATGGCCGACGTCGCCTTCGCGGCCGGCTTCGCCAGCATCCGGCAGTTCAACGAGACGGTGCAGTCGGTCTTCGCGACGACGCCGTCGGCGCTCCGGCCGGCCACCCCGCGCAGCGACGGCGGCACCCCGGGCTGGCTCACCCTCCGGCTCGCCGCCCGGGCGCCCTTCGCCGCCGACGAGGTGCTGCTGTTCCTCGGCGCGCACGCCACCCCCGGCCTGGAGGAGTGGGACGGGACGACGTTCTCCCGGGTGCTGGACCTCCCGCACGGCCCGGCCGTCGTCCGGCTCTCCCCCTCCCCCGACGGCGGGGCGGCGGTGACCGCGCGGCTGCGGCTGACCGAGCTGCGCGACCTGGGCGTGGCGGTGACCCGCTGCCGGCGGCTGCTGGACCTCGACGCCGACCCGGCCGCCGTCGACGCGGTGCTCGGCGCGGACCCGGCGCTCGCAGCGCTGGTCGCCGGGGCGCCCGGACGACGGGTGCCGACGGCCCCGGACGCCGACGAGCTGGCGGTGCGCGCCGTGCTCGGCCAGCAGGTCTCGGTCGCCGGCGCCCGCACCCTCACCGCCCGCGTGGTCGCCGCCGCCGGCCGCCCGCTCGCCGAGCCGGTGGGCACGCTGACCCACGCCTTCCCGCGACCCGAGGCGCTGGCCGACGCCGACCTCACCGCCGTCGGGCTGACCGGCGCCCGCCGCCGCACCGTGCACACGCTGGCCGCCGCGCTCGCCGACGGCTCGGTCGCCCTCGGCCCGGGGGCCGACCGGGACGACGCCCGGCGCCAGCTGCTGGCCCTGCCCGGCATCGGGCCCTGGACGGCGGCGCTCGTCGGGCTGCGCGGGCTGGCCGACCCCGACGTCTGGCTGCCCGGCGACCTGGCCCTGCGCAAGAGCCTCGCCGCCCTCGGCAGCTCCGACACCGACGCCGCCGCCCGCTGGCGCCCGTGGCGGTCCTACGCCGTCATGCACCTGTGGGCGCTCGCCGTCCCCTCGCTCTTCACCCGCGGTCCCCTCCACGATCGGAGCACGCCATGAGCACCGCCCCCGCCCGGTTCACCACCGTCGACACCCCGCCCGGCCCGTTCACCGTCGTCGTCACCGCCGGACCGGACGGCGAGGACGTCGTGCTCGCCAGCGGCTGGACCGACGACGTCAGCGAGCTGCTGCCCGTCGTGCACCGCGCGCTGCGACCCACCTGGGTGGAGCGCGCCGAGGACCTCGCCGTGCTGGAGGTGGTGGCCGCCTTCCACGACGGGGACGTCACCGCCATCGACGCGGTGCCGGTGCGGCAGCGGTCCGGCCCCTTCCTCACCGACGCCTGGGACGTGCTGCGCACCGTGCCGGCCGGGCAGCCGGACACGTACGCGGCGTTCGCGGCCCGCTGCGGCCGGCCCTCCGCCGTCCGCGCCGCGGCCGCGGCCTGCGCGCGCAACGCGGCGGCGCTGTTCGTGCCCTGCCACCGGGTGCTGGCCACCGGCGGCGGCATGGGCGGGTTCCGCTGGGGCACGCCGGTGAAGCGCTGGCTGCTCGACCACGAGGCCGAGCACGCCCCCGTCGCCGCCTGAGCCCCGCTGCGCGCGTCGCCGGGGGAACTGTCGGACCCGTCGGGCAGCCTGCCGGGCATGGACGCCGCTTCCCTGCTCCTCGGGCTCCTCCTCGGTGCGCTGCTGGCCACCGCCGTCACCCTCGGCGTCGTCGCGCTGCGCGGCCGCTCGGCGCCGCCGCCCGACGTGCTGGAGCCGGTGCACGAGTCGCTGGACCACCTGCACCGGCTGCTGGCCGGCATCGAGCGCGACCGCGCCACCGCGCACGGCGAGCTGCGCGAGCAGGTGGGCACCATCGGGCAGACCTCGGCGCTGCTGCGCCAGGAGACGGCGGCGCTGGTCACCGCGCTTCGCACCCCGCACGTCCGCGGCCGCTGGGGCGAGCTGCAGCTGCGCCGGGTGGTCGAGGTGGCCGGGCTGCTGGAGCACTGCGACTTCGTCGAGCAGCCCTCGGGCACGACCGAGGACGGCGCCCGGGTCCGGCCCGACCTGGTGGTGACGCTGGCCGACGGCCGGCAGGTCATCGTCGACGCCAAGGTGCCGTTCACCGGCTACATCGAGGCGGTGCAGGCCACCGACCCGGCGGTGCGCGCCCAGCGGGTCGCCGACCACGCCCGGCAGCTGCGCACCCACGTCGACACCCTCGCCGCCCGCCACTACCCCACCGCCTTCGGGTCGGCCGCACCGTTCACCGTGCTGTTCGTCCCCTCGGACGGCTTCCTGACCACCGCCCTGGAGGCCGAGCCCGCGCTGCTCGAGCACGGGTTCGCCCGCGACGTCATCGTGGCCACCCCCAGCACCCTGCTGGCGCTGCTCCGCACCGTCGCCTACTCGTGGCGGCAGGAACGGCTCGCCCAGGACGCCGGCGCGGTGCTCGAGGTCGGCCGCACGGTGCACGCCCGGCTGAGCACGCTGTCCGGCCACCTCACCCGGCTCGGGTCCGCGCTCGGCTCGGCCCTCACCCGGTACAACGAGACGGTCGGCTCGTACGAGAACTCGGTGCTCGTCGCCACCCGCCGGTTCGACGACCTCGGCGTGGCGGCCGCTCCAGTGCCCCGCCCGGCACCGGTCGAGGGCACCGTCCGGGTGCTCCGCTCGGTGCCCGACGAGGGCGCCGGCCCCTCGCCGGCGGAGCTCACGTTGCCCGGGCTCGCCCCTGCCGGGCCGGCGCTGCCCGACCCCGCCCTCGGCAGCGCCCCGCCCGGGCCCGGCCGGCACACCGCCGAGCGCGACGGCACCACCGGCTGAGCGCACCGCGCGCCGCCGCCCGCCGCGCTGCGCCGCCGCCACGCTGCACCGCCCAGCCCGCTGCCGCCGCCGCCCACCCTGACCCCGCCGACACGCGCGGGCTGCGGCCGGTGTGGGCGCTGGTGCGGGTGGGACCGGAGTCTGCACATCCCGCCAGACGAGGGCCCGGACACCGGCGACTTCTGGCCCGCCACTCCCCCGAGGTCCAGCGTCTACTCAGGGAGGGCCGATACCGTGGCCCGAACGGCGGGGTGCCCGAGCGTGCCCCACCGCTGACGAGGAGGTGCACCATCGCCCCGGTCGATGTCGATGCTCGAGCTCGAGACAGGCGGGAGGACGCCGTGCGTGCAGAACGGAGCGACGCCGGCCGTGCCGCTGGCCGTGGCTACCCCTCCCCGCGCGTGGGGAGCAGCCCGCCGCCGCGCGGCCGTGCACCGGAGCGGTCGGAGCGGGACCGGCCGGAACGCCCGCGCCCGCCCCGGGTGGCTCCCCCGCCCGAGCGCCGCGCCCCCGACCCCCGGGTGCCCGCCCGCTCCGGCGGTCGGCACTCCGGCGAGTTCCGCCGCCCCGTGCCCCCGGCCGACGAGCGCCGCACCGGTTCCTCGGTGGCCGGGCGCACGCGTACCGCACCGAGCTCCGGCTCCCGGCTGCGCGGCGCGGTGGCCGTCCTCGGCATCTTCCTGCTGACCCTGGCCGCCGCGGCCGCCGACTCCTACATCGGCCTGGGCCTCGGCATGATCACGCTGATCGCGCTGACCCTGGGCACCGCGGTCGCCGCGCTCGTGGTCCGCCGTCGCGACCTGTTCAGCGTGATCGTCGCCCCGCCGCTGGTCTTCGTCGCCGTCGCCGTGGTCAACATCGGGCTGGCCCCCTCGGCCACCCTGAACGCGCCGACGCTGGCCACGCTGCTGGTCCGCGGCTTCCCCGCCATGGGGGTCGCCACCGCGGTCGCCGTGGTCATCTCGCTGGGCCGGCTGGTCGCCAAGCGCTGACCCGCCTCCGACGCACGAACGGCCCGGCACCCCCAGGGGTGCCGGGCCGTTCGTCGTCCTGCGCTGGTGCCTACTCGGCGTCGACCGTGAGGGCCGTGCGGCGCTGCTTGAGCTCGTGCGGCAGGGCGAAGACCAAGCGCTCCTCGGCGGCCTTGACCGTCTCCACGTCCAGGTAGCCGCGCTCGGCCAGCCAGTCCAGCACGTCGCTGACCAGGATCTCCGGCACCGAGGCGCCGCTGGTGACGCCGACCGTGCCGACGCCCTCGAGCCAGGCCTCGTCGATCTCGGAGGCGAAGTCGACCAGGTGCGAGTCGCGGGCGCCGGCCTCGAGCGCCACCTCGACCAGCCGCACCGAGTTCGAGGAGTTCGTCGAGCCGACCACGATCACCAGGTCGCACTGCCCGGCCATCTGCTTGACGGCCTGCTGGCGGTTCTGGGTGGCGTAGCAGATGTCGTCGCTCGGCGGGCTCTGCAGACCGGGGAACCGGGCCTTCAGCGAGTCGACCGTGGCCAGCGTCTCGTCGACCGACAGCGTCGTCTGGGACAGCCAGACGACCTTCTCCGGGTCGCGGACCTGCACGGTGGCGATGTCCTCGGCGCCGTCGACCAGCTGGGTGTGGGTCGGGGCCTCGCCCATCGTGCCCTCGACCTCCTCGTGCCCGCGGTGGCCGATCAGCAGGATGTCGTAGTCGTCCTTGGCGAAGCGCTTGGCCTCCATGTGGACCTTGCTCACCAGCGGGCAGGTCGCGTCGATGGTGTGCAGCGACCGCGCCTCGGCCTCGGCCTTGACCGCCGGCGACACCCCGTGCGCGCTGAAGACGACGACCGCGCCCTCGGGCACCTCGTCGGTCTCGTCGACGAACACGGCGCCCCGGCGCTCCAGCGTGGCCACGACGTGCTTGTTGTGGACGATCTGCTTGCGGACGTAGACGGGCGCTCCGTGGATCTCCAGCGCCCGCTCGACGGCGATCACCGCCCGGTCGACGCCGGCGCAGTAGCCCCGGGGGTCGGCCAGCAGGACGCGTCCGCGCGGTTCAGCCATGGCACCCATGCTAGGCGGCCCTGCGGCGGTGGACCGGCAGCCGACGGCCCGACCGGGTGGCGCTGGACACGCTGCGGCCCCCGCACGGGCGGCCTCGCGCCCGGTCGGGCTGCCGGTGATCGCTGCGTGCGGCACGCTGGGGGCATGGCTCGAGAGATCCCCGAGGTGGTCCGCGCGGTCGCCGGACTGGCCGCCACCGTGCTGGACGAGGCGCGCAAGCTCCCCGAGACGCTCCCCGGGTTGCCGGTGCGGCTGATCGGTCAGGCGCTGCAGACCTCGCTCCGGCTGCAGCAGCAGTACTCCGGGCTGGTCGCCCGCGGCGACGAGGTGTTCACCGGGCTGCGCGGTGACGACGAGCCGGGGATGGCCACCTTCGACGACGACCTCCCCGCACCGGCCCGCCCGGCCGGCACCCCCGCGCCGCGCAGCTCCGCCTTCGACCGGGTGGCCGACCTGCCGGACGACGCCGTCGACGAGGAGCTGGCCGACGAGCTCGCCGACGACCTCGCCGTCGCCGACCTCCCGCTGGCCGACGCCGACGCGCTGTCGGAGGAGGCGGCCGCCGTCCTCACGCTGAGCGCGGAGGAGGACGGCGACCTCACCCCGACCCAGGTCGCGGACCTCCCGGCCGACCCGCCGGCCGACACGCTCACCGCGGTCGTCGACGAGCTGGCCGACGAGGTCGCCGACGAGGTGGCCGAGGAGATGCCCGACGCCGTCCCGGACGAGGTGCTCGCCGACGTCACCGCCGACGCGGTGGCCGAGCTCGCCGAGGAGGAGGCAGCCGTCGACCAGGCGGTCGCCGAGGAGCTCATCGCCGACGCCGCCGTCGGCGGCACCCCGCCGGCCACCGACGCCGTCCCCACCCTGGACGACGTCACGCCGGACGCGGCCCCCGAGCAGACCGAGCTGGTCGACGACGCCACCCCCGACCTGGCCGCCCTCGAGGACGCCGCCGAGGAGCTGGTGGACCTCGGCGGGCCGGAGGCCGCGGAGAGCGTGACCCCCGGCAGCGACGTCACCGACAGCGCCGCGAGCGACCCCCTCGTCGCGCCGGACGCCCCTGCTGCCGACGACGACGCCCCCGCGGCGCCGGCCGCCGAGGCCGGGCCGACCAGCCCGGTCGAGGGCTACGACTCCTTCAGCATCCCGGCGCTGCGCGGCCGGCTGCGCGGCTACCCGGCCGAGACCGTCGCCGACCTGCTCGACTACGAGCGAGCCACCCGTGCCCGGGCGCCGTACGTGACGCTGCTGCAGAACCGGCTGGAGAAGCTGAGCATCGACCGCGGATGAGCGTGTGACCAACCCTGACGCGCACCGGCCGGTCCGACGGCGGCGCCTCCGGGCGGCGGTGCTGGTGCTGGTGGTGCTGGCCGCCGTCGCCGCCGTGGTCCTGGTGGTCCGGGACACCCGCGGGCCGGGGTCCACGCCGGCGGCCGCACCGACGTCGGCGAGCGCGGCCGCTGCGACGACCTCCCCGCCTGCGCCGACCGCACCGGCCAGCACGGCGCCGCCGCCCGCCCCGCCGCCCGCCCCGGCGACGCCGACGTTCGACCGTGCCGGGCAGTCGATCGACGACCCGAACAGCACCTGGGTCGTGGTCAACAAGGCCCGGCCGCTCGCGCCGATCGACCACGCGCCGGCCGACCTGGTCACCATCGCCGGCGGGTACCAGCTGCGCGCCGAGGCGGCCCGGGCGATGACCGACATGCTCGCGGCGGCAGCGGCCGAGGGCCTGGGCATCACGGTGCAGAGCGCCTACCGCTCCTACGACTACCAGGTGGGCCTGTTCGGCAACCAGGTCGCCCGGTTCGGCCAGACCCAGGCCGAGGTGCAGGTGGCCCGCCCCGGCTTCAGCGAGCACCAGACCGGGCTGGCGGCCGACGTCGGCGGGGGCGGCTGCGACATCGAGAGCTGCTTCGCCACCACCGTCGAGGGCCAGTGGGTGGCCGCCAACGGCCCGCGGTTCGGGTACGTCGTCCGCTACCCCGACGGCCGGCAGGACGTCACCGGCTTCAAGTACGAGCCGTGGCACGTCCGCTACGTCGGCGTCGCGCTGGCCACCGAGCTGCAGCGCACCGGGGTGCCGACGCTCGAGGAGTTCTTCGGGCTGCCGCCCGCGCCGGGCTACACCAGCTGACGGAGGGGCCCGCCGACGCCGTGGCAGGCTCGGGGCGTGACCTCCCCGTCGTCCCCCGAGCAGCCGTGGCCGGTGCGCACCGTCGCCCGCAAGGTCGCCGAGTGGATCGGCCGGCTCGGCGAGGTGTGGGTGGAGGGGCAGGTCGCCCAGCTGTCCCGGCGCGGGAACGCCGCCACCGTCTTCCTCACCCTGCGCGACCCGGCGGCCGACCTCTCCATCCCGGTGACCTGCCCGCGCGACGTCGCCGACCGGCCCGGTCTGGAGCTGGCCGAGGGCGCGCGGGTCATCGTCCGGGCGCGCCCGGACTACTACGTCGCCCGCGGTTCCTTCTCGCTGCGGGCCACCGAGATCCGCGCCGTCGGCCTCGGCGAGCTGCTGGCCCGGATCGAGCGGATCCGCCGCCTGCTGGCCGCCGAGGGGCTCTTCGACGCGGTGCGCAAGCGCCCGCTGCCCTTCGCCCCGGCCGTCGTCGGGGTGATCACCGGCCGGGACAGCGCCGCCGAGCGCGACGTGCTGGTCACCGCCCGCCGGCGCTGGCCGGCCGTGCAGTTCGTGGTGCACAACTGCGCCACCCAGGGGCCGACGGCGGCCGAGTCGGTGATGGCCGGGCTGCGGAAGCTGGACGCCGACCCGACCGTCGAGGTGATCGTCATCGCCCGCGGTGGCGGCTCGGTCGAGGACCTGCTGCCGTTCTCCGACGAGGGGCTGGTGCGCGCGATCGCCGGCACCCGCACGCCCGTGGTCACCGCCGTCGGGCACGAGACGGACACCACGCTGGTCGACCACGTCGCCGACGTCCGGGCGGCCACCCCCACGGACGCCGCGCACCGGATCGTGCCCGAGATCGGTGAGCAGCGGCGGCTGGTCGACGGGCTCCGGGCCCGGGCCCGGCACCTGCTGGGCAGCCGGCTGGAGCAGCAGGAGCGGTGGCTGGAGCAGGTCCGCAGCCGGCCGGTTCTGGCCGACCCGCAGCGGCTGCTGGCCGGGCGGGCCGACGACGTGGCCGGGCTGCGCCGCCGGTCGACCCGCACCCTCACCACCCGGGTCGAGGGCGCCGAGCGGGACCTGGAGCACGCCCGGGCACGGGTGGCCGCGCTGAGCCCGGCGGCGACCCTCGAGCGCGGCTACGCGGTGGTGCAGCGGGCCGACGGTGCCCTGGTCCGCGACCCGGCCGACGTGGGCGACGACGAGCGGCTGCAGGTGCGGGTGGCCGGTGGCCGGCTGCCGGTGCGGGTCGACCGGCAGGATGGGGCCCGTGAGCGGACAGGAACGTGAGCATCGCAGCGAGGAACGAGCGAGGAGCGGAGCGTTCCGCGGAAGCGAACTGAGGACACCGTGAGCACCCCGGAGCCGACCGCCGAGCCCACCCAGACCTACGAGCAGGCCCGCGAGGAGCTCGCCGACGTC
Source organism: Modestobacter versicolor (assembly GCF_014195485.1). Taxonomy (NCBI): domain Bacteria; kingdom Bacillati; phylum Actinomycetota; class Actinomycetes; order Geodermatophilales; family Geodermatophilaceae; genus Modestobacter; species Modestobacter versicolor. The sequence goes on from NZ_JACIBU010000001.1 coordinate 2,265,546, forward strand.
GTCCGGAGGTTGGAGGCCGGCGGGCTGACGCTGGAGGAGTCGCTCGCGCTGTGGGAGCGCGGCGAGCAGCTGGCCGAGCTGTGCCAGCACTGGCTGGACCGCGCCCGCGAGCGCCTGGCCGCCGCCGCACCCACCGACGACTGACCCCCCACCCCGGAGATGGCCATCTCCGGGCTCAGGGGGCGTAGGGCTGGAGCGAGCCGGCCAGCGCGTCGAGCTCCGCGTCGGACGCCGAGCCGGTGACGACCAGGGTCGCGGCGCCCTCGCTGCGGGTCAGCAGCGCCTCGCCGCGCTCGGTGGTCAGCCGCTGCCAGCTCTCCCCGCCCACCTGCTCGGTGCCGTCCTCGGTCGTGTCCTCGAGCAGGTCGGTGAGCGCGGTGGCCTCCGGGTCGTCGCTGACCACGTACTGCGCGAACTCCTGCTCGGGGGTCAGCCAGCCGATCTGCAGCGTGACCGGGTCGCCCACCGTGGCCTGCCCGGCGTTGGTGCGCACGCTGGTCGGCCGCCAGTCGTCGGACAGCCCGCGGGGCACGAGCAGCTCGTAGGAGGCCCGCTCGGCCGCCGTCCGCTCGGCGCTGGTGGTGTCGACCTCGCGCACCGGGTCGTCCGGGTTCTGCCGCAGCGCGGCGACGCCCACGACCAGCAGGCAGCCGAGGACCAGCGGCACCAGCGACCGGATCATGTTCGCGGCGGTGAACCGCTGCATCCGGTCCACCGCCGGCGGGGCGGGGACGTCGACGGGTGCGGTGGCCCCGGCCGGGGTGGGACCGGGAGCGCCGCCGGGCTGCTGACCCTGCTGGCCGGATTCGGGCATGCCCCTAGGATCGCAGCACTGCTCCCCCACCCCGCCGACAGCGTCGTCGACGGCCGTCAGGAGGTCCCGTGTCCCTGCCCCTGCCCGACGGACCGCTGCCCGCCAGCCCCTCCCGCGCCGCCCGGGGCGACCGGCCGCCGCCGGACCGGAACCTGGCGCTGGAGCTGGTCCGGGTCACCGAGGCAGCGGCCATGGCCGCCGGCCGCTGGGTCGGCCGCGGCGACAAGAACGGCGGGGACGGCGCCGCGGTCGACGCCATGCGCGCGCTCATCGGCACCGTCAGCATGCGCGGCGTCGTCGTCATCGGGGAGGGCGAGAAGGACGAGGCCCCGATGCTGTTCAACGGCGAGCAGGTCGGCGACGGCACGGGCAACGAGTACGACGTCGCGGTCGACCCGATCGACGGCACGACGCTGATGGCCAAGGGCATGCCGAACGCGGTCGCCGTGATGGCGGTGGCCGACCGGGGCGCGATGTACGACCCGTCCGCGGTGTTCTACATGGACAAGATCGCCACCGGGCCGATCGCCGCCGACGTCATCGACATCACCGCGCCGGTGGCCGAGAACATCCGCCGGGTCGCGAAGGCCAAGCGCGCCTCGGCCGGTGACGTGACCGTCTGCATCCTGGACCGGCCGAGGCACGACACGCTGGTCCGCGAGGTGCGCGAGGCCGGCGCCCGGATCAAGTTCATCACCGACGGCGACGTCGCCGGCGCGATCGCCGCGGCACGCGAGGGCACCGGCGTCGACCTGCTGATGGGCATCGGCGGCACCCCGGAGGGGATCATCACCGCCTGCGCGCTGAAGTGCATGGGCGGGGCGCTGCAGGGCCGGTTGTGGCCCAAGGACGACGCCGAGCGGCAGAAGGCGCTGGACGCCGGCCACGACCTGGACCGGGTGCTCGACATCGACGACCTGGTCCGCGGCGACGTCTTCTTCGTCGCCACCGGGATCACCGACGGCGAGCTGCTGCGCGGCGTCCAGTACCGGGCCGGCGGCGCCACGACGCAGTCCCTGGTGATGCGCTCGCGGTCGGGCACCATCCGGTCGATCGAGAGCCTGCACTCGCTGGCGAAGCTCAACGCCTACTCCGCCGTCCCCTTCGGCGACGACGAGTAGGAGCCGGACCGGTCAGAGCCGGGGCGGCGGGGGCGGCGGACGGCGGTCGGCCAGCCGGTCGAGCACCGCCCGCCACCGGCTCGGCGACTCCCCCGGCGCCAGGCTGCGCAGCCTGAGGTCGCCGAACAGCGTCCGGGCCCGGACGACGACCCGCGGCGTGCCCGCCAGCCGCGGCACCGCCGCCAGCTCGGTCTTCCGGTCGCCGAACACCGTCCAGCCGGCGATCTCGGCGGCGACGCCCTCGCTGACGATCACCTCGACGTCGCCGAAGACGGTGCCCAGCTCCAGCTCGACGACCTCGGCCGAGGTCCGCATGCCGCGCAGGTCGATGCGCACGTCGCCGAAGACGGTGCTGGCCCGTTCCGGGACCGAGGTGGTGGCGGCGACCTTGATGTCGCCGAACACGCTGACGACCGCCGCCGGGGTCCGCTCGCCGACCAGCTCCCCCACCGCGGGCGAGGCCGAGGCCGGCGCGGGCAGGTCGGCCAGCAGCGCGTCCAGCTCCGCGGTCGTCGCCGCCGCGTAGGCGGCCCCGGCCCGCTGACCGAACTCGTCGAGGTCGATCCGGCCCTCGCCGACGGCGGCCTGCAGCCGGGTGACGGTGGCCTCCCGCTCGGCGTCGCCGGCGCGGACGGCGGGGCTGTCTCGAGGGTCGGGCTGCTGCCCGGGCACCGGCTCCTGGGTCATGCGGCGACCCTAGCCAGGGCCGGCCGGGTCAGTCGCCGGACGAGCCCTCGGTGTCGGAGAAGACGTCGACGCAGAACGACCACTGCCCGCCCTCGCGGCGCCCGGCGCAGGTGTCGCCGTAGGCCTCGTAGTCCGAGTCCAGCGGGGAGTCGACGAACAGGTCGTCGCAGGCGCTCATCAGCCCGTCGTGGCACTCCTGCGCCAGCCGGTCCAGCGCCGGGTCGTCGCCCAGGCCGGTGGGCTCCTGGGTGGCTGCCGGCGCCGGCACCACGTCCTGCCCCTCGCCGTCGACGACGACGAGGATGCCGACCACCAGCGCGACGAGCGCGAGCGCGCCACCGAGGAACCACAGCAGCACCGTCCGGTCGCCCCGCGACGGCGCGGCGGGAGGGGGCGGGTACGAGCCGTACTGCGGGGCGCCGTACTGGGGTTGCCCGTACTGCGGAGCGCCGTACTGGGGCTGCCCGTACTGGGGCTGCCCGTACTGGGGCTGCCCGTACTGGGGCTGCCCGTACTGGGGCTGCCCGTACTGGGGCTGCCCGTACTGCGGAACGCCGTACGAGGGCTGCGCGTCCTGCGGCGTGCCGTAGCCGAAGGCGCCGTCCTGCGGCTGGCCCTGCTGCCACTGCGGGCGCTCCCACGGGGGCAGGGGTCCGGGCGGCTGGGACATCGGTGCTCCTGAGCGGTCGGGCCCGGCTCCCCCGCGGGCCGGTGGTCGGGCGCAGCGTAGGTCGCGCCGGCCGCTCGGCCCGGGCGGCTCCGGCAGAGGCCCCCCGGACCTCACCCCTGCGGGTGTCTAGGGTCGCTGCAGCAGCACCAGTCCCATCACCACCACACCCGGGAGCGCAGCGTGGCCACCGACACCGACGGCGCGGATTTCCGCATCGAGCACGACTCCATGGGCGAGGTGCGTGTCCCGTCCTGGGCCAAGTGGCGGGCCCAGACCCAGCGCGCCGTGGAGAACTTCCCGATCTCGGGCACCCCGATCGAGCGGGAGCTGATCGGCGCGCTGGCCGCCATCAAGGGCGCCGCCGCCGGTGTCAACGCCTCCCTCGGGGTGCTGCCGCAGGACGTCGCCGACGCCGTCACCGAAGCCGCTGCCGCCGTCGCGCAGGGCAACTGGGACGAGCACTTCCCGATCGACGTCTTCCAGACCGGCTCGGGCACGTCGAGCAACATGAACACCAACGAGGTCATCGCCACCCTGGCCACCGAGGCGCTGGGCAGCCCGGTGCACCCGAACGACCACGTCAACGCCTCGCAGTCCTCGAACGACGTCTTCCCCTCCGCCATCCACGTGGCCGCGACGGGTGCGATCGTCCGCGAGCTGGTGCCGGCGCTGGAGCACCTGGCCACCTCCCTGGAGCGCAAGGCCGACGAGTTCGCCGAGGTCGTCAAGAGCGGCCGCACCCACCTGATGGACGCCACCCCGGTCACCCTCGGCCAGGAGTTCGGCGGCTACGCGGCGGCGGTCCGCTACGGCATCGAGCGGCTGCGGTCCTCGCTCCCCCGGATCGGCGAGCTGCCGCTGGGCGGCACCGCGGTCGGCACCGGCATCAACACCCCGCCCGGCTTCGCCGCGGCGATCATCGACAAGCTCGCCGCCGACCTGGACCTGCCGCTGTCCGAGGCGCGCGACCACTTCGAGGCGCAGAGCTCCCGCGACGCGCTCGTCGAGGGCTCCGGCCAGCTCAAGACAATCGCCGTCGGGCTGATCAAGATCGCCAACGACCTGCGCTGGATGGGCTCGGGCCCGCGCACCGGGCTGGGCGAGATCGCCCTCCCCGACCTGCAGCCGGGCAGCTCGATCATGCCGGGCAAGGTGAACCCGGTCATCCCCGAGGCCGTCATCCAGGTCGGCGCCCAGGTGATCGGCAACGACGCCGCGGTCACCTACGCCGGCACCACGGGTGTCTTCGAGCTCAACGTGACGCTGCCGCTGATGGCCCGCAACGTGCTGGAGTCGATCCGGCTGCTGGCCAACGTCTCCCGGCTGCTGGCCGACCGCTGCGTCGACGGCATCACCGCCAACGTCGAGCAGTGCCGCACCTACGCCGAGTCCTCCCCCTCGATCGTCACGCCGCTGAACAAGTACATCGGCTACGAGGAGGCGGCGAAGGTGGCCAAGCAGTCGCTGGCCGAGCAGAAGACCATCCGCCAGGTGGTCGTGGAGCGCGGCTACGTGGAGCAGGGGAAGCTCACCGAGGAGCAGCTGGACGCCGCCCTCGACGTGCTCTCGATGACCCACCCCTGAACCACCCCTGACGCACCCCACCTGACCCCGGCCGCCCCCGCGTGGGGCGGCTGGGGTCCGTGGGGCCCACCGGGCCAGGCCTGACGGCTGGGACCCCGGGCGCCCGCCGGCGACGGCGCGTCGCCGGAACCGGGGCGCGCGCGGCGGAGAGGATCCCTCCCGTCCGGAGTGGCCGGGCAGGGCCCGCCCGGGCTCCTGCGACCGGCCCGCGTGGTCGGCGTGCGCTCGGCGCACCCGACCCCGGCACGCCGCCGGGACCGTCGGCGGCGTCCCGGGGTCCGCCCGGGCGGACCCCGTCAGGAGTGAGGAGCGCACAGGGTGATCGCGCACGAGCTGATCCGCTTCCAGTCGCCCGCGCTGCCCAGCCTGCGCGAGGTCGAGCCCTGGTTCGCCGAGGCCGAGCGGCTGCGCTGGTTCTCCAACGGCGGCCCGTGCGTGGCCCGGCTGGAGCGCGCCTGCGCCGACCGCCTGGGCCTCCGGCACCCCGGGGTCGCGGTGAACAACGCGACGTCCGGCCTGATGGTGGCGCTGCGCGCGTGCCTCGGCACCCCGGAGGGTGAGCGCCGCCTGGTCGCCGTGCCCTCGTTCACCTTCCTCGCCAGCGTCAACGCGGTCGTCTGGGCCGGCTTCGAGCCGGTGTTCGTCGACATCGACCCCGCTGACTGGCTGCCCTCCGAGGCCTCGCTGGCCGAGCTCCAGGACCGCCGCGGCCAGCTGGCCGGGGTCCTGCAGTGCTCCACGTTCGGCACCGCTCCCAGCGCGGCCCGCCGGGCCTCGCTGGCCGCCGCGACGCTGGCCCTCGACGTGCCGGTCGTCGTCGACTCGGCGGCCGGCTTCGGTGCCGTCGACGAGGACGGCCGACCGCTCGGCGACCAGGGCGACGTGGAGGTCTTCAGCTTCCACGCGACCAAGCCCTTCGCGATCGGCGAGGGCGGCCTGGTCACCTCACGGTCCAGCGCCGTCCTGGACGCCGTCGCCGAGCTGATCAACTTCGGCTTCGACCAGACCCGCACCGTCACCGGGCACCTGGGGATCAACGGCAAGATGCCCGAGCTGTCGGCCGCGATGGGCCTGGCCGTGCTCGACGGCTTCGACCAGGTCCTCGCCCACCGGCGCGCCGCTGCTGCCTGGCTCCGGGAGGAGCTCGAGCCGGTCGGCGCCGCGTTCCAGGCGGGTTCTGCCGGTTCGACCTTCCAGTTCGTCCCGGTCGCCCTCCCCACGCCCGCGGCGCGCCAGCTGCTGCTGCAGAAGGCCCACGACGCGCGGGTCGAGGTGCGGTCCTACTTCGACCCGCCGATGCACCTGGTCCCGGCGCTCGCCGGCCACCCCACCGCGGGCGGCCTGCCGGTGACCGAGTCGCTGGCCCAGCGGATCACGGGCCTGCCGATGGCCAACGACCTCAGCGGGGCCTCCCTGGAGCGGATCCGGGACCTGGTGCTCAGTGTCACCACGACGGCGCCGCGGGCGGCCGGTCGCCGCGCTGCGCCGGAGCCGGCCACCCCGGACGCCGCCGCGGGGGCCGTGACCGTCGTCCCCCGGCCGCGGGACCCGGGCCGGGCGACGGGCGCCGTGGACCGCGCCGGAGCCGGCCCGGTGGCCGCTCCCCGACCGGTGCCGTGAGCCGAGCGCCGCTGGACGGCGTCAGCGCGGAGAGCTGCTCAGCCCCGGCCCAGCGGGCGGGCCGGGTTCCCGGCGACCGTGGTCCCCGGTGCGACGTCGTGCACGACCACCGCACCTGCGCCCACGACGGCGCCGCGACCGATCCGGCGTCCGGGCAGGACGACCGCGCCGACCCCGAGGAACGCGTCGTCCTCGACCACCACCGCGCCCGCCAGCAGCACCCCGGGGCTCAGCGTGACGCGGTCACCGAGCCACCCGTCGTGGCTCACCTGGCAGCCGGTGTTGAGGTGGCAGTGCCGGCCGAGCGTCACGTTGGTGCTGACGTGGCTGCGCGGGAAGACGACCAGGCCCGGGGAGTCCCGCAGCACGTCGGGGACGGTGCTCAGCGGGCTCACCGCGCGGCCCGGCAGCAGCCCCCGTTCCTCGGCCATCGTCACGAACCGCCGCCGCAGCCCAGGGTCACCGACGGCCGGCAGGTAGTGCGTGGCGTCCGCCGGGAGGGCGTCGGCCACCTCGTAGCCGCGCTCCCGGACCAGGGCCGTCGCCGCGGCGGTGGTCACGCCGGGCTCGGCGAAGACGGTGGTCCGACCCGGCGCCTGCCCGTCGGGGAGGGACTCCAGGACGTCGAGCACCTCGCGCGCGTGCCCGCCGGCACCCATCACGACCAGTCGCTGCACTGCCACCCCACGGTCGTCCGATCGTCGCCCACCCTGCCGAGAGGGTATGGGCACACCGTGGCCGGTCCTCCCCCCGCCCGGGAGCACTCCCCGTGGCCGTGGCCGACCGACCACCACCACCGACCCGGCTGCACCGGCCGCGCGACGAGGAAGAAGCCCTGCTCGTGACAGATCCCCTGGTCAGCGTCCTGCTGCCGACGTACGACGGTGCGCGGTTCCTGCGCGCGGCGCTGCGGTCGGCGCTGGGGCAGTCCCACCGCGACATCGAGGTGCTGGTCGGTGACGACGGGTCGACCGACGGCACCGCGCAGCTGCTGGCCGCGGTCGCCGCCGAGGACCCGCGGGTGCGGGTGCTGCGGTCCGACCCCGCCGTCGGCCCGCGGGAGGGCTCCCGCCGGCTGCTGGCCCAGGCGCGGGGGGAGCACGTCACGTACCTGCTGCCCGACGACGTGCTGGCCACCGACTGCGTGCGGGACCTGGTCCGCGGCCTGCAGCAGCACCCCGACGCCACGATGGCCTTCTCCCACCGGGTGCTCGTCGACGAGCACGGCAAGCCCGTGCCCGGCCACGAGTTCCCCCAGCTGCGCGACCGACCCGGGCTCGTCGACGGCCGGGAGCTGGGCGACCACGTGCTGGTCAGCTGCGACAACGTGATCGGCGAGTCGACCGCGGTGCTGTTCCGCCGCGCGGACGTCGCACCGGATGACCTGGGGCTGGTCGACGGGCGCCCCGTCGACGTCCTCGACGACGTCCAGTTGTGGCTGCAGCTGCTCGCCCGGGGCCCGGCGTTCTACAGCCCGCGCCCGCTGAGCCGCTCGCGCCAGCACCGCGGGCAGGACCCCCACGGCCCCCGGGACCTCGGCCGGGCCGAACGGGACTGGTCCCGGCTGGTCGACTGGGGCGCCCGCCACGGGTTCCTCGCCGGCGAGGGGCAGCACCGGCGGGCCCAGGCCACCGCGCTGCTGCAGGCGGCCCGCCGCCTCGACCAGCTGATCGGCACCGCGGAGCACGGTGCGGCGCTCGAGGCGGCGTTCCTGTCCACGGCCGCCCTCGTGGAGCTGACCCGGCCGGCGCCGGCGAGCCCGTCCGCCGGGCTGCCGGAGCGGGCCCACGGCGCGCTCGCCGAGGAGCGGCTCGCCCAGGAGCTCGACGTGTGGACCCGGGAGTACCCGGTGGCCCTGGCCGTGCCCGCGCTCGAGCCGGCCGAGGTCGACGCGACCGTGCAGGCGTTCCGCGAGATCCTGGCCGCCGGGGTCGCCCGGCTGGCCGTGGTGGCCGTCCCGCCGGCCGACCTGGAGCGGGCCGTCCCGCTGCTGGAGACGGCCCTGGCTGCCGGACCGGACATCGACGTGGAGCTGGTGCCCGCCGAGGACCCGGCGATGCTGTTCGCGGACCCCTGGCTGGCGGTGGCACGCCGCGGGGACCACTGGCACGAGGGGCGTGCGCTGGCGACGTGGGCGTTCGACCTCGGCGACGAGGCCACCCCCGCCCCGGCCACTCCCGCCCCGGCGGCTCCGGAGCCGCCCGCCCTGACCCGCCTCCGTCTCCCGGAGTGCCGGGAGGTGCTCGCCGGGGTGCAGGAGCAGATCGGTGACCCCAGCGCCCGGTGGGCCGCCCTCGTCGAGGCGGAGTTCGAGCGGTCGGGGAGCCGGACCGGCCTGGTGTCCCGGCTGGACCAGACCTTCATCAACGACTTCGAGCGGCACCGAGCCGCCGTCCCCGCCGAGCGGCCGTACTTCACCGGCACCCTCGCCAGGGGCATCCAGTACCTGGGCGATGCCCGCGACTGGCCGTCGGCCCTGCACGCGGTCGACCCGGGGTGCAACAGCATCCTCATCGACGCGCTCCTCCAGGAGCTCTCCCGGCGTCCGGGGAACGTCGTCGACGTCGGCACCAACATCGGCGTGGTCGCGGCCAGCATGGCCGCGCACCTGGCGCCGACCTGGCAGGTCTTCGGCTTCGAACCGTCACCGGAGACCCTGCGGCTGGCCGCGTCGACGGTCGCGCTCAACGACGCGGCCAACGTGACCCTCTTCAACGCCGCGGCGAGCGACAGCGACGGGGTGCTCCTCTTCCACGCGACGCCGGGCAACAGCGCCATCGCCTCCGCGCGACGGCACGCCTTCGGCCTGCTCAACGAGTGGCAGCAGGTCACCGTGCCGGCCGTCCGGCTGGACACCCTGCACGCGGCCGGCGAGCTCCCCGACGTCTCCCTCGTCAAGATCGACGTCGAGGGCCACGAGCCGAGCGTGCTCCGCGGCGCCCTGGAGTTCATCGCCGCGGCCCGACCCACGGTGGTCTACGAGTACACGCCGGCGGCCGCCGCCGACCACGGCTGGACGCAGGAGGAGTCGATCGCGCTGCTGAGCGGCGCCGGCGACTTCGAGTTCACCGCGCTCAGCGAGAGCGACGGCCGCGTCCTGCCGTTCCCGCTGCCCGCCGGCCACCACGGTCAGGTCAACGTCTTCGCCCGCCCCGTCCCCTCGAAAGGCGACCCCCGAGCATGACCGATCCCCGAGTGAGCGTGCTGCTGGTCACCGACGACCACGAGCGGGTCGTCGAACGGGCCCTCACCTCGATCGAGAGCCAGGTGCTCGACGAGGCCGTCGAGGTGGTCGTCGCCGACGACCACTCCGGCGACCGGACGCCGGCGGTCGTCGCGGCGTGGTCGGAGCGGGTGGAGCTGGAGGTGCGCGTCCTCGGCGGCGAGGTGCGTCTCGGCGCCCCCCTGAACCGCCACCGCGGGATCGCCGCCTGCCGGGGTCGGTACGTCGCCGTGCTCGAGGGGCACGACGAGTGGTCCTCTGCCGACGAGCTCCGGCTGCAGGTGCGCCTCCTGGACGAGCACCCGGAGCTGTCCATGGCCGCCGTCCGCACCGGTGCTCCGGCACCCGCCGGCGGCAGCCACGTCGAGCTGACCCGCGCGGACCTGCTGGCCGCCGGGGAGCGCGCGCTGGGCCCCGCCGTCTACCGGGCCGAGCTGCTCGAGCGGCTGGACCCTGCGGTCTTCGAGACCGCGGACCACCGCCGGCTGGTCGACGAGGCGATGGCCGAGCACGGGAACGTGGGCGTGCTCCTGCCGCCCGGCGCCCGGACCGGCGTGCCGACCCGGCACGACCACGCTGCGCAGGACGGGGCGCCCTCGGGTCGGCGCCGGGGGGTCGTCGTCATCGACGACCACTTCCCGACGAAGGGGACCGGCTTCCGCATCGCGGAGTACGACTGGATGCTGCGCCACGGCGTCGTCAGCGAGGTGATGACGACGGCCCAGCCGCTCGAGCCGCTCGTCGCCGAGTACGCGCTCCTCCACCCGGAGACGTCGCGGCAGATCTCGGCGTACGACCCGCGCCGGCTCGCCGGCTTCGAGTGCGCCTCGGTGATGTTCCTGAACAACGCGGCACGCTTCCTGGCCGACCTGGAGCGCAACGAGCTCCCGTTCGTCCTGACCCTGTACCCGGGGGGCGGCCTCAACCTCGGCGAGCCCGTGACGGAGCGGAAGCTGCGGCGGGTGCTCGCCTCTCCGCAGCTCCAGCACGTGATCACGACCCAGCCGCTGGTCACCGAGCTCGTGCGCACCACGGGCGGCGGAGCCGTGCCGGTCACCGAGGTGCTCGGCGTCACCGTCAACCCGAGCTACCTCACCCCCGGCCCAGGCCTGCGCACCGACTACTTCGGCAGCGGCAAGGAGCACCTGGACGTCTGCTTCGTGGCGCACCGCTACACCGCCGACGGCTCCGACAAGGGCTGGCCGGTGTTCCTGCAGTCGCTGAGCCTGCTCCGCGAGACCGGCGTCCCCGTCCGCGGCCACGTCGTCGGCGGGTTCGGCCGGGCCGACGTCGGCGCCGAGTTCGCGGACCTCGACCTGACGTTCGCGCCGGTGCTGAGCACACCGCAGCTGCGCGAGTTCTACCTGGGCATGGACGTCATCGTCTCCCCGACGGCCCCCGGTCGGCTCGCCCCCGGCAGCTTCGACGGGTTCCCCACCGGGTCGTGCGTGGAGGCAGCGCTCTGCGGCGTGGCCCTGGTCGCCACCGACCCCATGGACCAGAACCGCCTCTACACCGACGGCCAGGACATCCACATGCCGCGGGCGGACGCCACCGACGTGGTGCAGCGGGTCCTGGCCATGCTCGGTGAGCCCGACGGCGTGCGCCGCGTCGGGCAGGCCGGCCTGCGGACGACGCGCCGGGCGTACGGCGTCGACGCGCAGCTGTCGAGCCGGCGGGCCGTCATCGAGGCCACGCGGGCGGCCGTGGCGGACCGACGCGACCGGGCACCCGCCCCGGCCCGCGAGCCCTTGGTCAGCATCCTGGTCCCGACCTACAACGGCGAGCGGTTCATCCGCGCTGCGCTGCGGTCCGCGCTCACCCAGAGCCACCGGACGATCGAGGTGCTCGTCGGCGACGACGGCTCGACCGACAGCACCCCGGAGATCCTCGCCTCCGTCGCCGCGTCCGACCCCCGGGTCCGGGTCATCCGGCACGAGACCAACGTCGGCGCCCTGGAGAACCCCCGGCGCCTGCTCGCCGAGGCGCGGGGCGAGTACGTCAAGTACCTGATGCACGACGACGTGCTCGCGACCGACTGCGTCCGCGTCCTCGTCCGGGGGATGCAGTCCTCGCCCGAGGTCGCGATGGCCTTCTCCCACCGTGCCCTCATCGACCAGGACGGACGCCGGGTGGCCGGTCACGAGTTCCCCAAGCTGCAGGACCGGCCGATGATCCTGGACGCCCGGAAGCTGGGCAGCCACGTGCTCCGCACGTGCACCAACGTCATCGGGGAGCCGACCACGGTCCTCTTCCGCCGGGACGACGTCCGGCCCGAGGACCTGTGGATGGTCGACGGACGCACCGTCGACGTGCTCAACGACGTCCAGCTGTGGCTCGGCCTGCTGGCGGTGGGCTCGGCCTGGTACACGCCGGAGACGCTCAGCCGCTTCCGTTGGCACCCGGGCCAGAACTCGCACAACCCCCGGTACGTCGGCCGTGCGGAGCGCGACTGGTCGCGGCTGGTCGACTGGGGGGCCCGGAACGGCTTCCTCCGTGAGGACGGCGAGGAGCACCGGGCGCAGGCGCGCGCGCTGTTGACCGCCGCCAACCGCGTGGCCCAGCTCGTCGACACCCCCGACTACGGGGCCGCCCTGGAGGCCGTCCACCTCTCCATCGCCCGGCTGACCGAGCTCGCCACCACGTCCCCGCCCGACCCCACCCGGCAGCTCACCGAGCGCGCCCACGCCCGGCCCGTCCTCGACCGGTTCACGCAGGAGCTCGACGTGTGGACCCGGGTCCACCCCTTCGCCCTGGCCTTCCCGGCGCTGGAGGAGGCGGAGGTCGCGGCCACCGTCCAGGCGCTCCGGGAGATCCGCCAGGCGCAGGTCGCGGAACGGCTGCTGATCGCGGTCCGCAGCGACCAGGTGGAGCGGGCCACGCTGCTGGTCGAGCGGGCGCTGGCCCAGGGCCCGGACGTGGACCTGGAGCTGGTGCCGACCGACGGACCGCCCGCGACGCTGCTGCGCGGACCGTGGCTGGCCGTCGTCCGGCGCGGTGCCCGCTGGCACCAGGACCACGCCCAGGCGACATGGACGGTCGAGCCGACGCGCAGATCCGTGGCCGAACGCAGTAGCGTGCTGAGCTGATGAGCGAGACAGCGAGCACCCCAGACGTGGCCCTGCGCTGGCCGGGCGGCGAACTGCCGCTGCGGGTCATCCCCTCGACCGAGGGGTCCCAGGGCATCGACACCAGCAAACTGCTGGCCACCACCGGTCAGGTGGCCCTGGACATCGGGTTCGTCAACACCGCGTCCTGCACCTCGGCGATCACCTACATCGACGGCGACCAGGGCATCCTGCGCTACCGCGGGTACCCGATCGACCAGCTGGCCGGCAAGGCCAGCTTCCTCGAGGTCTCCTACCTGCTGATCCACGGCGAGCTGCCCACCGCCGACCAGCTGGCCGCCTTCGACCAGGGGATCCGTCGGCACACGCTGCTGCACGAGGACCTGAAGCAGTTCTTCAAGGGCTTCCCGAGCGACGCGCACCCCATGCCGGTGCTCTCCTCGGCGGTCAGCGCCCTGTCGACCTTCTACCAGGACTCGCTGGACCCCTTCGACCAGCGCCAGGTGGAGATCTCCACGCTGCGGCTGCTGGCGAAGCTCCCCACGATCGCGGCCTACGCCTACAAGAAGTCCGTCGGCCAGCCGTTCCTCTACCCGGACAACTCGCTGGGCCTGGTGGAGAACTTCCTCCGGATGACCTTCGGGTTCCCGGCCGAGCCGTACGAGGCCGACCCGGAGCTGGTCAAGGCGCTGGACATGCTCTTCGTCCTGCACGCCGACCACGAGCAGAACTGCTCCACCTCCACGGTGCGGCTGGTCGGCTCCTCGCACGCCAACCTGTTCGCCTCGGTGTCCGCCGGCATCAACGCGCTGTTCGGCCCGCTGCACGGCGGGGCGAACCAGTCGGTGCTGGAGATGCTCGAGGCGATCAAGCGCGACGGCGGCGACATCGACCGCTTCGTGGCCCGGGTCAAGGACAAGGAGCCCGGCGTCAAGCTGATGGGCTTCGGCCACCGGGTCTACAAGAACTACGACCCGCGCGCCGCGCTGGTGAAGAGCACGGCCGACACGGTGCTCAACAAGCTCGGCGGCAACAACGAGCTGCTGGACCTGGCCCGCCGGCTGGAGGAGATCGCCCTCTCCGACGACTACTTCATCCAGCGCAAGCTCTACCCGAACGTCGACTTCTACACCGGGCTCATCTACCGGGCGATGGGCTTCCCGACCAAGATGTTCACGGTCCTGTTCGCCCTCGGCCGGCTCCCCGGCTGGATCGCGCAGTGGCGCGAGATGATCGAGGACCCGGCCACCAAGATCGGCCGCCCGCGGCAGGTCTACACCGGCGAGACCGAGCGCGCGTTCGTGGAGCTCGACCAGCGCTAGACGAAGGACCCCGCTGCCCCCCACCGCTCGCGAGCTCGCGGCGGGCCCCTGCAGCGGGGCCGTTCCAGCAAGTCACGAGGCCCCGCCGTCCACCCGGACGGCGGGGCCTCGTCGTGTCCGCACCCGCCTCCCCCCGATGGGGTGAGGCACACCCCCCGAACCGGTGACGGACCTACACCGGCCCCCCGGGCACGTCGATGGGATCAGGACACCGGCCGCCACCAGGCGTCCGGACCGATCCGAGCGACGAGCCAGGGGGGACCACGGTGCCGGCACCACGCGCGCAGAGCACTGCGCCCCGGCCCCGTCCCCGCACCCGGACCGGTGCGACGCCGCCGGCCCGTCGTCCCGCGGCCGGCCGCAGCACGTCCACCGCGCGCCCCCGCCCACCGGCGAACGGCCGCCGTCCGGCGCCCCGGAAGGGCCGCCCGGCCCCGCGCACCCGCACGCCCGGCGTCCTCCGGCACTGGGGACGGCGGCTCGCCGTCCTGGGCAGCTCGACGCTGGCGATCATCACCGTGCTGGCCGCCTTCGCGCAGCCGCCGACGGAGGCCGGCCAGGTCCCGCAGCCGACCGATGCCACCGGCCAGGCGCAGACCACCGCCGCCACGCTGGCCGCCGCCACCACCCGCTACCGCGCCGCGCTCGCCGAGGCGACCGCCTTCCAGACCCAGGCGCAGCAGGCGCGGGACGCCGGGGCCACCGCGGTCGCCGCGGTGAGCGCCGACCGGGCCACCGTCGGCGCCTACGCCGACGCCGCCTACCGGCGCACCGCCGACGAGCGCTGGCCGCTGGCCCAGCTCTCCGTCCGCTCCCCCGGCTCGACCACCGACGTGCTGCACGCCCAGGGCCTCGCCGAGCAGCTGACCCGGGCGCAGGACGCCCAGGTGGCTCGCACCGCCACGGCCGCGGTCCGGGCCGCGCAGTTCACCGACGCCGCCCGGGACGCCGAGTCCGCGGCCGCCGCAGCGCGCGCCGAGGCCGCCGCCGTCCTGGTGGAGGTGCGCGGCCTGGTCGCGACCCTCGACCCGACGGTCAGCGCCCAGTGGGCCGCCCTGGGCACCAGCCCGACCGCGACGGCCCAGCAGGAGCGCAACAGCGCGGCGCTGGCCGACTGGCAGGGCTACCTCGGCCTGCTCTCCGCCGCCGGCATCACCCCGCCGCCCGCGGCCGCGCTGCTGGACGCCGGCGCGCTCCCCGAGGGCCTGGCCCCGCTGCGCGACGGCACCGGCACGCCGATCGCCGGCGTGGCCACCGCCTTCGCCGGCGGGCGGCTGCTCACCGTGCTCCCCGCCGAGACCGTCGCCGCGGTCAGCGCCGCCTTCTCCCAGCTGGGCAAGCCCTACCTGGTCGACCGGGACGGCCCTGACGGCTACAGCTGCGCCGGGCTGACCTCGACCGTCTGGACCCAGGCCGGCATCGGCCTGACCAGCGACCTGGCCCAGCAGTGGGCGCAGGGGACCCCGGTCCCGGTCGGCCAGCTGCAGGTGGGCGACCTGGTGTTCAGCACCGACCCGCGCACCGGCCTGGACGACGTCGGCCTCTACCTCGGCGGCAGCAGCGTGCTGTCCGCGTCGGCCGACCGCTGGCAGGTCGCCGTCCGCGACGTGGTCGACCTGAGCGCCGCCGTCCGGGTCACCGTGCCCCCGGCGTCACCGGCCGCTCCCCCGGCCGCCGCCACCGGCGTGCCGCCGACCTGCAGCGCCCCGCTCCCCGCGCCCGGCACCACCGCCGGCCCGGTCAGCGGCGCCTGGGGCGGCTGGTCCAACGGCCAGATCCCCCGCGAGGAGCTGTGCTCCATCGGCGGCGGCCACCGGCTGCGCTGCGACGCCGCCGCGGCCTACAACGCGATGTCGGCGGCGTACGCGGCCGCCTTCGGGACCCCGCTGTGCATCACCGACTCCTACCGCTCGCTGAGCGCGCAGGTCGACGCGCACCACCGCAAGCCTAGGATCACCGCCGTCCCCGGGACGTCGAACCACGGCTGGGCGCTGGCGGTCGACCTGTGCGGCGGGGTGAACGTGTTCGGCACCGCGCAGACCGCGTGGATGCAGGGCCACGCCGGCGACTACGGCTGGGTGCACCCGGACTGGGCGCAGGCCGACGGGCAGAACCCCGAGCCGTGGCACTGGGAGTACGGCAGCCTCACCTGAGGCAGGCGGTCAGGCCCAGCCGAGGTCGGCGACCGCGCGCCACGGCAGGGTCGCGCAGGCGTCGGTGGCCTCGGCCACCAGCCGGCGGGCCACCGGCGCCTCGGCGCAGGCGACCGGGCGGTGCGGGGTGACCACCAGGTGGGCGTCGCGCAGCGGCAGGCCGCGGCGGGCGAGCTGGGCGAGCAGCGCCTCGGGCCGGACGAGCACGGCGCTGTCGATGCCGGCGGCGTCGGTGGAGGTCCACAAACCCACCGGGCCCTCGACCTGCAGCTCGCCTTCGACGACGGCGGCCCGGCCCAGCGCGGCGGAGCGGGTCTGGTGCACCGAGGGCAGGGTCGCGGTGCGCGAGGGCCGCCACGGGACGACGAGCGCGTCCCGCACGACGACGACGCGCCAGCCCAGCGTGGCCTGCCGGGTGTCGGTCCAGTCCAGGACGGCGATGCCCGAGGCGGCGGCGACGCGGTCGGGCACCGGGCGGCGGGCGAGCCACGCGGTCAGCGCGGTGCCCACCCCGTCGGAGGTGGCGGCGACCCGCGCGCGGGTCATCTCGACGGCCAGCTCGCCCAGCAGCACGCGGGTGCGGCGGCCGGTGTCGTCGAGCACCAGCATCGGGCCGCGCACGCCGTCCAGGACCGACAGCTCGACGTCGGGCCCCAGCCCGGCCGGGTCCAGCCGGTCGACGGCCGCGCGCAGGTCGGGGACCCGCACCTCGGACCGGTGCAGCCGCTGGAGCAGCCCGGCCGGGGCGCCGAAGAGCGCCTCGCTCATGCGCTGCGTCCCCCAGTCAGCGCCTCCCGGGCGACCGGGGCCAGGCCGGGCAGCGACAGCACGCTGGCCAGCTCGACGGCCGACAGCCGGACCGGGACGACGTCGGCGCCCCAGCCGGTGGCCCGGCGGACGCGCGCGGTGGGTGCCGGCCAGACGACCTCGCGTGCCGCGGCCACGTGCAGCTCGGTGAGCACCTCGGCGAGGTGCACGGCGGCGACCGGGTGGACCGGGGCGCCGTCGAGGGCGGCCTGCACGGCGCGCTCCACCTCCTGGCGGTCACCGGCGCTGAGCCAGTGCGGGACGAGGACGGCCTGCGCCGGGTCGTGGACGCTCATGCCCGGGCCGTCCGGCGGAGGGCGCCGGAGGTGCTCCGCGGGCCCGTCGGACGGCCGGTCGCCGCGAGGCGGCAGAGGCGGTCCGGTGCGGTCACAGGGAGGGTATCGGCAGGCCGGGGGCCCAGTGGACCCGTAGCGGCGCTCAATTGTGGGCTCGTCCCCCGGCCCCTGGACGACGACGGCCCGCCCTCCTCGCCCGGTCGTGCCGGGGAGGAGGACGGGCCTCGTGACGCGCTGGGACGGCCCCGCTGCGGGGGCCCGCCGCCGCTAGCCGGCGAGCTCGGCGAGCCGCTCCTTGAGGGCCTTCTCGGCGCGGTCGGCGTGCACGTTCATGTTGCGCACCGAGGTGCCCAGGTCGGCCGACAGCTGGGTCTTGGTCTGCCCGCCCCAGGTGGTGAGGTACCAGGTGGCCCAGCCCAGCACGTTCGGCTGGGCGGCCCGCTGGTCGCGGCGGGCGGTGGGGTCGGGGGCGCAGGCGGCGGTCAGTGCGTGGGAGAGCAGGGTCTGCTCCGCCTCGCCCATGATCTCGTCGGGCACCTCGGAGCTGTCCGGGAGCACGAACTCGACCGCGTCGGCCCCGCCGTCCAGCGACTGCAGGTTCCGCAGCCCGTTGAGCGTCGCGACGGTCTGGGAGTTGCGGCGCAGCGTGGCGACGCTCTGCCCCATGTAGGCGGCGAGCTCCTTCTCGCTGGGCCGGCGCTGGTGCTCGGCGGTGAAGGCGGCGATGGCCTTCTGCTGCTTGTTCTCCGTGTCCGCGGCGGTGCGCCCGTAGGCGTTGCGGCCCAGGTCGTGCACCCACTTGGACAGCTGGGTGGCGAGGAAGGCGCCGAACGGGACGCCCTTGGACTCGTCGTAGTGCGAGACGGCCTTGAGCACCCACTCGGCGACCTGCTGGTCGATGTCGTCGTTGTCGGGCAGGTGCAGCCGGATCGTCGACATGTTGCGCTGCAGCCGCTTGAGGCTGACCCGGCAGTAGTGCCGGCACAGGTCGGCGAGGAACGCCGGCGGCAGGTCGCGCGGGGCGCGGCGGCGGACGCCGGCCTCCGGGCGCAGCCCGACGGTGGTGTAGCCCTCGGCGGCGCACCAGCCGCGGACGAGCGCGGCGAGCGTCTCGCCCGAGCCCGGCGCGCCGTCGACGCGGTACAGGCCGTCGCCCTCGTCGTAGGTGACCGTGACGCCGGCCGGCAGGGCGCGCCGGAAGGCGTCCAGCGGCAGCTCGCGGTCGGTGCGGAAGTGCACCCGGTCCAGCGGGGCGATGGGCGCGAGCGTCCAGCCCTCGGCCTCGGGGATGCCCCCGAACACGAGCGGCTCGCGGAGGCGGCGCTCCTCGGCGGCGGCCTGGGCGGCAGCGCGCGGGGTCTGGTCGGCGGGGGCGATGGGCTGGGCGGCGAGGATGTTCTCGGACACCGGTCCTCCTGGGGGAAGTGCAGGTGGGCGGAGTGGGCGTGCGGGGTGCCGGGGGGCCGGCGGGCAGCTGCGGGTCAGGGCACCCGGGCTGCCGGTGCCTCAGACGAGGGCGGCGACGGGGGTCTCGCGGACGACGCCGGAGGGCGTGCGCGGCGAGGGGATGCGCGGGGCCGGGACGCGCGGCGCGGGGGTGCGCGGGCGGGGCGTCTCGGCGGCCTCGAGGACACCGGCGGCAGCGGCGCGCTCGGCCTCGCTGGGCTCGCCGACGTAGACCGGCATGTAGTCGTACAGGTCGGTGAACAGACCGTCGACGAAGGCGTAGGCGGCCTGGGCCTGGTCGGAGAACTTGGCGATCAGCTCGCGGGGGCCCAGCTCGACGCCGACCGTCACGCGGACCACCCGGTCGTCACCGCTCAGCCCGGTGAGGGCGAAGGGGACGGTGTCGTGCCGGGTGGCCAGCGCGGCGAGCGCGGCGAGGCAGCGGCGGGTCGAGGACCGGCGCGGCCGGAGCTGCACGTGGACGACGACGGTCTCGGGGTACACCGACGCGGGGCACACCGGCTCGAGGGCGTCGACGGCCGCGAGGTGCTGCAGCTCGTCGTTGCCGGACGTGTCGACGCGGAGGTTCACACCGGTGGCCGACTCGAGTGCGCGTGCGCTGAGTTCCATGTTCGTCTCCCCCTGTAACCGTGGCGCTGTGGGGAGAGACTTGCGCACTAACGAAGGTGCCAACGGCGAGACTCGCCGTCCTGTGACTAGTGAGGCGTACGAGTCGAGCGGTTATTGAGCCGTATCAGTCACGGTGTTGTCACATCTTGCTGAGGAGCGGGGTCGGACGCTGGTGCGAATGCTGCCAAGGCGCCCAGCGCGTCGGCAGCCACCTCGGCAGCGAGGCTGTTGGCCTCGGCGATCTGCCGGTAGACCTCCTCGCGGTGGATGGTCACCTCGCGGGGGGCCTTGAAGCCCAGCCGCACGGTGCCACCGCGGACCTCGACGACGTAGACCTCGATGTCCTCGCCGATCCGGATGCTCTCGCCGACGCTGCGGGTGAGTGTGAGCACTGGTACCCCTCCATGGGTTCGTGTGAGCCGTCCGTGGCATCGCCCCGCCCGGTGGCGGGGCCGGTGCGGGTCCACCCGGGTGGACCCGCCCCTGCTCTTCCTTCTCGGCAGGAGGGGCCCGGAATCGGGCCCCCTGCCGGCTGGTCAGCGCAGGAAGTCCAGCAGCGTCGGCTGGATCGCCTTCGCGGTGGCCCCCAGGGCCGCCTCGTAGCCGGTCTGCTGCATCTGCAGGTTCATGATCGTCTTGGCCAGGTCGACGTTCTCGATGTCGGCTGACCTGCTGGTGAGCGTCAGCTGGAGGTCGGCGTTGACCTGCTTGGCCGTCTCCATCCGGTTGGTCCGGGTGCCGATGTCGGTGGCCGCCTTCAGCATGCCGCCGAGCGCGGCGTCCAGCGCGGTCATGTCCGCGGCCAGCTTGGCCGGGTCGTTGACCACGTGGTCGGCGATGTCCCCGACGATCTGGAACAGGTCCCGGGTGACCGGGGTGACGCCCGCCGCGCTGGTGACCCCGAACGCCTCCAGCCCGGTGATGTCCACCCGGATGGTGTCGCCCTCGGCGACCTGCCGGTTGACCATGACCGTCGTGTCCAGCGGTCCGGCGGGCGCCCGGAACCCGACGTACGCGCCGGTGGCCGGGTCGTAGGCCGTGGTGCCGCTGGTGACGCCGCCGAAGACCGGGTGCCCCTGCACCTGGGTGTTCGCCAGGCCGAGGAGGCTCTCGCGGATGCCGCGGACCTCGGTCGCGATGGCCGAGCGCGCGGCCTCAGACAGCGCACCGTCGTTGGACCCGGTCAGCGCCCGGTCCTTGACCGTGTGGACCTGGGCGATCATGTTCTGCAGCGTCGAGTCGGTGATGTTCAGGACGCCGAGCCCGTCGGAGATGTTGCGCGCGTGCTGCGTCGCGCCGGCGATCTCCTGCCGGGTCTGCATCGCCGCGTTCGTCCCCGTCGGGTCGTCCGAGGGCTTGTTGATCGTCCGGCCCGAGGTCAGCTGCTGCTGCAGTTTGCTGATCGCGGCGAGGTTCTGGTTCAGCCCCTGCAGGCTGGTGGTGGCGACCGAGCGCTGGGTGATCCGCATCAGGTCACAGCCCCACTCGGCCGGTGCGGTTGATCAGCACGTCGAGGGTCTCGTCGATCGTGGTGATCATGCGGGCCGCCGCGGAGTACGCGTGCTGGAACTGCAGCATGTTCGTCATCTCCTCGTCGAGGTTCACCCCGGAGACCGACTCGCGGGAGGCGTCGACCTGGCTGGCGATCACCGTCTGGGTCTGCAGGCTGCTGGTGGCCACCGACGCCTCGACGCCGAGCGACACGATCAGCTGCCGGTACACCGTCGCGGCACCGCCGCTGGCGTTCTGCAGCTTGCTGATGGCCGCCGCGTTGCTGCCGTCCGAGGTCGGCCCCGGTCCGACGGCCGCCGCGGCGAGCTTGGCGGGGTCGGTGATCCGCAGCGTGAGGTTGCCCGCCGTGATGGCCGTGGTGCTGACCGGCAGCGTGCCGGAACCGTCGTCGAACATCGCCTCGCCGGCGACGCCCTTCTTGTCGTAGCCGGCCTGGTGGGCGGTGTTGAACTCGACGGCGATCTGCTGGGCGACGGCGTCCAGCTGGCCCTGGAAGCGCGGGATCGTGTCGGTGAGGGCGGTGATCTTCCCGCCGGCGGTGCCACCGACGGCGACCGGCGTGCCGCCCGGGTCGGTCACGAAGCGAGGCTTGTCGGTGCCGGCGCCCGCCAGGTCGAGGCTGCCGAGGACCTTCAGGCCGGTGGTCGAACCACCGGAGACCAGCGTCGAGCCGGCGACGACCACGTTCACCTGGCCGAAGTCACCCGGGGACGAGGTGGCGCCGATGGCGGCCGACAGCTCGAGCACCAGCCCGTCGCGCTTGTCGGCCAGCTCGTTCACCGGCAGGCCGGCCTGGGTGGCCCGCTTGATCGCGGTGTTCAGGCCGGCGATGGAGGCGGCCTTGGCGTTCACGTCCTGGGCGAGGGAGGTCAGGCTGTCCCGCGTCTGGGTCCACTGCTTGTCCAGGTTGGTGCTGGTGGTCCGCAGCTCGGCGACCAGGCTGGCGGTCGACTGCAGCACCGCAGTGCGCGCGCCGTCGGTGGTCTGGTCGTTCGGGTGGTTCGCGACGTCGCTCCAGGCCGAGAACACGGCGGTCAGCTTGGCCTGGATGCCCGTCGTCCCCGGCTCTCGGAACGCCTGCTCGATCTGCGCCAGGGTGTCGTCGGCGACGGTGAGCCGGGCGGTCGCCCCGCCCTCGGTCTGGGCGCGGCCCTCGAGGAAGGCGTCCCGGATCCGGATGACCTGGTCGGCGTTGACCCCCCCGCCGACCTGGTCGCTGATGGCGTACAGCGCCGGGACGGCGTTGCCACCGACCGACTGCAGCTCGGCCCGCTGCCGCGAGTAGCCGACCGTGTTGACGTTGGCGATGTTCTGACCGGTGACGTCCATGCCGCGCTGCTGCGCCCAGAGCGCGGTGCGGGCGGTGTTCAGGCCACCGAAGGTCGAGCTCACAGGGCACCGTCCAGGGTGACGGAGCGGTAGGCGTTGCCCGAGGCCCGGCCGCTCTGGGTGTAGGTGCCGGCCGTGGCGGCCGGCTGCGAGGAGGTCAGGGCGTCGTTGATGACGGCCAGGCCGCTCTCGATGAGCTCCTTGTTGGCGTCGGAGAGGCCGCGCAGCTCGGTGACGAGCACGAGCAGCGCCTCGTGGTGCTTGGCGTAGAGGTCGTTCCACGGCGCCGGCGCGGAGTCCGCGAGCTGGCGGAGGGAGGGGTTGGCGTCGAGCCCGAGGCGACCGGCGATCTGCTCGGTGGCCGCAGCGCGCTCGACCTCGAGGGTGCGCAGCTGCTCCAGGACCACCTCGATCTCGTGCGCGATCCGAGCCAGCCACCGGCTCTTGCCGGTGAGGATCAGGTACTGCTTCTCCTCGGCCTTGAACAGCAGGAGGTCGAGCAGTTCCTGCTCCCGCCAGAGCAACGTCGACAGGTGCTGGTGGTCCATGCCGGCCGCCTTTCCGTCGTCGTGTGCAGCCCGTCGTGCGGGCCTCGGCCCGCCGGGGTCCGGCGAGCGCTGTCGATCTCCCATCGGCACGGCGCGGCGCCCGATCAAGCCGAGAGGCCCAGGGGGCTCGCCGAAGATTCTCCGGCGCCGACGGTCCGGTGCGGGCCGGAACCCGCCGAGACAGGGGGTGTGACCCCAGCGAGCCCCGCCGTGAGTGAGCGCCGACAGCCCGACGTCGACGCGCTGGTGACCACCCATCTCCCGCTGGCCCAGTTCG
The DNA here is from genome assembly GCF_014195485.1 of Modestobacter versicolor. NCBI lineage: Bacteria > Bacillati > Actinomycetota > Actinomycetes > Geodermatophilales > Geodermatophilaceae > Modestobacter > Modestobacter versicolor. The sequence continues at coordinate 2,288,653 of NZ_JACIBU010000001.1, forward strand.
CGGTGAACGCGGTGGCATCCCGCATCTCCCTGCCCAGCCACGTGAGCCGCGACGACCTGCTGTCCTGCGCGAGCGTCGCGCTGGTCGAGGTCGCCCGCCGGTTCGACCCGACCGCCGGCGCCAGCTTCGCCACCTACGCACTCCCGCGCCTGCAGGGGGCCGTGCTGGACGAGCTGCGCTCCGGTGACTGGGCCAGCCGCTCGGTCCGCGCCGCCGCCCGGCGGACCGACGCCGCCACCGACGCGCTCACCATCACGCTGGGGCGCCCGCCGACGAAGGAGGAGCTGGCGGCCAGCCTCGGCGTCGCGCGCTCGGAGCTCGACTCGCTCCAGATCGACGTCCACCGGGCCGTGATGGTGAGCATCGACGCCGAGACGGGTGCCGACGGCGGGTCGCTCGACCTGCCCGACGCCGGCGACTCCCCGGAGCGGGCGCTGCTGCGCAGCGAGCGGGTCCGGCACCTGCACGAGGCGATCCGGGCCCTGCCCGACCGGCTCGACGAGGTCGTGGAGCGCAACTTCTTCGGCGACGAGTCGCTGACCGACATCGCCGACTCCCTCGGCGTCACGCTCTCCCGGGTCTCCCAGATGCGCGCCCGCGCGCTGACCCTGCTGCACGCGGCGATGAGCGAGGTGTGGGACGGCACCGCGGTGCCGGCCGACGGTGGGGTGCGCGCCCGCAACCAGCAGCGCGCCTACATCGACCGGGTCGCCGCCCGCCAGCTCGCCGGCCGCAGCCCCGTGCCCGCCGCCGTCCCCCCGCCGTTCCCGGTGCCGCAGCCCCGACCGCGCCCGCGGCACGGCTGGCAGCTCCCGGAGCGGAAGGCCGCCGCGCAGACCGCCTGAGGCCTCCTTCCCGGTTCGGGTTGACACCGGGCCTCTTGGAGCCGTTGGAGAGACCGGTCCCACCGCACGGACGCGGTGGGCGAAGTCCCCGCCAACGGTCCACGGAGGGCCCGTATGAGCCTGGTCGTCACGACCAACGTCGCCGGGATGAACTCCCAGCGCGCCCTGTCGATCGCCGATCGGCAGCTCACCACCTCACTGGAACGACTGTCCTCGGGCAGCCGGATCAACCGCGCCGCCGACGACGCCTCCAACCTGGCGATCTCGGAGGGGCTGCGGGCTCAGATCGGCGGGTTCCGGGTCGCGCTGCGCAACACCCAGGACGGCATCTCGGTCCTGCAGACCGCCGAGGGGGCGCTCACCGAGACGCAGGGCATCCTGCACCGGATGCGCGATCTGTCGGTGCAGGCGGCCAACGCCGGCAGCCTGGACGACGACGCCCGGGGCAACCTGCAGTCGGAGATCGGGCAGCTGCGCAACGAGCTGGACCGGATCGCCGGCACCACGTCGTTCAACGGGCGGAAGCTGCTCGACGGCGGGTACCGGACCGTCTTCCACGTGGGCGCCGACGCCGGCCACACGATCGCCGTCGACCTCGGTCGCGGCACGAGCGCAGCGGCGCTGGGCGTGGACGGCATCGACGTCACCGGGCCCGGCCGCTACGGCCCCGGCGCGGTGACGCTGTCCACCGCAGCCGCACCCGGCACGGCCGCCGTGCTCACGATCGCCGCGGCCGGCGGGTCGGCGGGCTTCAGCGGGGGCACCGGCGGCGTCTCGGCGTACACCGACCTGGACGGCACGATCAGCGTCGGCGGCAGGTCCTTCGACCTGGCCTCGGTGCGCTACGACACCGCCGCGGACACCGACGGCAACGGGACCCGGGACGCCGCGGACCTGCTCGCCCAGCTCAACCGGGCCGCCATCGTCGCGCTCGGGCTCACCTCCCCTCCGTTCAGCAGCCCGACCCCCGGCACCCTGGCCTTCGCCGTGGCCGAGCCGCTGCCCGGGCACACCGGCACCGCCGGGGCCCCGCTGAGCGCTTCGGCCGCCGACCTGGCCCGGTCGACACCGACGTTCACCGCGGCCGGCGGTGCCTCCCGGGCGCTCACCGCGATCGACGCCGCGATCGAGCGGATCTCGACGGTGCGGGGCGACCTGGGCGCGGTGCAGAACCGGCTGGAGCACAACATCGCCAAGCTCGGGGTGGCGCTGGACAACACCGCGGCCTCGGACAGCCGGATCCGGGACACCGACATGGCCACCGAGATGACCGCCTTCACCCGTACCCAGATCCTTAGCCAGGCCGGCACCGCGATGCTCGCCCAGGCGCACGCCGCTCCTCAGGGGGTGCTGAAACTGCTGGTCTGACCGGGCTCCCCCCAACGAGGGACTCTCCGGAAAGTGCTCAAGGAACTCTGGGACGGCGCCGTTGAGAGGGCCAGAGCCCACCGCACGGATGCGGTGGGACCCCGTCCTTGGAGGAACACATGGGTCTGTCCGTGAACAACAACATCGCGGCGATGAACTCGTACCGCAACCTGTCGGCGACCGACAGCCAGATGAGCAAGTCGCTGGAGAAGCTCTCCTCCGGCTTCCGCATCAACCGCGCCGCCGACGACGCGGCGGGCCTGGCCATCTCCGAGGGCCTGCGCTCGCAGATCGGTGGCTTCAAGGTCGCCGTCCGCAACACCCAGGACGGCGTCTCGGTCGTGCAGACCGCTGAAGGTGCGCTCACCGAGACGCACAAGATCCTGCAGCGCATGCGCGACCTGTCGGTGCAGGCCTCCAACGAGGGCTCGCTGAACGCCGACGCCAAGAAGAACATCCAGTCCGAGATCGGCCAGCTCAAGTCCGAGCTGAACCGCATCGCCGACACCACGACGTTCAACGGCAAGAAGCTGCTCGACGGCAACTACGCCACCACCTTCCAGGTGGGTGCCAACTCCGGTGAGACCATCGCGGTCAACATCGGCACGGCCATGGGCGCTGCCGGCCTCGGCGTCAACGGCGTCGACGTCACCGGGACCGGTGCCTACGCCACCGGTGCCAGCGGCACCTCGGCGGCCGGCACCGCGGTGCTGACCACCGCCGCCAGCGACACCGCCAACGCCGCGATCACCTTCTACCAGGCCGACGCCACCCGGGACTTCGCCGCAGCCAGCGGCGGCAGCACCTACTCCGTGGAGGCCTTCCGCGGGCTGGACGGCACGCTGAGCTTCGGTGGCAAGACCTTCGACCTCGGCTCGGTGCAGTACGCCGACGCCGACACCGCCACCGAGGCGCTGGGCAAGCTGAACAAGGCCGCCGCCGACGCCTTCGGCCTGGCCGACACCGCCACGCCGTTCGCCGTCAGCGCCGACGACACCGACCTGGTCTTCACCACCCCGATCAACGTCACCGGCTACACCGATGGTGGCGGCGCGATCGACGCCACCGCGGCCAGCCTGGCCAAGGCGACGCCGACGTTCACCTCGGGCACCGGTGCCTCCGCGGCGATCGACGACATCGACAAGGCGATCAAGCAGGTCTCCACCACTCGCGCCGACCTGGGTGCCATCCAGAACCGGTTCGAGCACACCATCAGCAACCTCAACGTCGCCGTCGAGAACCTGACCGCCTCGGAGAGCCGGATCCGCGACACCGACATGGCCCAGGAGATGACGAACTTCACCCGTTCGCAGATCCTGACCCAGGCCGGCACCGCGATGCTGGCCCAGGCCAACCAGGCTCCGCAGGGCATCCTCCGCCTGCTGGGCTGACCCGCCTGAGCACCTGAACACCCGGTGAGGGGGACGGCCCCCGGGGCCTCCCCCTCACCGGCGTGCCCGTGGTCCTCCGGTCGACCGGGCGCCGAAAAACAGTCGCCCGTTCGGGTCAAGACCGGCCTCGTCCCAGCCGTAACAGGGAGAGCAACACCCCGCAGCACGGATGCAGCGGATGTCCCTGTAGGCCCCGTCCAAGGAGGATCACCATGGGTCTGAGCGTCAACAACAACATCGCGGCGATGAACTCGTACCGCAACCTGTCGGTCACCGACAGCCAGATGAGCAAGTCGCTGGAGAAGCTCTCCTCCGGCTTCCGCATCAACCGCGCCGCCGACGACGCGGCGGGCCTGGCCATCTCCGAGGGCCTGCGCTCGCAGATCGGTGGCCTGAAGGTCGCCGTCCGCAACACCCAGGACGGCATCTCGGTCGTGCAGACCGCTGAAGGTGCGCTCACCGAGACGCACAAGATCCTGCAGCGCATGCGTGACCTGTCGGTGCAGGCCTCCAACGAGGGCTCGCTGAACGCCGACGCCAAGAAGAACATCCAGTCCGAGATCGGCCAGCTCAAGTCCGAGCTGAACCGCATCGCCGACACCACGACGTTCAACGGCAAGAAGCTGCTCGACGGCAACTACGCCACCACCTTCCAGGTGGGTGCCAACTCCGGTGAGACCATCGCGGTCAACATCGGCACGGCCATGGGCGCTGCCGGCCTCGGCGTCAACGGCGTCGACGTCACCGGGACCGGTGCCTACGCCACCGGTGCCAGCGGCACCTCGGCGGCCGGCACCGCGGTGCTGACCACCGCCGCCAGCGACACCGCCAACGCCGCGATCACCTTCTACCAGGCCGACGCCACCCGGGACTTCGCCGCAGCCAGCGGCGGCAGCACCTACTCCGTGGAGGCCTTCCGCGGGCTGGACGGCACGCTGAGCTTCGGTGGCAAGACCTTCGACCTCGGCTCGGTGCAGTACGCCGACGCCGACACCGCCACCGAGGCGCTGGGCAAGCTGAACAAGGCCGCCGCCGACGCCTTCGGCCTGGCCGACACCGCCACGCCGTTCGCCGTCAGCGCCGACGACACCGACCTGGTCTTCACCACCCCGATCAACGTCACCGGCTACACCGATGGTGGCGGCGCGATCGACGCCACCGCGGCCAGCCTGGCCAAGGCGACGCCGACGTTCACCTCGGGCACCGGTGCCTCCGCGGCGATCGACGACATCGACAAGGCGATCAAGCAGGTCTCCACCACCCGCGCCGACCTGGGTGCCATCCAGAACCGGTTCGAGCACACCATCAACAACCTCAACGTCGCCGTCGAGAACCTGTCGGCGTCCGAGAGCCGGATCCGCGACACCGACATGGCCCAGGAGATGACGAACTTCACCCGTACGCAGATCCTGACCCAGGCCGGCACCGCGATGCTGGCCCAGGCCAACCAGGCTCCGCAGGGCATCCTGAAGCTGCTGGGCTGATCCACCCGCACCACCTGAACACCCGGTGAGGGGGGAGGCCCTCGGGCCTCCCCCCTCGCTGCACTCACCGTCCCGAGCACCGGAGGAACCCCATGGCAGGCATGAGCGTGAGCACCGGCCTGATCTCGGGCATCGACTACAGCACGATGATCACCCAGCTGATGCAGGTCGAGGCGAACCCGCAGAGCCTGCTCAAGAACCAGCTGACCGCCACCAAGTCCGACGCCACCGCCTACCGCGCGGTGAACACCCGGTTCGAGACGCTGCGCTCCGCCGCGGCCGCGCTCACCGCGGACACCGCCTGGACGGCGGTCAAGGCCAGCAGCAGCAACGCCAGCGTCGCCGCCAGCGCCGGCGCCACCGCCGTCGGCGGGTCGGTGACCTTCACGGTCAAGCAGCTGGCCACGGCGCACTCTGAGATCAGCGACCAGGCCTGGACCGGCACCGACCAGGCGTTCGGTGCCGGCACGTTCACGTTCACGCCCAAGGGCGGCACGGCCACCGCCATCGCGATCCCCACGACGAACGCCGGCGGCGCCACCCTCGCCGACGCCGTGGCCGCGATCAACGCCAGCGACAAGGGCCTCACCGCCGCCGCCGTCCGGGTCAAGGACGGCGAGTACCGCCTCCAGGTGACGGCCAAGGCCACCGGCGAGAAGGCCTCCTTCGTCGTCGGCGACGACACCGCCTGGAAGACCGCGGTGACCGGCCAGGACGCCAAGCTCACCCTCGGCGAGCTCGCGCTGGAGGTCTCCAGCGACACCAACACCTTCACCGGTCTGATGGCCGACACCAGCATCACCGTCAGCAAGACCGGCGAGACGGCCACGGTCGGCGTGACCAAGGACCCCAGCAGCGTCACCACCAAGGTCAAGGCCCTGGTCGACGCGGCCAACAACATGCTGCAGGCGGTCACCGACTACACCGACCCGGAGAACGACGCCGCCCTGCTGAAGGGCGACAGCACGCTGCGCAGCCTGGCGAACAAGGTGCTCGACGTCTTCTCCGGCGGCGTGGGCGGCGTCTCGGCGTCCAGCCTCGGCGTGAAGCTCACCAGGGACGGGAAGCTCGAGTTCGACTCGGCGGCCTTCACCGCCAAGATGGCCAGCGACCCCGCCGCGGTCAAGGACCTGCTCACCCGGAAGACGATCGTCTCGCCGGGCGCGGACCTGATCAGCGGCAACGCCGACGACGTCACGTCCCCCCTCGGCTTCGCGGCGAAGCTGGAGGCGCTGGCCAAGGGCGCCTCGGACACCACCACCGGTTCCCTGGTGCTGCTGGCCAAGAGCCAGGACGCCCTCGCCACCGACCTGCAGACCCGGATCGACAACTGGGACACCCGGCTGGCGCTCCGCAAGTCCTCGCTGACCGCCCAGTTCACCGCCATGGAGAAGGCGCTCGGCACGATGCAGAACCAGGCCTCGTGGCTGAGCTCGCAGATCGCCGGGCTGCCCTCCTGGTCCAAGTCCTCCAAGTAGTCCTGACCCCGCTGCCGCGTCTTCCCCTGGAGCCCCGTACCGATGAGCACCGCTTCCCTCCGCGCCCGCTACCTGGGCGACACGGTCACCACCGCCTCCCCGCAGCGGCTGCTGGTCATGCTGTACGACCGGCTGGCCCTCGACCTCGAGCGGGCACAGATGGCGCTGACCGAGGGCGACCGCGAGACCGGCACCGCCCAGCTCACCCACGCCCAGGACGTCGTCTTCGGCCTGCTGGAGAGCCTGCAGGTCGACGCCTGGGACGGCGCTCCCCGGCTGGCCGCGCTCTACAACTGGCTGATCTCCGAGCTCGGGCACGCCATCACCAAGGGCGACCTCCGCCGGGTGGCCGACTGCCGCAAGATCGTCGAGCCGCTGCGTGACGCCTGGCGGGAGGCTGCTGCCTCCCTCGCCTCGAGCCCGGCATGACCGGCGGCGGCACCTCCGGCGGCTCCGCGCGCAACCGGGTCGGGGACTTCCCCACCCTGGTCGGCGAGGCGCGGAACTGGCCGGCGGTGCTCAACGCCCTCGAGGGCGACGTCTACGAGGCCGAGGAGACCCTGGCCCGCGGCCGGGCCGAGGAGATCGCGGCCTGGGGACGCCGGCACACCGACTGGATCCCGCCGAGCAACCTCGGCCCGCTCCCCGACGACCTCCGCGAGCGCGCCGCCCGGTTGCTCCAGCACCAGCTGGCCGTCGCCGAGGCGCTGGTCGAGAAGATCACCCAGAGCCAGAAGCAGCGCGACGTCGCCGCCCGGATGTCCTACGCGCCCACCAGGCCGGTCGCCTCGTTCATCGACCGGGCCCTGTGACTGGCCTCACCCCGCAGTCCCCCGTCCCCGGGTCGAAGCCCCCGCTTCGACCCGGGGACGATTGCGTTGTGTGACCTCGTGCGCACGTTCGGGTGCAGATGGTCATGATCGGACCGCCGGGTGCCGATGACATGCCTGCACGGAACGCACCATCTCGCCACGGATCGGCGGCCCCTCACACTCCCAGGTTCCCCTGGGGGTGCGCCCCGCCGTCCCCGGAGGTACACGTGCTCCGTCGCTCCCTGCCGAGCGTCCGGTGATCACCGACTCGACCATGACGGCGCTGCACGCGTCCCTGACCGGTCTGCAGCAGCGTCAGCGGGTCACCGCCGACAACATCGCCAACGTCCAGACGCCGGGCTTCCTCGCCGGCCGGGTCGACTTCGAGTCGACGCTGGAGTCCGAGATCGCCAACGGCCAGGTGCCCGCGGTCGGCCAGCGCGCGGTCACCCGCTCGATGGACCCGACCCGGACCGACGGCAACAACGTCAACCTGGACACCGAGACGATCATCCAGACCGAGACCGGCCTGCGGTACCAGCTGGCGATCAGCGCCCTCGACGGCAAGTACTCGCTGCTGCGCTCTGCCCTGCGGACGCAGTGACCATGAGCACCTTCGACACGCTGCGCATCGGTGGGTCCTCGCTGTTCGTCCACCGCAAGTGGATGGACGCCGTCTCGGACAACATCGCCAACATCAACACCGTCGCCGCCCCCGGCGAGGACGCGTTCCAGGAACGCATGATCGTCGCCGAGGCCGTCCAGTACGGCTCCGGCCAGGGCGGGGTGCGGGTCGCCCGCAACGAACTGGGCAGCGCCGAGGGCCGGATGGTCTACGAGCCGGACAACGCGCTCGCCGACGACGAGGGGTACGTCCGCTACCCCGACATCGACCTGGGCGACCAGATGACCCAGCTGCTCATGGCGCAGCGCGGCTACCAGGCCAACCTCTCGACCATCAGAGCAGCCACCGAGGCCTACCAGCAGGCCCTCCAGCTCGGGAAGGGCTGACCATGACCTCGCCGATCAGCGGCATCTCCTTCGGCATGCCCAGCGCGGGCATCGCCGGGGTCACCGACGTCGCCGGTGTCGCCGGCGCCGCCAACGCCTCGGCGGTCCCGTCGGTCTCCGGCGACGGCGGCTTCGCCGCGATCCTCACCGGCCAGATCGACGGTCTCAACGCCGTGCAGGGCACCGCCGACTCCCTCGCCCTCCAGGCGGCCACCGGCGACCTGCAGGACGCCCACGACTACATGATCGCCAGCGCTGAGGCCCGGCTGGCCACCGACACCGTGGTCACCCTCAAGAACTCGGCGGTCCAGGCCTTCACCGAGATCATGAGGATGCCGATCTGATGCCCGCAGCCCTCGCCGGCCCGCTGAACCGGGTCAAGACCCTCCTGTCGACGATCAGCCTCGGCCAGAAGATCGTCATCGGCCTGCTCCTCGCCGGGCTGGTCCTCGGGGGCTTCATGTTCACCCGCTGGATCACCGCGCCGACGATGACGCCGCTGTTCAGCAACCTGGCCTCCGCCGACGCCTCGGCGATCGTCGAGGAGCTCAACGCCGAGGGCGTGAGCTACACCCTCGCCGACGGCGGCCAGACGATCATGGTCGCCAACGAGCGGGTCTACGACCTGCGCCTGGCGATGAGCGGCAAGGGCCTGCCGGCCGGCAACGAGTCCGGGTACGCGCTGCTCGACGAGCAGGGCATCACCACCAGCGAGTTCCAGCAGCAGGTGTCCTACCAGCGGGCGCTGGAGGGCGAGCTGGCCAACACCCTCAAGGCGCTGGACGGCGTCAACGCCGCCGTCGTCCACATCGCGCTGCCCAAGGACGAGGTGTTCGCCACCGACGAGGGCAAGCCGACCGCCTCGGTGCTGCTGGACCTGGCCCCGGGCACCTCGCTCGGCGGCGAGCAGGTGCAGGCGGTCACCCACCTGGTCTCCTCCAGCATCGAGAAGATGGACCCGGCCGACGTGACCGTGGCCGACTCCACCGGCGCCGTGCTCTCCGCGGCCGGCGAGGGCGTGTCCGGTGCGGCCACCGACGCCCAGTCGCAGCAGGAGCAGGAGTACGAGGCCCGGCTGGCGGCCAACGCGCAGTCGATCCTGGACACCGTCGCGGGCCCCGGCAACGCCAAGGTCTCCGTGCGGGCCGACCTGGACTTCTCCCAGCGCGACACCACCAGCGAGAGCTACACCTACAACGAGGGCACCCCGGCGCTGTCGGAGACGACCACCACCGAGACCTACACCGGCACCGGCTCGGCCGTCGGCGGCGTGCTCGGCGCGGAGGACACCGCGACCACCGGGTCCGGGGACTCCAGCTACGACAAGAACTCGACCACGTCGAACAACGCCGTCGGCAAGACGGTCGAGGTCGTGCAGGGTGCACCGGGTGCGATCAACCGGCTGACCGTCTCCGTGGTCATGGACGACGCCAGCGCCGGCGCGCTCAACCAGCAGCAGATCCAGGCGCTGGTCGGCAACGCGGTCGGCCTGGACGTCGCCCGCGGCGACGCCATCACCGTCGCCTCGATGGCCTTCGACACCACCGCCGCCGAGCAGGCCGCCGCGGAGCTCAAGGCGGCCGAGGAGGCCGAGAAGACCGCCCAGATGTGGTCGATGATCAAGACCGGTGGCATCGCGCTCGGCATCGCCCTGCTCGTGCTGATCGTCTGGCTGCGCTCCCGGCGCGGCCGCGAGGAGTACGAGGAGCTCGAGGACGACGAGCCGGTCGAGTACGAGCGGATCCAGGTGGAGAGCGTCCGCGACCCGGAGCTCGACGACCGCCAGGCCAAGCTCGAGTCGGCCAAGCGCGAGCGGGTGCGCGGCGAGATCTCCGAGATGGTCAGCGAGCGCCCCGACGAGGTCGCCACCATGCTGCGCGGCTGGTTCGCGGAGTCCAAGTGACCGGCGGGCCCTGGCGCCCGCACCGCACGTGAGTCCGGCACCCCGGGGCCGCACCCTGCCGGGTGCGGCCCCGGACTGCCGATGGAGTAGCTGGGCGCCGGTGGCGTCCGAGGACGAGGAGAACGAACAGTGAGCATCGCCAGCGTCGAGCAGCTCGTCGGTGTGCCGGCCCAGCGGTCGGCGCAGGTCGCCGTCCCGCGCAAGGAGCTCCCCGGCATCCGCAAGGCCGCGGTGCTCCTCGCCCAGCTCTCCAAGGAGGAGGCCGGCGCCGTGCTCGCGCAGCTGCGCCCCTCCGAGGTGGAGAAGCTGACCGGTGAGCTCATGCGCTTGGAGAACGTGGACGGCGGCGACGTCGACGACGTGCTCACCGAGTTCCACGCGCTGATGAACGCCCGGCGCTTCGTCGGCACCGGCGGTGTGGAGTTCGCCCGCGAGGTGCTCGCCGCCGGCCTGGGCGAGGAGCGCGCCGACGGCATCCTGTCCCGGCTCAACGTCGTCTACACCGAGCTGCCCTTCGCCTCGCTGCGCAACAGCGACGTCCGGCAGCTGGTCACCTTCCTCAAGGACGAGCACCCGCAGGTCGTCGCGCTGGTGCTCGCCCACCTGCCCGCGCCGCAGTCGGCCGAGGTGCTGTCGGGCTTCCCGCCGGACCAGCAGGCCGACGTCGCCTACCGGATCGCGATGATGGACCGCACCGCCCCGGAGATGGTCCGGATGGTGGAGGAGGAGCTGGGCCGCCGGATGGGCTCGCTGCTCGCCTACCAGGACATGGCCACCGTCGGCGGCGTCGAGACGCTGGTCGAGATCATCAACCGCTCCTCGCGGCCCACCGAGCGCTCGATCCTGGAGTGGCTGGAGAACAGCGACCCCGAGCTCGCCGAGCGGATCCGCTCCCAGATGTTCGTCTTCGAGGACATCGTCACCATCGACGACCGGTCGCTGCAGCTGGTGCTGCGCGACGTCGAGGCCAACGACCTGGCCACCGCGCTCAAGGGCGTCCGCCAGGACGTCCGGGACAAGGTGGTCCGCAACCTCTCCGAGCGCGCCGGGGAGAACCTGCTCGAGGAGATGGAGCTGCTCGGCCCGGTGCGCACCCGCACCGTCGAGGAGGCCCAGGCCAAGGTCGTCGCGGTCATCCGCACGCTCGAGGAGCAGGGCGCGCTGACCATCTCGCGGGGTGGTGAGGATGACTTCGTCGCCTGACGCCTCCCCCCGGGAGACCCTGCTGCTGCGCGGGGCACCCGCCGCCGGCGCCGTGCCCTACCAGCGCGCCGCGAGCGCCCCGGTGTGGGGCCGCCGGTCGGACCGCTCGCCGGCCGACGACGTCGTGACCCCGATGCCGGTGGCCGCCCCGCCGCCGCCGGCCCCGGCACCGCGGTCGGCCGCCGGCACCCCGGCACCGCACCTCCCGCCGGCCGCTGCCGCGGCGGCCGGCACCGTCCTGGACACCGGCAGCAGCCGGGCCGAGGCCGCCGCCGGTCGCGCCGGCCTGCGGCTGGGCGACGTCTACGCCGAGCAGCTCGGCCGGCTCCGCGAGGAGGCCCGCCGCGAGGGCTGGGCGGCCGGCCACGCCGAGGGCCTGGTCGCCGCCGAGCGGGTCGTCGCCGCCGCCGAGCAGGCCGCCGAGGAGCGGCTCGCCACCGTGCAGGCCCGCTGGGAGCGCCGCCTGGCCTCGGCGACCGCCGCGATGGGCGCCGCCGTCGAGCGGCTGGACGCCACCGCCGCACCGGTCGTGGACGAGATGCGCGACAGCATCCTCGACTCGCTGCTGGTGCTGGTCGGTGACCTGCTGGGCCGGGAGCTGGCGATGGCCGCCTCCCCCGGCCTGGACGCGCTGCAGCGGGCGCTGACCCTCTGCCCCGGCGACGTGCCGGTCGTCGTCCGGTTGCACCCGGACGACCTGGCCGAGGTGCCGGCGGAGGCGCTCGCGCAGCTGCCCGCCTCGGTCACCGTGGTCGGCGACGACGCCGTCGAGCGCGCCGGGGCCCTGGCCGAGGCGGGCAACCAGCGCGTGGACGCCCAGCTCGGCGCCGCCCTGGAGCGCGTGCGCGCGGTGCTCCGCTCGTGACCGCGCTGGACACCCGGGACCTGCTGGACCGGGCCCGCGCCGCGGCCCGCCCGCAGCTCACCGGGATCGTCACCGGTGCCATGGGCCTCACGCTGACCGCCGAGGGCGTCTCCGCCGCGGTCGGCGACCTGGTCGACGTCAGCACCGACAGCCGGCAGCTGCTGGCCGAGGTGGTGGCGGTGCAGAAGGAGCGGCTGACCTGCATGCCGCTGGGCGACCTGTCCGGCGTGCGCGCCGGCGCCCGGGTGCGGGCCACCGGCATGCCGCTGCAGGTGCCGGTCGGCGAGGCGCTGCTGGGCCGGGTGCTCGACGGCCTGGGCCGGCCGATGGACGGCGGTCCCCCGCTGGGCTCGCAGGTGCGCTACGTCGACCTGACCAGCGAGACCCCCAACGCGCTCACCCGCGCCCGGGTGCAGCGGCAGCTGGCCACCGGCGTCCGCGCCCTGGACACCCTCGTCCCGGTCGGCCGGGGCCAGCGCCTGGGCATCTTCGCCGGCTCCGGCGTGGGCAAGTCGACGCTGCTGAGCCAGATCACCCGCGGCACCGACGCCGACATCCGGGTCATCGGGCTGATCGGCGAGCGTGGCCGCGAGGTCCGCGAGTTCCTCGAGGAGGACCTCGGCCCCGAGGGGATGGCCAACACCGTCGTCGTCGTCGCCACCTCCGACGAGCCGCCGCTGGTGCGGCTCAAGGCCGCCTTCGTGGCCACCCGGATCGCCGAGGGCTTCCGCGACCAGGGCCGCGACGTGCTGCTGATGATGGACTCGATCACCCGGACGGCGATGGCCCAGCGCGAGGTGGGGTTGTCCGCCGGCGAGCCGCCCGCCACCCGCGGCTACCCGCCGAGCGTGTTCGCCATGATGCCCAAGCTGCTGGAGAAGGCGGGCACCTCGACCACCGGCTCGATCACCGGGCTCTACACGGTGCTGGTGGACGGCGACGACCACAACGAGCCGATCGCCGACACCGCCCGCTCCATCCTCGACGGGCACGTGGTGCTCACCCGCAAGCTCGCCACCGCCGGTCACTTCCCGGCCATCGACGTGCTCGAGTCGATCTCCCGGGTCGCCACCGCGGTGGTGCCCGCACCGCAGATGACCGACGCCCGCGAGGTCCGCCGGATGATGGCCGCGCTGCGCGACGTCCGCGAGCTCATCGAGATCGGCGCCTACCAGTCCGGCAGCGACCCGCTGGTCGACCGCGGCCGCCGCCTGGTGCCGCAGATCGACGCGTTCCTGCGGCAGTCGACCGACGACCTGACGACCCCCGGTGAGGCGTTCGCGCGCCTGCACGCGATCGCGACGGCCGCGTGAGGCAGCCGGCCTTCCGGCTGGAACCGGTGCTGCGGGTGCGCCGGAACGAGGAGCGCGCCGCCGCCCTCGCGGCGGCCGCCGCGGCCCGCGAGGCGACCGAGGCGCACGAGCGCGCCGAGCGCGACGCCGAGGCGCTAGCCGTCCGCCGCCCCCCTGCCTCGAGCACCGGAGCCGGTTTCGTGGCCGCGATGGTCGCGTCGGCCGCTGCGGCTGCCGATGTGTCAGCTGCACGGGCACTCGCCGTCGCCCGGGCCGAGCAGGCCGAGCTGGTGCGTGAGCGGTGGACCGCCGCCGCGCAGCGCACCAAGGGCCTCGAGCGCCTGAAGGAGCGGCACGAGGCAGACCTGCGCCGGGCCGCGGACGTGGCCGAGGCACGGGTCGTCGACGACCTGGTCACGCGCCAGCACGGGGCCAGCAAGCGAGAGAGGGAGGAGGGGCAGAGGTGGACGGACTGATGGCGGTGCAGAGCCGGATCGGGCAGATCCAGGCGCGCTTCATGGTGCCTCCCACGACCAACGCCTCCTGGGCGCGCGCCGCGTCGGCCGCCGGCCTCACCACCCCCACCTCGGCGACGAGTGCGACGGCGGGCCTCGCGGCCACCGGCACCGGCGCGGAGGTCGTCGGCGCGGCGACCAAGTACCTCGGCGTGCCCTACAAGTGGGGCGGCACCGACCCGGCGACCGGGCTGGACTGCTCCGGTTTCACCCAGCGGGTCTACGCCGACCTGGGCATCAGCATCCCGCGGACGTCGTCCCAGCAGGCCACCGCCGGCCGCCCGGTCGCCTCGCTCGCCGAGGCCCAGCCCGGCGACCTGGTGTTCTTCGACAACTCGTCGTCCCGGAGCGGCATCGACCACGTCGGGCTCTACATCGGTGGCGGCAAGATGATCGCCGCCCCGCAGGAGGGCGAGGTGGTCAAGGTGCAGGACGTCGGCAACCCGACCCTCATCCGCCGCGTCCTGCCCGACGGCGCGCGGCCCACCACCGCCGCGGCCTCCGCCGGCAGCAGCCTGGCCGGGGTGCCCTACGCCGACCTGTTCAGCCAGGCCGGGGCCAAGCACGGCATCAGCCCGGCGCTGCTCGCCGCGGTCGCGAAGACGGAGTCCGGCTTCAACAGCGCGGCGGTCTCCTCCGCGGGCGCGACCGGCCTCATGCAGTTCATGCCCGGCACCGCGAAGGGCCTGGGCGTCGACCCGACCGACCCGGCGTCCTCGATCGACGGTGCCGCCCGCTACCTCAGCAGCCTGACCCGGCAGTTCGGCTCGACCGAGCTGGCGCTGGCCGCGTACAACGCCGGGCCCGGCACGGTCCAGCGGTACGGCGGCATGCCGCCCTACGCCGAGACCACGTCCTATGTCCAGAAGGTGACCAGCGCCGCGGAGGCCTACTCATGACGACTCCCACCTCGATGCCGGTGATGCCGGCGGTGGGGCGCTCGACCGGCAGCCCCTCCCGGCCCGGCGCCGGTGACCGGGGCCCGGCCTTCGCCAGCGCCCTGGACGACGCCCTGACCGGCGGCCGCACCCCGTCCCGCGTCCCCGACCGCGCCGCCGACCGCGACCGCGGCAGCGACCCGGTGGCCGGGCGCGGGTCCGCCCGTGCCGCGGACCGCGCCGCCGACCGGGCCGTCGAGCGCTCGTCCGACCGGTCGGCCCTGCGCCGCCCAGCGACCGACGCGCCGGCCGACGAGGCCGCGAAGCCGGAGCCCGGCACGACCAGCGAGGAGCCGGCCGAGGACGTGACCGCGACCGCGACCCCCACCACCCCCGTCGTCGTCCCGCCGGGCCTGTGGGCGCTGCTGGCCGCCGCCGCCCCGCTGACCACCGACGCGGGCACCGACACCGCCACGGCGGCAGCCGGGCTGATCGGCGCCGTCACCGGCACCGGCACGCCGGCCGCCACCGTGCCCGGCACCGCACCGGTCACCGCCGCCACCCCGGTCCTGCCCGGCCTCCTGCCGGAGACCCCGGTCGTCGCCGTGACCCCGCAGCAGGCCTCCCCCGCGCCGGCCGTCACCGCGGCTGCGACCGCGCTGGCCGACGCCGCCGGGCTCACCCTCGTGCTCGACCCGGCGTCCGCCCCGGCCGTCCCCGCGGCGCCGGCCACCCCGGCCACCGGCCCGGTCGCCGGCGTCCCGCTGCTGCTCCCGGCCGCCGTGCCGGCGGACGCCTCCGGCGCCGGGGCCGACGGCTCGGCCGACGGCGCCCCGCTGAGCGCGCCGGCCGCGACCGAGGTGCCCGCGGCCGCCGACACCGACAGCGTCTTCACCCTCGCCGGCCCGGCTCCGGCCGCCCCCGGCGCCCCGGTGACCGCAGCCGCCGCAGCCGCACCGGCCGGCGGCGAGCCCGCGGTCGCCGAGCAGCTCGGCCGGCAGATCGCGGTGCTGCGCAACGCCCCGGACGGCAGCCAGACCATGACCGTCGTCCTGCGGCCGGAGAGCCTCGGCGAGGTGACGGTCGCGGTGACCGTCACCGACGGGAAGCTGGACCTGGTGCTGCACGGCGCCCAGGAGGCCGGGCGGCACGCCCTGCGCGAGGCCCTCCCCGAGCTCCGCCGCGACCTGGAGGCCGCCGGGCTGTCCTTCGACAAGCTCGAGGTCGACACCTCCACCCGCGACGGCGGCCCCGGCTCGCGCACCGCGCAGCAGCAGCTGCTCGACGCCCGCGCCGGCCAGCAGGGCGGCTCCGGCCAGCCCGGCCAGCAGGAGCCCCGCCCCCGCACCTGGGGCGCCGCACCCGACCGCCTCGGTGAGGGCGGCTCCGCCCTGACCGCCGACCAGTCCGCGTCAGCCGGCGTGGACGTCCGTGTCTGACCAGGAGACCGCTCGATGACCACCCCGATCGGCACCGTCGGCACGCCGACCACGACCGCCACCACCTCGGCGACCCGCAACGACCAGATGGGCAAGGACACCTTCCTCAAGCTCCTGGTCGCCCAGATGCGCTACCAGGACCCCAGCAACCCGACCAGCAGCAGCGAGTTCATGGCCCAGACGGCGACCTTCACCCAGGTGGAGAAGCTCGAGGAGATCGCCTCGCAGAACCGCGAGCTGCTCACCCTGCAGCGATCGCTCAGCGCCGGCGCGCTGGTCGGCAAGCACGTCGCGTACACCGCCGACGACGGCACCACGGTGACCGGCGCGGTCTCCTCGGTCGTCGTCACCAGCGGCAGCGAGCCCCGCGCGATCGTCGGCGACAAGGCCGTCCCGCTCGGCCGCATCACCGAGATCACCCTCCCCGAGGTCGACGCCCCGGCCACGGGCACCCCCGCCAGCTGACCCCGGCGTCCCCCGACTCCTGCACTCCCCCACCCCACCCGAGGAGCTCCTCGCATGCTGCGTTCCATGTTCTCGGCCATCTCCGGCCTCCGCGCCCACCAGACCAAGCTCGACGTCGCCGGCAACAACATCGCCAACGTCAACACCGTCGGCTTCAAGGGCAGCCAGACCGTCTTCGAGGACACCCTGAGCCAGGTGCTGCGCAACGGCTCCTCGCCCAACGGCACCACCGCCGGCACCAACCCGGCGCAGGTCGGACTGGGCGTCAAGGTCGCCGGCATCACCACCAACTTCGGCCAGGGCTCGACCCAGAACACCGGCCGGGCCAGCGACTTCATGATCAGCGGCGACGGCTTCTTCGTCACCAAGGTCGGCAACGAGCAGCTCTACACCCGGGCCGGCTCCTTCGACACCGACGGCGTGGGCAACCTGATCACCCCCGACGGAGCGAAGCTGCAGGGCTGGATGGCCAGCCCGACCGGCGTCGTCGACATGAACGGCCCGGTCGTCGACCTGCGCATCCCGACCGGCCAGGTGCTCGCCCCGGTGGCGACCACCGGGTCCTCGATCGCCGGCAACCTCTCCGCCTCGGCCGCCACCGGCACCGCGGTGACCTCGCAGGTCAACGTCTACGACGACCTGGGCAACGCCCACCCGGTCAGCGTCACGATGACCAAGCTCGCGGCCGCCGCCGGCCCCCCGGTGGTCGCGGAGAACAGCTGGAGCCTGCAGTTCGCCGACACCACCACGACGCCGCCCTCGCCGCTGGGCGGCACCACCCTGGTGTTCGCCGACGGGACCGTCGCCGGCCAGCCGGCCGGCACGCTGATCAGCGGCGACACGTACACGGTCGGCGCCGCCGGTGGCGCGTGGACCAAGCCCGTCGACTTCGACCTGACCTCGCTGACCCAGTACGGCGGCAAGAGCGACGCGGCGGCGAAGAACACCGCGGAGAGCGGCTCGGCGATGGGCGTGCTCGAGGGCTACTCGCTGAGCAACGACGGCACGATCGTCGGCATCTACTCCAACGGGCTGCGGCAGTCGATCGGCCAGCTGGCCCTGGCCACCTTCACCAACCCGGGTGGCCTGGAGAAGGCCGGCAACAGCTCGTTCCGGGCCGGCGACAACTCCGGCAACCCGCTGGTCGGCACCGCCGGCTCGGGCGGGCGCGGCTCGCTGTCGGCCGGCGCGCTGGAGATGTCCAACGTCGACCTGGCCGAGGAGTTCACCGGGCTGATCGTCGCCCAGCGCGGCTTCCAGGCCAACAGCCGCGTCATCACCACCTCCGACGAGATCCTCCAGGACCTGGTCCAGCTCAAGCGCTGATGACCGACCTCCCTCCCGGGGCCCACCACCCGCACCTCCGTGGCGGGCCCCGGGAGGGAGGCCGTTGAGCTCAAGCACCGGCGTCGACGCGCCGATGAACCCAGTGCGGCTGCGACGACGCCCGCACCGGCGACCGCCGTACCCGACCCCAGGAGCTCCCCCGTGATCCGTCTGACGCGCCTCAACGGTGAGCACTTCGTGCTCAACGCTGAGCTGATCCAGCGCGTGGAGGGCCACCCCGACACCGTGGTCACGCTCCGGGACGACACCAAGTACGTCGTCCTGGAGACCGTCGACCAGGTCGTCCGCGAGGTCCGCGACTACCGGGCGAGCATCCAGGCGGTCGCCTTCCAGATGGACCGCGGTGACCACCGCCCGCCCGCGACCACCGACCTGCAGGGCCCCGAGCGCGCCTCGGTCGTGCCCTTCCCGAGCCGAGAGGAGCGCTGACCCATGGACCCCGCCACCCTGATCGGGTTCGCGATCTCGATCGTCGCCCTGTTCGTCTTCATGACCATGGAGGGCGTCGCCCCGACCGCGCTGATCTTCCTCCCGGCGATCGTCCTGGTCATCATCGCCACCTTCGGTGCGGCGGCGGCCAGCCAGACGATGAACGACCTCAAGAAGATCCCGAACTGGTTCAAGATGGCCATGCTGCCGGCCAAGATCCCGCCGGTCACCGAGCAGATCCAGATCCTGGTCAGCCTGGCCGAGAAGGCCCGCAAGGAGGGCCTGCTGGCCCTCGAGGCCGAGGTCAAGAAGATCGAGTCGCCGTTCCTCAAGCGCGGTCTGCAGATGAGCATCGACGGCACCGACCCCGAGGACCTGCGCAGCATCCTCGAGGGCGAGATCTCGGCCAAGAAGGCCGAGGACAAGGTCGCCGCCAAGTTCATGAACAACATGGGCGGCTACGCCCCGACCATCGGCATCCTGGGCTGCATCGTCGGCCTGATGAACGTGATGAACAACCTCAGCAACCCCGAGGCGCTGGGCCCGATGGTCTCCGCGGCGTTCATCGCCACCCTGTGGGGCGTCATGGCGGCCAACTTCTGGTTCCTGCCGATGGGCGCCAAGATCACCTACATCAGCTCGCTGCAGGCCGCCCAGATGGAGCTGCTCGTCGAGGGCATCGCCGAGATCCAGGCCGGCACCAGCCCGCGCACCGTCCGGGCCAAGCTGACCTCGCTGATCCCGCCCAGTGAGCAGGGGCGCGAGGCGGCATGAGCAAGGGAGGCGGGCACGGCGGGCACGGTGGCCGCCGGGCCAAGAAGCACGAGGAGCACGAGGAGCACGAGAACCACGAACGGTGGCTGGTCTCCGGCTTCGACATGATGACCCTGCTGTTCGTGCTGTTCGTGGTGCTCTACGCGATGAGCTCGATCGACCTGGCCAAGTTCAACGCCTTCGCCGCGGGCGCCCGGACCGGCGAGGGCGCCCCGGTGACCATCCTCAACGACGGCGCGGCCATCGACGCGCCGATCGACAACGACAGCCCGCTGAAGCCGGTGCAGGTGGCCGCCGAGGCCGCCATCGACGGCACCGAGCAGACCGACGCCGAGAAGGCCGCGGCCGAGCAGTACGCAGCCGAGCTGGCCCAGCAGACGGCGGCCGAGGCCCAGGCGGCCTACGACCAGCTGGCCGCCGCCCGCGGGGCGCTGCAGGCCGCGCTGGCCGCCGCCGGCCAGTCCGGTGCCGCGCAGTTCGTCATCGACGAGCGCGGCCTGGTGGTGCACGTGGTCTCCGACCCGGTGCTCTTCGAGCCGGAGTCCGCCGTCCTGCAGCCCCAGGGCGCGGCCGTGCTGGACCTGCTCGCGCCCACCCTGGCCGGCCTGCCCAACCAGATCGAGGTCGAGGGGCACGCCAACTCGCTGCCGGTGACCCGTGGCGGGCCGTGGCCCTCCAACTGGGAGCTCTCCGCCATCCGGGCGACGACGGTGCTCCGGCACCTGACCGAGGTCGACGGGATCGGCGAGACGCGGCTGTCGGCGGCCGGCTACGGCAGCACCCGCCCGCTGGTGCCCGACAGCGACCCCAGCTTCGCCACCGTCAACCGCCGGGTCGACATCATCCTGCTCTCCGCGGCCTCGGCCGAGGCGAACGCGCTGCTGCCCGGCCTGGAGGCCGCCGCCCAGGCGCCCGCCGCCGGCGCCCCGACCACCCCCACGACCCCGACCACCGACAGCCACTCCGAGGGAGGCCACGGATGAGCAAGGACAAGAAGAAGGACGCGCCCGAGGACGAGGAGGGCGCGAAGGGCGGCAAGAAGAAGCTGCTGATCATCGCCCTCGCGGCCGTGCTGGTGATCGGTGGAGGTGCGTACTTCTTCCTCTTCAGCGGCAGCGGGGAGGCGGCCGCCGACCCGGCCACGGAGACCGGCACCGTCGTGCTGAGCATCGAGCCGGTGGCCATCAACCTGGCCGGCGGCAGCTACCTCAAGCTCGGCATGGCCCTGCAGATGTCGGCCCTCTACGACCTGCACGCCGGCGGTGGCCACGGTGCCGCCGCCGAGCCGGACGGCACCAAGGCGCTCGACATCGCGATCACCCAGTTCTCCGGTGCGGCGCTGGCCGACGTCCAGACCAACCGCGAGGCGCTGAAGGAGGCCCTGGAGCACTCGATCATCGAGGCCTACCACGGTGAGGTCTACGAGGTCCGCTACACCGAGTACGTCACCCAGTAGACGAAGCACCCCCGTGCCCCCCGGCACTCGCAGGCTCGCGCCGGGACCCTGCACGGGGGCCGCTCCAGCACGTCACGTGCGCCGCACCAGGCGCAGCTGCACCAGCCGGTGCCGGGTTCCCCGCACCGGCTGGTGCCCGGCGGTCAGGGTCGGCCGACCCTCCGCCGATGAGGACATGCGTGAGCCTGTCCGACACCGTGGCCGACGCGCCGAGCGTGCCTGCCCCCCGGAGCCCCGAGGGACAGGGCCGTTCCCGGCGGCGTGAGCCGCGCACCTACGACTTCCGTCGTCCGACGAAGCTCTCCCGCGAGCACGTCCGGATCCTGCAGATCACCCAGGAGTCCTTCGCCCGCCAGGCGACGACGACGATGACCTCGCTGCTCCGCACCGGGGTGCGGGTCGAGCTGGTCGGGATCGAGCAGTTCTCCTACGACGACTACATCGCGACGCTGCCGTCGTCCTACTTCGTCGCGACCTTCACCCTCGAGCCGCTGGCCGGCAAGGGCGCGCTGGCGTGGCCGCTGGACACCGCGATGGCGATGGTCGACCACATGCTGGGCGGCTCCGGCGCCGGCGACCAGCCCAACCGGCCGATGACCGGCATGGAGAGCGCCATCACCGGCCACCTCCTGGACCGGCTGCTCGACGAGCTCGGCCAGGCGTTCGCCCCGGTGACGCCGCTGTCCCCGGTGCTCGACAGCGTCGAGTACAACCCGCAGCTCGCCCAGGCCGCCTCCGGCTCGGAGACCGTCATGGTCGCGACGTACAGCATGCGGGTCGGCGCCCGGGAGCCCGACGTCACGCTGGTGCTGCCGTTCTCCTCCTTCGCCGCGCCGCTGAACAACGCCGCCTCCCCGCAGCTGTCGGACTCCGCGAAGCACAAGCGGCAGCGGGCGCTCGAGGCGATCACCGAGCGGCTCAACGACGTGCCCGTCGACGTCAGCGTCCGCTTCAACCCGCTCGAGGTCCCCTCCGGCGACCTGCTGAGCCTGGCCGTCGGTGACGTGCTGCTGCTGCGGCACGCGCAGGACAGCCCGCTGCAGGTCACCACGAACGACGTCACCTTCGCGCACGCGCTCCCCAGCAACCACCGGCGCCGCCTGGCCGCCGAGATCGTCCCTGACACCGCGACCGGCGGAAAGGACCCCGCATGACCACCGCCTTCGGCACAGACCGCTCCTCGGACTCCGAGACCATCGCCACGGCCGTCGCGGCCGCGGCGCAGGCGGCCGCGGCCGCGATGCCCGCCGAGCTGGACCTCCGCGCCGGTGAGACGGTGGCCGACCCTGACGCGGTCCCGCTGCCGCCGGCCCCGGGGGCCGCCGTCACCGCGGCGCTCGGCGGCGAGGTCAGCGGCGACATCGTGCTGGTGCTCTCCGAGGAGATCGTCAGCGCGCTGGCCAACTCCCCCGTCGGGCCGATGGACGTCGCCACCGCGCTGCGCCCGGCCCTGGAGGCCGCTGCGTCCGCGCTGGGCCGGGTCCGGGTCGCCGCCGAGCGGGTCGAGGACGTCGTCCCCGCGCTCGACGGGCTGCGGGACAAGGGCGTCTTCCTCGCCGTCCCGCTGATCAGCGGCGGCGAGGTCTCCGCGACGCTGGCCCTGCAGGTCACCCTCCCCCGGGCGCGCGAGCGCCGCGGCAGCCTGGACCTGCTGCGCAACGTCGCCATGGAGGTCACGGTCGAGATCGGCCGGACCCGGATGACGGTCTCCGAGCTGCTCTCCCTCTACCCCGGCGAGGTCATCGAGCTCGACCGCGCCGCCGGCGCCCCGGCCGACCTGCTGGTCAACGGCACGCTGATCGCCCGCGGCGAGATCGTCGTCGTGGACGAGGACTTCGGGCTGCGGATCAGCGAGATCGTCACCGACGCGACGGAGTACGGGAGCCCGGGCGCATGACGTGGATGGTCATCCGCCTGGTGCTGTGCCTGGCGTTCGTCGGCGGCGTGCTCCTCTTCGCCAGCCGGGTCGCCCAGAAGCGCGGCCTCGGCGGCACCACCGGGGTCATCGAGGTGGTCGCCCGCCAGCGCATGGGCCGCACCAGCAGCGTGTCGGTCCTGCGGGTCGCCGGCCGGGTCCTGGTCGTCGGCTCGACCGAGGAGCAGGTCACCCTGCTCGCCGAGGTCGAGGACGACGAGCTGGCGACGGCCCTGGCCTCGGCCACCGGTCCGGCCGCCACCGCGGTCGACGGTGAGGCCGGGCAGCTCTCCCCGGCCCGGCCGGCGATGGCCGCCCGCGGCGGCTCCGGCGCGCTCGCCGGTTCGGTGCTCGACCGCGGCACCTGGACGACGGTCGTGCAGGAGCTGCGCGAGCGGACGGTGCGCCGGTCGTGACCCGCTTCCCCAGCCTGCTGCCGGCCACCGCGCCCGCCGCAGGTACCTCAGCCGTGCCCCGGTTCCGCCGCTTCGCCTGGCTGCTGCCGCTGCTGGTGCTCGCCGCGGTGTCGGCGATGGTGCTGCTGGCCGACCCGGCCTCCGCCGCGCCGACGGCCCCCACCGCGCCCACCGCGCCGACCGCCCCGGTCTCCCCGGTGGTCGACAGCGGGGTGAGCATCAACGTCGGCGGCAACAGCCCGAGCACCGCCGTGACGCTGATCCTGGCGATCACGGTGCTGTCCATCGCCCCGTCGGCGCTGCTGCTGGTCACCTCGTTCACCAAGATCCTCGTGGTGCTGTCGCTGACCCGCAACGCCCTGGGGCTGCCGACCTCGCCGCCGAACCAGGTGCTCACCGGGATCGCACTGTTCCTGACGATCTTCGTGATGGGCCCGGTCTTCGGCGACATCAACGACCTCGCCGTCCAGCCGTACCTGGACGGGACGATCACCGCCTCGCAGGCCTACGACGCCGGTGAGGCGCCGCTGCGGAGCTTCCTGCTGGACAACACCCGCGACGACGAGCTGAAGCTCATGATCGGGCTCTCCGGGGAGGAGGCGCCGGCCGACGCGGAGTCGGTCAGCATGCTCACCCTGGTCCCGGCGTTCGTGCTCTCCGAGCTCAAGAGCGCCTTCATCATCGGGCTGGTCGTCTTCATCCCGTTCCTGGTGCTGGACATGCTGGTCAGCGCCGCGCTGATGGCGATGGGCATGATGATGGTGCCGCCGTCGGTCGTCTCCCTGCCGTTCAAGCTGCTGCTCTTCGTCGTGGTCGACGGCTGGGGCCTGATCGCGACCGCGCTCGTGGGGTCGTACTCGTGAGCGCCGCGATGACGACGGGCGAGCGAGCACCGCAGGGAGCGCCGGCGACCGAGGCGCGGAGCGAGCTCGGAGTCGAGCCATGAGCGACGCCGACGTCACCGAGATCGCCACCCAGACCATGCTCGTGGGGGCCAAGGTGGCCGCCCCGGTCCTGCTCACCGCGCTGCTGGTCGGCTTCATGATCTCGCTGTTCCAGGCGGCCACGCAGATCCAGGAACCGACCTTGTCCTTCGTGCCGAAGATGATCGCGGTGGCCATCGCGCTGCTGGTGACCGGCAACTGGGTGCTCTCGGAGCTGGTCTCCTTCACCAACCAGCTGTTCGAGTCGCTGCCGCGGTTGCTCGGTCAGAGCTGAGGCCGCGGTGGACCTCGAGGTCCCCTCCGCGACCCTGGCCGCCCTCCTGCTGGCCAGCGCCCGGGCGACCGGCTTCATCGCGCTCGCCCCGCCGTTCAACTCCAACGGGATCCCGGCCGCGGTCAAGGGCGCGCTCGGCCTGGCCCTGTCGCTGGTGGTCTTCCCGCACATCACCGGGACGCTGCCCGCGATCACCGCCGGGTTCCTGGTGGTCGCCGCGATCACCGAGGCGGTCATCGGCGCGGCGCTGGGCTTCCTGGTCCAGGTGCTGTTCACCGCCGTCCAGCTGGCCGGCGACATCATCGACGTCACCGGTGGCTTCTCCCTGCAGCCGGCCTACGACCCGATGTCGCTGTCGACGCACGGCGTGATCGGCAAGCTGCACTACCTGCTGGCGATCACCCTGCTGTTCACCAGCGGCGGGCACCTGCTGCTGGTGCGCGGTTTCGTCACCTCCTACGAGGGACTGCCGGTGGGCGGCTCGATCCCGACCGACCAGCTCGGTGAGGCGATGCTGACCGCGTTCACGATGATGTTCCTGGCCGCGCTGCAGATCGCCGGCCCGATGGTCGCGGTGCTGCTGCTGGCCGACGTGGCGCTGGCCCTGCTGTCCAAGGCGGCGCCCGCGCTGAACATCTTCGCCATCGGCTTCCCGGTGAAGATCATGATCACCCTGACCCTGCTGGGCCTGACCTTCCCGCTGCTGCCCTCCGCCCTCGACTCGCTGATGGACACCGCCGTCGAGGGCATCACCGCCCTGAAGAGCGGCTGACGTGACCGACCGGGGAGGTGACTGATGGCCAAGGACGGGCCTGGCGGGGAGAAGACAGAGAAGCCCACACCGCAGAAGCTCAAGCAGGCGCGCAAGGAAGGCCAGATCCCGCGCACCCAGGAGCTGGGCACCTGGCTGGGCGCCGCGGCGGCCAGCGTGCTGCTGCCGATGCTGGTCGGGAACGCGTTCGACGCCGTGCGGCAGCTGTTCGTCCAGGTGGCGGTGATCGCGAACGACCCCGAGCCGGCGGCGTTGTCCCAGCTGCTCGGCGAGGCGCTGATGGTCTTCCTGACCACCATGCTGCCGATGGCGCTGGCGATGATGCTGCTCGGCACGCTCGCGTCGGCGGCCCAGGGCGGCGTCACCTTCGCCACCAAGGGGATGAAGCCGACCCTCAAGAAGTTCAACCCGTTCCCCGGCATCAAGCGCATGTTCGGCACCCAGGGGCTCTGGGAGGCGGTCAAGGCGCTGATCAAGACGGTCGCGCTGGCCGTCGTCATCATCACCACCTCGGACAAGGCGCAGACCCTGGTGTCGGCCTCGGGTGCGCTGCCGCTGTCGGAGGTGGCCCGGGTCTTCACCGAGTCGGCCGTCTCGATGTTCCGCGTCGTCGGCTTCACCGGCCTGGCGATCGCGCTCGCGGACTACGTCGTGGTGCGCCACAAGATGATGAAGCAGCTCAAGATGAGCCAGTACGAGATCAAGCAGGAGCACAAGCAGTCCGAGGGCGACCCGCACATGAAGGCGCAGCGCCGCGCCACCCAGATGGCCATGTCGCGGAACCGGATGATGTCCGAGATGGCGGACGCCGACGTCCTGCTGGTCAACCCGACCCACGTCGCCGTGGCGCTGAAGTACGACCCGCTCAAGGGCGCGCCGCGGGTGGTCGCGAAGGGCGCCGGCGAGGTCGCGGCCCGGCTGCGCGCGCGGGCCGAGGAGTGCCGGGTGCCGATGGTCCAGGACATCCCGCTGGCCCGTGCGCTGCACTCCTCCTGCGAGCTGGGCCAGGAGGTGCCCGCGCAGCTGTTCACCGCCGTCGCCCGGGTGCTGGCCTTCGTCATGCACCTGTCCGCCCGCGGCGTGCGCGGCGGGATGCACCGCCCCGGCTTCGAGGCGCCCGCCCTCGAGGGGCTCCCGAAGGCAGGCCGCCGCCGCGCCTGAGCCCGCCCGCCCCGAGAGCCCCGCCGTCCACTCCCGCCGCCCGTCCTGGGGCCGCCGGAGCTGCTGTGACGGACGGGGCTGCCGGGCCTGCCCTCGCCCTGCCCTCGGTACGGACCGTTCCCGGGACTGCCGAGAACGGCACTGAGGGGCGCACCGCCTCAGCACCGGAGCGTCACCGCACAGGAACGAGGGCACGTGGGAAAGCTGACGAAGGCCGCCGTCCCCATCGGGGTCGTCTCCATCGTCCTGATGCTGGTCGTCCCGCTGCCGGCCACCGTGCTGGACCTGCTGATCGCCGTGAACATCGTCGGGTCGCTGCTGATCCTGCTGGTGTCGATGCAGATCAAGCGGCCCCTGGACTTCGCGATCTTCCCGTCGCTGGTGCTCATCGCCACGCTGATGCGGCTCGCGTTGAACGTCTCCTCGACCCGGCTGGTGCTCACCGACGGCTACGCCGGGAAGGTCATCGAGGCCTTCGGGCACTTCGTGATCGGCGGCTCGCTGATCGTCGGCCTGGTGATCTTCGTGATCCTGACGATCATCCAGTTCGTCGTCATCACCAACGGTGCCGGCCGCGTCGCCGAGGTCGGGGCGCGCTTCACCCTCGACGCGATGCCCGGCAAGCAGATGGCGATCGACGCCGACCTCAACGCCGGCCTGATCAACGAGAAGCAGGCCCGCAAGCGCCGCTCCGAGGTCACCGCCGAGGCCGACTTCTACGGCTCGATGGACGGCGCCAGCAAGTTCGTCAAGGGCGATGCCATCGCCGCGATCATCGTCACCCTGATCAACCTGATCGGTGGCTTCGCGGTCGGCGTCATGCAGAAGGGCATGGCCCCCGGCGAGGCGGTCTCGACCTACTCGCTGCTGACCGTCGGCGACGGCCTGGTCTCCCAGATCCCGGCCCTGCTGATCTCCACCGCGACCGGCCTCATCGTCACCCGCTCCGCCTCCCAGGGCGACATGGGCAGCGACCTGATCAAGCAGCTGGGCCGCAACAAGCAGCCCGTGCGGGTCGCCGGCATCGCCGCCATCGCGCTGTGCCTGATCCCGGGTCTCCCCAAGCTCCCCTTCCTGCTCGTCGGCGGGCTCTTCCTGTTCCTCGCCACGAAGCTCACCGACGAGGTCGAGACGGACGACGAGGCACCGGAGCCCGGCGACGCCGCCCCGGCCGAGGCCCAGCCCGACTCCCCCGAGGCGATCGTCGACCGGATGCGCGTCGACCCGCTCGAGCTCGAGGTCGCCTTCGACCTCGTCGAGCTGGTGGACACCGCCCGCGGCGGCGACCTGCTGGACCGGGTCAAGGCGCTGCGCCGCAAGGTCGCGATGGAGACCGGCCTGGTCATCCCGCTGGTCCGCACCCGCGACAACCTCGACCTGCCGGCGTCCCAGTACGTCATCTGGCTCAACGGCGTCCCCGCGGCCAAGGGCATCTCCCCGGCCGGCACGGTCCTCGCCATCGGCGACCACCTCGACGGGCTGCCCGGCAAGGCCACCCGCGAGCCGGTCTTCGGGCTGGCCGCCAAGTGGGTGCCCGCTGAGCTGCAGCGCCAGGCCGAGATGGCCGGGGCCACCGTCGTCGACCGCTCCTCGGTCATCACCACCCACCTGGCCGAGGTCGTGCGGCAGAACGCCGCCGCGCTGCTGGGCCGCGAGGACGTCAAGGTGCTGGTCGAGATGGTCCGCCGCTCGCACCCCGCCGTCGTCGAGGAGCTCACGCCCACCCTGCTCAGCCTGGGCGAGGTGCAGCGGGTGCTGCAGGCGCTGCTGGACGAGGGCGTCTCCATCCGCGACCTGGTCCGCATCTTCGAGGCGCTGTCACTGCGGGCCAAGGTCTCCACCGACGTCGACGGCCTGGTCGAGGCCGTGCGCGCCGCGCTCGGCGCCGCGATCAGCCACCCGTACGTCAGCGAGGACGAGCGGCTGCACGTCATCACCCTCGAGCCCTCGTTCGAGCAGCGGCTGCTGGAGTCCGTCCGGCAGACCGAGGGCGGCCAGGTCCTGGCGCTGGACGGTCACACCGTCGACGTCCTGGTCCGCGGCTGCACCGAGATCCTCGACGAGGCGGAGCGGATGAACCTGTCCCCCGTGCTCGTCTGCTCGCCGCAGGTGCGAGCCGCACTGTCCCGCCTGGTCCGCCAGGTCCTTCCCCGCCTGACGGTCATCTCGTACAGCGAGGTGTCCCGCACGGCACAGATCGAGTCCCTGGGAGTGGTGAGCGGTGCCCACGCAATCCGTTGAGGCCGCCACGCGTGACGAGGCGATCGCCGCCGCGCGTGACAAGTTCGGGCCCACCGCCCGGGTCGTCGGCGTCCGGCGCATCCGCTCCGGCGGCATGTTCGGCTTCTTCACGAACGAGCGGTTCATCGCCGAGGTGGAGGTCAGCAAGCCGGCCCCGGTCGGCGGCCCCGACTCCGGGACGCTGCTGAAGGTCGGCGCCCGCGAGGAGCGTCCGGAGGCGTCCATGGACGACCGGATGCGCGAGCTCGCCGACCTGCTCGGTGCCGCCCAGGAGCAGCCGTCGGTCGGCCTGTACGGCCGCTCGGGTCCCGCCGCCGAGCCGGCACCCGCCCGGGCCGCCGCCTCCGCCGGTCACCTGGTCGGCCTCGCCGGTGACGACCGCCCGGCCGGCCGCTCGACCACCCCGCCGTCGGGTCGCTTCGACGCCGCCGTCGCCGACCGGTTCGGCGCCCCGGCGTCCGTGCCGTCGCCGGCGCGGGTCGGCGCGGCTGCGTCCCCGGCCGGCCGCCGGTCCGCAGCTCCGCAGCGGGCCGCCGCCACGCCCAAGCCGTTCACCCCGGCCCGGCACACGCTGATGCTGTCGCCCGACGAGCTGGCTCCGGTGGTCCCCGAGCCGGCCGAGCCGGCGGCCTCGTCGGCGCCGGCCAAGCCGTCGCCGTTCGCTGCCGCGCTCACCCGGATGGTGGCCTCCAACCCCGTCCAGGCCGCCGCCGAGGCCGCTGCCGACGCCGCTGCCGCGGAGGCCGCCGCCACCGAGGCAGCCGCCGCGGACGCCGCCGCCGCCCAGGCCGCCGCGGTCGAGGCCGCTGCCGCGGAGGCCGCCCGGGCCGCCGCTGCCCGGATCGACGCCGCTGCCGCCGAGGCCGCCCGGCTCCGGGCTGAGGCCGCTGCCGCCGAGGCCGCCCGCCTGCAGGCGGCCGCCGCTGCCGCCGAGGCTGCCCGGCTCGAGGCCGAGGCCGCTGCCGCCGAGGCCGCCCGGCTCGAGGCGGAGGCCGCCGCGGCCGAGGCTGCTCGGGTCGAGGCTGCGCGCATCGAAGCCGCTCGTCTGGAGGCTGCTCGCGTCGAGGCTGCTCGGCTGGAGGCCGAGCGCCAGGAGGCTGCCCGGCTGGAGGCCGAGCGCCAGGAGGCTGCCCGGCTCGAAGCTGCCCGCATCGAGGCCGCCCGCGTCGAGGCCGAGCGCGCCGAAGCCGAGCGCGCCGAGGCTGCACGGCTGGAGGCTGCTCGCATCGAAGCTGCCCGGCTCGAGGCCGAGCGTCTCGAAGCCGCCCGCATCCAGGCCGCCCGCATCGAAGCCGAGCGCATCGAGGCCGCCCGCATCGAGGCCGCCCGCATCGAAGCCGAGCGCATCGAAGCCGAGCGCGCCGAGGCGGCCCGGCTCGAGGCTGCTCGGCTCGAGGCTGCTCGGCTCGAGGCTGCTCGGCTCGAGGCTGCCCGCATCGAGGCCGCCCGCATCGAGGCCGCCCGCATCGAGGCCGAGCGTGCTGAGGCCGCCCGGCTGCAGGCCGCCGCCGAGGCCGCCCGGATCGAGGCGGCCGCGGCTGCCGAGGTCGAGCGCCTGCGGGCCGAGGCAGCAGCCGAGGCCCGCGAGGCCGCGCCGCTGTCGATGGTCGAGTCCGTCCGCTCCGCCGACGAGGAGCTCGCCGCGCTGCTGGAGGAGGTGCTCGCCGCCAACGGTTCCGGCCGCGGCCGGCACCGGCTGCCCGAGTCGCTCGCGCACGCCGCCGAGGCCACCGCGAGCCCCGCCGTCGCCGCGACCGCCCCGGCCGCCGAGGAGCGGGTGCTCGACGTCCCCGAGCCGTGGGCCTACGCGACGGCCGCCGCGGAGACCAGCGCCTACGACACCGGCTCCTACCGGACCGACCACGTCGCCCACGCCTGGGCCAGTGACGCCCGCGTCGCCCAGCGGGCCGCCCAGGTCGCCGCCGCGCAGAGCTTGGTCGTGGACGCCGTCGTCGTCGACGAGACCCCGGCCGAGGAGGCCCCGCTGGTCGAGTCCCGCCCGGTCGAGGTGCCCGCGCCCGTCCCCGTCGAGGAGGACTTCTTCGCCGTGCCGGTGTCGCTGTCCCCGGCGATGGCGCGCACCGCGAGCGACCCGGCGCCGCTGCCGCTGGACGCCACCATGCACCTGCCCCGGCTGAGCATCACCGGCGGCTCGACGATGCTGTCCGGCCGCCCCGCCGTCCCCGCGCCCCGGCGCGGTCGCCCCCCGGTGCCTGCCAGCCGGAAGGCCGTCACCGGCAGGCCGCAGGTCGCGACCCGGCCGGTGCCGATCCCGGTGCCGATCGGCTCCCGGTCCACGGCCGGCGCGCTGCCCGGTGCCAGCGGCGACGAGCCCGGCTCGCGGCTGGCGACGGTGACCCGGCTGGTGCCGGCCACGACGTCGACCGCGCTGGCCCCGTTCACCATGAGCGGCGCCGAGGAGCTCGTCGTCCGGCTGCTCACCCTGGGCCTGCCGGACTTCATGCTCGGCCACGACTTCACCGCCGACGCCGCCACCCGCGGTGTGTACGCGGCGCTGACCCGGACGCTGGCCGAGCGGCTGCCCGCCGCGCCGCTGCTGCCGACCGAGCCCGGCGACGTGCTGATGGTCGTCGGCCCGGGCGCGGAGACCTTCGCCGCCGCCCGGTCGCTCGCGGTCTCGCTGCGGCTGCAGCCGGAGGACGTGCAGTGGGCCGCCTCGGGTGCACTGGCCGGGCTCGCCCCCGAGCCGAGCCGGATCACCTCGCTGGAGACCGCGGCCGAGCGCCAGCGGGTCAGCACCACCACCGGCACCGTCACCGTCGTCGCCGTGGACGCGCCGCTGCGCACGTCCGGTGGCCCGTGGCTCGAGCACATGCTGTCGGTCTGGGAGCCGACGGCGGTGTGGGCGGTCCTCGACTCGACCCGCAAGCCCGAGGACCTGGTGCCGTGGCTCGACGGGCTGCCCCGCCTCGACGCGGTCGTCGTCCAGGACACCGAGTCCACCGCCGACCCGGCCGCCGTGCTCAGCCACGTGCCGGTGCCGGTCGCCATGGTCGACGGTTCGCGGGCCACCGCGCACCGCTGGGCCTCGCTGCTGTGTGAGCGCCTGGAGGAGATGGACGCATGATCAGCCCGTTCCGCGGCGACGTCGTGCTGACCGGCTTCGTGCTGGCCATCCCGGTGCTGCTGCTCGGGATGCGCGGTGACTTCTCCGCGGACGACGTCATCACCCGGCTGCTGTGGTGCCTGGCCGCCGGCTGGGTCGCGGTCACCGTGGTGCGGCTGGCCAGCACCCCGCCGGTGCCGCCGAAGAAGACGGCGGAGCCGGCTGCGGCCGGCGCGGAGCCCGACGGCGAGCCCGCCCCCGCCTGATCCACCCGGCACGGTGCCGCAGTGCACGCGCTCCGGTCGCATCGCTCGTGCTGCGGCACGTGCACCGCGGCAGGAGGGCGTGCACTGCGGCGTCCACACCCTGGAGGTGCGTCCACAGTCGGCCGCGCACGGCACCACCGGCCCGGCCGTTCCCCGACGCTCCTGGGATGAGCACCGCAGCAGAGCCGCCGCGGCTCGTCACCAGGCCGCAGGCCCTGGCGGCCGGCCTCGTCGACGACGAGATCCGGCGACGGCGGCGACGCGGCCAGTGGACGACCCTGCAGCGAGGCGCCTACCTGGCCGGTCCCGGACGCCCGGACCGACGGCAACGCCATCTCCTGGCCGTCGAGGCCACCCTGGCAGGCCTCCGCGTCCCGGCCGTCCTCAGCCATGCTTCGGCCGCCGCACTGCACGGGCTGCCGCTCTGGGGCCTCGCCCTCAGCAAGGTCCATGTCACCCGGCAGCCACCGGCCCGCAGTGCCGACGAGGCCCGCCTGCGGTCGCACGTCGCCCGGCTCGGCCCGGACGACGTCGTGGACGTGGGCGGGACCACGGTCACCAGCCTCGCGCGCACCGTCACCGACCTGGCGAGGGCCGCCCCCTTCCCGGTCGCCCTCGTCATCGCCGACGCGGCACTCGCGAGCGGCCGGACGTCGCCCGACGAGCTGAGGGCCTGCCTCGCCGCCGGCGCCGGGACGCGCGGCACCCGGTCGGCCCGCAGGGCCCTGCTGGCAGCAGACGGGCGCAGCGAGAGCGTCGGGGAGAGTCGCAGCCGGGCACTGATGATCGACGCCGGCCTGCTCCTGCCCGATCTGCAGGTGGCGGTGGCCGGACCTGACGGGCGGCTCATCGGCCGCAGCGACTTCGGCTGGCGAGGTCACCGCCTGCTCGGTGAGTTCGACGGGCGCGTGAAGTACGGGCGGCTGCTCCGCCCGGGTCAGCACCCGGGAGACGTGGTGTTCGCCGAGAAGCTCCGCGAAGACGCGCTGCGGGCCGAGGACTGGGGCATGGTCCGCTGGGTCTGGGATGACCTGGCCGCGCCGGCCGGGCTCGTCGCCGGGTGGCAGCGGGCGCTCGACCGCGGAACGCACTGACCCCGCAGTGCACGACCTCCCTCTGCACTGCACGTGCTGCAGCGCGTGCAGTGCAGAGGAACGGCGTGCAGTGCGGGGTCAGCGCACAGCGTCGAGCGGGTCAGAGCGGGAGGTCCTCCAGCATCTCGGTCACCAGCGCCGCGATCGGCGACCGCTCCGAGCGGGTGAGGGTCACGTGGGCGAACAGCGGGTGGCCCTTGAGCGCCTCGATCACCGCGGTCACGCCGTCGTGCCGGCCCACCCGCAGGTTGTCGCGCTGCGCCACGTCGTGGGTCAGCACGACGCGGGAGTTGGTGCCCAGCCGCGACAGCACGGTGAGCAGCACCCCGCGCTCGAGCGACTGCGCCTCGTCGACGATCACGAAGCTGTCGTGCAGCGACCGGCCGCGGATGTGGGTCAGCGGCAGCACCTCGATCAGCCCGCGCGCCACGATCTCGTCCAGCACGTCGCTGCTGACCAGCGCACCCAGGGTGTCGAAGACCGCCTGCGCCCAGGGCGCCATCTTCTCGCCCTCGCTGCCGGGCAGGTAGCCGAGCTCCTGGCCCCCGACGGCGTACAGCGGCCGGAAGATGACCACCTTCTTGTGCGCCCGCCGCTCCATCACCGACTCCAGGCCGGCGCACAGCGCGAGCGCCGACTTGCCGGTGCCGGCGCGACCGCCCATCGAGACGATCCCGATCTCCGGGTCGAGCAGCAGGTCCAGCGCGATCCGCTGCTCGGCGGACCGGCCGTGCAGCCCGAAGGCGTCCCGGTCGCCGCGCACCAGCCGCACCTGCTTGTCCGGCAGCACCCGGCCGAGCGCCGACCCGCGGGCCGACAGCAGCACCAGCCCGGTGTGCGTGGGCAGCTCCGCGGCGGCCGGCAGGTACACCGACCCGTGCTCGTAGAGCGCCTGGATCTCCGGCTCGTCGACGGAGAGCTCGGTCATCCCGGTCCAGCCGGCGTTGACGACGCCGAGGCCGCGGTACTCCTCGGTGGCCAGCCCGACGGCGGCCGCCTTGACCCGCAGCGGCACGTCCTTGGTGACCAGGCAGACGTCGCGGCCCTCGGCCCGCAGGTTCAGCGCGACGACCATGATCCGGCTGTCGTTGCTGTCGTTGCGGAAACCGGCCGGCAGCACCGACGGGTCGCTGTGGTTGAGCTCGACGTGCAGCGTGCCCCCGGCGTCACCGATGGGCACCGGGGCGTCGAGCCGGCCGTGCAGCACCCGGAGGTCGTCGAGCATCCGCAGGGTCTGCCGGGCGAACCAGCCGAGTTCGGGGTGGTCGCGCTTGTCCTCCAGCTCACCGATCACCACGAGCGGCACCACCACGTCGTGCTCGTCGAACCGGGAGAGCGCGCCCGGGTCGGAGAGGAGCACGGAGGTGTCGAGGACGTACGTACGGCGAGTGCTCACGAGTCGGCTCCCGTGGGGCGCACAGCGCGCCCCGGCTCGAAGGTGGCCGGGTCCCGGCGCAGGGGCCGGGACGCGGCCCCCTTGGTGAACGATCTCCGTCGCACCAACCGGGCCTCCCGTGGACGACGAGGTGAGCTCGTCCTCCACCGCGGACGCTAGGCCCTCCTGCCGACAGAAGCACCAGCGGGACACGCCAACGAGTGACGTGTGTTGTCAGTTCGTCAGCTGGACTCCTGCCGGAAACGTCGGACGCCGAACCACCAGCCGACGACCCCCATGGCCACGGTCAGCCCGGCGCCCCACCACGCGGTGCCGCTGCCGTAGTCGCCCTCGAAGAAGGCCCGGGTGCCCTCGACGACGTGCTTGAGCGGGTTGACGTCGCTGACCGCCTGCAGCCAGCCGGGCGCCAGCGTCATCGGCAGCAGGATGCCCGACAGCAGCAGCACCGGCAGGACGACGGCGTTCAGCAGCGGGGCGAACGCGTCCTCGCTCTTCAGCGTGAGCGCCAGCGCGTAGGAGACCGAGGCGAACGCCGCGCCCAGCAGCGCGATGACCACCAGGGTGAGCACCACGCCGAGCACCGGTGCGCGCAGCCCGAGCGGGATGGACACCAGCACCAGCAGGGTGCCCTGCACGAGCAGGACGACGACGTCGCGCAGCACCCGCCCGAGCAGCAGCGCGGTGCGGCTGGCCGGGGTGACCCGCTGGCTCTCGATCACGCCGGCCCGGTACTCGGCGATCAGCCCGAAGCCGACGAACAGCGCGCCGAAGATGCCCAGCTGCACCAGGATCCCCGGCACGAACAGCTGGTAGGCGTTGCCGGAGCCGAGCTGGCCGGACAGCGGCTCGAGCAGCGGGCCGAACAGCAGGATGTAGAGGATCGGCTGCAGCAGGCTGATGACCAGCCAGGCCGGGTTGCGCAGCGACATCCGCATCGCCCGGGCGAAGACCGTGTACGTGTCGCGCACCAGGTTGCTGCGCGCGTCGGTCGCCGCCGGGGCCTGGGCGCGGGTCGTGCTCATCGGGTGGGCTCCAGCTGCTCGGTGGGGACGGTGGTGGGCGCGCCCTCTTCGCGCAGCGACCGGCCGGTGAGGCCGAGGAAGACGTCGTCCAGGCTGGGCCGGCGGCTCTCGATCCCGGCGACGGCGATGCCCGCGGCGTCCAGCTCGCGGACCAGGCTGACCAGCGCCGCACCGCCGGAGGGGGCGCGGCCGACCACCCGGGCGTCGAGCACCTGCGGGGTCTCCGCGCCGGGCAGCGCGCCCATCAGCGCGGCGACCCGGCCGGCGTCGGCGGCGTGCTCGACGGTGACGGTGAGGACGTCACCGCCGACCTGCGACTTGAGCTCGTCGGGGGTGCCCGAGGCGACGATCCGGCCCGAGTCGATGACCAGGATGCGGTCGCACAGCGCGTCGGCCTCGTCGAGGTAGTGGGTGGTCAGGAAGACCGTCGTCCCGCGCTCTTCCCGCAGCCCGCGGATGTGCTGCCAGAGGTTGGCCCGCGCCTGCGGGTCCAGCCCGGTGGTGGGCTCGTCGAGGAACACCAGGCCGGGGACGTGCACCAGGCCCAGGGCGATGTCCAGCCGGCGGCGCTGGCCGCCGGACATCGTCTTCGGCTGGCGCTCCCAGAGCCCGTCGAGGTCCAGCTCGCGGAACAGCTGCTTGCCGCGGGCGGTGGCCTCGGCGGTGCTGATCCCGTACAGCCGGGCGTGGTCGACGACCTCCTCCCCCGCCCTCGCCTCCGGCGCGGTCGAGCCGCTCTGCGACACGTACCCGATCCGCCGGCGGACGCCGACCGGGTCGGTGACCAGGTCGCAGCCGGCGACCGTGGCGGTGCCCGCGGTCGGCGCCAGCAGCGTGGTGAGCATGCGCAGCGTCGTGGTCTTGCCGGCGCCGTTGGGGCCGAGGAAGCCGACGATCTCCCCGGCCTCGACGTCGAGGTCCACGCCGGCGACGGCGTGCACCTCCTGCTTCTTCTTCCGGAACGTGCGGGCCAGACCGCGGGCGTGGATCACGGCGCGCAGTGTCCACCGGGGCGGTGACAGGAGTCGACCGGGTTCTGCCCTCAGCGCTCCCGGCGCGGCCGGACGGCCACCGCGGCCCAGACCAGCGGCACCAGCAGCACCGGCCACTGCAGCGAGAGGTCGCCCAGCCAGAGCAGCCCGACCAGCAGCAGCACCGCCAGCCAGCCCGCCGTCCAGAGCCCGAGCAGGCGCCGTTCCCGCGGCGTCGTCGGCACCACGACGGTCAGGCGGCCGCGAGCTCTGCCGCGACGACCGCCGGGGTCAGCGGCTCGTCGAGCAGCCGCAGGAAGCGGTCGGCCACCGACTGCTCCGCCGGGCGGGCGGCCAGCCAGGTGGACAGCAGGTCGAAGCCCTCGACGTAGGTGGAGATGTAGGCGCGCCACAGCGGGTCGGTGAGGAACCGCAGCTGCTGGGCGGCCCGGTCGTGGCTGACCAGCGCCCAGCGCTGCAGGTGGGCGATGACCTCGTCGGGGTCGGCGCCGCGGTCGTGCAGCAGGATCGCGGCGTCCTGGCGGACCCGGTTCAGCGGGGCGGCGGCCGCCGCGACCCGCTCGGCCAGGTGCCCGTCGAAGCGCAGCCCCAGGTCGCCGAGGACGTCGGCGGCCCACGGCCCCCACCCCGCACCGATGGAGGCCTCCACGCCGAGGTCGGCGAGCCCCTCGGCCATCAGGCACTCGGGGGTGTTCACCAGGAAGACCGTGTGCTCCAGGTGCTGGTCGCGCTCGACCAGCCCGCGCTCCTTGCGGCAGTGCTCGGTGTGGTGACCGGGGTAGGACTCGTGGGCCACCAGGTGCGGCAGCTGGGCGAGGCGGTGGGGCAGGTCGGCGTTGATCGCCACCCGGGAGCGGTAGTCGCCCTCGTAGTAGTTGAAGCCCGACCACGGCTTGTCGGTGACCACCTCGTACTGCACCGTCTCGGCCTCGGGCAGCCCGTACTGGCCGCGCACCCGGTCGCGCAGCGCCGAGGAGAGCGCGTGCACCGCGGACTCCAGCTTCGCCGGCGGGCACTCCTCGCGCCGCCGGTGCACCGCGTACCGCTCGGCGAGCGTGCCGCCGCCGGGCAGCAGCTGCTCCAGCTCGGCGTGCGCGGCGGCGTACTCCGCCGGGTCGCCGAGCGTCACCTGCACCTGGAAGTACGCCTCGACCTCGGCGATGAAGCCGACCGGCTCGCCGCCCATCTTGCGGGCGGTGCACTCCAGGCCGGTCAGCTGGCCGCGCAGGTAGGCGGTCCGGTCGGCCGGCAGGGACGCCGAGTCGAGCTCGGCGAGCAGTGCCCGGGCCTGGTCGCGCAGCCGCTGCGGGGTGGCCGCGGGCTCGTCGGCGACGGCGGCGCGCAGCCGCGGGTCACCGGTGTAGGCGTCGACGAAGCCGGACTCCAGCCGGTCGAAGCGCAGGCCCAGCCGCACGTACTCCAGGGGGACGTCGACCGCTCCGGCTGCCATGCGACCGATCTTCTCAGCCGCCGCGACACAGGCGGCTCCCGCCCCGGTTCCGCTCCTCGGTCGCTGTGCGACCAGTCGCCTCCGCGCTCGCTCCGCTCCTCGGTCGCTGGCGCTCCCTGCGATGCTCACTCGCTGTCGGCTCCTGCGCTCCCTGCGATGCTCGCCGGAGCGTCAGCCGCCGAAACGGCGGTGCCGGGCGGCGTAGTCGCGCAGCGCCCGCAGGAAGTCCGCCCGCCGGAAGTCCGGCCAGTACACGTCGGTGAAGTGGAACTCCGAGTTCGCCGTCTGCCAGAGCAGGAAGCCCGACAGCCGCTGCTCGCCGCTGGTCCGGATCACCAGGTCCGGGTCGGGCTGGCCGCGGGTGTAGAGGTGCTCGGCGATGTGGTCGACCTCGAGGGCCTCGACCAGCTCGGGCAGCGTCGTCCCCCGCTCGGCGTGCTCGGCCAGCAGCGACCGGACGGCGTCGGCGATCTCCCGGCGACCGCCGTAGCCGACGGCGAGGTTCACCGTCGCCCCCGGGCGGCCCTGGGTGTCGTCGGCGGCCTTCTTCAGCACCGCGGCGGTCTCCGCCGGCAGCAGCTCCAGGGCGCCCATCGGCCGCAGCTGCCACCGGCGGTCGGGCCGGGACAGGTCGGTGGCGACGTCCTCGATGATCGACAGCAGCGCGCTCAGCTCGGGCTCAGGGCGGCTCAGGTTGTCGGTGGAGAGCAGGAAGAGCGTGACCACCTGGACGCCGGCGTCGTCGCACCAGCCGAGCAGGTCGACGATCTTCTCCGCGCCGCGGCGGTGGCCGTGGGCGACGTCCTCCAGGCCGATGGCCCGCGCCCAGCGGCGGTTGCCGTCCATGATCACACCCACGTGCCGGGGGGTGTCGGCCCCCAGGAGCGCCCGCGCCAGGCGGCGCTCGTACAGCACGGTGAGCGTCTCGCGGACCCACGCGCGCACCCCCACGCCGCCACCCTAGGACCCGGGGGTCGCTCCGGCCGACCCCAGGCCCGGACGCGCCCAGGAAGCTCACAGCTCGTCCGAGATGACGCGCTACCTACGGCTCCGTAACCTCGGTCGCATGACCGTCTCCTCAGACCGCGAGGACCACGTCCGGGTCAGTGCCGACGGCGCAGAGCTCGAGGCCCCGCTGGCCGAGGCGCTGCGCACCGTCCACGACGAGGGCGAGCACGTCGACGGCATCGCCCGGCAGGGCGAGTGGGCGCTCAGCGACTACGGCGACCGCGACTACGACCACCCCGACTCGCGGCCCCGGATGCGCGGCTGGCTGCACCTGTTCGCGTTCTTCGGCTCGATCGTGGCCGCGGCGGTGCTGATCCCGCTGGCCTTCGTCGAGGGCCCGCGCGCGGGCTTCCCGGTGAGCGTCTACTGCCTCACCATCCTGGGGCTGTTCGGGGTCAGCGCGCTGTACCACCGGCGCCGCTGGTCGCCGCGCGGGTGGGCGCTGATGAAGCGCGCCGACCACTCGATGATCTTCCTGTTCATCGCCGGCACCTACACGCCGTTCTCCTTCCTGGCGGTGCCCGAGCCGACCGGCTGGTGGCTGCTCGGCGGGGTGTGGACCGGCGCCGTGCTCGGCATCGCGCTCAAGATGGTCTGGCCGCACGCGCCGCGCTGGCTCGGCGTGCCGATCTACCTCGGGCTGGGCTGGGCGGCGGTGTTCGTGCTGGTCGACATCCTCGACCTGGTCGGCGTCACCGTGCTGGTTCTGATGGCGGTCGGTGGCCTGCTCTACAGCGTCGGCGCGATCGCCTACGCGTCCAAGCGGCCGAACCCCTGGCCGGGTACCTTCGGCTACCACGAGGTGTTCCACGCGATGACCATCGTGGCGGCGACCTGCCACTACATCGCCGTCTACTTCGCGATCTACAACTCGCCCTTCGTCTGACGAACGACCCCCTCGCCCTGCGAGGGGCCGCTCAGCTGAAGGGCGCGCGGTGGTCCAGCCGCACCGAGGCCCGGCCGGCCAGCCGCCAGACCCGGGCGACGACGTCCCGGTCGGCGTCGGTGACCAGGTTGCCCATCACCCGCAGCGCCACGGTCATCAGCGCCTTGGAGCGCATGCCGACCGGCCCGGCCGCCGGGAGCAGCCGTGGCACGGTGAGCAGCCCGGCCAGCCGCCGGGCGATCGAGAACGCCTCGCCGTAGTGCCGGCGCAGGCCGGCCGGCCAGGCCCGTGACCAGTCGTCCTCGTCGAACAGCTCGACGACGCTGCGGCCGGTCTCCAGGCCGTAGTCGATGCCCTCCCCGTTGAGCGGGTT
This sequence comes from Modestobacter versicolor, assembly GCF_014195485.1. Classification (NCBI taxonomy): domain Bacteria; kingdom Bacillati; phylum Actinomycetota; class Actinomycetes; order Geodermatophilales; family Geodermatophilaceae; genus Modestobacter; species Modestobacter versicolor. The sequence goes on from NZ_JACIBU010000001.1 coordinate 2,328,885, forward strand.
CACGCAGCCGGCCGCGTCACCGACCAGCGCCCAGTTGCGCCCGGCGACCCCGGAGACCGCCCCGCCCATCGGCAGCAGCGCGCTGGCCGGCGCGCGGACGGCGCCGTCGAGCTGCCACTCCTCGCGCCGCTGGTCGGTGTAGAGCTCCAGCAGGCTGCGCAGCCGGACGTCGGCCGGGCGGCGCTCGGTGGCCAGGGTGCCGACGCCGACGTTGACCTCCCCGTCGCCCAGCGGGAACACCCAGCCGTAGCCGGACAGCAGCTCGCCGTCGCCCCCGCGCAGCTCCAGGTGCGAGGAGATCCACTCGTCGTCGCTGCGCCCGGACCGGATGTAGCCGCGGGCCGCGACCCCGTAGGCGGTGTCCTTGTGCCACTCGCGGCCGAGCACCCGGCCCAGCGGAGAGCGCGCGCCGTCGGCGACCACCAGCCGCCGGCAGCGGACGGTGCGGGTCGAGTCGTCGGGACGGCGGAACACCACGCCGGTCACCCGGTCGCCGTCCCGCTCGACGTCCACCGCGCGGGCCCCCTCGAGCGGAGCGGCCCCGGACTCCAGGGCGACGTCGCGGATCCGGGCATCGAGCTCGGTGCGCGGGACGGCGCCGCCGTGGTCGGGCAGCGAGCCGCCCGGCCAGGGCAGCAGCAGCTCCTGGCCGAAGCCGGCGGCCCGCAGCCCGCGGTTGCGGCCCTTGGACCGCACCCAGTCGCCGAGGCCCAGCAGGTCGAGCTCGCCCATCGCCCGCGGCGTGAGGCCGTCGCCGCAGGTCTTGTCGCGGGGGAACACGGCGGCGTCGGCGAGGACGACGCCCACGCCGCTGCGGGCGGCCCAGGCGGCCGCGGCCGAGCCGGCCGGACCGGCTCCGACCACCAGGACGTCGGTCTCGGTGGGCTCGACGTCAGTGGTCACACGGTCCAGTGTCCCAGGTGCCGCGGGACGGCCGACCGATCATCCGAAGAGGGGGAAACGACTGGCGCCGGGGCCGAGCTCCAGGCGGTCGGAGGCGGTCAGCCGCTCCCGGCCGGTGCCGCGCAGCGCCGCCGTGACGTCGTCCCAGCGGTCCGGCAGCGACCCGCCCAGCAGGCCCTCGAGCACCCGGCGCACCTCGGCCAGCGGCTCGGCCGAGGGGCCCGGGCGGTCCAGCTCGCGGACCAGGTCGAGGTGGTGCACGGCGGCCTCCACCACGAGCGTGGAGAGCAGGTCACCGACCCGCAGCACCCGGTCCTGGGTGCGCACCGTGTCCGCGGTGCGCACCCGCCCGGCGGCCACCACGACGGCTGCTGACGTCTCGGCGTACTGCGCGGCGATCGCGGCGATCCCGCCCTGCGTGCTGGCCGCGATCCGGGTGCTCCACAGCTCCTCGTCGTCGCCGGCGCCGGGCGGCTGCCACCCGGTCCAGTAGCTCACCGCGTCGGTGTCCGCCGGGCCGGGCGCGGGGGTGCACAGCGCGACCAGCGCCCGGCGGGCGTCCCCGAGCAGGTGGAACCCGAGGTCGACCGGGCCCCAGCCGGCACACCCGGTGGGCTGGAACGACTCCTCGGCGCTCAGCGACCCGAGCACGCCGGCGAGCTCGCCGTACGTGGTGCACAGGAGCGGGACGGCGGTCACCCCGCCACCCTGGCAGACCTCAGTCGACGCGGGGGCCCTGGGCCCGCACCTGCTCCACGCCGGCCATCGCCTCGCGCAGCTGGGTGAGCCAGTCGTCGGTGTGCTGCCCGACCAGGCGGACCGCCCAAGCCAGCGCCTCGGAGCGGGACCGGGCGACCCCGGCGTCGACCAGGGTGTCCAGGACGAGCCGCTCGGGCTGCCGCAGCCGGGTCATCACCGGCACCGACAGCGTGGTGAAGAGCTCGCGCTCGCCCCCGCAGCTGGCGCCCCAGGCGACCGACCGGCCGTAGCGCTCCTGCGCCGCGTCGGCGATCGCCATCCGCTGGGTGCGGGTCTGCTCGCGGAACCGGGCGATCCGGCCGGCCCGGGCGGCCACCGGGTCGCCGTCACCGGCGTCGGGCTCCGGGACGGCGCCGATGACGGTGATCTCGTCGCGGTCGATGACGAGCTCGACCGGGCCGGTGAACCACTCGTCGGGCAACCGGCCGGCGAACCAGCCGGCGACCTCGGCGCGCTCGACGGGCGGCGGGGCGTCAGCGGCGCGGCCGCGGGCGCGACCCCGGCCGGGGAAGCCCTCGGGTGGGAAGCGGTGGTGTGCGTGCACGGTGTCCTCCTCGGGACGACGACCTGAGGTGCACCACTGTAATCGTGTAATCAATCCGCAGGCTGGGTCATCGCTGCGCTCAGAGCGGACACCTCGGTCACCGGCGCGGAGCAGACGAAGCCGCGGCAGACGTAGGCCGCCGGGGCGCCGCCGACCAGCGGCCGGTCGGCCAGCAGCGGGACGCCGGGCGCCCCGGGCTCCCCCACCACCACGACGGCGCCCGGGCTGGTCGACGAGCGGGCGGCCCGGGCGAGCGCGTCGCGGGCCGGCCCGGCCGGACCGCTCACCGCCACCTCGAGCGGGCCGGCGACCAGCGCCTCCCCCACCGCGGCCGCCCACCCGGCGGCCTGCGGGGCGTGCTCGACCAGCCGGGCGAGGGACGCCAGCGCCTCCTCACCGCGCGCCCGGTGCTCGGGCGAGCCGGCGAGCGCCGCGTACCCCACGAGCGCCCCGGCGGCCGCGGCGATGCCCGCCGGGGTGGGGCCGTCGGCGGGGTCGAACGGCCGGTGCACCAGCGCCTCGGCGTCCGCGGCGGTGTCGTGCCAGGTGCCGTCGGCGTCGACGAACTGGTCGGTGACGACGTCCAGCAGCTCACCGGCCCAGCTCAGCCAGCGGGGGTCGGCGGTGGCGGCGTGCAGGGCGAGCAACCCCTCGGCGAGGTCGCCGTAGTCCTCGAGCACGCCGGCGTGCGCCCCCGCCGCCCCGTCGCGGGAGGCCCGGCGCAGCCGCCCGCCGACCCAGTGCGTGCCGTGCAGCAGCTCGGCGGTCCGCACCGCGGCGGCCACCAGGTCGTCGTCGCCGGTCAGCGCCCCGTGGTCGGCCAGCGCCGCGATCGCCAGGCCGTTCCAGGCGGTCACCACCTTGTCGTCGCGGGCCGGCTGCGGCCGCCGCGCCCGCGCCTGCGTGAGCGCGGCCCGCACCCGGGCCAGCCGCTCGGTGTCGTCGGGGTCGCGGCGCAGCTGCAGGGTCGAGCTGCCGTGCTCGAACGTGCCCTCGGGGGTCACGGTGAACACCTCCGCGGCCCAGGCGCCGTCGTCGTCCCCGAGCACCTCGCACAGCTGGTCCGGCGTCCAGGCGTAGGTCAGCCCCTCGACGCCGTCGGTGTCGGCGTCCAGCGCGGAGGCCAGCCCGCCCTCGGGGGTGCCGAGGTCGCGCAGCAGGAAGCCGGCGGTCTCGTCGGCGACCCGGCGGGCCCAGCCGGCGCCGGTGGTGCGCCACAGGTGCGAGTAGGTCCGCAGCAGCAGCGCGTTGTCGTAGAGCATCTTCTCGAAGTGCGGCACCACCCAGCCGGCGTCCACGGAGTACCGGGCGAAGCCGCCGGCCAGCTGGTCGTAGATGCCACCCCGGGCCATCGCCTCCGCCGTCGTCACCGCCATGCCCAGGGTGTTGGCGTCGCCCCGGCGGGCGTGCGCGCGGAGCAGGAACTCCAGCACCATCGACGGCGGGAACTTCGGGGCGCCACCGAAGCCGCCGAGCTGCCGGTCGTGCCGTTCGGCCAAGGCACCGACCGCGCGGTCGAGCAGGTCGACCGACAGCGGGCTGGGCGCCCCCAGGTCCAGCCGGCTGGAGATCCCCTCGACGATGTCCCCGCCGGCCGCCTCGAGCTCGGCCCGGCGGTGCACCCAGGCGTCGCTGACCGCGTCGAGCACCTGCCGGAAGGACGGCATGCCCGGGTGCGGGCGGGGCGGGAAGTAGGTGCCGCAGTAGAACGGCGCCCCGTCGGGCGTGGTGAACACCGTCATCGGCCAGCCGCCCGCGCCGGTCAGCGCCTGGGTGGCGGCCATGTAGACGCTGTCGACGTCCGGGCGCTCCTCGCGGTCGACCTTCACGCAGACGAACCCGGCGTTGAGCTGCGCCGCCGTCGCCTCGTCCTCGAACGACTCGTGCGCCATCACGTGGCACCAGTGGCAGGCCGCGTAGCCCACGCTCACCAGCACCGGCACGTCGCGCTCGCGGGCCTCGGCGAACGCGTCGGCGCCCCACTCCCGCCAGTCGACCGGGTTGTCGGCGTGCTGGAGCAGGTAGGGCGAGGTGGCGGTCGCGAGTCGGTTCGGCACGGCACCCCCCTACCCGGTGCGGGGCGTCAGCTCCCCTCGTCCGGCTCCCGCTCCTTGACCCGCAGCGCCCAGGCGGTGCCGCCGAGGAGCACGACGAGGACGCCGAGCACCGCGATCTCGGTGATCCGGTCGTCGAACTCCGCACCCTTGCCGATGACGCCCGCGGCCTCGACGGAGAGGACGACGATCTCCTTGATCGAGGCGATGATGCCGACCAGCAGGAAGGGCTCGGCGACGAGCTCGCGGCGCTCGACGGTGGTGCGCACGGCGAACAGCAGCTCGACGACGATGAAGACCAGCAGCAGGACGTCGAGCACCTCGAGCACCGGGGTGGTCGAGAAGTCGCCGATCAGGCCCCAGCTGGTCTTCGCGGCCACGCCGAGCAGCAGCAGGGCGCTGACCACCAGGAACACCGCGATGCCCGCGTAGACGACGTTCTCCGCGAGCTCCAGCGCCCGGGTGCCGAAGCGCCCCAGGGGCCGCGGGGGCTCGCGCTTCTCGGGGTCGCGCGTGCTGCGCTCGGTGGCCACCCGGTGATCATGGGGCCCGGACGGCGTCCGCGCGCTCAGGACGCGGCGGCCGGCCCCTCCTGCGGGTCATCCCCCGCCGTCGCCCCGGCGCCGACGGGTGCGGTCGGTCAGGCCTGCGGGCCCGGCCGGCCGTCGTCGTCCCGGCGGGGCGGCTCGATCGCCAGCGGCGCACGCCGCAGGGTGTCCAGCAGCTCCTCGCCCGGGTCGCGGACCGGGGTGGGCACGAGCTCGGCCGGGGTGTCGGGCACCTGGTCGGCCGGGTCGAAGCTCACCGGCACCCGCTTCAGGTGCCGGCCCATCGACCGGCCCAGGAAGATCACCGCGATCAGCAGGACGACGATCAGCAGCAGCCCCAGCGGGCCGGACTTGCCGACGTCCTCGGGCAGCTGCGGCTGCTCGGCGGCGAGCAGCACCAGGGCGCCGGTCACGAGACCTCCGCCGAGCTGCGGATGCCGGCGAACAGGTCGTCCTCGGGCGTGGTCGAGTCGACGAGCGAGCGGGCCAGCTCGTAGTCCTCGGTCGGCCAGGCGTTGCTCTGCACGTCCAGCGGCACCGAGAACCAGCGGCCGGTCGGGTCGATCTGGGTGGCGTGCGCGATGAGCGCTGCATCGCGCACCGCGAAGTACTCCGCGCACGGCACCTGGGTGGTGACCCGGTGGGAGATGTCCTTCTCCGCGTCCCAGTCGGCCAGCCACTCGGTGTAGGGCGACTCGGCACCGGTCGCCAGCACCGCCTCGTGCAGCGCCTTCGTCCGGGGCAGGGTGAAGCTCATGTGGTAGTAGAGCTTGCTCACCTGCCAGGGCTCGCCCAGGTCGGGGTAGCGCTCCGGGTCGCCCGCCGCCTCGAAGGCGTACACGGAGATGTCGTGGGTCTTGATGTGGTCGGGGTGCGGGTAGCCGCCGCGCTCGTCGTAGGTGGTCATCACCTGCGGCTTGAACCGGCGGATCAGCTCGACCAGCGGAGCGGCGGCCTCCTCGATCGGCACCAGCGCGAAGCAGCCCTCGGGCAGCGGCGGCAGCGGGTCGCCCTCGGGCAGGCCGGAGTCGACGAAGCCCAGGAACTCCTGCTCGACGCCGAGGATCTCGCGCGCCCTGGCCATCTCCTCGGTGCGGATCTCCGCCATCCGCTCCCACACCTCGGGGCGGTCCATCGCGGGGTTGAGCACCGAGCCGCGCTCGCCACCGGTGCAGGTGGCCACCATCACGCGGACGCCTTCGGCGACGTACTTGGCCATGGTCGCGGCGCCCTTGCTCGACTCGTCGTCGGGGTGGGCGTGCACCGCGAGCAGACGCAACTGGTCCGGTTCGGTCACCTGCTCATTGTGACCCTCCTGCGGCGGCGCCGGTGCAGCGCCCGGGACATCGGGGGTGTGCCGGTCGCCACGCCGGGGCGGCCAGTTCCTGCCCGGTGCCGTTCCGCAGGCCGCTGCGGGAGGGTGCTCCGCGGTGTTAGGTTGCCCGGATTGACCACCGGTGGCCCTCCTGACGGAGGGTCGCGCTGACGAGCACCAGGAGTGATCCCGTGTCCACCCCGACTGACCAGCAGGACCAGGGCGTCTGGCTGACGCAGGAGGCCCACGACCGGCTGCGCGCCGAGCTCGACCAGCTGATCGCGAACCGTCCGGCGATGGCCAAGGAGATCAACGACCGTCGCGAGGAGGGTGACCTCAAGGAGAACGGCGGTTACCACGCCGCCCGCGAGGAGCAGGGCAAGCAGGAGGGCCGGATCCGGCAGCTCACCGACCTGCTGCGCAAGGCCCGGGTCGGCGCCGCGCCGACGACGGCGACCAACGCCGCGCTCGGCACCGTCATCACCATCGCCTTCGACGGCGACGAGGACGACACCGAGAAGTTCCTCCTCGGCTCCCGCGAGATCGCCGGCACCACCGAGCTCACCGTCTACTCCCCCGAGTCGGCGCTGGGCGCGGCGATCGTCGGGGCCGCGCCGGGCGCGACGGTCACCTACACGGCTCCGAACGGCAAGGAGATCTCGGTCAAGGTCCTGGCCGTCGAACCGTTCGTGCCCTGATCGACCGCATGACCAGCACGACCGACGGCGGGCGGGCGCGGGGCCGGCGGGCGGAGAACACCGACTTCGTCTGCGGGCACTGCGCCACGCTCGTCCCCGCGAACACCGACGGCCACTACCGCAACCACTGCCCGTGGTGCCTGTGGTCGCTGCACGTCGACGAGCTGCCCGGCGACCGGGCCAGCGAGTGCCGGGCGCTGATGGAACCGATCGGCCTGGTGGAGAAGTCCGGCAAGGGCTGGCAGGTGGTGCACCGCTGCACGCAGTGCGGCCACCGCCAGCCCAACCGGCTGGTGCGGGACGGCGCGGCCCCCGACGACCTGGACCTGGTGCTCGAGCTCCCCTGGCTCTGAGGCCGGCGCTCGAACCCGACCGCCACAGCTCCCGTCCGACCGCACCGCCCGTCTGAGGGCACCGCCGTCCGCCCGCAGTGCACGCGTTGCGTGCGCACTGCCCGTGCTGCAGCCCGTGCACTGCGGGCGGTCGGCGTGCGACGAGGGCGGCCGGCCGGGCAGCCGCCCTCGTCGCACCGCGGCTCAGGCGGCCGGGGCCAGACCGCGACGGCGGAGCAGCGGGCCGGTGTCGGCGTCCCGGCCGCGCACCGCGCGGAACGCGCCCAGCGCGTCGACCGAGCCGCCCCGGGACAGCAGCCGGCTGCGGAAGACGTCGCCGTTGGCCCGGTTCAGGCCGCCGTTCTCCTTGAACCACTCCACGGTGTCGGCGTCCAGCACCTCCGACCAGATGTAGGAGTAGTAGCCGGCCGAGTAGCCACCGGCGAAGACGTGCTGGAAGTACGTCGTCCGGTAGCGCGGCGGCACCAGGTCGGAGGCCACCCCGGCCGCCCCCAGCGCCCGCGCCTCGAACGCCTGCGGGTCGTCGACCACGGTGTCCGGCCCGATCCGGTGCCAGGCCTGGTCGAGCAGCGTCGCGGCCAGGTACTCCAGGGTCGCGAAGCCCTCGCCCCACAGCGAGGCCGCCTCGATCGCCTGCACCGCCTCGGTGGGGAGGGGCTCGCCGGTCTCGACGTGTGTGGCGTAGTGGGTGACGATCTCCGGCCACAGCGCCCACATCTCGTTCACCTGGCTGGGGAACTCGACGAAGTCGCGCGGCACGGCGGTGCCGGAGAAGCGCGGGTAGGTGACGTCGGAGAACAGCCCGTGCAGCGCGTGCCCGAACTCGTGGAACAGCGTGGTGACCTCCGACAGCGTCAGCAGGGTGGGCTGCCCGGCCGCCGGGCGGTTGACGTTGAGGTTGTTGAAGACCACCGGCTGGGTGCCCAACAGCCGCGACTGGGTGACGAACGCGCTCATCCACGCCCCACCGCGCTTCCCCTCGCGGGCGTAGAAGTCGCCGAGGTAGAGCCCGACCGGCTGGCCGTCGGGACCGGCGACCTCCCAGACCCGGGTGTCGGGGTGGAAGCCGACCAGGTCCGGGCGCGGGGTGAAGGTGTACCCGTAGAGCAGCTCGGCGGCGCGGAAGACGCCGTCGACGAGCACCCGGTCCAGCTCGAACCACGGGCGCAGCGCGGTGCTGTCGACGGCGTAGCGCTCGGCCCGCACGCGCTCGGAGTAGAACGCCCAGTCCCAGGCGGCCAGCTCGACGCCGTCGGCGGCGGCGAGCTCGCCGAGCACCTCCGCCTCCGACCGCGCGTTGGCGACCGCGGGGGCGACCAGCTCGCCCAGCAGGGCGTCGACCGCGGCCGACGTCCGGGCGGTCTGGTCGGCGGCGATGAGGTCGGCGTGGGTGTCGAACCCGAGCAGCCGGGCGCGCACCGCGCGCAGGTGGGCCATCTCCGCGGCGACCGGGCCGTTGTCGTGCTCGCCGGCCGACGCCCGGGTCACCGAGGCCTCGTACAGCCGGCGGCGCAGCGCGCGGTTCCGCAGCTTGGCCAGCGCCGGCTGGCCGCTGGGCAGCACCAGGGTGAGCAGGTGGGAGCCGGGGCGGCCGCGCTCGGCTGCTGCCCCGGCCGCGGCGGCGATCTCCGCGTCGGACAGGCCGTCGAGCTCGGCGGCGTCGTCGACCACCACGGCAGCGGCCTCGGTGGCCAGCTGCAGGTTCTGGTCGAAGGTGGTGCTCAGCTCGGCCAGCCGCTGGTTCAGCTCGCGCAGCTGCTCGCGGCCGGGCTCGTCGAGCCCGGCGCCGGCCAGCACGAAGTCGAGGTGGTAGCGCTCGACCAGCCGCACCTGCTCCTCGTCGAGCCCGGCGTCGTGCCGGGCGGCGTGCACGGCGTCGACCCGGGCGAACAGCGCCGGGTCCAGCCGCAGCGCGTCCTCGTGGGCGGCGGCCAGCGGGGCGAACTCCCGCTCGATCTCCCGGACCCGGGGGCTGGAGACCGCCGAGGTCAGGTTGTAGAAGACCCGCTCGGCGCGGGCCAGCAGCTGCCCGGAGAGTTCCAGGGCGACCACGGTGTTGTCGAAGGTGGGCTCGGCCGGGTCGGCGATCACCGCGGCGATCTCCGCGCGGTGCTCGGCCATGCCGGCGAACAGCGCCTCGCGGACGTGCTCCGGGGTGATCTCGGCGAACGGCGGCAGCTGGTAGGGCAGCTGCGACGGCGCCGCCAGCGGGTTCGACGCGGACAGGGGCGCGGAGGCGGGTGAGGCGGTCATCCCCTCCATCCTCACCCGCCGCCCCGCCCCGCACCCGACGGCCCGTCCACCGGCCGCGCCGTCAGCCCTTCCGGCCCCTCTGCAGGGGCCCGCCGCGAGCTCGCGAGCGGTGGGGGGCAGAGGGGTCCTTCCTCAGCGGCTGGCCGTGCGCAGGTAGGCCCGCACCGACAGCGGCACGAAGACCGCCAGGATCGCCACGGCCCACAGCAGCGTGTAGAGCACCGGGTTCTGCAGCGACCAGGCGTCGGGCTCGGGCATCCCGGCCGGGATGTTGCCGAACAGCTCGCGGGCGGCCTGGGTGACCGTCGACACCGGGTTCCACTCGGCGAACCCGCGCAGCACCGCCGGGAAGCTCTCCAGCGGCACGAACGTGTTGGCGACGAAGGTGATCGGGAAGATCACGATGAAGCTGGCGTTGTTGACCACCTCGGGCGTGCGGACCAGCAGCCCGACCATCGCCATCAGCCAGGAGATCGCGTACGCGAACACCAGCAGGATCACGAAGCCGCCGATGGCCTCCACGACGGAGGAGTTGATCCGCCAGCCGACCAGCAGCCCGGTCACCGCCATGACGACGATCGAGATCAGGTTGAGCCCGAGGTCGGCGACCGTGCGGCCGATGAGCACCGCCGAGCGGGACATCGGCAGCGACCGGAACCGGTCGATGAGGCCCTTCTGCAGGTCGTCGGCGATGCTCGCGCCGGTGATGGTGGAGCCGAAGACCACCGTCTGGGCGAAGATCCCGGGCAGCAGGAACTCCGCGTACGTGATGCCCGGCGGCAGGTTGATCGCGCCGCCGAAGACGTAGCGGAACAGCACCACGAACATGATCGGCGACAGCGTGGCGAAGACGATCAGGTCGGGCACCCGCTTGACCTTGATCAGGTTGCGCCGGGTGATGACGACGCTGTCGGAGACGGTCTCGGCCAGGGTGCTCATCGGGAGGCTCCAGCGCTGACGGTGGTGGCGGGCGCGGCGTCGTCGGAGGGCGGGGCGTCCTCCGCGGCGTGCCCGGTGAGGGTGAGGAACACGTCGTCCAGGTCGGGCCGGCGCAGCCCGATGTCCAGCACGTCGACGTCGACGCCGGCCAGCCGGCGCAGCGCCTCGGCGAGCGTGTCGGTGCCGCCGGTGACCGGCACCGACAGCCGCCGGGTCTGCTGGTCGGCGTGCACCTCGCCCTGGGACAGCGGGCGCAGCACGTCGGTGACGACGGCGAGCTGCTCGACGGTGCGGACGGTGAGCTCCAGGCGCTCGCCACCGACCTGGGCCTTCAGCTCGTCGGCGGTGCCCCGGGCGATGACCTCGCCCTTGTCGATGACGACCATCCGGTCGGCCAGCCGGTCGGCCTCCTCCAGGTACTGGGTGGTGAGCAGGATCGTCGTCCCGTCGTGGACCAGGTCGGCGATGAACTCCCACATGCCCAGCCGGCTGCGCGGGTCGAGCCCGGTGGTCGGCTCGTCGAGGAAGAGCACCTTGGGCCGGGCGATCAGCGAGGCGGCGATGTCCAGCCGGCGGCGCATGCCGCCGGAGTAGGTCTTCGCCGGCCGGTTGGCCGCGTCGGTGAGGTCGAAGCGCTCCAGCAGCTGGCCGGCGCGCAGCCGGGACTCCCGCTTGCCCAGCCGGTAGAGCCGCCCGACCATCTCCAGGTTCTCGGAACCGGTCAGGTACTCGTCGACCGCGGCGTACTGGCCGGTGAGCCCGATCGTGGCGCGCACCTGGTCGGCCTGGGTGGCGACGTCGAGCCCGGCGACCTCCGCCCGCCCCGCGTCGGGCTTCAGCAGCGTGCTCAGGATCCGGACGACGGTGGTCTTGCCGGCGCCATTGGGCCCCAGCAGCCCGAGGACGGTGCCCTCGGACACGGTGAGGTCGACCCCACCGAGCGCGGTGTTCTCCCCGAAGCGCTTGACGAGCCCCTCGACGACGACGGCGTTGGTCATGCCGCGCACGCTAAGCCGGTCCTACGACAGTTCTCGCGTCCATTTCCGGTGACCCGGCAGGTCCGTCCCATGTGCACTCCTCCGACGACGCGCGGTGCCGACCGCCGTCGCGGCGGTCCACGGTCCAGACCGGCGCCGGCCGGGGAACTCATCGGTCGGCCCTCACCGCCACCGGTACTCCAGCTCCGGCCGCCCCGTGCCGCCGTAGCGCGGGGTGCGGGCGACCACCCCGGTGTCGGCCAGGTGCTCGAGGTAGCGGCGGGCGGTGATCCGGGAGGCGCCGATCAGCTCGGCCGTCTCGGCCGCGGACAGCCCGGCGTCGGCGCGGGTGGCGGCCCGCACGGCGGTGACGACGGCGTCCAGGGTCTCCCGGGCCAGTCCCTTCGGCAGCGGCGCCGGCCGCACCGGGCGGGCGGCCTCCAGCACCCGGTCGACGGCGTCCTGCCCGGCGACGTCACCCCCGGCGCGCAGCTGGGCGCGGTAGTCGACGTAGGCGGTCAGCCGGTCGCGCAGCGCCGCCTGGCTGAACGGCTTCAGCAGGTAGCCGACGACGCCGTGGGCGGCCGCCGCGCGGACCGTGGTCAGCTCCCGCGCCGAGGTGACCGCCAGCACGTCGACGTCCCGCCCCGACGCCCGCAGCCGCCGGCACAGCTCGATGCCGTGGGTGTCGGGCAGGTTCATGTCCAGCAGCACCAGGTCGACCCGGTGCCGGGCCAGCGCCTCCCAGGCCGCCGCGCCGGTTCCGGCGACCGCGACCACCGCGAAGCCCGGCGTCCGGTCGACGTAGGCGCGGTGGGCGTCGGCGGCGACCGGCTCGTCCTCGACCACCAGCACCCGCAGGTCGCTCACCGGGGCGTCCCGGCCGGCGCCCGGACCGGCAGCGACACCTCGAACAGCCCGCCGGGCCCCGGCCGGACCGTCACCGTGCCCCCGTTGCGCCGGACCGCCTGGGCGACCAGCGCCAGCCCCAGTCCGCGGCCCAGACCCCGCGGGGCAGCCGACTCCTTCGTCGTCCAGCCGCGCTCGAAGACCCGGTCGGGGTCGCTGACGCCGGGGCCGGTGTCCTCGACGCGCACGTGCAGCCGCTCGTCGACGACCCAGAGGGCCAGCTGCACCTCGCGCGGCGGGTCGCCGAGCAGCGCCGCGTCGATCGCGTTGTCCAGCAGGTTGCCGACGATGGTCACCAGGTCACCGCCCGGGATCCCGGTGGCCCCCACGGCGGTCTCCGGGTCGATCTCCAGCGCCACGCCCCGCTCGTGGGCGGTCGCCGCCTTGCCGAGCAGGAGCGCTGCGAGCACCGGCTCGCCGACCGCGGCCACCACCCGGTCGGTGAGCTGCTGGGCCTGGGCGAGCTCGGCGGTGGCGAACTCGACGGCCTCGGCGCCGCGGCCCAGCTCGACCAGCGACACGGTGGTGTGCAGCCGGTTGGCGGCCTCGTGCGCCTGGGCGCGCAGCGACTCCGCGAACGACCGCACGCTGTCCAGCTCGCCGGTCAGCGCCTGCAGGTCGGTGTGGTCGCGCAGGGTGACCACCGTGCCCACCGAGCTCCCGCCGGGCCGGGCCGGCGCCTGGTTGACCACCAGCACCCGCGAGCCGCTGACGTGCACCTCGTCGGTGGCCGGCCGCTGGTCGGCGAGGGTGGCGGCGAGCTCCGCGGACAGGCCCAACTCGCTGACGTGCCGGCCGGTGACGTCGGCGTCCAGCTCCAGCAACCGGCGGGCCTCGTCGTTGACCAGCTGCACCCGCCCGTCGCCGTCGAGCAGCAGCAGGCCCTCGCGGACGGCGTGCAGCACGGCGTCGTAGTACTCCAGCATCCGCACCAGCGGGACGGCGCCCAGGCCGTGGGTCTGCCGGTGCAGCCGCCGGCTGATCGCCCAGCTGCCCAGGACGCCGACGGCGAGCACGGCCAGCACGGCGACGAGCAGGCCGGGCAGCGCGGCGGTGACGTCGTCGCCGATCGCCGCCACGGTGATGCCCACGCTGACCAGGGCGACGACCTCGGTGGAGCTGCCGGTGGCGAAGACCGGGGCGACGGCGCGCACCGACGGCCCCAGCGTGCCGCTGTAGGTCTCGGTGAAGGTCCGCCCGGCCAGCGCCGGCTCGATGGTGCCCAGGAAGGGCCGGCCGATCTCGGCCGGGTCGGGGTGGGTGAACCGGGTGCGGTCGGGGGCCAGCACGGTGATGAAGGAGATGCCGGTGTCGGCCCGGACCTGCTCGACGTAGGGCTGCAGCACCGTGGTGGGGTCGGCGCCCACGACGGCGTCCCGGACCAGCGGGGAGTCGGCGATCGCCTCGGCGGTGCTGCGCGCCTCGGTGGTCGCCCGGCTCTCGACCGCGGCGCCCGCCTGGCGCCAGGCGACCCACCCGAGCCCCAGGACGACGACCAGCACGACCAGCCCCTGGAGCAGCAGCAGTTGCCGGGCCAGGCTGCCGGGATCGCGGCGCCGCACCAGCGCCGAGGGGGTGCGCACCGGCCGAGTGTGCCCCGGCGCCCGGGTGGGCGGGCACCGGCGTCGCACGGACGGGTGGTGACCACCGCCGAACGCAATGAACGAATCAGTGACCCCGGTCACCACTGCGGCGCACAGTGCAACCGTCGCCGTCCCCCGGCGGCGTCCCCGGCGGTCCCCAGCCGCCAGCCACCGACTCCACAGGAGCAGTCATGGCCGCCCCCACGGCACCCTCTGCGCGCCCGGCACCGTCCGGCCGGCGCGACCGCACCCACTGGCTCTACATCGCGGTGATCGTCGCCGTGGTCCTCGGCATCGCCGTCGGCCTGGCCTTCCCCGACTTCGCCGTCGAGCTCAAGTGGCTGGGCACGGCGTTCGTCGGGCTGATCCGCATGATCATCGCGCCGGTCATCTTCTGCACCATCGTGCTGGGCATCGGGGCGATCCGGCGGGCGGCGCAGGTCGGCCGGATCGGCGGGCTGGCGCTGGGCTACTTCATCGCGATGTCGACGGTCGCGCTGGCCATCGGCCTCGTCGTCGGCAACGTGCTGCACCCCGGCGAGGGCCTGGAGCTGACCGAGCAGGTCCGTGGCGCCGGTGAGGAGCTGCTGGCCGAGGCCGAGGAGACCGCACCCGAGGGCACCACCGGGTTCATCCTGTCGCTGATCCCGACCACCCTGCTGTCCTCGCTCACCTCGGGCTCGGTGCTGCAGGCCCTGCTGATCGCGCTGCTGGTCGGCTTCGCGCTGCAGGCCATGGGCAGCGCCGGTGCCCCGATCCTGACCGGCATCGGCCACCTGCAGCGGCTGGTCTTCCGCATCCTCGCGATGATCATGTGGGTCGCCCCCATCGGCGCGTTCGGGGCCATCGCCGCCGTCGTCGGGGCCACCGGGATCGACGCGCTGAAGAGCCTCGGCATCCTGATGCTCGGCTTCTACGCCACCTGCGCCGTCTTCGTGTTCGTCTTCCTCGGCGCGATCCTCCGGGCGGTCGTGGGGATCAACGTCTTCTCGTTCCTCAAGTACCTGGGCCGCGAGTACCTGCTGATCGTCTCCTCGTCCTCCTCGGAGACCGCGCTGCCCCGGCTCATCGCCAAGATGGAGCACATCGGGGTGAGCAAGCCCGTCGCCGGGATCGTGGTGCCGACCGGGTACTCGTTCAACCTCGACGGGACGGCGATCTACCTGACGATGGCCTCGCTGTTCATCGCCGAGGCGCTGGGCGACCCGCTGAGCATCGGCGAGCAGATCAGCCTGCTGGTCTTCATGATCATCGCCTCGAAGGGCGCGGCCGGCGTCTCCGGGGCGGGCCTGGCCACCCTCGCCGGTGGGCTCTCCTCGCACCGCCCCGAGCTGCTGGACGGCGTCGGCCTGATCGTCGGCATCGACCGGTTCATGTCCGAGGCCCGCGCGGTCACCAACTTCTCCGGCAACGCCATCGCCTGCATGCTGGTGGCCACCTGGACCAAGGAGCTGGACCGGGAGCAGATGAAGGCCGTGCTCGCCGGCGACCGCCCGTTCGACGAGACCACGATGCTCGACGACGGCCACGGGGCCGCGGCGCCGGAGGACGAGCGGGCCGCCGCTGCGCCGGAGGCAGCCGTCGCCCGCTGACCCCCTGGTCGGCCCCGGTGCCCGCGTCCCCTCCGGGGGCGCGGGCACCGCTGCGTCAGTCGACCCGTGGGGCGTAGCCGGCCGCGGCCAGGGCGCCGAGCACGTCGCGCTCGTGGTCGGGCCCGCGGGTCTCCAGGTGCACGCCCACCTCGACCTCACCGAGGTCCAGCCGGGCCGTCGTCCGCTCGTGCTCGACCGACAGCACGTTGGCCGAGAGGCCGGCCAGCTCGCGCAGCAGGGCGGCCAGCGAGCCCGGCCGGTCGGGCACCTGCACCCGCAGCGAGAGGTAGCGCCCGGCGGCGGCCATGCCGTGCTGGACGACCTTCATCATCAGCACCGGGTCGATGTTTCCGCCGGAGACGACCGCGACCACCGGCGCGCGGAAGGCCCCCGGGTCGGCCAGCAGCGCGGCGACCGCGGCGACGCCAGCCGGCTCGACCACCAGCTTGGCCCGCTCCAGGCAGAACAGCAGCGCCCGGGACAGGTCGCCCTCGGTGACCGTGCGGACCTCGTCGACCAGCCCGGCCACGTGCGCCAGGGTCAGGTCGCCGGGCGCGGCGACGGCGATGCCGTCGGCCATCGTCGCCATCGTCGCCAGCGGCACCGGCCGGCCCGCGGCGAGGGAGGCGGGGAAGGCGGCGGCGGTGGCGGCCTGGACCGCGACGACCCGGACGTCGGGACGGCGGGCCTTGACCGCCGCGGCGATGCCGGACACCAGCCCTCCCCCGCCGGTGCAGACGACGACGGTGGCCACGTCGGGGCACTGCTCGAGCAGCTCCAGCCCGACGGTGCCCTGCCCGGCGATGACGTCGGGGTGGTCGAAGGGGTGGATGAGGACCTTGCCTGTCGCCGCCGCGAACTCGATCGCGGACAGCAGCGCCTCGGTGAGCGTCGCCCCACCCAGCCGGGCGTCCGCGCCGTAGCCGCGGGTGGCGGCGACCTTGGGCAGCGGCGCGCTCTCCGGCATGAAGACGGTGGCCGCGGCGCCGAGCTCGCGGGCGGCGAGGGCGACGCCCTGCGCGTGGTTGCCGGCGCTGGCCGCCACGACTCCGCGGGCGCGCTCCTCGGGGGTCAGCCGGGCGATCCGGGTGTAGGCGCCGCGGATCTTGAACGACCCGGTGCGCTGCAGGTTCTCGCACTTGAGCCACACCGGTCCGCCGACCCGCTCACCCAGCGCGCGGGAGTGCTCCAGCGGGGTGCGGCGGACGACGCCGTCCAGCAGCGCGGCGGCCGCCTCGACGTCGGCACCGCTGACCAGGGGCACTGCACCGGGGTCGGACACGCGACGATCCTCGCAGCCCGCCACCGGGCGGGACGACGGAGCACCCGCCTGTCACATCCCCGTCGTACCGTGGTCGAGGTGACGGACGCCGCACCGCTGGGGACCTCGCAGTCCCCCACCCCTCCCGCTCCCACCACCCTGGGCGAGCTCCGCGCGAGCGGGGCCACCCCGAAGCCGGTCAAGGCCGAGATCCGCGACAACCTGCTCGCCCGGCTCGCCGCCGGTGAGCCCTCGCTGCCCGGAATCGTCGGGTTCGAGGACACCGTCGTCCCCGAGGTCGAGCGCGCGCTCATCGCCGGGCACGACCTGGTCCTGCTCGGCGAGCGCGGCCAGGGCAAGACCCGGCTCATCCGCACCCTGGTCGGCCTGCTCGACGAGTGGACGCCGGTGCTGGTCGGCAGCGAGCTCAACGAGCACCCGCTGCAGCCGATCAGCGTCTGGGGGCGCCGGCAGGTCGCCGAGCACGGCGACGCCACCCCGGTCGGCTGGCTGCACCGCAGCGAGCGCTTCGGCGAGAAGCTGGCCACCCCCGACACCAGCGTCGGCGACCTGATCGGCGACGTCGACCCGATCAAGGTGGCCGAGGGCCGCACCCTCGGCGACCCGGAGACCGTGCACTATGGCCTGGTCCCGCGCACCAACCGCGGCATCTTCAGCGTCAACGAGCTGCCCGACCTCGCCGAGCGGATCCAGGTGGCGCTGCTCAACGTGCTGGAGGAGCGCGACATCCAGATCCGCGGCTACCGGGTGCGGCTGCCGCTGGACCTGCTGCTGGTCGCCAGCGCCAACCCCGAGGACTACACCAACCGTGGCCGGATCATCACCCCGCTCAAGGACCGGTTCGGCGCCGAGGTGCGCACCCACTACCCGATCGAGCTCGCCGACGAGGTGCGCCTGCTCGAGCAGGAGGCGCAGACCGGCTGGCTGAGCGGCACCGGGGCCGAGGCGCCGCTGGTGCCCGCGCACCTGGTCGAGATCGTCGCCCGGTTCACCCGGCTGGTCCGCGAGTCCAGCCACGTCGACCAGCGCTCCGGGGTCAGCGCCCGGTTCGCGATCGCCGGGCTGGAGACGGTCGCCGCCTCCGCCGTCCGCCGGGCCGCGGTGGCCGGCGAGTCGCGGCCGGTGGCCCGGGTCGTCGACCTGCCGAGCGTCGTCCCGGCCAGCCGCGGCAAGGTCGAGTTCGCCGACGCCGGCACCGACAACGACGACGACCGCGACCTGGAGGTGCTCGAGCACCTGCTGCGGCAGGCGACGGCGCAGACGTTCCGGGCCCGCTGCGGCGGCCTGGACCTCACCGGGCTGCAGGAGCACTTCACCGGTGGCGACACGGTCGAGTCCGGTGACCTGGTGCCGGCAGCGGCGCTGCTGGGCCAGCTCGGCACGATCCCGCACCTGGCCCAGCTGCTCGGCCGGCTCGGCGTGCCCGAGGGCGAGCAGTCCGCCGAGCAGGCGGCCGCGGCGGTGGAGTTCGCGCTGGAGGGGCTGTACCTCACCCGGCGGCTGGCCAAGGACACCGACGGCGGCCGCACGATCTACGGGGCCTGACGTGGCCGGACGCCGCCCGAAGGGCTACCGGTACGGGCAGTGGCGCGGCGGGCCGGACCCGCTCGCCCCGCCCTACGACGTCGCGGCCGCCGTCGACGAGATCGGCGACCAGGTGCTGGCCGGCAGCGGCGTGCGCGAGGCGATGCGCGACCTGCTGCGCCGCGGCATCGACGGCCGGCGCGGGCTGGACGCGCTGCGCCGGTCGGTCCGCGACCGGCTGCGCGAGGCCCGCCAGGCGGGCCGGATGGACGGCACCCTGGAGCAGGTCCGCGAGCTGCTCGACCAGGCCGTGGAGGCCGAGCGGAGCGCGCTCTTCCCCGACCCGGACGACGCCGCCCGGCTGGCCGAGGCCGAGCTGGACTCCCTGCCGCAGGACACCGCCGGTGCCGTGCGCGCGCTCAAGGACCACCAGTGGCGCTCGCCGGAGGCCGCCCAGGCCTACCAGCAGATCCAGGACCTGCTGCGCCAGGAGGTGCTCGACAGCTCCTTCCAGGGGATGAAGCAGGCGCTGCAGCAGATGCAGGACGGCGACGGCGCCGCGATGCAGGCCGTCAAGGACATGGTCGCCGACCTCTCCGCGCTGGTCGACGCGCACAACCGCGGCGAGGACACCGACCAGCAGTTCGCCGAGTTCATGGCGAAGCACGGGCAGTTCTTCCCCGACGACCCGCAGTCGGTCGAGGAGCTGATCGACTCGCTGGCCCGCCGGGCGGCGGCCCAGGAGCGGATGCTGGCCGGCCTGTCCGCCGAGCAGCGCGCCGAGCTGCAGGACCTCATGGGCCAGGCGATGGGCGACCTGGGGCTGCAGAGCGAGATGGCCCACCTGTCCGACGCGCTGCGCCAGGCCCGCCCCGACCTGCCCTGGGGCCAGCGCGGCCCGGTGCCTGACGGCGAGCAGGGCCTGGGCATGGGCGACGCCACGACCGCGGTCGCCGAGCTGGCCGACCTGGAGTCGCTGTCCCAGCAGCTGTCCCAGGGCTACGCCGGGGCGTCGCTGGCCGACGTCGACGAAGAGCTGCTGGAGCAGGCGCTGGGCCGCTCCGCCGTCGACGACCTGGCCGCGCTGCGCCGGCTGGAGCGCGAGCTGGAGCGGCAGGGCTACCTGCAGCGCTCCGACGGGGCGCTGCAGCTCTCGCCCAAGGCGGTGCGGCGGCTGGGCGCCACCGCTCTGCGCCGGGTGTTCGCGAAGCTCGACGCCGCCGGCCGGGGCGAGCACGACGTCGCCGACGCCGGGGCGGCCGGTGAGCTGACCGGGGCCTCGCGGGAGTGGCGGTTCGGCGACGAGCAGCCGCTGGACGTCGTCCGGACGGTGCGCAACGCGGTGCTGCGCAACGCCGGCTCGCCGCGCGGCGACGGGCAGCGGCGGGTGCAGATCGCCGTCGAGGACTTCGAGGTGGTGGAGACCGAGCGGCGCACCGGCGCGGCCGTGGCGCTGCTGGTCGACCTCTCCTACTCGATGGCGCTGCGCGGCACCTGGGGCGCGGCGAAGTCGACCGCGATGGCGCTGCACTCGCTGGTGACCACCCGGTTCCCGCAGGACGCCATCGAGATCATCGGCTTCTCCTCCACCGCGCAGGTGCTGCGGCCGGAGACGCTCGCCGAGCTCAGCGTCGACACCCTGCAGGGCACGAACCTGCAGCACGGCCTGATGCTGGCCCGCCGCTTCCTGGGCCGGCACCGCGACGCCGAGCCCGTGGTCCTGGTGGTCACCGACGGCGAGCCGACGGCGCACCTCGAGGACGACGGGACGCCGTACTTCTGCTGGCCGCCGATGCCGGAGACGATCGCCCGCACGGTCGCCGAGGTGGAGCGGGTGGCCCGCTCGGGCGCGACCCTCAACGTGTTCGCGCTGGACCCGGAACCGGCGCTGGTGGAGTTCGTGCACGACATCACCGCGCGGGCCGGCGGCCGGGTGTTCCAGCCCGACAGCGACCGGCTGGGCGAGTACGTCGTCGCCGACTACCTGCGCGCCCGGAGGGGGCGGCGATCTCGGTGAGCTGAAGGACCCCGCTGCCCCCCACGCCTCGCAAGCTCGACGCGGGCCCCTGCAGCGGGGCCGTTCCGGCAACGCGCACAGCGGCGCGGGACAATGGACCGGTGAGCAGCGAGGCGCCTACCGGGACGATCACCATCGAGCAGGTCGACGCCGCGGCGACCTACCCGCTCCGCGCCCAGGAGCTGCGCCAGGGCCGCCCGGTGGAGATCGACGAGGACGACGCCCCCTACACCCTGCACCTGGCCGCCCGGCTGGACGGCGACGAGATCGTCGGCGTCGTCCGCTTCCACCCCCGGGACTGCCCGTGGCGGCCCGGCGAGGGCTCCTGGCAGCTGCGCGGCATGGCCACCGACCCGCGGGTGCGCGGGCTCGGCGCCGGCCGCGCGCTGGTCGCCGAGGGGCTCACCCGGGTCGCGGCGCGGGGCGGCGACCTGGTCTGGTGCGACGCCCGGAAGGCCGCCGTCGGGTTCTACGAGCGGATCGGCTTCACCGTGGTCACCGACGAGTACGACCTGCGCCCGGTCGGGCCGCACCGCGGGATGGTCATCGAGCTGCCGATCCGCTGACCCGGCTCAGCGGATCGGGTGCGCCCCGCTGGAGCTGATCCCGGGGATCTGGCCGGCCCGGAACGCGTCGACGAAGAGCCGGTGGTCCTCGCGGGTGCGCTGGGCGTAGCCGTGGGCGAAGTCGACGAGGTCGGCGATGAACTCGTCGCGGCGCCCGCCGATCATCGTGCTGATCGCCTCCTCGGTCTGGAACGGCACCAGGGTGTGGTCGCTGTCGGCGTCGCCCACGCAGTGCAGCTTCGCCGTCGCCCGCCCGAGCTGGGCCAGGACGGGTGAGATCTCGTCGGGCTCGGTCAGGTCGTCCCAGTCCAGGTCCACCTCGTAGGGCGACAGCTCGGCGACCACGAAGCCCACGCCGTCGATCTCGGTGTGCCCGAGGAACTGGGAGGCGTTGGCCTGCAGCGCCCGCTGGCTGACGGCGGTGCGGTGGCCCTCGTGCTCGAAGTAGGCGCGGATCTCGGGGTCGCGCACGATGCGGCTCGGCGCGGCCACGTTGCCCTGCTTGACCGACAGCACGACGTCGTTCTCCAGCGCCTGGTCGTACCCCTCGAGCAGCACGTTGTAGGCGGGCAGCCCGGCGCTGCCGATGCCGAAGCCCCCGGTGCCCACCACGTCCTTGACGTCGTAGGCGACGTCCCGGCGCCGTCGGGGCGGGTGCACGGTCTCCCGGTAGCGGTCGATCGCGGCGAGCACGACCGCGCGCTCGTCGTCGTCCAGCCGCCGGTTGCGCGGGCGGTCGGCGAACCGGCGCTCGTAGTTCTCCACCACGGTCAGCCGGCCCAGCAGGTCCAGCCGGGTGCGGGCGGTGGTGGCCAGGACGACGTCGTGCACCGCGCCCTCGGTGTTCTCCCGGAGGAGGGCGAACGACCGGTCGTCGTCGGAGCGGGTGAACGCCTCGACCTGGTCGAGGTAGGAGCCCAGGAAGGTGCCGAGCATGTCGCCGATGACGTCGTCGCCGAGGGCCTTGCGCCAGGCCAGCAGCGCGAAGCTGGCCGCGAACCGGCGCAGGTCCCAGCTCACGTGGCCCAGGTAGGCCTCGTCGAAGTCGTTGACGTCGAACACGATGCGGCCGGCGCCGTCCATGTAGGTGCCGAAGTTCTCGGCGTGCAGGTCACCCTGGATCCACACCCGCGACGTCCGCTCGTCACACCAGCGGTCCTCCAGCGTCGCCATGTCGGCGTAGAACAGGCAGGCCGAGCCGCGGTAGAACGCGAACGGGTCGGCGGCCATCTTGCGGAACTTGGTGCGGAACGCGTCGGCATCTGCCTGCATCAGCACCGAGAAGGCGTCGACGAGCACGTCGACGATCTGCTGCTGGCGCTGCGTGTCGTCGGGGTTCTCGCCAGCAGGGGTGAGGTCAGCTCGGTCGGCCACGGCCCCACGGTAGGGGGTGGATAGCCTGATGATCAGCTCCCAGCCGCAGGACGCGGTCCCGGGGGCCGGAGGAGAGGACGGGGCCGGGTGACGCGAGCGAGCAGAGCGCGGCGGCTGGCGACCGGCGCCGTGTACGGCGGCGGCGGCGTGGGGCTGGCGGGGGCCGCACTGGTGACCCTCCTGCGCGAGGAGGCCCGGGCCGCACGGCGCCGGGTGACCGCCAACCGGGCCCAGGCCGACCCGCCCACCGGCAACGGCGTCTACGGGCGTGGCCGGGGCAAGCCGATCGTCTTCGCGGTGCTGGGCGACTCCAGCGCCGTCGGGCTGGGCGTCGACGCCGCCGGCGAGACCCCCGGCGTGCTCATCGCCGCGGCGCTGGCCGAGCTGGCCGAGCGGCCGATCCGGCTGGTCAAGTTCGCGAAGTCGGGCGCCGTCTCCCGCGACCTCGCCGCCCAGGTCGAGCAGGCGCTGCCCGAGCGCCCCGACGTCGTCCTGATCATGATCGGCGCCAACGACGTCACCAGCCGGGCCCGGCCCGCGGAGTCGGTCCGGGCGCTCGCCGAGGCGGTCCGCACGCTGATCGACGCCGGCTGCCAGGTCGTCGTCGGCACCTGCCCCGACCTCGGCACGATCCGCCCGATCGCCCAGCCGCTGCGGGTGCTGGCCCGGCGGTGGAGCCGCCAGCTCGCCGCCGCGCAGACCATCGCCGTCGTCGCCGAGGGCGGGCGCACCGTCTCGCTGGGATCGGTGCTCGGCCCCTCCTTCGCCACCGACCGCACGCTGTTCAGCAACGACGAGTTCCACCCATCGGCGGCCGGCTACGCAGCCGCCGCCGCGTCGCTGCTGCCCTCGATCGCCGACGCGCTCGGCGTCTGGCCGGCCGCGGCCGACCGGGGCCTGCGGCTGCGGCGGGACACCGTCCGCCCGGTCGCGCGCGCCGCGGCCAAGGCGGCCGGGCGCACCGGGACCGAGGTGCAGCCCACCGAGGTCCGCGGCGCGGAGAGCGGGCCGCGCGGCCCGTGGGCCCGGCTGCGCCGGCGTCGCCCGGTCGAGATCCCCACGGCCGAGCAGGCCGACGAGGCTGCGCGCACCGCCGTCCCCTCCTGAGCGGGTGCGCCGCGCCCGCTGGGCCGCGGCGTACCCGGGGGTAGCTTGAGGACGACCCGACGTCCGTCGCCGCCCGCGGGGTGGCGCGCCTCATCGTGGAGGACCCCATGCCCGAAGCCGTCATCGTCGCCGCCGCCCGCTCACCCATCGGCCGCGCGTTCAAGGGGTCGCTGAAGGACCTGCGCCCCGACGACCTGGCCGCCACCATCACCCGCGCCGCGCTGGACCAGGTGCCGCAGCTGGACCCGACCGACATCGACGACCTGATGCTCGGCTGCGGTCTCCCCGGTGGCGAGCAGGGCTACAACATGGGCCGGATCGTCGCCGTCCTGATGGGCATGGACCACCTGCCCGGGACGACGGTCACCCGCTACTGCTCCTCGTCGCTGCAGACCACCCGGATGGCGCTGCACGCGATCAAGGCCGGTGAGGGCGACGTCTTCATCTCCGCCGGTGTCGAGATGGTGTCCCGCTTCGTCAAGGGCAACTCCGACGCCATCCCGGACACCCAGAACCCGCGCTTCGAGGCCGCCGCCGCCAAGGTGGCCAAGGCCGCCGAGAGCGGCGCCGACTCCTGGCGCGACCCGCGCGAGGACGGCGAGCTGCCCGACGCCTACATCTCGATGGGCCAGACCGCGGAGAACCTGGCGCTGGTCAAGGACGTCTCCCGGCAGGAGATGGACGAGTTCGCCGTCCGCAGCCAGAACCTGGCCGAGCAGGCCATCGCCGACGGCTTCTGGGAGCGCGAGATCACCCCGGTGACGCTCCCCGACGGCACCGTGGTCAGCACCGACGACGGCCCGCGGGCCGGCACCACGCTCGAGGGCATCGCCGGCCTCAAGCCGGTGTTCCGCCCCGACGGCCGGGTCACCGCCGGCAACGCCTGCCCGCTCAACGACGGCGCGGCCGCCCTGGTGATCATGAGCGACCGCAAGGCGCAGGACCTGGGCATCACCCCGCTGGCCCGGATCGTCTCCACCGGCGTCACCGGGCTCTCGCCGGAGATCATGGGCTACGGCCCGGTCGATGCGACGAAGCAGGCGCTGGCCCGCGCGGGCATGTCGATCTCCGACATCGACCTGGTCGAGATCAACGAGGCCTTCGCCGCGCAGGTCATCCCGAGCTACCGGGACCTGGGCATCGACATCGACAAGCTCAACGTGCACGGCGGGGCGATCGCTGTCGGCCACCCGTTCGGGATGACCGGCGCCCGGATCACCGGCACCCTGCTCAACGGCCTGCGCGCCCGCGACGGCCAGTTCGGCCTGGAGACGATGTGCGTCGGCGGCGGGCAGGGCATGGCGATGGTGCTCGAGCGCCTCTCCTGAGCCCCCGGCCCGGCCCGTTGATCATGGGCGTCTGACCGCCGGACACGCCGCCCACCGGCATGTCAGCGGCATGACGCCCATGATCAACGAGCGAGGTGTGAGTGCACCCCCGGACACGACCGTGGCCCGGCCCCCTCGCGGGGACCGGGCCACGGTCGTGTGGTGCAGGTGCTCAGATCACTCGCGGAAGTAGCTCAGCAGCCGCAGGATCTCGATGTACAGCCAGATGACCGTGACGAGCAGGCCGAAGGCGATGTACCAGGCGAACTTCGGCGCGACGCCGCGGCGGATGGCCTCGTCGGCAGCGTCGAAGTCCAGCAGCAGCATGAACGCCGCGATGCCGATCATCAGCAGGCTGAAGCCGATGGCGACCGGGCCGCCCTCGCGCAGACCCAGCGCGTCACCGTCGCTGAACAGGCCGACCAGGAAGTTGACCAGCAGCAGCACCAGCGCGCCGACGGCGGCACCGACGACCCAGCGGGTGAGCTTCGGGGTGACCCGGATGGCACCGGTCTTGTAGACGACCAGCATGCCGGCGAAGACGCCGAACGTGCCGATGAGCGCCTGCATGACGATGCCGGGGTAGATGTCGTTGAAGGCCTCGCTGATCGCGCCGAGCGCGACACCGTAGAGGATCCCGTAGGCCAGCGTCGCCGCCGGGTTGGCGATCTGCTTGAACGAGATCACCAGGCCGAGCACGAACGCGACGAGGACGGCCGGGATCGCCAGACCCCACGCCAGCGACTGGGGCAGCACGGCCCAGGTGACGGCGGCGGAGAGCACCGTCACCAGGAAGCTGATGCCGGTCTTGGCGACGACGTCGTCCATCGTCATGTAGGCGCGGCCGGTGGCCGCGTAGGGCGACGGAGCCGAGTACGGGTCGTACTGGGTGGGCGCGCCACCGTACGTCTGCTGCGGGCCTGCGCCCCAGCCGCCGGACTGGCTGCCGGCCGCGGGGAAGCCCCGACTGAAGGCCGGGTTGCTGCTGGGCATCGTCATCTCCTCGAGGTGACTGGTCGGTCGGTGGGGCACAGCTTGGTCCACCCCACGCTGTCTGGTCCAACGCCAGGTCGGCCCGGCGAGTTCCCACGTGGCCGGCACCACCCGGACGGGTGCCCCCGGTGGGGGTCGAACCCACACTGTGACCCTTTTAAGGGGCCTGCCTCTGCCGGTTGGGCTACGGGGGCCTCAGCGGTCAGAGCTTGCCAGCTCCGTGGCGCGGCCGAGCACGGCGTCCAGCATCGGCTCGGTGAGCCGTCCGGTGAAGGTGTTCTGCTGGCTCACGTGGTAGCTGCCCAGCAGGGTGAGGGTCCCGTGCGGGCCGGTCAGGGTCACCTCCGCCCCGTGCCCGAACGCCGGCCGCGGCCGGGGCAGCGCGTACCCGGCCGCGCTGAGCACCGGCCACAGCGCCGTCCAGCCGAAGCCACCGAGGACGACGACCACCCGCAGCCGCGGCAGCAGCGCCAGCTCCCGGGCCAGCCACGGGGAGCAGGTGTCCCGCTCCTCCGGGGTCGGCGCGTTGGCCGGCGGGGCGCAGCGCACCGCGGCGCAGACCCGGACGTCGGTCAGCTCCAGGCCGTCGTCCTTGTGCACCGACGTCGGCTGGTTGGCCAGACCCGCCCGCCAGAGCGCGGCGAAGATCCAGTCGCCGCTGCGGTCGCCGGTGAACACCCGGCCGGTCCGGTTCCCGCCGTGCGCCGCCGGGGCCAGCCCGACGACGGCGATCCGCGCGTCGGCCGGGCCGAGCCCGGGCACCGGGCGGCCCCAGTAGTCCTCCTCGCGGAACGAGGCGCGCTTGACCTGGGCGACCTCCTCGCGCCAGGCGACCAGCCGCGGGCAGGCCCGGCAGCCGGAGATCCGCTCGTCGAGCACGGTGAGCGCGCGGGTGCCGGCGGCCGCGCGCAGCACGCCGGCCGCGCTGCGGGTGACGGGGAAGCCGTCGGCGTCGCGTGCCACGCCCCCAATAGACCAGATGGTTCCCGGCGCCCCTCCGGCGGGCATGATCACCGCCGTGGCGACGAAGACGAAGGCCCCGAAGGTGAAGACCCCGCTGCTGTACAAGCTGCTGGGCCCGGCGATGGCGATCCCGGCCGGCATCGTGGTCAAGAAGGCAGCCGACACCGCGTGGCTCAAGGTGCGCGGCTACCCGCCGCCGAAGAACCCGGCCGCCCCCGGCGTCACCTGGCCCGACGCGCTGGCCTGGGCCGCGGTGTCCGGCGTGCTGTACGCCTCGGGCCGGCTGGTCGCCGCCCGCGGCGCAGCAGCGGCCTACCAGAAGCTGACCGGGCACCTGCCGCCCGGCGTGAACACCGACAGCGCGGCCTAGCCGCCGCAGGCGGCGTCAGGGCCGGGCGAGGCGGAGCGCGATGCCGTCGAGGATGTCGTGCTCGCTGACCACGACCTCCTCCAGGTCGAAGGCGTCCATGACCACCCGAAGCACCAGGGCGCCGGCGCCGATGACGTCGACCCGCCCCGGGTGCATGACGGGGTGGGCGGCGCGCTTGGCCCGGCTGGCCGTGAGCAGCCCGGCGCTGACCGAGCGGACGGCGGACACCGGGATGCGGGAGCCGTGGATGGCGACCGGGTCGTAGGCCGGGAGCCCCAGGGCCAGCGCGGCCACGGTGGTCACCGAGCCGGCCAGCCCGACCAGCGTGGCCGCCTGGTGCACGGGGACGTCGGCCACCACCTGCTCCAGCGCCGCGCGGATGTCGGCCTCGGCGGCCTGCACCTCGTCGGGCGGGGGCGGGTCGCTGCGCAGGTGCCGCTCGGTGAGCCGCACGCAACCGACGTCGACCGACCGCGCGGCGCGCACCCCGCCTGCGTCACCGAGCACGAACTCGGTCGACCCACCGCCGATGTCGACGACCAGGAACGGCGGGCGGGGCGGCTCGGCGCCGTGCACCCGGGCCGCGGCGGCCAGCGAGGCGGTCGCCCCCAGGTAGGAGAGCTCGGCCTCCTCCACCCCCGGGACGACGTCGGGCAGCTGGCCCAGCGTCGCGGTCACCATCGCCTCGAAGTCCGCCCGGTTGGCGGCGTCCCGGCTGGCGCTGGTGGCGACCATCCGGACCCGCTCCGCGCCGAGCTCGCGCGCCTGGGCGGCGTACTCGGCGAGCACCACCCGGGTGCGCTCGATCGCCTCGGGCGCGAGCCGCCCGGTCGCGTCGACCCCCTGGCCGAGCCGGACGACCTCCATCCGGCGCAGCAGGTCGGTGTGCGCACCCTCCGGCGGCACGTCGGCGACCAGCAGCCGGATCGAGTTGGTGCCGCAGTCGATGGCAGCAACTCGCGTCATCTCACGTCCTCGGGGTCCTGGGCGGACGGCTGGGCGCAGGGGCCGGCGGCCCACCACTCCCCCATCTCGGCGACCGCCCGGTCGCCGATGGGGTTCACGCCCGGGCCGGCGGCCAGCGCGTGGCCGGCGAGCGCGTGCAGGCACTTGACCCGGTCGGGCATGCCGCCGGCGCTGGCCCGGGTGGGCAGCACGTCGCGCGCGTCCCGGGTGGCCAGGAACGACTCGTGCGCCGCGCGGTAGGCGGCGGCGAGCTCCGGGTCGGTGCCGAGCTCCTCCTGCCACTCCCGCATCCGCCCGGCCGACTCCAGCCGGCTGGCGGCGGCGGTGGCCCGCGGGCAGGTCAGGTAGTACAGCGTGGGGAACGGGGTGCCGTCCTCGAGCCGGGGCGAGGTCTCGACGACGTCGGGCTGACCGCACGGGCAGCGGTGCGCGACGCCGACCAGGGCACGCGGCGGGCGCCCGAGCTGGCGGCCGATGACGGCGCGCTCGGCCTCGGTGACCGGCGGCGAGGGCGGGGCGACGGCCGCGGGGTCGGGACTGGGCACCCGATGAGTGTCCGTCAGCCGGCTAGCCGGCCGGCGCAGGGGGGTCGCCGTCGGCCGCGGCGACGGAACCGAGCAGCGCCTCGTACCAGGGCACGTCGGTCTGCTCGTCGGCGCTCTCGGCCGGTGCGTCGGCGGTGTCCCCCGGGCCCCCTGCGTCACCGACGATGATCAGCCGGTCGCCGGGCAGCACCATCGTCAGCCGTTCCCGGGCCTCCTGGGAGATGTAGGCCGGGTCGGACTGCCGGTCCAGCTGGGACTGCAGCTCGGCCGCCCGCTGGGTCAGCGCGTCGCGCTCGGCGGCCAGCTCGGCCAGCTCCTGCCGGCCGGCCACGTACTGGCGCAGCGGCCCGGCCAGGGTCAGCGCGAGCAGCAGCACGAGGGCGCCGAGCATCACCGCCCGGCCGGTGAACCGCGGTCCGCGCCGCGGGGTGGTGCTGCGCGCCGGACGGCGGGTGGTGCGCCGCCCGGGCCGGCTGTCGGCCTGGGCGCGCGCACCGGCCCGCACCGGCCGCGACGGGGTCCGGCGGCGGCTGCCACCGGACCTGCCGCGGCGCGGGCGGGCCTGGCTCATGCTCCGGTCAGCCGCGGGCGAGGCGCGGGAACGCGGCGGCGCCGGCGTAGCGGGCGGCGTCGTCGAGCTCCTCCTCGATCCGCAGCAGCTGGTTGTACTTGGCCACGCGCTCGCTGCGGGCCGGGGCACCGGTCTTGATCTGCCCGCAGTCCAGCGCGACCGCGAGGTCGGCGATCGTGGTGTCCTCGGTCTCGCCCGAGCGGTGGCTCATCATCGAGCGGTAGCCGCCCCGGTGGGCCATGGTCACCGCGTCGAGGGTCTCGGTGAGCGTGCCGATCTGGTTGACCTTCACCAGCAGCGCGTTGGCCGCACCGCGGGCGATGCCGTCGGCCAGCCGGGCCGGGTTGGTGACGAACAGGTCGTCGCCGACGATCTGCACCCGGTCGCCGAGGGCCTCGGTGAGCGCCACCCAGCCGTCCCAGTCCTCCTCGGACAGCGGGTCCTCGATCGAGACGATCGGGTAGGCGTCGACCAGGCCGGCGTAGTACTCGGTGAGGTCGCCGGAGCTCAGCGTCTTGCCCTCGAAGGCGTAGCCGGCCTCGCTGTGGAACTCGGTGGCGGCGACGTCCAGGGCGAAGGCGATGTCGGTGCCGACGCCGTAGCCGGCCTTCTCCACCGCCTCGACGATGAGGTCCAGGGCGTCCCGGTTGCTCGGCAGCGAGGGGGCGAACCCGCCCTCGTCGCCCAGGCCGGTCGACAGCCCGCGCTTCTTCAGCACCGACTTCAGCGCGTGGTAGGTCTCGGTGCCCACCGCGAGCGCCTCGGCGAAGGTCGCCGCGCCGATCGGGGCGATCATGAACTCCTGCACGTCGACGTTGCTGTCGGCGTGGGCGCCACCGTTGAGGATGTTCATCATCGGCACCGGCAGCAGGTGCGCCGCGGGGCCACCGACGTAGCGGAACAGCGGCAGGCCCGCGGACTCCGCGGCGGCCTTCGCGACGGCGAGGCTGACGCCGAGGATCGCGTTGGCGCCGAGCCGGGACTTGTCCGGGGTGCCGTCGAGGTCGATCAACCGCTGGTCGACCAGGCGCTGCTCGGAGGCCTCGAAGCCGACGAGCTCGGGGCCGATGACGTCCAGGACGCCGTCGACGGCCTGGGTCACGCCCTTGCCGTTGTAGCGGTCACCGCCGTCCCGGAGCTCCACCGCCTCGAAGGCGCCGGTCGAGGCGCCGCTGGGCACGGCGGCCCGGGTGATCGTCCCGTCGTCGAGTGCGACCTCGACCTCGACGGTGGGGTTTCCGCGCGAGTCGAGGATCTCCCGCGCGCCTACTGCATCGATGCTGGCCACGGGCTGCAGCCTAGCCAGCCCGGTGGGGTGCGCGGGACACCCCGGCGGGGACGCCCCGGCACACGGCGGCAGAACACCCGGGTCCAGCTGGGACGATGGCCCGCGATGACCCCGCCGCCGACCTCCCCGACCACGCCCCGCCCGCACCGGCGCGCGGCCCGCCAGCTGCTGCTGGGCCTGCTCCCGGTGCTCGCGGTGGGCGTCGTCCTGCTGGTCGTGCTGCCGCTGCGGCTGGCCGACGTGAGGGCCCCGCTGAGCGCCGCCACGGCCACCGCGACGGCGACGGTCACCGAGGTCGGCACGGCGCCGGACGGGCGCGGGCTGGACCTCACCTTCACCGGCGAGGACGGCGCGGAGCGCACCGGCACGGTAGAGCTGGACCGGGCGCTTGACGTGCCGGTCGGCGCGGAGCTCCCGGTGCGCTACGACCCCGGGACGCCGGACGGGTCGCTGGTGCACACCGACGGGGACGCCGCCTCCGCCGCGGTCGGCGACGTGCTGTTCGGGCTGTTCGCCGTCGTCGTGGTGCTGCTGGCGACCGCCGCCCTGACGCTCGCCCGGCTGCTCGGCCGGCCGCGGCTGCGGAACCGCCCGGTCGTCCGGCTCACCGCGACCCACGTCGTCGTCCGGCAGGGCCTGCTGGTGCGCAGCTGGCTGGAGCTGGACAGCTCCGCCGGACTGCGCTGGGTGCCGGTGCACTGGACGCCCGAGCTGGACCGGCTGGCCCCGGGCACCCGGCTGGAGGTGCACGGCGACCCGGCGCGGGACCGGCTGGTGCTCCCGGTGGTCGACGGCGCCGAGGTGTGGCCCTCCGGCCGGGTGCGGGACCGCGAGCCGCGCGGCGACCTCCGCCAGGCCGCGGTCGACCCGCAGGCCACCGACGTGGGCCTCGCCCGGCAGGTCCGCGCCGACGGCGTCTTCCCGCTGCTGGCGCCGGTGCTCGGCCTGCTCTGGGCCTACGTCGACAGCAGCGGGGTGGCCGGCTTCCTGGTGGCCACCGCGCTGGTCGCCCCGGTGCTCTTCTGGCTCCCCCAGCTGCTGGGCTCCGACCCGCGGGCGCCCGGTCACGCCTAGCTGTCAGTCGGCCCTGGCGAGCGCTGCGGCGTCCAGCTCGCCGGCGTAGCGGCGCACCGCCTCGCGCAGCGCGTCCTCGACGTCCCAGCCCCGCTCCGCGGCCGCGACGACGACCCCGAGCAGCCGCTCCCCCAGCGCCTCGGGGCTGTCCTCGGGCAGCTCGGCCGGCGGCGGGGTCGGCAGCCCGGCGCGGGCGGCCCGGCGGGCCAGCGCGGCACCCCACGAGGTGGCCGGCTGCGAGCGGGACACCCCCTCGGTCGGCGACCGGCGCTGCTTCTCGGTCTTCTTGATCTCGTCCCAGCCGGCCTCGACCTGCGCCACGTCCCGCGGGCCGGCGTCGGCGAAGACGTGCGGGTGCCGGCGGACCAGCTTGTCGACCAGGTCACCGGCGACGTCGTCGACGTCGAACCGCCGCGCGGGGTCGGCCTCGGCGGCCACCCGGGCGTGGAAGGCGACCTGCAGCAGCACGTCGCCGAGCTCCTCGCGCATCGCCACCGGGTCGTCGTCGACGATGGCGTCGTAGGCCTCGTGCGCCTCCTCCAGCAGGTAGCCGCGCAGCGAGGCGTGGGTCTGCTCGGCGTCCCAGGGGCACCCACCGGGCGAGCGCAGCCGGTCCATCACCGCCACCACGTCCAGCAGCCGGACGCCGGGCGGCTCCGGTGCGCCGTCGACCCGGGGCACCGTCCAGCCGGCCGCCTCGTCGGCGGTGGCCAGCAGGACGGCGTCGGTGGTGCCGGCCGCGGCACCGGCGGCCGCCTCGGGGTCGGCGACGCCGGTGACCGCGAGCCCCTCGGCGCGCAGCGCAGCAGCGGTCGCGGCGGCCCCGGGGAGGGCGAGGACGAGCGGGGAGGTGGTGACCGCCCGCCAGCCCACCGGGGCGAGCAGGCCGGGCAGGCGGGGGCTGACGGTGACGAGGAGCGCGACGGGCACCCGGTCAGTCTCCGGCAGCGCCCGCACCGGCGTCAGCGGCACCCGCCCCGCCGGCGTCCTCGAGCAGCTGCACGACCCCGCCCTCGCCGGCCACCACCCGGTCCTCGTCCAGCACGCCGTAGCGCGGGTTGACGTCCAGGTCGAGGTCGTCGCGGACCGCGGTGACCCGGGCGGCCCCGGCCTCCTCCGCCTCACCGGCGGCCTGCTCGGCGAGCTGGTCGCGGACGTCGGCGAAGGCCGGCACCGTGACCGCGCGGACGAAGCCGACCACCACGCCGCCGGCCTCGGGCACCGCCCGGGTGAAGCCCTGCCCGGCCGCCGTGCCGGCGACCTGCTCGGCCAGCACCTCGGGCACGTCCGCGCCGGCGAACGGCTCGACGGCGGGCAGCGTGTTGCCGCCGGCGAACTGGGTGGCCAGCGCCGGGTAGGTGCCCGGGTCGGCGGTCAGCTGGGCGAGCACGCCGTCGGCGGTCGGCTGGTCGGGCACGGTGATGATGCCGAGCTCGGTCTGGGTCAGCTCATCGGCCGACTCGTCGTAGCGCGCCCGCAGCGCGGCGTCGGAGAGGTCGGCCTCGCCCTCGGCGACGGCGACCCGCTGGCGGACCAGCTGCTGGCGGACGTTCTCGAACACGTCGTCGCGGTTGGCCCCCTGCTGCTGGGCGACCTGGGCGTAGACGGCGTCCGGGTCGTTGTCGCCCAGGAGCTCGGCCAGCCGGTCGCGGACCTCGGCGTCGGTGACCTCGACGTCGTAGCGGCGGGCCACGGCGGCGTAGACCTCCTCGCCCACCTGGAGGCTCAGCACCTGCCGGGTGAAGCCGGTGCGGTCGGCCTCGGCGTAGGCGGCGATGTCCGGGTCGGCGAGGCGTTCGGCCACCGCGTCGTCCAGCTCGGCGACGGTGACCTGCTCGTCACCGACGTAGGCGGCGACGTTGGGCGAGGTCCGGCAGCCGGCCAGCCCACCCAGGCCAGCGGCACCCACGAGCAGGACGGCGAGGAGTCTGCGGCGCTGCACGCGGGCGAGCGTGCCACACGGGTGTGACCCGTGTCGCACACCGCGCTCCGTTCGCTAGGCGACGGCGACGGCTTGCTCGAGGACGGCGGACAGCAGCGCGTGCAGCTTCTCCAGCAGGGCGACGTCGCGCAGCGGCGTGCGCCGGTCCGGGCCCACCGGCACCTTGATCGACACCGTGCGCACCGCCTCCTTGAAGGTGGCGCCGTCGGCCAGCCGGGCGAGCTTCATCACCTGCGACTCGCGCAGGTCCACCGGGCCCACCCGGATCGACTTGCCCTGCATCGACACCTCGGTGACGCCCAGCGCCCGCATCGCCGCCCGGAACCGGGCGACCGCGAGCAGGTTGAGCACCGGGGCGGGTGCGGCGCCGTACCGGTCGGTGAGCTCGTCGAGCACCGCCTGCGCCTGCTCGTCGTCCTGCACGGCGGCGACCTTGCGGTAGGCCTCCATCCGCAGCCGCTCGCCGGTCACGTAGTCGTGCGGCAGGTGCGCGTCGACCGGCAGGTCGACCCGGACCTCGGCCGGCTCCACCGCCGGGGACTCGCCGGTGGCCTGGGCGCGGTAGTCGCTGACCGCCTCCCCGACCAGCCGGACGTAGAGGTCGAAGCCGACCCCGGCGATGTGCCCGGACTGCTCGCCACCGAGCAGGTTGCCCGAGCCGCGGATCTCCAGGTCCTTCATCGCCACGGCCATGCCGGCCCCGAGGTCGGTGTTGTGCGCGATGGTGGTCAGCCGGTCGACCGAGGTCTCGGTCAGCGGACGGGACGGGTCGTAGGTGAAGTAGGCGTACGCCCGCTCCCGGCCCCGGCCGACCCGGCCGCGGATCTGGTGCAGCTGGGAGAGGCCGAAGGTGTCGGCCCGGTCGACGATCAGGGTGTTGGCGTTGGGGATGTCCAGCCCGGACTCGACGATCGTGGTGGCGACCAGGACGTCGTACTCCTTCTCCCAGAAGCCGACCATGATCTCCTCGAGCTGGTGCTCCTTCATCTGGCCGTGGCCGACCGCCACCCGGGCCTCGGGCACCAGGGCCCGGATCTTGGCCGCCGCCTTGTCGATCGACTGCACCCGGTTGTGGATGACGAAGACCTGGCCGTCGCGGAGCAGTTCGCGGCGGATCGCCGCGGCCATCTGCTTGTCGTCCCAGGCCCCGACGTAGGTCAGCACCGGGTGCCGCTCCTCGGGCGGGGTGAGGATCGTCGACATCTCGCGGATGCCGGTGAGGCTCATCTCCAGGGTGCGCGGGATCGGGGTGGCCGACATCGACAGCACGTCGACCGCCGTCCGGACGCTCTTCAGGTACTCCTTGTGCTCGACCCCGAAGCGCTGCTCCTCGTCGACGATGACCAGGCCGAGGTCCTTGAACCGGGTGGTCGGCTGGAGCAGCCGGTGGGTGCCGACCAGGATGTCGATCTCCCCGGCGGCCAGCTGGCGGAGCACCTCGGTGCTCTCGGACGCGGACTGGAAGCGGGAGAGCACCTTCACGGTGACCGGGAACTGCGCCATCCGCTCGGCGAAGGTCTTGTAGTGCTGGTTGGCCAGCAGCGTCGTCGGCACCAGGACGGCGACCTGCTTGCCGTCCTGCACCGCCTTGAACGCGGCGCGCACCGCGATCTCGGTCTTCCCGTAGCCGACGTCGCCGCAGATGATCCGGTCCATCGGCACCGGCTGGGCCATGTCGGCCTTGACCTCGTCGATCGCGGCCAGCTGGTCGGGGGTCTCCTGGAACGGGAAGGCGTCCTCGAGCTCGCGCTGCCAGACGGTGTCCGGGCCGAAGGCGTGGCCCTTGGTCGCCATCCGGGCCGAGTACAGCCGGATGAGCTCCGCGGCGATCTGCTTGACCGCCTTGCGCGCCTGGCTCTTGGTCTTCTGCCAGTCGGCGCCGCCGAGCTTGGACAGCGCCGGGGCCTCGCCGCCGACGTAGCGGGTCAGCTGGTCGAGGGAGTCGGTCGGCACGAAGAGCCGGTCCGGCGGCTGGTTCCGCTTGCCGGGGGCGTACTCGACGATCAGGTAGTCGCGCTGGCCGCCGTGCACGGTGCGGCTGACCATCTCCACGTAGCGGCCGATCCCGTGCTGCTCGTGCACCACCAGGTCACCGGGCTGCAGCTGCACCAGGTCGACGGCGTTGCGCCGCCGGGCCGGCATCTTGGTGGCGTCCTTCATCGAGGTGCCGCGCTGGCCGGTGAGGTCGCCTTCGGTGACCAGCGCCAGGCCGACCGACGGGAAGGCGAAGCCGGACTCCAGGTTGCCCTGGGTGATCAGGGTCGGGCCGGGCTCCGGGGCGGCCTCGATGCCGGGCACCAGCCGGGCGCCGAGGTCGGCCTCGGTGAGCTGGTCGGCGGCGCGCTGGGCGGGCCCGGGACCGGCGAAGGTGAGCACCACCCGCCAGCCGTCGCGGCCCCAGCTGCGCAGCTGCTCGAAGGCCCGCTCCTGGTCGCCGTGGAACCGCTCGACGCCGGTGGCGTCCAGGGTCACGTGCGCCTCGTCGTCGTCCGGGCTGAGGGTGAACACGCCCGTCGTCCACCACGGCAGCCCGCGGCGGCGGGCGGCGGACTCGACGTCGGCGAGGTCCTGGAAGGACGACGCCCCCAGGTCGATCGGCGCCTGCCCGGCCTCGGCGGCGGTCTGCCAGGACGCGGCGAGGAACTCCTCGGCGGTGCGCACCAGGTCCGCCGCGCGGCTGCGCACCCGCTCGGGGTCGCACACCAGCACGTGCGTGCCGGCCGCGACCAGGTCGGTGAGCAGCTGCATCTGCTCGCCACCGATGAGCGCCGGGATGAGCGACTCCATGCCCTCGACGGCGATGCCCTCGGCCAGCTTGCCGGCGACCTCGGCCAGCTCCGGGTGGTCGACCGCCAGCTGGGTGGCGCGGGCGCGCACCTCGTCGGTGAGCAGCAGCTCGCGGCACGGCGGGGCCCACAGCCGCTCGGGGCGCTCGTCGAGGGAGCGCTGGTCGGCGGCGGAGAAGTAGCGCAGCTCGTCGACCTCGTCGCCCCAGAACTCCACCCGCACCGGGTGCGGCTCGGTGGGCGGGAAGACGTCGAGCAGGCCACCGCGGACGGCGAACTCGCCGCGCTTCTCGACCAGCTCCACCCGGCTGTAGGCGGCGTCGGACAGCGCCTGGGCGACGACGTCGAGGTCGGCGGAGGCGCCCGGCCGCAGCTCCACCGGCACCAGGTCGCCGAGCCCGGGGGCGAGCGGCTGCAGCACGCTGCGCACCGGCGCGACGAGCACGTCGATGGTGCCGTTCTCGCCGGGGTGGGTCAGGTCGCGGAGCACGGCCAGCCGGCGACCGACGGTGTCCGCGCGCGGGCTGAGCCGCTCGTGCGGCAGCGTCTCCCAGGCCGGGAAGACCTCGACCCGGTGGTCGGGGACGAAGCAGCGCAGCAGGGTGGCCAGCGCGTCGGCGTCCCGCTCACCCGCCGTCACCACCAGCACCGGCACGCCGGCGCCCGGCGCGCGGGCGGCCAGCGCCGCGGCGACCAGCGGCTGGACCGGCGGCGCCGCGGTGACCGCCAGCTCGGCGGAGCCGGCCTGCGCGACCACCTGCGCCAGGCCGGGGTCGGTCAGGACGACGTCCAGCACGCCGCGCAAGCTCACGGAGGCCACTCCCAGATCTGGGGGCCGCAACACGACGCGCCGGGTGCGCGCGGGGGCCCGTTTCCCAGGTTAGCCCGCGGATCCGACGGTCGCGCCCGAGGTCGGCCGGGCCCGGGGGCCCCTGCTCCCGACCCCGGCACGCGCTCCGCGGCCCACCGGCAGGGTGCCGGTGGGCCGCGGAGCGGGAGGGGTCAGTACGCGCCGGAGGCGGTGACCACGGCGCGCGCGGTCTTCCAGAGGATCTGCACGTCGAGGGCGAGCGACCAGTTCTCCACGTAGCGGAGGTCCAGCCGGACGGCCTCCTCCCACGGCAGGTCGCTGCGACCGGAGATCTGCCACAGGCCGGTCAGGCCGGGCTTCACCAGCAGCCGGCGGCTGACCGAGGTGTCGTAGCGGGCGACCTCCTGCGGCAGCGGGGGCCGCGGGCCGACCAGCGACATGCTGCCGGTGAGCACGTTGACCAGCTGCGGCAGCTCGTCCAGCGAGAGCCGGCGCAGCCACCGGCCGACCGGGGTGACCCGGGGGTCGTGCCGGATCTTGAAGAGCAGGCCGTCGGCGTCGTTCCCGTCGGAGAGGCCGGCGACCTGCTGGTCGGCGCCGGGCACCATGCTGCGGAACTTGAGCATGGTGAACTCCCGACCGTTCAGGCCGACCCGCTGCTGGCGGTAGAAGACCGGGCCCGGGCTGGACACCCGCACCGCCAGCGCCAGGGCGCCGAAGACCGGGGCGAGGAAGACCAGGGCCGCGAGGGCGACCGAGCGGTCGATGGCGCCCTTGACCACCCGGCGCCAGCCCTCGAAGCGGGGCTGCTCGACGGAGAGCAGCGGCAGCCCGTCGAAGGGGCGGATGTGCAGCCGCGGGCCGGCGACCTCGACGAGGCCGGGGGCGACGAGGAGCTCCATGCCGGTGCCCTCCAGCTGCCAGGACAGCGAGCGCAGGTACTTGGAGGCGGTCTCGCTGGCCGAGGTGACGGCGATGGTGTCGGCGTTCATCCGCCGCGCGGTCTCCAGCACGTCGTCCAGGCCGGCGACCGGCAGGTCGACCGCCCGGGCGACCCGGGCCCGGTCGTCGGGGGTGACGCAGGCGGCCACCACCTCCAGGCCGGCGTGGGAGGTGCGGCGGAGCCGGTCGACGAGCTCGAGCACGGCGCCGCCGCGGCCGACGACCACCACGCGCTTGACGCAGCGACCCTGCACCCGCTGGCGGTGCAGCGACCGCCGGGCGGCGTAGCGCCCGACGAGGGTGACCAGGGCGAGCGAGGGCACCGCGACGACGACGAGCGCGCGGCTGAGGTCCAGGTCGGCGGCGTAGCTGACGAACCCGAGCCCGGCGAGCAGGAGCAGCCCGGCGCGGGAGACGCGGTGGAACTCGTCGCTCCCGATGCCGAAGGACCGCTCCTCGTAGGCGCCGGTGATGGCGAGCAGCGCCGGCCAGGCGAGGACGACGGACGCGCTGGCCCAGAACAGGCCGCTGGCCACGGGGACCGGGCCGTCGAGCGCGAGGAGCACGATGGTCGCCGCCGCAGCGGCCAGCAGCGTCTCGGTGACCACCAGCCGGACCCGGTGCCGGGTGGCCCAGCGGTCGGGCCGGTGGACCGGAGGGGCGGTGACGGAGAGGTGCCGCGGTGCCGACCTGGAGCCGGCGGGAGCCGGAGTTGCGTGGTCGACAGCACGGACCTGCTCAGCGCGTTCGAGAAGCAACGTTCCCCCCAGGACGAGACGGTGACTGCACGTGATCGCATCAACACGGACGAGCGGCCCAGCTGGCGATTTGCACCAGGTCGGGCTCGTTTCGTGGCGACGCTGAGTAACCATCACAGATAGTCACTGCGGGGGCAATCACTTCCGGCCGCGTTCACCCGATGGGGCACCCCGGGCGCCTGCGGCCACCCGTCCGTGCGACGCCCGCGGACGGCGGGTGCTCAGCTGCGGGGGTGGACCGTGTTCTGCGCGGCTTCCAGGCCCCGTTCGAGCAGCAGCTCGGTGGCGTCGGCTGCCTCGACGACGAGCAGGTCGAGGGTCTTGCGCTCGGTGGCCGAGAAGTCCTTGAGCACGAAGTCGGCCGGGTCCTGCCGACCGGGCGGGCGGCCGATGCCGACGCGCACCCGCAGGTAGTCGCGGGTCCCGGTGGACCGGGAGATCGACCGCAGGCCGTTGTGGCCGCCCTCTCCCCCGCCGCGCTTGAGCCGCACGGCCTCGAAGGGGATGTCCAGCTCGTCGTGCACCACGACCAGGTCGGTGGCGGGCAGGTGGTGGTAGTCGAGCAGCCCCCGCACCGGCCCGCCAGACTCGTTCATGTAGGTCAGCGGCTGGGCCAGCACGACCCGGCGGCCGGCCAGCCGGCCCTCGCCGGACAGCGCCCGGGCCCGCGGGCCCTTGCCCGCCGACAGCCGCACGCCGGCCCGGGACGCCAGCTCGGCCAGCACCATCGCCCCGACGTTGTGCCGGTTGCCGGCGTAGCCGGGCCCGGGGTTGCCGAGGCCGACGACCAGGAATGGCCCCTCGGACACGGGGTCGGGAGACGCCGCAGGGGCGCCGGCGGTGCCGGCGCCCCTGCGGGTCGTGCTCTCGCTCAGCTCAGTGCCCCGGTGTGCGCCGGGCTCACTTGTCGTCGCTGTTGGCGGCCTCGATGGACTCGCCGCCGCCCTGGTCGGACGGCTCGCCCACGACGTCGCCGTCGGCGTCGGACTCGTCGCGCTCGATGCCGGCCTCGGCCTCGGCCTCGGCGAGCTCCTCCTCCAGCTGGGCAGCGGTCGGGGCGCCCAGGAAGCCGATGACCAGCGCCTCCGGGTCGGTGATCAGCGTCGCGCCGGCCGGCAGCGGCAGGTCGCCGGCGGTGATGCCGTTGCCCGCGGTGCGGCCGGTGATGTCGACCTCGATCGACTCGGGCAGGTCGGTGGCGTCGGCCTCGAGGGACACGGTGTTCAGCTGGTGGTTGCTGATCGTGTCGGGGGCCGGCTCGCCGACGATGATCACCGGGACGTCGACGGTGGTCTTCTCGCCGCGGCGGACCAGCAGCAGGTCGACGTGCTCGTGCACGCGGGTGATCGGGTCGCGCTGCACGGCCTTGGTCAGCGCGAGCTGGTCCTTGCCGTCGAGCTCGATGGTCAGCAGCACGTTGGTGCCGCCGTTGCGCAGGGCCGCGGCGAACTCGCGGGCCGGCAGCGACAGGTGGACGACGTCCTGGCCGTGCCCGTACAGGACGGCGGGGACGCGACCGGCCCGGCGGGTGCGGCGGGCGCTGCCCTTGCCGAACTCGGTGCGGGGCTCGGCGACGAGGCGGAAGTCAGCCACGGTGATTGCTCCTCAACAGGGTGGATCGGGTCTGTGTGCTCGGCGCGAGCGCGGCACACCCCTGGAGGGCAGACGCACGTCGATAACGGAGCAGAGCTCCCTCGCCGGGCAGTGCCGACCAGATTACACGAGGGCGTCAGCCCGAACTGACGTCACCAGCAGAGGGGCCGGACCGCGGGCGACGGCTCAGCGCCGGGCACGGCTCCTGGCCGCGGTGCGATCCATCAGGATCGCGATGTCACGAAGCCCCGCCGAACAGGCTGGTGACCGACCCGTCCTCGAAGACCTCCTTGATCGCCCGGCCGAGCAGCGGGGCGATCGAGAGGACGGTGAGCTTGTCGAACCGGCGCTCGGGCTCGATCGGCAGCGTGTTGGTGATGATGACCTCGCTGACCTGGCTGTTCTTCAGCCGGTCGACGGCCGGGCCGGAGAGCACGCCGTGGGTGGCGGCGATGATCACGTCGGCGGCGCCGGCGGCGAAGAGCGTCTCGGCGGCCTTGGAGATGGTGCCGCCGGTGTCGATCATGTCGTCGACCAGGATGCAGACCCGGCCCTCGACCTCACCGACGACGCGGTTGGCCACGACCTCGTTGGGCCGGGTGACGTCGCGGGTCTTGTGGATGAAGGCCAGCGGCGTGCCGCCGAGCTTGTCGCTCCAGCGCTCGGAGACCCGGACGCGGCCGGAGTCGGGCGAGACGACGGTGAGGTCGCGGTCGCCCCACTTGCGCTTGACCTCGTCGATGAGCAGGTCCATCGCGAAGAGGTGGTCGACCGGGCCGTCGAAGAAGCCCTGGATCTGCGCGGTGTGCAGGTCGACGGTCATCAGCCGGTCGGCGCCGGCGACCTTGAACATGTCAGCGACGAGCCGGGCGGAGATGGGCTCGCGGCCGCGGTGCTTCTTGTCCTGGCGGGCGTAGGGGAAGAACGGGGCGACCACGGTGATCCGCTTGGCCGAGGCGCGCTTGAGCGCGTCGACCATGATCAGCTGCTCCATGAGCCAGGTGTTGATCGGCGCGGTGTGGCTCTGCACCACGAAGGCGTCGCAGCCGCGCACCGACTCCTCGAACCGGACGAACAGCTCGCCGTTGGCGAACTCGTAGGCCGCGGTCGGGGTGGGCGTGACGCCGAGGTGCCCGGCGATCTCCGTGGTGAGCTCGGGGTAGGCCCGGCCGGAGAAGAGCATCAGGCTCTTGTTGGTGGTCTGCCGGATGGCGCTCATGGCTGTCCCTGCTGCTCGTCGTCCGTGGCCGGAGCCGCGGAGGGGGCCGTGGACCCTGCGTGCTGAGTGTCGGTCGCGGGCTCGGGGGCCGCACCACCGGCCGCTGCTGCGGCCTCGGCTGCGGGTGTGCCCGGACGCCGTCGTCCGACCCAGCCTGCCACATTGCGCTGGCGTGCCCGGGCGACGGCCATGGCCCCCGGGGGGACGTCGGTGGTGATCACCGACCCGGCCGCGGTGTAGGCGCCGTCGCCCACCGTGATCGGCGCCACGAGCATCGTGTCCGACCCGATCCGGACGTGGTCGCCGATGGTCGTGCGGTGCTTGGCGACGCCGTCGTAGTTCACGAACACCGTCGCGGCGCCGACGTTGGTGCCCTGCCCGATGGTCGCGTCGCCGACGTAGGACAGGTGCGGGACCTTGGAGTCCTCGCCGACCGTGACGTTCTTGGTCTCGACGAAGGCCCCGACCTTGGCGCCGCGGGCCAGCTGGGTGCCCGGGCGGCAGAAGCTGAACGGGCCGACCGACGCGGCCGGGCCGATGACCGCGAGCTGGCAGTGCGAGCGGACGACGGAGGCCCCCTCCCCCACCTCGGTGTCGGTGAGCGTGGTGTCCGGGCCGACGACCGCGCCGGCGCCGACCGTCGTCGCGCCGAGCAGCTGGGTGCCCGGGTGCAGCACCGCCTCGGCGGCGACCTCCGCCGTCACGTCGACCCAGGTGGTCTGCGGGTCGATCACGACCACGCCGGCGCGCATCAGGTCGTCGAGCACCCGGTCGTTGAGCGTGCGGCGGCGCTCGGCCAGCTCCCGCTGGTCGTTGCAGCCGAGCACGTCGTCGGCGTCGTCGGCCCGGACGGCGGCGGTCGGCGCGCCACCGGCGACGAGCGGGGCGAGCGCGTCGGTCAGGTACTGCTCGCCCTGCGCGTTGGACGTGCCCAGGCCGGCCAGCACCCGGCGCAGCGTCCCGGCGTTGGCGACGTAGACGCCGGCGTTGATCTCGCGGATCGCGCGCTGCTGCTCGGTGGCGTCGCGCTCCTCGACGATCGCCTGGGGCGCGCCGCGCTCGTCGCGGACGATCCGGCCCAGGCCGGTCGGGTCCGCGACCTCGGCGGTCAGCACGGTGAAGACGCTGCCGGTGGCCTGGTGCTCGGCCACCAGCGCGGTGAGGGTGCGGCTGGTGAGCAGCGGCGCGTCGCCGTTGACGACGAGCACGGCGCCCTCGAGGTCCGGCACCGCGGCCAGCGCGACCGCCGCGGCGTGCCCGGAGCCCAGCTGCTGCTCCTGGACGACGGCGGCGGCGTGCGGCGCCACCTCGGCCAGGTGCTCGGTCACCGCCTCGCGGCCCGAGCCGACGACGACGACCGTGCGCCCGGCGGCCAGCGGCTCGGCGGCGGCCAGCACGTGGCCGAGCATCGAGCGGCCGCCCAGGCGGTGCAGCACCTTGGGGGTCGCCGACCGCATCCGGGTGCCCTGCCCGGCGGCGAGGACGACGACGGCGGCGACGCCCCCGGCGACGGTGGACGGGGTCTCCTGCTGGCTCACGTGGCTCCTCGTGACGACGGGTGGTGCGGACCGCGGCTGCCCCGTCCGGCGGAGCCCAGGTCAGCCGTCCACGGCGTGGGACTGGCTGGGGGACTCGGACTCGAACCGAGACTGCACGGCTCCAAAGGCCGGCGGGCTGCCGATTACCCCATCCCCCATCGCGGCTCCGTCGTGGAGTTCCACGGCGGCCCCCTGAGCCTAGGGCCGCGTCCGGGTGCGAGCACCCAGGGTGGGCCGTCCGGGGTGCCCGCGCAGGGCACGATGGGTGCATGACCCCCTCCGCGACC
The DNA here is from genome assembly GCF_014195485.1 of Modestobacter versicolor. Taxonomy (NCBI): domain Bacteria; kingdom Bacillati; phylum Actinomycetota; class Actinomycetes; order Geodermatophilales; family Geodermatophilaceae; genus Modestobacter; species Modestobacter versicolor. The sequence continues at coordinate 2,372,156 of NZ_JACIBU010000001.1, forward strand.
GCCCCGGACGGCCCCCCCGGCAGCGGCCGGCCGCGGGTGCGGATGACCGGCGCCCAGCGGCGGCAGCAGCTGCTGGACGTGGGCCGGGAGCTGTTCGCCCAGCGGGGCTACGAGGCGACCTCGATCGAGGAGATCGCGTCCCGGGCCGACGTCTCCAAGCCGGTGGTCTACGAGCACTTCGGCGGCAAGGAGGGGCTGTACGCCGTCGTCGTCGACCGCGAGATGCAGCGGCTGCTGGACCGGTTCGCCTCCGCGCTGTCCATCGGCGGGCACCCCCGGGAGCTGCTGGAGCGGGCGGCCCTGGTGCTGCTGGACTACATCGAGGACGAGACCGACGGCTTCCGGGTGCTGGTGCGCGACTCACCGGTCGCCGGCACCGACGGCGGCTTCTCCTCGCTGATCAGCGAGGTGGCCAGCAAGGTGGAGCACATCCTGGGCGACCAGTTCCGCGAGCGCGGCTACGACCCGCAGCTGGCCGAGCTGTACAGCCAGGCGCTGGTCGGCATGGTCGCGCTGGTCGGCCAGTGGTGGCTGGACACCCGCTCGCCGGGCAAGCGCGAGGTCGCCGCGCACCTGGTGAACATCGCCTACAACGGCCTGTCCCACCTGGAGACCGCCCCCGGGCTGCTCGGCCGTCCCTGACTCACCCGACGAGGCGGGCGCCGTGCACCGGGCCGTGCACCGCGCGCACCGTGCGGAACACCCCGGCGCCGGCCAGCTCCGCGGCCAGCCGGACGGCGGCGTCCTCGTCGTCGGCGAGCGCGGCCACGGTCGGACCCGACCCGCTGACCAGCGCGGCCCGGGCACCCGCCTCGGTCGCGGCCCGCATCGCCCGGCGGAGCTCCGGGCGCAGCCGCAGCGCCGGGGCCTGCAGGTCGTTGCCCAGCGCGGCGGCCAGCGCCGTCACCGGGCCGCTGCGCAGCGCGGCGATGACCGGCTCGGTGGAGGCCGGCACCTCCCCGTCGGGCAGGGCCCCGGCGGCCCGCAGCTCGTCGAGCTCGGCGTAGACGGTGGGGGTGGACAGCCCCTCCCCGGCGATGCCGAGCACCCAGTCCCAGCGCCGGCGGGCCAGCACCGGCGAGAGCCGCTCGCCGCGGCCGGTGCCCAGCGCGACGCCACCCAGCAGGCTGAACGGGACGTCGCTGCCCAGCTGGGCGGCGAGACCGGCGAGGTCGCCGCGGGTGGCCCGGGTGCCCCACAGCGCGTCGAGCGCCACCAGGGCGGCCGCGGCGTCGGCGCTGCCGCCGGCCAGGCCGGCCGCCGCCGGGATGGTCTTGTCGATCTCCAGGTGCGCCTCGGCCGGCACCCCGGCGTGCCGGGCCAGCAGCTCGGCGGCCTGCCACACGAGGTTGCGCCGGTCGGCCGGCACGCTCGCCGGTCCGCGGCCGGTGTCGGTGCCCTCGCCGCGGACGGCCAGCGAGATCCCCTCGGCCGGGCGCACGGTGACGGTGTCGAACAGCGAGACCGCCATGAACACCGTCTGCAGCTCGTGGAAGCCGTCGGGCCGCAGCGGGCCCACGCCCAGGTGCACGTTCACCTTCGCGGGGGCGCGCGCCGCCACCGCGCCGTTGCCGGCGAGCCGGCCGGGGCCGCCCGAGGTCGCGTTGCTCACCGACCCACCCTGCCTGCCGAGCCGGTCACGCGCCAACGACGGGATCGGTGGCGGCCAGCCGGGCGAACTCGGCCACCGACAGCCGCTCGCCCCGGGTCGTGGGGTCGATGCCGGCGGCGCGCAGCCGGGTCTCAGCCGCCGCGGGGCTGCCGGCCCAGCCGGCCAGGGCGGCCCGCAGCCCCTTGCGCCGGGTGGCGAACGCGGCGTCGATGGCGGCGAAGGTGGCCGCCCGGTCACCGGGGGGCGACGGCCGGCGGGTCAGCGCGACCAGCCCGGAGTCGACGTTGGGCACCGGCCAGAACACCGGCCGCGGGACGTTGCCGGCCCGGCGCACGTCGGCGTACCAGGCCGCCTTGACGCTGGGCACCCCGTAAGACTCGGTGCCCGGTGCCGCCGCGAGCCGGTCGGCCACCTCGGCCTGCACCAGCACCAGCGCGGTGCGCAGCGTGGGCAGCAGCTCCAGCAGGTGCAGCAGCACCGGCACCGCGATGTTGTACGGCAGGTTGGCGACCAGCGCGGTGGGCGGCGGGCCGGGCAGCTCGCGGACCCGCAGCGCGTCGGCGGTCACCACGGTCAGCCGGTCGGCCAGCTGCGGCGCCCGCTCGGCGACGGTGCGCGGCAGCTGCTCGGACAGCCGGGGGTCGATCTCCACGGCGGTGACGTGCGCGCAGGCCGGCAGCAGCCCGAGGGTCAGCGACCCCAGCCCCGGGCCGACCTCCAGGACGACGTCGTCCGGCTCGAGGTCGGCGGTGCGCACGATCCGCCGGATCGTGTTGGCGTCGTGCAGGAAGTTCTGGCCGAGCGTCTTCGTCGGGCGCAGGTCGAGGTGCTGGGCCAGGTCGCGGATCGCGGCCGGGCCCAGCAGCCCGTCGGCCTGCTCAGCTGCGTTGCTCAGCGCTGTCGCTCAGCTGAACAGGCGGGAGCCGCAGTGCGGCCACTGCCCCGCGCCGGACCGGGCGTACAGCATCTGGGCCCGCATCGTCTGCTCCTCGGCCGACGCGGCGGCCGGGTCGCCGCTGCCGCCGACCGCGGCCCAGGTGCCGGTGGAGAACTGGTACATGCCGCGGTACTTGCCGCTGCCGCTCACCGCGTTCGGCCGGCCACCGGACTCGCAGGCGGCCAGCGCCGCCCAGTTCAGCCCGTCGGCGGAGACGACCGCGGTCTCCGCGGGCTTCTCCTTGGTGCCGACGGTGACCTGCTCGTCGACGGCCGGGGTGGTGACCACGGCACCGAGCTGCTCGCGGCTGGTCTCCACGCCGTCGGTCACGGTGACCCGCCAGGTGACGGTCTGCTCGCCCTCGACGCCCTCCTGGGTGACCTCGCGGTCGCCCTCGAAGGCCTCGGCGTCCGGCGTCTCCACGGTCTGGTAGTCCACCGGCCGCACCTCGGTGACGTCGGTGACCTGCACCCGGGTCACCCGCAGGACCATCGAGTCCAGCAGCGGCTGCGTCGGGTAGAGCGAGGTGCGGTCGGTCGCCGACAGCGCGATCCCCTGCTCGGCGAGCAGGTCGCCGGCGGTCGGTGCGGTGGTCTGGACGACCCGCTGCTGGCCGTCGGCGATCAGCGTGACCGACTTGTTGGTGGCGATCGTGAGGTCCATGCCGTCCAGCGGCAGGCGCTCGCTGCGGCTGGCGGAGAGCACCAGGTTGTCCGCGCGGTAGCCCAGCTCGGCCAGCGCGCCGTCGACCGACAGGGCGGTCGTGTAGACGTCGCTGCGCACCCCGTCGACGGTCAGCGACAGCGGTCGCGCGCGGTTGAGGACGATCGTGTCCCCGTCGCCGACCGCGGAGTCCGGGGCCGGGAGGACGACGTCGTGCGAGGCAGGCTGCAGCCCCTCGTCGGCGAGCACCTCACCCGCCGTCGCGGCGTAGGTGCGCACCTCGCTCGACTGGCCGTCGACGGTCACGGTCACCGTCTTCTGGGCGAGGTAGTAGGCAGCAGAACCACCCACCAGGCCCAGCAGGACCAGGGCGAAGAGACTGAACTTCAAGGATCGGCGCACAACACATCCACGGGTCACTGGACCCGGGCAGGGGAACGGGGGCAGCAGCCCACGGACCCCACCCGGAGTGGCGTCCGTCGCCGTGCTGTGCCCGACGTGCCCGCAGGGCCAGGGGTCACCTGGACTGGCGGACGTCGCGCCCAGGTGTTCCCCACCCCGGCTTGTCGGTCACGACACGATAACGAACGCGCTACGGAAGACAACGGTGCTGACCAAGGAAACCAACATGTCGACCCAGCGCAGAGCAGGCGCGCCGACACGCACCGTCACGCACACGCCGCGCTGGACGGTCTCGCGCCAGATCGTCCAGGTGGGCAACGCCACAGCACCAGCTGCCCGCAGTCGGACGTACCGGGCGGCGGGGCCTCCTAGGCGAGCGCGTGCGAGGTCTGCCGGACCGGCTTGAGCCAGGTGAGCAGGAACCCCGCGACGGTGATCCCGGCCAGCAGCGCGGAGAACCCGCCGGCGACCAGGGCGACCGGCAGCAGGCCGGCGCCGTCGGAGGCCACCCGGTCGTCGAGGTCGATCGCCGCGCGCAGCAGCAGCGCCCCCAGCGGGAGGACGGCGCCGACCGTGGCAGCGGCGACCACCAGGTGGGCCGTCCAGGTCCGCTGGGCCTCGTCGACCGGGACATCGGCGCCCTCCGCGGGCAGCGGGCGCAGCAGGATCCGCAGCAGCGCCACCTCGGCGAGCACCCAGGCGCCGAGCGGCACCGCGAGCGCGATCGCCGTCCCGGCCGTGCCCAGGTCGTCGGCGAGCAGCACGGCGGCCAGCACGGCGCCGGCGACGATCGCGCGCATGGTCCACAGCAGCCAGGGCGAGATCTGCTCGCCGCGGCGCTGCCGGCGCGGCGGGTCGGACAGCGCCCAGCGCGGCCGGGGGCGGGTCGCCTCGGCGAGCAGGACGCCGGCGAGCAGCCCCGCGGCGAGGGCCGGCACCCACAGGAACACCGACGCCTCGGCGAAGAGGACGACCGAGACGACCACCAGCGCGACGCCGAGGGCGAACCCGACCCTGCGCAGCCGGCGTCCGTGGGCGGCCTGGCGGGCCAGCAGCGCCGTGGCGGTCGCGGTCGCCGGCACGAACTCGACACCGGCCGACGCCGCGGCCCGGCGTTCGGCCGCGCGGGACCAGCCGCGGGCGAGCAGCCCCGCGGGGATCAGGAGGGCGACGAAGAGCACGACGGCGATGAGGCGGCCCACGGTGCCAGTGTGCCCCGGATCCGCGCCGAGGGTGGCGGCCGCCGGCACCGGACCGGTGCGCAGCCGTGCCCGGTCACTCCCAGGGGCCGAAGACCCGCTCCGCGGTGCTGGTGAGCGCGGCGCACAGCTGCGCCAGGTCGGTGCCGGTGACCTCGGCCAGCGCGCGCACGGTGTGCGGCACCAAGCGGGCGGCGTTGGGGCGGCCGCGCAACGGGACCGGGGTGAGGAACGGTGCGTCGGTCTCCACCAGCAGCTGGTCCAGCGGGGTGATCGCGGCGGCCTCGCGCAGGTTGCCGGCGCTGCCGAAGGTCAGCGTGCCGGCGAAGGACAGCACGTAGCCCCGCTCGATGCACTGCCGGGCGAACGACGCGTCGCCGGAGAAGCAGTGCAGCACGGTGTGCTCGGGGGCGCCCTCGCCCTCCAGCACCCGCAGCACGTCGTCGTGGGCGTCCCGGTCGTGGATGACCAGCGCCAGCCCGTGCCGCTTGGCGATGTCGATGTGCGCGCGGAAGGACGCCTCCTGCGGCGCCCACCCCTCGGCGCCGGTGCGGTAGCGGTCCAGCCCGGTCTCCCCCACCGCGCGCACCCGCGGCTCGGCGGCCAGCCGGTCGATCTCGGCCAGCGCCGCCTCGGTGGCCGAGCCCGCCCCGGCCTCGTTGGGGTGCAGCGCCACGGCGGCCAGCACGTTCGGGTGCCGGGCGGCGAGCGCGGCCGACCAGCGCGAGGAGGCGACGTCCACCCCCACCTGGACCAGCCGGGGCACCCCCACCGCCACGGCGGCGGCGACCGCCTCGTCCACCTCGGCGTCGGTGGGCTCGCGGTCCTCGCCCCCGACGGCGATGTCGAAGTGCGTGTGGCTGTCGACCGCCGGCGCCGGCAGCGGCTCCGGGGACGGCGGCGGCTCGCCCCGCCGGTTGGCGCGGGAGGAGGCCGAGCGGCTCATGCCTCGCCGTCCGCCTTGCCGCTGCCGGCGTCCTCGAGCCGGGCCAGCTCGTCGGCCACGATCGAGGGGTCGAGCTTGGTGAAGACCGGCTTCGGCGGCGCCAGCGGCGTGCCCGGCGGCGGCAGCGGCGTGGATGCCCAGACCGCCTGCGACTCGCCGTAGGGCCCGGTGATGATCGGGTACGGGGACCCGTCGTCGAGGTCGGTGACCTCTTCGATCCGCGGCGCCACCGACCAGACGCCGGTGCCCCCGAGCAGCTCGTGGACCTGCTGCGAGGAGTGCGGCAGGAACGGCGTCAGCAGGGTGTTGCAGTCCTTGATCGCCTGGAGCGCGGTGTGCAGGACGGTGTCCCGGCGGGCCGGGTCCTCCTTGAGCTTCCACGGCGCCTGGTCCGACAGGTACTTGTTGGCCTCGCTGACCACCCGCATCGCCTCGGTGGCCGCGGCCTTCTGCCGGTTGCGGGACAGCAGGTCGCCGACCGGCCCGAACGCACCGGACGTCGTGGCCAGCAGCGCGCGGTCGGCGTCGGTCAGCTCGCCCGGCGTGGGCACCGCACCGACGTTCTTGGCCGCCATCGACACCGAGCGGTTGACCAGGTTGCCCCAGCCGGCGACCAGCTCGTCGTTGTTGCGGCGCAGGAACTCCGCCCAGGTGAAGTCGGTGTCCTGGTTCTCCGGGCCGGCGACCGCGATGAAGTAGCGCAGCGCGTCGGCGTCGTACCGGGCCAGGAAGTCGCGCACGTAGATCACGACGTTGCGCGAGGAGGAGAACTTGCGGCCCTCCATGGTGAGGAACTCGCTGGAGACCACCTCGGTGGGCAGGTTGAGCCGGCCGTAGGAGCCCGGCGTCCCGCCCTTGTCGCCCTCGCCGTTGTAGCCGAGCAGCTGGGCCGGCCAGATCTCGGCGTGGAAGACGATGTTGTCCTTGCCCATGAAGTAGTAGGCGTCGGAGTCCGGCGTCTGCCACCACTGCCGCCAGGCCTCCGGGTCACCGGAGCGGCGGGCCCACTCGATAGACGCCGACAGGTAGCCCACGACCGCGTCGAACCAGACGTAGATCCGCTTGTCGTCGCGGTCCCGCCAGCCGTCCAGCGGCACCGGCACGCCCCAGTCGATGTCCCGGGTGTAGCTGCGCGGCTTGAGGTCCTCCAGCAGGTTGACGCTGAAGTTCAGGACGTTGGAGCGCCAGTTGGTGCGGGTGGCCAGCCAGTCGCCGAGCGCCCGGGCGAACGCCGGCAGGTCGAGGAAGTAGTGCTCGCTCTCGACGAACTTCGGCGTCTCACCGTTGATCCGGCTGACCGGGTTGATCAGGTCGGTCGGGTCGAGCTGGTTGCCGCAGTTGTCGCACTGGTCGCCCCGCGCGCCGTCGTAGCCGCAGATCGGGCAGGTGCCCTCGATGTAGCGGTCGGGCAGGGTTCGGCCGGTCGACGGGCTGATCGCGCCCAGGGTGGTCTGCGGGAAGACGTAGCCGTTCTTCAGCAGCCCCAGGAAGATCTCCTGGCTGACCGAGCGGTGGTTGGCCGTCGTCGTCCGGGTGAACAGGTCGTAGCTCAGCCCGAGGCTCTGCAGGTCGTCGACGATGACCCGGTTGTTGCGGTCGGCGATCTCCCGGGGGGTGACCCCCTCGGCGTCGGCGGCGACGGTGATCGGCGTCCCGTGCTCGTCGGTGCCGCTCACCATCAGCACCTTGTCGCCGGCCATCCGGTGGTAGCGGCTGAAGACGTCGGAGGGGACGCCGAACCCGGAGACGTGCCCGATGTGCCGCGGGCCGTTGGCGTAGGGCCAGGCGACGGCGGTGAGGATGTGCCGATCTGTCACGGCCTGAGGGTAGTGACCCCCGTCCAGCCTGTTCGGCCCCCGGGTCAGGGGGCGACGACGGAGGCGGTGGTCGGCGGGGTCGCCGGGTCGGCCGGGCCGCCCAGCAGGGCCAGGCCGGTCAGCGCGAGGCCGATGCAGGCCAGCGTGGCCACCCGCAGCCCGGGGTGCTCGACGACCGGGGCGGTCCGCCGGGCGCGGGGCCGGCCACCGGCCTCGACCCAGGCCACCGCGCCGGGCGCGGTCGCGAGCAGCAGCTTGGCCGTCGGCACGCCCAGGCCCAGCAGCGCCAGGGCGGGCACCGGCAGGGCACCGAGCGGGCCGAGGGCGATCAGCCAGACGCCGTCGGCGCCGAGCACGCCGGCCACCACCAGGACGAGCAGCAGCACGATCTCGCCCCAGGCGACGGCCACCATCAGCTGGCGGCCGGCCCCGTCGACGAGGCTGGCCCCGCCGCCGGCGCAGAGCACGACCCAGCCGGCGAGCAGCAGCAGGGTGATCACGACCATCCCGCCGTCCGGCCGGATCCCGGTGCCGAAGACGCCGTCCAGGCTGGTCAGGCCGAGGGCGAGCAGCCCCAGCGACTCCAGCACGGCCAGCGTCGCGGCGGTGACCACGGGCACGGGCAGGTGCTGCGGGCGCTCGGCGACCGGGCGCGGTGCGACCGGTGCGGCGGGCGCGGCGGCGCGCGGCACGGCGGGGACGACGCGGGGGGCGTCGACGAGGGCGCTCGGCACGGTGGATCTCCTGACCGGGGACGGGTGTCACCGATCAGGTCGGGCGTTCGGACCTCCCTCAGGAGGGTGGGACGGCCGGCCTCACCCCCTGGGGTGAGGCCCGCTCAGCGCTCCCCGCCGGCCCGCTGGCCGGCTGCTGCCCGCTCGGCGGCGCCGCGCTGGGAGAACCGCGAGCGCCCCCGCCCGTAGAGGAAGTAGACGACGAAGCCGAGCAGCATCCAGGCCCCGAACCGCGCCCAGGTGTCCCCGGGCAGGTTGAGCATCAGGTAGATGCTCGCCAGCGCGGAGAGCGCCGGCACGAACGGCACCAGTGGGACGCGGAAGGAGCGGGGCAGCTCCGGGCGGGTGCGGCGGAGCACGATCACCGCGATCGACACCAGCACGAAGGCGAACAGCGTGCCGATGTTGACCAGCTCGGCGAGCACGTCCAGCGGGATGAACCCGGCCAGGACGGCGACGAACGCCCCGGTGATGATCGTGATCTTGTACGGCGTCCCGAACCGGGGGTGGACCGAGGCCAGCGCCGGCGGCAGCAGGTGGTCCCGGCTCATCGCGAACAGCACCCGGGACTGGCCGAGCATCAGGATCATCACGACCGAGGTGAGGCCGGCGAGCGCACCGACCGAGATCGCCCCGGACAGGAACGGCAGGCCCACGCTGCGGAAGGCGTCGGCCAGCGGGGCCGCCGTCGACAGCTCGGTGTACTGCTGCATGCCGACCACGACCAGCGAGACGGCGACGTAGAGGACGGTGCAGATCACCAGCGAGCCGATGATGCCGCGGGGCAGGTCGCGGCTGGGTTCCTTGGTCTCCTCCGCGGCGGTGGCCACCACGTCGAAGCCGATGAAGGCGAAGAACACGATGGCCGCACCGGCCAGGATGCCGCCGACGCCGAACGTGCTGGGCGCGAACCCGAAGAGGGTCTGGATGAGCGGCGCGGTCCACCCGCTGCCGGTCTCGGTCGGCTCGGCCGGCGGGATGAACGGCGAGTAGTTCGCGGCCTTGACGTAGAACAGGCCGACGACGATCACCAGCAGGACGATCGCGACCTTGATCGCCACGATGATCGAGGTGACCCGCGAGGACAGCTTGATGCCCAGCACCAGCACCGCGGTCATCACCGCCACGATGACGATCGCCGGGATGTTGACCGTCGCCTCGTCGCCCGCGATCGAGGTGGGCAGGGCGAGGCCCAGGTCACCGAGCAGCTGGTTGAGGTAGCCCGACCAGCCCACCGCCACCGTCGCCCCGCCCAGCGCCAGCTCCAGGACGAGGTCCCAGCCGATGATCCAGGCGACCAGCTCACCGAGCGTGGCGTAGGAGAACGTGTAGGCCGACCCGGCGACCGGCACGGTCGAGGCGAACTCGGCGTAGCAGATCGCGGCTAGGCCGCAGACGATCCCGGCGACGACGAAGGAGAGCGCCACGGCCGGGCCGGCGGTGTCCTTGGCCACCACGCCGGTGAGCACGAAGATCCCGGTGCCGATGATCACCCCGACGCCGAAGACCGTGAGGTCCAGCGCGGAGAGGTTCTTCTTGAGCTGGTGCTCCGGCTCCTCGGTGTCGCGGATCGACTCCTCGACGCTCTTGACCCGGGCCTTGTTGGTGGCCACCCCGGTCCCCCTCTCGAGCGGCCGGCGTGCGCGCCGCCGTCCGGCTGGTGATCATCTGTGCGGCGAGCGTCCCACGAGGCAGCGCATCCCGCAGACCTAGGCTCGGCCCGCCACCCGCCCGGTCGCGGACGGGTCGACGACAGACCAGGAGACCCCGGTGACCAGCACCGACAGCACGTCCGGCGCCCGCTCACGGCTGCCCCAGGTGCGGCGCCGGCCGCGGCCGGTGGGTGCGCCGCCCCCGCCGGTGGACGCGCGGCCCGGCACCGACTTCATCGTCGACTGCGCGGTGTACGTCGACGGCCGCCGCCAGGCGCCGGTCGCCTACGACGAGGCCCTGCACGCGGCCGTCGAGCAGGACGGTTTCGTGTGGCTGGGGCTGCACGAGCCCACCGAGGCCGAGCTCGCCGGCGTGGCCGCCGTCTACGGGCTGCACCCGCTGGCCGTCGAGGACGCCGTCGAGGCCCACCAGCGGCCCAAGCTGGACAGCTACGACGACTCGCTGTTCATGGTGCTGAAGACCGCGCGGTACGTGGAGCACGACGCCCTGACCGCCACCAGCGAGGTCGTGAACACCGGCGAGGTGATGGTCTTCCTCGGCAGCCACTACGTGATCACCGTCCGGCACGGCGACCACGGCGGTCTCAAGGACCTGCGGAACAGCCTCGAGGGCCAGACCGAGCTGCTGCAGCTGGGCCCGTCGGCGGTGCTCTACGCCGTCGCCGACCTGGTGGTCGACCACTTCGTCGAGGTGGCCGAGGCGGTGGAGGACGACGTCGAGGAGCTGGAGGCCTCGGTGTTCAGCCCCTCCCGCACCGACGACACCCCGCGGATCTACCAGCTCAAGCGGGAGATCATGCAGCTGCGCAAGGCCGTCCAGCCGCTGGAGGTGCCGCTGTCCACCCTGGCCGACCGGCCGGACGAGCTGGTGCCGGACGCGATGCGCTCCTACTTCCGCGACGTCCAGGACCACGCGCTGCGGGTGCGGGACCAGGTCGGCGGGCTGGACGAGCTGCTGTCGAACATCCTGCAGGCCGCGCTGGCCCGGATCTCGGTGTCGCAGAACGACGACATGCGGCGGATCTCCTCCTACGCCGGCCTGATCGCCGCGCCCACCCTGATCGCCGGGGTGTACGGGATGAACTTCGAGCACATGCCCGAGCTGGGCTGGTCGTTCGGCTACCCGTTCGCGCTGCTGCTGATGGCCGGCCTCTGCTGGCTGCTCTACCGCGGCTTCAAGCGCAGCGGCTGGCTCTAGCCCCTCCTCCCTCCCCCGCGCGCCGTTGTGCGCTGATCGTCGGTCTGCTCGCGGCAGACCGACGACAGGCGCACAACCGCGTGGGGCCTGTGGACGGCGCCGCTGCGGCGGCCGCCGATCCGGCACGGTTCCCCGGTGCTCGCCGTCCCCGATCAGTTGCTGCACGGACCGTTCCGCGGGGCCGACGCCGTCGCGCGTGGCCTGCTGACCCCACGTCAGCTGCGTGGTGCGTCCTGGCGTCCCCTCTTCCCGGGCGTCCTCGTGCACAGGGACGTCGAGGTGACCCACGCGGTGCGCGCCCTCGCGGCGGGCTCCCTCGTGCTCCCCGACTCGGTCGTCAGCGGCGCCAGCGCAGCGGTCCTGTGGGGCGTACCGCTGGCCGGCGCGGACGACGACGTCGAGCTGACCCGGTGGCCGGGCGCGCACCCGGTGCGCGTGGCGGGTCTGCGGGTCCGTCGCGCGGACTTGTCGGAGCGGACCGTCGTCTGGCACCGCGGCGTCCACGTCACCACCCGCGAGGCCACCGCCGTCCGGTTGGCCGGCGCGCTGCCGCCAGGCGCCGCGGTGGCCGCCGTCGACCAGCTCGTCCACGTCGCGGGCGCCGATCTCGACGAGATCCGCTGGCTCGCAGGGAGCGCGGACGGCCCGAACCGCCGGCGTGCCCGGGTCGCCTGCGCCCTCGCCGACGGCCTCGCCCAGTCGCCGAAGGAGACCGAGCTGCGGCTCCTCCTGCACCGCAGCTCCTCCCGCGCCCGGTCGCCCAGTACACGGTGCGGCAGCACGGGCGGTTCGTCGCGCGGGTGGACTTCGCCTGGCCGGCACAGCGGGTGGCGGTCGAGTACGACGGCCTGTGGCACCGCGACCCGCGCCAGTTCGCCGCCGACCGGGCCCGGCTGAACCGGCTGACCGCGGCGGGGTGGCGGGTCGTGTTCGTGACGGCGGCGGACCTGCACCGGCCCGGTGACGTCATCGCCCGCGTCGCGGCCGCGCTCGCTGTTGTGCGCTGATCGTCGCTCTGCGGGCCGGAAAGCGACGATCCGCGCACAATCGCGGGGGTCAGGGGGTCTTCGCGGCGACCACGGCGTCGTAGACCACCCGGCGCGGCAAGCCGGTGCGGCCGACGACCGTGCGGATCGCCTCCTTGCGGTCGGCCCCGGCGGCCTCCTCCGCGGCGACCTCGGCGGCGAGCTCAGCGGGCGACATCGACACCGGCCCGGCCACCGCCCCGGCCACCACGACGGTGATCTCCCCGCGCACGCCCTCGGCGGCCCACTCGGCCAGCTCGCCCAGCGGCCCGCGGCGGACCTCCTCGTGGGTCTTGGTCAGCTCCCTGCACACGGCGGCGGCCCGGTCGGCGCCGAGGACCTCCGCGGCGTCGGCCAGCGCCTCGGCCAGCCGGTGCGGCGACTCGTAGAACACCATCGTGCGGGGCTCGGCGGCCAGCGCCGCGAGGGCGGCCCGGCGCTCCCCGCCCTTGCGCGGCAGGAACCCCTCGAAGCAGAACCGGTCGGTGGGCAGGCCGGAGACCGCGAGCGCCGTGACGACGGCCGACGGCCCGGGCACCGAGGTGACCTCGATGCCGGCGTCGATGGCGGCCCGCACCAGCGTGTACCCGGGGTCGGAGACCGACGGCATGCCCGCGTCGGTGAGCAGCAGCACGGTGGCGCCGTCCTGCATGGCGGCCACCAGCCCGGGCAGCCGGGCCTGCTCGACCGACTCGTAGAAGCTGACCAGCCGCCCGGTGAACGTCACCCCGAGGTCGGCGGCGAGGCGGTGCAGCCGGCGGGTGTCCTCGACGGCCAGCACCTCGGCGGTCGCGAGCACCTCGCGCAGCCGGGGGCCGACGTCGCCGGGCTGGCCGAGCGGCGCGCCGCCGAGCACGAGTCGTCCGCTCATGACGTCGAGCCTGTCACGACGGGCCGGCCAGGTCGGCCACATACCCTGGCGCCATGGCGGTGCTGACCCCCGAGCGGACGGAGTCGGCTCCCGAGGACCCCGGGCCGCGCCGCCGGGTGCCGCTCCCGCGCCCGCTCCGCCAGCCCACGCCGCCGCTGCCCGGCGACCGGCGGCTGGCCGCGGTGCTCACCGCGCTGCTCGGGGTGGCCACGCTGGTCACCCGGCTCTGGGACATCCGCTACCCCGCGGACCTGGTCTTCGACGAGGCGTACTACCCGCCCGAGGCGCTGGAGGTGCTGGAGCTCGGGTACGAGTACAACCGCGGCTACACTTTCATCGTCCACCCGCCGCTGGGCAAGCTGCTCATCGCGGCCGGCGAGCACCTGTTCGGCTACGACTCCTTCGGCTGGCGGTTCCCCAGCGCCGTCGCGGGCACCATCGCCGTCGTCGTCCTCGCCCGGCTGGCCCGGCGGCTGACCGGCTCGACGCTGCTCGGGCTGGTCGCCGGCCTGCTGCTGGCGCTGGACGGCTTCTCCTTCAGCGTCGGCCGGATCGGCCTGCTCGACGTCTTCCTGCAGATGTTCGTGGTCTGCGCGGTGGCCTGCCTGGTCGTCGACCGCGACCGGGTGCGGCAGCGGGTCCGCGAGGGCAGCGACCGGATGACCGACCGGATGGCCCGGCAGGGGTTCCGGCTCGGCCCGCGGGGCTGGCGGATCGCGGCGGGCGTGCTGTTCGGCAGCGCCTGCGCGGTCAAGTGGAGCGGCGTCTACTTCCTCGCGCTGTTCGCCCTGCTGTCGCTGTGGTGGGACCGCGCGGCCTGGCGGGACGCCGGCGTCACCCGCCCGACGAGGGTGGCCCTGCGCCGCGGGCTGCCCGGTGCCGCGTGGGCGCTCGGCGTCCTGCCGGTGCTCACCTACCTGGCCACCTTCACCGGCTGGTTCCGCGGCGAGAACTCCCAGGGCCGGCACTGGGCCGACCAGCACCCGGACACCGCCTTCCCGTTCGTCCCGGGGGCGCTGCGCTCGCTGTGGCACATGCACGGCGAGTGGCTGACCTTCCACAACGGCCTGTCCACGCCGCACCCGTGGGAGTCGGGCCCGTGGTCCTGGCTGGTCGACGGCCGGCCGATCCTGCTGTGGAACCCGCAGGGGCTCACCGACGCCGACGGCAACCAGGTGATCCGCTACATCCTCATGCTCGGGACGCCGACCCTGTGGTTCCTGTTCGCCCCGGCGATGCTGTGGCTGCTGTGGCGGGCCGTCGCCCGGCGCGACCCCGCCGCGGTCACCGTCGGGGCCGCGATCGCCGCGGGCTGGCTGACCTGGTTCGTCAACCTCGACCGGACGATGTTCATCTTCTACATGGCCCCGGCGGTGCCGTTCTTCGTGCTGGCGGTGACGCTGGTGCTGCAGGACGTGCTGGGCCGGCCGCAGGCCAGCGCGCTGCGCCGGCAGGTGGGCCTGGGCGTGGTCTCGCTGTACCTGGCCGTGGTCGCGATGACGTTCGCGTTCTTCTACCCGGTGCTCACCGGCGCGCCGCTGACGCACGGCGAGTGGCTGCAGCGGATGTGGTTCCCCTCCTGGTTCTAGGAGGACCCTCGTGCCCCCCACTCCTCGCTCCGCTCGGAGCGGGCCCTGCACGAGGGCCGGGACAGCACGTTGCGAGCGCGGGTAGTTGGGTAGTACAACGGTTGTGGACGTCGACCGAGCGGGCACTGGAGCAGCCGGCCGACCCGGGACCTGACCTCCCCGTGGACGGAGACACCGTGAGCGCGCGCGGCGCGAGCAGCACCAGCATGTTCCAGCAGCCCAGGGCGGTCTTCGCGGTCGCCTTCGCCTGCGTCGTCAGCTTCATGGGCATCGGGCTCGTCGACCCGATCCTCCCGGCGCTGTCGGCCCAGCTGGACGCCACCCCGAGCCAGGTGAGCCTGCTGTTCACCAGCTACCTGGTGGTCACCGCCGTGGCGATGCTCGGCACGAACTGGGTGTCCAGCCGGATCGGGGCCAAGCGGACGCTGGTCACCGGCCTCGCGGTCATCGTGGTGTTCTCGGCGCTGGCCGGGCTGTCCGGCTCGATCAACGGCATCGTCGGCTTCCGGGCCGGCTGGGGGCTGGGGAACGCGCTGTTCATCGCCACCTCGCTGGCGGTGATCGTGGCGTCGGCCTCCGGCGGCTTCGCCGGCGCGATCGTGCTCTACGAGGCCGCCCTGGGCCTGGGCATCGCAGCCGGCCCGCTGGTCGGCGGGCTGCTCGGCGACCTCAGCTGGCGCGGGCCGTTCTTCGGCGTCGCCGTGCTGATGGCGATCGCGCTGCTGGCCACCGTCGTCCTGCTCGACGCCACCCCGACGCCGACCGAGCCCACGCCGCTGAGCGCGCCGCTCAAGGCGCTGCGGCACCGCAGCCTGCTGACCATGAGCCTGACCGCCCTGTTCTACAACTGGGGCTTCTTCACGATGCTGGGCTACGCGCCGTACCCGATGGAGCTCTCGGCGGTCCAGCTCGGCTTCGTCTTCTTCGGCTGGGGCCTGCTCGTCGCGTTCTTCTCCGTGGCCGGCGCCCCGCGGCTGCAGGCCCGGTTCGGCACCGCGCCGTCGCTGTACGGGGCGCTGGGCTTCTTCGCCGTGCTGCTGCTGCTGATCGGGCTGTTCACCGACGTCCGGTGGGCGCTGATCACCTGCGTGATCGCCTCGGGCATCGTCGTCGGGATCAACAACACGCTGACCACCCAGGCGGTCATGCTGGTCTCGCCGGTGCCCCGCCCGGTCGCCTCGGCCGCCTACGGGTTCGTCCGCTTCCTCGGCGGCGGCCTGGCCCCCTACGCCGCCGGCAAGCTGGCCGACCGCTTCGACCTGCACGTGCCGTTCGTCGTCGGCGCGATCGCCGTGGTGGTGGCCATCGGGGTGCTCGTCACCGGGCACCGGATGCTCGCCCGGGCCGACGCGGAGATGGCCGCCAGCGGCCACGGGGACGACGACGTCGCCGGGGAGGTCGCCGACGAGTTCGGCGGCGCGCCCGGCGCGATCGACCAGGAGGTCGAGCCGGAGCTCGCGGCCCGGAGGAAGACCGCCGCGCGTTCCTGAGCACCCCTCCTGCACACAGACGACGCCCCGGTCACCGACGACCGGGGCGTCGTCGCGTTCCCGGCCCGCAACACGGCACCGCTAGCGTGCGGCCGATGAGCGAGCAGGTGCGGATCGCGATGTGGTCGGGGCCGCGGACGTTGTCGACGGCGACGATGCGGGCCTGGGAGAACCGGCCGGACACCGTCGTCGTCGACGAGCCGCTGTACGCGTACTACCTGGCCGCGACCGGCCTGGACCACCCCGGCCGGGACGACGTGATCGCCAGCCAGCCCACCGACTGGCGCACCGTCGTCCGGGAGCTGACCGCCGGCCCGCTGCCCGACGGCGCGACGATCAGCTACCAGAAGCACATGACCCACCACGTGCTGCCCGAGGTCGACCTGGCTGCCTTCGCCGGGTTGCGGCACGCCTTCCTCCTGCGCGACCCGCGCCAGCTGCTGGCCTCCTACGCCCGGGTGCGCACCGAGCCGACGCTGGCCGACCTCGGGATCACCCAGCAGCTGGCGCTCTTCCGCCGGTTCGGCGGCCCGGTCGTCGACTCCGGCGACCTGCTCCGCGACCCCGAGGGCGTGCTCCGGGCGCTGTGCGCCGAGCTGCAGGTGCCCTTCGACCCGGCGATGCTGTCCTGGCCGGCCGGACCGCGGAGCTCGGACGGCGTGTGGGCGCCGCACTGGTACGCCTCGGTCGAGGCCTCCACCGGCTTCGGGCCGTACCGGGAGCCGGTCGTCGAGCTGCCCGCCCACCTGGCGGACCTGGCCGAGGAGTGCCGGGCCGCCTACGACGAGATGGCCGGTCACCGACTGGCCGCGCAGAGGAGCTGAACCGTGCTGCAGCAGTTCGACGAGCGGAACCGGGACCTGGTGGTCAACGTCGCCGGGCGGCTGACCCACCGCGACGAGGCCGCGGTCAGCCCGTTCGACTCGGTCGTGCAGGGCGGGGACGCGGTCTGGGAGGGGCTGCGGCTCTACCAGGGCCGCATCTTCGCCCTCGACGAGCACCTGGACCGGCTGCGGCGCTCGGCCCAGGCGCTGGCGTTCGCCGAGGTGCCCTCCGACGAGGAGATCGTCGAGGAGATCCGGCGGACCCTGGCCGCCAACGCGATGACCGACGGCGTGCACGTGCGGCTGACGCTGACCCGCGGCGTGAAGGTGACCAGCGGGATGGACCCGCGGCTGAACCAGAGCGGGCCCACGCTGATCGTGCTCGCCGAGTTCAAGCCCCCGGTCTACGACGCCGGCGGGATCACCCTGGTCACCTCCAGCGTCCGCCGTCCGACCCCCGACGTGCTGGACCCGAAGATCCACTCGAACAACCTGCTGAACTCGATCCTGGCCAAGGTCGAGGCGAACGTCGCCGGCGCCGACGACGCGCTGATGCTCGACTCCCGCGGGCACATCGCGGAGACCAACGCCACGCACCTGTTCTTCGTCGTCGACGGCGTGCTCTGCACCTCCACCACCGCGGCCTGCCCGGAGGGGATCACCCGCTCCACCGTGCTGCGGCTGGCCGCCGACGCCGGCATCCCCTACGAGGTCGGCGACTTCTCGCTGCCGCAGCTGTACTCGGCGAGCGAGGCGTTCGTCACCGGGACGATGGGCGAGCTGACCCCGGTGCTGGTGGTCGACGGGCGCCGGATCGGCGACGGCGAGCCCGGCCTGGTCACCCGCCGGCTGGCCGCCGACTACGCCGCGCTGACCGCGACCAGCGGGACGCCGGTCGTCTGACCGGGCCGGGGCCCCCGGCTCGCCCTAGCGTGGAGGCCCGACGGAGGGAGGACGGTCATGACCGCACCGGCTGCACGGGTGACGACCGCGCTGGACGGCGACGTCTGGCGGATCAGCCTGGACGCCGCGGACACCGGCAACCCGGTCGACCGGGTGATGGCCGGGCAGCTGGCCGAGGCGCTGGACCGCCGCCCGGCAGAGGCCCGCGTCGTGCTGCTGCTGAGCACCGGCCGGGACTTCTGCGTGGGCGCCGACCTCCGCGGTCTCGCCGCCGGCGAGGACCTGCCGGCGTCGGTCCGCGCGCTGTCCGCGGCCTGGCACCAGGTCGTCCGCTCGGTCCTGCACTGCCCGGTGCCCGTGGTCGCCGGGGTGCGGGGGTCGGTGGCCGGCGCGGGCATCGGCCTGCTGGGCGCCTGCGACCTCGTCGTCTGCGGCCGGTCGACCAAGCTGCACCCGGCCTACGGCTCGCTCGGCCTCTCCCCGGACGGCGGCACGTCCTGGGCGCTGACCCGGGCGCTCGGGGCGCCGCGGGCGCTGGAGCTGCTGCTCACCGACGGGGTGCTGCACGCCGCCGACGCGCACACCTTCGGCCTGGTGGCGCGGCTGGTGGACGACGAGACGCTGGTGGAGGAGGTCACCGCGCTGGCCCGGTCGATCGCGGCCGGCCCGGTGCGGGCGATGGTGCGCACCCGCGGGCTGGTCCGCCGGGCGGCGATCCGCACGCTGGACGAGCAGCTGGAGGACGAGGAGCGGCTGCTCGTCGAGTCGGCGGCCGACCCGGAGGGCCGGGAGGGCGTGGCGGCCGCGCTGGCCGGCCGTCGTCCGGACTTCCGCGGCGCGCGCTGAGCCACCCGGAGACACGTCAGGCCGGGCCCTGGTGGGCCCGGCCTGACGACGGGTGGAGCTGAGGGGAATTGAACCCCTGACCCCCTCGATGCGAACGAGGTGCGCTACCGGACTGCGCCACAGCCCCGTCGAGGAACGAGGATACCGCCCCTCCCCCGCGCGGTGCGCACCACCCTCCCGAGCCCGCGTCGGCGGGTCAGGACCCGAGGCCCGCCGGTGACCCGACGTCCGCCTCGGCCCGCCGGATGATCCCGATCGCCTCTGCCGCGAGCGCCGCGCCGTCGGTGTAGGGCTCCCGCCAGATGCCGAGCAGGTCGCTGGCGAACTCCGACAGCACCGACCGCGAGAACGCCTCCACCCCGACCCGGCCCCGGTACCCGGCCTCGACGGCCGCCCGGACCGCCGCCGCGGTGTCGACCGACCCCGACCCGAGCGGGCCGCGGCCGGACTGGCCGAGCTCCAGGTAGCCCAGGACGGGCACCGCCGACCGGATCGCGGCCAGCATGTCGGCCTCCTCGACCGCCATGTGGAAGGTGTCCAGGTGCACCCGCAGGTGCGCCGACCCGCTGGCGGCGAGGAACGCCAGGGCCTGCTCGGCGGTGTTGAGCAGCGGGGTCTCGTACCGGTTGAGCACCTCGAAGGTCACCGTGACCCCGCGCTCGTGGGCCTGGTCGGCGACCCGGCCGAGGTGCCCCGCGGCGCGCTCGAGGGCACCGGGCGGCGCGGCCGTGGGCGACCGGCCGAACAACCCGTAGGAGACGCCGTTCATCTGGTCCCCGCCGAGGGCGGCGGTGGCGTCGACCATGCGGAGCAGCGCGGCCACCCCCGCCTGCTGCTCGTCCTCGTCGGGCGAGGAGACGTCGGCGCCGGGGGCCTGCCCCGCGATGGTGATCGGGGCGAGCCCGTGGTCGCGGAACAGGGCTGCCCACCCCGCGAGCGGGTCACCGTCCGGGTCGATCGGGGGCAGGACGACCGAGGAGTACCCGAGGTCGGCCAGCGTGCCCAGCGCCCGGCCCAGCGCGGGCTCCGCGAGGTCGGGGACCAGGACGTTCAGGTGGCAGGCGGCATCGATCGGCACGTCGGCCCCTCAGAAGGTCGGCAGGTCGAGGCGCTTCTTGAACACCGAGTACCCGTCGTCCACGTGCACGACGGTGCCGTTGATGACGTTGGCCTCGTCGGAGGCCAGGAACGCCACGACGTCGGCGATCTCGTGCGGCTCGGTGAGCTTGTTGCGCAGCTGCTCCGAGGCGAAGGTCGTCCGCAGCTCCTCGCTGAACTGGTTGATGATCGGGGTGCCGACCCGGCCGGGGGTGATCGCCACCGCCCGGATGCCGTACTCGGCCAGCTCGTAGGCGGCCGACCGGGTGAAGGAGATGACGGCGGCCTTGGCGGCGCTGTAGGTGAACGCCAGCTCGGCCGCCTGCTCCCCGTAGATCGAGGAGGTGCTGATGATGACGCCGCCGGTGCCCTGGTCCCGGAACTGCCGGCCGGCGGCGAGGATCCCGTAGTACACGCCGTCCTGGTCGACCCGGATCATCGGCTGGTAGTCGACCGCGGGGTCGTGGTCCAGCAGCGGCTTGCCACCGGCGATGCCGGCGTTGTTGAAGATCACGTCGAGCTTGCCGAAGGCCTCGACAGCCCGCCGGACCACCGCCTCGACCTGGTCGTACACCGAGACGTCGACCTGGGCGGCCACCGCCTGGCCCGGGTGGCCGTCGGCCTCGACCTCGGCGACGACCTTCTCCGCCCGCTCGAGGTCGATGTCGGCGACGACCACCTTCGCGCCCTCGCTGATGAACTTCTGGACGGTCGCGTGGCCGATGCCGCTGGCACCGCCGGTGATGATGGCGACCTTGCCTTCCAGGCGCATGGGGTACTGCCTTCCGCTGGGGTGGAGGGGTGGGGGGTGGTCGGGGCCGGGAGCGTCCCGGCCCCGACCGGGGGTGGGGCCGGCTACCCCAACTTGTCCGACGGCGTGATGGTGGAGGCGTTCTCGGCGGTGACGATGGTGGTGTCCACCGCCTCGTAGTTCTCCGACGGCAGCTCGCCGGTCTCCTGGTAGGCCGTGACCTGCTCGATCACCGAGTCCAGCACCTCGGGCCACGGCTGGTTCGCGGTGGCCACGAACGTGCCGCCGGACAGGATCTGGGCGATCGCCTCGCTGGTGGCGTCCGACCCGGTCACCTTCGCCGTCGAGCCGGCCTCGGTGATCGCCTGCGACGCACCCAGCGCCGCGTCGTCCCAGCCGACCCAGACGGCGTCGAGACCGCCGGGGTTGGCGGTCAGGTAGTCGGTGACCAGGGCCAGCGCCTCGGTGCGCCCGGTGGCCGGGGACTTCACCTTCTGCACGTCACCGCCGGCGATGGTGGCTCCGGCGGCCTCCAGGTCCTCGAGCGCCAGCTGGGCGCGCATCCGGATGCCGGGGTGCGGGTCGTGGCCGATGACCATGACGTTCTTGCCCTCGAGCGAGCCGCCGAGCGATGCCGTCAGCGCCTCCAGGGTGCCGTCCACGATGCCCTGCTGGTCGGTGGTGATGTTGAGGGCGAAGGCGTCCGTGGCCTCGGTCGCGGCGTCCATCGCGAAGATCGGGATCTCCGAGTCCCGGGCGGCCGTCACGATCGAGCCGATCGCCGCGACGTCGGTGTAGCCGTCCAGGATCACGTCGGCGCCCTGGCCGATCGCGCTCTCCACCTGCGGGTTCATCTTCTGGAAGTCGAAGTCGCCCTGGATCATGGTGAGGTCCCAACCGAGCTCGTCGGCCTTGGCCTCCACGGCCTTGACCCACCAGGCGCCGATCGGGGTCTGGTTGCCCGAGGTGAAGGCGACCACCCGGAACGGGTCGTCACCCCCGCCACCGCCGCCGCCACCGCCGCCGTCCCCGGACGAACAACCGGCCAGCACCATCGTGAGGACTGCGACGCTGGCGCCGAGCCCGGTCCATCTGCGCATGAGCTACTCCCTTGTAGGACGTGCGGCCTGCCGTTGCCGGCCGGGTGGGGTGGGGTGTGCTGTTCCGGTGACCAGGGCGTGGACCGCCCTGGTCAGCGCTCGCGGGTCCTGACCGAGGAGAGCGTCACGGCGGCGATGATGATCAGCCCCGTGACGACCTGCTGGACGTAGGAGTTCACGCCGAGGATGTTGAGCCCGTTGCTCATCACGCCGATGATCGCGACGCCGACCATCGTGCCGACGAGGTTGGCCCGGCCCGACCGGATGACGGTCATGCCCAGGAAGACCGCCGCCACCGAGAACAGCAGGTTGTCGCTGCCCTGGACGGCGCTCGCGCTGCCGAGGCGGGCGGCCAGCAGGATGCCGCCGACCGCGGCGATGAGCCCCGCCGCCGCGAAGGCCAGCAGCCGGCCCCGCTGGACGTTGATCCCGGACAGGCGGGAGACCTCGACGTTCCCGCCGATGGCGTACCACTTCCGGCCGGTCGTGGTGAAGCGCAGCAGCGCCCAGAGGACGACGCCCAGGCCGATCGCCACGTAGACCGGCACCGGGATGTTCAGCGCCCGCCCCTGCCCGAGCGAGTTGAACCCCGCCGGCAGGTTGAACAGCGTCGTGCCCTCGGTGACCAGGTAGGCCAACCCGGTCACCGACGTCATCGTCGCCAGCGTCGCCACGAAGGCGGAGAGGTTGAGGTAGGCGACCAGGGCCCCGTTGGCGGTGCCGATGAGCAGCCCGACGGCGAGCGCGGCGAGGATGGCCGGCCAGGTCGGCCGCCCGTCCAGCATCAGCGACGCGGCCACGGCGCCGGCCAGGCTGGAGGTCGCGGCGAGCGACAGGTCGAAGTCGCCGACCACCATGACCAGGGTCTGCGCCCCGGCGATGATCGCCAGGATCGAGACCTGGAAGAGGATGTTCCGGACGTTGGTGAACGTCAGGAACACGTCCGGGCGCATCGCGAAGAAGAAGACGATGAGCAGCAGGAGGGCGATCGTCGTCCCGCCCTGCACGAGGAACTTCCCGATCGAGGTGCGCTGCCGGGCCGGGACCTCGGCCACCGTCGTCGTCGTCGTGGTCTGGGTGGTCGTCATCGGGCAGTCTTCCCGTAGCAGTAGGTGAGCAGCAGTTCCTCGTCGGCGTCCTCGGAGCGGGCCTCGCCCGAGATGCGCCCCTCGTGCATGATCAGCACCCGGTCGCTCATCCCGATGAGCTCCGGCAGCTCGGAGCTGACCGCGATCACGGTCGTGCCGTTGGCGGCGAGGCGTCGGACCAGCCGGTAGATCTCGGCCTTGGTGCCGACGTCGATGCCCCGGGTCGGCTCGTCCATCAGCAGGACGGCGGGGTCGCGGGCCAGCATCTTCGCCAGCACGACCTTCTGCTGGTTCCCGCCGGACAGCTCGCCGACCGGCTGCCGCGGGCTGCGGGCCTTGACCTGCAGGTCCGACATCCCGCGCCGGGTGATGTCGGCGATGCGCCCGCCGTTCACCATGCCCAGCGAGCTGACCGTGGCGATGTTGGCCAGCGCCACGTTGTCCTGGATCGACGCGCTGAGGATCACCCCCTGGCTGCGCCGCTCCTCGGGGACGAGCGCCATGCCCGCGTCCAGCGTCTTCGCGACGCCGGCGGAGTGGGGCAGCTCGGTGCCGTTGATCGTGATCGTCCCGGACACGTGCTTCTGGGCGCCGGCGAGGATCCGCAGCAACTCGCTGCGCCCGGAGCCGGCCAGGCCGCCGATGCCGAGGACCTCGCCGCGGTGCGCGGTGAACGAGACGTCCTGGACCCGGCGCCCGGTGAGCTCGCTGACGGTCAGGGAGACCGTCGAGGTCGCGGTGCCCCGGTCGGGGAACAGCTCGCCGGGCGAGCGGCCGACCATCGTGGAGATGACCTCGTCGATGGTGGAGTCGGCGACGTCCTTGGTCAGCACCGTCTCGCCGTTGCGCATGATGGTGAGCCGGTCGCAGAGCTCGAAGACCTCCTCGAGCCGGTGCGACACGTAGACGATCGCCACGCCGTCTGCGCGCAGCGCGCGGAGCACCGCGAACAGCTCGGTGATCTCGGTGTCGGTGAGCGACGCGGTCGGCTCGTCGAGGATGAGGATCTGCGCGTCGTTGGCCAGCGCCCGGGCGAAGGAGACCATCGTCTGCTGGACCGGGGAGAGCTCGCCGGCCAGCTGGCGCAGCGGGATCTTCTGGTGCAGGCGGTCGAGCTGCTCCTTCGCCCGCCGGCGCAGCGTCGACCACTGCACGATGCCGCCGCGGCTGGGGATCCGCTCACCGAGCAGGATGTTCTCGGCCACGCTGATCGTGGGGATGATCGAGAGCTCCTGGTAGAGCGCGACGATGCCGGCGCGGTTGGCGACGCGCACGTTGGCGAGCTCGAGCTCCTCGCCGGACCGGAGCACCTGCCCGGCATCGGGGTGGTAGACGCCGGTGAGCACCTTGACCAGCGTCGACTTCCCCGCGCCGTTCTCCCCGAGGAGCGCGTGGATCTCGCCGGGCCGGACCGACAGGTGGGCGCCGTTGAGCGCGAACACCCCGTCGAAGTGCTTGGAGATGCCGACGGCCTCCAGCGCCGGCGCCGCGGCAGCGGCCGTCGCCGTGCTCATGCCGCGGGTCCCTCGTCGAGGTCGTTGCAGCGGATGAGCACCTTCGGGTGCTCGCCGCTGAGATGCGCGGCGAACGCCTCGACCGCCTGGTCCAGCGGGAACACCGTGCCGGTCAGCGCCGCGAGGTCCAGGTGCGGCAGCAGCTGCACCGCCCGCGGGAAGGCGTAGGGCGAGACGAAGACCCCGGTGAGGGTGAGCTCCTTGAGGTAGAGAAAGTCCGACAGGTTCAGCGGCATCTCGAAGTCGTGCGGGTACATCGCCCCGTAGACGACGGTGCCGCCCCGGGCCGCGAGGTCCAGCAGCCCGCGGACCGCGCGGGTCGAGCCCGACGCGTCGACGACCACGTCGTACCCGCGGCCCCCGGTGATCTCGGCGGCGCGCGCGGCCTGGTCCTCGGCGAGCGGGTCGATCACGTGCTCGGCACCGGCGGCCAGCGCCATCTCCCGCCGGGCCGCGATCGGCTCGATCAGGGTGAGCGAGGTGGCGCCGTGCAGCCGCATCACCTGCAGCGCGAGCTGCCCGATCGGGCCGCCGCCGCAGATGGCCACCCGGTCGCCGACCCGGAGGCGGGTCTTGTCCGCGATCCGGACGGCGACGGAGGTGGGCTCCAGCAGGCACCCGTCGCGCAGGCTCACCGAGTCCGGCAGCACGTACACCTGCGACTCGTGCCAGGTCACCGTCTCGGCCATCCCGGGGCGGTTGTAGTCGGCGATGTGCTCGCAGAACTGCTGACGCCCGTCCCGGCACGGCCCGCAGCTCCCGCAGAACCGCAGGAAGTTGCCGGCGATCCGGTCACCCACCCGGACCCCGGTGCGGACGCCGTCGCCGACCGCCTCCACCACGCCGGAGAGCTCGTGGCCGAGACCGATCGGCACGTCGGTGCCGAAGAAGCCCTCCGCCAGGTGCGGGTCGGACCCGCAGATCGCCGAGTAGGCGACCCGGACCCGGACGTCCTCCGGCCCGAGCGGCTGGTCGGGCATCTCGACGATGCCGATCCGCCCGCGGGCGGACTCGTCCGGGTCGCGCAGGCTGCCGATCTTGGTGACCGCGACTGTCCTCATCGGTGTCTCCGCCGCCGTCAGTGGGAGGTGGGCCAGGACGGCTGCGCGATGACCCGGCGGGTGGCCGCGACGGTGGCCGCGAGGCCGTAGCCGTGCTTGTCGCGCAGCTCCTCGTCGTCGCCGAAGCCGGCGTAGACCTGCGGGATGCCGAGCCGCTCGAAGCCGTTGAGCCGGATGCCGCGGTCGGCGACGACGTCGGCGATGCGCGAGGCGAGGCCGCCGTAGGCCAGGTGGTCCTCGAGGACGACGAACTTGCCGCCGGTCTCGTCGGCGCACTGGGCGATCAGCGCCTCGTCGATCGGCTTGAGCGTGAACATGTCGACCACCCGCACCGAGCGGCCGTCCGCGGCGAGCTCCTCGGCGGCGTCCAGCGCCTGGGCCACCGTCGTCCCGTGGGTGAAGATCGTGGCGTCGGTGCCGTCCCGCGCGACGATCCCCTTGCCGATCCGGACGTCGTGCTCCCCCTCGGCGTAGAGCACCTTGTCCTTCTTGCCGACGGCGAGCCGGATGTAGATCGGCCCCGGCATGGACATCGACTGGCGCAGGACCTCCCCGACCATGTTCGGGTCGCCGACGGAGGTGACGGTCATGTTCGTGAGGGCGCACATCAGCGCGAGGTCCTCGACCGCGTAGTGCGTCGACCCGCCGTTGCCCACGAGCCCGCCGTGGGTGCCGATGATCTTGACCGGCAGGTTCGGGTAGCAGACGTCGGTGCGGATCTGCTCGAGCGCCCGCATGCTGAGGAAGGGCAGCATCCCCGACACCACGGGGATGTTCCCGTCGTAGGCCAGGCCGGCGGCGATGCCCACGCAGGCCTGCTCGGCCAGGCCGACGTCCAGGAACCGCTCCGGGTACTTGTCCCGGAACTCCACCAGCGTCGCGCCGATGTCGGGGGTGAGCACCCAGAGGTTGTCGTGGGTCTCGCCGAGCTCCGCCAGCGTCGTCCCGATCACCGACCGGGCCGACAGCATCTCGCCGAACGTGAACGTGACCGGCATCAGACCGTCTCCTTCTTCCGCGTCGACTCGAGCGCGGCCAGCGCCCGTTCCAGGTCCGCCGCACCGAGCGAGCCGGCGTGCCAGGCGAGGTTGTGCTCCATGAAGTCGACGCCCTTGCCCTTGACCGTCTCGCAGATGACCACGGTCGGGCGGTCGCTCTGGGCTGCCGGCAGCCCGTCGATGGCCGCCACCAGCGAGGCCATGTCGTGGCCGTCGGCCTCGACCACGTTCCAGCCGAAGGCCCGCCACTTGTCCGGGTAGGGCTCGAAGGCCACCCGCTCCTCCGCGAAGCTGGTCATGAGCTGGCGGTTGCGGTCGACGAAGGCGACCAGGTTGCCCAGCTCGTTGCTGCGGGCGGCCATCGCGGCCTCCCACACCGAGCCCTCGCCGGTCTCGCCGTCACCGAGCAGGCAGACGACGCGGTGGGTCTCGCCACGGTGCCGGGCGCTCAGCGCCATGCCCACCGCGAGCGGGAGCCCGTGCCCGAGCGACCCGGTGGAGGCCTCGACCCCGGGCAGCTGCACCTTGCACGGGTGCATGCCGTAGGCGCTGTCGAGCTTCCCGTAGGTCTCGACGATCCCCTCGTAGGAGAAGAAGCCGCGCATCGACATCGCGATGTACATGCACACCGCCGCGTGGCCCTTGCTCAGCAGGAACCGGTCCCGCCGCGGGTTGCTGATGTCGCCGGGGTCGACGTCGAGCCCGTAGTGGAACAGCGCGGTGAAGATGTCGGCCGCCGAGAGGTCACCGCCGATGTGCACGGCCCCCTCGTAGGTGCCGCACAGGTGCAGCAGCTTGGCGCGCAGCTCGTAGGCCCGCTCCTCCAGCTCGGCCACGGAGGGTCGTTCGCCCTCCGGCCGCACAGCGTCGTCATTCATCTCAGGACCCCTCGTCGGTGACCGTCGGGTGCGCTCGGGCCGGGCCCGCCGCCGTGAGCGGGGGTGGTCCGGCGAGCCTCAGGTGGAGTGACCTGCGTCACAGTAGCGCTTGTTCGTTTACTTGTGAACCATGTGGTGCGGGCCACATTAACCATCTAGGGTTCACATGTAAACCGTGGCTCTCGGATAGG
This sequence comes from Modestobacter versicolor, assembly GCF_014195485.1. Taxonomy (NCBI): domain Bacteria; kingdom Bacillati; phylum Actinomycetota; class Actinomycetes; order Geodermatophilales; family Geodermatophilaceae; genus Modestobacter; species Modestobacter versicolor. Next base: position 2,399,564 of record NZ_JACIBU010000001.1, read on the forward strand.
TTCCGTCGGGCCGCCAGGCAGCTTCAGACGGACAGACACAGAGAGGTGGCGTTCCGCATGACCAGCACGACGAGCACGACCGCCCCGGTGACGACGGGGCTCTACATCGGTGGACAGGAGCGGACGACGACCGACGTGCTCGACGTCGTCGACCCGGCACGGCCCGGCGTCGTCGTCGGTCACGCCGCGGCCGCCACGCGGGAGGACGTCGCCGACGCGGTCGCCGCGGCGAAGGCCGCCTACCCCGCGTGGTCGGCGCTGTCGGCCACCGAGCGCGCCGCGCAGATGGCCGCCGCCATCGAGGGCCTCGCCGACGAGCGCGACGAGGACGCCCGGGTGCTGTCCCTGGAGAACGGCAAGATCGTCCACGAGGCGTGGGTCGACGCGCTGGTCTTCGAGATCCGGTGGCAGCTGGCGCTGTCCCTCGCCGAGGAGGTCGACGCCACCAAGGTGCTGCCCCCGGCACCCGGCATCCCGGTCCAGACCACCGTCGCGTACCAGTCGATCGGCGTCGTGACGCTGATCGTCCCCTTCAACTGGCCGATCGCGATCCTCGCCGCCGCGCTCCCCCACGCGCTGCTCGCCGGCAACACCGCGATCGTCAAGCCGCCGCCCTCGACGCCGCTGGCGACCACTCGCCTGGTGCAGCGCGTTGCCGAGAAGCTGCCCCCGGGCGTGCTCAACGTGGTCACCGGCCGGGACAGCGAGATGGCCGGCCTGATCGACAACGCCGACATCGCGAAGGTCTGCTTCACCGGCAGCGTCAACGGCGGCAAGAAGATCATGGAGATGGCCTCGCGCAGCCTCACCCGGGTCACCCTCGAGCTGGGCGGCAACGACCCGGCGATCATCCGGGCGGACGCCGTCCTGGACGACGACCACCTCGACCGGCTGTTCGGCGCCGTCTACGACACCACCGGCCAGATCTGCATGAACGCCAAGCGGCTCTACGTGCACCGGTCCCGGATGGACGAGCTCGTCGCCGGGCTCACCGCGCGGCTGGAGAAGGTCGTCCTCGGCCACGGTCTGGCCGAGGGCACGACCATGGGCCCGCTGCACCAGCCCGCGCAGAAGGCCTTCGTCACCGAGATCATCGAGGAGGCCAAGGCCTCCGGGGCGACCGTGCTGGAGTTCGGCGAGCTCCCGGGCGGTGAGTTCGCCGAGGGGAACTTCCTGCGCCCGGCCGTCGTGGTGGACCCCGACCCGTCACTGCGGGTCGTCACCCAGGAGCAGTTCGGTCCGGTGATCCCGGTGATCCCGTTCGACGACGACGCAGAGGCCGTGCGGCAGGCCAACGACACCTGGGCCGGGCTGTGCGCGTCGGTCTGGACCGCCGACACCGACTCCGCCAACCGGATCGGCGCGCAGCTGGAGTGCGGCTACGTCTGGGTCAACGACCACGGCGCCGCGCGGCTCGACCTCCGGGCGCCGTTCGGCGGCATGAAGGCCTCGGGCATGGGCCGCGAGCAGGGCATCGAGGGCGTCCGCGCCTTCCAGGACACCCGCTCCATCGCCCACGCGGCCGACGAGACCGAGCAGGCCGGGGCCGCGCACTGACAGCCGGTCGCGGGCCGGCGGGGCACTCCCCCGCCGGCCCGCACCTGCGCGTGGCTAGGCTTTCCGGACAGGCGGGAGTCGTATCCAGCCCCGACGAGGCCGCGCACCGTGCCGCCGTGACGAGGGACGCAACCATGGAGCTGCCGCCGGATGCCATCGCCGAACCCATGGCGACCGTGATCGACAGCAACGACTTCACGCCGCGGCTGATCTCCCTGCTGTCGAACAGCCTCGTGTGGCGCGAGTCGCGCGCACTGCGCACCCGCTTCGGCCTGGGCACCAACGACTGGCGGGTCATCTCCGCCCTCGCCATCCGGCCGGGCGCGACGGCCAGCGAGATCTCCGAGTTCGTGGCGATGAACAAGGCCATCGTCTCCAAGAGCGTGACCGTGCTGACCGCCCGCCGGCTCGTCGTCCAGGGTGAGGACGGCGGCCGCTCACGGCCGCTCTACCTGACCCCGGCCGGCGCCGAGATGCACGACGCGATGCTGCCGATCTCGATGCGCGGCCAGGAGATCATCCTGGCCGACATGTCGCCGGAGGAGGTCACCCGGCTCAACGACCTGCTCCGCCGCCTCCTCGGGCACGTCCGCGAGCTGCTGGCCGAGGACGCGCTGGACGAGGCGGCCCTGGACGACGAGCAGGTCTGACGAAGGCCCCACTGGAGGGGCCTCCCTCGGCGCCGCTCCACGGCGGCGCCGACCGGTCAGCCGTTGACCACCCGGGCCGGGGAGTAGACGTCGATCTCGGCGAACCCGATGTCTTCGTCGTCCAGCCCGACGACCGCGCTCTGCTGCCAGCCGGCCGAGACCGGCACGCGGGCGGCGACGACCCGGCCGGGACGCAGCGGGTGCACCGGGGCGAGCGGCAGGCTCGGGTGGATCGGGCCGGTCTCGGCGACGACCACCGGGGCCGGGCGGGCGGCCGGCACGACCGGGCGCTCGGCGGGGCGCTCGGCCGGGCGCCGGCGGACCGGGCGCTCCTGCTCGACCCGGGCACGGTGGGCCAGCCGGGCGTTGCGCCGGGCAGCGGCCCGCCGCTCGCGGTCGGCGGCGGCCTTGATCACCATCAGGTAGCCCACGACGGCGACGTCCAGCAGCAGCTGCGGAGCCCACAGCCACGAGCGGTAGGTCAGCGCACCGACCAGCGCCAGGACGGCGAGGGCCACCAGGCCGGCCAGCGTGCGGCGGCGCACCGCGTGCACGTCGACCCGCAGCTCACCGCTGCTCACCAGCGCGGCGCGGTCGATCGTCACCCGCTCGGTCTCCGCGTGGACCACGGGGTCCACCGGACGACGTCGCTGCAGGGTGCGACCTGAGTCCGCCGCGCCGGCTGTCGCGTGCGCGTCGCCCCGGGTGACCACCATCGGCACCAGGACCACGAACCACAGCACGACGAGAGCGGCCAGCAGTACGCCCGATCCCATCACTCACACCCCGATCCATCCGTGGCACTACAGACCGACCCCATCCCTGGGGCCACACGAGTCACATCCGTCACTCGGGAGTCAAGGTAAGGGCGCGGACTGCCGATGCCAGGGAGGTCTCCCGGTGTGTCGGCGCAGTCTGCCCGACCCACCGGCGTGTCGGCGTTCCCCGCGGGTCTCGAAGCGGTAACAGACCGTCAGCGGGTGCGGACACGCCGTGCAGGAGGCCGCAGTCAGCCGGGGATGCGGGACTGCCAGCGCGCGAGCGCGCCGCCGGGGAGGTCCTCGGCCAGCAGCGCGTAGGCCAGGTGGTCGCGCCACCCGCCGTCGATGTCGAGGTAGCTGCGGAACAGCCCCTCCTGCCGGAAGCCCAGCCGCTCGACCAGCCGCCGGCTCGGCCGGTTCTCCGGGCGGATGTCGGCCTGCAGCCGGTGCAGCCCCACCGGGCCGAACGCGTGGTCGCAGACCAGCGCCACGGCCAGCGAGGCCACCCCGCGCCCGGCGACGGCGGAGTCCACCCAGTAGCCCAGGTGCCCGGAGCGCAGCGCGCCGCGGACGACGTTGTCCACGGTGACCTGCCCGACCAGCCGGCCCTCGTAGTGCACCGCGAAGGGCAGCGACATCCCGACCCGGGCCCGCCGGGACGCCGCCCGGCGCATCGCCCGGTAGGCCGCCGGGGTGTGCCGGTCGCGCCACGGCACGGACGCGGAGGGCTCCCAGGGGGTCAGCCACGCCTCGTTCTCGGTGCGCACCCGGGCCCAGTCGCGCGCGTCGCCCCGCTGGAGGGGCTGCACCACGACCGGCCCGTGGCCCAGCCGGGCCGGCCAGCCGGGGTGCGGCGCCGGGTCCAGCTCAGCCCCCGAGCAGCATCGGCATGACCGTGACCAGCCCGCCGGCGGAGACCTCGGTGACGTCCTCGTCGACCACGATGAGGCAGTTCGCGCGCGCCATCCGGGCCAGCATCGCCTGGTCGCCGTCGCCGATCGGCTCCACCACGTAGCCGCCGTCGGGGTGCCGCATGACCTGGCCGTGCAGGTACTGCCGGTAGCCCAGCGGGGAGAGCAGCTGCTGGGCGGAGACCGCCTGCACGGTGCGCCGGAACAGCTGCCGCTTGCCCAGCATCAGCCGGATGGCCGGGCGGACGAAGACCTCGAAGGCGACCAGCGCGGCGACCGGCTCACCGGGCACGCAGATGACCGGGACGTTGTTGGGCCCGAGCTTGCCGAACGCGTGCACCGGGCCGGGGTGCATCGCGACCTGGGTGAACGACAGCCCGCCGAGCTCGTCGAGCGCCTCCTGCAGCAGGTCCGGGGCGCCGGTGGCGAAGGTGCCGGCGATCAGCACGACGTCGCTGCGCAGCGTCTGGCCCTCGATCAGCTCGACCATCCGGCGCTTGTCGTTGGGCATGATGCCGGCGCGGTAGGCCTCGGCACCGGCGTCCCGGGCGGCGGCGGCCAGCGCGTAGCTGTTGACGTCGACCTGCTGGCCCGGGCCGACGGTGGCGCCGACGTCGACCAGCTCCTCACCGGCGCACAGGACGGCGATCCGGGGGCGCGGCCGCACGGCCACCCGCTCGCGGCCCACGGCGGCGAGCAGGCTGATCTGGGCCGGCCCGATCGGGGTGCCGATCTGCACCGCGGTGTCGCCGGGGGCGACGTCGTCGCCGATCCGGCGCACGTAGCTGCCCGGCGCGAGCGCGGCGTAGACCTGCACCCGGGCGGCGCCCTGGTCGGTCCAGGCAGCCGGGACGACGACGTCCGCGCCGGCCGGCAGCATCGCGCCGACGGCGACCTTCTGCGCCAGGCCCGCGCCGATGGAGGCCACCTGCGCCGAACCGGCCGAGGTCTCCCCCACCACGGCGAGGTCGGTGGGCAGCTCGACGGTCGCGGTGGCGATGTCGGCCGAGCGCACCGCGTAGCCGTCCAGCCCGGCCTGGTCGAAGGCCGGCAGCGCGCGCGAGCTGGTGACCAGCTCGGCGCAGAGCAGGCCCTGGGCGTCGAGCACGGCCAGCTCGATCGGCGCCGGCTGCGGCACGGCGCCGAGGATCTCGTCCAGGTGCTGCTCGACGGTGCGCAGGCGCACCCCGGAGACGTCGACGGAGCCGGTGTCGGCCATCGGGTCGGGGGTCCGGTCGCCGGTCGCGATGGCCGGGGAGGGCACCCGCTCGGAGGCGAACATGCCGCGGTCGACCTGGACCGTGTCGTGCCCGGCCGGCACCGGGCGCTCCGCCGTCGCCAGCTGCCGGTCCCGGGGCGGCGGCACCAGCGAGCCCTGCCCGAGGTCCAGCTGGGAGGTGTCCCGGCCACCTCCCGAGAACCACCCGCGCGTGCTGTCGTCGCTCATCCCCACCACCGTCGTCCTCCCGTCGTCGGGCCTGTCCCCACGGCCGGACCTGCCGGCCACGGCCGCCGTCGACGGACCTGGCTCCCGATGGTGCCCTCTGGGAGCCCCGGTCAGGCGGGCGACGCGCCCTCGGCGGGCAGGTCGGCGACGAAGTCACGCAGCCAGGGCCCGAACGACGGGCCGAGGTCCTCGCGCTCGACGGCGAGCCGGACGACGGCCTTGAGGTAGTCCAGCTTGTCGCCGGTGTCGTAGCGGCGGCCGGAGAAGACGACGCCGTGCACCGGCACCCCGTCGTCGACGAGCCGGAGCAGCGCGTCGGTCAGCTGGATCTCGCCGCCGCGCCCGGGCGGGGTCTGCCGGATGGCCTCGAAGACCTCGGGGGGCAGCACGTAGCGGCCGATGATCGCCAGCGTGCTCGGCGCCTCGTCGGCCGGGGGCTTCTCGACCAGGCCGGTGACCCGGAAGACGTCGTCGCCGGCCGCGTCGCCGGAGACCCGGGCGTCCTCCACCGCGACGGCGCCGTACTTGGAGATGTTCTCCGCGCCCACGTCCAGCAGCGCGATCACCGCGCCCCCGTGCTCGGCCTGCACGGCGAGCATCTGCTCGAGCAGCAGGTCGCGGGCGTCGATGATGTCGTCGCCGAGCAGCACCGCGAACGGCTCGTCGCCGACGAACGCCGCGGCCTGCAGCACCGCGTGCCCGAGGCCCTTGGCCTCGCCCTGGCGGACGAAGAACACCTGCGCGACGTCGGTGGACTCGTGCACGGCGTCCAGCCGGGACGTGTCGCCCTTGGCCTCCAGGGCCGTCTCCAGCTCCGGGGTGCGGTCGAAGAAGTCCTCGATGGCGCCCTTGCCGCGGCCGGTGACCATGAGCACCTCGGGCAGGCCCGCGCGAGCGGCCTCCTCCACGATGTACTGCAGCGCCGGCCGGTCGACGACCGGCAGCAGCTCCTTGGGCACCGCCTTGGTCGCGGGCAGGAACCGCGTGCCCATCCCGGCCACCGGGATCACCGCCTTGGTGGCGGCCCGGGGCGTCGTCGAGTGGTCTGCGGACGGGCTCGGCATGCGGCGCAGCCTAACCAGCGGCACGCCGTGCCCGACTCCCCCGAGACGGTGAACGACGTGGCGATCTTGCGCACACACCAGGTGTCCGGACGGGTGCGCCCCGCCCCGCTTGCCGGCAGGTGGCAGCGGGGCTGACGCCCCGCTCGGCCCGGTGAGAGGGTGGCGGACGTCTCTGTCGTCTGGTTGGAAGGACCCCGACTCACGTGAGTGGCCCCCTGGACGGCGTCCTCGTCGTCGACCTGACCCGCGCCCTGGCCGGACCGCACGCCGGGATGATGCTCGGCGACCTCGGCGCCCGGGTGATCAAGGTGGAGAGCCCCGGGAGCGGGGACGACAGCCGCGGCTGGGGCCCGCCGTTCGTCCAGCCCGAGGGGGCGGGCCGCGAGTCCACCTACTTCTTCTCCGCCAACCGGAACAAGGAGTCGATCACCCTCGACCTCAAGGACCCGGGTGACAAGGAGGTGCTCACCGAGCTGGTGCGCCGGGCCGACGTCCTGCTGGAGAACTTCCGCCCCGGCACCCTGGCCCGCCTCGGCTTCGGCACCGACGTGCTGGCCGAGCTGAACCCGCGGCTGGTGACCCTGGCGATCAGCGGCTTCGGCCACGACGGCCCGGAGGGACAGCGGGCCGGGTACGACCAGATCGCCCAGGGCGAGGCCGGGCTGATGTCGCTGACCGGCTCGGGCCCCGAGGACCCGCAGAAGGTCGGCGTCCCGATCGGTGACCTGCTGGCCGGCATGTACGGCGCCTACGGCGTGCTCGCCGCGCTGGTCGAGCGGGAGCGGACCGGGCGCGGGCAGGTGGTGCGCACCTCGCTGCTCGCCGCCGTCGTCGGCGTGCACGCCTTCCAGGGGACCGCGTACACCGTGGGCGGCCAGGTCAACCGCGGCCAGGGCAACCACCACCCCTCGATCGCCCCCTACGGCCTGTTCCGCTGCGCGGGCGGGAGCGTGCAGCTCTCCTGCGGCAGCGAGGGCCTGTGGCGGCGGCTGTGCGCCGAGTTCGGCTTCGACCCCGAGGCGCCGGGGATGGCGACCAACGGCGAGCGGGTGGGCAACCGGCAGCAGGTGATCGAGCTGCTGGAGACGGCGTTCGCGGAGATCCCGGCCGCGGAGCTGCTCGCCCGGCTGGACGCCGCCGGGGTGCCCGCGGGCAAGGTGCGCACCCTGGACGAGGTCTACGCCTGGGAGCAGACGCTCTCCCAGGGCCTGGCGATCTCCGTCGACCACGCCACCGCCGGCCCGCTGACGCTGCCCGGCCCGCCGCTGCGGTTCTTCGCCCCCGGCGCCGAGGGCGAGGTCGAGACCACCCGCCGCGACCACACCCCGCCGCCGGTGCTCGGCGCCGACGGCGACGCGATCCGCGCCTGGCTGTCCGGTGCGCCCGACGGCGTCCCCCAGCCGGCCGGTGACGACGTCGAGGACGGGCACGCCACGTGAGCGGGCCCGCGGGCACGGCCGCGCCGACCACCCGGCCGGCCCGGATGGACGCGCGGGCGCTGCGCGACCTGGTGCTCGACCCGGGGTCCTGGCGCTCCTGGGACACCCCGGTGCCCCCGCGCGCGGTCGACGACGACTACGCCCGCGACCTCGCCCGGGCGGCGGAGAAGACCGGGCAGGACGAGGCGGTGGTCACCGGGGAGGGGACGCTGCGCGGCCGCCGGGTCGCCGTCGTCGCCGGGGAGTTCGGCTTCCTGGCCGGCTCCATCGGGGTGGCCACCGCCGAGCGGCTGATGACGGCGGTCGAGCGGGCCACCGACGAGGGCCTGCCGCTGCTGGCCTCACCGGTCTCCGGCGGCACCCGGATGCAGGAGGGCACCGTCGCCTTCCTGCAGATGATCGGCATCACCGCGGCGATCGCCCGGCACAAGGAGGCCGGGCTGCCCTACCTGGTCTACCTGCGCGGGCCGACGTTCGGCGGGGTGCTGGCCTCGTGGGGCTCGCTGGGTCACGTGACGATCGCCGAGCCGGGGGCCGCCGTCGGCTTCCTGGGGCCGCGGGTCTACGAGGCGCTGTACGGCGAGCCCTTCCCCGAGGGCGTGCAGACCTCGGAGAACCTCGCCGCGCACGGGCTGATCGACGGGGTCGTCCCGGTCGACGAGCTGGCCGACGTCGCCGACCGGGCGCTGCGGGTGCTGGCTGCCCGGGAGACCTGGCACCGCGGCACCGCGGTGGAGGGGCCGGTCGAGGGCGACGGCACCGACGCCGACGACCCGGAGGACGGGCGCACCGCGTGGGACGTCGTCACCGCCTCGCGGCGGGCCGACCGGCCGGGGGTGCGGCAGCTGCTGCGCACCGCGGCGACCGACGTCGTCACCCTCAACGGCACCGGCGCCGGCGAGTCCGACCCCGGGTTGCTGCTGGCGCTGGCCCGGTTCGGCGGGGCGCCGTGCGTGGTGCTGGGCCAGGACCGGCGCGGGCAGTCGCTGTCGGCGCCGCTGGGCCCGGGGGCGCTGCGCGAGGCGCGGCGCGGGATGCGATTGGCCGACGAGCTCCGGCTGCCGCTGCTCACCCTGATCGACACCCCGGGGGCCGCGCTGTCGGTGGCCGCCGAGGAGGGCGGGATGGCCGGGGAGATCGCCCGCTGCCTGCAGGACCTGGTGGTGCTGCGGGCGCCGACCCTGGCGGTGCTGCTCGGGCAGGGCACCGGCGGGGGCGCGCTGGCGCTGGTGCCCGCCGACCGGGTGCTGGCCACGGCGAACGGCTGGCTGGGGCCGCTGCCGCCGGAGGGCGCCTCGGCGATCGTGCACCGCACGGTCGACCGGGCCGACGAGATGGCGGCGTCCCAGGGCGTGCGGGCCACCGACCTGTGGCGGGCCGGCATCGTCGACCGGGTGGTGCCCGAGCGGCCCGACGCCGCCGACGAGCCGGTGGAGTTCTGCCGCCGGCTGGGCCGGGTGCTCGCCGAGGAGCTGGCCGGGCTGCTGGGCCGGGACGACGTCGAGCGGCTGCGCAGCCGGACCCGGCGCTGGCGGCACCTCGGCCGCTGACGCCGGGTGTCCCACCCGGCCGCCAGGATGGCGGCGTGGACACCCGTGCGATCCGCCGGTTCAAGCCCGACCCGGGCGCCCCGCCGCCGACCCGCGCGCAGCGGGGCACCTGGCCGCTGACGGTGCCGGCGGTGGCCCAGCTCCTCGCCGAGGGGCTGGAGCTGCCGGCCGGGCCGCTGGTGCTGGTCGGCGAGAACGGGTCGGGCAAGTCCACGGTGATGGAGCTGCTCGCGGTCACCCTCGGGCTCAACCCCGAGGGCGGCTCGGTCAACACCCGGTTCAGCACCCGGGCCAGCGAGCCGGAGTCGCAGGGCCTGGTGGTCGAGCGGAGCCCCGGGGCCTCCCGCTGGGGGGTGTTCCTGCGCGACGAGACGCTGCACGGGCTGTACTCGTACCTGGAGAGCCTGCCCGGCGGGCCCGACGTCGACTACCACGCGCTCTCGCACGGGGAGGCGTTCCTGGAGGTGCTCACCCGGCGGGCGCGGGGTGGCGGCACCTACCTGCTCGACGAGCCCGACGCGGCGCTGTCCTTCGGCGGCAGCCTGGCGCTGGTCTCGGTGCTGCTGGACCTGGCGGCCGCGGGTGCGCAGGTCGTCGTCGCCACCCACTCCCCCGTCGTCGCCGCCCTGCCCGGCGCGCAGCTGCTGGAGGTCGGCGACTGGGGCCTGCGGCCGGCCCGCTGGGAGGACCTCGAGCTCACCCGGAGCTGGCGGCACTTCCTCGACGAGCCGGCGGCCTACCTACGCCACCTGCGCTGACGCCGCCGGAGCCAGACCCCAGGCGTCGGCGAGCAGCTCCAGGCTGCGCACCCGCTCGGCCACCCCGTGGGTCGACGCGGTGACCATCAGCTCGTCGGCACCGGTGTCGGCGGCCAGCTGCCGGAGCTCCGCGACGGCCCGCTCCGGCCCGCCGATGATCGCGTTGCTCGGCATCGCCTCGGCCGCGGCCCGCTCGGGGTCGTCGGCCGCCTCGGCCAGCGAGGGCACCGGGCGCAGCCGGTTGGTGCGGATCGACAGCCGCATCAGCTGCCCGGGCAGCGCCAGCCGGCGGGCCTGCTCGTCGTCCTCGGCGACCAGCGTGTTCGCCGTGACGATCGCGTACGGGCGGTCCAGCACGGGCGAGGCCTGGAACGCCTCCCGGTAGAGGGTCAGCGCGGCCACCGTGTTCGGGCTGCCGAAGTGGTGGGCGAAGGTGAACGGCAGGCCGAGCTGACCGGCCAGCTGCGCGGAGAAGCCGCTGGACCCGAGCAGGGTCACCCGGGGCGCGGAGACCGCCGCCGGCGTGGCGGTGAACCGCTCGGCCAGCCCGCCCTCGACCCGCTCGTCACCGAACAGGCCGAGCAGGTCGACCACGTTCTGCGGGAAGTCCTCGGCCGACAACGCCTTCGGGTCGCGGCGCAGCGCCAGCGCGGTGTGCTGGTCGGTGCCCGGCGCCCGGCCGATGCCCAGGTCGATCCGGCCCGGGTGCAGCGCCTCCAGCAGCGCGAACTGCTCGGCGACCACCAGCGGGGCGTGGTTGGGCAGCATCACCCCGCCGGAGCCGACGACGATCCGCTCGGTGACCGCGGCCAGGTGCGCGATGAGCACCGGCGGGTTCGTGCTGGCCACGGCCGGCATGTTGTGGTGCTCGGCCACCCAGATCCGGCGGTAGCCCAGCCGGTCGGCGGTCTGCGCGACGGCGACCGTGCCGGCCAGTGCGTCGGCGGTGGTCTGCCCGGACCCGACAGTGGCCAGCTCGAGCACGGACAGCGGCAGCGGGGTCTCGGTCATCACCGACCGCAACGCCGGGCCGGCGGTGCGGCTTCCCGCGCGATCAGCCGACCTCGGGGACCCGCAGCGTGTGGTCGGGGTCCAGCCGCTCCAGGACGACGGTCAGCACGTCACCCAGCGCCTCGGTCTGCGCCGGGGTCAGGCCGGCGAACAGCGCCTCCCGGACGGCGGAGACGTGCCCTGGGGCGACCCGCTGGACGACGTCCCAGCCCTCGTCGGTGAGCACGGCGAGGTTGCCGCGGCGGTCCTCGGTGGCCCGCTCGCGCCGCACCCAGCCGCGCTCCTCGAGCCGGGCGACGGTGTGCGAGAGCCGGCTCTGCGACTGGTTGGCGGTGCGGGCCAGGTCGCTCATCCGGCGGCTGCGGTCCGGTGCCTCCGACAGCATGGCCAGCACCACGTAGGCGGCGTGGGTGAGCCCGGCGTCGCGCTGCAGCTGTGCGTCGAGGGTGTGCGGCAGCAGCTCGGTGACCGCCAGCCAGGCGCGCCAGGTGCGCTGCTGCTGCTCGTCGAGCCACTCCTGCGCCACGGCTGGACCGTACCGGCCGTGCCCGGGCGGGCGCCGGTGTGAGCGGGCGCACTCACCCGCCACGGGTCCCCGGCGTGGACGGCGGGTGGGCCGACGGCGCATCATTGGCAGTCGCCAGGGCCGAGTGCCAGCCCCGGCTCGGACACCGACGAGGAGTTCCCAGCACCGTGCCCACCTACCAGTACGTCTGCACCAACCCCGAGGGCAAGCACGAGTTCGAGGTCGTGCAGTCGTTCACCGACCCCGCGGTGGCCACCTGCCCGGAGTGCGGCGCCCCGGTGCGCAAGGTCTACGGCTCGGTCGGCGTGGTCTTCAAGGGGTCGGGCTTCTACCGCACCGACAGCCGCAAGGCCGAGAGCTCCTCCGCCCCCGCGGCCAGCAAGGAGTCCTCCACCACCAAGGAGTCCTCCAGCAGCAGCAACGGCAGCAAGGAGTCCTCGAGCTCCAGCTCGTCGACGAGCTCGTCGACGACCCCGAGCACCGGCGGCAAGGCCGCCAACTGACCCGGCACGGACGACGGCGGCGCGCTGCCGCGCGTCCACAGCGGGCACACCGGTCCACAGACCGGCGCTGAGGCCCCGCGCTCCCCGCCGCACCGCCCACGCTGGTCGGGTGCCCCGCCTCCGCCGCCCCCGGTCGCCGGTGCACCTGCTCCGGCAGGTCGCCGCCGCCTCGCTCGCCTGCCTGGCGCTGGTGCTCGCGCTGCGGCCCCCGCCGCCGGCCACCGGCGCCGAGCCCACCTCGCCGGTCGCGGTCGCCGCGGCCGACCTGCCCGCCGGCACCGTGCTGGCCCCCGGCGACCTGGCGGTCGTCCGGCTGCCGGCCGGGGTCCTGCCGGGTGGGGCGGCTGCCGACGCCGAGGAGCTCACCGGTCAGCTGCTCGCCGCCCCGGTGCGCGCCGGAGAGCCGGTCACCGACGTCCGCGTCGTCGGCCCGGGGCTGTGGTCCGCGGTGCCGGCCGGGCTGGTCGCCGCGCCGGTGCGGCTGGCCGACCTCGCGGTGGCCGGCCTGCTCCGCGCCGGCGACCGGGTCGACGTGCTGGCGGCGCCCGGCGACGCCCTGACCGCGACCGGCGACGCTGCCGCAGCGGGGGTGCTCGTCGTGGCCGAAGGCGCGCTGGTGGTCGCGGTCCCGGCCGGCGAGGCGCCCGGCGCGGTCGCGGACGGCGGGCTGCTGGTGCTCGCCGTCCCACCGGACACCGCGCAGCAGCTCGCCGCTGCCGGGGCTGCGGGCTCCCTCACCGTTACGCTCGGCCGGCCGTGATCATGGGGCCACGCGCCGTCGCCCCCACGACCGAGGGGTACCGCGTTGCTCAAGAACGTCGCCAAGGGCTTCAAGGACTTCCTGCTCCGCGGGAACGTCGTCGAGCTCGCCGTCGCGGTCGTCATCGGCGCGGCCTTCACCGCCGTGGTCAGCTCGTTCACCGAGTCGTTCCTGCAGCCGCTGATCGGCCTGGTCGGTGGCGGCGGGGTCACCGGCGGCACCAGCACGGTCAACGGGCAGGTCTTCCGCTGGGGCGACTTCATCAACCAGGTCATCACCTTCGTGCTGACCGCGGCGGTCATCTACTTCATCGTCGTGCTGCCGCTCAAGACGATCGCGGAGCGCCGCAGGCGCGGCGAGGAGGCCGGTCCCGCCGCGCCCACCCAGGTGGAGCTGCTGGCCGAGATCCGTGACCTGCTGCGCGCCCAGCAGGGGCTCGACCCCGCAACCGAGGAGGAGAGCGGCCGGCACGCCTCCACCGGCGAGTTCCGCCGCCCCGTCCAGCCGTAGGCGACGGGCTGGAACGGCCTCGCTGCAGGGGCCCGCGCCGAGCTCGCGAGGCGTGGGGGGCAGCGAGGTCCTCCTACCAGTGCGGGGGGCGGTCCTCCAGGTAGCGGCGGTCGTCGTCGTCCGGGTCGGCCGGCCGCTCGCCCCAGCCGACGTCGCTGTCGTCGGGCGCCCGCTCCGGGCGCACGCTCGACGTGGTCTCGTCCCGCCGCGGCTCGACCGCCGGCTGCTCGGGTGCTGACTGCGCGGGTGCTGGCTGCTCGGGTGCTGGCACGCCACCGACGATAGGTGGGCCAGGGGTCAGTCCAGCGGCTGACCCAGGCCCTCCAGCACCTCGGCGCCGGGCAGCGCGGCGAGCACGGCGCCGGGCACCGCGAGCTTGCTGCCCCGGGTGCCCGAGCCGATGACGACCAGCTCGCTGGCCGCCACCGCGGCGTCGACCAGCACCGGCCAGGACGACGGCAGGCCGACCGGGGTGATCCCGCCGTAGGCCATGCCGGACTCGGCGACGGCCACGTCCTGCGGCGCGAACGACGCCTTGCGGGCACCCAGGTGCCGGCGCACCAGCCCGTTCACGTCCGCCCGGGTGGTGGCCAGCACCAGGCAGGCAGCGAGCGTCGTCTCCCCCGCACGCCGGGCGGCGACCACCACGCAGTTCGCCGACGCCGCGGCCGGCACGCCGTAGACGTCGGTGAAGGCAGCGGTGTCGGCCGCGTCGTCGTCGATGGCGGCGACCCACACCGGGCCGGCGAGCCCGGGGACCGCGGCGGCGACCGGGCCGCCGAGCAGGTCCAGGTGCTCGTGCGCCGGCAACCAGGTGAGCGAGCCGAGCTGCGGTGCGGTCATGCCCTGATCGTGCGTCACCGGTCGGTCGCCCCGCCGCCCGGGTCAGCACCTCCCCGCGCTGTCGTCGCGGGGCGGTCCGGGTGAGGATGGCGGCCATGATCGGTCAGCTGCACTCCGTGGTCATCGACGCCCCCGACCCGCACGCCCTGGCGACCTTCTACGCCGGCGTGCTGGGCATGGAGGTCAAGGGCCAGCCGGGCGACGACTGGGTGGTGGCCACCGGCGCCGGCTACCGGCTCGCCTTCCAGGCGGCGCCGGACCTCACACCCCCGGACTGGCCCGACCCGGCCCGCCCGCAGCAGTTCCACCTCGACATCCGGGTCGCCGACGTCGACGTCGCCGAGCCGCAGGTGCTCGAGCTGGGCGCCCGCCGGCTGCCCGGGGGCGGCGGCGACTTCCGGGTCTACGCCGACCCGGTCGGGCACCCGTTCTGCCTCGTCTGGGACGCGGCGTGACCGACCCGACCGCGACGAGCGCCTTCGTCGACGCCACCGGCCTGGAGCTCACCGAGGTCACCGGCACCCGGGTGGCCGGGCAGGTCGAGGTCGGCCCGCAGCACCACACGCCCTGGGGCGTCGTGCACGGCGGCGTCTACTGCACGATCGTGGAGTCCGCGGCCAGCCTGGGGGCGAGCGCCGCGGTGGCCGACCGCGGTCAGTTCAGCGTCGGCGTCTCGAACAGCACCGACTTCCTCCGGCCGATGACCGCCGGCCGGCTGGACGTCGTCGCCGAGCCGGTGCAGCAGGGGAAGACGCTGCAGCTGTGGCTGGTCACGATGACCCGCGAGGACGGCAAGCTCGTCGCCCGCGGGCAGGTCCGGCTGCAGAACGTGCCGCTGCCCGGGGCGTGATCGACCGCGTCGACCGGGCGGTCGCCGCCGCGGTGGCGGTGGCCGGCGCGCACGGGGTGGTCAGCGCCGACCCGGTCGTGCTGTCCGACGGGGTGAACCTCGTCCTCCACCTGCGACCGGCGCCGGTGGTCGCCCGGGTCGCCACGCTGACCCCGCTGCTCCGCCCGGACGTCGCCCGCCAGCCGCGCCGCGACCTCGCGCTGGCCGCTGCCCTGGCGGCGGCCGGGGCACCGGTGCTCACCCCGTCGGACCTGCTGCCGCCCGGGCCGCACGAGCACGGCGGGCTGACCCTGTCGTTCTGGCGGTACGCCGAGCTGCTGCCCGAACGGCCCACGCCGGCCGTCGCGGGCCGCACACTCGCCGAGCTGCACACCGTGCTCGCCGACGTCGTCCCCGGCTGGGACGGCGACCCGCTGGACACCCCGCTCGGCGACCTGGCCGTCTTCCTCGAGCGCGGGGTGGAGCTCGGCGCGCCCGCACCGCTGGTCGCCGCCACCGGGGAGCTGCTCGGCGAGCTCCGGCCCCGGCTGGCCGGCCCGGTGCAGCCGCTGCACGGCGACGCCCACCCGGGCAACCTGCTGCGGACGGCGGGCGGCTGGGTGTGGGCCGACCTGGAGGACACCTGCCGGGGCCCGCGGGGCTGGGACCTCGCCTGCCTGCTGCGGACCAGCCGGCTGGACGGCCGGGCGGCGCTCGACGCGGTGCCGGACCGCCCCGGCGACGACGAGGTGGCTCCGTTCGGGTGGCTGCGCGCGCTGCACGCTTCCGCCTGGTGGTTCGTGCACGCGGTGCGGGTGCCCGAGCACCTGCCGGCGGCCCGGGAGCAGCTGACCGCCGCCGTGGCGGAGGTCAGCGCAGGCCTGCGGGGAGCGCCTCCGGGTCGAGGGTGACCCGGAACAGCGCGCGGGGGTCCTGCAGGGTCGCCGGTGGCCGGGCCGCCGAGCGGGGCACGACGTGGGAGAACCGGGCCGGCCGGCGGTGCGGGAGCAGCTCGCGGCCGGCGAAGGCGTAGCCGCCGACGACCTCGCCCAGCAGCAGCCCCGCACCGTGCTCGACCGGCAGCCCCACCAGGTCACCGGGGGCCATCTCGTCGAGCAGCGCCGAGAGCTGGCGCAGGTCCTTGGCCGGGCGTCGTCCGGAGAGCTCCTTGGACAGCGCCCGCAGCTCGGCGGCCGAGAGCCCAGTCGCGTCGACGTCCACCCCGGACTGGACGCCCAGCCCGACGATGCCGCTGGCCAGCGCGGCCCCCAGCTCGTTGTGCGCGCGGGGCCGCACGACCCAGACCGGCGTGCCCTCCGGTGCGGGGGCGGGCGGGACGTCGTCCGAGCCCGGCCACCTGTACGGCAGGTCGTCGGGGTCGCCCGGGAACCGGGAGCGGTAGAACTCCGGGTCCTTGGCCAGCAGGTTCGAGCGGTGCGAGAGGTGCAGCTGCTCGTCGCCGACCCAGCTGGGCAGCAGCCCGGCGGCGGCAGCCTCCTGCTGGGTCATCCCCGCCGCGTCGGGGGCGAACTCGGCGATGAGGGTCTCGGTGGTGTCGGCGAAGCCGCGCTCCCGCCAGACCCGCACCATCGCCAGCGAGTACACGACCAGCCCCGCGGTGTGCCCGCGCCACATGGTGACGACCGGGTGGTTGGCCCAGCCGTAGTCGGGCAGCTCGAGCGCGCGCAGCACCTGCAGGCACTCGACGCGCTGCTTGCCGAGCCGGGGGTTGTCCAGGAGGCGGGCGGACTCGGTGAAGTCGGCGACCGGCAGGAAGGTCTGCATCGCCGTCCAGTCTGGTTCAGCCGTCGAGCTGGTGCAGTGCGGTCTCCCAGCGGTCGCGCCGCTGCACCTCGTCCTGCTCCCACCAGGCGGTGCCGCGCTCGCCGAGCCCGGTCTTGGCCAGCTGCACCCGGGCCCGGGCGGCGGCCACCGCGGCGTCGTCACCGCGGGAGGTGCGCACCGCCGAGCGGGCCACCCCGAGGTGGTGCAGCAGCCGGGCCCGGACGTCGTCGGGCAGCGCCGGGTCCGCCGTCCGCCAGCGCCGCCCGTCGACGACGATCCAGCGGCCGTCCTCGGTGTGCTCGACCTCGCGGCTCACCCGAGCCGGCGGGCCAGCTCGGGCAGCACCGCACCCAGCGGGGCGTCCACCTTGACGTCGGCCTTCGCGTCGCCGCGGGTCGGCCCGGAGTTCACGATCGCCACCGGGATGCCGCGCTTGGCGGCGGCGATGACGAACCGGTAGCCGCTCATCACGGTCAACGACGAGCCCAGCACCAGCAGCGACCGGGCCCGCTCGACCAGCCCGAAGCAGTGGTCGACCCGGTCACGGGGCACCGTCTCGCCGAAGAAGACGACGTCGGGCTTCAGCGGGCCGCCGCCGCAGGCCAGGCAGTCGACCATCACGAACCCGTCGAGCGCCTCGTCGGGCAGCTCGACGTCACCGTCGGGGTTGACCTCGTCGGTGACGTCCGGCCGGAACCCGGGGTTGGCCGCCCGGAGCCGGACGTCGAGGGCTGCCCGGTCGGCGACGTCGCCGCAGCCCAGGCAGACGGTGCGGTCCAGCCCGCCGTGCAGCTCGACGACGTCGCGGGCACCCGCGGCCTGGTGCAGCCCGTCGACGTTCTGGGTGATCACCTCGCCGACCGCACCGCACTGCTGGAGGGCGGCGACCGCCCGGTGGCCGTCGTTCGGGCGGGCCTCGCCGATCTGCCGCCAGCCGACGAAGCTGCGTGCCCAGTAGCGGTGCCGGCCACGCGGGTCGCGGGTGAAGGTCTGCCAGGTCATCGGGGTGTGCCGGCGCAGCGACCCGGTCACGCCCCGGTAGTCGGGGATGCCGGAGTCGGTGGAGAGGCCCGCGCCGGACAGCACCAGCGCACCGCCGTCGGCGAGCAGGTCGGCGAGGGCGGGCACGCCCTCGACCGTGGTGGGGACTGCGGTCACGCCCCCCATGGTCCCTGCGTAACGGTGCCCGCGCCCGCCCGTCAGCAGACGGGGGTGAGCACCCCGCCGCCGACCAGCAGCGCCGTCACCCGGTCGGCGTCCAGGGCCGGGGCGAACAACCAGCCCTGCGCGGTGCGGCAGCCCAGCCGGAGCAGCGCGTCGCGGTGCTCCTCGGTCTCCACGCCCTCGGCGACGACGGAGAGGCCGGCGGCCTCGGACAGCGCCACGACCGCGCGCACGATGCCGACCCCCAGCGGGCGCGCTCCGGCGTCCCCACCGAGGTCCCGGACGAAGGAGCGGTCGATCTTGAGGGTGTCGACGGGCAGGTCGCGCACGTGGGCGAGGTTGGAGTAGGACACCCCGAAGTCGTCGAGCACAAGGCTCACCCCGGCGTCCTTGAGCCGGTGCAGCTCGCGCAGCTGCCCCGGCGTCCGCTCCAGGTTCTCGGTGACCTCCAGCCGGAGGTGCCCGGCCGGCACGCCGTGCCGGCGCATCGAGGCGACCACCCGGTCGACGAAGGCCGGGTCGTCGAGCTGGACCGCCGACAGGTTCACCGAGGCGCGCAGCTGCTCGGCGTCGGGCAGCGCCCGCCAGGCCGCCAGCTCGCGGCAGGTCTCCTCGACCACCCAGTCCCCGATGGCCGCGATCACCCCGGTGTCCTCGGCCAGCGGCACGAAGACGTCCGGCGGGACGTCGCCCAGGGTCGGGTGCCGCCAGCGCAGCAGCGCCTCGACACCCTCGATGCGGCCGCCGGCCAGGGCCACGATCGGCTGGAACTGCACCCGCAGCTCCTCCCGGGCCAGCGCGCCCTGCACCTCCTGGCGGAGCGCGAGGCGCTCGACCGACCGCTGCGCGGCGGCGGCGTCGAAGACCTGCACCCGGCCGCGGCCGGCCCGCTTGGCCTCGTACATGGCCGCGTCGGCGTCCCGCAGCAGGTCGCTCACCGCGCCCTCGCCCACCCGGTCACCGAGTGCGCCGCCGACGCTCGCGCCGATCCGCACCGGGTCGCGGCCGAGGTCGCCGCCCAGGCAGAAGGAGCGGCGCAGCGCGGCGAGCATCCGCTCGCCCACGGCGGCCAGCACCTCGCGGTCGGCGTCGTCGGCCAGCACGACCACGAACTCGTCACCGCCGAGCCGGGCCAGCAGGTCACCCGGGCGGACGCACTCGCGCAGCCGGTCGGCCACCTGGCGGAGCAGGTCGTCGCCGGCCTCGTGGCCGAGCCGGTCGTTGACCGCCTTGAACTCGTCGAGGTCGCAGAACAGGACGCCGACCGTGCCCGGCGGCCGGGTCGCCAGCCGCTCCTCGAGCACCCGCCGCACCAGCGCGCGGTTGGCCAGGCCGGTGAGCGAGTCGTGGGTGGCCTGCACCCGCAGCTCGTCCTCCAGGCGCCGGCGCTCGCCGATGAACCGGGAGGAGAGCACGGTGCTGCCCTCCTCGCCGGACGACACCGACAGGCCGGTCTCCACCCACGCCCACTCGCCGTCGTCCCCGCCGGTGCTGCCGGCCGCGCCCTGGCGGAGGCGGTGCTCGACCCGGCTGACCCGCGGCCAGGACCCCAGCGCCTGGCGCACCGCGGCCCGGTCGTCGGGGTGGACCCGCTCGACCCAGTCGCAGCCGACCAGCTCGTCGGTCGGCACCCCGAGCCCGCGGGTGTAGGATGGCGAGACCCAGCGCACCGTGCCGCCGGCCTCGACCACGGCGACCATGTCGCTGATCGCGTCGGTGAGCACGCGCAACCGGGCCTCGCTGCCCGCCAGCGCGCGGTAGAGCCGGGCGTTGACCAGCGCGGCGGCGAGCGCCCCGCCCAGCAGCGCGGCAGCGTCGACCGCGGCGGTGGTGAACGCGCCCGGGCGCGGGTCGACGGCGTAGAGCAGCGCCACCGGCTCGCCCTCGACCAGCACCGGGATGCACATCATCGACCGTGCGGCGCCGCGCAGGTCCGTCCCCAGGCGCTCCGGGCCGTCGGCCAGGTCGTGCACCACGGTGGTCTCCCCGCGCAGCGCAGCGGGCCAGGACACCAGGTCGGTCACCGGCCGGGGCCAGCGGGCCTCGTCGTCGACCACCCAGTCGCCGGTGGTGGTGAGGTCGGCGATGCCGTCCTCGACGGTGACCACGCTGGTCCACGCGGCGTCGGAGATCTCGGTCAGCGCGCCGACCGCCTCCGCCAGCAGCGCCTGGGGCTCGAGGTGGCGGGCCAGCCGCGCCCCGGCGACGGCCAGCCGCTCGACGGTCTGCCGGCGTTCGGCGTCCTGCACCGCCGACTGCAGCCGCTCGGCGATCGAGCGGAGCATCAGCAGGTCGGTCGACTGCAGGCCGGTGCCCTCGGCGTACGTCAGCACGAGGGCGCTGCCGCCGGCCGGCTCGCTGTCGACGGGCACGTGGGCGACCCTCCGGACGGCGACCCCGGCCACGACCGGCGCGGGCGTGCCCGCCGGCGGTGACCAGGTGCCCGGCGACCGGGTGCCGAGGAAGCCGGACGCGAGCAGCTCCGGGGGCAGCGTGGCCGGGTGCCCGTCGCCGAACCCGCAGGACGCGACGACCTCCATGCCGGTGGCCGCGGTGCGGCCCCAGAGGACGAGGTCGGCCGAGAAGATCTCCGACAGCGCCTCGACCGCCCGCTCGGCGAGCTGCTCGGGGGTGCCGCCGCGGCCGATCAGGTCGAGCATCCGGACCAGCCCGGCCGACCGCCGGTAGGCCTCCTGGGCGGCTGCCTGCGCCTGCAGCAGCAGGACCCCCTGGGGGTCGCCGGCGGAGCCCGGCCCCGAGGGGGCACCGGGCGCCCACGGGCGCGGGGGCGGGACGACGGCCGCGGTCATCAGAGCGCGAGGGCGGTCAGGGTGGCGTTGTGGACACCACCGGCGCCCCGGGAGCGGGAGAACTCGCCGTAGGTGTACAGGCCGAAGACGGTCGCCTGCCCGGCCTGCTGCTGCAGCCGCTCGATCTCGGCGCCGACCTGCTCGGCCAGCAGCGTCTGGCGGGCCGCGCAGTCGAAGGTCAGCAGGACCCGCTCGTTGCCGGTGACCAGCGACTGGGCGGCGATGTCGTCGACGACGGCCAGCAGGGTGGGCCGGTCGGCGCTCATCACCTGGACGGCGGCGAAGGTGGGCACCGGCTCGAACGTGTTCAGCTCGCCGGACGGCGCGGTGTAGACCGCGCGGACCAGGTGGGAGCCGTCGGGCTGGATCAGCCCGAGGGCGTAGGAGCTCTCGACCACGGAGCCGGCGACGCCCTGCTGCCGCGCGTCGTCGAGCCCGGTGGCCGCGGCGAAGACCTCGGCGGCCGGGTGCCCGCCGAGCTCGTGGACGACGAGGTCCTCGGCCCGGGTGACCAGCAGCGGCGGGCCGACCGCCGTCCAGCCGTGCGCGGTGGCGACCCGCAGCGGGTGCGGGGAGGCGATCCAGACGCCGATCGCGGCGTCGGTGAGGGCGGTGTCGCCCAGCAGGACGCTGGTCGAGGAGAGCTGCCAGTCGTCGGCGGCCACGCCACCGACGATCGGGACACCGGCGCCCGCCGCCCGGTGGGCACCGGCGACGACGGCCTGCTGGCCGCCCACCAGCCCGTCGGTCAGCAGGAGCAGCGCGGCGTGCGGCAGGTCGTGCTCGCCGGTCGCGGCCCGGGCCTGGCGCACGAGCTCGGCGCCGACCTCGGTCGGCCGTGAGCTCATCCCGCGCGCGGAGCCGACGCCGAACCGGTACTCCCCGCCGGACAGCGCCAGCACGGCGACGCCCCGGCCGGGACCGGTGACGGTGGAGCCGACGAAGTGCCCGACGCTCGTCGACCCGACCAGGGGCGCGTCGCCGGTCACCGACCGGATGCCGGCCAGCAGCTCGGGGAGGTCGTACCGGACGGAGGTGAACACCAGCACCAGGTCCGGGGTGCCGGGCAGCCCGGCCACCGCGGCGGTCGCGGCAGCCCGGCCGGCGGCCAGGGCGGACGGGTCCTCGCTGGCGCCGGTGCCGTGCAGGAGTGTGCTCACCCCTCAGGAGTCGACAGTTCCCGAACTCGGCTTGACGGAGGTCATCCGCTGGGGGGAGGCCCGCTCACCCCAGCGTGCCGGCCAGCCGCTCGAGCAGCGCACCGTGGATGCGGGCCAGGCCGCGGGGTGCGAACGTGCGCTCGAAGAAGCCACCGATGCCGGTCGCGCCGGTCCAGGTCGTGCGCGCGCGGACGGTGCTCGCGCCGCCGTCGGCCGGGTGCACGCTCCAGGTGGTGACCATGCTGGAGTTCGCGTCGCTCTCCACCAGCGTGCCGTCGGCCCCCTGGGTGACGACGACGTCCTGCTCGCGCACCCGCTTGGAGGTGGCCTGCAGCCGCCAGTGCACGCGGGTGCCCGAGCCCTGACCGCCCGCCTCGACGCGGTACTCGCTGTACTGCTCGGGAAGCACCGCGGGGCGGGTGGTGGTGTAGTCGGCGAGCGCGGCGCGGACGACGTCCGGCGGTGCCTGCACGACCCGTTCAGCTGTGGCGACGACCTGACCCATGCCGCCCATCCTGCCCGGTCACCCCGGGTGGCCCTCCTCGGCGTTGAGGTACCGGCAGCGGAACCGGGCGTTCGACATCGCCTCGGTGAACCGCGCCTCCCAGAGCGGGTCCTTGGCCGGGAAGGTCTCGAAGACCCGTTCCTCCAGCACCTCGGGGAGTCCGTCGGGGCCCACGCAGCTGCGGCGGAGCAGGACCCGGGTGGTGCCCTCGACCTCGTCGTGCGCGGTGGTCCAGCGGGCGGCCTCGAGGGCGCGGGCCCGGCGGGCGCGGTCCCGGGCCGGCAGCCCGGCGGCGCCCGGCGGCTGCTGCTGCAGCGTCCACGCCCAGCGGACGAGCAGGACGACGACGGCGATCAGCACCAGCGCGGCGAGGACGGCGCCCATGCCGGGAACGGTAGTGCTCCGGACCGCCTGGGCAGCCCGGAGCACCACTGCTCTCCTGGGGTCAGATGCCGGTCTCCCGGGACTAGATGTCGGCGGGGGCCTCGGTGAGGCTGTGCGCGCCGCAGGTGCAGGTGCCGCCGTTGCGGGCGGAGAGGACCAGGGAGACCGCGTGCGCCCGGTCACGGGCACCCAGCTTGCGCAGGATCGCCTTCACGTGGGACTTCACCGTGTCCTCGGAGATGAACAGGTTCTTCCCGATCTGCCGGTTCGACTGCCCCTGCAGCAGCTCGTCGAGCACATCGGACTCCCGACGGGTCAACGGCACCTCCGGGGTCAGCTCGCGGGCCACCGGCACCTCACCGGCCTCCCCACGACGGATCTGCGGGTCCACCACGGTGCGCCCGGCGCGAGCCGCCAGCACCGCCCAGCCCAGCAACGTCGGCGAGGTGTTCATCAGCAGGTAGCCACGCACCCCAGCAGCCAGCGCCTCGTTGACCACAGCCGGGTCCTCCGAGGTCGCCAGCGCCACGATCGCCAGCGTCGGGAACCGCCGCCGCAGGTCCCGGCACGCGTTCAGCGTCGCACCACGACCGGCACCCAGCTCCACGACCACCGCGTCCGGACGGGCGGTCTCGGCCAGCGTCAGCGCCCGCCGCGGCTCACCGGGAGTACCCACCGCCTGCAGACCGGCGGTCTCGTTGACCATGCCGATCAGCCCACGGCGCAGCACCGGCGCGTCGGCCAGGATCAGGACGCGGGTGACGCCGCGGGAAGCGGCCAGAGGGGTGGACACGGTAGGGGCTCCGCTCACGTTCGGTGACTTGCTGACGAGCAGTAGATCGACCGGGTGAACGGACTCCTTGAGGAACTTCTCCGCGCCGGTCCCGGAGCGTGACCGGCCGACGCTCAGGGGCGCGGGTCGGTCCGCGTCCAGCCGCGCTCGTCCCGACGGGCGCCGAGGCCGGCCGCGCAGCGCCGGCAGACCTCCTGCACCTCCTCCGCGTGCCGGCCGGACTCCGGCTGCACGTCGGCCCAGCTGACGTGCGGGAAGCGGAGCAGCCGCGACCTGCTCAGCGACAGCCCGCAGACGGTCTCGTTGCGGCCCTGCTGCCAGCCGTGCACCTCGCCGGCGGGGTAGCGGATGCCGTCGTCGGGGTCGGTCCACTGGTCGGCGGCGGCGACCGCCGCGGTGCGCGTGCCCATCTCCCGCCGTTACCCCGCCGGCCGGGCGCTCAGTGGGCCAGTTTCAGCCCGACGACGCAGCCGACGATCCCGGCGAGCAGGAGCACCCGGACGACGGAGACCGGCTCCTGCCCGGAGGCCATCGCGTACCCGGCGGTGAGGGCGGCGCCGATGCCCACCCAGACGGCGTAGGCGGTGCCGACCGGCAGGCCGCGCATCGCGTAGGCGAGGCCGGCCATGCTGGCGGTGAGCGCGACGGCGAAGACGACGGTCGGCACCCAGCGGGTGAACCCCTGGGTGCGGTCGAGCGCGGTGGCCCAGACGGCCTCGAGGACGCCGGACAGGACGAGGACGAGCCAGTACACGGGGTTCTCCTGGAACGCCGTCTTGTCGCTGTCCGGGTACGGCGTACTCGTCCGGGGGTCCGGTTCCAGACCCGCCGTCCAGGGTGTCACGTCCCGGACGGCGGCGCTGGTCTGCTCAGCGGCGGTAGCGGGCCGGCCGCCGGACGGTGTCCTCCCGCGCCCAGGCGGTGCTCCCCCAGGTCACCTGCTCCGGCGCGGGCACCGGCAGCGGGTCGCCGTAGGAGGTGATGTCCAGCCGGCTCAGCCGCCCGCCCTCCACGAAGAGCAGCACGCCGCCGGCCGGGCGGCCGTCCGCGCCCGCGACGGTGCCCTCGACCGGGGCGGCCCCCGCGGCAGGGGCGCCCGGTGCGTCGTCCGGGACGTGCAGGTCGAGGGTCCCGCAGCCGCAGGTGCAGCCCGAGGTCGCCGTCGTCCGGTCGAGCTGCGCCCGCAGCTCAGCGGCGCCGGGGAAGTCGTGGGAGAGCAGGGCGTCGAGGAGTCCGCGCTCGGTCGTGGTCAGCGGCCGGGGAGCCGGGTGCGCAGCAGCCATGACCGCCAGTCTCGCCGACGGAGGTCAGCGGCGAGCCAGGGCCCGGCCGTCGGGCAGCGTGCGGGCGCTGAGCAGTGCGACCAGGGAGCCGCTGTCGGCGCGCACGACCTCGCCGCTCCCCCAGGCCCACCCGGTGTCGGTGGCCTCGAGGCGGACGCCGGTCAGGTCGACGCCGAACCAGGCGCCGTCAGCGGCGACGAGCTGGTCGAGCAGCGCGGTCAGCGCCTCGGCCGGGGCGACCGCGGGCCGGTCGAGCGCGACGGTGACGTCGAGGGAGTGGATGGCGGCGTGGCTGAGGGCGCCCACCGCCCCGCCGCCCGGCGGCTGCCAGGCGTGCAGCACCGGGGAGCGCAGCGCGGCCAGCAGGTCGGCGTGCGGCAGCGCGCCGTCGCGCGCGGCCACGGTGTCCGAGAGCACGCCGAAGTCGCCGCGCGCCGCCGCCATCTCGGCGCCGAACTGCTCGGGCGTCAGCCGGGCCGCCATCGTCACGTGCGCGACCACGTTGCGCACCTGCCACCCCGCGCACAGCGACGGGGCGTCCCAGGTCTCGTCGGGCGCAGCGTCGAGCAGGTCGGCGAGGCCCTCGCAGGTCGGGGCCACCCAGGTCTGCAGATCGGTCACGAGGACACCTCTCGACGCACGTGCGGGGCTGCCGGACCGACGGCCGCTGGTGCCCCCGGCAGGATTCGAACCTGCGGCACACGGTTTAGGAAACCGATGCTCTATCCCCTGAGCTACGGGGGCTCGTCGGGGCGCGAGCAGCGCCGCCGACCGGGGTGTGCGGCAACGAGGCTAGCTGGCCGTCACCGGCAGCCGCGGGAACATCCCCGTGGGTGAACTCGTGGGAAGAGATGCGGGCGACGACGTGTCGCAACCGTTACCTTGTCCGAGCACGCACGAGCCCCTGGCAACGGCGCCGGAGGCGCGGGAGGTGGAGAACGGCATGGAGATCACGGTGGTCGACGTCCCCGAGCGCGGGCGCTTCGAGATCCGCGACGGCGAGCAGGTCGTCGGGCTGGCCAGCTACCACGTCGAGGGCGACGTCATGACGCTCCCGCACACCGAGGTCGACCCCGCCCGGGGCGGCCGCGGCCTGGGCACGCAGCTGGTCGCCGGCGTCCTCACCGCCGCCCGCGAGCGGCACCTGCACGTGCTGCCCTACTGCTCCTTCGTCCGCAAGTACCTGCTCGACCACCCCGAGGAGCTCGACCTCGTCGCCGAGGCCGACCGCCCCACGTTCGGGCTGGCCACCGCCAACAGCTGACCTGCGGTGCGCAACCGGGTTGCCTAGGCTCGGTGAGGTGCCCACCGCGCTGATCTGGTTCCGCCGCGACCTCCGGCTGGGCGACCACCCGGCCCTGCTGGCCGCGATCGAGGCGGCCGGACCCGACGGCACCGTCGTCCCGGTCTTCGTCTTCGACGACCGGCTCTACGGCCCCTCGGGCGACCCACGCCGGGCCTTCCTGCTCGACTGCCTGGCTGACCTGCACGAGCAGACCGGCGGGGCGCTGGTGATCCGCACCGGCGACCCGGCGCAGGTGCTCCCCCGGGTGGTCGAGGAGCTGGGGGCCGGATCGGTGCACGTCACCGCCGACGCCGGCCCCTACGGCCGGCAGCGCGACGCAGCCGTCGAGCGAGCGCTGGGCGAGGTCCCGTTCGTGCGCACCGGGTCCCCGTACCTGGTCGCCCCCGGCCGGGTCGTCAAGCGCGACGGCACCCCGTTCCAGGTGTTCTCGCCGTTCTCCCGGGCCTGGCGCGAGCACGGCTGGCACGCTCCCGCGCCGCGGCCCGACGACGTCCCGTGGGCGACCGGCGTGCGCTCCGACGACCCGCCGCCGCGACCCGACCTGGACGGCGTCCGGTTGCCCCCGGCCGGTGAGGCCGCCGGGCTCGAGGCCTGGGCGCGCTTCCGCGACGAGCGGCTGCTCGGGTACGCCGCGGGCCGCAACACGCCGGGCACCAACGGCACCAGCCGGCTCTCGGCCTACCTGAAGTACGGCTGCGTGCACCCGCGCACGCTGCTCGCCGACCTGGCCGCGCGCGACGACGGCGGGGAGTCGGTGCGCCGCTACACCGACGAGCTGGCCTGGCGGGACTTCTACGCCGACGTCCTCTGGCACCGCCCCGACTCCGCCCGGGCCTACCTCAAGCCCGAGCTGCAGTCGATGGCCTACGACTCCGGCCCGCACGCCGACGAGCTGCTGGAGGCGTGGCGGACCGGCCGCACCGGCTTCCCGATCGTCGACGCCGGGATGCGGCAGATGCTCGGGGAGGCCTACGTGCACAACCGGGTGCGGATGATCGTCGCGTCGTTCCTGGTGAAGGACCTGCACCAGGAGTGGACGGTGGGCGCCAAGGTCTTCATGGAGCACCTGGTCGACGGCGACCTGGCCAGCAACCAGCACGGCTGGCAGTGGGTGGCCGGCTCCGGCACCGACGCCTCGCCCTACTACCGGGTGTTCAACCCGATCACCCAGGGCAAGAAGTTCGACCCCGACGGCACCTACGTCAAGCAGTGGGTGCCCGAGCTGCGCGACCTGGACCCGAAGTACGTGCACGAGCCGTGGACGGCGCCCGGCGGCGTCCCGGCCGGCTACCCGGAGCCGATCGTCGACCACGCCCACGAGCGCCAGGTCAGCCTCGACCGCTACGCCGCCGTCCGCGCCCGCTGACGGAGGACCCCCCTGCCCTCCACTGCGCGCGAGCTCGCAGCGGGCCCCCGCAGGGGGGCCGAAGCGTTGCGGATCGTCACCCCGCCGGCCACCGCGACCAGCACGATGCCGGCGGCGGTGGGCAGCCGGAGCGTCTCGTCCAGCAGGCCGACCCCGATCACGGCGGCCAGCAGCGGGTCGAGCGCGAAGAGCACCGCCACGGTCGGCGCCCCGATCAGCGAGACCGCCGTGACGTCGGCGCTGAACGCGATCGCCACGCCCAGCAGACCCGAGACGGCGAGCACGCCGAGGTCCGGCCAGGTCAGCTGCGGCACCACCGGTACCGACACCGGGAGCAGCAGGACGGCGGCGACGGCCACCGACAGGGCGAGCCCGCCCATCCCGCGGCCCGCGCCGCCCATCCGGCCGGCGAGCACCGTGTACAGCCCGAAGCCGGCCGCGCTGCACAGCGCGAAGGCGACGCCGACGGCGTCCACCTGCCCGCCGGGGCCCGCGATCAGCCCGATCCCCACCAGGCCGACGACCGGCCAGACGACCGCGCGCGCCCGCCGGATTCCGGCGACCGCGACGACGAACGGACCGAGGAAGTCGATCGTCACGACCAGCCCCAGCGGCAGCCGCTCCAGCGCCAGGTAGAGGCAGACGTTCATCACCGCGAGCACCGTGCCGAAGGCGACGATGGCGAGCTGGTCCTCCCGGCTGCGGCCCCGCAGCCGCGGTCGGGTGACCAGCAGCAGGACGACGGCGGCGATCGCGAACCGCAGCCCGCTGACGCCCGGCGGCCCGAGCCGGGCGAAGAGCCCGTGCGCGGTCGTGGCCGACAGCTGGATGCCGAGCGAGGCGACGACGACGAGCCCGGCGGCGCACGCCGCCCGGGACCGCGGGCTCCGCGGCGCTGCTGGGACGGCGTGCACGGGCCCACCTCCCTGACGACGGGTGCGATCGGACGCACCGCCGTCGCACCCGGGGAGAGGGCTCCGGACGACCGGCACGTACCTGCCGGCTGGGTCGCCGTCGCACCGCCGCGCGCCGCCCCCGGCGCGTCGTGCTGCGATGCCGGTGGGTCACCGGCCGGGTGTCGCCGCGGTCACGCGTCCTGTCGTGGCGGACGGCGTCGGCGCAGGTGAAGCTGGGGTCATGTCGCTGCGAGCCGCCCGTGCCTGAGGGCCACACCCTGTTCCGGCTGGCCCGCGAGCAGCAGGCCGCGTTCGCCGGCCGCGAGGTGCACGTGACCAGCCCGCAGGGCCGCTTCGCCGGGCAGGCCGAGCTGCTCGACGGCCGGGTGCTCGACGAGGTCACGTCCTACGGCAAGCACCTGTTCGCGTTCTTCGGCCCGGACGTCGTCCACGTGCACCTGGGCCTGTACGGGAAGTTCACCTCCGGTACGGGGCTGCCGCCCGTCCCCCGGGGCGCCCTCCGGATGCGCTGGGAGGGCCCGGGCGAGGACGGCGAGGGCGTGTGGACCGACCTGCGCGGCGCCACCGCCTGCGACCTGATCACCGACGGCGAGGTGCAGCTGATCCTCGACCGGCTGGGCCCCGACCCGCTGCGCAAGCGCTCGGACCCGGCCAGGGCGTTCGCCCGGATCTCCCGCAGCAGGGTCGCGATCGGCGCGCTGCTCATGGACCAGGCCGTGCTCGCCGGGGTCGGCAACGTCTACCGGGCGGAGGTCCTGTTCCGGCAGCGGATGAGCCCGTTCCGCCCCGGCCGGGGGGTCGACGCGGCCAGCTGGGAGGCGATGTGGGCCGACCTCGTCGTCCTGATGCGCGCCGGGGTCAAGGCGGGCCGGATCGTGACCACCGAGCGCGCCGACCGGGACCGCAGGCGTGGCCCGGCGCTCCGGGAGGACGCCCACTACGTCTACCGGCGCACCGGGCTGCCGTGCCGGATCTGCGGCACGGAGGTGCGCACCGAGGTCATGGTCGGCCGCAACCTCTTCTGGTGCCCGACCTGCCAGGCGGTGTGACCGGCCCGCCGGTCGGGCACCGGCGGGCCACCACCGGCTAGAGGGCGCCCTTGGTGGAGTCGCCGGCCGGCAGGGCGGTGAGCATCCGGACGCCGATCGGCTCGGTCAGGTCCTCCTTGATCCCCTCGGCGAGCTGGTTGAACGTCTCGCCGGCACCGTGCGCCTTGACGTCGTCCTGGCTCGCCCAGCGCTCGATCATCACGAACCCGTAGCCGTCCTCGTGCAGCGCGTACAGCTCGCAGCCGGCCTCCTCGTGCACCTTCGGGATGGCCGCGGTGATCGCCTCACGGACGGCGTCGGCCCGGCCAGGCTTGGGCGAGATGGTGGCGACGATCAGGATGGACACGAAGGCTCCTCAGCGGTGGTCGGGCACGGCTGCCCGGGTTCACCCTGGCGCCTACCCGTCCTGGGGACGACGATGCGGGCGTGGCCGAACCCGTGGTGCCCGCCCGCCGCCCGCTGCGGGTCGCCGTGGTCGGCGCAGGGCCGGCGGGCATCTACGCCGCCGACGCCCTCGCGGGGCAGGACGACGTCCCGGTCGCCGTCGACCTGGTCGACCGGCTGCCCACCCCGTTCGGCCTGGTGCGGCACGGCATCGCCCCGGACCACCTCAAGATGCGCGCGCTGCGCGAGACGCTGCACCACACCCTGGACCACGAGCGGGTGCGGTTCGTCGGCAACGTCGAGATCGGCACCGACCTGTCGCTCGAGGAGCTGCGCCGGCACGTCGATGCCGTCGTCTACACCTACGGCGCGGCCGGTGACCGCAAGCTCGGCATCCCCGGCGAGGAGCTGCCCGGCAGCCTGGCCGCCACCGACGTCGTCGCCTGGTACTGCGGGCACCCCGACGCCGACCGGGCACGGGTCGAGCAGGCCGTCGTCCGGGCCCGGGACGTCGTGGTCGTCGGCGTGGGCAACGTCGCGCTGGACGTCGCCCGGGTGCTGGCCCGCTCCCCCGCCGAGCTGCACCCCACCGAGATGCCGCAGCACGTGCTGGACACCCTCGCCGCCGCCCCGGTGGAACGGGTGACCGTGCTGGGCCGTCGCGGCCCCGCGCAGGCCAGCTTCACCACCCAGGAGCTGCGCGAGCTCGGCCACCTCGCCGCGGCCACCGTGCTCGTCGACCCGGCCGACCTGGCACCGGACCCGGCCACCGACGCGCTGGCCGCCGAGGACCGGCACGTCGCCCGCAACCTCGCCGCGCTCGCCGACTACGCCGGGCACGAGGCAGCGCCGGGCACGGTGAGCCTGCGGCTGCGCTTCCGCGCCCGGCCGGTGCGGCTGCTCGGCACCGACCGGGTCACCGGCGTCGAGGTGGAGCGCACGACCGTCGACCACGAGGGCCGGGCGGTCGGCACCGGCGAGCTCGACGTCGTCCCCGCCGACCTGGTGGTGCGCTCGGTCGGCTACCACGGGCACGCGCTGCCCGGGCTGCCGCTGGACGGCGGCACGGTGCCGCACCAGGCCGGCCGGGTGCTCCGGGACGGCGTCCCGAGCACCGGCGAGTACGTCGCCGGCTGGATCAAGCGCGGCCCGACCGGCGTCGTCGGCACCAACAAGCACGACGCCCGGGAGACCGTCGCGTCGCTGCTCGCCGACGTCGCGTCCGGGGTGCTCCGGCCCGGCGGGGACGACGACTGGGTCGACACCCTGCTGGCGCGCGGCGGTCACCCGGTGCTGCTGGCCGACTGGCGGGCCATCGACGCCGCGGAGATCGCGCTGGGCGCCGTGCACGGGCGGGCCCGCACGACGCTGCACGAGCGGGAGGCCCTGCTCGCGGCGGTGCGGGCCGCCGCTGCCGAGGTCGAGGGCTGACGGTGCTGCCGCTCGTCGCGGCCGGCGCGCTGTACGTGCTGGTCTGCGCGGTGCTCGGCGGGTCACTGCCGGAGTCGGTGCCGGTGCTGTTCGACCGGGACCTGGTCGCCAGCCGGTTCGTCGGGCGCGAGGCCTTCCTGCTGCTGGCCACCGCGGTCGGCGCGGGGGTCGCCGTGCTGACCGCCGCGGCCGTGGCCCTGGTCCGGTGGTACGCCCCGACGGCGACGGCCCGGCAGGCCGAGCTCCGCCGGCTCGTCGCGGCCGACCTGCTGCAGCTGGGCACCGCCACCCTGGTCTTCCTCAGCCTGGAGCTGGCGCTGGCATACGGCCCGGGGGACGGGGGCGGCGACCAACCCGCCTCGATGGCCGTGACCGACGTCGTGCACCGGCTGCCGTCCGCCGCGGTCGTGGCGCTGGTGGCCCACCTGGTCTGGCTCCTGTGGTGGGCCGGCTGGCGGCTGCCCCGCCGCTACCGCCGACCCGCTGCCCGTACGGCAGACTCGGTCACGTGAGCGGCCCCGTGCAGACCTCCCCCGCTACCACGATGATCTCCTTCGCCCGTGGTGCCCCGTCCACCGACATCGTCGACGTCGAGGGCCTCAAGCAGGCCGCCGTCACCGCGTTCGACACCGACCCCGCGGGGATGACCGGGTACGGGACGGCGGTCGGCTACGTGCCGCTGCGCAGGTGGATCGCCGAGAAGCACGGCGTGCCGGTCGAGCACGTGCTGGTCACCAACGGCTCGATGCAGGCCGACGCGTTCCTCTTCGACGAGCTGGCCACCCCCGGCGCCGCCGTCATCACCGAGCGGCCCACCTACGACCGCACCCTGCTCGGCCTGCGCAACCGAGGCGCCGACGTGCACCTGGTGACGCTGGAGGAGGACGGGATCGCCGTCGAGGAGGTGGCCGCCCTGCTCGAGGGCGGGCTGCGCCCGACGCTGGCCCACGTCATCCCCAACTTCCAGAACCCGGCCGGCTACACGCTCTCCCTCGCCAAGCGGGAGCGGCTGCTGGAGCTGGCTCGGGAGCACGGGTTCGTGCTGTTCGAGGACGACCCGTACGTCGACATCCGGTTCAGCGGGGAGCCGCTGCCGCGGATGCTGGAGCTCGACGGCGGGGCGGCCAGCGAGCACGTCGTCTACGCCTCGTCGTTCTCCAAGACCGTGTGCCCGGGCATCCGGGTCGGCTACCTGGTCGGCCCGCCCGCGCTGATCAAGAAGATCCAGGTGCGGGCCACCAACACCTACATCGCGCCGAACATGGTCGCCCAGGGCACCGTCTACGCCTACCTGCAGGGCGAGCGGTTCCCGGCGGCGCTGGAGCGGGTGAAGCAGGCGCTGGCCGAGCGGGTCGGGCTGCTCGACCAGGCGCTGCGCGCGCACCTGCCGCAGGCGACCTTCCGCCGTCCCGAGGGCGGCTACTTCCTGTGGGTGTCGCTGCCCGAGGGCGAGGGCCACGACGTCGCCCGGATCACCACCGAGGCCGCCGCCCGCGGGGTCGCCATCGTGCCGGGCACCGACTTCCTGCTGGAGGGCGGCGAGAACTCCTTCCGGCTCGCCTACTCCGCGGTGCAGCCCGGCGACGTCGACGAGGGCGTGCGCCGGCTGGCCGAGGCCATCGAGGCCGCGCGGGCCCAGGCCTGATCCACCGCGGGCACAGGAACCGCACCAGCGAGGGACGGACGGGTCTGCCTGCCACGATGCCCGCGTGGACACCTTCACGGAGATCGCCGACGAGCGCCGTCAGCTCGCTGCCCTGCTGTCGGGGCTGACCGGTGAGCAGCGGGCGACGCAGAGCCTGTGCAGCGCGTGGACCGTGCACGACGTGGTCGCGCACCTGGTGCTGCCCCTGGAGGTGAGCACCCCCAAGTTCGTCCTCGCCGTGCTGGCGTGCCGTGGCGACTTCGACCGGGCGAACGTCCGGCTGACCGGCGAGCAGGCGCGCCGCCCCTTCGACGACCTCGTCGAGGTGCTGCGCCGCAAGGCCGACTCGCGGTTCACCCCACCGGGGTCCGGTCCGGAGGCGCCCCTGACCGACCTGCTCGTGCACGGCCTGGACATCCGCTGGCCGCTGGGACTGGCGCGCGACGTCCCCCCGGAACGCCTGCGGACGTCGCTGACCCACCTGACCACCGCGCGGGTGAGCGGCGTGGTGCCCAAGGGCGCGCTGAGCGGGTTGCGCTTCGAGGCGGACGACGTCGACTGGGCTCGCGGCAGCGGTCCCACCGTGCGCGGCAGAGCCGAGGCCCTGCTGCTGGCGATGACCGGCCGCACCGCCGCGCTCGGTCACCTGAGCGGCGTCGGGGTGCCGGTCCTGCGTGGCCGGCTGGCCTGACCCGGCCCCCACGCGCCGGAGCTTGTGCTCTGCTCCCCGGCGGGGAGCAGAGCACAAGCCTCGCTCAGCCCGAGTTGCGCAGGGCGGTGGCGACGCCGTTCACCGACAGCTGGATGCAGCGGCGCACCAGCTCGTCGTCGTCCCCACCCCGGCGGCGGCGCAGCATCTCCACCTGCAGGTGGTGCAACGGCTCCAGGTACGGGAACCGGTTGCGGATCGACCGGGCCAGCGACGGGTTGTCGGCCAGCAGGTGGTCGTCGCCGGTGATGGCGAGCAGCACCCGCACCGACCGCTCGTGCTCGGCGGTGATCTGGCTGAACACCCGCTCGCGCAGCTCCGGGTCGGGCACCAGCTCGGCGTAGCGGGCGGCCAGCTCCAGGTCGGTCTTGGCCAGCACCATCCCCATGTTCGACAGCACCGTGCGGAAGAACGGCCACCGCTGGTGCAGCCGCTGCAGGTGCGCCAGCCGCTCCGGCGACCCGGCCACCCACGAGTCGAGCGCCGACCCGGTGCCGTACCAGCCGGGCAGCATGATCCGGGCCTGCGACCAGCTGAACACCCACGGGATGGCCCGCAGGTCGCTGATGCTGTCGCCGGCCTTGCGCGACGGCGGCCGGCTGCCGATGTTCAGCTCGGCCAGCTCGCGCACCGGGGTCGCCGCGCGGAACCACTCGACGAAGCCGGGCGTCTCGTGCACCAGCGCGCTGTAGGCCCGCCGGGCGCGGGCGGCCAGGTCGTCGAAGAGCGCGTAGGTCTCCTCGGCGTCGTCCCCGAGGCCCTCGATGTCCAGCAGCGTCGACTCCAGGGTGGCCGCGACCAGGGCCTCCAGGTTGCGGCGGGCCAGCTGCGGGGAGGCGTACTTGGCGGCGATCACCTCGCCCTGCTCGGTGATCCGCAGCGAGCCGGCGACCGAGCCGGGCGGCTGGGCCCGGATCGCCTCGTAGCTGGGGCCACCACCGCGACCGACGGTGCCGCCGCGGCCGTGGAACAGCCGCAACCGCACGCCCTCGCGGCGGGCGACCTCGACCAGCGCCAGCTCGGCGCGGTACAGCGCCCAGTTGGCGGCGAGGTAGCCGCCGTCCTTGTTGCTGTCGGAGTAGCCGAGCATGACCTCCTGGGCGTCGCCGCGGTCGGCCACCAGCGCCCGGTAGAGCGGGTGGTCGAGCATCGCGGTGAGGGTCGCGCCGGCCCCCTGCAGGTCCTCGATCGTCTCGAACAGCGGCGAGATGCCCACGCTGCAGCGCGGGCCGCCCTCGGCGCCGGGGTCGAGCAGGCCGACCTCCTTGAGCAGGACGGCGACCTCCAGCACGTCGCTCACCGACTCGCACATGCTGATCACGTAGTTCGGGATCGACTCGGGCCCCAGCAGGGCGATCTGGTCGGCGGCGGCGACCAGCAGGTCCAGCTCGCCGCGGGCCAGCTCGGACAGCTCGGCGTCCCGGCGCACCAGCGGGCGGCGCAGCTGCAGCTCACCGGTGAGCAGCTCGACCCGGGCCGCCTCGTCCAGGGTGGTGTAGTCCTCGCAGACGCCGGCCCAGGCCAGCAGCTCGCCGACGACCTCCTCGTGCACCGCGGAGTTCTGCCGCATGTCCAGCCCGCACAGGTGGAAGCCGAAGACCTCCACCGCCTCGCGCAGCCGGGCCAGCCGGTCGTCGGCCAGCGCGCCCGCGCCGTGCCCGCGCAGCGAGGTGTCGACCGTCTCCAGGTCGGCGATCAGCTCCTGCGGGCGGTCGTAGGGCGGCAGGACGGCGTCCGGGGCCGGGCCGGGCACCTCGCCCAGCACCCGCAGCGCGGTGGCGGCCAGCCGCCGGTAGATGCCGCGCAACGCCCGGCGGTAGGGCTCGTCGCCGCGGAACGGTGAGTCGTCGCCGGAGGCCTCGGCCAGCGCGTACAGCTCGTCGGTGGGGCTGACCAGCCGGTCGGACATCGACAGCTCGTCGGCCAGGCAGACCAGCTCGGCGAGGTGGTGGCGCAGTGCGGTGCGGGCCTGCTGGGTGGTCGCCCGGCGGACGGCGTCGGCGGTGACGAACGGGTTGCCGTCGCGGTCGCCGCCGATCCACGAGCCCGGCCGCAGCATCGGGGTGGCCAGCAGGTCGGCGTCCGGCCAGCGCTCGCGCAGCGCCCGGCGCAGCTCGGCGTTGATCTCCGGCACGACCTCGAACAGCGACAGGTCGTAGTAGCGCAGCGCCTCGTCGATCTCGTCGGCCAGCCGCAGCCGGCTCAGCCGCAGCAGCGCGGTCTGCCAGAGGGTGAGCACCTCGCGCCACAGCTGCGCCGACCAGGCGCGGTCGTCGACGTCGGCGCCGTCGCGCTGCCGCAGCAGGTCGCTGACCTGCCGCTGCACCTGCGAGATCGTCTTGCGGCGCACCTCGGTGGGGTGCGCGGTGACCACCGGGACGACGAGCGCGCCGGCCAGCTCGCGGGCGACGACGGCGGGGTCCAGGGCGGCGGCGTCCAGCAGGTCGAGGCTGGCCGCCAGGCTGCCCTTCTGCGGCGGCGACCCGGCGCGGCGGTGGTGCCGGCGGCGGCGCTCGTGGTGCACGTCCTCGGCGATGTTGGCCAGCAGCGAGAAGTGGCTGAACGCCCGGATGACGTGGGTGGCCTCGCGCGGGTCGAGGCCGGCGAGCCGCTCGGCCAGCTCCCCGCGGTCGACCTCGGAGCGGCGGATGCGGAACGCCTCGACCCGGGTGGACTCGACCAGCTCGAGCACGTCGGCGCCGGCCTGCTCGCCGATCACCTCGCCCAGCACCCGGCCCAGCAGCCGGATGTCCTCCCGCAGCGGGGCCTCGGAGGCGCGGTCGTCAGGCTCGGGCGGACCCCCGGGGGCTCGCAGGTCGGCGACGTCGACGGTTGCTTCGGACACGCGGGCAGTATCCGGTGCCGGTGTGACGCCCCGGTGTCGCGGGTTCAACCGCGACGGGAGGATGGCGGGGTGATCCGACTGCAGGCCGCCGCCGCCAGCCCCCGTCCCGCCGAGCACGGGGAGGGCCCGGTCTACGACGCCGCCGCCGACGAGCTGGTCTGGGTGGACATCACCGCGGGCCTGGTGCGGCGCGGGTCGGTCAGCGGCGACGACGTCCGGGACGTGGCCGAGCACCACGGCGGCGACACCGTGGGCTTCGTCGTCCCGGCTGCCACCGGCGGCTGGCTGCTCGGCGCCGGCGCGGGCATCACCCGGCTGAGCGCCGACGGCGACGCCACCGTGCTGCTCGAGCTGGCCGGCGAGGGCGGCTCGGAGGAGGCCGGGGGCACCCGGATGAACGACGGCGGCTGCGACCGGGCCGGCCGGTTCTTCGGCGGCACCATGGCCTTCGACGAGCGCCCCGGCGCCGGCAGCCTCTACCGGCTCGACCTCGACGGCACGGTCAGCACGGTGCTCGACGGGCTGACGGTCTCCAACGGCCTGGGCTGGTCGCCCGACGACCGCACCGTGTACCTGTCCGACTCCGGCGCGAAGACGGTGTGGGCTCATCCGTACGACCCGGACGCCGGCACCTTCGGCGAGCGCCGGGTGCTGCTGGACTTCAGCGACGACCCGGACGGCGTCGCCGACGGCCTGACCGTCGACGACGAGGGCTGCCTCTGGACGGCGCTGTGGGGCGGCGGCCAGGTGCGGCGGTACTCCCCCGACGGCGAGCTGCTCGCGGTGGTCGAGGTGCCGGCGGAGAACACCACGAGCTGCGCGTTCGTCGGCGACCTGCTGGTGATCAGCACCTCGGTGCACGGGCTGGACGACGCGGCGCGCGCCGCCCAGCCGGGCGCCGGGAAGCTGTTCACGGTGCGCCCCGGCGTGAGCGGCCCGCCCGCGAACCCCTACCGCGGCCCGCTCGACGCCCTCACCCAGCACTGACCAACCCGAGGATGGCCATGTTCGGGGTCATCGGGACCCCGGAGATGGCCATCTTCGGGGGCTTCAGTTGCCGAAGGCCTCGCGCCAGGCGGGCATCAGGTCGCGCTGCGCCCACTCCAGGTAGGGCTGCTGCTGGTCGCCGCCGATCTGCACCAGGGCCAGGTGGGTGAACCCGGCGTCCGCGTAGGCCTTCGCCGCCTCGATGACCGCCTCGACGTCGTCGCCGCACGGGATCGAGCCCTCGACGTCCTCCTCGCGGACGAACTGGCTGGCCGCGTCGAACCCGGCCGTGCCGGGCAGGTCGGCGTTGACCTTCCAGCCCAGCCCGAACCAGCGGAACAGCTGGTGGGCGCGGGTGACGGCGGCGGCCCTGTCGGTGCCGTAGCTGATCGGCATCTGCCCGACCCGGTCCTTGCCGGCACCACCGGCGGCCTCGAAGGTCTCGGTCAGCTCGGGCTTCGGCTCGGTGGCGATCAGCACGTCGGCGTACTCGGCGGCCAGCTGCACCGACTTCTCGCCCGACACCGCGATGCCGATCGGCACGCCGCCCTCGGGGAGGTCCCAGACCTTGCCGCCGTCCACGTCGTAGTACTGGCCGTGGAAGGTCGTGTAGCCGTCGCCGGCGAGCAGCTCCTTGATGATCTGCACGGCCTCGGCGAACATCTCGTGCCGGACGGCGACCGGCGGCCAGCCCTCGCCGATGACGTGCTCGTTGAGGTTCTCCCCGGCGCCCAGACCGAGGGTGAAGCGCCCGTCGGAGAGCAGCTGCAGGGTGGCCGCCTGCTGGGCGACGACGGCCGGGCGGTACCGCAGGATCGGGCAGGTCACGTAGGTCATCAGCGGGATCCGGCTGGTGGCCTGCGCCGCCGCACCCAGGGTGACCCAGGCGTTCGGCGCGTGGCCCATCTCGTCCAGCCACGGGAAGTAGTGGTCGCTGCTGACGGCGAAGTCGAACCCGGCCGCCTCGGCGCCGACCACGTGCGCGACCAGGTCCTTGGGCCCGGCCTGCTCGGTCATCATCGTGTAGCCCAGCTGCATGCTCATGGGCTGCCGCCTACCCCGCCGCCGGACCGGGCGAACCGGCCGGCGGCGGGGCAGGGATCAGCGCTCGCCCTGCAGCGCCTCGCGCAGCTTCACCTTGCCGCCGGTGCGCAGCAGCGCCCCGGAGTAGATCCGGCCACCGACCCGGACGATCACCGCGATGGTGACCAGCATGAGGACGACGGCGACCACGACCTCCCACCACTCCGCTCCGCCCGCGGCCTGCCGCACCGGCATGACCAGCGGCGACAGCCCGGGGACGAACGAGGTGACCGTGGCCAGCGTGCCGGTCGGGTCCTGCGCGGCCTGGATGGAGATGACGAAGCCGACGACCAGCAGCAGCGACGCCGGGGTGATCACGCTGCCCAGGTCCTCCTGCCGGCTGACCAGCGACGCCGCGGCGGCGAACACCGAGGCGTAGAAGGCGTAGCCCAGGACGAACCAGGCGACCACGGTGAGCACCGTGCCGATGAGCCGGCCGGGCAGCTCGACGACGTCGAAGGCCAGCGCCCCGGCCACGCCGACGACCGCGATGACCAGCATCTGCGCCAGGCCCAGCACGCCGAGCCCGAGGATCTTGCCGGCCAGCAGCTGCCAGGGCCGCATGGTGGCCAGCAGCAGCTCGACCACCCGGCTGGACTTCTCCTCCACGACGCCCTGGGCGACGAACTGGCCGAACAGGATGAGCAGGCTGTAGAGCACGACCACGCCGACCAGTGCCACGACGGCGGCCTCGAGGTCGGCGTCCGCGTCGGGGTCCAGCGCGACGACCTGGACCAGCGGGGGGCTCTCCAGCCGCACCCCGGACTCGGCCAGCTGCTGGTCGACGGACAGGCCCTGCAGCGCGCCCTGGACGAGCGACTCGACCTGCCCGCCGTCGTTCTCGACGAGCAGTTCCGGCCGCTCCCCCGTCGGGTCGACCAGGGCGGCGTCGATGTCGCCGTCCTCGACCGCGGTGCGGGCGGCACCCTCGTCGTCGTACGCGACGACCTCGACCTCGGTGTCCAGCGCCCCGCCCTGGGTCTCCAGCGCGGTGGAGACGTCGGAGCTGCCCCCGACCACGCCGACCCGGGTGGTGTCGGAGCCGCTGCTGATGGCCACCTGGAACACCAGCATGCCGAGGATCAGCACGATCAGGACGGCGGAGCCGATGAGGAAGCCCTTGTCCCGGACCCGGGTGGAGACCTCGCGGCCGGCGACCAGCCGGACCAGCTGGGCCGGGGTGTGCGGCGTGACGTCGGGGCGCTCGGTGGTCTCGGGGTGCACCGGGGCGGTCATGCCGCCACCTCCCGGGTGTCGGTGACGGCGTCGCGGAACAGCTCGACGAGGGTGGGCTGGCGCCAGGCGAAGTGGGTGACCCGGCCGGTGGCCAGCGCCGCGGCCAGCACCTGCTGGTCGTCGCCGCCGGGGCCCAGCTCGAGGACGACGTCCCCGCGCTGCTCGGAGACGACCCGGACCCCCGGTACCGCCGCCGCCCACCCCGGTGGTGCGTCCGGGGCGACCACCCGCAGCTGGCGGCCGACGGCGGAGGAGCGCAGCTCCTCGACGGTGCCGCTGGCGACGATCTTCCCGCGGGCGAGGATGCCGACGGCGTCGCAGAGCCGCTCGACGAGGTCCAGCTGGTGGCTGGAGAAGACGACCGGGACGCCGCGCCGGCACTGCTCGAGCAGCGCCTCGGCGAGGGAGTCGACGCCGACCGGGTCGAGGCCGGAGAACGGCTCGTCCAGGATCAGCACGTCGGGCTCGCTGACCAGCGCGGCGGCGAGCTGGACGCGCTGCTGGTTGCCGAGCGACAGCTTCTCCACCCGGTCACCGCGCCGCTCGCCCAGGCCGAGCCGCTCGGCCCAGGCCTCGGCGGCGCGGGCGGCCGGTGCAGCGGCCAGGCCGTGCAGCCGGGCGAAGTAGGTGAGCTGCTCGCCGACCTTCATCTTCGGGTAGAGGCCGCGCTCCTCGGGCATGTAGCCGATCCGGCGGCGGACGGCCTCGTCGACCGGCCGGCCGGCCCAGCGCACCTCCCCGGCGTCGGCGCGGGCCAGGCCCATCGCGATCCGCATCGTGGTGGTCTTGCCGGCGCCGTTGGAGCCGCAGAAGCCGAACATCTGCCCGGGGGCGACGCTGAAGCCGACTCCTTCCAGCACCTGGTTGCTGCCGTAGGCCTTGTACAGGCCGTCGAACTCGAGCACAGCTCCTCCGGGGGTCGACCGCTGGCGAGCGCCGTCACTTTCCATGTCGGAAAGACTGGCGCATCACTTTCCACATCGTCAAGTGGGTGTTCCGGTGTGTCGTCGTTCCGCGTGCCGACCGTATCGACGTCCCGCGCTGCGACACAGCTCCCGATCGGGTGTCATCAGGTCATGAGCACCGACGCCCACCCCGCGCAGCCACCCACCGGCGTCGGCCTCGCGGGCCTGCGCGAGGCTGCCGCCGGCTGCCGCGCCTGCGAGCTCTGGGAGCCGGCCACCCAGACGGTCTTCGGCGAGGGGCCGGAGACGGCCCGGGTCGTGTTCGTCGGGGAGCAGCCCGGCGACCAGGAGGACCGGGCGGGCGAGCCGTTCGTCGGTCCCGCCGGCCGGCTGCTGGACAAGGCGCTCGCCGACGCGGCCATCGACCGGCGCGACGCGTACATCACCAACGCGGTCAAGCACTTCCGGTTCACGCCCACGCCGAAGCGCCGGATCCACCAGTCGCCGGGCGCGGAGCACCTGATGGCCTGCCGCCCGTGGCTGGAGGCGGAGTTCGCCGTCCTGCAGCCGGAGGTGGTGGTGTGCCTGGGCGCGGTCGCGGCCAAGGCGCTGATCTCACCGTCGTTCCGGATCACCAAGGAGCGCGGGCAGCTGATGCCCTGGACGCCGCCCGGGCTGCGCGCTGCCGAGCTCGCCGAGCCCGGCGCCGACGGCGACGAGCCCGAGGAGGAGGTGCCCGCGCAGACCTGGATGCTGGCGACCGCCCACCCCTCGGCCGTGCTCCGGACGCCGGACGACGCCCGCGCCGCCGCCTACGACGCGCTGGTCGCCGACCTCAGGGTGGTGGCCGGCGCCCTCGCCTGACCCGGACGGCCGGCGTCAGACCAGGTCGGGCCAGCGCCCGAGCACGGTGCCGTCGTGCTCGGTGCTCGGCTCGTCGGCGTGCCCGCTGCAGCGGAACACCCGGCGTCCCTGGCCGGCGAAGGCCACGTCCGCGGGCGCCTCGCACGGCCGGTACCAGTTCCGGCCGCCGACGTTGCGCGAGCACGGGGGGCGGTGGGCCCGCTCCTCCTCGAGGACGCGGCGGGCCGCGGGCAGCGCGTGGTCCCGCAGCGCGGCGAGCACGTCGGCCGCGAGCGGGGCCGGCTCGTCGTCGGGCGTCACGCTCCACCAGTGGTCACCGGAGGAGCCCGGCAGCAGCGCGCCGACCCGCTCGAACCAGCCGAGCCCGTAGTCGGCGGTCGCGGCCGGCCGGGCCGGGCACCGCCCCGCCGGCACGTCCTCCGCCGCCCACAGCGCCTTGGACAGCACCCGCAGGTCGGCGGTGAAGGTCACCCGGTCCGCGGTCGACGTCTGCGACGCGTGGAAGCCGACGGTCACCCAGTGGGTGTCCGACGGCAGGGTCCACACCGACCCGGAGCCGGTCAGCCCCTCGGCGCGCAGCCCCGGCCCGACGTGGCCGGTCAGCAGCTCCCGGTACGCGTCCTGGGCCGTCACCGGGGCAACGGTAGGAGCCCGCCCCCCGGCGCCGCGCGCCGCCCCCGCGGTCAGCTGCGCTCGGGCTCGGGGAGCCGCCCGCCGGCGGGCACCTCACCGCCGTCGGGGACCGTGGACTCCCGGCCGACGAGGGTGATGTCGCCGTCGCCACCGACCGTGGCCCGCTCCCCCACCACCACGTTGTCGTCCAGCACGGCGCGGGTGACGGTCGCGCCCGCCCGCACGTGGACGCCGGGGAGCAGCACCGAGTCGACGACGGTGGCGCCCTCCTCGACGATCACGCCGGGCGAGAGCACCGAGCCGCGGACGGTGCCGGCCACCCGGGTGCCGCCGGAGACCAGGCTCCCGTCGACGTTCCCGCCGGCGAGCACCCGGGCCGCGCTGTGCCGGCCCCCGCGGGTGTGCACCGGCCAGCTCCGCTCGTCCAGGTCGATCGGCGGCTCGGCCGAGAGGAAGTCCTGGTGCGCCTGCCAGTACGACTCCACGGTGCCGACGTCGCGCCAGTAGCCCTGCAGCGGGTACGCGCGGGCCAGCCCGTCCTTCGTCTGCGCGGGCAGCAGGTGGTTGCCGAGGTCCTCGAGCCCGTCCTCGCCGACCGTGTCGTTGAGCGCCTCGAGCCGGTCCAGCGTCTCGGCCGGCGAGAAGACGAAGACCTCGTTGGTGGCCGTTGTGGTGGCCGGCTCGTCGGGCTTGTAGGCGTAGTCGGTGACCCGGCCGTCGTCGTCGACCTGGACGATCCCGTAGCGCGCGGCGTCGTCCGGCTCGACCTCGGTGGTCACCATGGTGACCTCGGCGCCGGACGCCAGGTGGGCGTCGACGACCTCGCGGTAGTCGAGCTTGTAGACCGCGTCGGAGCTGACCACCACGAGCGCGTCCGGGGCGAACTGCCGGATCAGCTCGGCCTGCCGCCACAGCCCGTCGGCGGTGCCCTCGGTGAACCCGCCGCGCTCGCTGCCCTGGAACGGCGGCAGCATCATCAGCCCACCGGTGGTGCGGTCCAGGTCCCACGGCCGGCCGTTGGCCAGGTGCTCCGACAGCGACTGCGGCTGGTACTGCACCGACACCCAGACGTCGGCGATCCCGGAGTGCTCGCAGTTGGAGAGCGGGAAGTCGACGAGCCGGTACACCCCCGCGAACGGGACGGCGGGCTTGGCCCGGGTCTCGGTGAGCAGCTCCAGCCGGCTGCCCTTGCCACCGGCGAGCACGAGCACGAGGACCTTCGGGAGCGCCATGGTGACCTGCTACCCGGGAGCCCCGGGTGCAGTCACCAACGACCCTCCCCCGCCCGGGACCCCGGCCCGGCGATCCAGTCGACGACGAGCTCGGGCACCAGCCCGGCGTCGTCACCGGTCGACCGGTCCGGGAAGTCGAAGACGGCGATCATCATCTGCACCGGGTACCAGGGCGGTCGCGCGGCGCGGCGCACGACGGTGCCGTCGACCAGGAAGTCCGCGCGCTCCGGCGTCCAGTCGACCGCGTAGGTGTGGAACTCCGCCACGTCGA
This sequence comes from Modestobacter versicolor, assembly GCF_014195485.1. Lineage (NCBI taxonomy): Bacteria > Bacillati > Actinomycetota > Actinomycetes > Geodermatophilales > Geodermatophilaceae > Modestobacter > Modestobacter versicolor. Next base: position 2,443,430 of record NZ_JACIBU010000001.1, read on the forward strand.
GCGGGAGCCGGACGGCGGTGAAGTCCTCCGCCACCTGCGGGTCGCGGAACGGGTGCAGGCCCATGCCCACCGCGGCCGACTCGCCGGGCACCACGGCGTCCCCGAAGACCTCGGCCACGCAGATCTCCGCCGAGCGCTCGGGCCGGTCCTCCAGCCCGACCATCCACCAGGCGGCCATCGACCGCGGTGACAGCACGGCCCGGGCGCGCATCTCCAGCCGGCCACCGAGCGGCGTCCAGCCCCACCGGGGCGGCTGCTCCTCACGGACGACGAGCCCCTCCCGGTAGGGCTGCTGCCCCAGCGTGCTGCCCACCGGCCCGGACGCGTTGCCGGACTGGACGGCGGAGACGCGCATCGCCGGCCGGTGGTCGCCGGCGCACCACAGGCCCTGGCCCGGCGGGATCGACAGGTGCAGGCAGGAGTCCCGCAGCTCGACGGTGGCGGCGGACTCCGCCCGGGAGCTCCACGCCGGCAGGTAGTGCGGCACCCAGACGTCGGTGTCCAGGGCCGCGCCGTCGAAGTCGTCGGCGAAGCCCCACCGTGGGGCGTCCGGTGGCAGGGGCACCCCGGCAGGCTAGGACCGCGCCGCCCCGGGCGGGAGACGCGTTCGTGCGTCGATCGTCGTGTCGGCGCGCGCGATGCAGCGCTCAGCGCACACTCGCGGGAGGGTCAGTCCTCGCTCATCCGCCGGCGCGCGGCGTCCGCCAGCTCGTCGGCCCGCGAGGCCCGGAACAGCCAGAAGGACGGCACCAGGACGGCGACCAGCACCATCGCGACCACGATCACCACGCCACCGGAGACCATCGCCAGGCTGACGCCGAACGAGCTGGCCAGCACCCCGGCGCGCAGGTCGCCCAGCCGTGGGCCGCCGGCGACGACCACGATGAACACGCCCTGCATCCGGCCGCGCATCTCGTCCGGCGCCGCGGTCTGCAGCATCGAGGAGCGCAGCACCGCGCTGACCATGTCGCCGGCCCCGGCGACGGCCAGGCAGAAGACCGCCAGCCACAGCGTCGAGGCGAGCCCGAACCCGATGATCGCCACGCCCCACACCGCGATGGCGACCAGGACGACGGCGCCCTGCCGGTCGACCCGGCTCACCCAGCCCGAGGTCAGCCCCATCAGCAGCGAGCCGATCGAGACCCCGGCGAACAGCCAGCCCAGGCTGTTGGCGTCCATGGCGTAGGTGGTCTCGGAGAGCTCCGGGAAGACCGCCTGCGGCCAGGCGAAGAGCATCGCGATGACGTCGACGACGAACGTCATCAGCAGCACCGGCTGGGTGCGGAGGAACGCGAACCCCTCGCCCACCCCACGCACCGCAGAACCGAGCCGCAGCGGGCCGGACACCCCCTCCGGCGGCAGCGGCGGCAGCCCGCGCAGCAGCAGCACCGCGGCGACGAAGCCGATCGCGTCGATCGTGTAGAGGATCGACAGGTCGCCCAGCGCGATCAGCAGGCCGGCCAGCAGCGGGCCGACGATCACCCCGGCCTGCCGCACCGTCATCGCCAGCGCGTTCGCCGCCGCGACGCCGTCCGGGCCGACGATCGCCGGGATCACGGCGCTGCGGGCCGGCTGGTTGACCGCGGCGAACCCCGACACCGCCGCGGTGAGCACCCACAGCACCGCGAGGTTGCCCTCGCCGGGCAGCAGCGCCTGCACGGCGAGCAGCGCGCTGGTCACCGCCGCGCCGACCGAGGTGACCACCATCAGCGTGCGGCGGTCCATCGCGTCGGCGATCGCCCCGCCGAGCAGGCCGAAGACCACCAGCGGCACCAGGGCGACGATCGACGTCAGGCCGACCATCAGCGACGAGCCGGTGAGCTGGTAGACCTGGTACGGGACGGCGACCAACGTCATCTGCTGGCCGAGCATGGTGACCGCGACGCCGCCGAACACCCGCCGGTAGGCCCGGTTGCGCAGCGGCGTGGTGTCGATGGCCCAGCTCCGGCGTCGGGGCGCCGGCTGCGGCTCCTCGACCGGCCCGCCGCCCTCGACCGGGTCGACCGGGGTCGTCATGGAGCGAGGCGCTGCACGACCCAGCCGCCGCCTTCCTCGTCGTCGCGCACGAACACCAGCCGGTCGTGCAGGCGGTCGTGACCGCCCTGCCAGAACTCCACCCGCTCGGGCACCACCCGGTAGCCGCCCCAGTTGTCCGGCCGGGGCAGCGGGCCGGGCGGGGTGACGGCGTCCAGCTCCTCGACCCGGGTGCGCAGCAGCTCGCGGGACTCCACCACCGTCGACTGGATCGAGGCGGCCGCGGCCAGCTGCGAGCCGCGCGGGCGGGGGTCCCACAGCAGGTCCGAGGCGGCGTCGCCGGCCCGCCCGACCGCACCGGTCACCCGCACCTGGCGCTGCAGGGCGTGCCACGGGAAGACCAGCGCGGCCCGCGGGTTCACGGCCAGCTGCGCGCCCTTGGCCGAGGCGTAGTTGGTGCCGAACACGAACCCGGTGGCGTCGTAGCCCTTCATCAGCACGACGCGGGCGTCCGGGGCGCCGTCGGCGTCGGCCGTGGCCACCACCATCGCGTTGGGCTCGGGCAGCTCGGCGGCCACCGCGTCGGCGAACCAGCGGTCGAACTGCTCGACCCAGGTGGGCGCCAGGCCGGCCTCGCCGAAGGCCCCGTCGTCGTAGTCCCTGCGCATGCGGATCAGGTCGGCCACCGCCTCATGCTGTCACCGTTGCCTTCTGCACCGCCGCGTGACCGTCGACACCGCGCCGCCCGGGCGCGACCACCCGCGGTGAGACGCCTAAGTTGTGCCTCGTCGTGCGCTGATCCGGCGTCCGTCCCCACCCGCGCGCAGAGGAGCATGCGAGATGGCTGACGACTTCGTACCGGGCCTCGAGGGCGTCATCGCCTTCGAGACCACCATCGCGGAGCCGGACAAGGACGGCGGCGCGCTGCGCTACCGCGGCGTCGACATCGAGGACCTGGTCGGCACGGTCACCTTCGGCAACGTCTGGGCGCTGCTGGTCGACGGCAAGTTCGGGCCGGGCCTCCCGCCGGCCGAGCCGTTCCCCATCCCGGTGCACACCGGTGACGTGCGGGTCGACGTCCAGGCCGCGCTGGCGATGCTCACCCCGATCTGGGGCTACCGGCCGCTGCTGGACATCTCCGCCGAGGAGGCCCGCGACGAGCTGGCCCGCGCCGCGGTCATGGCGCTGTCCTACGTCGCGCAGTCCGCCCGCGGCATCGGCATCCCCGCCGTGCCGCAGAAGCGGATCGACGAGGCGTCCACCATCGTCGAGCGGTTCATGGTGCGCTGGCGCGGCGAGCCCGACCCGCGGCACGTCGCCGCCGTCGACGCGTACTGGACCTCGGCCGCCGAGCACGGCATGAACGCCTCCACGTTCACCGCGCGGGTCATCGCCTCCACCGGCGCCGACGTCGCCGCCTCGCTGTCCGGGGCGATCGGCGCGATGTCCGGTCCGCTGCACGGCGGTGCGCCCTCCCGGGTGCTGCACATGCTCGACGGCGTCGAGTCCTCCGGCGACGCGGAGAGCTACGTCAAGGGCCTGCTGGACAAGGGCGACCGGCTGATGGGCTTCGGGCACCGGGTCTACCGCGCCGAGGACCCCCGCGCCCGGGTGCTCCGCCGCGCCGCCGAGGAGCTGGGCGCCCCGCGCTTCGAGGCCGCCCTCGCCCTGGAGAAGGCCGCGCTGAAGGAGCTGCGCGAGCGGCGCCCGGACCGGCCGATCGAGACCAACGTCGAGTTCTGGGCCGCGATCGTGCTGGACTTCGCCGAGGTGCCCAGCCACATGTTCACCTCGATGTTCACCTGCGCCCGCACCGCCGGCTGGTGCGCGCACATCCTGGAGCAGAAGACGACGGGGCGGCTGGTGCGCCCGTCGGCCCGCTACATCGGCCCCGACCCCCGCAAGCCCGAGGAGGTCGAGGGCTGGGACACCATCCAGACCACGGCGATCTCCGAGCACGCCCCCGCCTGAGGAAGGACCCCACTGCCCCCCACCCCTCGCACGTTCGGAACGGGCCCTGCAGTGCGGCCGAGAAGGGAAAGCTCAACCATGACGATCCAGATCCCCACCGACCTGCTGCCCAGGGACGGCCGCTTCGGGTGCGGGCCGTCGAAGGTCCGCCCGGAGGCGCTGCAGGCGCTGGCCACCGTCGGCTCCGGCCTGATGGGCACCTCGCACCGGCAGGCGCCGGTGAAGGGGCTGGTCAAGCGGGTGCGCGAGGGGCTGACCCAGCTGTTCGACCTGCCCGACGGCCACCAGGTCGTGCTCGGCAACGGCGGGACGACGGCGTTCTGGGACGCAGCCACCATCGGGCTGATCCGGCAGCGCAGCGCGCACGGCACCTACGGCGAGTTCTCCGCGAAGTTCGCCTCCGGGGTGGCCGAGGCGCCGTTCCTCGACGCCCCGGTGATCGCCAAGGCGGCGCCCGGCTCGCTCGCGCTGCCCACCGGTGAGGCCGGCATCGACGCCTACGGCTGGGCGCACAACGAGACCTCGACCGGCGTCATGGCGCCCGTCGTCCGGCCGTCCGGCGCGGACGCCGATGCGCTCGTGCTCGTCGACGCCACCTCCGGCGCCGGTGGGCTGCCGGTCGACGTCGGGCAGACCGACGTCTACTACTTCGCCCCGCAGAAGTCCTTCGCCAGCGACGGCGGGCTGTGGATCGCGCTGATGTCGCCCGCCGCCCTCGAGCGGGTCGCCGAGATCAAGGCCTCCGACCGCTGGGTCCCGGGCTTCCTGGACCTGTCGATCGCCGTCGACAACAGCTCCAAGGACCAGACGTACAACACCCCCGCGGTGGCGACGCTGTTCCTGCTCGCCGACCAGATCGACTGGATGCTCGGCCTGGGCGGGCTCTCCGGCGCGGTCGACCGCAGCCGCGAGTCCTCCCGCCGGCTCTACGAGTGGGCCGAGAAGACCAGCTGGACGTCGCCGTTCGTGGCCGACCCCGACCACCGCTCCTACGTCGTCGGCACCATCGACTTCGACGAGTCGATCGACGCGGCGCTCATCGCGAAGACGCTGCGGGCGCACGGCGTCGTCGACACCGAGCCCTACCGCAAGCTGGGCCGCAACCAGCTCCGGATCGGCATGTTCCCCGCGGTCGACCCGGACGACGTGACGGCGCTGACCGCCTGCATCGACCACGTGGTGGGCAAGCTCTGAGCATCGCTTGACGGATCAACCGGATTGCGCACCATCTTCTGGTCGCGCGATCCGGTTGTTCGTGTGAGGGTCGACGCAGGCCCGGGGAGCAGACCCGGGCACTGAGCTCGAGGAGCACCCGTGTCGCAGTCCTCACGCCGCGTCGGAACCGCCATCGTCGGGCTCGGCGGTGCCGTCGCGACCACCGCCGTGGCCGGGCTGGAGCTGCTGCGGCTGGGCGCCGTCGCCGCCGACGGCCTCCCCCTCGCCGGCCTGACCATCGGTGACCGGACCGTCGAGGAGGCCACCGGCCTCGCCGCCTACGACGACATCGTCGTCGGCGGCTGGGACCTCGACGGGTCCGACCTCTACAAGGCCGCCGAGCAGCACGGCGTGCTCGACGCCCGCCAGCTCCAGCAGGCCGAGCCGCGGCTGTCGACCATCACCCCCTGGCCCGCCGCCGGCGACGCCGACTTCTGCCGCAACGTGACCGGCGGCAACGTGGTGCTGGCCGAGGGGCGCCGGGCGCAGGTGGACGCCGTCCGCGCCGACCTCCGCCGGTTCCGCGAGGAGCAGCAGCTCGACGGGCTGGTGCTGCTCAACCTCGCCTCCACCGAGCGCTGGCCCGACCCCGCGGCGGCCTGCCTGCAGACGCCGGAGGCCTTCGAGGCCGGGCTGGACGCCGATGACCGGTCGATCACCCCGGCCATGGTCTACGCCTACGCCGCCATCGTCGAAGGCGTCGGCTACGCCAACTTCACGCCCTCGCTGTCGGCCGACGTACCGGCGCTGGTCCAGCTGGCCGAGCAGCGCGGCGTCCCGATCGCGGGCAAGGACGGCAAGACCGGCCAGACGATGATGAAGACGGTGCTCGCGCCGGCCTTCCGCAGCCGCGCGCTGAGGGTCGAGGGCTGGTACTCCACCAACATCCTGGGCAACCGCGACGGCCTGGCCCTCGACGACCCGGCGTCGCTGGAGAGCAAGCTGCAGACCAAGGGCAAGGTGCTCGACTCGATCCTCGGCTACACCGTCGAGGACCACGTCGTCCGGATCGACTACTACCGGCCCCGCGGTGACGAGAAGGAGGCCTGGGACGCCATCGACCTGGTCGGCTTCCTCGGCCAGCGGATGCAGATCAAGGTCGACTTCCAGTGCCGTGACTCGATCCTCGCCGCCCCGCTGGCGGTGGAGATCGTCCGGCTGACCGACCTGGCGCAGCAGCGCGGCGAGGGCGGCATCCAGCGGCACCTCGGCTGGTTCTTCAAGGCCCCCATCACCGCCGACGGCAGCACCCCCGAGCACGCGCTGCACCGGCAGGAGCAGGTGCTGCTGGACTGGCTGGGCAGCGGGGCAGCGCAGGCAGGGAGCGACGCCGTCCCGAGCTCCCGGTGACGGCGACGACGACCGGGCTGGCCACCCTCGGGGAGCTGCGGCCGCTGCTCGCCGAGATCGGCGACGCCAAGCGGGTGCGCACCGCCGGCCGGCCCGGCTCGCTCGCCGAGCAGGCCTTCGGCCGGGCGTGGGCGCGGCTGCTCGAGGGTGAGGACGCCGCGCCGGTCGCGCTGTCGGAGACCGCGGCCGCCGTGGCGCGGGCCCGGCTCGCCGGCATCGACGCCGAGTTGCTGCACACGGCCGGGCTGTCCGCCGACGAGGCGCAGGCGGTGCTGCGCCGCGCCTTCGACGAGGTCGCCGGGGCGGTCGACGGCGAGCTCGCGGCCCGCCTGCGGGCGGCGCTGCCCGCGCTGCGCCCGGCCGCACCCCCACCGGCTCTCGCGGTGGCCCTCAACGCCCAACCGCGGGCCGGGGCCACCAGCCCCGGGAAGCCCCGGGCCGTCGTCGAGCCCCCGGAGAGCCACGGCGACCACTGCCTCACCGTCGCCGTCTACGGCTGCCTGCTCGCGCCGCTGGTCGGTGCGGACCCGGTGGTCCCGTTCCTGGTCGGGTTGGCCCACCACCTGCACAACGTGGTGCTCCCCGACGCCGGGTTCGCCGGGGAGGTGCTGCTCGGCGGTGCGCTGGACCGGGTGATCGGCACGCTGGAGGCGCGCGAGCTGGCCGGGCTGCCCCCGGCGCTGGCCGGCCGGCTGCGGGAGGTGCTGCTGCTGCGCGCCGACGCGGTCGCGCCGGAGTCGCAGGCCTTCCACGCGGCCGACGTGCTCGACCGGGTGCTCCAGGTGCACCACCACGCCCGGGCCGCCGCGTTCACCGCGAGCCAGGCGCTCGACGAGCTGGAGCTGGTGCACGCCGGGCCGGTGCAGGCCTTCCACCTCGACGTCCTCGCCGCGGCCGGGCTGTGAGTGGACAGGCAGGTGAGCATCGCAGCGAGGGACGAGCGAGGAGCGGAGCCTGCCGCGGGAACGAACGGTGATGCTGTGAGCGCGTCGACGGTCACGACGGCCGGCGTGCCGGTCGTCGACGGCATCCCGTTCGCCCGCGCCGGGCGGGAGGAGCTCCGGGACCGGGTCGCCGGGCTGGTGGCCGACGGCGAGGTCGACCGGGCCCGGGTGGCGCTGCTCGCCGACTCCGACGACTGGTGGACCGAGCCGCCGCCCCCGGACGAGCAGCTCGCCCGGGTGCCGGCCGCGACGACCCTGCGCGAGGCGATGGCCCTGCTGGGCATGGGCCGGGTCGGCGACTACTTCGCCCACCGCTGGTCCGACCCCACGCACCTGGCCGTGCTGGCCCTGGTCGGGCAGCACTGGCCCGGCGACCGGCCGGTGGTCGACGTTGCCTGCGGCATCGGCACCCAGCTGCGCGAGCTCTCCCGCCGCGGGGTGCGCGACCTGCTCGGCCTGGACGTCGTGTGGTCCAAGCTCTGGCTCGCCCAGCGCTTCGTCTGCCCCGGGGCGCGGTACGTCTGCGCCGACCTGACCGCCGCACCGGACCTGCACGTGCCGCAGCCGGCGTACGTCACCTGCCACGACGCCTTCTACTTCCTCCGCGACAAGCCGGCCGCCGCGGCCGCGATGCACGCGCTGGCCGGCCCCGGCGGCACGGTCGTCGTCGGCCACGCGCACGTCGCCGACCCGCACGGCGCGCCGCTGCCGCCCGACGAGTACGCCCGGCTGCTGGGGGCCACCGTGCTCTACGACGACGCGGAGCTCACCCGCTCGCTCCTGGAGCGCCGCGCGCCCCGCCCGGCGCCGGCCGAGGAACTGGCCGGCAGCGAGGCGATCGGCCTGGTCGCCGGCGACCTCCGCGGGCCGGCACCGGCCGACCTGGGCGAGCCGCTCGGGCCGCTGCGCCCCAACCCGCTCTACGTCGACGGCGGGCTGCGCTGGCCCAGCGAGCGGTACGCCGCCGAGTACGGCCCGCGGTCGGGGCACCTGCCGGCGCGCTGGCCGGAGCCGCTGCCGGCCGACGCCGCCCGCCGCCGGCTGCTGGTCGACCTGCCGGAGCAGTGGTGACCGGCGTCGGGTGGGGCGTCGCCGGCTGCGGCTGGGTCGCCCGCGACCACGCGCTGCCCGCGCTGCTGCAGGCGCCCGGCGCCCACCTGGTCGCGCTGCACGACCGCGACCCGGCCGCGATGGCCCGGATGCCGGTCGAGGCGCAGCGCACCACCGACCTGGCCGCGTTCCTGACCACCCCCGGGCTGGACGCGGTCTACGTCGCCGTGCCCAACTCCGCCCACCGGCAGGTCGTCGAGGCGGCGGCCGCCGCTGGGCTCGCGGTGCTCTGCGAGAAGCCGCTGGCCGCCGACGTCGCCGACGCGGAGGCCGCCGTCGCCGCGGCCGACCGGGCCGGCGTCCTGCTGGGCACCGCCTACGACCAGCGCTGGCACCCCGCGCACGTCCGGCTGCGCGAGCTGGTGCCCGAGCTGGGCACGGTCACCGCCGTCCGGGTCGTCTACTGCTGCTGGCTGCCGGCCGACTGGTCACCCGACGGCGGCCCGCACGACAACTGGCGGGTCGACCCCGCCCGGGCCGGCGGCGGCGCGGCGATCGACCTGGCACCGCACGGCCTGGACCTGGCCGGCGTGCTGCTCGGCGAGGACGTCGTCGAGCTCTCCGCGCTGCTGCAGAACCGGGTGCAGGCCTACGGCGTCGACGACGGCGCGCTGCTGGCCGGCCGCACCGCGAACGGCGTGCTGGTCGACCTGCACGTCGCCTACAACTGCCCCGACGCCCTCCCCCGCCGCCGGCTCGAGGTGGTCGGCACCCGCGGCATGGCCGTCGCCGTCGACACGATGGGCCAGACCGCCGGTGGGTCGCTCACGCTGCTCCGCCCCGAGCCGGTCGACGTCCCGTTCGCCGGAACCGACCCGTTCACCGCCCAGTTCGCCGCGTTCAGCGCCGCGGTCGGGGGGACGGCGCCCTGGCCGTACCCGGCCGCCCGCGACCTCGCCCTGCACCGCCTGCTCGTGCAGGCCCTCGACACCGCCACCGACCGCACCGGAGTCGCCCCGTGAGCACTGCCGACACCAACCCCTACCGCGGCCTGCTGCCGGACCTGCCCGCCTTCGCCTGCACCAACTGCGGGCACTGGCAGCGCTGGCCGGCACCGGGCCCGCAGGTCTGCCCGGTCTGCGCCGACGTGCGCAACGCGCTGCCCGAGCACGGCTTCGAGTTCGTCACGCCGAAGCAGGCCGACGAGCTGGTGACCGGCTTCTGGCGGCCCACCGCGGTCGCCGGGATCACCGAGTTCGGCACCGAGCCCCGGTTCGGGCTGGACAGCCGCGGCTGGGTGATCGAGACCGACGCCGGGCTGGTCGGCTTCGAGTGCGCCCCCTGGTACACGCCGGAGATGCTGGCCGAGCTGCGCCGGATGTCCGCGGCGAAGGGCGGGTTCGACGTGCTGGCCGCCAGCCACGTGCACGGCTACGGCGCGCTGTGGCAGCTGCAGCTCGAGCTGGAGCCGGCGACGGTCTGCGTCGGGGTGCGCGACCTGGAGTGGACCAAGGCCTTCCGGGTGACCTGGCCGGCCGACGACGTCCTCGAGCTCGCCCCCGACCTCACCCTGCACCGCACCGGCGGCCACTTCGCCGGCCACTCGGTGCTGCACGACAGCCGGCGCGGCGTGCTGTTCTGCGGCGACTCGCTCAAGGTCGACCTGGACGCCGACGGCAACCCGGTCGGCCTCTCCGCGCACAAGGCCTTCCACGCCCAGATCCCGCTGTCCCACGGCGAGCTGCGCGAGTACCTGGCGGTCGTCGCCGAGCTGGACTTCGAGGCCGTGGCCACGCCGTTCGAGCTGGTCCGGGGCGTGACCACCGACCACGTCGTCCACCTGGTGCAGCGGCTGCTGTCCGGCCGGCCGGACGCCGCCCCGATCGCGCTGGCCGAGCTGTGAGCACCTCGCAGCGCTACCTGGACTCCTTCCCGGCGGGCGTGCAGGAGTTCGCGATCGAGGGGCTCGACGTCCTCGACGTGCCGCTGCACAGCGCCTTCCTCCCCTCCTCGCCGGCGCACCCCGGCGGCAGCGGGCTGGGCTACGGCGCGACCCGCGAGGAGGCCCGCACCGGCGCGCTCGGCGAGATGGCGGAGATGGCGCTGTCCATCCGCGCCCACGAGGGCCTCGACCGGGTGCACGGCTCGTACCGCGAGCTCGCCCGCACCGAGGGCCGCGACCGGGTGGCCGACCCGCGCACGCTCTGCCTGGAGGCCGGCAGCGCCTACGACGACGACCGGCCGCTGCAGTGGCTGCCGATGACCCGCACCCGGGACGGCGAGCAGGTGCTGGTCCCGGCCGAGCTGGTGGTCTCCGGGCCCGAGGAGCTGCCCGGCGACCCACCGCCCGGCGGCTGGCTCACCACGGTCCTCACCAACGGGCAGGGCGCGGCCTTCGACGCCGACCGGGCGGTCACCCACGCGCTGCTGGAGCTGCTGCAGCGCGACGGCAACGCCACCACCTTCCGGGCGATGGACCAGGGCGTGGTCGTCGACCTGGCCGGGCTGCACGACCCGGACGCGCTGGCGCTGCTCGACCGGCTCGACGCCGCGGGCATCGACGTCCTGGTCAAGCTGGCGAGCACCGAGCACGGGGTGGTCGACGTGTACGCCGTCGGCTGCTCGCGGGACAGCTCGGAGCCCGCCCCGATGATGGTCACCGCCTGCGGGGAGGCGGCCTCGCCCGACCGGGACGCCGCCGTCCGCAAGGCGCTGTTCGAGTTCGCCGCCGCCCGCAGCCGCAAGGCGTTCATGCACGGCCCGCTGGACGCCGTCGCCGCCGCCACCCCGCCGGGCTACCTGGACCAGTGGCTGCAGGGGCACCCGCCCGAGCGGATGGTCGAGGAGGACCGTGCGCTGCAGGCGATGCTCGGCTGGACCCGGCTGGGCACCGACCGGCTGACCGAGCTGCTGCGCGGCTCGGTGCTCTCGCACCGCCGCACGGTCGCCTTCACCGAGCTGCCCACCGGTGGCGGTGACCCGGCCGGGGTGCTGGCCGCCGAGGGCCTGGACGTGCTGGTCGACCTGCAGCTCTCGCTGGGCGAGGCGGTCGCGGCCAAGGTGGTCGTGCCCGGGCTGGAGGCCGAGACGATGTCCTACGGCCGGATCGGTGAGCACGGCGTGCGGCGGCTGCTGGAGCGCGGCGACGCCCCGGGCGGCGGGCTCGCCGCCGTGGGCGCCGACCCGGGTGGCTGGGCGCGGGTGCACCTCACGGCGGAGGCCGAGGAGCGGCTGGGCGGGCCGGCCTGGTTCGACCGGGCGGGTGCCGACCGCGTGGTCGGCGAGCTGTACGCGCTGTACCGCGAACCCGGCCGGCACGTCGCGGCGCTGGCGGTGGCGTCATGAGCCTGCGCTACGCCTACAACACCAACGGGCTGACGTCGCACCGGCTGGACGACGCGCTGTCGTTCCTGGCCGACACCGGCTACGCGGGCGTGGCGCTGACCCTGGACGTGCACCACCTCGACCCGTTCGCGGAGGACGCGTTCGCCCAGGCCGAGCGGGTGCGCGCCCGCTGCGACGCCCTCGGCCTGGGTGTCGTCGTGGAGACCGGCGCGCGCTTCCTGCTCGACCCGCGGGTCAAGCACGAGCCCACCCTGGTCAACCCGACCCCGGAGGGCCGGGACCGCCGGCTGGCCTACCTGCGGCTGGCCTGCGACCTGGCCGAGGTGCTGCAGGCCGAGGCGGTCAGCTTCTGGGCCGGCGTGCCGCAGCCCGGCGTCGACCGCGACCAGGCCCGGGGGTGGCTGGTCGACGGTGTCCGGGCGCTGGTCGACAGCCACGGCGGCCGGTCCTACGCGCTGGCCGTCGAGCCCGAGCCGGGGATGCTCGTCGAGGACGCCGACGACTGGGCGGCGCTCGCCGCCGAGGTGCCGGGCCTGACCCTGGCGCTGGACACCGGGCACTGCGTGGTGAGCGGCCGGTACGCCCCCGAGGAGGCGGTCACCGCCTTCGCCGCGCAGCTGGGCACGGTCGCCGTCGAGGGGATGCGCCGCGGCGTGCACGACCACCTGCCCCTCGACGAGGGCGACGTCGACCTGCCCGCGGTGCTCGCCGCGCTGCGCGGCACCGGCTACGACCGGCTGGTGACGCTCGAGCTGTCCCGCGACGGCCACCGGGCGCACCAGATGGTGCCCCGCTCGATCGAACTGCTCAGGAAGGCCGAGGGATGAGGATCTGCTTCGTCAGCCGCCGCTACTGGCCGGCGGTCAGCGGCATGAGCGTCTACGCCGAGAACCTGCTCCGCGAGCTGGTCGCCCTGGGCCACGAGGTGGTGCTGGTCAGCCAGTACCGCGACGACGAGGCGGGCACCCGGGTCTACGGCGGTGGCCCGCCGCCCGCCGACCGGGTGCCGGCCGGGGTCGAGGTGCACGCGCTGCCCAGCCGCGGCGAGACCGTCGTCCCGGCCGACTGGGAGGGCGACATCGAGGAGATCGTGCGCACCGTCGTCGGCCTGCACGCCGAGCGGCCCTTCGACGTGCTGCACGCCCAGTACGGCTACCCGCCGGGCCTGGCGGTGCTCGAGGCGTCGCGGCGGACCGGGGTGCCGAACCTGGTGAGCATCCAGGGCGGCGACGGCCACTGGGTCGGCACCTGCTGCGGCACGCACGCCGAGGCCATGCGCACGGTGCTCGACCACGCCGGCGCGGCGCTGATCGGCAGCGCCAGCTTCCGCGACGAGGTGGTGGGCAACCTCGGCACCGACCCGGCCCGCTTCACGATCGTGCCGGGCGCGACCGACACCGGCCGGTTCACCCCGGGCGACCGCCCGCTGGGCAGCCTCGGCGACCCGCCGGTGCTGCTCTTCCACGGCCGGGTCGACCGGCGCAAGGGCGTGCTCGACCTGCTCGAGGCGCTGCCGGACGGCGTCCGGCTCGTCGTCTCCGGCATCGGCCCGGACCTGGACGAGGCGAGGGCGCGCGCCGACGGCCGCACCACCTTCCTCGGCTACGTGCCGCCCGACGAGGCGCCGGCGGTGTACCGCACGGCCGACGTGTTCGTCAGCCCCACCTACAGCGAGGGGTTCAGCAACACCCTGCTGGAGGCGATGGCCAGCGGGCTGCCCACGGTGAGCACCGACAGCGTCGGCGTCGTCGACTGCCTGCGGCACGAGGAGAACGGGCTGCTGCACGAACCCGGCGACGTCGCCGGGCTGCGCAAGGAGCTGGACCGGCTGCTGTCCGACGCCGAGCTGCGCAGCCGGCTGGCCACCACCGCGCTGGAGGAGGTCCGCCGGCTCTACTCGTGGCCGGTGCTGGCCCGCAGCATCGACGAGGTCTGCACCGGGCTGGCCGGCACCGCCCCGGACCTGGACTGGGAGCTGCCCGCGACGGCCGACCCGACGTGCCGGTTCCGGGCCGCGGCGCACCTGCTCTGATGCGCGTGCTCGCGGTCAGCCCGCACCTGGACGACGCCGCGTTCTCCGCCGGCGCGACCCTCGCCGCGCTGGCCGGCGCGGGGCACGAGGTCACCGTGGTCACCTGCTTCACCCGCAGCGTGCCCGACCCCACCGGGTTCGCGCTGGCCTGCCAGCTGGACAAGGGCCTGCCCGCCGACGCCGACTACATGGCGCTGCGCCGGGCGGAGAACACCGCGGCGACGGCGGTGCTCGGCGTCGCCGCGGTCGACCTCGACCTGCCCGAGGCGCCGCACCGCGGCTACACCAGCGCCCCCGACCTCTTCGCCGGCGTCCACCCCGGCGACGACGTGTGGCGCGAGGTCGCCGACCGGCTGGCCGGGCTCACCGCGGACCTCTGGCTGGCGCCGCAGGCCCTGGGCGGCCACGTCGACCACGTCCAGGTGCTGCGCGCGGTCGCCGCGCTGGACCGCCCGACGCTGTGGTGGCGGGACAGCCCCTACGTGCTCCGCGAGCCCGACGCGGCGCCCGGGGCCGACCTGCCCGGCGGGCTGTCCCCGGTCGAGCTGCCGCAGGACGCCGGGCGGCGGGCGGCCGCCTGCGCCTGCTACGCCACCCAGCTGGGCTTCCAGTTCGGCGGGGAGGCGGGGATGCGCGCGGCGCTGGCCGGGTCGCCGGAGCCGCTGCTGGCCGGTCCTGCCGCGCTCGCCGTGCTGGCCGGCGCGGAGGCCGGGGCATGACCTGGCTGGTCACCGGCGGTGCCGGCTACATCGGGGCGCACGTCGTGCACGCGATGGTGGCGGCCGGGGAGCGGGTGGTCGTGCTCGACGACCTCTCCACCGGGGACGCCGGCCGGCTCGACGGCCTGCCCGCGGTGCCGCTGGTCGTCGGTTCGGTCCGCGACCGGGGGCTGGTCCGCCGGGTGCTGCGCGAGCACGGGGTCCGGGGCGTGGTGCACGTCGCGGGCAAGAAGCAGGTCGCCGAGTCCGTCGCCGACCCGCTCACCTACTACGCCGAGAACGTGGCGGGCCTGGTCGCCCTGCTGGAGGGCTGCCGGGCGAAGGGCGTCACCCGGTTCGTGTTCTCCAGCAGCGCCGCCGTCTACGGCACGCCCGACGTCGACCCGGTGCCCGAGGACGCGCCGTGCCGGCCGCTGTCGCCCTACGGGCGCACCAAGCTGGCCGGCGAGTGGCTGCTGCGCGACTGCGCCGCCGCGTGGGGGCTGGCCGCCACCTCGCTGCGGTACTTCAACGTCGCCGGCGCCGCGCACCCCCGGCTCGGCGACACCGGCGCCGCCAACCTCGTGCCGCTGGTCTTCGCCGCCCTGGACGCCGGCCACCCGCCGGTGGTCCTCGGCGACGACCACGCCACGCCGGACGGCACCGGCGTGCGGGACTACGTGCACGTCGCCGACGTCGCGGCCGCCCACCTCGCCGCGGCCCGGGCGCTGACCGCCGGCTCCCCCGGGGGCACCTACAACGTCGGCCGTGGGGTCGGCTGCAGCGTGCGCGACGTGCTGCGGGTGGTCGCCGAGGTGACCGGTGCGGACACCACGCCCACGGTGGCCGGCCGCCGGCCCGGCGACCCGGCGAGCGTGGTCGCCGCGGTCGGCCACGCCCGGCGCGAGCTCGGCTTCACCGCCCGGCGCGACCTGCACGACATGGTCGGCAGCGCCTGGACCGCCTGGCGCCGGCTGTCGGCCGACGCCGTCCGGGGCTAGGCCGGGGGCAGCACCCAGGTGTCCTTGCTGCCGCCGCCCTGGCTGGAGTTGACCAGCAGCGACCCCTCGGCGAGCGCCACCCGGGTCAGCAGCGCCGGCAGCGCCTGGGTCGTCGACCCGGCCACGGCGAACACCCGCAGGTCGGCCCGCCGCGGCACGACCAGGCCGTCGACGACGGTGGGCACCGTGGAGAAGTCGACCGGTTCCTGGGCGACGAACCGGTGCGGGGTCGCGAGCACCTCGGCCTGCAGCTCGGCCAGCTCGGCGGCCGAGCAGAGCGGCCCGAACACCACCCCCTGGCCGCCGTACCCGTCGACCGGCTTGACGACCAGCTCGTGCAGCCGGTCGCGCGCCGCGGCCAGGTCGTCGTCGTCGGCCAGCAGCCAGGTGGGCACGGTGGCCAGCACCGGCTCCTCGCCGAGGTAGAAGCGGATCATCTCCGGCACGTAGCGGTAGGTGGCCTTGTCGTCGGCCACCCCGTTGCCCGGCACGTTGGCCAGCGCCAGCTTCCCGGCGCGCACCGCCTCGCCGAGCAGCACGTCGACCGGGGTGCCGCTGGGGGTCAGGTGGGACCCCAGGTCGGCCTCGTCGAACCGCCGGTACAGGACATCGACCGGCACCCGCTCGCCGTCGACCTGCACCGCCACCCCGCCGGCCGGCGTCGGCCACAGCGTGTCCGGGGTGACGACCGGGATGCCCAGCGCCTCGGCGAGCAGCTGGTGCTCGAACCAGGCCGAGTTGTGCGGGCCGTCGGTGAGCAGCCCGAGCTGCGGCACCCCGGGGCAGCCGGGCGGGGCCGCGTCGGCGAGCGCGGCCCGGAGCAGGGCGATCGACTCCCCCGGGTCGACCAGCCCGGCGGCCTCGGCGTCGGCGTAGAGCTGCGGCAGCGCGGCCCGGCCGCTGTCCCGGTTGGTGAGCGCGTACCCGATCCCCGACGGCACCCGCAGGTTGTCCTCGAGCACCACCCAGCCGTCGGGCCCGTGCAGCAGGTCCAGCCCCGAGACGGTGATCCGCGGCTGACCGGGTGCGGCCAGGCCGACGGCGCCCGGCCGGAGCCCGGGGCTGGCGGCCACGATCCACGGCGGCACGATCCCGGCGCGGACCACCTCCGGGTGCTGGTCGGGGTCGGTGCGCCGCCGGCCGGCCGGCCGGTAGACGTCGGCGAGGAAGGCGTTGAGCGCCCGGGTGCGCTGCTCGACGCCGGCGGACAGGTGCGCCCAGTCGGCGGCCGACAGCACCCGCGGCACTGGGCAGAGCGGGAACGGGCGCTCGACCAGCCGGCCGTCGACGAAGGCCCCGAAGACGACGCCGCGCATCCGGCGCTCCTGGGCGATCGCGCCGACGACGGCGGCGACCCCCACCCCGCCGAGACCGTCGAGCACCTGCGCGACGGGCCCGTAGGCCTCGCGCACCGAGCCGTCCGGGCCCACCGCCTCGTCCCCGGCGGAACCGGGGTACCGGGCGAAGACGCCGGCGCTCCCGGTCATCGCTTGGTCACAGCCTCGATGGTTCGGCTCCGGGGTCGCTCCGCGCCTCGGTCGCTGGCGCTCCCTGCGATGCTCACTCGCCCGTCGCCTTCACAGCCATCGATCGAACCACTCGGCCACCCGCTCCGACAGGTGCAGCAGGTTGTCCCGTCCCACGATCGTGTGACCCTCGCCCCTGAGCAGCAGCAGCTCCGCGGGCGCCCCGAGCGCGGTGAGCTCCTGGTGCGCCTGGATCGACTCCAGCACCGGGACGTTGGTGTCCCGGTCGCCGTGGCACAGCAGCACCGGGGCGGTGAGCCGGTCGAGCGCCGTCATCGGGCTGATCGACGCGAGCATGTCCCGGTCGGTGACCGGGTCCCCGTACTCGGTGACCGAGGCGGCCGCCATCCACGGCTCGGTGCCGGCGAAGAAGGTGCGCAGGTCGCTCATCCCGGCCAGCGTGGCGCCGGCGGCGAACAGCTCCGGCCAGCGGGTGAGCGCCACCAGCGCCAGGTAGCCGCCGTAGGACCAGCCGTGCGCGCCGATCTGACCGGGCAGCGCGATGCCGGCCTGCACCAGGTGCTCGACGGTGGCCGGGACGTCGTCGAAGGAGGCCTCCCGGGCGCCGAGGTCGTCGGCGGCCATGAACGCCGCCCCGTGACCGCCGGAGCCGCGGACGTTCGGCGCGAAGACGGTCAGCCCGGCGGCGACGAGCGACTGGGCGACCGGGTGGTAGCCCGCCCGCTCCTGCCCCTCCGGGCCGCCGTGGAAGCTGACCACGGTGCGGTTCGGCCCGTGCACCCCCGGCGGGACGTAGAGCCAGCCGTCGAGCTCGGTGCCGTCGTGCGCCAGGTACCGGCAGTGCTCCGGGGTCACCAGCAGGTGCGGGTCGGGCCGGCGCGGCGTCGAGGGCAGCGGCTGCGGCTCCGCGGCGCCGTCCAGGGAGACCAGCCACAGCGAGCGCGGCGCGAGCGGGCCGGTGAGCTCGGCCAGCAGGGTGCGGCCGTCGCCGGACAGCGACCAGCCCGGCATCACCGGCTGCGGCAGCGGGACGGCGCGCACCAGGCCGCCGTCGGCGAGGTCGCGGAGCTCCAGCTCGGTGCTGCCGTCGGCGTTCCAGACGCAGACGACCGTGCCGTCGGCGCGCACCGCGTAGGCGTCGAGGTCGGCGTCCGGCCGGGACACCAGCACCTCCGCCGGGCCCGGCACGCGCTCCGGGCTCAGCGGCACCCGGACCAGCCCGGTGCGGTCGCTGCGGGGAAGTCCCGGACGGCCCGGCAGGCCGGCGCGCAGGTAGACCGCGCCCAGGTCGGGGGCGAACCGGCCGTCCTCGGACGCCGCCCCACCGGGCGAGCCCAGCGGGATGACGCGCCGCTGCTCGCCGCTGGCGACGTCGACGAGCACGACGTGCCGGTGCCCGCGCGGCCCGCGGCGGGCCAGCACGGTGCGCTCGTCGGCGGAGACAGCGGTGACCGAGAGGAAGCCGCCGGAGGCCAGCGTGCGCCGGGCACCGCTGACCACGTCGACCAGGACGACGTCGGCGCCGGGGCCGTCGCCGGGCGCGATCGAGCAGACGTAGTGGCCGGAGCCGGCGGTCCAGCCCCCGGCGAAGACCGTGGACCGGGGGTCGTCACCGGCGACCAGGTGCCGGTCGGTGCCGTCGGGGCGGACCGCCCACAGCTGGGCGCAGATCGAGCCGCCGGGGCTGACCAGGTAGGCCAGCCACTCGCCGTCCGGCGACCAGGCGACCGAGACGACCTCCTCCTCCGCACCGGACAGCACCGCCGGCGGCGTCTGCTGGTCCAGGGTGGCGACCTCCAGGCGCGGCAGGCCGGAGCGGTCGCTCACGTACGCCACCCGGTCGCCGGTCGGCGCGAGCGCGGGGCACCAGGCGCCGGAGGCGCCGGCGATCTCGGCGAGGGCCAGGCGGACGCCGGTGGGCAGGCCCGTGGTGCGCAGTGCGTCGGTCATGTCACCTCCTCGGCAGGTCACGGCGGTGCGGGGCACCCGGTGGACGACGTCGTCCCCCGGCATCGGCAGTGTGGTCCCGACCCCTGACGCGACGGTGCGCCCGGGGTGGCGTCAGCGGATCCCGTGCCGCTGCAGCCAGAGCTCGAGCAGGCCGACCTGCCACAGCTGGTTGGACCCCAGCGTGGTGCGGTGGGCGTTGGGCGCGGCCAGCAACCGGTCGACGTACTCGGTCCGGAACAGCCCGCGCTCGCGCGCCTCGGGTGCGTGCAGCGCCGCGCGCACCGTCTCCAGGTACTCGCCGTGCAGGTCGATGATCGCCGGCACCGGGAAGTAGCCCTTGGGCCGGTCGATCACGTCGGCCGGGATGACCTTGCGGGCGGCGTCCTTGAGCACGCCCTTGCCGCCGTGCAGCAGCTTGAGCTCCGGCGGGACGGCGGCGGCCAGCTCGACGAACTCGTGGTCCAGGAACGGCACCCGGGCCTCCAGGCCCCACGCCATCGTCATGTTGTCCACCCGCTTGACCGGGTCGTCGACCAGCATGATCGTCGAGTCCAGCCGCAGCGCCCGGTCCAGCGTCGTCTCCGCGCCCGGGCGGGCGAAGTGGTCGGCGACGAACTGGCGGCTGACGTCCTCGGTGGTCAGCCAGCGCTCGGCCAGGACGGCGGCGAGCTCGCTGTGCGGCCGGTCGACGAAGACGCTGGCGTAGGCGTCGACGGCGTCACCGACCGGGACGCCGTCCAGCGGCGGGTACCAGTCGTACCCGGCCATCACCTCGTCGGCGCCCTGCCCGCTCTGCACCACCTTGACGTGCTGGCTGACCTGCTGGGACAGCAGGTAGAAGGCGACCGCGTCGTGGCTGGTCTGCGGCTCGCTCATCGCCCCGATCGCGCCGTCCAGCCCGGCGTGCACCTCGGCGGTGGGCACCAGGAGCCGGTGGTGGTCGGTCGCGAAGGTCTCGGCGACCACGTCGGAGTAGGCGAACTCGTCGCCGGACCGCTCGCCGACCGCCTCGAACCCGATGGAGAACGTCGCCAGGCCCTTCTGCCCCTCCTCGGCCAGCAGCCCGACGATCAGGCTGGAGTCCAGGCCGCCGGAGAGCAGCACCCCGACCGGGACGTCGGAGACCATCCGACGGCGGACGGCGACGCGCAGCTGCTCCAGCACCCGCTCCTGCCACTCCACCGGGTGCAGGTCGGCGAACTCGGCCCGGCGCTCGTGCACCGGCCGCCAGTACTCCCAGTCGGACTCGCGGCCGTCGGGCTCGTAGGTGCGCACCGTGGCCGGGGGCAGCTTGCCGACCCCGGCCAGGATCGTGCGCGGTGCGGGGACCACCGCGTGGAAGGACATGTAGTGGTGCAGCGCGACCGGGTCGATGCTGGTGTCGACCCCGCCGGCGCGGACCAGCGCCGGCAGCGACGACGCGAACCGCACCCGGCCCGGCCCGCGGGACAGGTAGAGCGGCTTGATGCCCAGCCGGTCGCGGGCCATGACCACCCGGCCGGACTCCCGCTCGACCACGGCGAAGGCGAACATCCCGAAGAAGCGCTCGACGCAGGCCGCGCCCCAGCGGTGGTAGGCCTTGAGCACCACCTCGGTGTCGGAGGTGGAGAAGAAGCGGTACCCGGCGCCCTGCAGCTCGGCGCGCAGCTCCCGGTAGTTGTAGATGATCCCGTTGAAGACCATGGTCAGCCCGAGCTCGGCGTCGACCATCGGCTGCGCGCCCGCGTCGGTCAGGTCGATGATCTTCAGCCGCCGGTGGCCGAGCGCGACCGGGCCGGACTGCCAGCCACCGGAGCCGTCGGGGCCGCGCCGCTGCAGCTGGTCGCACATCGCGCTGACCGCCGCCATGTCGGCGACCCCGCCGTCGAACCGGACCTCACCCGAGATGCCGCACACGTGCGCCCCTCCCTGAGCAGTGGTTGCGCCGGACGGCTCCCCACGATGCCCCCGCACTGTTTCCAGCAGGTGACCGCGGGGCCGCCCGGGGCACCGAAGGGGTCATTGTCGTGGCTCGCGTCACCGCCTGCGACCGCACGCGCACCGTCGCCGAGGACGCCGCGGGGCCCGCTGTCGAGCCGACGCGCCGGACAGGGCGTGTCGGCCGCACGGCTCCCGGGACGCGCGGATAGCGTTGGAGCGGTCCGCTCCCCCGGACCCGTACCGAACCCCTGCTGGAGGTCGTCCCCATGCGCTCCTTGCGCCTCGTGGCGCTCTCCGAGGACGGCGAGCACCTGGTGCTCGTCGCGGACGCGCCCGACTCGACGGACGACGGCGAGCGCTTCGAGCTGCCGGTCGACGACCGGCTGCGCGCCCTGCTGCGCGGCGACGCCCCCCAGCAGCCGGCCGCCCCCGCCGACGACCTGCCCCCGCGGGTCATCCAGGCGCGGATCCGGGCCGGGGAGAGCCCGGAGCAGGTCGCGCACTCCTCCGGCACCAAGGTCGAGCGGATCATGCGCTTCGCCCACCCGGTGCTGCAGGAGCGCGCCCGCGTGGCCGAGCAGGCCCGGGACGCGCGCGTCCGGCTCTCCGAGGGCACCCCGAGCGTGCCGCTGGAGCAGTTCATGTCCGAGCGGCTCCGGCTGCTCGGCGCCGACCTGGACGCCGTCCGCTGGGACGCCCACCGCAGCGAGGACGGCACCTGGCAGGTGCGCGCCGCCTGGCGGGCCGGCCACAAGTCCGGCACGACCCGCTGGAGCTACGACATCCCGGCCCGCACCGTCACCCCGGTCGACGCCACCACGATGGACTTCGCCGAGGGCACCCGGCTGGTCCGCGTCGTGCCCGACGTGCCGGTCGGCCTGCCCGCGGCGCCGATCTCCCGCCGCTCGGTCTCGGTGCTGCACGACGCCGACGAGCTCACCGACGCCGAGGAGCTGGACCCCGAGGACCGGCCGGCGGACGAGGACGACGCCGAGGTGCGCAACGTCGTCCCGGCCGACGGCAACCCGGTCGACGTGCTGCTCTCCGGCGACGACGGCCCGGACGCGGCCCCGCGCCCGGCCTACGCCAGCCCGTACGACGACGAGATCGACCCGGACACCCAGGACACCGTCGTCCTCGGCCGGCTGGCCGACGGCGAGACCGAGGACCCGCGGGCCCGCATCCCGGCCTGGGAGGACATCGTCTTCGGGGTCCGCCGCCACCGCTGATCGGCGGTAATGCGTTCGGAGACCGTCCGGGTCCCGGCATAGCCTGCTGGGGTCATGACCGAGACCCCCGCCGCCCCCGACGACCGGGGGCGGCTCTCGTCGCTGGCCCGGCTCTGGCCCTTCGCCCGCCCCTACCGCGGGCTGGTCGCGCTCACCTTCGTCGGTGCCCTGCTCGCCACCCTGACCCAGCTGGCGATCCCGCTGATCACCCAGGACGTCGTCGACGGCCCGATCGCCGACGGCGACCGGGCCGGGCTGGTCCCCCTGCTGGCGCTGGCGCTCGCCTTCGGCATCGCCGAGGCCGCGCTGTTCTTCCTCCGCCGCTGGGCGATGAACATCAGCAGCCTGCAGATCGAGCGCGACCTGCGCGACACCCTCTACCAGCGGCTGCAGCGGCTCCCGGTCGCCTTCCACGAGGGCTGGTCGTCGGGGCAGCTGCTGTCCCGGGCCACCTCCGACGTCTCCACCATCCGGCGGTTCGTCGGCTTCGGCGCGGTCTTCCTGGTGGTCAACCTGATCACCTGCGCCGTCGTCGGTGTCCTGCTGCTGGTCACCTACTGGCCGCTGGGCGTCGCGGTGCTGGTCACCACCCTGCCGCTGACCTGGTACGGGCTGCGCTGGGAGAAGCGCTACAACACCCAGTCCCGGCTGGTGCAGGACGAGCAGGGCGAGCTGGCCACCGACGTCGAGGAGGCCGTGCAGGGCATCCGGGTGGTCAAGTCCCTGGGCCGCAGCGGCCTGGTCTTCGGTCGCTACGACCGCAAGGCGCAGCGGCTGCGCGACCTGCAGTTGGACAAGGTGCGCACCCTCGCGCTGATCTGGTGCCTGTTCGAGTTCCACCCGCAGATCACCCTGGCGGTCATCCTGGTCGGCGGGTCGCTGGCGGTCGGCAGTGGTGCGCTCACCGTCGGCGGGCTGGTCGGCTTCGTCACGCTGTTCACCGTGCTGCTCTGGCCGATCCTGAGCCTGGGTTTCCTGCTCGCCCAGGCGCAGGAGACCGCCAGCGCCTGCGACCGGATCGGCGAGCTGCTCGACGCCCCGCTCACCGTCACCGATGCCCCCGGGGTCCGCCCGCAGGCGGTCGGCACGCCGGCCCGGCTGCGCTTCGAGCACGTCGGCTTCCGGTTCCCCGGCGCCGGCGACCCGGTGCTCGCCGACGTCGACCTCGACGTCGCGCCCGGTGAGACGGTCGCGCTGGTCGGGGCCACCGGCTCGGGCAAGACGACGATGACCGCCCTGGTCGCCCGGCTCTTCGACGTCACCGCCGGCCGGGTCACCCTCGACGGCCACGACGTCCGCGACCTGCCGCTGGTCCAGCTGCGCACCGTGGTGGCGACCGCCTTCGAGGAGGCGACGCTGTTCTCGATGAGCGTCCGGGAGAACGTGGCGCTGGGCCGGCCCGACGCCACGGACGACGAGGTCGCCGAGGCGCTGCGGGTGGCCCAGGCCGACTTCGTGCACGACCTGCCGTGGGGGCTGGACACCCGGATCGGCGAGCAGGGGCTGTCGCTGTCCGGCGGGCAGCGGCAGCGGCTCGCGCTGGCCCGGGCGGTGCTGGGCCGCCCGTCGGTGCTGGTGCTCGACGACCCCCTCTCCGCCCTCGACGTGCACACCGAGGCGCTCGTCGAGCGGGCGCTGCGCGAGGTGCTGGCCGAGACCACCGCGCTGGTCGTCGCCCACCGGGCGTCCACGGTCATGCTCGCCGACCGGGTGGCGCTGCTCGAGCACGGCCGGATCACCGCGGTGGGCCGGCACTCCGACCTGCTCGCCGAGGTGCCCGCCTACCGGGCGCTGCTGTCCTCGGAGTCCGAGCTGGCCGGGCTGACCGGCCTCGCCGGGCCGGAGCTGAGCGAGGCGGGCAGCCGATGACCACCCCCGGCACGGGGGCCGCTGCCGCCACCGGGTCCGGCGCGCCCGCCGACGCGCACGGCACGACCACCCCGGACCAGCACGCCGACTGGCGCGGCGTCGCCGGCGAGGACACCGACGAGCTCACCGCCTCGGCGAGCTCCTTCCTGCGCGGCCGCTCCCGCCGGCTGCTCGGCCAGCTGCTCCGCCCGCACCGCCGGGCGCTGTGGCTGCTGCTGGGCACGATCACCGTGCAGAACCTCGCCTGGCTGGCCGGGCCGTTCCTGGTCGGTGTCGGCATCGACCACGCCGTCCCGGCGCTGCTGGAGGACGACCCGTGGCCGCTGGTCTGGACGACCCTGGCCATGGTCACCGCCGCCGCGGTCGACACCGTGCTCCGCTACCGGTTCCTGATCGGCTCGGGGCGGGTCGGGCAGGCGGTGCTGCTCACCCTGCGCCGGCGGGTGCTCGGCCACGTGCAGCAGCTGCCGCTGGCCTTCCACGAGCGCTACACCTCCGGCAAGACGATCAGCCGGCTGACCAGCGACGTCGAGGCGCTCGCCGACCTCTTCGACGAGGGGCTCGACGGCCTGCTCACCGCGCTGTTCAGCGTGCTCACCATCGGCGTCGTGCTCGTCGTCCTCGACTGGCCGCTGGGCCTGATCGCGCTGCTGGGCTTCCCGCTGCTGTACCTGCTCGCCCGCTGGTTCCAGCGCAACTCGACGATCGCCTACCGGCGCACCCGGCAGACGATCGCCGCGCTCATCGTCCAGTTCACCGAGACCTTCGGTGGCATCCGCGCGGTGCAGGCGTTCCGCCGGGAGGGCCGCAACGACGAGCTGCACGCCCAGCTCAACGAGGACAACCGGCAGGCCCAGCACCGCGCCTTCTGGCTGATCGCCGTGTTCATCCCGGCGGTCACGATGATCGGGAACCTGATCACCGTCGCCGTGCTGGGCTACGGCGCGCTGCGGGTGATGGACGGCGACCTGGCGGTCGGCGTGCTGGTGTCCTTCCTGCTCTACCTGCGCCGGTTCTTCGACCCGTTGCAGGACATCGCGATGTTCTACAACAGCTACCAGTCGGCCAGCGCGGCGCTGGAGAAGCTCTCCGGGGTGCTCGAGGAGCGCTCCGGCGTGCCCGAGCCGGCCGACCCGCACCCGCTGCCGCACCCGACGGCCGGCGAGGTGGTGTTCGACGGTGTCCGGTTCGGCTACGGAGGCGCCACCGTGCTGCCGCACCTGGACCTCGTCATCCCGGCCGGGCAGACCGTGGCGCTCGTCGGCGCGACCGGCGCCGGCAAGTCCACGCTGGCCCGGCTGGCGGCCCGGTTCTACGACCCGGTCGAGGGCGAGGTCCGGCTCGACGGCGTCCCGCTGGCCCGGCTCGCCGACGCCGACCTGCGCCGGGCCGTGGTGATGGTGACCCAGGAGAGCTTCCTGTTCAGCGGCTCGATCGCCGACAACATCCTGTTCGGCAAGCCCGAGGCCACCCGCGCCGAGGTGGAGGAGGCGGCCCGGGCCATCGGCGCGGACACCTTCATCCGCGCGCTGCCGGAGGGCTACGACACCGACGTCCGCAAGCGCGGTGGCCGGCTGTCCGCCGGGCAGCGCCAGCTGGTCAGCTTCGCGCGCGCCTTCCTGGCCGACCCGGCGGTGCTGGTGCTCGACGAGGCCACCAGCTCCCTCGACGTCCCCAGCGAGCGGCTGGTCCAGCGGGCGCTGCAGACGCTGCTCGCCGACCGGACGGCGCTGATCATCGCCCACCGGTTGTCGACCGTGGAGTTCGCCGACCGGGTGCTGGTGATGGAGGCCGGCGAGGTGGTCGAGGACGGGTCCCCCGCCGACCTGGTCGCCGGCACCGGCCGGTTCGCCGACCTGCACCGCGCCTGGGCCGACAGCCTGGTCTAGAAGAAGGACCCCCTCGCCCCCCGACCCTCGCTCCGCTCGGGCCGGGCCCCTGCGAGGGAGCCGTTCCAGCACGTCACCAGGGGAACAGGGTGTCCAGGAAGATCGTTTCGGGTAGTGGGCCGGTCGTCGTCCTGGTGACACGAGTGGCAGCCGGATCGTCCGGCCGCCACCAGCAGGCCGGTCCGGAACGGAGACAGACGTGTCAGCATCGGTGTCCATGCCCCTCGGC
The DNA here is from genome assembly GCF_014195485.1 of Modestobacter versicolor. Taxonomy (NCBI): domain Bacteria; kingdom Bacillati; phylum Actinomycetota; class Actinomycetes; order Geodermatophilales; family Geodermatophilaceae; genus Modestobacter; species Modestobacter versicolor. The sequence continues at coordinate 2,469,583 of NZ_JACIBU010000001.1, forward strand.
GGCGTGCAGGTCGGGTCCTTCGACAACTACCAGCAGGCCCAGCGGGCGGTCGACTTCCTCTCCGACGAGAAGTTCCCCGTCGAGAACGTGACGATCATCGGCAGCGACCTCCGCCAGGTCGAGCGGGTCACCGGCCGGCTCAGCTGGGGCCGCGCGATCGGCGCCGGTGCCGCCAGCGGTGCCTGGTTCGGCCTCTTCGTCGGCCTGCTGCTCGGCATCTTCGCCACCGACGGTGCCGACTGGATCGGCTCGGTCGTGTCCGGCCTGCTGATCGGCCTGGTGTTCGGCGCCGTGTTCGGCGCCGTCGGGTACGCGGCCTCCCAGGGCAAGCGCGACTTCACCAGCACCAGCCAGATCGTGGCCGGCCGCTACGACGTGCTCTGCGCCCCCCAGGTGGCCGAGCAGGCCCGCGCGGAGCTCGCCAAGCTCTCGCTCCGCGGCTGAACGACGGCCCCCGCGCCCTCCGGGCACGGGGGCCGCTCAGCGCAGCGTGGCGAAGGCGACGGCGGCCGCGGCGGCCACCCCGAGCGAGTCCACGCCGCTGCGCATCGGGATCCGGGCGCGCACCTGGGCCGCCTGCTGGGCCTCCCGGGTGAGCCCCGGCCCCTCGGCCCCCAGCAGCACCGCCGTGCGCGGGTGCGCCCGCGGGTCGACGTCGGTGAGGTCCACGGCGTCCTCGGCCGGGGTGAGCGCCACCGTCCGGTAGCCCGCGTCGTGCAGCCGGTCCAGGCCACCGGGCCAGTCGCCGAGCACCGCGATCGGCAGCGTCAGCACGTGGCCCATGGACACCCGCACGCAGCGCCGGTACAGCGGGTCGGCGCAGTGCGGGTCGAGCAGCAGCGCGTCGATGCCGAGCGCCACCGCCGACCGCGCGATCGACCCGATGTTCTCGTGGTCGTTGAGGCCCTCCAGCACGGCCAGCCGGCGCGGTGCCGCCGGGTCGGGCCCGCTGATCAGCGCGTCCAGGTCCGGCGCGGGCAGCCGGTCGGCCGAGGCCAGCACGCCCCGGGTCAGCCGGAAGCCGATCACCTCGGAGAGCACCCACTTGTCCGCCTCGTAGGCGGCCACCCCGGGGGGCAGGTCCAGGGCGGAGACCCGGCCGGGGATGCCGAAGACGGCGCGCACCGGGTACGGCGAGGCGAGCAGCCGCTCCACCGCCGGCACGCCCTCCACGATGACCGGCCCGGTGCCGCGCGCGGTGCCCGCGGGCCGGTCGCCGGCGTGCAGGTCGCGGAAGTCGGCGACCCGCTCGTCGCCCGGGTCGGTGATCAGCTCGGGCGCAGGCACGGCGACGATCATCCCCGCCGCTCCCCCGGCCGCGGCCGGGCACCCCGCGAGACGTCAGACCCCGGGGCGCCTCGCCGCGCGCCATCCCGTCGTGCCCCGCAGGATCGGCGACGTGGACAACGAGGGCACGACGATCGTCGTGGGCGGCGGGATCTCCGGCGTGGCCTGCGCCCGGGCACTGGCCGGTGCGGGCCGGCCGGTGCGGCTGGTCGACCGGGGGCGCCGGCTCGGCGGGCGGATGGGCGGGCGCACCCTGCACGGCCGGGTGGTCGACCTCGGCGCGTCCTACCTGACCGCCGGCGAGGGGTCGCCCTTCGCCCCGGTCGTGGCCGGCTGGGTCGAGCGCGGCCTGGCCCGGCCGTGGACCGACACCTTCGCCGTCGCCGGTCCCGGCGGCATCGAGCGGACGACGACCGGGCCGGTGCGGTACGGCACGGCCGGTGGGCTGCGCAGCCTGGTGGTCGACCTGGCCACCGGCCTCGACGTGCAGCTCGAGCGCACGGTCCAGGCCGTGACCCCGGGCCCCCGGGTCGACGGCGAGCCGGCGGCGGCCGTCGTGCTGGCGATGCCCGACCCGCAGGCCGATCGCCTGGTGGGCACGCCGGAGGGGGCCGCCGACGCCGGCTGGCAGCCCTCGCTGTCCGTGGCCCTGGGCTGGCCCGACCGCCGCTGGCCGGCGGACCTGCACGGCGTCTTCGTGCACGACTCCCCGGTGCTGGAGTGGCTGGCCGACGACGGCGACCGGCGCGGCGACGGCGCCCCGGTCCTGGTCGCGCACACCACCCCGGCCCTCGCCGCCGAGCACCTCGACGACCCCGACGGCGCGGCCCCCGCGGTGGTGGCGGCGGTCCGGGCCCTGCTCGGCATCGACGCCGACCCGCAGTGGACGCACGTGCACCGCTGGACGTTCGCCAAGCCGGCCGAGCCGCGGTCGGCGCCCTTCGGCCTCGACGCCGGGATCGGCCGCTGCGGCGACGGCTGGTCGGCCCCGTCGAAGGTGGAGAGCGCCTGGCGGTCCGGTGACGCGCTCGGCCGGGAGCTGGCCGGGCAGCTGCCGGGCTGACCCGACCGGCGAGCACCACCCGGCTCTGACGCGCACCGCGCAGCCGGGCGTCTTGCGCTGCCTCAGCAACTCATCTAGCGTTGAGTTCATCACCCGTTGAGTTGCTGGGAGGCCGTCATGGACGCCGCTGTCACCGTCACCGACCTGGTCGTGCACCGCGGTGCGCGCCGGGTCCTGCACGAGGTGGGCTGCACCGTCCCGGCGGGCCGGGTCACCGGCCTGCTGGGTCCGAGCGGCAGCGGGAAGAGCACGCTGATGCGCGCGGTCGTCGGCGTGCAGCAGGTGCAGTCCGGCGAGGTCACCGTGCTCGGCCGGCCGGCCGGCGCCGCCGACCTGCGCTCCAGGGTCGGCTACGTCACCCAGGCGCCCAGCGTCTACGCCGACCTGACCGTGCGGGAGAACGCCCGCTACTTCGCCGCCCTGTACGGGCGGGGCACCGCGGCGGCCGACGCCGCGGTCGCCGACGTCGGGCTGTCCGAGGCGGCCGGCCAGCTGGTCGAGGACCTCTCCGGCGGCCAGCGGGGGCGGGCGTCGCTGGCCTGCGCGCTGGTCGCCGAGCCCGAGCTGCTGGTGCTCGACGAGCCGACCGTCGGCCTGGACCCGGTGCTGCGGGTGGAGCTGTGGAGCCGGTTCCACGCCCTCGCGGCGGCCGGGACGACGCTGGTCGTGTCCAGCCACGTGATGGACGAGGCCGCCCGCTGCGACCGGTTGCTGCTGCTGCGCGAGGGCCGGCTGCTCAGCGACTCCACGCCCGCGGAGCTGCGCGCCCGCACCGGCACCGACGACCTGGAAGAGGCGTTCCTGGCGCTCGTCCGGGAGACGCAGGAGGTGGCGGCGTGACCACCGCGCTGAGCCCCGCGCTGACCACCGCCACGGCCGGCCGGGTGCTGCGCCAGCTGCGGCACGACCACCGCACCGTGGCGATGATGCTGGTGCTGCCCAGCGCCCTGCTCGGGCTGCTGTACCTGGTCTGGGCCGACGTGCCGACCCCGCCCGAGGCGCCCGAGGTGTTCGACCGGATCGGTCTCACCATGCTCGGGGTCTTCCCGTTCGTGGTGATGTTCCTGGTCACCAGCATCGCGATGCTGCGCGAGCGCACCTCGGGCACCCTCGAGCGGCTGCTCACCACGCCGCTGTCCCGGCCCGACCTGCTGCTCGGCTACGGCGCCGCCTTCGGGCTCGCCGCGACGGTGCAGGCGCTGGTCACGGTGACGGTCGCGACCACGGTGTACGACCTGGACGTCGCCGGCCCGCTGGCCCTCGTCGTGCTGATCGCGGTGGTCGACGCCGTGCTCGGGGTGGCCCTGGGCCTGCTCGCCAGCGCCTTCGCCCGCAGCGAGTTCCAGGCCGTGCAGTTCATGCCGGTGGTCGTGCTGCCGCAGTTCTTCCTGTGCGGGCTGCTGGTGCCGCGCGAGCAGCTGGCCGGCTGGCTGCAGGCGGTCAGCGACGCCCTCCCGCTGACCTACGCCGTCGAGGCCCTGCAGGAGGTCGGCCGCTCCCCCGAGGCGACGGGCACCATGTGGGTCGACGTCGGCGTCGTCGCCGGCGCCGCGCTGCTGGCCCTCGGGCTGGCGGCGGCCACCCTGCGGAGGAGGACCAGCTGAGCCAGCCCGCACGCCGCGCCCGGCCCACCGGGCGCCGGCCCGGCAACCCCGACACCCGGGAGGCGGTGCTCGCCGCGGCGCGCACCGCCTTCGCCGAGAAGGGGTTCGACGGCGCCTCCATCCGGGTCATCGCCACCGCGGCCGGCGTCGACCCGGCGCTGGTGCACCACTACTTCGGCAGCAAGGACAAGCTCTTCCTGGCCGCGATCGAGGCTCCCGCCGACCCGGCGGACCTGCTGCCCGAGCTGCTGGCCGGCGGGACGGCGGACCTCGGCGCCAACGTCGTCCGGCTGCTGCTGCGGGTCTGGGACGGCCCCGCGCGCGCCGCCGGGCTCGCGCTGGTGCGCTCGGCGGTCAGCAACGAGTGGGCCGCCCGGCTGCTCCGCGAGTTCCTGGTGTCCCAGGTCCTGCGGCGGGTGGTCGGCACGCTGGGCCTCTCCCCGGCCGAGGCCCAGGCACGCGGCTCCCTGGTGGCCTCCCAGCTGATCGGGGTGGTGATGGGCCGCTACGTGCTGCAGGTGGAACCGCTCGCCTCCGCCTCCGCCGACGAGCTGGCCGCGGCCGTCGGGCCCACCGTCCAGCGATACCTGACCGGCGACGTCGACCTGCGCGGGATGGTGCCGGGCACCCCTTAGGCTCTCGCCTCGATGAGCGGTCCGGAGGCATTCGAGTTCGCCGCCGACCCGTTGGCCGACCCGGTCTTCGGCGCCGCCTCCGCGGAGCAGCCGGCGGCGGTCTGCCGCGGCGTCGGCAAGACCTACCGGACGGCGAGCGAGTCGGTGCCGGCGCTGGTCGACGTCTCGCTGTCGATCCCGCGCGCCCGGGTCACCGTCGTCGTCGGGCCGTCCGGGTCGGGGAAGTCCTCGCTGCTGCGGTTGCTGGCCTGCATCGACTCCCCCGACACCGGCGAGGTGCTCGTCGCCGGGCAGCGCGTCGACCGGCTGCGGCCGCGGGCCCGCCGACGGTTGCGGCAGCGCCAGGTCGCCTACCTGTTCCAGCGCCCCGGCGAGAACCTGCTCCCCTACCTCGACGCGGTCGCCCAGGTCCGGCTGGCCGCCTCGCTGCGCGGCGCCCCGGTCACCGAGAGCGCGGCGCTGGACCTGCTCGACCGGCTCGGGCTCCGCGAGCGCGCCGACCACCTGCCCGGGCAGCTCTCCGGCGGGGAGCAGCAGCGGCTGGCCGTGGCCTGCGGCGTCGTCGGCGACCCGGCCCTGGTGGTCGCCGACGAGCCCACCGCGGAGCTCGACACCGCCGCGGCCGAGCGGGTGCTGACGGCGATGGAGGACCTCGCCCAGGCCGGCGTCGGCTTCGTCCTCTCCTCCCACGACCCCCGGGTGATGGCGATCGCCGACGGCTTCGTCCGGCTCGACCACGGCCGGCTGGTCCCGTGACCGGGCGGCGGCAGCCGGCCGGCGGCCTGGCCGGGGTCGGCCTGGTCAAGCGCTTCGCCCGCGGCTCGGAGACCGTCACCGCGCTGGCGGGGGTCGACCTGCGGGTGGACGCCGGGGAGTTCGTCGCGCTCGTCGGCCCGTCCGGCTCGGGCAAGAGCACCCTGCTGGCGCTGCTCTGCGGCTGGGAGACCCCCGACGAGGGCGAGCTGTCCTACCTCGGCCCGCTCGCCGACCGCCGTCCGGAGACGCTCGGCTGGCGCAACCTCGCGCTGGTGCCGCAGGCGCTGGGGCTGGTCACCGACCTCAGCCTGGCCGACAACGTGCTGCTGCCGGCCCGGCTGCGCCGGACGCACGCGGCCGCCCGGTCGCGGGCCGACGCGCTGCTGGCCGACTTCGGGCTCACCCACCTGGCCGACCGCTACCCGCACCAGGCCTCGCTCGGCGAGCAGCAGCGGGCCGCCGTGGCCCGGGCGCTGCTGCTGCGCCCCGCGGTGCTGCTGGCCGACGAGCCCACCGCCCACCAGGACCGCGGGCACGCCGACCGGCTGCTGGACGCCGTGGTCGACGCCGCCCGCGAGGGATCGGCGGTGCTGATCGCCACCCACGACGAGCTGGCCTGGTCCCGCGCCGACCGGGTGCTGTCGATGCGCGACGGCGTGATCACCGAGGGGCGGCCCCGGTGAGCGAGCTCACCCATGAGCTCAGCAGCCCGGCTCACCGTCCCGACGAGCGCCAGCGAGGAGGCACGGTGAGCGAGCTCGCGAGCTCACCCATGAGCTCAGCAGCCCGGCTCGCCGTCCCGACGAGCGCCAGCGAGGAGGCCCGGTGAGCGAGCTCGCGAGCTCACCCATGAGCTCAGCAGCCCGGCTCGCCGTCCCGACGAGCGCCAGCGAGGAGGCACGGTGAGCAGGCCGCCGCTGTGGCGGCTGGCGCCGTGGACCCGGGCGCCGCTGCTCGGGCTCCGCCAGCCGGCCGCCGTCCTGGCGGTGCTGGTGACCAGCGCGATCCTGGCCTGCGCGGTCGCCTCCGCACCCTTGTTCCTGTCCTCCGCCCGCTCGGCGGCCCTGCAGCAGCAGCTCGGCGACGCCTGCGCCGAGGTGGGCTGGGGCCAGATCGGCGCCGGCGTCCAGCTGAGGGACCAGAACGGGGTCTCCCGCGGCACCCGCTTCGACGCCGCCGAGACCGACGCCGCGCTGGCGGACGCCTGGTCCGGGGCCGGTCGCCCCGGCAGCCGGCTGGTGCTGGCCACCGGGATCATCGGCACCACCGACAACGGCCCGGACGCGGCCCTGGTGCGCGACCGGGCGGGCGTGCCGCTGCAGATCCCCGGCTCGCTCTTCTACCGCCCCGACGCCCTCGCGCACGTCGACCGGGTCGAGGGCGGGGACGCCGACGGCGTGTGGCTGCCGGTGGGCTACGCCCGCGGCGGCGGCGTGCAGGTGGGCGACCTGATCGAGGTCGGCGGCACCCCGGTGACCGTGGCCGGGCTCTACACCGACCTGTGGGCCACCACGCCCGACTCCTCGTGGTGCGACTACCGGGTGCTCTACGCCAACGACACCAACGCCAACACCCCGCCGCCGGCGCTGCTGCTCGCCACCGACGTGGCCACCTTCGACGCGCTGGCCGGCGGCTTCTCGGTCGTCACGGCACTGCGCCAGGTACCGGTGACGGCGGCCGACCAGTCGGTGTCCGACGCCCGCGCGCTGCTGGCCGAGCAGGACAGCGCGCAGCAGCGGGTCGCCCTGCCGCCCTACGAACCGCTCCCCAACGTCCGGCTGCCCGCCGCCGTGGCACGGGCCGAGCTGGTCGAGTCCGGGCTGCGCGGGCCGGTCGTGCCGGTCGCCGTCGCCGGCGCGCTGCTCGCCCTGGTCCTGGTCGCCGCGGCCGGCAGCTTCTGGGCCGACCGGCGGGCGACCGAGGTGCGGCTGCTGGCCGCCCGCGGGGTCGGACCGGTGCCGCTGGCCGGCAAGGCGGCGCTCGAGCTGGGGCTGCCCGCGCTGGCCGGCGCCGCGGTCGGCTGGGCCGCGGCGCGGCTGCTGACCGCCGGGATCGGCCCGGCCGACGACCTCGACCCGGGCGCCACCACCGCCGCCCTCGTCTCCGCCGTCGCCGCCTTCGTGGTCGGCCTCGGGGCGGCGGCTGCCGTCGCCGGGCTGCGCGCCCGGGGCACCGCGGAACGCCCGCTCGGGGCCGCGCCGCGCTGGCCGGCGCGGGTGCCCTGGGAGCTCGCGCTGCTGCTGGGCGCCGGCTGGTGCTGGCTGCTGCTGCAGACCCGCGACGCCGTGGTCAGCGAGGGCGGGGTCGCCCAGGTCAACGGGCTGCTGGTGGCGTTCCCGCTGCTCGCGATCGCCGGGGCCGCGGTGCTGCTGGGCCGGCTGGTGACCGGCCTGCTGCCCCGGCTGCGGCGGTGGGCCGGGCGCCGCTCCCCCGCCGTGTTCCTCGCCGTCAACCGGCTCACCGCCGCCCGGCTGGCCACCGCGACGCTGCTGGTCGCCGTGACGCTGCCGGTGGCCGTGCTCGGCTACACGGCGACCCTGACCGCCAGCGCGCAGCAGACGCTGGAAGCCAAGGTCGGGGTGCAGATCGGGGCCACCCGGGCGGTGCAGACGCTCTCCCGGTTCGACCCCACCCCGGCCATCGACGCCGCCGGCACCTTCGTCGTCCGCTACGAGGGCAGCGCCGCCGCGCCCGACGGCGAGGGCGACAGCGCGGGCCGGGTCGACGTCCAGGTGCTCGCCGTCGACCCCGACGACTTCGCCGGCACCGCCTTCTGGGACGGCTCGTTCGCCGACCAACCGCTGCCCGAGCTGCTGGCCGCGCTGGACGGGCCGGACGTCGACGGCCGGCTGCCGGTCGTCGCGGCCGGGCTGCCCGCCGGCGACCCGGACCTGCGGCTGGGCCGCACGGAGGTGCCGGCCGAGGTCGTGGCGACCGCCCGGGTGCTGCCCGGTCGCCGCACCGACGCCCCGGTCGTGCTCGTCGCGGCCGACCGGCTGCCCGAGATCACCCGCAACGCGGGCGCCGCCCGCGCCGCGGAGATCTGGACCAACGGCGAGCTGGCACCGGCTGTCGAGGCGCTCACCGAGGCCGGGGGCGTGCGCTCCCGCGTGCTGGAGCCCGCCGGGGTGCAGCAGGCGGCGAACTTCCTCGGCATCACCTGGACCTTCGGCTACCTCTCGGCACTGGCGGTCTTCGTCGGCGTCATCGCCGTGGGCGGCCTGCTGCTGTACCTGGAGGCGAGGTCCCGCAGCCGGGTGTCGGGCTACGTGATGGCCCGGCGGCTGGGGCTCACCCGGGCCGCGCACCTGCGGTCGCTGCTCGTCGAGCTCGGCGGGGTCGCGGTGGCCGGCATCCTGCTCGGCGGCGCGCTCGCCGCCGGTGCCGTCGCCCTGGTCTACCGCCGGCTGGACGTCGACCGGGTGCGCCCGCCCACCCCGCTGCTGGACGTGCCCGCCCCGGCGCTGGCGCTCAGCGCCGTGGTCGTGGTCGTCGTCGCGGGGCTGGCCGCGCTGTACGCCCAGCGGGCCGCCGACCGGGCCGACCCGGCGACGGTGCTGCGCCAGGACGCCTGACGGAGGACCCCCGCGCCCCGGCACGGGGGCCGTTCCCTCACCTGCGGGGTGAGCGGGCGAGCTGGCGGCTCTGCGCGACCAGCCGGCCGGTGGAGTCCCAGATCCGGTAGTCCTCGTCGACCCAGCCCCCGGCGATCTCGCTGGACCGCGCCTCGACCAGGCACCAGCCCGGCGCCGGCAGCGCCCGGACGAGCACCTGCAGCTGCACCGTCGGCGCCCAGCCGAGGTCGCCCATCGCGAAGCTGGTCGGCGGCAGCGCGTCGGCGAAGGTCAGCAGCGCCAGCGGGTCGGGCTCGCGGCCGTCGGCGAACCGCATCCAGGCCCGCAGGTGCGGCTCGCCCGAGGGCTGCCCGAACGCCCAGCCGGCGGTGGCCGGGTCCAGCCGGGTGTCGACCTGCAGCGACAGCCCCGGCACCTGCACCCCGGGCGGCGCGAGGTGCCGGTGCTCGGCCACGGAGAAGCACTCCTCGACCGACGGGGCGTCCGGGACCGGGTGGGAGTACTCGGGCTCGGCGGTGCCGAGGGTCGCGGTGGTGACGTTCGCGGTGAGCGCCGGGCCGCCGGCGTCGGCGAGGGTGACCACCGAGTGGGCGAGGGTGCGGCCGGCCGGACCCGGGACGACGGTGAGCGTGGCCGGGCCGGGGGACGGCGCCCGCAGGTAGCTCGCCGAGACCGCGACCGGGTGCGGGTGCGGGCTGTCCAGCAGCGCGGCCCGGGCGACCACCGACAGCAGGTAGCCGCCGTTGAGGATGCCGCCGCCGACGTCCCAGCCCGGGTCCAGCTCGGCGACCAGCGCGCCGCCCTCGGCGCGGGAGACGGCGGTGGCGGTGTCGAAGGCGGACGGCGTCGTCGGATCGTTCTGCGGCACGTCGGACAGGGTGCCAGGCTCAGCCGACCGGCCAGGCGGTCACCCGCTCGTAGGTCGGCTCGGACCCCAGGTGGCTGCGCCAGAGCACCACCTCGGTGACCGGCCAGACCGGCCCGCGGTGCCCGGCGAGGCGATCGGGCAGGTCGCCGTCGGCGTCCCGGCCGGCCCGCCACCGGCCCAGGGTGAGGTGCGCCCGGAACGGCCGGTCCTCGACCGGCAGGCCCACCGCGCGGGCGGCGGTGGCGAGCCGGAGGGCCAGCGCGGTCAGCTCGGCGACGTCACCGGACAGCCCCGCCCAGCAGACCGTCGGACGGCGCCGCGACCCGAACCGCCCGGCACCGGCCAGCTGCAGCGACATGGGCGGGGTGGCGGCCACCGCGGGGGCCACGGCGTCGGTGAAGGGGCCGAGGGCGGTGGCCGGGACGTCGCCGAGGAAGAGCAGGGTGAGGTGCCACCGGGACGGCGGCGTCCAGCGGGGCGCGCCCGGTGCGGCCCGCAGCGGTTGCAGGGCGGAGTCCAGCTCGGCCACCGCGTCCGGCGGTGGGTCGACGGCCAGGAACAGCCGGCCGGCCGACTCGCTCAGTCGGTCACCACGAGCCCGGCGGCCTCCAGCATGGCCAGCAGCCGCATCCGCTCCAGCTCCCGGGTCGCCGGTGGTTCGGTGGTCAGCTGGTGCGGGACGTCGAGCAGCTCGGCCGCCTCGACAAGCACGTCGTCGTAGGCGGCGAGCAGGCCGCGGCGGCGGGCCATCGGCATCCCGCCGGGCACCATCGACAGCTCGCGGGTGAGCCGGCGCAGGTCGGTGGCGACCTGCTCGAGCGGGCGGCGGGGGCGCACGACGGCCGGCCGGGCGGGCTGGGCCCCGGGGACGCGCCGGCCGGCCGGGTGGTGCCCGGCGGCCGGACGACGGCGGGCCGGGGGGCGCAGCGGTGCGGGCTGCGGCGGCGCAGGGGGCAGGGACTGCTCGGCGGGCCGGCGGCGGGCCGGCCGGAGCCCGCCGGTGAACCAGCGGAAGAACAGCAGGGCTGCGGTCACCAGGGCGGCAGACATCACGACGACGGCGGCGATGCGCAGCAGCGACGTCCCGACTTCCACGGAGACCGACCCTCCCGAGGGCACGTGACTGACGTTACGTCTGTCGACCCCTGGTGACAACGTGAGCGCTCACAGCGACCGGCTCAACGGGCCCGGTCGCGCGCCACCTGCTCGCCTGGTACCTCGCCGTCGGCCTGCTCGGCGAGCCCGGCCGCCCGCTCCGGCGGCTGGGCCGGAGCCACGTGCAGGTGCGCGCTGGGCGGGGAGACGTGCAGCTCCAGCCGCACCCGCCGGCCGCGGGCGAGCAGCGCACCGGCGACGACGGCGGCCGCCACGCACACCAGCCCACCGGCGATGAAGCCCCAGCGGGCGCCCAGGTGCTCGGACACCCAGCCGATCAGCGGCGCGCCCACCGGCGTCCCGCCCATGAAGCACATGAAGTAGAGCGCGAGGATCCGGCCGCGCACCTGCGGGTCGACGCCGAGCTGGACGAAGCTGTTGCAGGCCACGCTGAACACCAGCGCGGCGGCACCCGTCGGCACCAGCAGCACGGCGAACGACGTCTCGGTCGGCATCAGCCCCGCCACCACCAGCAGCGCGCCGAAGACGCCGGAGGAGACGACCAGGAACCGCTGCAGCGGCCGGGTGCTGCGCCGGGTGGACAGCAGCGCCCCGGACAGCGACCCGACGGCGTAGCAGGTGGAGAGGAAGCCGAAGGCGGTCGCGCCCAGCCCGTACTCCTCGCGGGCCATCAGGGCGATGGTGATCTGGGTGTTGAAGCCGAAGGTGCCCGCCACGAACGCCAGCCCCATGGCCAGCATCAGGTCGGGGTGCCGGCGGGTGTAGCCCAGCGCCTCGCGGAGCTGCCCGCGGGACCGGGCCGCGGGTGGGCTCCGGCGCAGCTCGCTGCCCCGCATCGCCAGCAGCGCGGTGATGGTGACCGCGAAGCTCGCCGCGTTGACCAGGAAGGCCGGCGCGGTGTCGCCGCCGGAGACGCCGATGAGCGAGCCGGCCAGCGCCGGCCCGACCAGCCGGGCGCCGTTGAAGACCGTGGAGTTCAGGCTGACCGCGTTGGCCAGCCGGTCGGGGCCGACCATCTCCGAGACGAACGACTGGCGCACCGGCATGTCCAGCGAGGACGCCACCCCGAGCGCGGCGGCGAGCAGGTAGACGTGCCAGAGCGCGATGGCGTCGCTGGCCACCAGCAGGCCGAGCCCCAGCGCCAGCGCACCCATGACCGCCTGGGTGATCGTCAGCACCCGGCGCTTGTCGTAGCGGTCGGCGAGCACCCCGCCGTAGAAGCTGAACAGCAGCGTGGGGGCGAACTGCAGCGCGGTCGTGATGCCGAGCGCGACGCCGCTGCCGCCGGACAGCTGCAGGACCAGCCAGTCCTGGCCGATCCGCTGCATCCACGTGCCGGTCAGGCTGACCAGGTTCGCCGAGGCGTACAGCCGGAAGTTGCGGACCCGCAGGGCCGCGAACATCCCCGCCCGTCCCGGTGCGGCTGCCTCAGGCGTGGAGGTCACCCACTGGCGAGCTTGTCCATGATCACCGCGGCCTCGCGCAGCACCGCGCGCTCCTCGGCGGTCAGCTCCTGCAGCTGGCCGGACAGCCACGCCTCGCGGGCGCGGACCTCCTCGGTGAGCAGCTCCTCGGCGGCGGCGGTGAGGTCGATGACCACCTGCCGGCCGTCGGTGGGGTGCGGGGTACGGGTGACCAGGCCCTTGGCCTCCAGCGCGACGACCACCCGGGTCATCGACGGGGGCTGCACCCGCTCGTGCGTGGCCAGCTCACCCGGGCTCATCGCGCCGTGCCGTTTGAGGGTGGACAGCGCCGCCAGGTGGGTGAGCGTCACCGAGGTGTCGACCCGCTGGTTGCGCAGCCGGCGGGAGAACCGCATGACGGCGAGCCGCAGGTCATGGGCGAGCGCCGCGGTGTCCAGCGTCGTCCGTGCCACGACCACCACCCTAACGGAAGAAAGAAAGCATGCCTAAGTACTCCGGCCCCCTGCAGGGTCCCGAGCCTGCGAGGGACGGGGGGTCCTTCGTCAGATCAGCTGCTGGATCGGGTCCAGGGCGAAGTAGACGACGAAGACGGCGGCGACGACCCACATGAGCGGGTGCACGTCGCGGCGGCGGCCCACCGCGACCCGCAGCAGCACGAAGCTGACCACGCCGGCACCGATGCCGTTGGTGATCGAGTAGGTGAAGGGCATCAGCGCGATGGTGAGGAAGGCCGGGATGACCAGCGACATGTCGTCCCAGGCGAGGTCGCGGATCTGGCTGATCAGCATCGCCCCGACGATCACCAGCACCGGCGCGGCCGCCTCGGAGGGCACGACCTGCACCAGCGGGGTGAAGAAGGCGGCGACCAGGAAGAACAGGCCGGTGACCACGCTGGCCAGACCCGTACGGGCACCGTCACCCACGCCGGCGGCGCTCTCGATGTAGGTGGTGTTCGAGGAGATGCTCGACGCGCCACCGGCGGCGGCGGCGAGCGAGTCGACCAGCAGGACCGGCTGGGAGCGGGGCAGGTTGCGGTCCTCGTCGAGCAGGTCGCCCTCCGCGCCGACGGCGGTGACCGTGCCGACGGTGTCGAAGAAGTCGGCGATCATGATCGAGAAGACGATCAGGACGGCGGCGATGATGCCGATCCGCTCGAACCCGCCGAACAGCGAGAAGTCGCCGATCAGCGACAGGTCCGGCGTGCCGAACCAGTCGTCGGGCCAGGACGGCACCTGCAGCGCCCAGCCCCGCGGGTTGGCCTCGCTGCCGTCGGCGCCGGTGCGCGGCCCGACCTCGGCGATCGCCTCCACCACGATCGCGAAGAGCGTGGTGGCGACGATGCCGATGAGCAGCGCCCCACGCACCCGGCGGACCACCAGCACGCTGGTCAGCAGCAGACCGACCACGAAGGTCAGCATCGGCCAGCCGGCCAGCGCGCCGCCCACGCCGAAGCTGATCAGCGGCGCCCCGGGCCGGATGATCCCGGCGTCGGCCAGCCCGATGATGGTGAGGAAGAAGCCGATGCCCACGGCGATCGAGATCTTCAGCTGCGCCGGGATGGCGGCGAAGACGGCCCGCCGGAACCCGGTGAGCACCAGCAGGGTGATCAGCAGGCCCTCGAGCACGACCAGGCCCATGATCTCCGGCCAGGACAGCTGGGTCGCGGCGTAGACGGCGACGATCGCGTTGATGCCCAGGCCGGTCGCCAGCGCGAAGGGGTACCGCCCGACGATGCCCATCGCGATGGTCAGCACGCCGGCCACGAAGGCGGTGACCGCGGCGACCGAGGCAAACGGCAGCGTGTTCCCGTTGACGTCCGCGCCGGACAGGATGATCGGGTTGAGCACCACGATGTAGGCCATCGTGAAGAAGGTGGTCAGCCCGCCGCGGACCTCCCGGCCGAACGTCGAGCGGCGCTCGGTGACCTCGAAGTAGCGGTCCACGCCGTTCTTCGGCCGCACCTTCGGGCCCGGGCTGCGCCGGGGCGACGTCGCGGCGGTGGCCGCGCCCCCCGCCGTCCCCACCGCGGTGCTGCCGGTGCCCTTCGCGGGCGTGCGGGCGGGACGGGACTTGTCGGGCATGGAGGGACCCCCGGGGACGGCGACCGGCGCGACCCCGCCGGGTCGGCTTCCCGGCGGACCGCCCGGTGCAGGTGGCAACGAGCGGCGACAGCGTGCCACACCAGCCGGGCACGCCGGGCCGACCGGCGTCCCGACCAGCGGTGCAGCCGCCTATGGTCTGACCGTGCCCGCGCCCACCCGGCCCTCGCCGCCGCCCCTGCGAGTCGACACCGCCCGGGTGGTCCTGGTCGGGATCGCGGTGTGGGCGGTCGCCCTCGTGGTGCTGCTCGTGCTGGGCGACCGGGTCGACCGGGTGTGGACCTGGACCTGCGTCGCCGCGATCGTGCTCGCCGTCCTCGGCCTGGCGCTCATGCGCTGGCAGGGGCAGCTCCGCCGCGACTGAGCCACCGGGGCCCGACCGGGTCAGGGCACGGCCTGGGCGGCCACCGGCTCAGATGACGTCGAAGTCCGCGGTGTCGTATCGCGCCGTCCGGGTGACCTCGGCGGGGTCGCCGTCGGTGCGCTCCAGGGTCGCCTGGCTGTGCGCGCCGCAGCCGTAGTCCGCGGCCACCACGTGCCCGTCGGCGGGCGAGTAGCCGTTCGCGCACGCACCCAGGGACAGCCGCAGCGAGCCGGCCAGCGGCAGGTAGAAGCCGCAGGTCGCGCACGGACCGGGCGCGTGCCGGGCCATCGCCGACCGCGGGCCGAAGTCGCCCTCGCGCCACCGCTCGGCGGCCTCGTGCCGGCCCTCCACCGACAGCACCCGCTCGCGGCCGATGCCGATCTCCTCGGCGACCACCCGGCCGGCCGGGTCCTCGGCGGAGTCGTCGTCGGCCAGGTAGCTGGGCACCAGCCGGGGGTCGTCCTCGGTCGAGGGCAGCACGTCGCCGACCGTCAGGTCGCCGGGGCGCAGCCGCTCGTGCCACGGCACCCAGGCCGGGGCGAGCAGCGCGGCGTCACCGGGCAGCAGCACGACCTCGTCGAGGGTGACGGCGTCGTCGCCGGGCACCCGGGCCAGCGTCACCGCCCAGTGCCAGCCCACGTAACCGGGCAGCGCCGCCGCGAAGGAGTGGGTGACCACGGTGCCCAGCGAGGGGTCGCCGTCGGAGGCCAGCACCTCGGCGGTCACGCCCAGGTGGTCACCGACGACGGCGGCGTCACCGGCGGTCTCGACCGCCGCCGCGCGGGCCTGCTCGACCGCGGCAGCCAGCACGTCGTCCGGGGAGGAGCCATGGGCAGCGGAGAACGCGGAGTCGGACACGCCCCCATTGTCGCGGATGCCACCAAGAGACGGCCCGGCGCGCCCCCGGGGTGCTGGCCGACCGCGTCCTCAGGCAGCTGCGGCACCATGGGCGGGTGCCCGACTCCCCCGCTCCGCGCGCCCGACGGCGCCGTCGGTCCGGCGGGGCACCCGACCCGGGGCCGGAGACCACCCCGCTGGGCGTCCGCCGCCAGCAGACCCGGCCGCTGCCGGTCGCCGGCCGGCTCGCGGACGCCACCCCGACCGACCCGGGGCACCCCGCGCCACCGCCCGGGCCGGCCGCCACCGGGCCGTCCGCCCCCGGGCTGGGGGCCACCGGGCCGTCCCCCTCCGGGCTGGGGGCACGGCCGCCGCGGGTCACCGTCACCCGGGTCGCCGCCTCGCGGACCCGCGAGCTCAGCGGGGCCGCGGTCCGCCGGGTCCGGGCGTACGGCCGGGCCGACGGTGCCGCGGACAGCGGGCTGACCGGCCTGTTCTGGGTCAACGCGCTGCACATGGCCGGCGACGCGATGATCGCCGTCTCACTGGCCGGCACCCTCTTCTTCGCCGCGGCCTCCGACGCGCAGCGCGGCAACGTGGCCCTCTACCTGCTGGTCACCATGGCGCCGTTCGCGCTGGTCGCCCCGGTGATCGGCCCGGCGCTGGACCGGCTGCAGCGCGGTCGCCGCTGGGCGCTGGCCGGCAGCCTGGCCGGGCGGGCCGCGCTCGCCGTGCTGATGGCCGCCCACCACGACGACCTGGCGCTCTACCCGGCGGCGCTGGGCGTGCTGGTGCTCAGCAAGGCCTTCAACGTGCTCCGCGCCGCGGTGGTCCCGCGGGTGCTGCCGCCGGCGCTGTCGCTGACCTCGGCGAACGCCCGGATGTCGGTGTTCGGGCTGGCGGCCGGGGGTGTGCTCGGCGCGCTCGGCGCGGGCATCGCCGCGCTGCTCGGGTTCGGCTGGGAGCTCGGGGCGACCGCGGCGGTCTTCGCGGTCGCCGCCGTCCTCGCCGTCCGGCTGCCCGGGCACGTCGACGTCCCGGGCGAGGAGGAGCCGGCCGACGTGCTGCGCACCGCCCCGCTGACCGTGCCCGGCCGGCGCAACGCGACGACGCCGCACGTGGTGACGGCGCTGCGGGCGACCGCCGCGCTGCGCGGGCTGAGCGGCTTCCTGACGATCTTCTCCGCGTTCCTGGTGCAGGCCACGGTGGACGGCGGCTGGGAGGCGACCGTCGCGCTCGGCGGGATCGCCGCGGCCGCCGGTGCCGGCAGCTTCCTGGGCACCGGCATCGGCGCGCGGCTGCACACCACCAGCCCCGACCGGGTGGTGCTCGCCGCCGCCGGCACGGCCGCCGCGATCACCGTGGTGGCCGCCTTCTGGTTCAGCCTCTGGACGACGGCGCTGGTCGCCGGGGTCGCCGCCGTCGCCAACGCGCTGGGCAAGGCCGCGCTGGACGCGATCATCCAGCGCGAGGTGCCCGACAGCCTGCGGGCCTCGGCCTTCGCGCGCTCGGAGACCTGGCTGCAGCTGGCCTGGGTGCTCGGCGGCGCGCTGGCCATCGCCCTGCCGACCACCGGCTGGCTCGGCTTCACCGTGGCCGCGGCGCTGCTCGTGCTCGCCGTCGGCCTCACCCTCTGGAGCCTGCGCAGCCGCCGGGGCACGCGCACCGTCGATCGGGAGGCACGGACGTGACCGCGGCAGGACGGGCATCGACCGGGGTGGCACTGCTCGCCGGGCTGGGGGTGCTGGCCGGCTGCGGCGAGCCGGCGTCCGGCACCGGCGACGGCGACGGCGGGTCGACGGTCCCGACGCTGACCGTGCAGGCCGGCGGCGACGAGATCAGCGCCGACCCCACGCAGTACTGCCTGGACGGCGACGGCCAGCGGTACCAGACCGCGCCGCCGATCCTCGAGGTCGCGCCGGACACCACCATCGAGCTGACGGTGTCCGACGCGGTCGCCGAGGCCGGCTGGAGCGTGCAGGTCTTCGACGAGGAGCTGCAGGAGATCCTCGGCGAGGTCGACGTCCCCGCGGGCGAGGCGACGTTCAGCGAGATCACGACGTCCGACGTCGTGCCGCCGACCTTCTACCTCGTCGTGGTGGAGGCCTCCGACCCCGACGCCTGCAGCGGCCTGTCCGGGGCCTGGCCGGTCGGCTTCATCCGCGCGAGCGTCGGCGGGCCGGAGACCGGCCCGAGCGGGTCGCCCACCGGCTGAGCGTCAGCCCTCCAGGTCGGTGGCGACGGCGCGCAGCACCGAGCCGACCTTGCGGGCCATCGCCTTGTCCGGGTGCCGGCCGTGCCGCAGCCCCTCGGAGACGCCGTCCAGCAGCTTGATCAGGTCCTCGATGATCGGCACCAGGTCGTCGGGCTTCTTGCGGGTGGCCGCGACGACGGAGGGCAGCGGGTCGAGCACCTGCACCTGCAGGGCCTGGTCACCGCGGCGGCCGGCGACGATGCCGAACTCGACGCGCTGACCGGGCTTCAGCTCCTCGGTGCCGGCCGGCAGCGCGTCCTTGTGCACGAAGACGTCCAATCCGCCCTCGCGGGCCAGGAAACCGAAGCCCTTCTCCGGGTTGAACCACTTCACCTTGCCGCTGGGCACGTCGATCCCTCAGTCAGTCGTCCTGACCCCGGCCGTCGTGGACGGGGGTGCGCCGACCGGCTGACCGGCCGCGCTCCCGCCAGGTTAGACGGCGCGTCGCGGCTGCCGCCGCCGCTTTCCGGGCCGCCCCTACGCTGTCGCCCGTGTCGTCGTCCGCGGCTCCGCCGCCCCCGCCACGGCACCCCGACTACCGCTTCAGCCTGGCCAACGAGCGCACCCTGCTGGCCTGGCTGCGCACCGCGCTGGCCCTGGTCGCGGGCGGGGTGGCGATGACCCAGTTCGTGCCCGAGCTCGGCGTGCCCGCGGGCGGGCCGGTCGTCTCCGTCGGCCTGCTGCTGGGCGGGCTGGGCACCGCCCTGGCCGGGTACCGCCGCTACGTCCGCAACGAGGCGGCGATCGCCGCGGACGAGCCGCTGCCGGCCGGCCCCCTCGCCGGCTGGGTCACCGGGCTGGTCGCGGTCGTGGTGGTCGCGCTGCTGGTGCTGGTGGTCGTGGAGGTCGTCCGCGGGTGACCGGCCCGGCGGAGACCCAGCCGGCGCGCACCGCGCTGGCCTGGCAGCGCACCGGGCTCAGCGTGCTGGTGGTGGCCGGGTTGCTGGCGCGGGGCGCCGCCGTCCACGAGGAGCTGCTGCTCGTCGTCCCCACGGCCCTGGTCGCCGTCGCCGGGCTCGCCGTCCTCGGGCTGCTCGGTCCGCGCCGGCAGCGGGACGCCGAGCGGGCGGCCCGGGCCGGTGCCGACGCCCGGGCACCTCGGGCCGCGGCGCTGCTCACCGGTCTGGTGGTGCTGGTCGCGGTCTGCGGGCTCGGCGCGGAGCTGGTGCTGCGGGCCTGACCCGCGCCCGGTCCGGTGGTGCGTGCGCCGGCCCGCCGGTGCACCATGCCTGCATGATCCGTTCGGCCACCGGCTCGGTCCTGACCATGCTCGCTGCCGCCGTGCGGCTGGTGGCGTCGGTGGTCGGCGGGCTGATCCTGCTCTACGCGGTCTTCGTGTTCTTCGAGGCGAACCCGGCCAACCCGCTGGTCGAGTTCACCGGTGGCGTCCGCCGCTCGCTGGGCGGGTTCACCGAGGGCCTGTTCAACCCCTCGGACCCCAAGATCGCCGAGACGGTGAACACCGCGCTGGCCGCGCTGGTCTGGGTGGTCGGCGGCAACCTGGCGTCCAAGGCGATCACCCGGCTGGCCCCGGCGGGCAGCGCGAGGTCGAAGGCCTGACCGGCCTCAGGCGTTCCGGATCGCCGCGGCGGACTCCAGGCCCAGCTCGGCCACCGACACCTCGCGCATCTCGACCTTGCGCACCTTGCCGGTCACCGTCATCGGGAACGCCTCGACGACCTTGAGGTAGCGGGGCACCTTGTAGTGGGCGAGCTTGCCCGCGCAGAACGCCCGCAGCCCCTCCACCGTCAGCGGCTCGGCGCCCTCGCGCAGCCGCACCCAGGCCATCAGCTCCTCGCCGTACCGCTCGTCCGGGACGCCGATCACCTGGGCGTCGACGACGTCCGGGTGGGTGTAGAGGAACTCCTCCACCTCGCGCGGGTACACGTTCTCCCCGCCGCGGATGACCATGTCCTTGATCCGCCCGACGATGTTCAGGTAGCCCTCGGCGTCCATCACCGCCAGGTCGCCGGTGTGCATCCAGCGGGCCCGGTCGAGCACCTCGGCGGTCTTCTCCGGCTCGTCCCAGTAGCCCAGCATCACCGAGTAGCCGCGGGTGCAGAACTCGCCGGTCTCCCCGCGCGGCACGGTCAGCCCGGTCTCGGGGTTCACCACCTTGACCTCCAGGTGCGGGTGCACCCGCCCGACGGTGGAGGTGCGCCGGTCCAGGTCGTCGTCGGCACCGGTCTGGGTGGAGACCGGGGAGGTCTCGGTCATGCCGTAGCAGATGGTCACCTCGGTCATGCCCATCTCGTCGACCACCCGCTTCATCACCTCGACCGGGCAGGGCGAGCCGGCCATGATCCCGGTGCGCAGGCTGGAGAGGTCGTAGTCGGCGAACCCCGGCAGGGCCAGCTCGGCGATGAACATCGTCGGGACGCCGTACAGCGAGGTGCACCGCTCGTCCTGCACGGCCTGCAGGGTCAGCGCGGGGTCGAAGCCGGGGGCCGGGATGACCATCGTCGCGCCGTGCGAGGTGCAGCCCAGGTTGCCCATGCCCATGCCGAAGCAGTGGTAGTAGGGCACCGGGATGCAGACCCGGTCGGCCTCGGTGTAGCCGCAGCCCTCGCCCACGAAGAACCCGTTGTTGAGCAGGTTGTGGTGGGTGAGCGTGGCGCCCTTGGGGAAGCCCGTCGTCCCGGACGTGTACTGGATGTTGATCGGGTCGTCGGGTGACAGCTGGGCGGCGCGCTCGTCCAGGAGCGCGTGGTCGGCGGCCCGGCCGTCGGCCAGCAGCTGCTCCCACTCCGGGTCGCCGAGGAAGACCACGGTGCGCAGCTCCGGGCAGTCCTCGCGCACCTCGTCGACCATCGCCCGGTAGTCGCTGGTCTTGAACTGCGGCGCCGCGACCAGCACCGAGATGCCCGCCTGGCGCAGCACGTAGGCCAGCTCGTGGGTGCGGTAGGCCGGGTTGATGTTGACCAGGACGGCGCCGAGCTTCGCCGTGCCGTACTGGACGAAGACCCACTCGGCGCAGTTGGGCGCCCAGATGCCGACCCGGTCGCCCTTGGCCACCCCGAGGGCGTCGAGGCCGAGCGCGCACGCGTCGACCTCGGCGACCAGCTCCGGGTAGGTCCAGCGGCGACCCGAGGCGCACTCCACCAGCGCCTCGTGGTCACCCACCCGCGCTGCCGTCCGATCGAGGTCCGCCCCGATCGTGTCGCCCAGCAGGGGCACCGTGGAGGTGCCGCTGCTGTAGGACGGCAGCGCGGGTGCGATCACCGGTCCTCGCCCGCCATCAGGCCGGCCCGGTTCGGGCGGTCGGTCGGGTGCGCGTACCGCAGCCGCTCCGGCGGGAGCGGGAAGGCGTGGTCCTCACCGAACGGCGAGAGGCCACCGGCCATCTCGCTGACCAGCTCGGTGACCGGCGGGCCGTCGCCCTCCGACGTCCCCCAGGTCGGTTCGACCAGGTGGGCGTGCTTCTCCTTGCGCTTGGACATCGGGCCTCCATCGGCGGTGCGGTCCCGGGTCAGCTCCCCGGGGTACCTCGGTGCCCATCTTCGCGTGCCGCACGCCTCCGGTGCACGCCGCACTCCCCGTCGTGTCGCCCGGGCGGGTCAGCGGCGGCGGGCGGCCCGGGCTCCGTAGAGGGTGCCGGCCCCGTCGGCGGTGAGCAGCCACTCCTGCTCGGACACCTCGGCGTACCTGACGTCGGCGCCGTTGAGCTGCTGCACCGCCCGGGTCCGCCACACCGCCGTGGACATCAGCTGCAGCCGCAGCGGCTCGTCGGTGAACTCGTCGAAGCCCAGCGGTTCGACCTGCAGCACCGCCGGGCCGGCGATCCGCAGCAGCCCGCTGCGCCACTCGGTGCGGGCCAGCGCGGCGGTCCACCGCCGCACGCGCACCAGCGAGCCGAGCCCGACGACGGTGACGGCGACCCCGCCGGCGACCAGCGCGACGACCATCAGGCCGGCGAACGGCGGGCGGGAGCCGCCGTTCTCCACGATCCGGACGACGGCCGCCCCCATCAGCAGCCCGAGGACGACGGCGAGCACCCCGCCGGCGAGCCAGCGCAGCGCCCCGGCGCGGAGCGCGTCGACGGCGGTGCGGGTCTGCGGGTCGTCGAGGGCGGGCACCCGGGGATGGTCCCAGAACCGGCCGCCGGAGCAGCACCACCACCGCCCGACGTAACGTGGACCGGATGTCTCCGGACCAGCCCGCCACGCTCGCCGCCTGGCTGCGCACCCGCACCGACGAGCAGCTGGGCGCCCTCCTGGTGGCCCGGCCCGACGTCGCGCGCCCCGCGCCCTCCGACGTGGTGGGCCTCGCCACCCGCCTCGCGGTCCCCGTCTCGGTCGACCGCGCCCTCGACGAGCTGGACGCCGCGACCCTCCAGGTGCTCGACGCGGTGCTCCTCTCCCCCACCGACGGCGTGCCCCGCACCGAGCTGCCCGGCCTGCTGCCCGGCGTCCCGGTCGAGGCGATCGACGCCGCCGTCGAGACGCTGGCGACGCGGGCGCTGCTGTGGGGCGACGACGAGCTGCACGCCCCGGAGCCGGTGCGCCGCGCGGTCCGCTACCCGGCGGGGCTCGGCCGGCGGGCCGCCGACCTGCGGGTGCCGCTCCCCCGCGACCTCCCCGCCGTCCTGGCCGACCTGGCACCCGACGAGCGCACCGTGCTCGAGCGGCTCAGCGGCGACCGACCGGTCGGCCACCTGCCCGACAGCACCGCCGGGTCGCTGAGCCCGGCCCGCCGGCTGCTGCAGGCCGGCCTGCTCGCCCGGATCGACGCGGTCAACGTCGAGCTGCCCCGCGAGATCGGGCTGGCGCTGCGCGGTGACCAGCCGCTGGGGCCGCCGCGGGTGCGCCCGGAGCCGGAGGTCAGCCGGCGCGAGCCGGCGGTCGTCGACCGGCAGGCGGCGGGTGCCGCGCTGGAGGTCATCGGCCGGGTCAGCGACGTGCTCACCGCGCTGGAGGAGGAGCCGGCCGGGCTGCTGCGCAGCGGCGGGCTCGGTGTGCGCGACCAGAAGCGGCTGGCCAAGGAGCTGCACGTCTCCGAGGGCGACATCGCCTTCCTGGTGGAGGTGGCGCACTCCGCCGGCCTGCTCGACGTCGGTGGAGCCCAGCGCGACGAGTGGCTGCCCACCCGCGCCTACGACGCCTGGCGGGAGCAGGACCTCGCCGACCGGTGGGCCGTGCTCGCCGACGGCTGGCTGACCAGCGTGCGGCTGATCTCCCTGGTGGGCCAGCGGGACGTGGCCGGCAAGGCGGTCAACGTCCTCTCCCCCGACGTCGTCCGGCAGACCGCGCCCGTGCTGCGCCGCTCCGCGCTGTCGGTGCTCGCCGAGTTCCCGCCCGGGCAGGGCCTGGTGGCCCCCGAGCTGGTGGCGCTGCTGCGCTGGCGCACCCCGCGCCGGGCCGACCGGCTGGCCCCGGTGCCCGACCTGCTCGCCGAGGCCGAGCGGCTGGGCGTCGCGGTCAGCGGCGTGCTGAGCAGCGGCGGGCGCGGCCTGCTGGCCGGCGGCGAGGACGGCGCGGCCGACGGCATGCGGGGTCTGCTGCCCGAGCCGGTCGACCACGTGCTGGCCCAGCCCGACCTGTCGCTGATCGCCCCCGGCCCGCTGGTCGCCGACCTGGCCGCCACCCTGGCCGTCGTCGCCGACGTGGAGTCCTCCGGCGGTGCCACGGTGTTCCGGGTCTCCGACGCCAGCATCCGGCGCTCGCTGGACGCCGGCTGGTCGGCGTCCGACCTGCACGACTTCTTCACCCGCGCCTCGCGCACCCCGGTGCCGCAGGCGCTGGACTACCTGGTCGACGACGTCGCCCGCCAGCACGGCCGGCTGCGGGTCGGCGCGATCGAGTGCTACGTGCGCTCCGACGACCACGGGCTGGTCTCCCAGGTGCTCAGCGACCGGCGCACCGCCAACGCGGAGCTGCGCCGGCTGGCCCCCGGCGTGCTGGTCAGCGGCCTGCCGCCGGAGGAGGTGCTGGCGGTGCTGCGGGCCGCCGGCTACGCCCCGGCCGGCGAGTCCGCGGGCGGTGCGGTGCTGACCCGGCCCGCGGCCCCCGCCCGCGCGGCCGGCCGGCGGCCCACCGGCTCCACCCCCAGCGGGCCGCGGCCGCTGGCCCCCGGCGACGTCGCCGCGACGGTGCGGGAGATCCGCGCCGGGGACGCCGCGCTCGCCGCCCGCCGCACCGACCCGGTGCGCCAGGTGCCCGGCGTGACCACCGCGAGCACGTTGGAGCTGCTGTCCCGGGCGGTCCGGGAGAGCCTGCCGGTGTGGCTGGGCTACGTCGACGCCCAGGGCAGCGGCAGCCAGCGGATCGTCCAGCCGGTCTCGCTGGTGGGCGGGTTCCTGCAGGGCTTCGACGAGGGCCGCGGCGAGAGCCGGACCTTCGCCGTCCACCGGATCACCTCGGTCGCGCTGGTCGACGCCGAGGACGCCGCCTCGCCGTCCTGATCTCTGTTCCCACGGTCCGCCGGATCCGGGATGATCTTCGACCAGCTCGGTGTTGCGCGAGGCAGTTGGTGCGCGCAACCACTGCCCGGGAGGACGGGCAGCGCGTCGCGCCCGAGGGCGGAGGTGCAGGGATGGCAGGCAGGAAGACGGTCGCCGACCGGCTGGCGGAGGCGCTGGGCGCGGTGCTCGGGACGAGCGAGCTGCCGGTGCGGCTGCGCGGCTGGGACGGCTCGATCGCCGGCCCCGCGGGTGCGCCCGTGGTGGCGGTGCGGTCGCGGCGGGCGCTGCGCCGGATGCTGTGGTCGCCGGGGCAGTTGGGCATCGGCCGGGCCTACGTCGCCGGCGAGATCGACATGGAGGACGACGTCTTCGCGACGTTCACCGCGCTGCGCACCGACGGCCGGCTGGCCCAGGGCGGCCCGCCGTCCCAGCCGACCTGGCGCGACCGGCTGGCGCTGCTGGGCACCGCGCTGCGGCTGGGCGCCATCGGCCCGGAGCCGGCGCCCCCGGCCGAGGAGGCCCCGCTCGGCACCGGGCACCGGCACTCCCGGGCGCGGGACGCCGCGGCGATCTCGCACCACTACGACGTCAGCAACGACTTCTACTCCCTGGTGCTCGGGCCCTCGATGGTCTACTCCTGCGCCGTCTGGGCCACCCCGGACACCGGCCTGGACGCCGCCCAGGAGGCCAAGCTCGACCTGGTCTGCCGCAAGCTCGGGCTGGCCCCGGGCTCGCGGCTGCTCGACGTCGGCTGCGGCTGGGGCTCGATGGCGATCCACGCCGCCCAGCGCTACGGCGCCGAGGTCGTCGGGATCACGCTGTCGGAGGAGCAGGCGCGGATGGCCCGCAAGCGGGTCGCCGAGGCCGGCCTGACCGACCGGGTCGACATCCGGGTGCAGGACTACCGCGCCGTCGAGGACGAGCCGTTCGACGCGATCAGCTCGATCGGCATGGCCGAGCACGTGGGCCGCGCGCAGATGCCCGAGTACGTCGCCCAGCTGACCCGGCTGCTGCGCCCGGGCGGCCGGCTGCTCAACCACGCGATCAACTGGAACGCCGGCACCTCGACCTGGAACCCGGACACCTTCATCGCCCGCTACGTCTTCCCCGACGGCGAGCTGCTGGGGCTCGGCGAGACCGTCGGGCTGCTGGAGAGCCGGGAGATGGAGGTGCTGGACGTCGAGGCGCTGCGCCAGCACTACGCGCTGACCCTGCGGGCCTGGGTGCAGCGGCTGGAGGAGAACTGGGACGCCGCGGTCGCCGCGACCAGCGAGGGCCGGGCCCGGGTGTGGCGGCTGTACATGGCCGCGAGCGCGCTGACCTTCGAGTCCGGCGAGATGGGCGTGAACCAGGTGCTGCTGCAGAAGACCGGCGGCGCGCAGCCGCCGCTGCGCCGCACCGCCTGGACCTGACCCCTCCTCCCCCGGAGATGGCCATCTCCGGCCTCGTCCTGACCCCGGAGATGGCCATCTTCGGGGCGTCGCGGGCCCCGGAGATGGCCATCTTCGGGCTGCCGGGCCGGCGTGAGGTGGGCTGCACACCGTCGACCGGAAGGGGACGTCGTCCCGCGGCGTTACCGTGGACAGTCCGCGCGCGACGTCTGCGCCGGAGCCCCCAGCCGAAGGATGCGAACGCGTGAGCGACGGCCCCCTGATCGTCCAGTCCGACAAGACGCTGCTGCTCGAGGTCGACCACCCGCTGTCCAAGGAGTGCCGGGCGGCGATCGCCCCGTTCGCCGAGCTGGAGCGCTCCCCCGAGCACGTGCACACCTACCGGGTGACGCCGCTGGCGCTGTGGAACGCGCGCGCCGCCGGGCACGACGCCGAGCAGGTGGTCGACGCGCTGGTCCGGTACTCGCGCTACCCCGTGCCGCACGCCCTGCTGGTCGACGTCGCCGACACGATGGACCGCTACGGCCGGCTGACCCTGGCCAACCACCCGGTGCACGGGCTGACGCTGACCAGCACCGACAAGGCCGTGCTGGAGGAGGTCGTCCGCAGCAAGCGGGTGGCCCCGATGCTCGGCGCCCGCATCGACGCCGACTCGATCGTCGTCCACCCCTCCGAGCGCGGCCGGCTCAAGCAGGCGCTGCTCAAGGTCGGCTGGCCGGCCGAGGACCTCGCCGGCTACGTCGACGGGCAGGCGCACCCGATCGAGCTGGACCAGGCCGACTGGCACCTGCGCGACTACCAGCAGGAGGCCGTCGACGGCTTCTGGGCCGGTGGCTCGGGCGTCGTCGTGCTGCCCTGCGGTGCGGGCAAGACCCTGGTCGGCGCGGCCGCGATGGCCGAGGCCAAGGCGACCACGCTGATCCTGGTCACCAACACCGTCTCCGGCCGGCAGTGGAAGCGCGAGCTGATCGCGCGCACGTCGCTGACCGAGGAGGAGATCGGCGAGTACTCCGGGGAGCGCAAGGAGATCCGGCCGGTCACCATCGCCACCTACCAGGTGATCACCACCCGCCGGAAGGGCGAGTACCGGCACCTGGACCTGTTCGACGCCCAGGACTGGGGCCTGATCGTGTACGACGAGGTCCACCTGCTCCCGGCGCCGATCTTCCGGCTCACCGCCGACCTGCAGTCCCGCCGCCGCCTCGGGCTGACCGCGACGCTGGTGCGCGAGGACGGGCGCGAGGACGACGTCTTCTCGCTCATCGGGCCCAAGCGCTACGACGCCCCCTGGCGGGACATCGAGGCGCAGGGGTACATCGCGCCGGCCGAGTGCGTCGAGGTGCGGGTCAGCCTGGACGACGAGGAGCGGATGACCTACGCGGTCGCCGAGCCCGAGGAGCGCTACCGCATCGCGGCGACCGCCCAGTCGAAGCTGCCGGTGATCCGCCGGGTGCTCGACCGGCACCCCGACGAGCAGAAGCTGGTCATCGGCGCCTACCTCGACCAGCTCGACGAGCTCGGCGTGGCCCTGGACGCCCCGGTGATCCAGGGGTCGACGACGAACAAGGAGCGCGAGCGGCTGTTCCAGGCCTTCCGCACCGGCGAGATCAAGACCCTGGTCGTCTCCAAGGTCGCCAACTTCTCCATCGACCTGCCCGAGGCCGCGGTCGCGGTGCAGGTGTCCGGGACGTTCGGCTCGCGGCAGGAGGAGGCCCAGCGCCTCGGCCGGGTGCTGCGGCCCAAGGCCGACGGCCGGCAGGCGCACTTCTACACCGTGGTCTCCCGCGACACCCTGGACAGCGAGTACGCCGCGCACCGGCAGCGCTTCCTGGCCGAGCAGGGCTACGCGTACACGATCGTGGACGCCGCCGACCTGGCCGGCCCGGGCGAGGTCAACGGCCCGGACTGGGTGGACGAGCCCGCCGACTGAGGCCCCGTTTCGCACCGACATGCGCCCCGTTGCTGGGTCCCCGATCGCGGACCCAGCAGCGGGGCGCATCTCGTCGTGCGCTCAGGTCCGGAGGGCGCGGCCCAGCCGGGCCATGCCCTCGGTGACCCGGGCGGGTGAATTGGTGGTGAACGACAGCCGGAGGGTCGCGCGGTCCGGCGTCCCGGCGAAGAACGGGGCGCCGGGCACGAACGCGACGTCGTGGCCCAGCGCCGTCCGCAGCAGGTCGGCGGTGTCGACGGCGCCGGGCAGCCGCGCCCAGACGAACATGCCGCCGTCCGGGTCGCTCCACGTGCTGCCGGCCGGCAGCGCGGTGGGCAGGGCGGCGACCATCGCGTCCCGGCGCTCGGCGTAGGCGGCGCACAGCCGCCGGACGTGCGCGTCCAGGTCGACGGTCGCCAGGTGGTGCGCGGCGGCGGCCTGGTCGATCGTCGAGGTGTGCAGGTCGGCGGCCTGCTTGGCGACGGTGAGGGCGCGCAGCAGCTCGGCCGGTGCCCGCAGCCAGCCCAGCCGCAGGCCCGGCGCCGCGACCTTGGAGAAGCTGCCCAGGTGGACGACGCGGTCCTCGGCCCCCGGCTGGGCCGCCAGCGCCGGCACGTGCGCCCCGCGGTAGCGCAGCTCGCCGTACGGGTCGTCCTCGACCACCCAGGTGCCGTGCCGGGCGGCGAGCTCCGCGACCGCGGCCCGGCGCTCCAGCGGCAGGGTGCGCCCGGTCGGGTTGGCGAAGGTCGGGACCAGGTAGAGCAGCGTCGGCCGCTCACGTGCCAGGACGTCGGCCAGCGCGTCGGGGTCGATGCCGTCGTCGTCCGAGCGGACCGGGACGACGCGGGCGCCGGCGAGCTGGAAGCACTGCAGCGCCGCGAGGTAGGTCGGGTCCTCGACCGCGACGACGGCGCCCGGGTCGAGCAGGGCGGTCGCGAGCAGGGTCAGCGCCTGCTGCGAGCCGGTGGTGACGAGCAGGTCGTCGGGCCCGGTGGGCAGGCCGCGGCCGGTCATCCGCCGGGCGACCTGGGTGCGCAGGTCGCGGTTGCCCTCGGTGGGCGCGTACTGCAGGTGCCGGCGGCCGGCCGGGGTCGACAGCACCGCGGCGAAGGCGGCGCGGATGCCCTCGAGGTCGAACAGCTCGGGCGCGGGCAGGCCGCCGGCGAAGGAGACGACCTCGGGGCGGTCGAGCAGCGCCAGGAGGTCGCGGACCGGGGAGCTGGCGACGCCGCGCAGGCGCTGGGCGAGGGCAGGGGTGGCGACGAGGGACGAGGTCACGGCAGGACTCCAGGAAGCGGCTTCTCGGTACGGGAGGCGGTGCTGGAGGGCGGCTGGGTGTGCCGCGGCCGTCCGCACCGGAGGGGCTTCCTGGTCGAGGAGCCGGGCCGATCCTACGGCCCGCCGACCCCCTGCGGTGCGGTTGGGGACGACGGGACCGGCGGGGCGTGACGGGTCGGTCCGGCACGGGCATGACGAGCGCCACAGTCCGCCCGCCGTCCGGCTGAACGTGCAGGTCAGACCGGGTGCGGCGGCGTCCTATACGTCGTCGGTCCGGACGCGCGCGGGAGGTACCCGGTTGGGCGTGTTGCCCCTCCGCCGACCAAGATGGACCCCGACATGGGGAGTGCATTGCGAGCGGAGGCCGTGGGCCCGCAGACGACCAGCCGACCGCTCCGGGCGTGGCAGCAGGCCGCGCTCGGCAAGTACGAGGAGTCCTCCCCCAAGGACTTCCTGGTCACCGCGACCCCGGGCGCCGGGAAGACCACCTTCGCCCTGACGCTGGCCCAGCGGCTGCTCACCAAGCGCGAGGTCGCCCGCGTCATCGTCGTCTGCCCGACCGACCACCTGCGCATGCAGTGGGCCGACGCGGCGCACGCGATGGGCATCGTGCTCGACCCCAACCTGACCAACGCCGTCGGTCCGGTGCGCCCCGGCACGCAGGGGTACGTGACCACGTACGCCCAGGTCGCCGGCAAGCCGATGCTGCACGCCGCCCGGGCCACCAGCGTGAAGACGTTGGTCATCCTGGACGAGGTGCACCACGCCGGTGACGGCCTCTCCTGGGGTGAGGCGGTCGAGGAGGCCTACGGCCGCGCGGCCCGCAGGCTCTGCCTGACCGGGACGCCGTTCCGCACCAAGGCCGACGAGCGCATCCCGTTCGTGCGGTACATGGAGGACGGCTTCGAGGGCCAGGGCGGCCTGATGTCGATGGCCGACTTCACCTACGGCTACAAGGAGGCGCTGGCCGACAACGTCGTCCGGCCGGTCGTCTTCGCCGCCTACACCGGGACGTCGCGGTGGCGGAACTCCGCCGGCGAGGTCGTCGCCGCCTCGCTGAGCGAGGCCGGCACCCGCTCGGTGGAGATGCAGGCCTGGCGCACCGCGCTGGACCCCAAGGGCCAGTGGGTGCCGCACGTCATCGCCGCGATGGACGACCGGATCACCCACCTGCGCGAGACCGGGATGCCGGACGCCGCCGGGCTGGTGCTGGCCAGCGACCAGGACGACGCCCGCGAGTACGCCAAGATCGTCCGCCGGGTCACCGGGAAGGCGCCGGAGCTGATCCTCTCCGACGACCCGAAAGCGTCGAAGAAGATCGAGAAGTTCAACCTCGGCGGGGCCCGGATCGCGGTGTGCGTGCGGATGGTCTCCGAGGGCGTCGACGTGCCCCGCGCCGCCGTCCTGGCCTGGATGACCTCCTACCGGACGCCGCTGTTCTTCGCCCAGGCCGTCGGGCGCGTGGTGCGTGCCCGCGGGGCGCACGAGTCGGCGACGGTCTTCCTCCCGGCGGTGCGGCCGCTGCTGGCGCTGGCCGCGTCGATGGAGGAGCAGCGCAACCACGTCATGCCGCCGCCGAAGTCGCAGCCCGACGAGGAGCTGGAGGCGCTCGACCTGCCGCCCCGCGAGCCGCGCGAGGGTGAGCTGCAGAAGTGGGAGGCGCTGGAGGCCGACGCCCGGTTCGCGCACGTGCTGCACAGCGGGACGGCGCACACCGGTGAGGGTTCGCCGGGGACGACGGTGGTCGAGCCCGAGGACGAGGACTTCCTGGGCATCCCCGGGCTGCTGACCGCCGCGCAGACCGCCGAGCTGCTGGCCAAGCGGGACGACGAGCTGCGCATCCGGGTCGCCGCCTCGCACCGCCGCGGGGACGACGACGGCTTCATGGTGGTCGAGGACCACCCCGAGGAGCCGGTGGCCGGCAACGGCTGGCGCGACGTCGCCGAGCTGCGCCGGGAGATCAACCGGCTGGTCAACCGGATCGCGGCCAAGACCTCGACCCCGCAGGCCGTGGTGCACACCCAGCTGCGCCAGTCGGTGCCCGGCCCGCCGTCGGCGTCGGCGTCGGTCGACGTGCTGCGCGCCCGCCGGGAGCGTCTCCGCACCATGCTCTGAGGCGCTCCTCCGCTCGTGCACGCCCTCCGTGCGCGTTGCTCGTGCTGCAGCGCCGGCAATGCAGGCGGAACGCGTGCACCGCGGTGCCGATCATCGCCGAGTGGCTGCCCGACACGCCCGCAGAGGCAGCCGGACGCCGATGATCAACTCGCGGTCAGCAGGCCGCGGGCCGCGGCGATCGCGACCGCCTCGGTGCGGCCGCCGGCGCCGAGCTTGGCCAGGATGTTGCTGACGTGCACGCTGGCCGTCTTCTCGCTGATGAACAGCTCGGCGCCGATCTGCCGGTTGGTGCGGCCGGCCGCCATCAGCGCCAGCACCTCCTGCTCCCGCGGCGTGAGGACGGCGCCCACGTCGACGGCCCGCGGGGCACCGGCGAACTCGAGCCGGCCGCGCCGGGCCAGCGCCTCGACAGCCGTGCGCAGCGGCGCCGCCCCGAGCCGCACCGCCACCTCGTGCGCGGCGGCCAGCTCGGCCGTCGCCCCCGCCCGGTCGTCGGTGGCCAGCAGCGCCTCGGCCAGCCGGAACCGCGACCGGGCCTGCTCGTAGACGTTGCCGTACCCGAACAGCTCGACCACGGCGCGCCACTGCTCGGGCGCCGGGACGCCGCGTGCCCGCAGCGCCTCGGCCTCCAGCCGCGCCTCCCACGCCCGGGCCTCCGGGCCGGCCGCGCCGATCGCCGGGTCGTGCGCCCGGGCCGCCGTCCGGCCGGCGTCGGCGAGGGACTCCGCCTCCGCCTGCCAGCCGGCCAGCGCCTCGGCGTCACCGACCAGCCGGGCGGCGGCAGCGGCGTCCGCGACCGCCGCCAGCGCGGTCGCGACGAGCCGCACCGTGGCCAGGCGGTCCTCGCCCCACAGCTGGTGCAGCCGGTCGTCGGCCCAGCGGGCGCGCTCGGCCGCCGTGCGCGCATCGCCCTCGGCCGCGGCCAGCTCGATCTCCGCGGAGACGGTGGCCAGCATCAGCAGCACGTGGGCGTCCCACCGCGTCGCCAGCCCCTGCGCCCAGGCCAGCCGCTGCCGCGCCTGCGGGTCGCCCCGCCCGACCAGCACCAGCAGGCCGCCGGCCCGCACGTGGGCGGCCATGTCCGGCACCCGGGCCACCTCGTCGGCGGCGCGCAGGCTGCCGTCCCAGTCGCCGCCGACGTAGCGGGCGACGACCTCCAGGTGCCGCAGCTCGGCGCCGTAGAAGGACCACTCCATGCCCAGCGCGCGTGCCCGGGCCAGCCCGGCCGCGGCGTGCTCGAGCGTCTCGGCGACCTCCCCGGCCTCGTAGGCGACGATCGCCAGGCTGAACCAGACCCGCATCTCGACGTCGGGGTCACCGGACCGCTCGGCGCGCTCACGGGCCTCGTGCAGCCGGGCACGCAGGGTCGGCAGGTCGCCGGAGTCCTGCAGCCGGGCCAGCGAGACCGCGGTGTCGGCCCACGCGCTGTCCAGGCCGAGGGCGTCGGCGGCGACCAGCGCCTCGATCGCGGCGACGTCGCCCTCGGCCACCCGCCCCAGCGAGTAGAGCGTGCGGGCGTGCGCGGCCGCCGCCCAGGTGCGCACCGGCGAGGGCGGGTCGGCGGGCACCAGCGCCATCGCGGCCGTGCTCTCCCGCAGCGCCTCGCCGGCCTCCTCGATCCGGGTCAGCGCCTGGGCCAGCGTGTAGTGCACCCGCGCCCGCGCCTCCGGGTCGCCGTCGGGGCCGAG
Organism: Modestobacter versicolor; assembly: GCF_014195485.1. NCBI lineage: Bacteria > Bacillati > Actinomycetota > Actinomycetes > Geodermatophilales > Geodermatophilaceae > Modestobacter > Modestobacter versicolor. Next base: position 2,502,267 of record NZ_JACIBU010000001.1, read on the forward strand.
CAGCTGCTGGGCCGAGCGCAGCAGCCCGACACCGCGGTGCAGCTCGCCGATGGCCCGGGCCGCCGCCGCGGTGTCCAGCAGCAGCACCCACTGCTCGCGACCGGCCCGCTCGGCGGCGTCGGGGACGGCGGACCAGAGCGCCAGCGCCGTCTCCAGGTGCTGGAGCTGCTCCGCCGGGGCGCCGACCCGGCGGGCGGCGTCGGCCGCCTCCAGCGAGGCGCTGAACGCACCGGGCAGGTCGTTGCTCTCCCGGGCGTGGTGCGCGCGCTCGGCGGCGGTGCCGGCCCCGGGGTGCGCGGCGAGGTGCGCGGCGACCTCGGCGTGCAGCCGCACCCGCTCGCCGGGCAGCAGGTCGGCGAGCACGGCCTCGCGCAGCAGCGCGTGCCGGAAGCGGTAGCGGCCGTCCTCGGAGACGACCAGCAGGTGGTGGTGCACCGCCTCGGCCAGCGCCTGCTCGGTCTCCTGCGGCGACTGCGAGGAGACGGCGGAGACCAGCTCGTGCCGCACCTGCCGGCCCGCGACGGCCGCGACCCGCAGCACCTGCTGGGCCGCCGGTGTCAGCTGCTCGACCCGGGCCAGCAGGACGTCGGTGAGCCCCATCGGCAGCGCCTCGCCGGCCAGACCCGCGGCGAGCAGCTCCTCGGCGTAGAAGGCGTTGCCCTCGGCGCGGGCGACGACGTCCTCGACGGTGGCCGCGGGGACCCCACCGGAGGCCGAGGCCAGCCCGCGGACCAGCGCCTCGACGTCGGAGGCGGGCAGCGGCTCGAGGGCCAGCCGGTCGACGCCGGGCAGCCGGACGAGCTCGGCCAGCAGCGGCCGCAGCGGGTGGCGGCGGTGCAGGTCGTCGGCGCGGTACGAGACGACGACCACGACCGCCGGGTCCTCGGCCAGCCGGGCGAGCAGGTAGCGGAGCAGGTCACGGCTGGAGCGGTCGGCCCAGTGCACGTCCTCCAGCACGACCAGCAGCGGGCGGTCCTCGGCGAGGTCGCTGAGCAGCGACGCGACCGCCTCGAACAGCTGCAGCCGGCCGTCGTCCGCCGGGGGGCGGAACGCGCCGCGGGCCAGCGGGCTGCCGCCGTCCACCTCGTCGGTGGGGACCGCCGCGGCACCCGGCCGGCCGGTGAGCAGCCCGGCGAGCACCGGGTGGTCGGCCAGCCCGGGCGCCAGCTCGGGGTCGGCGACGACCGGCCGCAGCAGGTCGACGAAGGGCAGGTAGGGCAGGCCGACGTCGCCGAGGTCGACGCAGTGGCCGGTGAGCACCCGCAGGCCGCGCTCGGCGGCCCGGCGGGACAGCTCGTCGAGCAGCCGGGTCTTGCCGACGCCGGCGTCCCCGGCGACCAGGACCGCCGACGGCCGGCCCTCGACCGCCCGGTCGACGTGCGCCATCAGCCGCGCGAGCTCGTCAGCGCGGCCGACCAGCGGACCCTCGTCCCAGCGCGGCATGGCGCCGATCGTGGCAGAGGGCACGGACACCGACGTGCGCGCTCAGTGCGCGCGCCGGCGGCGGGCGATCCAGGAACCACGCCGGCTGCCGGTGGCGAAGGACTTCGCGACCTGCTCGCGGCGGTAGGCCAGCTCGGCCTCGAGGGCGGCGTTCGGGTAGTGGGTCATGACCGTCTCCTTGGATCTCGTCCGGGTGGAACGAGAGGAACGGTCGTCCTGAGGGGGTGGCCCGGGCATCGGTCGACCACGCAGTCCTGCGGGTCGGCCGGGCCTGAGGTGCGTCTGAGGGGCCTCAGACGCACCTCAGGAGGGCTCAGCGGACGGCGTACTCCGCGCCGTCGTCGACCACGTCGGAGTCGTCCGAGGAGTCGTCGTCGTCATCGGAACCGGAGACCGGCTCGGGCACCGGCTGGTCGGTGTCCTGGTCGAACTCGCCGTTGCCGTCGGTGTCGGCGAACAGGGTCGCCTCGAGGTCGGTGTCCTCGGTGAGCGCGGGCTCCAGCGCGACCTCGACGTCGTCCGTCGTCCCGACCTGCAGCTGGGTCGAGCCGAGCACGGTGCCGTCGTCCGGCCGGTCGTCCTCGTCGACCGTGACGACGACGAAGCCGCCCTGCGGCGCGGAGACGGTGTCGACGACGGCGCTGCTGCCGTCACCCTCCTGGTCCTCGAAGGACAGGTCGGCCTGCTGGTCGCTGCCCGCCTGGCCCCCTGGGGCGACCGTGGTCTCCCCCGCGGTGGCCGGTGACGACGCCGGGGCGTCGCCCTCCGGCGCGTCGTCACCGCAACCGGCGAGCAGGAGGACGGCCACAGCGGACGGGACGGCGAGGGATGCACGAAGATGGGGTCTCACACCGGGACTGCTGCCCACGGGCTCGTGGTTCCACACGACAGACCTCTCCGGGACGTCCACCTCACTGGCGTGGGGACCAGCCGCCGAGGGAACCCACCAGACCGACCGGCGTCCGCCCTGCGACGTCGAGGAGAGGAGCACCGTGCCCCACACCGGGACGAACGAACTGACCCCGACCGTCTTCGTGCTCTACGGCGCGACCGGGGACCTGGCCCGCCGGATGGTGCTGCCGGCGTTCTTCGAGCTGGCCCAGCACGGCCTGCTGCCCGACGACTGGCGGCTGATCGGCAGCGGCCGGGGCGAGCGCACCGACGAGGAGTTCGTCGAGCACGTGCGCGGCGCCCTCGAGGAGTTCGGCCGCAAGCCCGAGGAGGGCCCCTGGGACGACTTCGCCAAGCGGCTGCGCTTCGCCGGCGGCGGCTTCACCGCCGACGACCCGGGCCAGCTGCTCGACGTGCTGTCCACCGCCCGCGAGGAGATCGGCGAGGACGCGCAGCTCGTGCACTACCTCTCCCTCCCGCCCAAGGCGTTCACCGGCTACACCCGCGCGCTGGGCGCCCACGGCCTGGGCGAGGGCGCCCGGGTGGTCTACGAGAAGCCGTTCGGCGACTCCCCCGACGCCTTCCGCGAGCTCGACGACCTCGTGCACTCGGTGTTCTCCGAGGACCAGGTCTTCCGCATCGACCACTTCCTGGGCAAGGAGGGCACCCAGGACCTGCACGTGCTCCGCTTCGCCAACGGGCTCTTCGAGCACATCTGGAGCCGCGAGCACGTGGCGCAGGTGCAGATCGACGTCCCCGAGGACCTCGACGTCGCCGACCGCGCCGACTTCTACGACGCCACCGGCGCGACCCTGGACATGCTGGTCACCCACCTGTTCCAGGTGGCGGCCGAGGTCGCCATGGAGCCACCGGTCAGCTTCTCGGCCGACGACATCCTCTCCGCGCGCGAGTCGGTGCTCGGCAAGTTCCGCCCGCTGGCACCGGAGGACGTCGTCCTGGGCCAGTTCGAGGGCTACCGCGAGCTGGACGGCGTGCCGGACGACAGCGACACCGACACCTTCGTCGCCGCCCGGCTGTTCATCGACTCCGGCCGCTGGCGCGGCGTGCCCTTCCTGCTGCGCACCGGCAAGCGGATGGCGGCCAAGCAGCAGCGGGTGAGCCTGGTGCTGCACCGGCCGAAGGGCCCGGTCGACGACGTGCCGGCCAACGGCAACGTGATCTCCCTGTCGCTCGCCGGGGCCGGCGCGGTCGACATCGACGTCATGGCCAAGCGGCCCGGCCCGGACCTCGCGATGGCCCCGGCCCGGGTGTCGCTGGACCTGTCGAAGATCCCCGGCGGTGAGCCGCTGGCGCCCTACGTCTCGCTGATCCACGACGTGCTGGTCGGCGACCGGTCGCTGTTCACCACCAGCGAGGGCCTGGCCCAGACCTGGCGGGCGCTGCAGCCGGTGCTCGACGAGCGGCCCGAGGTGCACCCCTACGCGCCCGGCTCGTGGGGCCCGGCCGAGGCCAACGCGCTGGCCGGCGAGCACGGCTGGCTGCTGGGGCAGACCGAGGAGTAGCGGCTCCACGCGAACGGCCCCCGTCCTGGTGGACGGGGGCCGTTCTGCGTCTGGGTCCGAGCCGGACGCTGGTCGCCTCGCGGCGGTTTGCACATCCGCGGCTCCAGCCCCCGACCGAGGTCGGGGCGGTGTTCCGCGGCGGCAGTTATCTAGTGGAGCCCGGGGACACAGGTCGCCCGGCCCGGACGTCCCCGACTCTACCCCTGGTGACGTGCTGGAGCGGCCCCGGCGCAGGGTCCCGCCATGAGCTCGCGAACGGTGGGGGGCGGCGGGTCCTCCTAGTTGAAGCCGCGGTCGTCCTGCTTCAGCGCGGTGTCGACGGTGAGCGCCGAGGCCAGCACCAGGCTGGCCAGCGGCTCCTCCAGCCGCTGGTGCACCTGGACGACGTAGTTGTCCGCGGTGGTGAACACCGTCCGGGCCAGGCCCTCCCACTTCTTGGTGATCCGGGCGATCTCCCGCCCCGACCCGTCGGTGATCGCGAAGTCCCAGGCCCGCCAGTTCTCCGCCTGGATCGCGCCCAGCAGCTGACCGCCCACGACGAGGTCGAAGCGGATCTTGCCGAACGCGTTGGCCTGCACGATCTCCCCGACCGGGGAGCCGTCCGGCCGGGCCACCTGGACGCGCGACTTCACCAGCTTCGCCGGCCGGGTGAGCACCAGCACCGGCCCGGTCGCGTCGCGCACCTCGAGCCGGTGGGTGAGGAACTGGTCGAAGGAGGACAGCAGCCGCACCGCCTTCTTCACGGTGCTCTGGCCGACCTCGACGACGGCGCCCTGCTGCTGACCGTTGCCGTCGAACACGGCGTACTCGTTGGTCAGCTCGATCAGCTTGGTCTTCTGGCTGACGACCAGGACCGGCTGCTCCAGCAGCACCGACCGCGGCCAGCCCCCGCCCTGCGGGAACGCCTGCGGGGCTGCCTGCTGCACGGGTACGGGCGCGGGGGCCGGGGGCTGCTGGACGTGCTCGGTCCACCCCTGGCCGTCCCACCAGCGGGTGCCGGCGCCGCCGGCGGGGTCGGGGTACCAGCCCGGTGGGGGCGGGGACTGCGTCATGGCCGGGACGGTAGCCGCCGACCCGCGTGCCAGACTCGCGGCGTGGCCGGGGTGGACTTCGAGGACTGGGCGGCGCTGGCCGGTGACTCCCCCACCTCGCGCACCGAGTGGGCAGCCGTCGTCGGCGCCTGGAGCGAGCCGCACCGCCGCTACCACGACCTCGCGCACCTGGCCGCCGTGCTCGGGCTGGTCGACCAGCTCAGCGACGCCGCGGCCGACCCGACCGCCGTCCGGCTGGCCGCCTGGTACCACGACGTGGCCTACGACCCGCTGCGCAGCGACAACGAGGAGGCCAGCGCCGCCCGCGCCCGGATCGGCCTGCTCGGCCTGGTGGACGACGCGACGGTCGACGAGGTGGAGCGGCTGGTGCTGCTCACCGCCGGGCACGCCCCGGAGCCGGACGACGCGAACGGCGCCGTCCTCTGCGACGCCGACCTGGCCGTGCTGGCGAGCCCGCCGGCGGCCTACGTCGCCTACGCCACGGCGGTCCGCGAGGAGTACGGGCACCTCTCCGACGCCGAGTTCACCGCCGGGCGCACCGCCGTCCTGGAGCACCTGCTGGCGCTGCCCGCGCTGTTCCGGACGCCGGCGGCCGCGGCGCGGTGGGCCGAGCCGGCCCGGGCGAACCTGACCGCCGAGCTCAGCCTGCTGCGCGCGCGTTCTTCTTGAGCCGCAGCCCGGCGGCCACCAGCCGCCGGAGCAGCTCCCGGGAGCCCACCGGCTCCGCGCCCGCGGCCACCGCCTCGTCGTAGAGGTCCTCCGGGACGTCGTAGTGGTCGCCCTGGAACGCCCGCCGCGGCATGCCCAGGTGCTCGGCCACGAAGGCGTGCAGCTCGTCGTAGCCGACGTCGCTGACCAGGTGCGACCAGTTGCGCCCCCGCCAGGGCCACACGGGACTGTCGATCAGCACGGCCACCGTGCCAGTCTCCACGCATGGACGACGTCCACGTGCATGCGTCCCCCGTCCTCCCGGTGGCCGACCTGGACCGGGCACTGGCCCACTACGCGGCCCTCGGCTTCTCGACGAGTCGACATGACGACACCTACGGCTTCGCCGCCTGGGCCGGTCTCGAACTCCACCTCGCCGTCGTGCCCGGTCACGATCCACTCCGAACCGCGTCGGCGGTGTTCCTGCACGTGCCGGACGCCGACGCGGTGGCCGCTCTGCTGGTCGCCACCGGAGTGGGGCGCACGACCTCGCCCGTGGACACGTCCTACGGGATGCGTGAGGGCGCGCACGTCGACCCGGACGGCAACCTGCTCCGGTTCGGCTCCCCGCTAGCGTCTGGGTCGTGACCGAGGAGATCCGCTGGGGAGTCGTGGGACCGGGCCGCATCGCCGAGAAGGTGGTGGCGGACTTCGCCGTCGTCGAGGGCGCACGGGCGGTGGCCGTCGCGTCGCGCTCGCTGCAGCGCGCGCAGGACTTCGCCGGCCGGCACGGCATCGAGCGGGCGCACGGCTCGTACGCCGACGTCCTCGCCGACCCCGAGGTCGACGTCCTCTACGTCGCCACCCCGCACCCGCAGCACCACGCGATCGCCCTCGCCGCCCTGCGCGCGGGCAAGGCGCTGCTGGTCGAGAAGGCCTTCACCGCCACGGTGGCCGGCGCCCGGGAGGTGGCCGACCTGTCCCGGGAGACCGGTGTCTTCGCCATGGAGGCGATGTGGACCCGGTTCCAGCCGGCCGTCGTCCGGCTGCGGGAGCTGATCGCCGAGGGCGCCATCGGCGAGGTGCGCTCGGTGCAGGCCGACCTCGGCGTGCAGCGCGACTTCGACCCCACCGACCGGCTCTTCGCCAAGGAGCTCGGCGGCGGGGCACTGCTCGACCTCGGCGTCTACGTCGTCTCCTTCGCCCAGATGCTGCTCGGCGACCCGGACACGGTCACCGCGACCGGCTCGACCTTCGAGACCGGGGTCGACGCCGAGGTGTCGCTCCTGCTCGGGTACGCGGACGGCCGCTCGGCGACGCTGATGACCTCGCTGCGCAACGCGCTGCCCGGTCAGGCCCGGGTGTTCGGCACGGCGGGTTGGATCGACGTGCTGCCGCGCTTCCACCACCCGCAGACGATCGTGCTGCACCGGGCCGGCGCCGAGCCCGAGGAGATCACCCTCCCCCAGCTCGGCGGCGGGTACTCGCACGAGCTCATCGAGGTCACCGAGTGCGTGCGGGCCGGGCGGGGCGAGAGCGCGGTGATGCCGCTGGCCGACACGCTCGCGGTCCAGGACGTGCTCGAGCAGGCCTCCGGTCAGCTCGGCGTGACGTTCGCCGAGGACGCCGCCGTCCTCTGACGGGGCTTCTTCGGCGGCGGCTTCGGCGGCCAGGCGGCACCGCTCGCCTCGGCCGCCGTCGGCACCCGGGTGTGCGTGCCGCCGGTGGCGCGCACCGCCTCGGCGAACGTCACGGCGTCGACCGTGGCGGCCCCGCCGGGGTCGTTGTTGAAGTAGACGAGGACGTCGTCGTCCCCGTAGGTGTCGGCCAGCCGCTGCGCCCACAGCTGCAGCGTCTCGGGTGGGTAGCCCCAGCCCTGCGCCCCGGTGTGCAGCCGCAGGTAGCCCCACTCCGCGGTGCGCCACAGCGGGGCGACCGGCTGCTCGGCGCGGTCGGCCCAGCAGAGCGCGGCCTGGTAGCGCTCCAGCAGTGCCCGGACGTCGTCGGTCCACCAGCTCTCGTGCCGCGGCTCGACGGCGACCCGGGTGCCCGCGGGGAACTGGCCCAGGCAGGCGCTGAGCAGGTCGACGTCGGCCTTGAGGGTGGGCGGCAGCTGCAGCAGGACGACGTCGAGCCGGTCGCCCAACCCGGCCACCCGGTCCATCAGCCGGGCCACGGGCTCCTCGGGGTCGCGCAGCCGCTTGATGTGGGTGAGGAACCGGCTGCCCTTGACCGCCCACCGGTAGTCCGGCGGGGTGCGCTCCCGCCAGCGCTCGAAGGTGCTCTTCTCCGGCAGCCGGTAGAAGGCGTTGTTGCTCTCGACGGTCGCGAAGTGCGCAGCGTGGTGCTCCAGCCACAGCCGCTGCGGCATGGCCTCCGGGTAGAAGCGGCCCCGCCAGTCGCGGTACTGCCAGCCCGACGTCCCGATGATCACCGTCACCCCGGCCGCCTACCCTGCTCGGCCATGGGCGACTCCCCCGCACGGTTCCTGGACCTCTGCCTGGACGCCGTCGACCACCAGGCGCTGGCCGACTGGTGGTGCGCGGCGATGGGCTACCGGCGCGACCGCGACGGCGGTGAGTCCGAGCCGGTGCTGATCGTCGACCCCGCCGGGACGGGCCCGAGCATCTGGGTCAACCGCGTGCCCGAGCGCAAGACGGTGAAGAACCGCATGCACCACGACGTGGTCGGCGACACCGGCGCGCTGCTCGCGCTGGGCGCCACCCTCCTCCGCCGCCGGGACGACGAGGTGCACTGGGACGTGCTGGCCGACCCCGAGGGCAACGAGTTCTGCGTCTTCAGCCGGGAGTGACCCTCACCGCGGCGATCATGGCGTTGGGGGGGCGACACACCGCGTCACACCGGCGCGCCGTCACCGCAGCTCCATGATCACCGCAGCGGGAGCCCGAGGGCCCGTGGAACGCCAACAGGGGCGGCCCCGCGAGTGCGGGACCGCCCCTGCCGGGCAGTGCGGGTGGTGCAGTGCTCAGCTGGCGCCGAGCGGTGGACTCAGAAGTCCATGCCGCCCATGCCGCCGTCGCCGCCGCCGGCCATGGCCGGGGCGTTCTTCTCCGGCTTGTCGGCGATGACGGCCTCGGTGGTGAGGAAGAGCGCCGCGATGGAAGCGGCGTTCTGCAGCGCCGAGCGGGTGACCTTGGCCGGGTCGATGATGCCGGCCGCGATCAGGTCCACGTACTCGCCGGTGGCGGCGTTGAGGCCCCAGCCGGTCTCGGAGTTGCGGACCTTCTCCGCCACGACGCCACCCTCGAGGCCGGCGTTGATGGCGATCTGCTTCAGCGGGGCCTCGAGCGCGACGCGCACGATGTTGGCACCGGTCGCCTCGTCACCCTCGAGGTCGAGCTTCTCGAACGCGACCGTGGTGGCCTGCGCCAGGGCGACGCCACCACCGGCGACGATGCCCTCCTCGACGGCGGCCTTGGCGTTGCGCACCGCGTCCTCGATGCGGTGCTTGCGCTCCTTCAGCTCCACCTCGGTGGCGGCACCGGCCTTGATGACCGCAACACCGCCGGCCAGCTTGGCCAGGCGCTCCTGCAGCTTCTCGCGGTCGTAGTCGGAGTCCGACTTCTCGATCTCGGCGCGGATCTGGTTGACGCGACCCTGGATCTGGTCGGCGTCACCGGCGCCCTCGATGATGGTCGTCTCGTCCTTGGTGGTGACGAACTTGCGCGCGCGGCCCAGCAGCGACAGGTCGGCGTTGTCGAGCTTGAGGCCGACCTCCTCGCTGATGACCTGGCCACCGGTGAGGATGGCGATGTCGGCGAGCATGGCCTTGCGACGGTCACCGAAGCCGGGGGCCTTGACGGCGACCGACTTGAAGGTGCCGCGGATCTTGTTGACCACCAGGGTCGCGAGGGCCTCGCCCTCGACGTCCTCGGCGATGATCGCCAGCGGCTTGCCGGACTGCATGACCTTCTCCAGCAGCGGGAGCAGGTCCTTGACCGAGGAGATCTTCGAGTTGACGACCAGGATGTACGGGTCGTCGAGCACGGTCTCCATGCGGTCGGTGTCGGTGACGAAGTAGGCCGACAGGTGACCCTTGTCGAAGCGCATGCCCTCGGTGAGCTCGAGCTCGAGCCCGAAGGTGTTGCTCTCCTCGACGGTGATGACGCCTTCCTTGCCGACCTTGTCCATCGCCTCGGCGATGAGCTCGCCGATGGCCGGGTCCGCGGCGGAGATCGAGGCGGTGGCCGCGATCTGCTCCTTGGTCTCGACGTCCTTGGCGGTGGACAGCAGGTACTCGGAGACCGAGGCGACGGCCTTCTCGATGCCCTTCTTCAGGGCCATCGGGTTGGCGCCGGCGGCGACGTTGCGCAGCCCCTCGCGGACGAGGGCCTGGGCGAGCACGGTGGCGGTGGTGGTGCCGTCACCCGCGACGTCGTCGGTCTTCTTGGCGACCTCCTTGACGAGCTCGGCCCCGATCTTCTCCCACGGGTCCTCGAGCTCGATCTCCTTGGCGATGCTCACACCGTCGTTGGTGATGGTGGGGGCACCCCACTTCTTCTCGAGCACGACGTTCCGGCCACGGGGGCCGAGGGTCACCTTGACGGCGTCGGCGAGGGTGTTCATCCCTCGCTCGAGGCCGCGGCGCGCCTCTTCGTTGAACGCGATCATCTTGGCCATGTGGTGATGTCCTCCGAGCGTGGATCGCTGCACGGCCGGGTCCGGCGCCCGCGACGGACGGCACCAGCGCCGTGGACGCTCCTGCGGCCCACGTACCGGTACCTCACCGTTCCGACCTGATTGGCACTCGACAGGCGTGAGTGCCAGTAAGGAGTCTGGCACTCGGCCTGTGCGAGTGCAAGAACGGGGGGTCGCCGAGGCTTGTTCCCGGGCCCGGGAACGCAGCGAGGCCCGGCCCCCTGCAGGGGACCGGGCCTCGGGGCTGTGCAGTTCAGACGCTGCGGACGGCGTCGGCCTGCGGGCCCTTCTCGCCCTGGACGACCTCGAAGCTGACCCGCTGGCCCTCGTCGAGGCTCTTGTAGCCGTCCATCTGGATGGCCGAGTAGTGGACGAAGACGTCCTGACCGCCGTCGACGGCGATGAAGCCGAAGCCCTTCTCGGCGTTGAACCACTTCACGGTGCCCTGTGCCACGTGTGCTCCCACGTTTCGTGCGTGCGGACGGCCACTCCTGATCGAGGGGCCGGGGTCTTGCTCTTCCGCCCGTCGATCACGAACGTGGGAGTAGAACCGCGCGGAACGGTACAGGAACTGGTGTCCCAGGTCACTGGTCGGTGTCGCGACTCCCCCGGCGGTGTGGTACCGGGTGTCGCGCCGGGCGTGTCTAGGCGATGAGGCCGGCCTCGCGCAGCGACTTCAGCGACGGCTGCACGTGGTGCGACGGGCCGACGACCGGCAGCAGCGGGTCGAGGGTCTTGAGCCCCTCACCGGTGTTGAGGACGACGACCTCCTGGGTCGGGTCGAGCCGGCCGTCCTCGACCAGCTGGCGCAGCACCGCGGTGGTCACCCCGCCGGCGGTCTCGGCGAAGACGCCGGTGGTGCGGGCCAGGTCACGGATCCCGGCGACGATCTCGTCGTCACCGACCCGGCCGACCGACCCGCCGGTGCGCCGGATGGCGTCCAGCGCGTAGGGGCCGTCGGCGGGGTTGCCAATGTTCAGCGACTTGGCGATGCCGGTCGGCTTGACCGGCTTGACGACGTCCCAGCCGTTGTCGAAGGCGGTGGCGATCGGGTCGCAGCCGGCCGACTGGGCGCCGAAGACCTTCCAGCCGGTGTCCTCGACGATGCCGGCGGCGACCAGCTCGCGCCAGGCCTTGTCGACCTTGGTCAGCAGTGAGCCCGACGCCATCGGGATCACGACCTGGGCCGGGATGCGCCAGCCCAGCTGCTCGGCGATCTCGTAGCCCATCGTCTTCGAGCCCTCGGCGTAGTAGGGCCGGACGTTCTGGTTGACGAAGGCGGTGTCCTCGAACTCGTCGGTCTCGGCGAGCTCGCTGGTCAGCCGGTTGACGTCGTCGTAGCTGCCGTCGACGGCGATGAGCGCCTGGCCGTAGACGGCCGACTGCACGATCTTGCCCGGCTCCAGGTCGCTGGGCACGAAGACGAAGGACGGCAGGCCCATCCGGGCCGCGTGCGCGGCGACGGAGTTGGCCAGGTTGCCCGTCGAGGCGCAGGCGATCTTGGCGTAGCCGAAGCTCTTCGCCGCGGTCGCGGCGAGGCTGACCACCCGGTCCTTGAAGGAGTGGGTCGGGTTGGCCGAGTCGTCCTTGACCCAGAGGCCGCCGGTCAGGCCGAGCTCGGCGGCCAGCCGGTCGGCCCGCACGAGCGGGGTCATGCCCGGGTCGAGGGTGACCCGGTCGGCCGGGTCCTGCCCCACCGGGAGCAGGGCGGCGTACCGCCAGATGTTCTGCGGGCCGGCCTCGATCTGCTGGCGGGTGACCGCACGCATCAGCTCGGGGTCGTAGTCGACCTCGAGCGGGCCGAAGCACTCGGCGCAGGCGTGCTCGGCGATCAGGCCGAAGGTGGCGCCGCAGTTGCGGCACACCAGGCCCCGTGCCGGGTTCGGCGGGACGGGCCCACCAGCGGTGACGTCTGCCTGGGCGGAACCGGGAGCGGTCATGGTCATTCGACGACTACCTCCTCATCTTCCCCGCGCCGGGCCGTCGAGCCGCGCGGGACGGAATTGGCACCTCCCGCTGCGCGTGCGCGCAGGCGGCGGTTGCCGGGGCTTCATCGGGCCGTGTCCCTCTGCCCCTCTGGATGAGTGGAACGGCGAGGACTCTACCCGGGGCGCCGGCCCGCCGGGCCGACCGGCCAGGATGAGGCGGTGGCCACCCGCATCGTCTACACCGACCTCGACGGCACGATGGTCGGCCCGCGCGGCTCGTTCTGGCACACCGCCGAGCGCGGCCTGACCGCGACGCCGGCCGAGGCGCTGCTCGCCCTGCACCGCTCCGGCGCCGTCCTGGTGCTGGTCAGCGGCCGGACGCACGCGCAGCTGCTGGAGGCCGCGCGGATCTTCGCCGCCGACGGCGCGATCTCCGAGCTCGGGTCGCTGGTGAGCTGGGCCGGCGGCCGGGAGACCCACCTGCTCACCGGCGACCTGCCCGCGGAGTTCGCCGGGCGCACCCCGATGTCGGTGATGGCCGAGCTGGGCGTGGTCGAGGAGCTGGTCGCCGCCCACCCGGGCCGGCTGGAGTGGCACGAGCCCTGGCACACCGCCCACTCGGCCGACGCGCTGCTGCGCGGCCGGGTCGACGCCGCGGCGGTCGACAGCTGGCTGGCCGAGCGCGGCTGGGGCTGGCTGACCATGAACGACAACGGCGCGGTGCCGGCGACCCCGCGGATGACGCTGGCCGAGGACGCGCTGCCGCCGCACGTCTACCACCTGATGCCGCGCGGGATCTCCAAGGGCGCGGCGATCAGCTGGGACCTCGCCCGCCGGGGCCTGACCGCCGCGGACGCCGTGGCGGTGGGCGACAGCGTCAGCGACCTGGAGATGGCCCCCGCCGTCGGCCGGCTCTGGGTCACCGCCAACGGGGCCGCGGTCACCGGCATGGACGAGCGGATCTCCGCCGTCCCCAACGCCGCGGTGACCGAGGCGGCGATGGGCGAGGGCTGGGCCCAGGCGGTCCTCGCCAGCCTGTGAAGGTCCGCCGCTAGCTGGTGACGTCCTTGCGGGCGAACTGGCGGAAGGCGAGCGCGGTGAACAGCGCCGACCAGGCCAGGCCCTGCACGACCCCGCGGAACAGGTCGCCGGAGTCGAACTGGCTCTGCAGCAGGTCGGTCCAGGCGTAGTTGAACGCGGTGGGGAACCAGTCGCGGATGCCGCCCAGCTGCTCCACCTGCTCGAGCACCGCGAAGACCACCGTGGTGAACACCGCACCGCCGACCGCGGCGAGCGGCGCGTCGGTCACCGTGGACAGCCAGAACGCCAGGGTGCCGACGACGAGCAGGTGGACGGCGAGGTAACCGACCATCCCGGCCAGCCGGACCAGCGCCGTCCGCTGCTCCAGCGCGACCCCGAGCGGGGTCTGCACGTCGCCGAAGCCGTAGGCGATCCCGCCGGCCACCACCGCGACCAGGACCAGCAGCACCATCGCGCCGACCGACAGCACCAGCGCGGCGAGCCACTTCTGCCGGAGCAGCCGGGACCGCGGCACCGGGGTGGCCAGCGCGTAGCGCAGCGACCCCCACGAGGCCTCGCTGGCCACGGTGTCGCCGAAGAACAGCGCGAACACGACCACCAGGAAGAAGCCGGTGGTGGCGAAGAGGACGAACAGGGTCAGGTTCAGCCCGCTCGCCGTCGCGACGTCGACCAGGTTGACCCGGCTGTTCTCCTCCGCCTCCTCCGCGCCGCCCAGCTGCAGCGCCCCGATGAGGATCAGCGGCAGCGCCGCCATGAGGGCGAGGACGCCGATCGTCCGGCGCCGCTTGAACTGCCGGCGGAGCTCGACGCCCAGCCGCAGCGTCCGCTCCGGCCGGTACCCGGCCGCGGCTCCGGTCGACGTGCTCATGACTCCCCCACCAGCGACAGGAACGCGTCCTCGAGACGACGGCGCGGGCTCAGCTGGTCGACGCCGATGCCGGCGCGCACCAGGGCGGCCAGCGCCTGGGCCCGGCTGGTGCCGCCGAGGTCGACGACCAGCCCCTCCTCGGTGCGCTCGACCGGCCCGGTGCCCGGCATCCCGGCCAGCAGCTCGGCGGCGCGGTCGGCGTCGGCGTCGTCGGCGAGCCCGATGAGCACCGCTCCCCCGGTGCCGACGATCTCCTCGACGGTGCCCTGGGCGATCTTCTGCCCCTTGGCCATGACGACGACGTGGCTGCAGGTCTGCTCGATCTCGCTGAGCAGGTGGCTGGAGACGATCACCGTGCGGCCGGTCTCGGCGTAGGAGCGCAGCACGTCGCGCATGGCGTGGATCTGCGGCGGGTCCAGCCCGTTGGTCGGCTCGTCGAGCACCAGCAGGTCGGGCAGGCCGAGCATCGCCTGGGCGATCGCCACCCGCTGGCGCATGCCCTGGCTGTAGCTGCGCACCGGCTTGTCCAGCGCCGTCCCGAGCCCGGCGACCTCGATCGCCTCCTCCAGGTGCGCGTCGGCCAGCGGCCGGCCGGTGGCGGCCCAGTACAGCGTGAGGTTGTCCCGGCCGGTCAGGTGCGGCTGCAGGCCGGTGCCCTCGACGAACGAGCCCAGCCGGGAGAGCACCGGGGCACCCGGCCCGGCGGCGTGGCCGAAGACCTCGATCCGGCCCTCGGTGGGGCGGATCAGGCCCATCAGCATCCGCAGCGACGTGGTCTTGCCGGCGCCGTTGGGGCCGAGCAGGCCGAGCACCTGGCCGCGGCGCACCTCGAAGGAGAGGTCCCGGACGGCGACGAACCCGTCCTTGTAGGCCTTGGTGACGCCGGCGAACCGCAGCGGCACGTCCTCCCCGTCGGGTGAGGCGACCGACATCCGCGCGCTGCGGCGGCGGCCGACGAGCCGGGCAGCCAGCCAGCCGAGCAGCGCCAGGACGGCGAGGACGCCGAGCAGCACCCACCAGCGCGTCGAGCCGGCCGTCGCCTGCACCGACCCGGGGACCTCGGGCACGGAGAGCGCCGCGCCGTCGGCCAGCCCGATCGAGTCGACCGCCGCGGTCACCGGCAGGGCGAACGCCTGGTCGGTGGTGGACACCTGGAGCCGGAGGGTGTGGCCGACCTCGAAGCGGTGCACGACCGCCGGCAGCGTCACCGGCACCTCGGTCGGCGCGGCCGGGTCGGCGGACAGCCCGGTGAGCGCCAGCGGTGCCACCAGCCCGCTGGGCAGGGTGGTCGTGCCGTCGGGGGCGACGTCGTAGAGCTTGGCGAACAGCGTCGCCGACCCGCTCGGCGCAGCCACCTCGAGGGTGACCGTCGCCGCCCCGACGACGTCCAGCGCCTCGGTGAGCTCGGCGCTGTCGAAGACGGCGGACTGGCCGGGGATCTCCAGCGTGGTGCCGCCCAGCGCGGCCGTGACCGACCCGAGGCCGGGCAGCGTGGACAGCGCGGCGGGGCTGCCTCCGGCCGGGGTGACCACCGGCTGCACCCCGCCCTCGACCGGCACCTCGGTGCGCCGGACCCGGTCGCCGGACAGGCCGGGGTAGCCGCCGACCTCCACGGTCTGGGTGCCGCCCTGCACGCTGCCGATGCCGCCGCCCAGCCCGGTCGGCTCCGGGTAGCTGAAGCCGGTGCCCGGGTCGGGGCCGGTGCCGCGCAGGTGGTGGTCGAACCAGCCGGTGACCTCCTCGCGCAGCTCGCCGGTGACCCGCTCGGAGGCGGAGCTGTCGTGGCCGCCGGCGTACCAGACCACCTTGACGTCGGTGCCGTTGGCGGCGATGCCGCGGGCGTTCGCGTCGGCCTCGCCCAGCGTGAACAGCGAGTCCTGGGTGCCCTGCACCAGCAGGGTGGGCGCGGTGATCCGGTCCAGCACGCCGGCCGGGCTGCTGCGGTCGAGCACGGCGGCGACCTCGGGGGTGAGCGTCCCGCTCGCCGCGGCCGACTGGTAGGCCGCGCAGATGTCGGCGCGGAAGCGGCCGCAGGTCAGCGCCTGGGTGACCAGCGCGGGGTCCAGCCCGGACAGGTCGGGGGCGCTGGCGCCGGCGTCGCCGCCCCCGCCGGTGAGCGCACCGAGCAGCCCGTCGCCGGTGGGCACCGAGCCGACGCCGAAGAACAGCCCGGACCACAGCCGCTTGAAGACGCCGGCGTCGCCGGTGCGCGGGGTCGCCGCCGGGGTGTCCGCGTCGGCCTCGATGCCGGCCTGGTCGGGGAAGAGCGCGGTGGTGAGCGAGTTCCAGGTGATCTGCGGGGCGATCGCGTCGACCCGCTCGTCGTAGGCGGCGGCGAGCAGGGCCAGCGCCCCGCCGTAGGAGGCGCCGGCGATGCCGACCCGCGGGTCGCCCGGGGCGTCGAGCTCGACGTCGTCGCGCTCGGCCAGCACGTCCAGCAGCGTGCTGACGTCGGCCACCTCGAAGCGCGGGTCGTCCAGGCCGATCTGCCCCGTGCTGGCGCCGAAGCCCCGGGCCGACCAGGCGAGGACGACGTAGCCGCGGCCGGCCAGGTCACGGGCGTCGGCGGCGACGGAGTCCTTGCTGCCGCCGAAGCCGTGGGCCAGCAGGACCGCGGGCGCGGGGTCGTCGGCGGTCGCCGTCGCGGGCAGGTACAGCGTGGTGTCCAGCTCGACGGCGTCGGCACCCTCCCCCGAGGGGATGCGCGCGTCCTCGGTCGCGACGTCCTCGGCGGCGCGGGCGGGGCCGGCGCCGGCGACCACACCGGCCAGCGCCAGCAGGGCGGTGAGCAACGCGGCGACCGCGGGGCTCAGGAGGGGCCTGCCGGCAGCGGTGCGCACGGAGGCGGCAACGGACGGGGCCGTGCCGGAGTTCCGCCGGGGACGGCTCAGGGCCGCCAGTTCCCGGTGGCGACGACGACGAGGCCGGGGACGTCCTGGTCGACCTCGAAGTAGCGCGGCACCGGGCCGGAGACGTCGGGGAACTGCTCGACCAGCTGCGCGGCCGCCTGCTGCTGCACCGAGTCGCCCTCGGTGAAGTAGACGGTCGTGGTGGCCACGTCCTGGACCGGGGACTCGCCGGTGCGGGTGACCTCCCAGCCACCACCGGTGAACGCGTCACCGATGTCGCCGGCCAGCCCGTTGATGCTCGTGCTGTTCAGCACGGTGATCGGCGCCCGCACCGGGCCGACCGGGGCCGGCGTGAGCTCCGCGGTGGGGGCGACGCTCTCCTGCACCGGCAGCGCCTCGCCGCTCGGGGCGGGGGCGGTGCTGGTGACCGGGCTCTGCGCGGAGGTCTCCTCCGCCTCCGGCGAGGCGAACGACCAGAAGCCCAGCACGCCGACGGCGACCACCACGAAGGCGACGAGCCCCTGCACCGCGCGGCGCGGGAAGCGGCGCGGCCCGTCGGCCGGGTCGGGCCTCCGCTCGTCGTCGCGACCGGGTCCGCCGAGCGCAGGCCCGGCGGGACGGTCCGGCGGGCCGACCTTGCGGCCGGACTTCTTCCGGGCCGCCTCGGCGGCCTGGCGCTCGAGCCGGGCGGCGGCCCGGCCGCCCACGGGGACGTCGATCGCCCGCCGCGACCGCTCCGGCTCGGCGGCCGGCTCGGGGGCGGGGTCCTCCGGCGCGAGCCGGGGCGCCGGGCGGCCGGACGCCAGCGGGGGCGCCGGGGGCGCGGTGCGGGACGGCCGGGCGGGGGTCTGCGGAGAGCGGGCCGGGGCGGCCGCGACGGCGGCCTGGGCGGCCGGCTGACCCCACGGGGAGTCGGCAGGTGCGGCGCTGGAGACGCGCTGGGTGACGTCGTGCGGCGGCGGGGTCGGCGGCCCGGGCTCGGACGCCCAGCTGGGCATGCCGGTGGTGCGCGGAGCGGCGTCGGCGCCCGCGGGGGCCGGGGCGGGCGGGCCGTCGGGTCGGGCCGGCGGCGGGACGGTCCGGCCGACGGCAGCCGCCGGGGCGGCGGCGGTCATCGGACCGGAGACGGCCGGGGCGGCCGCCGGGCGGGGAGCAACCGGGGCCTGGCGGGCCGGGGCCTGGGCGGTCGGGGCCTGGGCCGCCGGCGTCTGCACCGCCGGGGTCTGGGCCGGGGCCTGCGCCGCCGGGGTCTGGGCCGGAGCTCCGGGCGCCTGCGCAGCGGGGAGCCGGCGCCGCTCGCCGGTCGCCGGCGGGCGGCCGGGCGCCGCAGTCGGGTCGGCGTCGGTGCGCCGGCGGCCGGCACCGGGGGGCGGGCCACCGGCCGGGCGGGCCGGCGGACGGCGGACCATCGGGTCCTCACCGGAGGGCAGCAGCCCCTCGCGGCGGCGGTCGGCCCGGCTGGTCCGCGGCATGGTCATCGCACCGTCGGACTCCGGCCCGGCCGAGCGGGCCGGTGGCACGGCGGCGCCGGGGCGGCGGGGGCCGGTGAGCGGGTCGGCGGCGGACCGGTCGGTCGCCGGAGCGGCCTCCCGGCGCTCGTCCGCCCGGCGGCGACCGCCCGGCGGGGTCACCTCGGGCGGACCTCCGTCACTGCCCGGCTGCGCATGCCTCCCCACAGTGAGAGAGGCTAGTCGCGCGTCGGGTCGCTGCCCAGGACCCGGCCGGAGCGCTGCCGTTGGCGCGCCGCCCTCATCCGGCGCAGCCGGCGGACCAGCAGCGGGTCGGCGGCGAGGGCCTCGGGACGGTCGACCAGGGCGTTGAGCACCTGGTAGTAGCGGGTCGCCGACATCCCGAAGCGTTCCCGGATCGCCGCTTCCTTCGCCCCCGCGAAGCGCCACCACTGCCGTTCGAAGGCCAGGATCTCGCGCTCGCGGGCCGGCAGCGCCGCACCCGTGTCGTCCCCAGCCGTCACAGGAGCCCCATCGGCCCCAGCCGGGGAGGTCGCCGCGGCGCCGGCGACGGGCTGCACGCCCTCGCTGCTCATGACCGCCTCCGTCCCGTGGAATCCCAACCGTGTGATTACACGACGGTAGTCCGCGGGGGTGACAGGCGGGGCGGGGGCGACCCTAGGTCGTGGCGGGCACCGGCACGGCCGCGGCCCGCCGGACGCTGTGCGCCTGCCGGAGGCTGTCGACGGAGAAGACGGCCAGCGCCAGCCAGACGATGGCGAACCCGGCCAGCCGGGCCGGGGGCATCGGCTCGTCGTAGACGAAGACGCCGATCGACAGCTGCATCAGCGGGGTGACGTACTGCAGCAGCCCGACCGTGGACAGCGGCACCCGGCTGGCCGCCGCGGCGAACAGCAGCAGCGGGACCGCGGTGGCCAGGCCGGTGCTGACCAGCAGGAAGGCGTTGCCGGCCCCGGCGTGGCCGAAGGCCGCGTCACCGGAGCCCTGCAGCACGCCGATCACCACCAGGGCCGGCACGAAGACGACGGCGGTCTCCACGAACAGGCCGGGCGCGGCGTCGACCCGCACCACCTTCTTCATCAGCCCGTAGAGCCCGAAGCTCAGCGCGAGGGTGAGCGCGATCCACGGCGGCCGGCCGTGGTCGACGGTGAGCACGACGACCGCCAGCACGGCGGTGCCGACCGCCACCCACTGCAGCCGGCGCAGCCGCTCGCGGAACACGAAGACCCCGAGCACCACGCTGACCAGCGGGTTGATGAAGTACCCGAGCGAGGCCTCGACGACGTGCCCGGAGTTGACCGCGTAGACGTACACGAGCCAGTTGGCGGCGATGAGCACCGCGGCGACGGCGAGCACCAGCAGCGACCGCCGGGCACCGACCGCGGCCCGCACCTGCGGCCAGCCGCGGCGCACGGTCAGCAGCAGGCCGACGAACAGCAGCGACCAGGCCACCCGGTGGGCGACGATCTCCAGCCCGCCGGCCGGCTCGAGCAGCGGGAAGTAGAGCGGGAAGACGCCCCACAGCACGTACGCCCCGAGGCCGGCCCACACCCCGACGCGCCGTTCGTCCACCGGCGCACCGTACGCCCCACCGTTCCCGGTCGTGAGGCTGGCTCACGACCGTGCCGCCGGCACCCCCCGGAGGACGCACGAGGCCCGGTGCCCGCCGACGTCGTCGTCAGCGGGCACCGGGCCCCGGGTGCACCGGCGTCAGGGTTCGATGGTGACCTTGATGGCCTCGCCGCTGGCGATCGCGTCCAGGCCCTTCTGCACGTCGTCGAGGCCCAGCCGGTGGGTGATCAGGTCGGCGACCGGCACCTCGCCGGAGGCCATCAGCCGCAGCGCCTCCTTGTTGTGCGCCGGGCTGGAGCCGTTGGCGCCCACGATCGTCAGCTCGCGGTAGTGCACGAGGTTGCTGTCGACCTGCACGATCGGGTTGTCCTTGGGCAGGCCGCCGAAGAAGCTGACCACGCCCTCCCGGGCCACCATCTGCAGCGCCTGCTGCTGGGCGGCGCCGGAGGCGGCGGCCACGATCGCGACGTCGACCCCGCGCCCGCCGGTGAGCTCCTTGATCGCCTCGACCGGGTCGGTGTCCTCGGCGGCCACGGTGGCGTCGGGCTGGACCCGGTCGGCGGAGAGCTTGAGCCGCTCGGCGTTGAGGTCGACCAGGAACACCCGGGCGGCACCGCGGGCGCGGGCCAGCCGGACGTGCAGGCAGCCGATGGGGCCGGCGCCGATGACGACGACGTCCTGGCCCTCCCCCACCCGGGCCAGCTCCTGGCCGTTGAGCACGCAGGCCAGCGGCTCGGCGACGGACGCCTCGTCGAAGCCCAGGCCGTCGGGGATGCGGTTGAGGCCGTCGACGGCGAGCACCTCGCGCGGCACGACCATGTACTCGGCGAAGCCGCCCTCGAAGTTGTAGCCCATCGAGAGCTGGTTCTCGCAGACCGTCAGGTGGCCGCGACGGCACTCCTCGCAGGTGCCGTCGGGGATGGCGGCGATGACCTGCACGCGGTCACCGGCCGCCCAGCCCTCGACGCCGTCGCCGACCTCGACCACCTCACCGGCGATCTCGTGGCCGATGACCCGCGGGGGGCGGATGTTGGGGTGGCCGAACCGGGAGATCTTCAGGTCGGTGCCACAGGTGGAGCAGTTGCGGACGCGGATCTTGACCTCGCCCGGACCGGCGGTGGGCTCCGGGGAGTCCTCGATCCGGATGTCGCCGGGGGCGTAGAACCGGGCGACCTTCATGTGCTGACCCTCTTCCGTCTCGTGTGGATGCGGCGGGGGACGGCGTGCGCCGTCCCCCGCCGGGTGCTCAGTCGTCCTCGTCGTCGTCCTCGACGGTGGACAGGAGGGTCTGGACCTCCTCGACCGACCGGGCCGCGCGCAGGGCAGCGGCCCGGTCGGGGTCCATGAGGACCTGGGCGAGCGCGGCGAGCACCGGCAGGTGCCCGTCGCCGGCCGCGGCGATGCCGATGACGACCTCGGCGCGGCCGTTGCCCCAGTCCACGCCGTCGGGGTACCGGACCACCGTCAGCGCGTCGTGCTTCACCCCGGCCTTGCCGGCGTTGGTGCCGTGCGGGATCGCCACCCCCTCGCCCATGTAGGTCGAGATGGAGCCCTCCCGCTCGAGCATCGACGCGACGTAGGACTCGTCGACCGCACCCGAGGCCAGCAGCAGCTCACCGGCCTGCCGGACGGCCTCGAACTTGTCCGCGGCCTGCCCGTCGAGCCGGATCCGGCTGGCGTCGAGCAGCTCGGAGACCAGCCCGTCAGCCATCGATGGTCGTGCCGCCCTGGATCGCCTTCACCACGGCGGTGACCGCCGGGTCGCCGACGAAGAGGTTGAAGGGCACGACCGGCCGGTCACCGGCCAGCCGGCGGGCCCGGTCGGCCAGCTGGCTGTGCGTGAGCACGACGTCGGCGTCGTCCGGGATGCTGTCGACGGGCGAGTGCTCGACGACCACGCCGTTCTTCTTGAGCTGCTTCTTCAGCTGGTTGGCCAGCAGCACGCTGCTGCCCATCCCGGCGTCGCACGCGACGACCAGCTTCTTGACGTCGTTACCAGCGATGCTCGCCATGGTCAGGCTCCTGCCGTCTCGTTGCGGGACGCAGAGGCAGGAGAGGAACCGGGCTCGTCGACCGGTCGCTGCCCCGCCTCGACCGCGACGTCGGCCGCCGCGTCGTCGTTGACGAGCTTCTCACCACGACCGAAGCCCAGGAGCGCCGAGCCGACCGCGAAGGAGACCGCCGCGGCGATCACGACGCCGAGGAGCACGCCCACGTAGCCGCCCCGGGGGGTCTGCGCCAGGTAGGCGATGATGCTGCCCGGCGACGGGGAGGCCACCAGGCCGGCGTCGGTGACCATGAAGGTGCCCACGCCCGCGGCGCCACCGGCGATCGCGGCCAGGATCATCTTCGGCTTCATCAGGATGTACGGGAAGTAGATCTCGTGGATGCCGCCGAAGAACTGGATCACGATCGCGGCGGGCACCGACGGGCGGAGCGTGCGCGGCCCGAAGAACAGGTAGGCCAGCAGGACACCGAGGCCCGGGCCGGGGTTGGACTCGATCATGAACAGGATCGACTGGCCGGTCTCGGCCGACTCGGCGGCGCCGAGCGGCGTGAACAGGCCCTGGTTGATCGCGTTGTTCAGGAACAGCACCTTGGCCGGCTCGACGACGACCGAGGCCAGCGGCAGCAGGCTGTGGTCGATCAGCCAGTCGGTCAGGTCGCCCAGCCGCTGGGTCAGCCAGTTCACCGACGGGCCGATGGCCCACTGGCCGAGGAGCGCGAACGCACCACCCAGGATGCCGAGGGAGAAGTTGTCGACCAGCATCTCGAAGCCGGCCTTCGTGCGCTCCTGGATGAAGCCGTCGACGTACTTGAGCGCCAGGGCGGCCAGCGGGCCGATGATCATCGCGCCGAGGAACATCGGCACGTCGGCGCCGACGATGACGCCGATGGTGGCGACGGCACCGATGACGGCGCCGCGCTGGCCGTGCACGATGCGGCCACCGGTGTAGCCGATCAGCAGCGGCAGCAGGAACGTGATCATCGGGCCGACGAGGAGCGCGAACTCCTCGTTCGGGGTCCAGCCGGTGGGGATGAACAGCGCGGTGATCAGGCCCCAGGCGATGAACGCACCGATGTTGGGCATGACCATGCCGGCGAGGAAGCCGCCGAAGCGCTGCACCCGCGCCTTCCAGCCAGTGCCCGTCACCGTGGGCGTGTATGCGGTCATGGACGTGCTCCCTGTTCCTTCATTGGATGGGTGGTGGGGTGGGTCGGAGGTGCAGGTGCATCCCGCACGGGGCGGGAGGACTGGAGGGCCGGGCGGGGGTTCACACCCGCACCACCCGGGGGCCGGCGGCGGCGAGCTCACCGGCGGTGCGCTCGTCGAGGCCGCTGTCGGTGATCAGCAGGTCGACGTCGTCGAGGTCGGCGAAGCGGGCCAGGTGGTCGTGGCCGACCTTGCTGTGGTCGGCCAGCAGCACGACCCGGCGGGCGGCCTTGACCATCGCGGCCTTGACGGCGGCCTCGGTGGGGTCGGGGGTGGTGAGGCCGCGCTCGACGGAGACGCCGTTGGTGGCCAGCAGGCAGACGTCGACGTAGAGCCCGGCCAGCGCCTGCTGCGCCCAGGCGTCGACGGAGGCGAGCGTGCGGCTGCGCACCCGGCCGCCGATCAGCAGCACGTTGAGGTTGGGGAACGCGGCGAGCTTGCTGGCCAGCGGCAGCGCGTTGGTGACGATGGTCAGCTCGCGGTCGCCGGGCATCAGGTCGGCGAGCCGGGCGGTGGTGGTGCCGGCGTCGATGAGGACGGCGCCGTCCTCGGGGAGCTCGGCGATCGCGGCCTTGGCGATCCGCTCCTTCTCCGCGGTCAGGACGACGTCGCGGGCGGCCACCGCGGGCTCGAAGCCCAGCCGCTCCACCGGGATCGCGCCACCGTGCACCCGCCGGACGACGCCACCCCGCTCCAGCGCGGTGAGGTCCTTGCGGATCGTCTCCGGTGCGACGTCGAGCTCGGTGGCCAGCTCGGCGACCTCGACGCGGCCAGCGGTGCGCGCCGCACGGAGGATGTGCTCCTGCCGCTCCTGCGCGTACATCGTGACCTCCCTCACACGTCAGCGTTCTGCAGGGATGTGTCTACGGCCACAAGCGGGCGAAGTCAAGCCGACCCGGAGCCAAACGGACCATGATCTTTCCGTGCACGCGGTCGAAGTGGGCTCGCGCGTGACCGGCATCACATCGTGCGCCACTCGAGTGTGCCCCTCGCGACGACGCGCGGGAGGGCGGCCGGATGGAGCGCCGCGCGCCCGCTCCCCCGTCACCGGACCGTCGACGCGCCTACCGTTGGCCGGGTGGACGCTGGACGCCCGAACCCGGCCCAGTGGCTCTGGTACGCCTACGGCGGCGGACTGCCCCGGTCGCTCTCGCCGTGGGTGCTCGACGACGTCACCCGGCACAGCTGGGTGCTCCGCCACCTCGCCCGGGCGCTGGTGCAGCTGGCCCCGGTCGTCGTCCTGTGCCTGCTCGTCCCGCCCGTCGACCTCGCCGTCCGGGTGACCGCGGCCGGCGGCGGGCTGGTGATCGGGCTGCTCTTCTCGGTCGCCTACATGACCGAGACGACCGAGCACCGCGCGGTCAAGGCCGGCTGGCCACCGGGGACGACGGCCGAGCGCCGGGCCGAGCGGGCCGAACGCGAGCGCCTGGAACGGCAGGCCCGCTACCGCTCCGGCGGCGCCGGCAGCTTCGACTGAGGAGCCAACGGCAGGATGGAGCCGTGCACCCCTGCCTGTCCCGCCGTGCCCTGCTCGTCGCCGGCGGTGCCGGTCTCGGCTCGATCGCCCTGGCGGGCTGCGGTGGCGGCACGGACGTGCCCGAGCTGACCGGCGTGGCCGCCGGCGACGTGGTCGTCGCGCTCGCCGAGGTGCCGGTGGGCAGCGCCTACGAGGTGTCGATCGACGGGCGGCGGGTGCTCGTCGGCCGGCCGGACGAGGGCACGGTCGTCGGCTACGACGCGACCTGCACGCACCAGGGGTGCAACGTCCGGCCCGCCGAGGACGGGCTGGCCTGCCCCTGCCACGGCTCGGTCTTCGACCTGGCCACCGGCGACGCGGTGGAGGGGCCGGCGACCGAGCCGCTGGCACGGGTGGGCGTCGCGGTGCGCGGCACCGACGTCGTCCTCACGTGACGGCCTGGAACGGCCGCCCTTCAGGGACCCACGCCGAGCCTGCGAGGCGCGGGGGGGGTCCTTCCTCAGTCCTCGACGCGGAAGCCGATCTTCAGGGTGACCTGGAAGTAGGCGACGTCGCCGTCGACGACCTGCCCGCGGATCTCCGAGGTCTGGAACCACTCGATGTTGCGCACCGTCTGGGAGGCCTTGCGCACCGCGGTGCGGACGGCGTCGTCGACGCTGGTGGTGGAACTGCCGACGATCTCGCTCAGCCGGTAGACGTGGTCGCTCACCGTGGGACTCCTCGGGTCGGGCTGCCGGGTCGGCAGCTGTTCGCCGTCGACCCTGGCACGCCCGGGAGCGGCCCGCGAGAGCGGAGCGGAGCCCCATGTCCGGATTGAACGGACGACCTTCCGCTTACAAGGCGGGTGCTCTACCACTGAGCTAATGGGGCGACCCGGCGAGGTTACCGGGACCCGGTGGCCGGGCGGCCGGCACGGCGGACCCGCACGCGCTCCAGCAGGTACCAGGTGCCCCAGGCCTGCAGCAGCCCGATGACCGTGAACACCACGAGCGAGCCGAGCTCGCCCGGGATGAGCAGCAGGCCGAGCAGCGAGCCGGGGACGGTCAGCGCGATCAGCCAGACCCCGGCGAGGCTGGCGTCGTCCGCCCCCGCGGCGGCGACCTGCACCCACACCGTGGTGGCGAGCACCGCCAGCGCGTACCCCCCGGCCACCCAGACCGGCCAGCGGCGTCGTCCGTCCATGGCGGTGATCATCCCCGGTCGCCCGGTCACCGTGTCGGCGGACCACCGCCGGGGAAGGAGCCGGGCATGAGCAACCCGGTGGTGGCGGTCCTCGGCACGGGCACGATGGGCGCGGGGATGGTGCGGTCGCTGCGCCGGGCCGGCCTACCGGTGCGGGTGTGGAACCGGGCGGCCGCCAAGGCCCAGGCGCTCGCAGGCACCGGCGCGCAGGCGTGCGGCTCCCCCGCCGAGGCGGTCGCCGGGGCCGACGTCGTCCTCACCATGCTCTTCGACGCCGACGCGGCCATCGACGTCGTGCGGCAGGCCGCGCCGCCGGCCGGCACCACCTGGCTGCAGTGCAGCACGGTCGGCGTGGACGGCGCCGGGCGCACGGCCGAGGTCGCCGCCGAGCTGGGCCTGGTGCTCGTCGACTGCCCGGTGCTCGGCACCAAGCAGCCGGCCGAGGACGGCGCCCTGGTGCTGCTCGCCTCCGGGCCGGAGGAGACCCGCGAGCAGCTCGCGCCGGTGTTCGACGCGCTGGGCTCCAAGACGCTGTGGCTCGGCGAGGCCGGTGCGGGCAGCCGGCTGAAGATGGCCTGCAACGCCTGGCTGTTCATGGTCACCGCGGGAACAGCCCAGTCGATCGCGCTGGCCCGTGGTCTCGGCGTCGACCCGCAGCACTTCCTGGACGCCATCGCCGGCGGACCGCTGGACACCCCGTACGCGCACGTCAAGGGCGAGCTGATGATGGCCGGCGAGTTCCCGGTCAGCTTCGGGCTGACCGGCGCGGCCAAGGACGCCCGGCTCATCCGGGCGGCGCTGCAGCAGGCCGGGGTCTCCGACCGGCTGGACGCCGCCGTGCTGGAGACCATGGACGCCGCGGCGGCGGCGCTCGCCGACCCGGCGGCCGCGGACGTCAGCGCGGTGATCGCCGGTCTGCAGCCGCGCGGCTGAGCGGACGGGTCGTGCGGTCCGGTCAGGCGGCGTCGGACCCGGCCGCGGGGTCGCCGGAGACGTCGCCGGAGACGTAGCGGGCCGGGTCGCTGTCGACCGTGGCGCCCTCGGCCAGCCAGCGCGCGAAGCCGGCCGGGTCGCGGCGCTCCAGCTCGTCCAGCGCCTCGCGCCGCCGCTCGGCCAGCGCCTGCCGCACCAGCGGGCCGCGCACCTGGGCCAGGGCCGCCGACGTGCGAAGCCACTCGCGGCCGAGGTCCTCCACCGAGAGGGACTCGACCGGCCGGCCGCCCGCGGTCGTCAGCGGGACGACGGTCGCGCCCGCCGGGCGGCGGTCGGACCGCACCGCCCGCAGCGCCCACCAGGCGAGGGCGCTGCACAGCCCGACTCCGGCGACGACCGCCGTCACGGCTGCACCGGTCAGCACCGCGCAGCCGCTGAGCACCAGCAGCACGGCGACCGTGCCGACCGCGGTGCGCCAGGCGGCGTCGACGGCGGCCTGGCGGGGGTGCGGGGAGTCGCCGTCCCGGGCGATGCCGGCACCCAGGCAGCCGGTGACGACGGCGGCCAGGGCGACGGCGACCATCCCGGACCCGCCCAGCGACACACCTCCGACGGCGGCGAGCGCGGCGGCCAGCAGGACGAGCAGGGCGAGGACGGAACGGACGAGTGCTCGAACGGGCACCGACGGCCTCCGGGCGTTGGGAGGGTGGCAGGAGCTGCCGTCCCCTCCCCTGCCCGATCCGTGCGCGGATACGCGCGACGCGCCCGAGGAATGTCGTGCGCAGCCGAACGGGGCACGACCGCGCCGGGTCGGCCCTCCTCGGTCCGGCCGTTGCGCACCCGCCGGGCCTTCGCCCCTGCGGGACACCCCGACGAGTGCGCACTCCGGCCGACAAGGGGGCAGCGCATCCAGGGAACTCACAGCGGACCACCAGTCCCGGGGCAGTACGCGAGCGCACAGTGGTGCCATCGCGACGGGGAAGGCCCACCGCGACGTGGGGAGGACCACCAGTGACTGAGAACGACCGGCCGGCCGACGAGACCGGCCACGGCACGGACCGGCCCGCCGACGCCGGCACCGGGTGGACGCCGCAGCAGCAGCCGGGCGCTGCCTCACAGCAGCAGCCGGGCTGGGCCACCCCGCCCGCCGCCGACGCCCCGCTCGGGTCGCGGCCGACCGAGCAGTTCCCGACGGCCGCCGCCCCCGTGCAGCCCGGGCACCAGCCCACCCAGCAGTTCCCCGCCCCGGTCGCCGCGCCGCAGCACCAGCCCTGGCCGCCGGCCGGGTACGGGACGCCCGGCTACCAGCAGGCGCACGGTCAGCAGCCGCCCGGCGGCGCCCTCCCGCCGGTCTTCCAGGCGCCCCCGCAGCCCGGCCTCCCCCAGCAGCCGACCCGGCGCCCCGGGCGCTGGCGCCTCGGCCTGGCCGCCGGCCTGGTCGGGGCGGCGCTGATCGGTGGCGGCGCCGGGGCCGGCGTCATGGCGCTCACCGACGACGACTCCGTGAGCACCGCCGGTGGAGGTTCGGCGCAGCCGGTGGTCATCACCGACCCGGACAACGCGACCAGCACCACCGCGGCAGCGGCGGTGGCCGCCCCGAGCGTGGTCACCCTCTACGTGAGCTCCGGCTCCGGCTCGGGGTCCGGCTCGGGCGTCGTCCTCTCCGCCGACGGCTACGTGCTCACCAACAACCACGTGGTCACCCTGGACAGCTCCACCGAACAGGCGAGCGTGCAGGTGCGCACCGCCGACGGCACGCTCTACGACGCGACCGTGGTGGGCACCGACCCCAGCTCCGACCTCGCCGTCGTCCAGCTGCAGGGCGCCAGCGGGCTGACCCCGGTCACCTTCGCCGACTCCGACGACGTCCAGGTGGGCGACCTCGCCGTCGCCATCGGCGCCCCGCTGGGCCTGTCCAACACCGTCACCGACGGCATCATCAGCGCGACCAACCGCGCGGTCGCCACCGGCTCCGACCAGGAGCAGACGGTCATCGACGCGCTGCAGACCGACGCGGCGATCAACCCGGGCAACTCGGGTGGCCCGCTGGTGGACGCGGCCGGCCAGGTGGTCGGGATCAACACCGCCATCGCGTCGGTGGCCACCTCCGACCTGCCCGGTCAGCAGTCCGGGCAGAGCGGCAACATCGGCGTCGGCTTCGCCATCCCGGCCAACACGGCCCAGCGGATCGCCCAGGAGATCATCGACACCGGCTCGGCCACCCACGCGCTGCTCGGGGTGACGGCCCGGACCGCCTCCGACGGCGACCAGTCGGCGGTCGGCACCGGCGCGCAGCTGGTCACCGTGCAGGACGGCTCCCCGGCCGCGGACGCGGGGCTGCAGGCCGGCGAGGTGATCACCGCGGTCGACGACCGGGTGGTCACCACCTCCACCGAGCTCACCGCCGCGATCCGCAGCGCCCAGCCCGGCGACACGGTCACCCTGACCGTGCGCCGCGGCGACGACAGCTCCGAGGTCGACGTCACCCTCGACGCCTCCGAGTGACGAGGGGCCCCTCTGCCCCCACCCCTCGCACGCTCGGGGTGGGGCCCTGCCGAGGGGCCGCCTAGGCTCGGTCGGGTGCCGGCCCCTCCGCTGACCGTCCCGCTCGCGGGCTCGCTCGACGACCCGGCCCGCGCCCGGGACCTCACGAAGATGAAGCGGCTGGCCACCGGCCTGTTCCTGCTCGCCGCGGCGGTGTTCCTGGTCTGCGTGCTCCTCGGCGAGGAGACCGGCGCCTGGGTCGGCTACGTCCGGGCGACCGCCGAGGCGTCGATGGTCGGGGCGCTGGCCGACTGGTTCGCGGTGACCGCGCTGTTCCGGCACCCGCTCGGGCTGCCGATCCCGCACACCGCGATCATCCCGCGCAAGAAGGACCAGATCGGCACCAGCCTGGGCGCCTTCGTGCAGGAGAACTTCCTGACCCGCGCGGTGGTCGAGGAGCGGCTGGACGGCGTGGACGTGCCCGGGCGGCTGGGCGCCTTCCTGGCCGCGCCCGGCCGGGCCGAGCGGCTGGCCGGCGACGCCGGGGCCGCCCTGGGCGCGCTCACCGACCTGCTCAAGGACGACGAGGTGCAGCAGGCGGTGTCGACGTTCGTCGACCGCAAGCTGCGCGAGACCCCCGCCGCGCCGGGCCTGGCCCGGGTGCTGGAGCTGGCCGTCGACGGCGACCGGCACCAGGAGGTGCTCTCGGCCGGCCTGAGCGGGCTGGCGGAGTTCCTGGCCGACAACCGGCTGGTCTTCCGCGCCCGGCTGGGCGACGCCTCGCCCGCGTGGGTGCCCGACTGGGTCGACGACAAGGTGTTCGACCGGGTCTTCGAGCTGCTCCGCGGCTTCCTCGCCGAGGTCGGCGCCGACGCCGACCACCCGGTGCGCCAGGTCTACGACCGGCGGCTGCGGTCCTACGTGCGCAAGCTGCGCACCGACCCGGAGACCGCCGCCCGGGTCGAGCAGTTCAAGGCCGAGGTGCTCGACCACCCCGCCGTCCGCACCTGGTCCGGGTCGCTGTGGACGACGGCGAAGAACGGCGTGGTCACCGCGGCCGCCGACCCCGACTCCGAGCTGCGGACCCGCGTGGTCGGCCTGATCCGCTCCGGCGCGCAGCTGCTGCAGACCGACCCCACCGTGCGCGAGCTGGTGCAGCGGCAGTTCCGCCGCGGAGCGGGCTGGGCGGTCGAGCGCTTCGCCGCCGACGCCGCCGACCTGGTCGGCACCACCGTGGCCCGGTGGGACACCGAGGAGACCAGCCGCCGGATCGAGCTGCAGGTCGGCCGGGACCTGCAGTGGATCCGGGTCAACGGCACCGTCGTCGGCGGGCTGGCCGGCCTGGTGATCTACACGGTGGCGCAGCTGCTGTCCTGAGCCCTCGCCGTCACCCCAGGGTGAAGCCGCTCCACCGGAAGCCCGGCGAGACCACGCAGCTGACCAGCACCTCACCGCCCGCCGGGGCGGTGGCCTGCCAGCGCCCGGCCGGCACGAGCAGCTGGACGGCGCCCGGGCCGAGCTCGTGCTCCTCGTCCGGGTCGCGCAGCTGCAGGGTCAGCGGCCCCGGGCCGTGCCACAGCCACAGCTCGTCGGCGTCGACGCGGTGCCAGGCCGAGCGCTCCCCCGCGGTGAGCAGGAACAGGATCGCCGTGGCCGCCGGGCGGTCGCCCACCGCGGCCGGCGAGGTCCAGGTGCGCCGGTACCAGCCGCCCTCGGGGTGCGGCTCGAGCCCGAGCCGCACCGCCGTGGGCGGGGAGGTCATCCCCGGCGGGCGGAGGCCGCCGCGAACAGCGCGATGCCGGCGGCGACGCTGACGTTGAGCGACTCGGTGTCCTTGGTGATCGGGATGGACAGCACGACGTCGCACCGCTCCCGCACCAGCCGGGACAGCCCGGCACCCTCGGCCCCGACCACCAGCGCGATCGGGTCGGCGAAGCCGTCGTAGTCGTGGATGCTCATGTCGCCGTCGGCGGCCAGGCCGACGGTCTGCAGGCCGGCGTCCTGGTACGAGCCCAGCGAGCGGGCCAGGTTGACCGCCCGGGCCACCTTGAGCCGGGCTGCCGCGCCGGCGCTGGTGCGCCACGCCGAGCCGGTCATGCCGACCGACCGGCGCTCGGGGACGACGACGCCGTGCGCGTCGAACGCGGCCGCCGAGCGGATGATCGCGCCCAGGTTGCGCGGGTCGGTGACCCCGTCGAGCGCCACCAGCAGCGGCGGGCGCCCGGAGTCGCGGGCGATGTCGAGCAGGTCGTCCGGGTGCGCGTAGTCGTAGGGCGGCACCATCAGCCCGATGCCCTGGTGCAGCGCACCGTTGGACATCCGGTCGAACTCGGCCTTGCCGACCTCCAGCAGCGGCAGGCCGCGGTCGGCGGCCAGCTGCACGGACTCGGCGATCCGCTCGTCGGTGCCGCCGCGGCTGGAGTCGCCGGTGACCACGTACAGCGCGGTCGCCGGGATTTCCGCGCGCAGCGCCTCGAGCACCGGGTTGCGGCCGAGCAGCAGCTCGGGGGCCTCGGCGTTGCGCCGCTGCACCCGCTGCCGGTTGTCCTGGCGCGCCGCGGCGGCCTTGGCCGCCTTGTACGCGGGGTGGTGCGGCCGCTCGGTGGCCTTCGGGGTGGCGCCCCGACCGGCCAGCGAGCGGCGGTTCTTGCCGCCGGTGCCGGAGGTGGCGGTCTTCTTGCCGGCGCCGGCCGAGCGGCCGCGTCGTTGGCTGTTGCCGGCCATCAGGTGGTCAGCTCCCATCGTGTGCCCTGGGGGGTGTCCTCGACCTGCACGCCCAGGGCGCCGAGCTGGTTCCGGATCGCGTCAGCTGACGCGTAGTCCTTGCGGGCCCGAGCGGCGGTGCGCTGCTCGAGGGCGAGCTGCACGAGGCCGTCGGTGACGCCGGCGAGGCGGTCACCGCCGGCGGTGGCCCACTGGGGGTCGAGCGGGTCGAGGCCGAGCACGCCGAGCATGGCCCGCACCGAGCCGAGCGCCGCGGCGACCGCGGGCTCGTCGTCGGCGGCCAGCGCGGTGTTGCCGGCGGTGACCGCCTCGTGGACGGCGGCGATCGCCGCCGGGGTGGCCAGGTCGTCGTCCAGCGCGGCGGTGAACGCGTCGGCCAGCACCGGCTTGCCGGCGTCCGGCCCGACCCGCTCGGCGGCGCGCCGGACGAAGGACTCCAGCCGCCCGTAGGCGGTCGCGGCCTCGGCCAGCGCGGACTCGGTGAACTCGATCATCGAGCGGTAGTGCGGGGCGACCAGGTAGTACCGCAGCTCGACCGGGCGCACCCGCTGGACGACCTCGTCGACCAGCAGCGTGTTGCCCAGCGACTTGCTCATCTTCTCGCCGCCCATGGTGACCCAGGCGTTGTGCAGCCAGTAGCGGGCGAAGCCGTGCCCGGCGGCCTGGGACTGGGCGCGCTCGTTCTCGTGGTGCGGGAAGCGCAGGTCCAGCCCGCCGCCGTGGACGTCGAACTCCGGGCCCAGGTACTTCTCGGCCATCGCGGAGCACTCCAGGTGCCAGCCCGGCCGGCCGCGGCCCCACGGGGTGGCCCACGAGGCGGTCTCCGGCTCGCCGGGCTTGTGCGACTTCCACAGCGCGAAGTCGCGGGGGTCGCGCTTGCGCTCGTCGGTCTCGGTGTCGGCCGCCGGCTCCAGCTCGGCCAGCCGCTGCCCGGACAGCTCGCCGTAGCCGGCGAAGGACCGGACGTCGAAGTACACGTCGCCGTCGACGGCGTAGGCGTGCCCGCCGTCGATGAGCTGCTGGATCAGCTCGACCATCTCCGGGACGTGCCCGGTGGCCCGCGGCTCGTAGGTGGGCGGCAGCGTGCCGAGGACCTCGTAGGCCCGGGTGGCGGCCCGCTCGTTCTCGTAGGCCCAGGCCCACCACGGCTCGCCGGCCGCCGCGGACTTGGTGAGGATCTTGTCGTCGACGTCGGTGACGTTGCGGACGTAGGTGACCTCGTGGCCGGTGTACGTCAGCCAGCGGCGCAGCACGTCGAAGGCGAGCGCGAAGCGGACGTGCCCGATGTGCGGCGGCCCCTGGACGGTCAGGCCGCAGACGTACATGGAGACCCGTCCCGCACGCAGGGGCGTGAAGTCGCGCACGGCACGCGCGGCCGTGTCGTACAGGCGGAGGCTCACCGGGTGGATTCTACGGGCGTGCCGGCGGTGCTCCGGACCACGAGCGCGGTGGCCACCGCGGCCCGCCCCTCACCGCGGCCGGTCAGGCCCAGGCCGTCGGTGGTCGTGGCCGTCACGCTGACCGGGGCGCCGAGCGCCGCGGAGAGCACCGCCTCGGCCTCGGCCCGCCTGGTCGACACCTTCGGGGTGTTGCCGATCAGCTGCACCGCAGCGTTGCCGACCTCGAAGCCCGCGCCGGCCAGCACCTCGCGCACGTGCTCCAGGACGGCGGCCCCGCGGGCCCCCGCCCAGCGCGGGTCGTCGGTGCCCAGCAGGCCACCGATGTCGCCGAGCCCGGCCGCCGAGAGCAGCGCGTCGGTGAGGGCGTGCGCGACGACGTCGCCGTCGGAGTGCCCGGCGCAGCCGTCGGCCCCCGGCCACTCGAGCCCGGCCAGCCAGCACGCCCGGCCGGCCTCGATCGGGTGCACGTCGGTGCCGATCCCGACCCTCGGGAGGGGGGTCACAGCTGGAGCTCCGCCAGCCGGAGGTCGTGGGCCACGGTGATCTTGGCGGCCCGCTCGTCGCCGGCCACGGTGTGCACCGGCACGCCGGCGGCTCGGACCACGCTGGCGTCGTCGGTGAACTCGGCGGCGGCGCCGTGCGCGCGGGCGTAGGCGGCCACCAGGGTCGCGCGCTCGAAGCCCTGCGGGGTCTGCACCCGGCGGAGCGGGGCGCGGGCGACGTCGGCGCTGACCAGCCCGTCGGCGTCGACCACCACCGTGGTGTCGACGACCGGGAGCACCGGCACGACCGCCGCAGCACCGGCCGCCAGCGCGGCGAGCACCCGGGCGACCACCTCGGGCGGGGTCAGCGGCCGGGCGGCGTCGTGCACCAGGACGGCGTCGGCGTGCTCGCGGGCGGCGGCCAGCGCGGCGCGGACCGACGCGGTGCGGGTGTCACCCCCGACGACCACGTGCACGTCGTCGGGGAGGACGGCGGTGAAGGCGGCCCGCTGCGGGGCGGGCACGGCGACGACGAGCTCGTCGACCCCGCCGGCGCGCAGCGACTCGACGGCCCAGCAGACCAGCGGCCGGCCGCCCAGCGCGACCAGCGCCTTGGGGAGTTCTGCCCCCAGACGCAGACCACTCCCGGCCGCTGCGACGATGCCGACAGCGTGCACGGGAGTGGTCTGGGTGTCTCTGGGGTGGAGCAGGGTGCTCAGGAGGCGAGGACCTCGTCGAGCAGCAGCTCGGCCTTGTCCTCGTTGGTGCCCTCGGCGAGCGCGAGCTCGCTGACCAGGATCTGGCGCGCCTTGGAGAGCATGCGCTTCTCCCCGGCGGACAGGCCGCGGTCCTTGTCCCGGCGCCAGAGGTCGCGCACGACCTCGGCCACCTTGTTCACGTCACCGGAGGCCAGCTTCTCGAGGTTGGCCTTGTAGCGCCGCGACCAGTTGGTCGGCTCCTCGGTGTGGGGTGCACGCAGGACCTCGAAGACCTTGTTCAGGCCCTCCTGGCCGACGACGTCGCGCACGCCGACGATCTCGGCGTTGTCCGCGGGGACGCGGACGGTGAGGTCGCCCTGGGCGACCTTCAGCACGAGGTAGGACTTCTCGACGCCCTTGATGGTGCGCTGCTCGATCGCCTCGATGAGCGCCGCGCCGTGGTGCGGGTAGACAACGGTCTCGCCAACAGTGAAGCCCATGTGTATGTGACCCCTTTCGCTCGCCCCAGGTTACCACGGGAGAATGCCGTCCGGCTCGTCAGAGTCCGACAAAAGTGCAGGTCAGCGCCACGATCGTGGCCAGCTCGGTCTTGACAGGGAGGTGGTCGGTGTGCAGGTGAGCGCTCCTGGGAGCCGCACGGGCCCCGTGCGCACGGCCGCCGCGCTGGCCCGCGCGACGCACCTGGGGCCGGCCCTCGCCGTGACCGCCGTCGCCGTCCTGCTGGCCGTCGCCGCCGACGTCGGCCCGGGCCGCGCCGTGCTCGTCGGGGCCGCCGTCCTCGCAGGTCAGGCGGCCATCGGCTGGTGCAACGACTGGCTGGACGCCGACCGCGACCGCGCCGTCGGCCGGCAGGACAAGCCGGTCGTGCAGGGCGCCGTCACCCCCGGGGCGCTGCGCGCGGGCACCGGGGTCGCCGTCGTCCTGGCCGTCGTCCTCTCGCTGCTGCTCGGCGTCGTCCCCGGGGTGCTGCTGCTGGTGCTGGTCGCCAGCGGGCTGGCCTACGACGCGGGCCTCAAGCGCACGGCGCTGTCCCCGCTGCCCTACCTGACCGGGTTCGGGGCGCTGCCAGCCGGCGTCGTCGCGGCGGCCCCCGGGGCACCCGGCGCGCCGTGGTGGCTGGTCGCCGCCGGCGCCGCGCTGGGCGGGGCGGCCCACGTCGCGAACGTCGCCCCGGACGTCGACGACGACCTGGCCACCGGGGTGCGCGGCCTGCCGCACCGGATCGGCGCGGTCCCCTCCGCGGTGGCCGGCGCGCTGCTGCTGGGGGTGGCGTCGCTGCTGCTGGTGCTCGGCCCGGACGGTCCGCCGGGCGCGCTGGGCTGGGCGGCGTGCGTGCTCGCCGCGCCCGCCGTCGTCCTCGCCGCGCTGGCCGGCAGCCCGCGTGCCCGGCGGGCCGCCTTCCCCGCGGTGATGCTGCTGACCGTGCTCGACGTCGTGCTGCTGCTCGCCGGCGGCGCCGCGCTGACCTAGGGCGCGTCCGTGCCGCGCCGCACCTCCTGGTCGACGACGGCGTCGAGGTCCTTGAGCCGGCCGAGCCCGGCCAGCGGCTGGCGCATCCGCAGGTTGCCGGCCAGCCGCTCGCGGTTGCGCTCCAGGAAGGCCCAGTAGCCCGCCGTGAACGGGCAGGCGTCCTCCCCCAGCCGCTTCCTCGGGTCGTACCGGCAGCCGCCGCAGTAGTCGCTCATCCGGTCGATGTAGGCCCCGCCCGCGGCGTAGGGCTTCGTGGCCAGCACCCCGCCGTCGGCGTGCTGGCTCATCCCGACGACGTTGGCCACCATCACCCAGTCGTAGCCGTCGAGGAACATGCGGTGGAACCAGTCGGTGATCGCGAGCGGCTCGATCCCGCGCTGCAGGGCGTAGTTGCCCAGCACCATCAGCCGCGGGATGTGGTGCACCCAGCCGCGCTCCCGGACGTCGGCGAGCACGTGCGACAGGCAGTTGGCACCGACCGCCTCGGCCTCCAGCTCGCCCATCCAGCCCGGCACCTCCTCGTGCGCCTCCAGGGCGTTGCCGTGC
Source organism: Modestobacter versicolor (assembly GCF_014195485.1). Taxonomy (NCBI): domain Bacteria; kingdom Bacillati; phylum Actinomycetota; class Actinomycetes; order Geodermatophilales; family Geodermatophilaceae; genus Modestobacter; species Modestobacter versicolor. Next base: position 2,538,841 of record NZ_JACIBU010000001.1, read on the forward strand.
CGGTAGTCGCGGCCCAGCTGCCAGTACAGGTGCCAGATCCAGTCCCGCCAGCCCATCACCTGGCGGACGAACCCCTCGACCGAGTTCAGCGGCAGCGGGTCGCCGGCCGCGACTGACTCGCGCCAGGCGGCGTCCGCACGGTGCACGACGTCCGCGGGGTCGACCAGCCCGAGGTTCAACGACGCGGACAGCATCGAGTGGGCCAGCCACGGGTCGCCGCTGAGCATGGCGTCCTCGTGCGGCCCGAACGCGCGCAGCCGGTGGGTCAGGAAGTCGGCCAGCCGCTCCTGGGTCTCGGCGTGCGTGACCGGGAACAGCCGCGGGCCGTCGTCACCGACGAACGCCACGTCGCCGTCGGCCTCCCAGCGGTCCAGGTCGGCGCGGACCTGCTCGTCGATCTCGTCCTCGACCGGCCACCACGGTGGCGGGGCGTCGACCCGGCCGTCGGCCGGCGGGGGCTGGCGGTTGTCGTGGTCGAGGTTCCAGGTGCCGCCGGCCGGTTCCGCGCCGTCCATCAGGACGTCGTGGGCCCGGCGGGCCACCCGGTAGAAGTCGTCCATCAGCAGCCGCTGCCGCGAGCGGCTCGCCGCCCAGCGCCGGAAGTCGGCCTGCCGGGTCACGAACCCCCGCGCCTCGAGCACCGTGACCCCGGGACGGCGCAGGACGAAGTCGCGGGCCGGCCAGGTGGTCGGCGCGCAGACCGACAGCGGCTCGCGCACCTGGTCCAGCGCCTCCGCGTAGGTGTCGGTCTGCAGGAACAGCGCCTGGTCGCCGAGCTCGGCCGCCCGGTGCCGCAGCGCCGAGAGCAGCAGGTGCGCCTTCTGCCGGTGGAACCGCCGCCGCCGGAACACCCCGCGCGACTCGACCAGCAGCACCGGCTGGTCCGGCGCGTCGAGGAAGTGCGGTCCGAGCTGGTCGGCGAAGCACCAGCGGCGGGTGTCGGGAGCGTGACCTGCGAAGTCGGCCAACGCCGGGTCGCCGTCCCCCGGCAGGTCGTGGTGCGTGCGTGCGGCCATGTCCCTCACCTCCCAGCGGACATCCTCGGGTGACCGTTACGCTCAGCGCGACCCGTGTCCCCGGATCCCTCGGTGACCGGCACGTCTCCTGGAGGTCGACGCTGTGATCCGCGCTCCGCGCGCTGCCGCGATGGGTGTCCTGCTGCTCTCCCCGATCGCGCTCGGCGCCTGCAGCGCAGGCCAGGTCGCGCAGACGGCGACGCAGGACCGGGACAAGATCGGTGCGTTGGCCAACGTGGGCGACCTCGCCCTGCGGGCCCTCGAGCTGCCCTACCCGACCGGTGGCGTCTACCCCAGCGGCGGTGACGCCCGGCTGCTCGGCGCGGTCGCCAACCCGACCCCCACCGAGGACACCCTGGTCTCCATCGAGGGCGAGGACTTCGAGGACGTCGAGGTCGTCGACCCCAGCGCGGCCGATGCGGTCGCCGCGGGCGGTGGCTCCGGCTCCCTGGACCTCGCCGTCCCGGCCGGCGGCACGCTGTACATGGGCAACGGCGACGGTCCCTCGGTGACCCTGGTCGGGCTCGCGGAGGAGATCGGGGTCGGCCAGTACGTCGACGTCACCTTCACCTTCGAGGAGGCCGGCGAGATCACCGTGGCCGTCCCGGTGGGCTACGCCACCCGCGACCTGCCCCGCGGCGAGCCGTTCGACTTCCACGGTCCGGAAGACGAAGAGGACCAGGCAGGCGGCTGACCTGCCGGTCCCGGGGCTCGCGCCCGGACTGTCGGACCCCGCCGTCATGATGGCGGCGTGCCAGCATCCGGTGTGAAGTCCCGCCCCGCCCACCGTTGCACCGAGTGCGGTTACACCTCCCCCAAGTGGGTCGGCCGCTGCCCCGAGTGCCAGGCCTGGGGCAGCATCGCCGAGGTCGGCGCCGCCTCCTCCTCCCCGCTCCGGTCGGTCTCGGCCGGGCCGGTCACCGCCAAGGCGCGGCCGATCGGCCAGGTCGAGCTGGCCGGCGCCCGCGCCGTGCCCACCGGCATCCCCGAGTTCGACCGGGTGCTCGGCGGGGGCCTGGTGCCCGGTGCCGTGCTGCTCGTCGCCGGTGAGCCCGGGGTGGGCAAGTCGACGCTGCTGCTCGAGGTCGCCCACAAGGTGGCCGAGACCAACGGCCCGACGCTCGTCGTCTCCGGCGAGGAGTCCGCGGCGCAGGTCCGGCTGCGCGCGGAGCGGATCGGTGCGCTGCACGACCAGCTCTACCTCGCCGCCGAGACCGACCTGTCGGCCGTGCTCTCCCACGTCGAGGACGTGAACCCGTCCCTGCTGGTCCTCGACAGCGTGCAGACCGTCCGCTCCCCCGCCGTCGACGGCACCGACGGCGGCGCCACCCAGGTGCGCGCCGTCGCCAGCGCGCTCACCGGGGTGGCCAAGAGCCGCGGGATGACCACGATCCTGGTCGGCCACGTGACCAAGGACGGCGCGATCGCCGGGCCGCGCGCCCTCGAGCACCTGGTCGACGTGGTCATCTCCTTCGACGGCGAGCGGCACTCGACGCTGCGCATGGTGCGGGCCACCAAGAACCGGTTCGGCCCCGCCGACGAGATCGGCTGCTTCGAGATCGGCGACACCGGCGTGGTGGGGGTGCCCGACCCGTCGCACCTGTTCGTCTCCCGCCGGTCGGCGCCGGTGCCGGGCAGCTGCGTGACCGTGACGATGGAGGGCAGCCGGCCGCTGCTGGCCGAGGTGCAGGCCCTGGTGGCCACCTCCGGCGGCGGCGGTTCCCCGCGCCGCGCGGTCAGCGGGCTGGACTCCCAGCGGGTGGCGATGGTGAACGCCGTCGTCGAGCGCCGGGGCGGGGTGAAGCTGGCCGAGGCCGACGTCTTCGCCGCGTCCGTGGGCGGCGTGCGGATCGTCGAGCCGGCCGCCGACCTGGCCCTCGCGCTCGCCATCGCCTCCGCCGCCAAGGACCGCCCCCTGCCGCTGGGCGTGATCGCGCTGGGCGAGGTCGGCCTGTCCGGGGAGATCCGGCGGGTGGGCGGCATGGGCCGCCGGCTGGCCGAGGCCGCCCGGCAGGGCTACACCGCCGCCCTCGTGCCCGAGGACTCCGGCCCCGCGCCCAAGGGCATGCGGCTGATCGAGGTGCCCGATCTGGGCGCCGCCTTCACCCGGCTGTGGTGACGCCGGAGCGCCGATCAGGACCGGGGTCACACCCACCGGCGACCCGAGGTGGCCGGGGCCCGGCCCCGGCACCGTAGAATCGGCCCCCGTACCACCCGACTGTCAGGAGCGCTCGTGCCCCCCGCTGTGGACCCTGAGGCCTCGCTGCGGGAACTGCTCGGCCGGATCGCCCCCGGCACCGCCCTCCGGGACGGTCTCGAGCGGATCCTGGCCGGCCGCACCGGCGCGCTGATCGTGCTCGGCTACGACCGGGTCGTCGAGTCGCTGTGCACCGGTGGCTTCGCCCTGGACGTCGCCCTGTCGGCCACCCGGCTGCGCGAGCTGGCCAAGATGGACGGCGCGGTGATCGTCTCCTACGACGGCACCCGGATCGTCCGCGCCGGCGTGCACCTGATGCCCGACCCGACCATCCCCACCGAGGAGTCCGGCACCCGGCACCGCACCGCCGAGCGGGTCGCCCTGCAGACCGACTTCCCGGTGATCTCGGTCAGCCAGTCGATGCACATCATCTCGGTCTACGTCGCCGGCCGGCGGTACACCCTCGAGCACCCGACGACCATCCTGGCCCGCGCCAACCAGGCGCTCGCCGCGCTCGAGCGCTACAAGCTGCGGCTCGACGAGGTCGCCTCCACGCTGTCGGCGCTGGAGATCGAGGACCTGGTCACCGTGCGCGACGCGATGAGCGTCAGCCAGCGGCTGGAGATGGTCCGCCGGATCGCCGACGAGATCGAGGGCTTCGTCGTCGAGCTCGGCACCGACGGCCGGCTGCTCGCCCTGCAGCTGGACGAGATGCTGGCCGGCGTCGAGGAGGACCGCGGGCTGCTGGTCCGCGACTACCTGCCCAGCGGGCGCCGCAACCGCTCCGGCGAGGAGGTCCTCTCCGACCTGCGGGCCCTGTCGGCCACCGAGCTGCTCGACCTCTCCGCCGTCGCCCGCTGCTACGGGCTGCCCACCTCGCCCGACGCCCTGGACTCCCCGGTCAGCCCGCGCGGCTACCGGCTGCTCGCCCGGGTCCCCCGGCTGCCGGCCGGGATCATCGACCGGCTGGTCACCCACTTCGGCGGCCTGCAGAAGCTGCTGGCCGCCACCATCGAGGACCTCCTCGCGGTCGAGGGCGTGGGCGAGGCACGCGCCCGCGGCATCCGCGAGGGCCTGTCCCGGCTGGCCGAGACCTCGATCCTCGACCGCTACAGCTGACGGGCCTGCGGCCCGCTAGGTGAGGGTGAAGGGCGCGTCGGCGCTGGCCTCGGTGTCCAGCCGGCCCCGCAGCACGTAGCTGCCCGGGCCGGGGGCGGACCGCGCCGCCGTGCAGCCCGGCGCGCTGCTCAGCCCGCTCCACAGCACCGGGAAGACCACCGCCTCCCCCGGCTGCAGCGTCCGCTGGTCCGAGCTGGCCTCCGGGAAGCAGTCGTTGCTGCCCCAGATCCGGTTGCCCAACCCGTCGAGCAGCACGATCTCCTGCAGCCCCTTGTCCAGCGTGCGCACGCAGGCGACGGGCGAGACGTTCGTGACCACCAGGTCGAAGGTCGGCTTGGTGCCCACCGCGGCGCTCGGCGGGGTCGGCCGCACCGCGACGGTGATCATCTCGTCGCTGCACGCCCCGCCGCTGACCGGCCCGGCCGGCGGTGGCTGGCTGCTGGGCGCCGAGGGGCCGGCCGGCGCTGCGGTGGAGGTGACCGGCGCGGGGGTGGGCACCTGGACCGCGGCCAGCGAGGGCACCACCTGCTCCAGGGCAGGGGTCGGCACCGGCGCCTCGCCCGTCGCGCCAGCGACCTGGGTGTCGGACGGCGGCGCCCCGCCGGTCGCGACGGCGATGCCCAGCCAGCCACCGCCGCCCAGCACGCCCACCAGGCCGACGAGCACCAGCAGGCGCCGCCGCCAGTAGACGGCGGTGGGCAGTGGGCCGACCGGGTGCAGCACGTCGCGACGCTAACCGGCGGCCGACCCCCGACCGGCACGCCACGCCACGACTCCCGGGGGCTCGTCCTCGCAGGTCACCCGGGTGTCACCCAACCCCACCCGGGTGGTGACCCACCGTGCCGGACCGGTCCCGTACCGGCCGCTCCGGCGGTCGAGGCAGACTGGGCTCCCGTGAGCAGCGCGCGCCCCTCCCCCGTCCCGCCGGGCAGCTCGGCGGACCCGGTCGGTGAGGTGGTCGTCGACTGGTACGCCGGTGCTGCGCGCGACCTGCCGTGGCGGGAGCCGGGCACCGACCCGTGGGCAGTGCTGGTCAGCGAGGTGATGCTGCAGCAGACGCCGGTCGCCCGGGTGGAGCCGGTCTGGCGCAGCTGGCTGGACCGTTGGCCCACCCCGGCGGCGATGGCGGGGGCCAGCCCGGCCGAGGTGATCCGCGCCTGGGGGAAGCTCGGCTACCCCCGCCGGGCGCTGCGGCTGCGCGAGGCGGCCGTGGCCATCACCGAGCGGCACGGCGGTGTGGTGCCCGCCGAGATCGACGAGCTGGAGGCCCTGCCGGGGGTCGGCACGTACACCGCCCGGGCGGTCTCCTGCTTCGGCCACGGCCGGCGCCAGCCGGTCGTGGACACCAACGTCCGCCGGGTGGTCGCCCGGCTGGTGCACGGCCGGGCGGAGGCCGCGCCGGCCCGGGCCAGCGACCTGGTCGACATCGCCGCGCTCGCCCCCGAGGACGACGCCCGGGCCATCCGGTTCTCGGTCGCGGTCATGGAGCTGGGTGCCCTGGTCTGCGTGGCCGGCACACCCCGCTGCCCGGTCTGCCCGGTGAAGGACCGCTGCGCCTGGCGGCTGGCCGGCCACCCGGCGCACGACGGGCCACCGCGACGGGTGCAGAAGTTCGCCGGCACCGACCGGCAGGTGCGTGGGCGGCTGCTGGACGTGCTGCGGGCCGCCTCCGCGCCGGTCGAGGAGGACGCACTGACCGCGGTGTGGGACGACGCCGTCCAGCGCTCGCGCTGCCTGGACTCGCTGCTCGTCGACGGGCTGGTCGTGCAGACCGACGACGGCCGCTTCTCCCTGCCCGAGTAGCCCGGGGAACGCCAGAGGGCCGCCACCCGCGGTGCGGGTGACGGCCCTCTGCCAGACGGTGTGCTACTCGGCCTGCGCCGCCGCCGGGCCCTCGACGTCGCCGTCAGCGCCCGTGAGGGCGACCGGCGGGGTGTCGGGCAGGTCGATCGGCTTGGCCTCCGAGCGGAAGGTGAACGTCGACTTGGTGGTGTCGGCGTTCTCCTCGACGTCCACCACGATGATCTCGCCGGAGGCGATCTCGCCGTAGAGGATCTTCTCGCTCAGCGCGTCCTCGATCTCGCGCTGGATCGTCCGCCGCAGCGGACGGGCGCCCAGCACCGGGTCGAACCCGCGGGCCGCCAGCAGCTTCTTGGCCGCCGGGGTGACCTCGAGCGACATGTCCTTGTTCTTCAGCTGCGTCTCGACCCGGTTGAGCATCAGGTCGACGATGTGGACGATCTCGTCCTCGGTCAGCTGGTGGAACACGACGATGTCGTCGATGCGGTTGAGGAACTCCGGCCGGAAGTGCTGCTTGAGCTCCTCGTTGACCTTGAGCTTCATCCGCTCGTAGTTGCTGGTCGTGTCGTTCCCGGCCTGGAAGCCGAGGCCGACCGCCTTGGAGATGTCCCGCGTACCGAGGTTCGTGGTGAGGATCAGGATCGTGTTCTTGAAGTCCACGATCCGGCCCTGGCCGTCGGTCAGCCGGCCGTCCTCCAGCACCTGCAGCAGCGTGTTGAAGACATCGGCGTGCGCCTTCTCGATCTCGTCGAAGAGGACCACCGAGAAGGGCTTGCGCCGCACCTTCTCGGTCAGCTGGCCACCCTCGTCGTAACCGACGTAGCCGGGAGGGGCACCGACGAGCCGCGACACGGTGAACTTGTCGTGGAACTCGCCCATGTCGATCTGGATGAGGGCGTCGTCCTCGCCGAAGAGGAACTGCGCGAGCGCCTTGGCCAGCTCGGTCTTACCGACACCCGAGGGGCCGGCGAAGATGAACGAGCCACCGGGACGACGGGGGTCCTTGAGGCCCGCCCGCGTGCGCCGGATCGCCTGGCTGACGCTCTTGATGGCCTCTTCCTGGCCGATGATCCGCTTGTGGAGCTCGTCCTCCATGCGCAGGAGGCGGGTGGTCTCCTCCTCGGTCAGCTTGAAGACCGGGATGCCGGTCCAGTTGGCCAGGACCTCGGCGATCTGCTCGTCGTCGACCTCGGCGACGACGTCCATGTCGCCGGCCTTCCACTGCTTCTCGCGCTCGGACTTCTCGCCCAGCAGCTGCTTCTCCTTGTCGCGGAGAGACGCGGCCTTCTCGAAGTCCTGGGCGTCGATCGCCGACTCCTTCTCCCGGCGGATGCCGGAGATCCGGTCGTCGAACTCGCGCAGGTCCGGCGGTGCGGTCATCCGCTTGATCCGCATCCGGGCGCCGGCCTCGTCGATCAGGTCGATCGCCTTGTCCGGGAGGAAGCGGTCGGAGATGTACCGGTCGGCCAGCGTCGCGGCAGCCACGAGCGCGCTGTCGGTGATGCTGATCCGGTGGTGCGCCTCGTAGCGGTCGCGCAGGCCCTTGAGTATCTCGATGGTGTGCTGCAGCGTCGGCTCGCCGACCTGGATGGGCTGGAAGCGGCGCTCGAGAGCGGCGTCCTTCTCCAGGTGCTTGCGGTACTCGTCGAGCGTGGTGGCGCCGATGGTCTGCAGCTCACCGCGGGCCAGCATCGGCTTGAGGATGCTGGCGGCGTCGATCGCGCCCTCGGCAGCACCCGCCCCGACGAGGGTGTGGATCTCGTCGATGAACAGGATGATGTCGCCGCGGGTGCGGATCTCCTTGAGGACCTTCTTCAGGCGCTCCTCGAAGTCACCGCGGTAGCGGGAGCCGGCGACCAGCGCGCCGAGGTCCAGCGTGTAGAGCTGCTTGTCCTTCAGCGTCTCGGGCACCTCGCCCTTGACGATGGCCTGGGCCAGGCCCTCGACGACGGCGGTCTTGCCGACGCCGGGCTCACCGATCAGGACCGGGTTGTTCTTGGTGCGGCGCGAGAGCACCTGCATGACCCGCTCGATCTCCTTGGCCCGCCCGATGACCGGGTCGAGCTTGGAGTCGCGCGCGGCCTGGGTGAGGTTGCGGCCGAACTGGTCGAGGACCAGCGAGGTCGACGGCGTGCCCTCGGCGGGGCCACCGGCGGCGGCCGGCTCCTTGCCCTGGTAGCCGCTCAGCAGCTGGATGACCTGCTGGCGGACGCGGTTGAGGTCGGCGCCGAGCTTCACGAGCACCTGGGCGGCGACGCCCTCGCCCTCGCGGATCAGGCCGAGCAGGATGTGCTCGGTGCCGATGTAGTTGTGGCCCAGCTGCAGCGCCTCGCGCAGCGACAGCTCCAGGACCTTCTTGGCGCGCGGGGTGAAGGGGATGTGGCCGGACGGGGCCTGCTGGCCCTGGCCGATGATCTCCTCCACCTGCTGGCGGACGCCCTCCAGCGAGATGCCGAGGGACTCGAGCGCCTTCGCGGCGACGCCCTCACCCTCGTGGATCAAGCCCAGGAGGATGTGCTCGGTGCCGATGTAGTTGTGGTTGAGCATCCGGGCCTCTTCCTGGGCCAGGACGACCACCCGACGGGCTCGGTCGGTGAACCGTTCGAACATCTGCTGCTTCTCCTCTGACCGGCTGGACCTGCTGTGCTCGTGCCCCCCTCGCAGGGGACGGTGGACACCCGACGTTCGTCGGCGCGCTGGGCACCGGTCGCTCCACTGTAGTTCGCACCACCCGGTCGGCGTCGAGGTCGGGCCGTGACACCGGTCGGGGGGCTCGATGGACACAACTGTCGTCCCACTGGCGCTGTTCCGCCGCCGTTACGCCGTCAGCGGACGCCTGCCCCACCCGCACCACCCCGGAAAGCCGCCAGGCCCGCTCCCCGAGACGGGGAACGGGCCTGGTGAGGGACTGGAACGGCCCCTGGTGACGTGCTGGGACGGCCCCCTCGCAGGGTCCCGCCGCGAGCCTGCGAGCGGTGGGGGGCGAGGGGGTCCCTTCGTCAGTGAGCGGCTTCGAAGGCCTCGACGACGGCGGCCGGGATGCGGCCCCGGTCGCTGACCTCGTGCCCGTTCTTGCGGGCCCAGTCGCGGATCGCGCCGGCCTGCTCGCGGTCCATCCGGCCACCGCCACCGGTCGCCCGGGAACGGCCGGCGCCGGAGGAACGGCTGCCGCGGCTGCTCACCTTGCGGGCGGCGTTGACGTACCGGCCGAAGACGTCGCGCAGCTCGGCGGCGTTCTTCTCCGACAGGTCGATCTCGTAGGTCGTCCCGTCGAGTGCGAACGTGACCGTCTCGTCAGCGGAGATGCTGTCGTCGAGGTCGTCGCTCAGGATCACCTGGACCTTGCGTGCCATTGTCTGCTCACTCCTGTTGCTACGGGCATGTGGACTGTCGTCATTGCTGCCCCGTGTTTCGACTGCGTCATCGAATCACACAAAGGCGCACAGACGCCAATTCCGTCGCATTTCCGGAGGAAAACGACCCGTACAGGTGAGCTATTGGTGCAGAGGGCGCACCAAAGGGAACAGGATCGTCTCCCTTATGCCCAGTCCGGTGAGCGTCATCATGAGCCGGTCCATGCCGAAGCCCATCCCGCCGGTGGGCGGCATGCCGTACTCGAGGGCCTCGAGGAAGTCCTCGTCGAGCGCCATCGCCTCGGGGTCGCCGGCCGCGGCGAGCAGCGCCTGGGCGGTGAACCGCTCGCGCTGCACCACCGGGTCGACGAGCTCGGAGTAGGCGGTGCCCTGCTCGATGCCGCCGATGTAGAGGTCCCACTTCTCCGCCAGACCCGGCGTGGTGCGGTGCGCCCGGGTCAGCGGCGAGGTGTCGACCGGGTAGTCGATGACGAAGGTCGGCGACTGCAGCGTGTGCTGGACCAGCGCCTCGAACAGCTCCTCGACGACCTTGCCGGGCAGCCAGGCCGGGTCGACGCCGACGTCGTGCCGCTCGGCCAGCGCCCGCAGCCGCTCCACCGGCGTCTCCGGGGTGACCTCCTCGCCGACCGCGTCGGAGACCGCGGTGTAGAGCGGCACCTGCGGCCACACACCGGAGAGGTCGAGCTCGGTGCCGTCGTGGTGCCGCGCGACGTGGTCGCCGAAGAGCGCCGTGGCGCACTCCTGCACCAGTTCCCGCGTCATCGTGGCCATTGTCTGGTAGTCCCAGTAGGCGGCGTACGCCTCGAGCATCGCGAACTCCGGCGAGTGCGAGGAGTCGGCTCCCTCGTTGCGGAAGTTCCGATTGATCTCGAAGACGCGGTCCAGGCCGCCGACGATGCACCGCTTGAGGAACAACTCCGGTGCGATGCGCAGGTAGAGGTCGAGGTCGAACGCGTTCATGTGCGTGCGGAAAGGACGCGCGGCCGCGCCACCGTGCACCGTCTGCAGCATCGGCGTCTCGACCTCGAGGAAACGGCGCTCGGTGAGGCCGGCCCGCAGCGTGCGCATCACCGTGGAGCGCTGGTGCACCGTGCGGCGGGCCTCGTCGCGGACGATGAGGTCGACGTAGCGGCGGCGGACCCGCAGCTCCTCGCTCATCGGCTTGTGCGCCACCGGCAGCGGCCGCAGCGCCTTGGCCGCCAGCTGCCAGGAGTCGGCGAAGACCGACAGCTCCCCGCGCCGCGACGTCCCGACCTCGCCGGTGACCAGCACGTGGTCACCGAGGTCGACGTCGGCCTTCCAGGCGGCGAGGGCCTCCTCGCCCACCCGGTCGCGGGAGAGCATGACCTGCAGCTCGGTGTCGCCCTCGCGCAGCGTCGCGAAGCAGAGCTTGCCGGTGTTGCGGGAGAAGATGACCCGACCGGTGACGCCGACCTGCTCGCCGGTCATCGTGTCCGGCTCGAGGTCCGGGTGCGCGGTGCGCACCTCGGCCAGGGTGGTCGTGCGGGCGACCGCGACCGGGTACGGGTCGATCCCCGCCTCGCGGAGCCGGTCCAGCTTGGCCCGCCGGACCCTCAGCTGCTCGGGGAGTTCGTCGTCGGGCAGGCCGGAGGGTTCCTCACTCACGTGACGAGCCTACGGGCGTGACGACGGCGTCCCGCCACCGCTGGCACCGAGGGAGGACTGGTGGCGCTCGAACGCCAGCCGCAGGCCGTGCACGGTGAGATCGGGCTCACGCTCCCCGATCGACCGGCAGCTGTCGACGACGAGCCGGTGCAGCCCCCCGGTGGCGACGACGAGCGGGGCGGCGCCGAACTGGGCGACCAGCTCCGCGGCGATCCGGGCGACCAGCCCGTCGACCAGGCCGGCGAAGCCCAGCACCAGCCCGGACTGCAGCGCGGCGACGGTGTTCTTGCCGATCGCCTGGGGCGGCACGGCCAGCTCCACCGACCGCAGCTGCGCGGCCCGGTCGGCCAGCGCCTCCAGGCTCACCTCGACGCCGGGGGCCAGCGCGCCGCCGAGGAACTGCCCGTCCGGGCCGATCGCGTCGACGTTCGTCGACGTCCCGAAGTCCACGACGACGACCGGGCGGCCGGTGCCGTCGGGCCGCCGGCCGTAGAACTCGTGCGCGGCGAGCGCGGTGACCACCCGGTCCGAGCCGACCTCGCGCGGGTTGTCCACGTGCAGCGGCACGCCGGTGCGCACACCGGGGCCGATCAGGGTGACCGGCACCGCCAGCCGGTCCAGCAGCTGGCGCATCGCCGGCAGCAGGGCCGGGACGGTGGAGCAGGCGGCGACGCCGGTGACCGCGGTGTCGCGCAGCAGCCCCCGCCAGAGCATGTGCAGCTCGTCGGCGGTGGCCCGGGCGTGGGTGGTCACCCGCCAGCAGTCGACCCGCCGGTCGCCGTCGAAGGTGGCGAGGACGGTCTGGCTGTTGCCGACGTCGACGGTGAGCAGCACCGCTCAGCCCTCCCGCAGGTCGAGCGCGAGGTCCAGGATCGGCGAGGAGTGGGTCAGCGCGCCGACCGACAGGTAGTCCACGCCCGTGTCGGCCACCTCGCGCGCGACGTCCAGGGTCAGCCCGCCGGTGGCCTCCAGGTCGACGTCCAGGTCGCCGACCAGCGCGACGGCCTGCCGGAGCTGGTCGGTGGTCATGTTGTCCAGCAGCAGGAAGTCCGCCCCGGCGTCGACCGCCTCGCGGACCTGCTCGAGGGTGTCGCACTCGACCTGCACGGTGACCCGCGGCGCGCGCTCGCGGACCAGCCGGACGGCGGCGGCCACCGAGCCGGCCGCGGCCACGTGGTTGTCCTTGACCATCGCGACGTCGTAGAGGCCCATCCGCTTGTTGGACCCGCCGCCGCAGCGCACCGCGTACTTCTCCAGCGGGCGCAGCCCCGGGGTGGTCTTGCGGGTGTCCAGGACGACGGCGCCGGTGCCGGCGACCGCGTCGGCCCAGGCGCGGGTGTGGGTGGCGATCCCGCTGGCCCGGCTGGCGATGTTCAGCGCGCTGCGCTCGGCGGCCAGCAGGGCGCGCACCGGCCCGCGCACGGTCAGCAGCACGTCACCGCGGCGCACCCGGTCGCCGTCGGCGGCACCGGCGGTGAGCGTCGCGCCGGGGGCGAGCCGGGTGAACACCCGGGCCGCCACGGGCAGGCCGGCGACCACGCCGTCGGCGCGGGCCACCAGGTCAGCGGTGCCGAACTGCGTGCCGGGCACGGTGGCCGCGCTGGTGACGTCGTAGCTGACCGCGATGTCGGCCGCCCGGGGCAGCGGGGCGCCGCCGGTGAGGTCCTCGGTGAGCGTGCGCTCGACCAGCTCGTCGACCCAGGCGACGGTCAGCCCGGTGCCGGTCAGGTCGGTCGGGTCGGCCGGCACGGGGCGCGGCGTCGGGGCGGTCACGACGGCATGCCTCGCTCCGCTCGGTGGTTCGTCCCGCTCCTCGCTCGCTGGCGCTCGCTGCGATGCTCGCTCACCAGGCCACCGCCACGGGCTCGCCGACGGGCCGCCGGGCGAGGACGACCTCGCCCGCGGCGTCCAGCCGGACGTCCAGGTGCACCCGCCAGCCGTCGACGGCGTCGGGGTGGTCCTCCCGCCAGTGGCAGCCGCGGGTCTCCTCGCGGGCCGCCGCCGCGGCGGTGATCGCGGTGGCGACGGTGAGCAGGTCGGTGGTCTCCCAGCCGGGCACGCCGGGGACGGCGGTGGTCCGCTCCCCCAGCGCCGCCAGCCGCCCGGCGGCCTCGGTCAGCCCGGTGCCGGAGCGCAGCGCGCCGACCCTCGCCGACATGGTGGTGGTGAGCTCGGCGCGCGCCTCCGCGTCGACCAGGCCCTCGGGGCGCGGGTCGACCGCCTCGGCGGGTGCGGGCACCGGCAGCTCGCGGGCCAGCGCCTCGCCGATCCGCCCGGCGAACACCAGCCCCTCGAGCAGCGAGTTGGAGGCCAGCCGGTTGGCGCCGTGCACGCCGGTGCAGGCCACCTCGCCGCAGGCGTAGAGCCCGGGCACCGTCGTCCGGCCGGACAGGTCGGTGGCCAGCCCGCCGGAGGCGTAGTGCGCGGCCGGGGTGACCGGCACCAGCTCGGTGACCGGGTCGATGCCGGCCTCCCGGCAGCGCGCGACGATGGTCGGGAAGCGCTCGGCGAGGCCGGGGACCTCGCGGGCGTCGAGCCACACGTGGTCGACGACGTCGCGCAGCTGCACCCGGGTGATCGCCTTGGCGACCACGTCGCGCGGGGCCAGCTCGGCGAGCTCGTGGGTGCCCACCATGAAGCGCTCACCGGCACCGTCGCGGAGCACCGCGCCCTCGCCGCGCAGCGCCTCGGAGACCAGCGGCTGCTGTCCGCGGGCGCCCGGGCCGAGGTAGAGCGCGGTCGGGTGGAACTGGACGAACTCCAGGTCGGTGGCGACCGCCCCGGCCCGCAGCCCCAGCGCGACGCCGTCCCCGGTGGAGACGGCCGGGTTGGTGGTGGCCGCGTAGACCTGGCCCATCCCGCCGGTGGCCAGCACGACCGCCCGGGCGCGGACCGCCCCGACACCGTCGGCGCTGCCCTCCCCCAGCACGTGCAGCGTCACCCCGGCGACCCGACCGGCGGTGTCCCGGACGACGTCGAGCACCATCGCGTGCTCGACCAGCGTGACCCCGGGGTCGGCGGCGACGGCGTCGCGCAGCGCCCGCTGCACCTCGGCCCCGGTGGCGTCCCCGCCGGCGTGCACGATCCGGTCGGTCGAGTGCCCGCCCTCGCGGGTGAGCAGCAGCCGACCGTCGCCGTCCCGGTCGAAGGCGGCGCCCCAGGTGATCAGCTGGTGCAGCCGGTCCGGACCCTCGGTGACCAGCGCCTGCACCGCGTCGGCGTCGCACAGCCCGACGCCGGCGACCTCGGTGTCCCGGGCGTGCGCGGCGGGGGTGTCGGTGGCGCTGAGCACGGCGGCTATCCCGCCCTGCGCCCAGCGGGTCGACCCGTCGTCGACCTCGACCTTGGTGACGACGGCGACCGACAGCCCGGCGGCGCGGGCGTGCAGCGCCACGCACAGCCCGGCCACGCCGGAGCCGACCACGCAGACGTCGGCGGTCAGCTCCCAGCCGGGCGCGGGGGCGCGCAGGCGCAACGGCAGCCCGGTGGCCTGGGCGACCGCCTGCACGGTCATCGGACCGGTACGCCGAGGGGGCTGCGCTGCTGGTCGGCGTCCCCGGGCACCGGGGCCGACGGGTCGCCGCCGAGCTCGACGACGCGGTTGCCGCCGTCGACGTGCACGACCCTGGGGATGTAGGACTTCGCCTCGGTCTCGTCCATCAAGCCGTAGCTGATCAGGATGACCAGGTCGCCGGGGTGCACGAGGTGCGCGGCGGCGCCGTTGATGCCGATCACGCCGGTGCCGCGCTCGCCGGGGATGACGTAGGTCTCCAGCCGGGCGCCGTTGGTGACGTCGACGATCGCCACCTGCTCGCCGGGGATCAGGTCGGCGGCGTCGAGCAGGTCCTCGTCGATGGTCACCGAGCCGACGTAGTGCAGGTCGGCCTGGGTCACCGTGGCCCGGTGGATCTTGCTCTTGAGCATGGTGCGCATCATCGGGGGCTCCCCAGGGTCACAGCGGTGTTGTCGATGAGTCGGGTGCTGCCGGCGCGGGCCGCGACCAGCAGGCGGGCGGGTCCGGCGGCGGGCGCGGGGCCCAGGTCGGGGCCGGTCAGCTCCAGGTAGTCCGGGAGCAGCCCGGGGGCGTCGGCCAGCACCGCCCGGGCGGCGGTCAGGACGGCGTCGCCACCCTGCGGTCCGACGGCCGCACCGGCCCGCAGCGCGGCGGACAACGCCGCGGCGGTGCTGCGCTGTTCCGCCGTCAGGTATCGGTTGCGGCTGGACAGCGCCATCCCGTCGTCCTCGCGGACGGTCGGGACGCCGACCACCTCGACGCCCAGCGCGAGCTCGCGCGCCATCGCCCGGATCAGGGTCAGCTGCTGGTAGTCCTTCTCGCCGAAGACGGCGACGTCCGGGCGCACCAGGCCGAGGAGCTTCGCGACGACGGTCAGCACCCCGGCGAAGTGCCCGGGCCGGACCGCACCCTCGAGGACGTCGCCGAGCGGGCCGGGCTGCACGGTCACGCCCACCGCACCGGGCGGGTAGACCTCGTCGACCGGCGGGTGGAACACCAGGTCGGCGCCCTCCGCGGCCAGCGCGGCCAGGTCGGCGTCCCAGGTGCGCGGGTACCGGTCGAAGTCCTCGCCCGGCCCGAACTGGGTCGGGTTGACGAAGACCGAGACGACGACGCTGCCGCCGAGCTCGCGCGCGGCCCGGACCAGCGTGCGGTGACCCTCGTGCAGCGCGCCCATCGTGGGCACCAGCACGACCGGGCCGGGCAGCTCGTCGCGCAGCTTGCGCAGCTCGGCGGTGGTCTCGGCGACCGCGGGGGCGCCGGTCACCGCGCGGCCTCCTCGGTGTCGCCGCTGAGCAGCTCCAGCAGCGGCGCGCCCTCGTGCGGCTTGAGCCGGCCGGCGGCCAGCGCCCGCTCGGTGGTGCGCTTCGCGAGCGCGACGTAGGCCTCGACCGAGGACGGCGCCCGGTCGGTGAGGGTCTGCAGGTGGGCGGCGACGGTGCCGACGTCGCCGCGGCTGACCGGGCCGGTGAGCCCGCGGTCACCGCGGCGCAGGCCGTTGTCCAGCGCCGCGGTGAGCAGCGGGCCGAGCACCCGGGCCGGGTCGGCGACGCCGGCGGTGCGCAGCAGGTCGGCGGCCTCGGCGACCAGGGTGACCAGGTGGTTCGCGCCGGTGACCAGGGCTGCGTGGTAGAGCCCGCGGTCGCGCTCCTCGACCCAGAACGGCTCGCCGGTCATCTCCAGCACCAGGGTCTCGGCGACCGCCCGGTGCTCGGGCCGGCTGGTGACGCCGAACGGCGCGGCGGCCACCCGGTGCAGGTCCTCGGGTCCGCCGGAGAAGGTCATCGCCGGGTGCAGGGCGAGCGGCAGCACGCCGGCCCGCTCGGCCGGGGCGAGCACGGCGAGGCCGTGCGCCCCCGAGGTGTGGAAGACCAGCTGGCCGCGGCGCCAGGCGCCGGTCTCGGCGAGGCCGGCGACCAGGCCGGCCAGGATGTCGTCGGGCACGGCGAGCACGACCAGGTCGCTCGCCGCGACGACCTCGTCGGCGGGCAGCAGCGGGACGCCGGGCAGCAGGCGGGCGGCGCGCTCAGCGGAGGCCGCGGACAGGCCCGAGGCGGCGACGACGTCGTGCCCGGCGGCAGCGAGGGCGGCACCGAGGACGGCGCCGACGCGGCCGGCGCCGACGATCCCGACGCGCAGCCGGGCGGGCGCCTCGGCGGCCGGGGCCAGCCCGGGGGCGCTCTGGACAGGGGGACGCGGCGCAGGGCCGCGGGAGGGACGGACGGACATCCCGGTGCACCTCTCGTTCCAGTCCCTCGCGGGTACCGGACTCAGGTCGCTCGTCGTCCCACGTCGTCGTGGGCCGTGGTGCAGGTGGTGGTGCGGTGCGGCGCTCGTCCCGCTGCAACCACCCGTCGCCGGGTGTGTCACGCAGGTATCACGCCGTAGGCGAGTGTGTGTCCGCCCCGGCCCGGCCGCAACGCTGGCGGGGTGTGTGCTGACTCACCCGGGTGGCCCACACCACCGTCCCGGGCCCCGGTTAGGTTGACCCGGCGCCGGCAGCGGAGCCGGTTCACGAGCAGGAGGAGCACGGTGAGCAGCTTCGAGGGACGCACCGCACTGGTCACCGGCGCGAGCCGTGGCATCGGCCTGGCCATCGCGCAGAGCCTGGTCGACCGCGGCGCCCGGGTGGTCGTCACCGCCCGCAAGCCCGAGGCGCTCGCCGAGGCGGTCGAGCAGCTCGGCGGCCCGGAGAAGGCGGTCGCCGTGGCGGGGAACGCCGGCGACCCCGAGCACCGCGCCGAGGCCGTGCGCACCGCCGTCGAGACCTTCGGCAGCCTGGACCACCTGGTCGGCAACGTCGGCATCAACCCGGTGTTCGGCCCGCTGATGGACGCCCCGCTCGACGCGTTCCGCAAGATCCTGGACACCAACGTCGTCGCCAGCCTCGGCCTGGTGCAGGAGGCGTGGCGGGCCTGGATGCACGAGCACGGCGGGTCGGTGCTGATCGTGGCCTCGGTCGCCGGGCTGAAGTCCAGCGAGGGCATCGCCGCCTACGGCGTCAGCAAGGCCGCGCTGGTCAACCTGACCACCCAGCTGGCCGTGGAGCTGGGCCCGAAGGTGCGGGTCAACGCGGTCGCGCCGGCCGTGGTGAAGACGAAGTTCGCCGAGGCGCTGTTCACCGGCCGCGAGGACGCGCTGTCGCAGCAGTACCCGGTGGGCCGGCTGGGCACCCCCGAGGACATCGGTGAGGCGGCGGCCTACCTGCTCGGCGACGGCGCCGGCTGGGTCACCGGGCAGACGCTGGTGCTCGACGGCGGCGCGCTGTCCCGCGGCCCCATCTGACGAAGGACCCCGTTCCAGCACGTCACTGGCGGCCGAGCACCCGGGACAGGACGTCGTCCCCGGCGGCCTCGCCGTCCTCGTCGCGGTAGCGACGACGGCGGGAGCGCCCGCCGGTGGGCGCCTCCACCCCGCTCTCGGCGAGGATCTGCTCCAGCCGGGCGTGCCCCGAGGGCTCGCGCGGCGCCGGCTGCTCGGTGGGTGCCGGTGCGCTCGTGGTGGCGTAGCCGGACGGGTCGTAGGCCGTCGACCCGGAGCGGCTCGGGGCGTCCTGGGCCCAGGACGGCGTCTCCTCGGCCGGGCTGTCGTAGGACGGCAGCTCGTAGGACGGCGACTCGTAGGACGGCGACTCCCGGTTGACGGCCCCGGCGGACGACCAGTCCTCGTCCGACTTCTCGTCGGTCGACCAGCCGCTGCTCGACCACGTGCTGCTCGACCAGGACGACGACGCGTACGAGGAGCTCTCCGGAGCCGGCCGAGGGGCGGAGCTGCCGAACAGCATCTCGTCGTAGGCGGAGCTGTCGTAGGAGGGCCGCTCGGGCTCGGCTGCCGGGTACCCGACCGCCGACGGCTCGTACGCCGACGGCTCGTGGGCCGGAAGCTCGTAGGTGGGCGCCTCGTACACCGGCGTCTCGAAGGACAGCGGCTCGAACGCGGGCGCCTCGAACGACGGCGCCTCGAACGACGGCGGCTCGTACGCGGGCGCCGGCGCTGCCGACCAGCCGGGGGTCTGCTCGTCGTCCGGCTCCGGGGCACGGCGACGGTGCCGGCGGGGTGCGGGCTCCGGCGTGGCCGCGACCGGCAGCTCCCCGGTCGGCCGGCCGTTCTCGTCGAGCAGCGACCGGTCACCCAGCCACTCCAGCGGCGACGGCGTCGGGGTCTCGACGGGCGGCTCGATGACCGACTCCCCGACCAGCCACTCGATCGGCGACGGCGGCCGGACCGGCGGCGTCGCCGCCGGGTCGACCCGGGAGGAGGCCGTGGTCGTCGGCGCGACCACCGGTGCGGCGACCGGCGGCGGCACCAGGGGCGGCGAACCGACCGCCCGGGGAGCGGGCTCGGCCGGTTCGGCCGGGACGACCCGGGTCTCCGCCCAGCGGTCGACCTCCCAGGCCGGCGCGCCCTCGAGGGTGCGGCCGTCGGCCTGGTCCGGCGCCGGCTGGCCCGGTCCGCGGACCGACTGCGCGCGCATCACCATCCGCTCGATCAGCAGCTCGCCGGAGAGCTGCTCGGTGAGCTCGTGCCGCATCCGGCCCAGGTCGTTGCGCAGCTCGCCCAGCCCGGCGATCTCGGCCCGCAGCTGCCCCAGACCGGCCAGCTCGCCCCGCATCTCGGTGAGCGCGGCGAGGTCGGTGCGCAGCTGCCCCAGGCCGGCGAGGTCCGCGCGCAGCTGGGTGATCGCCGCGACGTCCTCGCGCAGCGTGGCGAGGCTGGACAGCTCGCTGCGCAGCTGCGTCAGCTCGGTGCGCATGGCGTCCTCGGCCTCGCGTCGCAGCCGGCTCTCCAGCTCGCCCTCGTACTCGTGCCGGGCGGCGACCTCGCGCTCCAGCTCCAGGTCGTAGGCGTGCCGCAGCTCGGCCTCCCGGCTCGCAGCGGCCAGCTGGTCGGCGCGCCGGTTGCCGGCCAGGAAGGCGGCGACGACGAACGCCCAGCAGACGCCGAGCAGCGCCACCCGCAGGTACAGCGGGTCGTCGGTGAAGAAGACCGCGGCGGTCGCGGCGGCGGCCAGCACCAGCCCGACGACGAGCCAGCCCCGCCGGCCGGCGGACGACGGCTCCGCGACGGCGGGAGCCGGTGCCGGTGCGGGAGACGGTGCGGGAGCGGGAGCCGGCGCGGCGGCGGCACGAGCGGCCGACGGCGGCACCGGCCGGGCCGCCGGCGAGGAGGACTGCGCGGGCGCCGGACGCGGCGGCACCGGCGGAAGGGCACCACGACCCGGGGCGCTGTCGTCCCGGCGACCTCCCATGGTGCCCACCATACGGGGCAGGACGCCCGTTCCCGGGTCATCCGCGCGGTGCCGCGAGCCTCGCCTGGCGCCGACCGGGCCGGTGGGTGGCACGCTGGCGCCGGTGACCCTCACCCTGCTCGACTGGCGGCGGCGGGTCGCCGCCCTCTACGCCGACGTCCGCGCCGCCGAGGACCCCGAGGCCGGCTGGGACCTGTGGCGGGCCGGCCGGGACGCCCTCGTCGGCGGTCACCCGGACTCCCCGTTGGGTACCGGGGCCCGCGCCGCCTTCACCGGGCTGCCGGTGGCCCCCTACGACCCGGCGCTGCGGTTCGTCGTCCCGGTGGACACCGACGTCGAGCCGGAACGCCGCGAGGTGCCGACCGCCGCGGACGGCGTCGTGGTGCTGGACCGGATCGGCCGGGTAACCCTGGGCGACGTCGGCCGGCTCGACGTGTGGTGGGTCGGTGGCTACGGCGGCGGGCTGTTCCTGCCGCTGCGGGACGGCAGCGCCGGCACGACGACCTACGGCGGCGGCCGCTACCTGCTCGACACCGTCAAGGGCGCCGACCTGGGTGGGCACGACGGGCGGCTGGTGGTCGACCTCAACCTGGCCTACCACCCGTCGTGCACCTACGACCCGCGGTGGACGTGCCCGCTGGCTCCGGCGGGCAACCGGGTGGGCACCGTCGTCGCCGCCGGGGAGCAGCTGCCCCCCGGCGGCTGGTACTAGGAGGCCCCTCCTGCCCCCCGCCACTCGCGAGCTCGCGGCGGGACCCTGCAGGAGGGCCGTTCCAGCCGCTAGTTCGCCAGTGCCGGGTCGGTGGAGAGGACCAGGCCGATGGAGACGACGCCCTGCTCGAGCGCCTGGTTCGTCGGGCCGCCGAGGTCGAGGTCCTCGACGCTGGCGAACTCCAGCCCGTAGGTCTCCTCGAGGCCCGGCTGGCAGAACGGCCGGGTCGGGCACTCGGAGACCGCGCCCAGGACGAGCGAGCCGTCGGAGCAGGCCTCGGCCAGCTCGGACAGGGTGGTGATCCCGCCGAGCTGCTCGGACAGCGCCTCGGTGATCGCGAAGGCGTTCTGGTCGGCCGCCTCGGCGGGCTCGCCGACGACCAGCTGGTTGGCCTGCGCCAGCCCGGTGAGCGCCTGGACGGTGGCGTCCAGGTCGCTGCTGGCCACGGCCTTGGCGTCGTCGCCGTCGAGGAACTCGGTCAGCGTGCCCACGTACTCCGGGAACGCCTGGATCTCGTTGCGCTGCAGCGCCGGGAGGTAGGCCTCGCGGTTGCCCACGGACTGCACGGTGGCGGTGTAGCCGGCGGCGTTGAGCACCTCGGCGTAGACGTTGGCCAGCACCTGGCTCTCGGTGAAGTTGGCCCCGCCGACGGCGACCGGGCCGCTGCCGCCGGAGACGCCGTCGGCCAGCCCCTGCTCCTCGACGTAGGCGGCGGCGACGTCGACGGCGCTCTCGCGCTGGTTGTCGACCTGGTCGATGAGGTCGGTCAGGTCGGCGGTGGTGAGCACCGCCGACACCGTGTCCAGCGTGGTGATCAGGTCGGGGTCCGCGGCGGCCGCCTGGGCGGAGACGGCGGGGATGATGTTGTCGACGGTCTGCAGCTTCTTGTCGTCCTCGAGCCGGACGAGCTGGTCGCCGGCGACCGGCGCGCAGGCGTCGCCCGAGGCGGACGAGCCGCTGGCGGCGTCGTCGCCGCCGGTGCCGGAGGACCCGGACTCACCGCACGCGGCGGTGGAGAGGACCGCGGCCAGGGCCGCGATGGGGAGGATGGTCCGCAAACGGGGACGCGTGCGCATCTTGTCCGCCTTCTGTGTCCCGTGGAGCCCACTGCTGGACGGCCACGCGTGTCTGGCGGGAGGTGTCCCGCGGGAGACACTCAACTCCTCCGGTGGCCCCCGGGGCAAGTTGGTTGTGCACCACCGTGATCTCCCGGTGACCCGCCGGCTCAGCGGGCGGTGGCCACCCCCGCGGCCTCGGCCCGGCGGCTGCGCACCCGGCCGAAGGGCACCCGCTTCTGCCCGGGCGTGACGGCCCAGCTCAGCGTGCCGAGCAGGGCGTCGGTGGCCATCGCCAGCGCCGCCACCAGCAGCGCCCCGGCGACCACGATGCCGTAGTCCTGCCGGCCGAACCCGGAGCGGATGACCGTGCCCAGCGTCGGGTTGCCCAGCAGCGAGGCGAGCGTGGCGGTGGCCACCACCTGCACCGCCGCCGTCCGGATGCCGGTCATCACCAGCGGAAGGGCCAGCGGCAGCTCGGCCCGGAACACCACCTGCCGGCCGCTCATGCCCATCGCGCGGGCGGCCTCGACGACGTCCCGGTCGACCTCCCGGAAGCCCACGTAGGTGTTGGCCAGCACCGGCGGGACGGCGAACACCGCCAGCGCGATCACCGGCGCCCAGATGGTGAAGCCGATCGAGGTGACCGCGAAGATCGTCAGGATCGCCAGGGTGGGCACGGCCCGGGAGACGTTGGACAGCCCGAGCAGGAAGGCACCCCCGCGACCCCGGTGGCCCAGCCAGATCGCGGGCGGCAGCGCGACGACCAGCCCGATCAGCATCGCCAGCCCGGCGATCTGCAGGTGCTGCCCGGCGAGGTAGAGGATGCCGCGCGGGCCGGTCCAGTTGAACGGGTCGTTGAGGTAGAGGAACGCGTCGGAGAAGGCGTTCACGCCGCGACCCCCTGCCGGGTCCAGGGCGTCAGCAGCCGCTCGACGACGGCGAGCAGCTGGTCGGCGACGAGGGCGAGGACGACGCAACCGAGGGTGCCGAAGACGATCGGCGGCCGGTAGTAGTTCGCCCCGAACCCGTTGACGATGATCACCTGGCCGAGCCCGCCCTGGCCGACGATGACCCCGACGGTGACCAGGGCGACCGTCGAGACGGTCGCGATCCGCAGCCCGGCCATGATCCCGGGCAGCGCCAGCGGCAGCTCGACCCGCAGCAGCATCCGCCCGGCGCCGTAGCCCATCCCCCGGGCGGCCTCGCGGACCTCCTCGGGCACCGCCTGCAGCCCGGCCAGGAAGTTCCGCACCAGCACGACGAGCGAGTAGAGCACCAGGCCGATCGCGACGGTGGTCTCCGAGAGCCCGGTGAACGGCGCGATGAAGGCGAACATCGCCAGCGACGGGATCGTGTAGACGAACGTCGACAGCCCGAGGACGGCGGCGGCCAGCCCGCGCGCGCGGCGGGCGAGCAGCGCCAGCGGGAACGCGATCAGCGCCCCGATGACGACCGAGACGACGGTGAGCCTGACGTGCTGACCCACCAGCGGCATGATGGTGGACCAGTTGTCACCGACCCACGAGACGTCGAACCAGGGGTTCGGCGCCGCGTCGGCCGCGAGCACCGCACCGCTCGCCGCGCTCAGCACCGGGCGCCCGTCAGGAAGGCCACCTCGTGGACGCTACTGCGCCGGCCACCCCGCCCGCATCGATCGCCGGTTCCGCCGCCGAGGAGATCCGGCTCGAGGGCGTCAGCAAGGTCTACCCTGACGGCACGACCGCCGTCCGCGAGCTGGACCTGACCTTCGCCGCCGGCGAGCTCACCGTGCTGGTCGGGCCGTCGGGCTGCGGCAAGACGACGACGATGAAGATGATCAACCGGATCATCGAGCCGACCACCGGCCGGATCCTGCTGGGCGCCGACGACGTGACCCGGGTGGACCCGGTGCAGCTGCGCCGGCGGATCGGCTACGTCATCCAGAGCGTCGGGCTCTTCCCGCACCAGACGGTCCGCCGCAACGTCGCCACCGTCCCCCGGCTGCTGGGCTGGGACAAGGCCCGCACCCGCGACCGGGTCGAGGAGCTGCTCGAGCTGGTGGGCCTCGACCCGGCGACGTTCGGTGACCGGTACCCGCACCAGCTCTCCGGCGGGCAGCGGCAGCGGGCCGGCGTGGCGCGGGCGCTGGCCGCCGACCCCCCGGTGCTGCTGATGGACGAGCCGTTCTCCGCCGTCGACCCGATCGTCCGCGAGCGGCTGCAGTCGGAGTTCCTCCGGCTGCAGGAGACCGTCCGCAAGACGATCGTCTTCGTCACCCACGACATCGAGGAGGCCGTGCGGCTCGGCGACCGGATCGCGGTGATGAGCCAGGGCGGCACCGTGGAGCAGTTCGCCCCGCCGGCCGAGCTGCTGGGCGCGCCGGCCACCCCGTTCGTGGCGGACTTCGTCGGGGCCGATCGCGGGCTCAAGCGGCTGGCGGTGACCGGCATCGACCTGGCCGACCTGGAGCAGCCGCCGGTCGTGCACGTCGACGACAGCCTGGCCGACGCCCGGGCCGCGCTGGAGCGCGTCGGCGCGCGCTGGGCCGTCGTGCTGGACGACCAGCAGCGGCTCAACGGCTGGATCTCGGCCGAGCGGGCCGTGGGTGCCGGCACCGTCCGCCAGGCCGGCAAGCGGATGGAGGCGTGGGTGCCGATCGACGCGACGCTGAAGACGGCGTTCGCGACGATGCTGCAGCTGGAGGCCGGCTGGGTCGCGGTGCTGGACGGCGACCGGTTCTGCGGTGTGCTCACCCCCGAGTCGCTGCACGCCGCCCTGCGCCGCTCGGTCGAGGGCTCGGTGCCGGAGGTCGCGGGCGCGGCGCTGATCTAGCCGGCGGGCGGCTGGTCCTCGTCCTCCTCGGCACCCGGCGGGACCTTGCCCACGTGCTCCAGCCACAGCGCCGCGGCGACCAGCCCGGCGGCCAGCAGCACGCCGAGCGCGCCGGTCAGGGTGTCCCCCGACGCGGCGGCGAGCCGGCCGACGGCCGGTGCGGTGTGCAGCAGCAGCCCGGCCCACGCCCCGGCGAACACCGCCCCGACCCAGGCGCTGGCCTGGGCGAGCACGACCACCCGGGCGACCAGCATCGGCTCGACGGGGCGGGCGGCGGTCGCGGGCGTGCGCCCCGGCCCCGGCCGGCCCTCCCGCTGGGCGCTCAGCCGGGCGCGCAGCGTGCGGGCGCCCAGCGCCTCGGCGACCGCCAGCACGCCCAGCGGCACCGGCAGCCACCAGTCGAGTGCCGGCAGCGAGCCGTAGGCCGACCGGACCACCAGCCAGGTCGCGAACGCGACCGCCACGGCCAGCGCGACCAGCTCGGTGCGGCGCACCGGCCTCATGCCAGCTGCTCCCAGCGGACCACGCCGGCGACGTCCTCGGCGGGCAGCGCGGCGACCAGGTCGGCGATGCGGCCGTGGCCGGGCAGCGTGGCGGTCGGGTCCAGCGCCAGCCACGGGACGAGCACGAACGCCCGCTCGTGCGCCCGCGGGTGCGGCAGCGTGAGCCCCGGGTCCTCGGAGGTCACCGGGGTCCCGTCGTCGGCGGTCACCGTGACGACGTCGACGTCCAGCGTGCGGGCACCCCAGCGCACCTCGCGGGTGCGGCCGGCCGCCTCCTCCAGCTCGTGCGCCAGCGCCAGCCAGCCGGCGGCGTCCCGGTCGCCGCGGACGACGGCGATCGCGTTGAGGAAGGGCGGCTGCTCGACCGGCCCCCAGGGCGGCGTCTCGTAGAGCATCGACCGGGCCACGAGCCCGTGCTCCTTGAGCGCGACCAGGGCGGCGCGCAGCGTGCCGGCCCGGTCGCCCAGGTTCCCGCCGAGGGACAGGACGGCCCTGGTCATGCCCGGGTGCGCCGGATGGCGACCGTGACGTCGTCGGCCGGGACACCCAGGTCGACCTCGGGCTTGTGCACGGTGATCTCCACGGCGTCGACCACCGGGTAGGCCAGGCAGCAGTCGGCCAGCCGCTGGGCCAGCGTCTCCAGCAGGTCGACCGGCTCGCCCACCAGGACCGCGTGCAGCTGCTGGGCGAGCTCGCCGTAGTGGACGGTCTTGGTCAGGTCGTCGGTCGCGGCGGCCGGGGCGGTGTCCAGCTCCAGCACGGCGTCGACCCGGAAGGTCTGCCCGTGCTCGCGCTCGGGCGGGTAGACGCCGTGGTAGCCGTGGCCGGTCAGGCCGTGGACGGTGATCCGGTCAGGCACGGGCCCCTCCTCGGGCGGCGTCGACGGCCGCCAGCGTCGCGATCGCGTCCAGCGACTGCACCGGGTCGTGCACCCGCACGCCCCAGGCGCCGGCCTGCGCGGCCAGCACCGAGATCGCCACGGTGGCCGCCTCCCGGCCCTCGACCGGCCGCACCGCGCCGTCGGGACCGGCCAGCAGCCGGCCCAGGAACGTCTTGCGGGAGGCCCCGACCAGCACCGGCAGCCCGAGGGCGACCAGCCGGTCGAGCCCGGCCAGCAGCGCCCAGTTGTGCTCGGCGTTCTTGGCGAACCCCAGCCCCGGGTCCAGCACCAGCTGCGCGGGGTCGACGCCGGCCGCCACGACGTCCTCGACCCGGGCGGTCAGCTCGGCGCCGACCTCGGTGACCACGTCGCCGTAGCGGGCGGCGGCGTACATCTCCCGGCTGTGGCCCCGCCAGTGCATGAGCACCCAGGGCACCCCGGCGTCGGCGACCAGGCGGGCCATCCCTTCGTCGGCCAGGCCCCCGCTCACGTCGTTGACCAGCGAGGCGCCGGCCTCCAGCGCGGCGGCGGCGACCTCGGCCCGGGTGGTGTCGACGCTGACCCGGACGCCCTCGGCGGCCAGGTCGCGCACCACGGGCACCACCCGGTCGCGCTCCTCGGCGGCGTCGACCCGGTCGGCGCCGGGCCGGGTGGACTCCCCGCCGACGTCGACGTAGTCCGCGCCCGCGGCGTGCATCTCCAGCCCGTGGGCGATGGCGGCGTCCCGGTCGGCGAACGTGCCGCCGTCGGAGAACGAGTCCGGCGTGACGTTGAGGACGCCCATCACCAGGCAGCGCCCCGTCCGCGGCAGCAGGGGGGTGCTCGGGCCGGCGGTCACCGACCCAGGATGAGGCTCATCGCCTCGCTGCGGGTCGCGGCGCTGTCGCGGAAGATGCCGCGCACCGCGGAGGTGACCGTGGTCGCCCCGGGCTTGCGGATGCCGCGCATCGCCATGCAGAGGTGCTCGGCCTGGACCACGACGATGACGCCCTGCGGCTTGAGCACCTCGTAGAGGGCGTCGGCGACCTGCCGGGTCAGCCGCTCCTGCACCTGCGGCCGGCGGGCGTAGACCTCGACGAGGCGGGCCAGCTTGGACAGGCCGGTGACCCGCCCGTCCGTGCCGGGGATGTACCCGACGTGCGCGACCCCGTGGAAGGGCACCAGGTGGTGCTCGCAGGTCGAGTACATCGGTATGTCCTTGACCAGCACCAGCTCGTCGTGGTCCTCGTCGAACGTCGTCGCCAGGACCTCGTAGGGGTCCTGGGCGAGCCCGGCGAACATCTCCGCGTAGGCCCGGCCGACCCGGGCCGGGGTGTCGGTCAGCCCGGGCCGGTCCGGGTCCTCGCCGATGGCGGCGAGCAGCTCCCGGACGGCGGCCTCGATCCGGCCGGTGTCGACCCGCCCCTCGGGCAGGTCGGCCACCGGGTCACCGGTGCGGGGGTCCTGGCCGACGCCGTCGACGGCGGGGACGGCGTCGCCTGGGGCGGCGCCGCTCACCGGCCCTGCGCCGGCGCGCCGACGTCGCCGACCGGTGCCTGCGTCGATCCGTTCGGCGAGTGCGACCCGTGGCCGTTCACCACAGCCGCCTCGGCCGGGGTGAGCACCGGCGGGCGCTGGGACGGCGTGCGCTTGCCGAAGCCGTTGTACGGGGCCATCGACGGGCGCTTCACCACGCCCTCGCAGATCCGGTCCATGTCCTCGCGGGACAGCGTCTCCTTGTCCAGCAGCTCCAGCACGAGCCGGTCCAGGGTGTCCCGGTACTCGACCAGGATCTCCCACGCCTCGTCGTGCGCGGCCTCGATGAGCGCCCGCACCTCGCTGTCGATGTCGGCGGCGACGGCGTCGGAGTAGTCCGGGCGCGAGCCCATGTCCCGGCCGAGGAACGGCTCGGAGTCGGTGCTGCCGTACTTCACCGCACCGAGCTTCGCGCTCATCCCGTACTGGGTGACCATCGACCGGGCCAGCGAGGTGGCCTTCTCGATGTCGTTCCCGGCGCCGGTGGTCGGCTCGTGGAACACCAGCTCCTCGGCGGCGCGGCCACCCAGCGCGTACGCCAGGGTGTCGATCATCTCCGAGCGGGTCTGGTTGTACCGGTCCTCGGTCGGCAGCACGAGGGTGTGCCCCAGCGAGCGCCCGCGCGGCAGGATGGTCACCTTGTGCACCGGGTCCAGGTTGGGCAGTGCGTGCGCCACCAGGGCGTGCCCGCCCTCGTGGTAGGCGGTGACCTTCTTCTCCTTGTCGCTCATCGCCCGGGTCTTGCGCTCCGGGCCGGCGACGACGCGGTCGATCGCCTCCTCGAGGGTGGCGTCGGTGATCTGCGTGGCGCCGTGCCGGGCGGTGAGCAGCGCGGCCTCGTTGAGCACGTTGGCCAGGTCGGCGCCGGTGAACCCGGGGGTGCGCCGGGCGACGGTCTCCAGGTTCACGTCGTCGGCCAGCGGCTTGCCGGTCGCGTGCACCTTGAGGACGGCGACGCGGCCGAGCAGGTCGGGGCGGTCGACGGCGATCTGCCGGTCGAAGCGGCCCGGGCGCAGCAGCGCCGGGTCGAGGATGTCCGGCCGGTTCGTGGCGGCGATCATGATCACGCCGCCCTTGACGTCGAAGCCGTCCATCTCGACGAGCATCTGGTTCAGCGTCTGCTCGCGCTCGTCGTGCCCGCCGCCCATGCCGGCGCCGCGGTGCCGGCCGACGGCGTCGATCTCGTCGATGAAGATGATCGCCGGGGCGTTCTCCTTGGCCTGGTTGAACAGGTCGCGGACCCGGCTGGCGCCGACGCCGACGAACATCTCGACGAAGTCCGAGCCGGAGATCGAGTAGAACGGCACGCCGGCCTCACCGGCGACCGCCCGGGCCAGCAGCGTCTTGCCGGTGCCGGGCGGGCCGAACAGCAGCACGCCCTTGGGGATCTTCGCGCCGATCGCCTGGTACTTGACCGGGTTCTGCAGGAAGTCCTTGATCTCGTGCAGTTCCTCGATCGCCTCGTCGGCGCCGGCGACGTCGGCGAACGTCGTCTTCGGGGTGTCCTTGCTGACGACCTTGGCCTTGGACTTGCCGAAGGCCATGACGCCGCGGCCGCCGCCCTGCATCGAGTTGAACAGCCAGAAGAGCAGCAGGAGGAGCAGCACGAAGGGCAGGAAGCTGACCAGGATGCTGACCAGGAGGTTGTCCTGGGTGACGTTGGTGTCGAACGACGTCGTCCCGGCACCGGAGCCCTCACCGGCCCCGCGGACCGCGGCGAACACGTCGTCGGCGGCACCGGCCGGGTACGACGCGGAGACCTTCGTGCTGCCGTCGACCGCGGTGTCGAGGTCGAGGTCGAGGGTCTGTTCCTTGTCGTTGATCGTGGCCGAGCTGACGTTGCCGTCGGCGAGCTGGGCCAGTGCTGTCGACGTGGAGACCTGCTCGTAGCCGCCGTCGCTGCGGAAGAAGCTGGAGCCGACGAAGCCCAGCACGACGACGATGACGACCCAGAACCAGACGGACCGGAAGATCTTCTTACGTTCCATACACCGTTGCCGGGCCACCGGGGACGCCCGGACTGCCCGTCGACCCTCCTGATCGTCGCAGGACGCCGCGCACGAACCTGGGGGGCACCCCGCCGCGGGGCGACGTCGTTGGCACGAAGGTACACCGGGGGACCTGTGCGCCCGGTCTCCTCGCGCTAGGAGCTGTAGACCTCGGGCTTGAGGGTCGCGATGTAGGGCAGGTCGCGGTAGCGCTCGGCGTAGTCCAGGCCGTAGCCGACGACGAACTCGTTGGGGATGTCGAACCCGACGTAGCGGACCGGCACCTCGACCTTCACCGCGTCGGGCTTGCGCAGCAGGGTGCACACCTCGAGGGACGCCGGCCGGCGGCTGCCCAGGTTCTTCAGCAGCCAGGACAGCGTCAGCCCGGAGTCGATGATGTCCTCGAGCACCAGCACGTGCTTGTCGGCGATGTCCCGGTCCAGGTCCTTGAGGATCCGGACGACCCCGGACGAGCTGGTCGCGCTCCCGTAGGAGGAGACGGCCATGAACTCCATCTGGGTGGGCAGCTGCAGCGCCCGCGCGAAGTCGGACATGAACAGCACCGCGCCCTTGAGCACGCCGACGAGCAGCACCTCGCGGCCGGCGTAGTCCACGGCGATCTGCTCGGCGAGCTCGGCGATCTTGCCCTGGATCTGCTCCTCGGACAGCAGCACGTGGTCGATGTCCGGGCCGTAGCCGTGGTCGGGGCCCAACGGCCCGGGTGCCTGCGCTCCAGGGGTGGCGGGCTCACTCACGCTGGTCAGGGCTCCTCGCGGGGATCGACGTCTGCTGGTGCAGCGGCACGGGGGCCGCGCTGCACCGTCAGCCTGCCAGACGCCCGGACCACCCCCGTACCGCCGGGTAGGTCTGCCCGGCCCTGCCCCCTCCAGCGGGTGAGGAGCGCGTCGACCGCGGCCAGGTGCACGGCCTGCAGGTCGGGCACGCCGGCCCGCAGCAGCCAACCGCGCAGCACCCGGCGGCGCAGCGCGGCGGGCAGCTCGGCGAGCGGACCGGCGGGCAGGCCGCCGTCCGGGCCGAGCAGCGCACCGAGCTCGTGCGCGGCGAGGGAGTCCAGGGCATCGAGGTCCTCGCGGAGCAGCGCCGCGGTGCGGGCCAGCGCCGGGGCCACACCGCCGCCGAGGACCTCCTCTAGCAGCGGCAGCGCCTCGCGGCGCAGCCGGACCCGGGTGTAGGCCGGGTCGGTGTTCCAGGGGTCGTCCCAGACCGGCAGCTCCTGGGCCGCGCAGGCCTGGCGGGTGATCTCCCGGCGCACCCCGAGCAGCGGCCGCCAGAACGGCGGGCGCAGCTCGACCATGCCGGCCACCGAGCGGGGCCCCGAGCCGCGGGCCAGGCCGAGCAGCACGGTCTCGGCCTGGTCGTCGAGGGTGTGCCCCAGCGCGACGGTGCCGCCGTGCGCGGCCGCCGCGGCGCGCAGCGCCGTCACCCGGGCGTCCCGGGCGGCCCCCTCGGGCCCTCCGGCCGCGCCCACCGTGACCGGGACGACGAGCACCGGGTCCAGCCGCAGCGACCGGAGCAGCGCGGCGGTGTGCTGTGCCTGCTCGGCCGACCCGGGCTGCAGGCCGTGGTCGACGGTGACCGCACCGACCCGGCGGCCGGCGCGCGGCGCCTCGAAGGCCAGCGCCGCGGCCAGCGCGAGGGAGTCGGCGCCGCCGCTGCAGGCCACCAGCACCGGTCCGGTCGCCGCGGTCAGCCCGGGGCGCACCGCGGCGCGCACCGCGGCGACGGCGGGGTGGGGACCGGCCATGGCCTCGGGGGTGCCGCCCTGCTCAGGCCGGGATCGCCGGCCGGGTGCCCAGCACGCGCTCCACCCAGCGGGCGGGCTCGGTGAGCTCCTCCTTGAGCGGCAGGGTGTGCGGGCCGGTCCACACCTGGTTGAACCCCTCCATGCCGACCAGCTCGACCACGCCGGCGACGAACACCCGGCCGTCGGCGTACTGCTGCATCTTCTGCTCGAGGCCCAGCAGCCGGCGCAGCACCCGGTCGATCGGGCCGCGGCCCTTGCGCCGCTGGGCGAAGCGCTTGCGCAGCGTGCGCACCGACGGGACGACGTCCGGGCCGACGCCGTCCATCACGTACTCGGCGTGCCCCTCGACCAGGCTCATCACCGCGGTCACCCGGTCCAGCGCGGCGCGCTGCCCCGGGTCCTTGATCAGCGCCATCAGGCCCTGCGGGGTGTCGTCGTCGGCGACGCCGCCCCGGACGGCGTCGGTGAGGCTGCGCAGCACGTCGGTGAGCCGCTCGCGGAGCACGTCGGGGGTGAGGTCGGTGGCCTGGGCGAAGGAGCTGACCTGCTCCTCCAGGTAGCCGCGCAGCCACGGGACGGCGGTGAACTGCAGCTGGTGGGTGACCTCGTGCAGGCAGACCCACAGCCGGAAGTCGGTGGGGTCGACGCCCAGCCGGCGCTCGGTCTCCACGATGTTGGGCGCGACCAGCAGCAGCCGGCCGCCGGTGCCGAACACCTCGTACTGGCCCAGCACCCGGGTGCACAGGAACGCCAGCACGCCGCCGGCCTGCACGCCGGTCGCCCGCGAGCCGATCGCGGTGGCGACCGGGCCCGGCGCCTTGCCCTGGGCCGCCTGCAGCGCGTCGGCCAGCGGGTCCAGCAGCGCCGCCATCCCGGCGGTGTTGGCGTCGACCCAGCCGGGCCGGTCGACGACGGCGACGGTGGGCTCGGGACCGCCCGGCACCGGGTGCAGCCCGGTCAGCTCCTCCACGTGGGCGACGGCGGTCGCGGCGGCGCGGTGCAGCTCCTCGACGACGGCGGCGGCCTCCTCGCGGGAGGTGTCCGGCCCGGGCTTGACCAGCCGGCGGGCGGTGCGGCCGGCGAGGTCCCAGTCGACGAGGGACGAGGGGCGGCTCATCGCCTCACCGTACGCGCGGGAGGACCACCCTTCCCCCCACACCTCGCAAGCTCGGCGCGGGCCCCTGGAGGGTGGCCATGCCAGCGGCTCACCGGCAGCCGCAGCCGGCCAGGGCGTCGGCGACGGCGTCCAGCGAGCCCTCGGCGGCGGTGAGGCTGCCGACCACCGCGTCGGCCACGAAGGCGAAGGCGAGCAGCCGGCCGTCGGTGGTGACCACCGTGCCGGCGAGGGCGTTGACCCCCAGCAGGGTGCCGGTCTTGGCCCGCACCGTGCCCGGGCCGGCCTTGCCGGCCTCGACCGCGCGCTCGGTCAGGGTCCCGGTGAAGCCGGCGATGGGCAGACCGGAGAGCAGTCCGTCGCCCCCGGGGAGGCTGCCGTCGGCCGCGCCCTGCAGGACGTCGACGAGCAGCCCGGCGGGTGCCCGGTCGCCCTGGGACAGCCCGCTGGCGTCGAAGAGCGCCAGCCCGGCGGTGTCCAGCCCGGCCTCGGCGAGGGCCGCGGTGACCCCGGCGGCCGCGCCGTCGAAGCTCGCCGGCAGGCCGCGGGCCAGGGCGACCTGGCGGCCGAGGGTCTCGGCGAGCAGGTTGTCCGAGGCGGTGAGCGCCTGCTCGACCAGCCGCTCGACCGGCGCGGACTCCACGCTGCCCAGCGTGGCGGCGCCGGCCGGCGCCGTGCCCAGCTCGACGGCGGCGCCGGGTGCACCCAGCGCGGCGGCGAGCGCACGCCCGGCGTCGGTGCCCGGTGAACCGCTGCGCTGGTCCTCCCCGGGCTCCACCCGGGCGCCGTCGACGGCGGTGGCCGTGACCGGGGCGGCGTAGGTCGACGGCGCGTCCTCCGGCCCCCAGCCCGACGCGGTGAGCGGGCCGGTGAACAGCGAGTTGTCGACGACCACGCTGCTCACCGGCTGGCCGCCGAGCGCCTGCTGCACCTGCCCGGCGAGGTCGGCGACGGTGGCCGCACCGGGGTAGTCGGTCGACGGGGCCACCGTGGACAGCGTCGGGTCTCCCCCGCCGACCAGCACCACCTGGCCGGGGCTGCTGCCGGCGACCACGGTGGTGGTGAAGGTCTCGGTGGGGCCGAGAGTGGTCAGCGCCGCCAGCCCGGTGAGCAGCTTGGCGGTGGACGCCGGGGTGCTGTTCGGGTCGGCGGCGTCCTGGTCGAAGAGCACCTGGCCGGTGGCGACGTCGACGACCTCGGCGGACAGCCCGGTGCCCAGGGGCGGCGCGGTGAGCAGCGGCCTGAGCACCGCCAGCAGCGCCGTCGGGTCCGGGACCGGGGCGTCGGCCGACAGCTCGGCGAGCGCCGGCGCGGGGTTCCCGAGCTCCGGCAGGACGGCGTCGGGCACCTGCTCGGCGTCCTCGGCGACCGTCGCCCCGTCGTCACCGCCGGTCAGCTGGAGGGTCAGCACGACACCGGCCGCGACCAGCACGAGGGCGAGGACGGCGGCGAGCAGGACCTTCAGGCCGCGGCGGCCACCGGCCCTGCCCACCTCGGGGGCTGCGGCGGTGGCGCCGCGGGCCTCGGTGCGGGGAGCCGGGGTGGCCCGCCGGGCGGCCTCGTCCGCGGCGGCCTGCCGCTGCGCCGCCCACTCGGCCTGCGCCCGCTCGACGTCGGCCCGCTCCGCGGCCTCCCGCTCGGCGGCGGCACGCTGGGCGGCGGCCCGCTCGGCGGCGGACCGCTCGAGCGCCGCGCGCTCGGCGGCCTCGGCCTGCTGCGCGGCGGCCACCCGGGCCGCGGCGGCCCGCTCGGCTGCCTCGTGCTGGATCGCCGCCCGCTCGGCGGCCATCTCCGCAGCGGCGGCCGCGCGCTCGGCCTCGGCCTGCTCGGCGGCTGCCCGCTCGGCGGCGAGCCGGTCGGCCTCGGCCTGCTCGACCGCCCGGCGCTCGGCCTCCGCCTGCTCGGCAGCGACCCGCTCGGCCTCGGCGGCCGCGGCGGCGGCCTGCGCCACGGCGGCCTGCTCGGCTGCCGCCTGCTCCACCGCGGCCTGCTCGGCGGCCGCCCGCTGGGCGGCCCACTCCCGGACGGCGGCGAGGTCGGCGGCGGCCTGCGCGGCGCGCGCCCGCTCGAGCTCCGCCTCGTCGGCGGCGGCCTGCGCGGCAGCGGCGAGCTCGGTGGCCTCGGCGGCAGCCCGGTCGGCGGCAGCGCGCTCGGCCGCCCACCTCTTCACCTCGGCGAGGTCGGCGGCCGCCTGCTCGGCGGCGAGCCGCCGTGCCTCCGCGGCGGCGGCGTCCTCGGGAGCCGGCGCGGCGTCCTGGCCCGCCTGCGCACCGGGCTCTGCCGGCACGGCCTGCTCGGCGGCACCGGCGGTCTCCGCGACCGGCGGGGCCTCGGACACCGGGGCCGGCTCGGCCACCGGCTGCGGCTCGGCGACCGGCTGCGGCTCGGCCACCGGCTGCGGCTCGGCCACCGGCTGCGGCTCGACCACCGGGGTCGGCGCCTCGACCGGCGCCGGGTCCGCGACCGGCGCTGCGTCGGGCACGGGCTGGGCGACCGGCTGCGGCTCAACGGCCACGGACGCGTCCCCGGGCCCGACGGCTGCGGGCGCGTTGGCCGACGGGGCGTCCTCGGCAGGTGCGGCCGGCGTTCCCGCGGGAACGCCGGACGACTCGGGCTCCGGTGACCCCGCAGGCGCCTGGGCGGCCGGCGGCTCAGCGGGCTGCGCGGGCTCGGCGACGGGCAGGGCCTCCCCCGCGGGTGCCTCGGGCGTTCCCGCGGGAACGCCGGGCGGGCCGGGCTCCGGTGACGCCGCGGACGGCTGGGCGGGCGTCGTCCCGGTGGTCCCGGACGTCTCCGGAGGGCCCTCGCCGGCTCCGTCCACGGGCTGCCCCGACGACTCCTCGCGCGGACTGTCCGCGATCTCCCCCACCCCCCGGAGTGACCTGCGCCGACGCGGCGGCCGGTCGTACGCCACACTATCGGCGTGCAGTTCGACGTGACGGTAGAGATCCCCAAGGGCCAGCGGAACAAGTACGAGCTGGACCACGCCACCGGACGCATCCGCCTGGACCGGATGCTGTTCACCTCGACCCGGTACCCCGCCGACTACGGGTACATCGAGGAGACGCTCGGGATGGACGGTGACCCCCTCGACGCCCTGGTGCTCCTGGAGGAGCCGACCTTCCCGGGGTGCCTCATCACCTGCCGTGCCATCGGCATGTTCCGGATGACCGACGAGAAGGGCGGGGACGACAAGGTCCTCACCGTCCCGGCGACGGACCCCCGGGTGGCCCACCTGCAGGACATCAACGACGTCTCCGAGTTCGACCGGCTGGAGATCCAGCACTTCTTCGAGACCTACAAGGACCTCGAGCCGGGCAAGTCGGTCGAGGGCGCCGAGTGGGTCGGGCGCGCCGAGGCCGAGGCCGAGATCGAGGCCTCCCGCCAGCGCGCCGTCGACACCCCGTACGGACCGCACTGACGAAGGGCCCTCCTGCCCCTGCAGGAGGGCCGAGCACGCACCGACCCGTGACGGCGGCGCACCCACCGGGTGCGCCGCCGTCGGCGTCTGGCGGTCCCGGCCGGTCGCGGGCAGGCTGGGCGCTCGCCCGCCCCCGGACCGATCGGACGACGTGAGCACAGCTGAGGAACAGGCCGCCGCGGACCCGTCCGCCGCAGTCGCCATGGAGATCGCCGCCGGCTACACGACCCCGGGACCCGCGCTGGCCCTCGGCTCGGTCGTGCACGGCGGCAGCGCGCACCCCGCGGCCCAGGTGCGCGTGCCGCTGTCGATGCTGAACCGGCACGGGCTGATCGCCGGCGCCACGGGCACCGGGAAGACCAAGACGCTGCAGCTGCTGGCCGAGCAGCTGTCCGCCCAGGGCGTGCCCGTGGTGCTCGCCGACGTCAAGGGCGACCTCAGCGGGCTGGCCCGGCCCGGCGACCGGAGCGACCGGGTGGCGACGCGGGCCACCGACACCGCGGACGACTGGACCCCGACCGGCTACCCCGTCGAGTACCTGGCACTGGGCGGGCTGGGCAGCGGCGTCCCGCTCCGCGCGTCGATCACCTCCTTCGGCCCGCTGCTGCTGAGCAAGGTGCTCGACCTCAACGCCACCCAGACCAGCTCGCTGGGCCTGGTCTTCCACTACGCGGACTCCGCCGGCCTGCCGCTGCTGGACCTCAAGGACCTGCGCGCGGTGATCAGCTGGCTCACCAGCGACGAGGGCAAGCCGGAGCTGAAGCAGCTCGGCGGGTTGTCCCGGGCCACTGCCGGCGTCCTGCTGCGCGAGCTCATCGCGCTCGAGGACGGCGGCGGCGACGTCTTCTTCGGCGAGCCGGAGTGGGAGATCACCGACCTGCTGCGCACCGCCGCCGACGGTCGCGGGGTGATCAGCTCGGTCGAGCTCAGCGAGCTGCAGGGTCGCCCGCAGCTGTTCTCCACGTTCCTGATGTGGCTGCTCGCCGACCTGTTCGAGGAGCTGCCGGAGGTCGGTGACCTGGACCGGCCGAAGCTGGTCTTCTTCTTCGACGAGGCGCACCTGCTGTTCACCGGGGCCAGCAAGGCCTTCCTCGAGACGGTCACCCAGACCGTGCGGCTGATCCGGTCGAAGGGGGTGGGCGTCTTCTTCGTGACGCAGAACCCGACCGACGTGCCCTCGGCCGTGCTGGGTCAGCTGGGCAACCGGGTCCAGCACGCGCTGCGGTCGTTCACCCCCGAGGACGCCGACGCGCTGCGGAAGACGGTGCGCACCTACCCGAAGAGCGATGCCTACGACATCGCCGAGACCCTGGGCGCGCTCGGCACCGGGGAGGCGCTGGTCACCGTGCTCAGCGAGCGGGGGGCGCCGACGCCGGTCGCCTGGACGGTGCTCCGGGCGCCCCGCTCGACGATGGGCCCGCTGGACCCGGCGGAGCAGCAGCGGCTGGTGGCCGCATCACCCCTGCAGGCGAGGTACGGGCAGCCGCTGGACCGGGACTCCGCCCACGAGCGGCTGGCCGCCCGGATGACCCCGCCGGCTCCCCCGCTCCCGCCGCCGACGCCGACGCCGCGGGACGAGACACCTGCTCCTCGCCGGCAGCCGCGGCGGGAGCCGGAGCCCGCCGACGAGGGCGTGCTGGACGGCGTGCTCAGCTCGCCGGTGTTCCGGTCGTTCGCCCGTTCCGCCGCCTCGGCGCTGGGCCGGGAGATCACCCGGGGCATCTTCGGCACCCGTCGCCGCCACTGAGCGCCCGGGGAGACGCGGGGCTCCCGGTGGACCCAGCTCCGGTGCTTGACTGCGCCGGTGACCACTGACCAGGAGGAACCGCGCCGCGTCACGGCGAGCCGGGAGATCGCGGCCGGCGCCGAGCGCATCTTCGAGCTCATCGCCGACCCCGCCCGGCAGCCCGAGTGGGACGGCAACGAGAACCTGTCCCAGGCCGCCGAGGGCCAGCGGGTCCGGGACGTCGGCCAGGTGTTCGTGATGGCGATCACCAACGGCAGCGTCCGGGAGAACCACGTCGTGGACTTCGAGGAGGGCCGGCGCATCGCCTGGCGACCGGCCGAGCCGGGTCAGCAGCCGCCCGGGCACCAGTGGTCGTGGGAGCTCGAGCCGGTCGACCCGACGCGGACGCGGGTCACCCACACCTACGACTGGACCGAGCTGACCGACGAAAAGCGCTTCGTCCGCGCCCGGGACACCGGCGTCGGCCGGCTCGAGGCCTCGCTCGCCCGGCTCGCCGCGCTCGCCGAGCGCGGGTGACCCCACCCCGCTCCGGGCGGCTGGCCCCGGCCCCGGAGACGACTCAGCGGCTCCGTCCGGGAGGACGAGGCCGCTGGGTGGAGGAGAGCCGCCTGTCGGAATCGAACCGACGACCTTCTCATTACGAGTGAGATGCTCTACCGACTGAGCTAAGGCGGCGGACTGCGCGGGTGAGCTTACGGCACCGCGGTCGTCCGGCTGCGGACCCCCTGCCGGTGCCGACCGGGGTCAGGCGGGCAGCCGCAGCGCCACGGTGAGCGCCTCGATCGCGATCTGCGGCTTCACGTTCTGCTCCAGCGCGGTGCGCGCGGCGAGGATCGCGTCGATCCGGCGGACGGCACCCTCGGCCCCGATCCGGCGGGCCAGCTCGACGGCGTCGGTGCGGCGGTCCGGGTGAGCCAGCGGCACCCGCAGCTCACCGGCGCCCGCGGCCGCGACCACCAGCGCGTCCCGGTAGAGGGCGGCCAGGTCGACCAGCGCCCGGTCCAGCGAGTCGCGGCCCAGCCGGGTCGCCCGCGACTTCTGCCGCTTCTCCAGCTCCTTGAGCTGCCCGGCGCCCCGGCTGGCGGCCGCCACGCCCGGCCCGCGGGCGCCCACGCCGAGGCTGGCCTTGACCGCCTCGGTCTCCGCGGCGTCTACCTCGGCCACGGTCTTGTCCGACTCCTCCTTCGCCGAGCCCACCAGGTCGTCGGCGGCGTTGAGGCAGGCGGCGAGGGAGACCAGGGACAGCGGGATGTCGAGCACGGCCTTGCGGGCCAGCCGGGCCGACTCGTCGCGGGCGAGGTGCCGGGCCCGCCCCACGTGCCCGCCGGCGGCCGCCGCGGACCAGGCCGCGAGCGCCGGGTCGACGCCGTCGCGGCGGACCAGCACCTCGGCGACCGACTCGATCGTCGGGGTGCGCAGCGGCACCACCCGGCAGCGGGAGCGGATGGTGACCGGCACGTCGTCGGGGTGCAGCGAGGGGGCGCAGAGCAGGATCACCGTGCGCGGAGGCGGCTCCTCGAGCATCTTCAGCACGGCGTTGGACGCCGCCTCGCTCATCCGGTCGGCGTCCTCGACCAGCACGATCTGCCAGCGGCCCTGCGACGGCGCCCGGGCTGCGGTGCGCACGATGCCGCGGACCTCGGCGACCCCGATCGACAGCCCCTCGGGCACGACCCGGTGCACGTCGGCGTGGCTGCCGTGCAGCACGGTGCGGCACTCGTGGCAGGTGCCGTCGCCCCCGGCCGGGCACTGCAGCGCCGCGGCGAACGCGCGCGCGGCCACCGACCGACCCGATCCGGGCGGCCCGGTGAACAGCCAGGCATGGGTCATCGAGCTCGGCTGGGCGACCGCGGCCTGCAGCTCGGCCACGACCGCCGGCTGCCCCACGACGTCCACCCACACCCCACCGGCCGTCACGGGTCCATCCTCGCGCAAACTCCGTTCGGCCCCCTCCAGAGGCTCACCGCGAGCTCGCGAGTGGTGAGGAGGAGGGGGTCCTTCACGGGTGCAACTGCGGCGTGGAGCCGGTCTGGACGCCGTGCTCGCCGTGCCGGCGGGTGCGCGGGACGCGGGCGTCGGGCGGCAGCTGCTGCAGCGGCAGGCCGTGCAGCAGCTCGCTGACCCGGGTGCGGATCGCGGCGGCCAGCTCGTCGGGCGTGCGCCGGGCGTCGAGCACCAGGTAGCGGTCGGGCTGGGCCTCGGCCAGGGCGTTGAACGTGCGGCGGACCCGCTGGTGGAAGTCGATCGACTCCGACTCCAGCCGGTCGGCGGCGGCCCGACCGCGCGCGCGGGCCAGCCCCACCTCCGGCGGCAGGTCGAGCAGGATCGTGAGGTCGGGCTGCAGCCCCTGGGTGGCCCAGCGGGAGATCGACCGGACGTCGTCCATCGGGATGGTGCGGCCGGCGCCCTGGTAGGCCAGCGAGCTGTCGACGAACCGGTCGGTGATGACCACCTCGCCGGCGTCCAGCGCCGGGCGGAGCACGTCGTGCAGGTGCTGGGCGCGGTCGGCGGCGTACAGCAGCGCCTCGGCCCGCGGCGACAGCCCGGCGCTGGCCGTGTCGAGCACCATCCCGCGGATCTTCCCGCCCAGCGGCGTGCCGCCCGGCTCGCGGGTGGTGCGGGCGACCAGGCCCTCCTCGGTCAGCCACTCCTGCAGCCGGCGCACCTGGGTGGACTTGCCCGCGCCCTCGCCGCCCTCGAAGGCGATGAACACGCCCCCACCGGCCAGCCGCCGGCGGGCGGTGTCGTCGCGGCGCAGCGCGGTGAGGACGTCGGCGACCAGCGGCACCGGCCGGCCGTCGTCCATCTGCCGGTAGGCCACGAGGCCGACGGTGACGGCGAGCAGGCCGGCGACCAGCAGCATCACGCGCTCGCCGGTGACCGGCACGGTGACGGCGGCCAGGTCGATGCGGTGCTGGCCGATGAGCGCCACGCCGAAGGGGGCGATGCCCAGCGAGACGATCAGCGCCGCCCGGACCAGCGACTGGACCAGCGCGAACGTGCGGCCGCGGATCGCGTCGTCGATCTCGGTGCCCAGCATGGTGAAGCCGGCCAGGTAGGCGATGCCGGCGAAGAAGCCCATCAGCACGACCAGCAGCAGCGCGATCCACAGCGCGACCGCGCAGGCCAGCAGCAGCAGGGCGGCGCCGGCACCGACGATGGCGATCCCGAACAGCCGCTCCCGCGACAGGTCGCGGGCGACGCTGGGCCCCAGCGCGATGCCCAGACCGAGCCCGAGGAAGACCGAGCCGAACAGCAGCCCGTAGGCGGACTGGCCGCCGCCCAGGGCGTTGACGAACGCCTGGCCGGTGGCGATGACGACCCCGGCGGCGATGAACGCGCCGGTGATGCCGACGACCAGGCCGCGGACCAGCGGTGTGTGGCCGGCGAAGGAGAAGCCCTCGCGCAGCGAGCCGAAGAAGCTCTCGCCGGTGACCTGCACGCCGGCCGCCCGGCGGCCGCTGATCGACGGCAGGTTCCAGATGACCACCGCGGCCACGAGGAAGGTGACCGCGTTCAGGTAGAGCGCCAGGTCGATCTCGTCGACGCCCGGGATGAGGTCGCTGAGCCGGCCGCCCACCGAGCCGAGGACCGCGAAGACGACCGCGGCGAGCATCGGGGTGAGGCCGTAGGTGGTCACCAGCGACAGCTGGTTGGCCGGCTCCAGCTGGTCCTTGCGGAGCATGTTCGGGACCGCGGCCTCCTTGGCCGGGATCCAGAACAGGCTGATCGCCTCGATGAGGAACTGGGCGACGAACAGCCAGACCAGCTGGTCGACGATCGGGATGGAGGCGAACAGGGCGAACCGCAGCAGGTCGGA
The DNA here is from genome assembly GCF_014195485.1 of Modestobacter versicolor. NCBI lineage: Bacteria > Bacillati > Actinomycetota > Actinomycetes > Geodermatophilales > Geodermatophilaceae > Modestobacter > Modestobacter versicolor. Next base: position 2,580,069 of record NZ_JACIBU010000001.1, read on the forward strand.
GACGACCATCGTCTTGCGGCGGTCGAACCGGTCGGCGAAGGCCCCGGCGAGCGGGCCGAGCACGATCGCGGGGAGCAGCCGGAAGAGCAGGACGCCGCCGAGGGCGAAGTTCGCCGCGGCGAAGCCGTCCACCAGCGAGGTCGCCGTCGCGGTGATCGCCAGCAGGCCCAGCCAGTCACCGAAGCTGGACAGCGACATCGACAGCCAGAGCTTGCGGAAGTCGCGCACCCGCAGGACGGCCCGCACCTTGGCCGCCAGCCCCACCGCGACCGGGCCGCCGTGGGCGTCGTCGTCCTGCTCGGCCTCGTCCTCGGCGGGCGCGGTCTGGTCGACGCCGGGCCGGTCGGCGGCCACCGTGGCGTCGAGGTCCAGGCCGACCAGCGGGACGCCGGCGCCGTCGGGGGTGGGCGTGCCGGCCGGCGGCAGCCCGTCGGCGGGGACCGCCCGGCGCGGCTCCGGGGACGCACCCGTCACCCCGCCCGACCCGGCACCCGGCACGGCCGGGACGCCGCTGGCGGACGGGTGGTCCGTCGGGTCGGAGCTGATCAGGAACCCCCGGGGTGTGGCGGCACGGGTGGTGTCGCGTCGGCCCGGTCACCGTACCGGGCGAGGACGACGGAACCGTCCCGTTCCCGCCGTCCCGGAGGTCCGCCCGGCGCTAGCCTCGGCCGGTGCAGACCCCCGGCGCCTGGGACCCCGCGGCCTACCTGCGGTTCGCCGGGGAGCGCGCCCGGCCCTTCGCCGAGCTGGTGTCCCGGGTCGGCGCCGACGACCCGCGGGTCGTGGTCGACCTCGGCTGCGGCGACGGCTCGGTGACCGCGACGCTCGCCCAGCGCTGGCCGGACGCGGCGGTCACCGGGGTCGACAGCTCGCCGTCGATGCTGGCCGCGGCGCAGGCGTACGCGGTGCCGGGCCGGCTCCGGTTCACCCCCGGGGACCTGCGCGAGTGGCGGGCCGCCGAGCCGGTGGACGTGCTGGTGAGCAACGCGGCGCTGCACTGGGTGCCCGGGCACGGTCCGCTGCTGTCCCGGTGGGCCGGCGAGCTGGCTCCGGAGGGCTGGCTGGCGGTGCAGGTGCCCGGCAACCAGGAGGCGCCGACGCACGCGCTGCTCGCCGCGCTGGTCGGGTCACCGCGGTGGGCGGCGCGGCTGGCACCCGGGGACGACGCCGTGCTGGACCCGGCCGCCGTCCTGACCCCGGCCGGGTACCTGGACGTGCTGACCGGCGCCGGCCTGGTCGCCGACGTGTGGGAGACGACGTACCTGCACGTGCTGACCGGCGAGGACCCGGTGCTGCGCTGGGTGTCGGGGACGGTGCTGCGCCCGGTGCTCGCCCGGCTGTCGCCGCCGGACGCCGACGAGCTCACCACCGAGTACTCCGCCGCGCTGCGGGCGGCCTATCCCCGGCAGGACGACGGGACGACGGTGCTGCCGTTCCGGCGCGTGTTCGCCGTGGGCCACCGCCCCGGCTGACCGCTCAGCGCGGGGTCAGGCGGTACGCGCGGGTCGTGTACGGCAGCTCGAGCTGGGCCTGGCCGCGGGTGTCGGGGTGGGCGGCCAGCAGGTCGCGGACCCGGCCCAGGAACCGCTCGCGCCCGGCGCCGTCCATGGTGGCGACGTAGCTGCGGGTGCCGATGCCGGCGACGACCTGCTCGGGCGTGACGTGCTGGACGGTGCCGGAGTCGAAGGTGGCCACCGTGGCCGGCAGCTCCGCGGCGAAGCGGTCGACGACGCCCTGGTCCGCCTCGTGGTCGCGGCTCTCCTCCGCGAGCAGCTCACCGAGCGCCCGCACCCACGGCACCCGCTCGTCGCGGGTGTTCCAGACCAGCCCGACCACGCCGCCGGGCCGCAGCACCCGGCGCAGCTCGGCCGCGGCGGGCGCCGGGTCGAACCAGTGCGCCGCCTGCCCGGCGACGACGGCGTCGACGTCCGCGTCGGGCAGCGGGACGGCCTCGGCTCCCCCGACCGCCGTCGGGACCTGCGGCAGCCGGGCCCGCAGCTGGTCGAGCATCGGGCCGGACAGGTCGACGGCGACCACCTCGTGCCCGGCGGCGAGCAGCACGTCGGTCAGCAGACCGGTGCCGGCCCCCAGGTCGAGCACCCGCAGCGGCCGCTCCCCCAGCAGGAAGGCGACCGCGTCGGCCGGGTAGCCCGGGCGCAGCGCGGCGTACTCGGCAGCCACCGACCCGAACGACGTCCGCCGCTCCTGCCAGCCCTCCATGCCGCGCTCCCGCTCAGCTGCCCGCGGGCACCGGCGCGGCGGCCACGGCCGGCTCGGCCTTCTTCGCGGTCGTCTTCTTCGCCGTCGTCTTCTTGGCGGTCGCCTTCTTGGCCGGGGCCTTCTTCGCCGCGGTCTTCTTGGCGGTCGCCTTCTTCTTCACCGGCGCCCGCTCGCGGCGGTCGGCCAGCAGCTCGGCCGCCCGCTCGAGGGTGAGCGTCTCGATGTCGTCGCCCTTGCGCAGGCTGGCGTTGTGCTCGCCGTCGGTGACGTAGGGACCGAAGCGCCCTTCCCGCACGGTGACCTGGCCCTGGCTGACCGGGTCCGGGCCCAGCTCCTTGAGCGGCGGCTTCGCCGCGGCACGCCCCCGCTGCTTGGGCTGGGCGAAGATCGCCAGCGCCTCGTCGAGGGTGACGGTGAACAGCCGGTCCTCGCTCTCCAGCGAGCGCGAGTCGGTGCCCTTCTTGATGTAGGGCCCGTAGCGGCCGTTGAGCGCCTGGATCTCCTCGCCGTCGGCGTCCTTGCCCACGGTCCGCGGCAGGGTGAGCAGCTGCAGCGCCTGCTCTAGGGTGACCGTCTCCGGCGTCATGGTCTTGAACAGGCTCGCGGTGCGCGGCTGCTCCTTGCTGCCCTCGGGCACCAGGGTGGTGACGTAGGGCCCGTAGCGGCCGGCCTTCACCGCCACCGGGAACCCGGACTCCGGGTCGGTGCCCAGCGTCCGGTCCGAGGACGGGGCGTCGAGCAGCTCGGTGACCTTCTCGGTGGTCAGCTCGTCGGGGGCGATGTCGTCGGGGATGCTGACCCGCGCGCCTTCCTCGCCGCCGGCCTGCAGGTACGGCCCGTAGCGGCCCACCCGGACGACGACCGGGTCGCCGTTGGGGGCGACGGCTTGCAGCGGGATGGAGTTCACGCCGCGGGCGTCGATCTCCTCCAGCCGCTGGCCGATGACCGACTTGAGGCCGCCGGACGCCGCGATGCCGCCGGCGTGCCCGCCGCCGCCACCGAAGTAGAACTCGGTCAGCCAGTCGACGCGCCGCAGGTCGCCGGCGGCGATCTCGTCGAGCTCGGCCTCCAGCGAGGCGGTGAAGTCGTAGTCGACCAGCGCCGCGAAGTGCTGCTCGAGCAGGTTGACCACGGCGAAGGCGATGAAGGTCGGCACCAGCGCCGAGCCCTTCTTCCACACGTACCCGCGGTCCTGGATGGTCTGCATGATCGAGGCGTAGGTGGAGGGCCGGCCGATGCCGAGCTCCTCGAGCGCCTTGACCAGGCTGGGCTCGGTGTACCGGGCCGGCGGGGTGGTCGTGTGCCCCTTCGGGTCCAGCGTCCGGGTGTCCAGCGGCTGGCCGCGCTCCAGGCGGGGCAGCCGGCGCTCGGCGTCGTCGGCCTCGGCGTCGTCGTTGCTGTGGTCCTCGTCCTTGCCCTCGACGTAGGCCCGCAGGAAGCCGGGGAAGGTGATCGTGCGGCCGCTGGTGGCGAACTCGACGGCCTCGTCGCTGCTCGACCGGCCGGCCAGGCGCACGCTGACGGTCTGGCCCACGGCGTCGGCCATCTGCGAGGCGACGGTGCGCTGCCAGATCAGCTCGTAGAGCCGGAACTCGTCGCGGGCGAGCTGACCGGCGAGCTGACCGGGGGTGCGGAAGGAGTCACCGGCGGGGCGGATGGCCTCGTGCGCCTCCTGCGCGCCCTTGGCCTTCTTGGAGTAGCGGCGCGGCTCGGCCGGCACGTAGGCGTCGCCGTACAGCTCGCGGGCCTGGTTGCGGGCCGCCGACAGCGCCGTCTCCGACAGGTTCGTCGAGTCGGTGCGCATGTAGGTGATGAAGCCGTTCTCGTACAGCCGCTGCGCGGTGCGCATCGTCTGCGCCGAGGACCAGCCGAGCTTGCGGCCGGCCTCCTGCTGCAGCGTCGAGGTCATGAACGGCGCGTAGGGGCGGCGCCGGTACGGGCGCTCGTCGACCCGGCTGACCGCCATCCGGGTGCCCTCGAGCCGGGCGGCGAGCCCGCGGGCGCCGGCCTCGTCGAGGTGCACCACGTCGCTGGTGACCCGGCCGGTGTCCGGGTCGAAGTCGCGGCCGCTGGCCACCCGGCGGTCGTCGACGGTGACCAGGCTCGCCTGGAGCTGGCGGGGCTCGCCGGCGTCGGTGCCGGTGGTCTGGCCGACGACATCGAAGGTGCCCTCGACGCTCCAGTAGTCGGCGGCGTGGAAGCGCATCCGGGCGCGCTCGCGCTCCACGACGATGCGGGTGGCCACCGACTGCACGCGGCCGGCGGACAGCTTGGGGAGCACCTTCTTCCACAGCACCGGGCTGACCTCGTAGCCGTAGAGGCGGTCGAGGATGCGGCGGGTCTCCTGGGCGTCGACCAGCGCGGTGTCCAGCTCGCGGGGGCTGGCGACGGCGCGGGCGATGGCCTCGCGGGTGATCTCGTGGAAGACCATCCGGCGCACCGGCACGGTCGGCTTGAGCGTGTCGATGAGGTGCCACGCGATGGCCTCGCCCTCGCGGTCCTCATCGGTGGCGAGGTAGATCTCGCTGGCTTCCTTGACGAGCTGCTTGAGCCGGGACACCTGCTGCCGCCGGTCGGGGCTCACCACGTAGAGCGGCTCGAAGCCGTTGTCGACGTTCACGCCCAGCCGCGCCCACGACTCGCCCTTGTGCGCCGCGGGGACGTCGGCGGCGTTGCGCGGCAGGTCGCGGATGTGCCCGATGCTGGCCTCGACGACGTAGTCGCTGCCCAGGTAGCCGGCGATGGTCTTCGCCTTGGCCGGGGACTCCACGATGACCAGCGGCTTGCCTCCGGACGCGGCGGTGCGCTTGCGCGGCGCCCGGTCGCTGGTGGACGACGCGGACTTCGTGGTCTTGGTGGGCGGCACGGTGCTCCTGTCGGGGGTGCTGGTGCAGGCGCCGGGACGGGACCCGGACGCACACGGGGCAGAGCGAGCTGCACCCGTTCGGCGAGGCCACGGTAGGCCACCGCTCGGACAGGAGCCCGTGCGGCGAGCGAAACCGGGCGCGGCGTCGTCTCTCCAACGGCTGGCGGCGCTGCCCGTTCCCGGGCCCGGGGCGGCCCCACCCGGACCTCACCCCTCACCACCGACCCCGGCGACGACCTCGCCGATCGCGGCCAGGGTCGGCCGGTCGGGGTCGTAGTAGTCGGTGTGGCCCTCGGTGACCTCGGCGGGCAGCGGCACGTCGCCGTAGGAGAAGTCGGACGGCGCGCTGCCGAACCACCCGAGCCAGGCCACCGGGTCGGCCGGGGAGGCGGCGCCGAAGACCTCGTCGACCTCCAGCTGCTCGGCTCCGCCGCCGGCCAGCCCGGGGCTGCCCAGCAGCACCAGCGCGTCGGCGGCCAGCCGCCCCGGCGCCCGCACCGCCTGCCCGGCCACCACGGTGCCGTAGCTGTGCGCCACCACGGTCGTCCGCGGCGCGGGAGCCGTCCCGGCGGTGGTGCGCGCCGCGGCCAGCCCGTCCAGGGCGCGGTCCAGCGACGGACCGCCCCGGCGGGACGCGTGCGGCAGCGCCATGGTCGCCAGGCCGGGCGGGCGGTAGCCGAGCCAGGCGACGGTGGCGACGGCCAGGCCGGGTGCGGCGGCCTGCGCCGCCCGGCCCACGGCGGCCGCGTCGCCGAGCAGCCCGGGCAGGTCGTCGCCGGGGGTGGTGTTGATGCCCGGCACCAGCACCCCGACCGCCGCCGCGGTGTCCAGGTCGCCCAGCGCGACGGCCACCAGGTCGGCGGCCGGGTCGAACTGCAGCAGCTGGACCGGCCGGCCGGCCGCCTCGTGGGCGGTCAGCTGCGCGGCCACCACCTCCGCCACCACCCGCCGCTCTCCGTGAACCGCACCCGCGACGGCTGCGGCCAGCACGAGCCGGTTGGCCTGGTCGCGGGCCCAGGCCGGCAGCCCGTCGAGGGCGCCCACCCGGGCCGGCCGGGCGGCGATCTCGGCCAGCTGCTCGGCGGCGGTCAGCCCCGCCCACCACGTCGCGGCCCGCTGCGGGTCGCGGCGGAGCGGGAGCGGTGGCAGCACCAGCGGCGGCAGCCGCGCCGTGAGGTCGTCGAAGCCGGCCGGGACGGCGACCCCCACCCCGGCCCGGTCCAGCGGGCTCCGGGCGTCGCAGGCGCAGCCCAGCGCCCGGGCCGCGGCACGCAGCGCCTCCTCCGCGCGGGCACCGGCGACCTCGGCGGCCCGGTGGACGGCCAGCACGTCGGCCAGCTGGTCGGGCGCCATCGTCCGGGCGGGCGCGGCGGGCAGACCCCCGGGCCGGCCCGCGTCGTCCAGGGTCAGCCCCGCCGCGTCGGCGGTGGCCAGCGCGCCGGCCGCCCACTCCTGCGCCTCGGCGGCCGCGGCATGCAGCCCCTGCAGGCCGATCAGCGACGAGCCCATCGCCCCGGCGATCCCGGACGCCACCGTGGACAGCTCCACGACGGCGGTCGCGGCGACCTCCCCGGCCGGCCCCGACCAGCACTCCGCCGTCCCCAGCCGGCGGCCGAGCACGTCGAGCCGGGTGCGCCAGGGCAGCAGCCGGGCGGCCACCTCGTCCAGGCCGGCCACCCCGCCGCGCACCGCCGGCACGTCCCAGCCGGCGACCTGGGTCAGGGCGGTCACCGGGGCACCGCCCGGGTCCCGACACGCCCGGCGCTGCCGCCCGCGAGCTGACCGGCCAGACCGAGGTCGGCAGCCCGGTAGGCGGCGAGCGCGGCGTCCAGGGTCGCTGCCACGGCGAGGGTGCGGGCGGCGAGCGCGGCCAGCGCGCCCGTCCACTGCCCTCCGGTCAGCCGCGCCTCATCCCCCACCGGGCCGGCCAGCGCCTGCTCCAGCGAGCGGCCGGCCGCGGTGGCGGTGCGCTGCTCGTCGTCGAGCTCCGCGCCCAGCGCCCGCAGCTCGGCGAGCAGCCCGCCCAGCACGTCGAGCTGGACGGAGATCAGGTGGGACACGGGGCCTCCCGGCGCGGCAGCGGCCCCGCGGCAGGGCCTGTGCAGCGACGCTAGGAACGCCGGGCGGGGGCCGGGCGCCGTCGTCCACACCGGGGACCGGTGTCCACAACCAGCGCGCCGGACCCCGGTTCAGGGTGCGCTGGTGGTCAGCGCGCTCGTCGTCGTGTCGCTCTCCCCGCCGACCACGATGGACCGGCGCTTGCTGATCACGACGGCGACGACGATCACCAGGGTCGCGCCGAGGGCGATGAGCACGCGCAGGGTGGTGTTCTCGTCGTCGCCCACCGACATCCCGACGATGGCGGGGGCGATGAGCAGCGCGACCAGGTTCATCACCTTGATCAGCGGGTTGATGGCCGGACCGGCGGTGTCCTTGAAGGGGTCGCCGACGGTGTCGCCGATGACCGTGGCGGCGTGCGCCTGGCTGCCCTTCCCGCCGTAGGCGCCGTCCTCGACCATCTTCTTGGCGTTGTCCCAGGCGCCGCCGGAGTTGGAGAGGAAGACGGCCATCAGCGTGCCGGTGGCGATGGCGCCGACCAGGTAGGCCGCCAGCGGGCCGAAGCCGAGCCCGAAGCCGACGGCGACAGGAGCGAGGACGGCGAGCAGGCCCGGGGTGGCCAGCTCGCGCAGCGAGTCCTTGGTGCAGATGTCGACGACGGCGCCGTAGTCGGGGCGCTCGCTGTAGTCCATGATCCCGGGCCGGGTGCGGAACTGCTCCCGGACCTCGAACACCACCCGGCCGGCGGCGCGGGACACCGCGCTGATCGCCAGCCCGGAGAAGAAGAAGACGACCGCGGCGCCGATGACCGCGCCGACGACGTTGTTCGGCGACACCAGGGTGAAGGCGTCGCCGAGCGTGGCCCCGGCGTCGTCCAGGGCGTCGCCGATGCTCGCGTTGTAGGACCCGAAGAGGGCAGTCGCGGCGAGCACGGCGGTGGCGATGGCGATGCCCTTGGTGATGGCCTTGGTGGTGTTGCCGACGGCGTCGAGGTCGGTGAGCACCTGGGCGCCCTCCTCGTCGATCTCGCCGGACATCTCCGCGATGCCCTGCGCGTTGTCGCTGACCGGGCCGAAGGTGTCCATCGAGACGATGACCCCGGCGGTGGTGAGCAGCCCGCAGCCGGCCAGCGCGACGGCGTAGAGGGCCGCGGCACCGCCGATCAGGAACGCGCCGTAGACGGCGGCGCCGATGAGCAGCGCTGCGTAGACCGCGGACTCCAGGCCCAGCGAGATGCCGGAGAGGATCACGGTGGCCGGTCCGGTCAGCGAGCTGCGGCCGACGTCCTTGACCGGGCGGCGCGAGGTCTCGGTGAAGTAGCCGGTGAGCTGCTGGATGGTCGCGGCCAGGACGATGCCGATGAGCACGGAGACGAAGCCGAGCACCTGCGGGCTGACCGAGACGTCCAGCCCGTCGGAGATCGAGGGCAGCACGGTGAACGACGCCACCGCGACCAGCACGAGGGAGACGGCGGCGGAGGTGAAGAAGCCGCGGTTGATCGGGGCCATCCAGGAGCTGTCGCCGGCGCCGGGGTTGCTGGCCAGGATGCCGACGATCGAGGCGATGATCCCGACCGCCGCGACGACCAGCGGGAAGACCATCCCGACCGGACCGAAGAAGACCTGGCCGAGGATCAGCGCGGCGACCAGGGTGACGGCGTAGGACTCGAAGAGGTCGGCGGCCATGCCTGCGCAGTCGCCCACGTTGTCGCCCACGTTGTCCGCGATCGTCGCGGCGTTGCGGGGGTCGTCCTCGGGGATGCCGGCCTCGACCTTGCCGACCAGGTCGGCGCCGACGTCGGCGGCCTTGGTGAAGATCCCGCCGCCGACCCGCATGAACATCGCCAGCAGCGCGCCACCGAAGCCGAAGCCCTCCAGCACGACCGGGCCGGTCTCCTGGAACAGCAGCAGCGCGAGGGAGGCACCGAAGAGCCCCAGTCCGACGGTGATCATCCCGCACACGCCACCGGTGCGGAACGCGATGCGGAAGGCCGGCCGGTGACCGCCCGCGGCGGCCGCCGCGGCGACCCGGACGTTGCCCCGGGTGGCCAGGGTCATCCCGATGAACCCGACCGAGGCGGAGAACGCGGCGCCGAGCAGGAAGAAGACGGCGCGACCCACCCGGGTGCCCACCCCGCCGTCGGAGACGGGGAGCAGGAGCAGCAGGACGAAGACGATGACGGCGAAGACGCCCAACGTGCGGAACTGCCGTCGCAGGAACGCGCCGGCTCCCTCCTGGATCGCCCTGGCGATCTCCTGCATCTTGGGCGTCCCCTGGTCGGCGGCCATGACGGCTCTCGACAGGTAGAAGGCGAAGCCCAGGGCGGCGAGGGAGATGACGAGGACGACCGCCACGAGGGTGAGGTCGCCTCCGGACAGTTCGGTGTCGGGCATGTGTTCCTCCGCGGCGAGGTGGGGGCGCGCACCCGCCCGGCGCCCCCGGGCCTTCGCGCGGGGAGGGCCCGGCGTGGGACGCACTGTGCCGCAGGATCCGCGCCAATACCAGACCTGCTTGTGATCTCGTTCACACCCTGCGTCATCCGGCCCGGGGCCCCGGACGAGGGGTTGCGCGGCGGTGTGACAGTGGGGTGGTGACGTCCTTGCGCTCCGTCGGTCTCCCCGCCGACGCGCCGGCCGAGACGGTCGAGCCCGCCGGGGGCACGCTGCCGGGCACCGAGCTGCTCGCCTCGCTGCTGTCCGGCACCGACCCCGAGGACGACCCGGTCACCCACGTCCACCGGCTCCCGGTCCGACCCAGCCGCAACGCGCCGTGGCCGGCCTGGGTCGACGGCGCGCTGCGCGAGCGGCTGGCCGAACGGGGCGTGCAGGAGCCGTTCAGCCACCAGGTGGCCGCCGCGGAGCTGGCCCGTGCCGGGTCGCACGTCGTCGTCGCCACCGGGACGGCGTCGGGCAAGTCGCTGGCCTACCAGCTGCCCGCGCTCACCGCGCTGACCGAGGACCCGCGGGCCTGCGTGCTGTACCTCGCCCCGACCAAGGCGCTGGCCCGCGACCAGCTGGCCTCGGTGGCCGCGCTGGCCGACCCCTCGGTGCGCCCGGCGGCCTACGACGGGGACACCCCGACCGAGGAGCGGGAGTGGGTCCGGCGGCACTCGCGCTGGATCGTGACCAACCCCGACATGCTGCACCGCGGGATCCTGCCGGCCCACCAGCGGTGGTCGAGCACGCTGCGCCGGGTCGCCTACGTGGTGATCGACGAGTGCCACGCCTACCGCGGGGTCTTCGGCTCGCACGTCGGGCACGTGCTGCGCCGGCTGCGGCGGATCTGCCGCCGCTACGGCGCCGAGCCGGTGTTCGTGCTCGCGTCGGCGACCGTGGCCGACCCGGCCGCGGCGGCCAGCCGGCTGGTCGGCGCCCCGGTGACCGCGGTGACCGACGACGGGTCGCCCCGCCCCGGTGCCACGTTCGCGCTCTGGGAGCCGCCGCTGACCGAGCGCACCGGTGAGCACGGTGCACCCGTCCGGCGCTCCGCAGCCGCCGACGCCGCCGGGCTGCTCGCCGACCTGGTCGAGCAGAACGCCCGCACGCTGGCCTTCGTCCGCTCCCGGCGCGGGGCCGAGTCGGTCGCCGAGCAGGCACGCGCCGTCCTGCGGTCGCGCGGCCGGGGCGACCTGGTGGCCAAGGTCGACTCCTACCGCGGCGGCTACCTGCCCGAGGAGCGCCGGGAGCTGGAGCGCGCGCTGAGCACGGGCGCGCTGCTCGGGGTGGCCACCACCAACGCCCTGGAGCTGGGCATCGACATCGCCGGCCTGGACGCGGTCGTGCTGGCCGGCTACCCCGGGACGCTGGCCTCGATGTGGCAGCAGGCCGGCCGCGCGGGGCGGGCCCAGAACGAGTCGCTGGTCGTCTTCGTGGCCCGCGACGACCCGCTGGACCACTACCTGGCGCACCATCCGCAGGCCGTCTTCGGCCGCCCGGTCGAGGCGACGGTCACCGACCCGGCGAACCCCTACGTGCTCGGCCCGCAGCTGTGCTGCGCGGCCGCCGAGCTGCCGCTGGTGCCCGACGACCTCGCCGACTTCGGCGGGGACGTGGCCGCGGCGCAGGTCGAGGAGCTGGTGGCCGACGGTCTGCTGCGGGCCCGGCCGGCCGGTTGGTACTGGGCCGGCCGCGGGCGGCCGGACGTCGACATCCGCGGCAGCGGCGAGCCGCCGGTCTCGATCATCGAGGGCGCCACCGGCCGGCTGCTGGGCACGGTGGACGGCGACGCCTCGCACGCCACCGTGCACACCGGCGCGCTCTACGTGCACCGCGGCGAGACCTACGTCGTCGACGAGTTCGACGTCGAGGACGCCTGCGCGGTGGTGCACCCGGAGAGCCCGGAGTGGACGACCGTCGCCCGCGACGTGGTGGACCTGTCCATCGTCTCGGTGGACCGCACCCGCCGGCTGGGCGCGGTCACCGCGCACACCGGCGTCGTGGACGTCACCAACCAGGTGGTCGCCTACCAGCGGCGGCGGCTGGGCACCGGCGAGGTGCTGGCCGAGTTCCCGCTGGACCTGCCGCCGAGGCAGCTGCGCACCCGCGCGGTGTGGCTGACGCTGGACGACCGGGCGGTCACCCGTGCCGACGTGACCGACGCGGCCCTGCCCGGTTCGCTGCACGCGGCCGAGCACGCCTCGATCGGCATCCTCCCGCTGCTGGCGACCTGCGACCGCTGGGACCTCGGCGGCATCTCCACCGCGCTGCACCCCGACACCGGCGCGGCGACGATCGTCGTCTACGACGGGCACCCGGGCGGTGCGGGGTTCGCCGAGCGCGGCTACGCGGTGCTGCGCGAGTGGTTGCAGGCGACCCGGGCCACGGTGGCCAGCTGCGAGTGCGAGTCCGGCTGCCCGTCCTGCGTGCAGTCGCCCAAGTGCGGCAACGGCAACGACCCGCTGGACAAGGCCGGTGCGGTCCGGGTGCTGGACGTGGTCCTCGACGAGCTCGCCTCCGCCCCGGAGCTCACCGCCGAGGAGGCCGAGGTCACCCGGCGCCCGGCGCCGCGGGCCGGGCTGTTCGGCACCACCGCCCCGGTGGTCCCGGAGACCGACACCCAGCCCGAGGCCCGACCCGACGCCGTGGCCGACGCGCCCCCTGCCGACCCCGACGACCTCGTCTTCTGACGACCCGCCTGCGCTCCCGGCGTCGGGCGGTGCCGGCCCCGCGCGGGCCCGGGCCGGTGCGTCCACGACGCCGACGGGGCCGAGCCGGACCGGGACGTGCACCCGCAGCTCCACCACCGCCCCGGCGCTGACGGAGCAGGAGTCCAGCACCGCGCCGTTGGCCGCCGCCACCTCCCCGGCCACCGAGCACGCGGACGGGTCGCCCAGCACCGCCCGGCCGGCGGCCGCCAGCGCCGCCAGGTCAGCGGCGGTGGTCGCCCGGTGCCGCGCCACCACCGCCGCGCCGACCAGCACGACGGCCGCTCCCACCGTGGCCAGCAGCGCAGCGAGCGCGACCGTCCACACCGTGGCGGACCCGCGCTCGGGGTCGTCGGCCCTCACGGCGCACCCACCTCGGCGGCGGGTTCGCGCAGCCCCGTCGCGGTGGCCGACACCTCGACCGTCCAGGGCAGCGGCCCCAGCGGTGACACCGTCGCCGAGACGGTGACCTGCACGGTCTCGCCGTCCCCGCCCAGCTCGGTCGCCGCGCCGTCGGGTGCGGCACCGGCCGCCGCGCGCTGCACCACAGCGACCGGTTCTCCACGGGCCGCCGCCCGGGCCCCTTCCCGGGCGGCGTCCACGCAGCGCAGCTGGGCGCCGACGACCACGACCGCCGAGACGGCACCGGCCAGCACCAGCAGCAGCACCGGGAGGACGACCGCGGTCTCCGCGGTCACCATGCCGGCCTCGGCCCGGGCGGGACGGCGTGTGCGCACGACGGCTCAGGACAGCGTGGCCAGCGCCGACTGCACCAGCCCGCCGAGGGCCGTGACCACCGACCCACCGGTGACCACCTGGTAGAGCACCGCGGCGAAGGCGCAGGCCGCGACGGTGCCGACGGCGTACTCGGCGGTGCTCATGCCCTGCTCGTCGGCGGCCCGGAGGTCGGCCCACCGCCGGGCCAGCGCGCCCCTGCCGGCCGGCTCCTGCGCGACCTGCGACTGCTCGTCCATGTCCCCTCCTCCTCCGGACCGCCTGCCGGTCCGACGGGATCGAGCCTGCGGTCCCGGTCCGCCGCGCCCCAGCTCCGCGGCGCAGGTGTGGAGAGCGGGGCGGGATGTGGACGACCGCCCACGCGCGGGGCGGTGATGTGCCTCAGCCGAAGACGTCCGCCGCGATGCCGAGCACCAGCGGCACGACGCCCAGGCAGAGGAACGCGGGCAGGAAGCACAGCCCCAGCGGTGCCAGCACCCAGACCCCGGCCCGGCGGACGGCGGCCTCGGTCTCGCTGCGGCTGGAGCTCCGCAGGTCGGTGGCCAGCCGCTGCAGGGCAGGGACCACCGCCGACCCGGACTCCCCGGCCCGGACCACCGTGCGGGCCAGCGCGTCCAGCGGCGGCGGGGCCGTCGACCACGCGCGGCGGGGCGCGGCGCCCAGCCGGTACAGCGCCCCGACCTCGCTCAGCCGCTCCCCCAGCGGGCCGGCCACCGAGCCGCCGACCGCGCTGAGGGCCGCGCCGACCGGGGTGCCGGCGGTGAGGCAGACGGCGAGCAGGTCGCAGGCCACCGGCAGGTCGCGGGCCAGCCCCGCCCCCTCGTCCGGCGGGGCGCCGGACCGGCGGAGCAGCCGCTCGACGGCGACCCCTGCCGCGGCCCCGGCCAGCGCGGCCCCCGGACCACCGCCCAGGACCAGCAGGACGGCGATCGCCGCTCCGGCCGCCTCCGCCCAGCGGCGCACCGGCCCGGGCGGGCCGCCCGGTGGCCAGCGCGCCAGGCGGACCGGACCCACCGGGCCGGGCAGGACGGCCGCCAGCCGGCGCCGGCGGGCGGTGCCGGGCGGCACCCACAGCAGCAGGGCCGCCGCCAGGGCGAGCGCGGCCGCGGTCACCGCTGCACCGCGCGGCGGACCAGCCGCGCCGACCACGCCGTGCCGGCCAGCTCGAGGGCCACGCCGAGCACGAGGAGCACGGTGCCGGTGCCCGTGGTGGTCAGCACGCGCCACGGGTCGGCGCCCACCCCGCTGCCCATCAGCAGCCCCAGCACCGGCAGCCCGGCCAGCACCGTCGCGCTCGCCCGGGGTCCGGCGACCGCCGAGCGCAGCTCCTGCTCGGCGTGCGCCCGGGCGCGCAGGTCGTCCTCGACGGCGGTCACCACGCCGGCCAGCGAGCAGCCGGTCTGCGCGCTCAGCCGCACCGCCGCGGCCAGCCGCCGCAGCGCCTGCGCCGACTCGCCGGCAGCTGCCCCCGGTGGTGGCTCGCCCAGCCGGAGCACCGGTCCGAGGACGGCGGCGGTGCCCGGGTCGGGGCAGCTGCCGACGGCGGCACCGGTGGCCTCGTCGAGCGGGCGCCCGGCCCGCAGCTCGGCGCTCAGCGCCCCGAGCGCCTCGACCAGCGCGCGGCAGCTCCGTTCGCCCGCGCGGGCGAGAGCGCGCTGCCGCAGCGCACGCCCGGCCGCACCACCGCAGACCGCCGCCAACCCGGCCACCACCGCAGTGGACAGGAGCAGCCCGCAGGTGCCGGCGGCCGCGGCGAGCAGGGCCGGCCCCGCCCGACCGCCGACCAGGGCACCGAGGTCAGGCCACCGCGGGACGCCCGGCGGGCCGGCGAGCCGGGCGGCCCGTGCCGCGGAGGGCCAGGCCAGCAGCGCCCCGGCCAGGCAGAGCAGGGCAGGGCTCACCCGGTGCCCCGCCCGTCCAGCAGCCGGTGCAGCTCGTCGCCGGCCGGGCACGGGCCGCCGTCGGCCCGCCAGCCCGGGACCACCTCGATGAGGGCACCGTCGCGCCGGACCACGCCCAGCTCGGCGACGTGCCGCCCCGCCGGCGATCGGCGCAGGTGCACGACGACGGAGAGCGCGGCCGCTGCCTGGCTGTGCACCGCCGCCCGCCCCAGTCCGGCTGCCTCGCCGAGCGCCTCCAGCCGGGCGGGCAGGTCACCGGCGCGGTTGACGTGCAGGGTGCCGCAGCCGCCGTCGTGGCCGGTGTTCAGCGCGGCGAGCAGGTCGACCACCTCCGCGCCGCGCACCTCGCCGACGACCAGCCGGTCCGGGCGCATCCGCAGCGCCTGGCGGACCAGGTCGCGCAGGGTCACCGCGCCGGCGGCCTCCACGTTGGGCGGCCGGGTGAGCAGCCGGACGACGTGCGGGTGCAGCGGCGCGAGCTCCGGGGCGTCCTCGCAGAGCACCAGCCGCTCGTGCTGCCCGGCCAGCCCGAGCAGCGCCGAGAGCACGGTCGTCTTGCCGGTGCCGGTGCCACCGGTGACCAGGAAGGCCAACCGGGCCTGCACCAGCGCCGTCAGCAGGTCGGCGGCGGCGCCCGGGAACGCGCCGCGGTCGGCCAGGTCGGCGAAGGAGAGGACCGCCCGGCGCAGCACCCGCAGCGACAGGCAGGTACCCGACCCCGAGACCGGCGGCAGCACGGCGTGCAGCCGCGTGCCGTCGGGCAGGCCGGCGTCGACCCACGGAGCGGCGTCGTCGAGCCGCCGCCCGGCCGCAGCCGCCAGCCGCACCGCCAGCCGGCGGACGGCGGCCTCGTCGGGGAACCGGACGTCGACCGGCTCCAGGCCGGCTCCCCGGTCGACCCACACCGACGCCGGGCCGTTGACCAGCACGTCGGTCACGCCGGGCAGGCGCAGCAGCGGCTCGAGCACGCCGGCCCCGGACAGCTCGTCGGTCGCCGCCCGGACAGCGGTCAGCACCGCACCGTCGCCGAGCAGCCCGCCGGCCTCCTCGCGCACCAGCGCCGCGACGGCGACCGGGCTCGGCGCGCCGGCACCGCTGGCCAGCCGGGCCCGCACCCGCTCCACCAGGGGCGGGGCCGAGTCGCTCACGCTGCCCGCCCGGGGAGCCGGCCGAGCAGCTGCCGGCTGACCAACCCGAACGGCGACCGCGCCGCCACGGACGGTGGCTCGCCGCGCTCGCTGCGGGGCACCGCCGACCGGTCGACGGCGAGCTCGGCCACGACCGGACGACCGACGACGTCGGCCACCTGCCCCCTGCTGAGCCCGCCGGGCAGCACGCGGAAGACCACCACCGCCGACGACCAGGGGCTCCGTTCGCCGGTCAGCAGGGCGCGCGCCACCGCGGCGGAGCGCAACCGGGCCGGCACGAGCAGCACCGCCAGGTCGGCCTCGGCGAGCACCGGCTCGGCCGCGGTGCCGCGGACGGGCAGGTCGACCACGACGCCGCACCCGGTGTCCCGGGCGCCGGTGACCACGGCGAGCAGCGCCTCGGCCGGCACCTCACCGGGCTGCTCGCGAGAGGCGGCCAGCACCGGTACCCCGCAGGCCTCGGGCAGCGCCGCCGCCAGGGCCGGACCGCCGACCCGGCCGCTCACCGCGGCGAGCTCGGGCCAGCGGAGCCCGGGCGACCCCTCGGCACCGAGCAGCAGGTCCAGGCCGCCGGCCCACCCGTCCCCGTCCACCAGGAGCACGCCCTCACCTGCGGACGGCCGCGCGGCCAGCGCGAGCGCGGTCGCCAGCGTGCTGGCGCCCGCGCCGCCGCCGGCGCCTCCGACGGCGACCACCCACCCCGGGCGGACCGGCGCCCGGACCGCGGCCGCGACCCGCTCGACCAGCCAGGTCTCGTCACGGGGCAGCACCACGACCCGCTCGGCCCCGACCGCCACCGCCGCCGGCCACACCGCGGTGTCGGGCTCGCCGTCCACCACCACCAGCACGCCGGGACGGCGCGGGAGGGCCTGCACCGCAGCGCTGGCCAGGACGTCGGCCCCCAGCAGCACGAGCGGGGCGTCCCGGTGCGCCCGGCGCAGCGCGCTGCCGCCGGTGGTCAGCTCTCCGGTGGTGCCGGCGGCGGCCAGCAGCCGGAGCACGTCGTCGAGCAGGACGGGATCAGCGCCCACGACGAGCGGGTGGGCGGGGCCGGTGGGGTGCGCAGCAGCAGACACCTCCCCAGCGCAGCCGAGCCCGGGCCGGCTGGCGAGGTGCCGCCGCCATCTGTGGACAACCCCTCCGGGTGTGGACGGCGGTGCGCCCGGGCGCCCGGACTGCCGATCCACTTACCGTGTGGGACGTGACCCGCGCTGCGGCGTTCTTCGACCTGGACAAGACGGTCATCGCGAAGTCCAGCACCCTGGCCTTCGGACGACCGTTCTTCCAGGGTGGGCTGATCAACCGACGGGCCGTCCTCAAGGGCGCCTACGCGCAGTTCGTCTTCTCCCTGGCCGGTGCCGACGCCGACCAGATGGAGCGGATGCGCCGCCAGATCACCGCGATGACCACCGGCTGGGACGTCGCCGTGGTGCACGAGATCGTCCGGGAGACGTTGCACGAGATCGTCGACCCGCTGGTCTACGCGGAGGCCGCCGACCTGATCGAGGCGCACCAGGCCGCCGGCCGGGAGATCGTCATCGTCTCCAGCAGCGGGGCGGAGATGGTCGGCCCGATCGGCGAGATGCTCGGCGTGGACCGGGTGGTCGCCACCCGGATGGTGACCGTCGAGGGCCGCTACACCGGCGAGATCGAGTTCTACGCCTACGGGGAGAACAAGGCCGCCGCCATGCGCGAGGTCGCCGCCGAGAAGGGCTGGGACCTCGCCGAGTGCTGGGCCTACAGCGACTCGGCCACCGACCTGCCGATGCTCGAGGCGGTCGGGCACCCGACGGCGGTCAACCCCGACCGCGGGCTCCGCAAGGTCGCCGCCGAACGCGGCTGGGCGGTGCTGGAGTTCACCCGGCCGGTGTCGTTGCGCTCGCGCTTCTCCGTCACCCGGACGCCGGTGGTGACCAGCGCGGCGGTCGGCGTCGGCGCCGCGGTGGCCGGGCTGGCCTGGTACGCCCGGCGGCGCGCGCTGCGGGCGCCCTCGGGCGCCACCCTCCCGGCGGCGCAGCTGCCCGGCCCGATCACCCCGGCCGGTCGCTGGCGTCGCCGCGAGGCCTGAGCCCTCGCCGGTCAGCCGCGGAGCAGGCTCTCGCAGATCGCCAGGCCCTCGGTGGCACCGAGCTCGGTCGCCCGGGCGCAGTGCACCAGCCAGCCGGCCAGCCCGGAGGGTTCGCCGGAGCGGTAGCCGGCCAGCGCCTCGGCGTGCGCCGCGGCGCCCAGCTCGGCGAACCCGACCTCGGGCACCGACACGGCCTTGGGGTCCAGCCCGCGGGTGATGGTCATCAGCCGGCCGGCGGCCCGGGCGACCACCCCGTCCTGCACACCGAACGGGGCCAGCGCGGCCAGCTCGCCGTGCACCACCCCGGCCAGCACCACCGCCGGCACCGTGCTGGCACCGGTGATCACGGAGAACAGCCCGCTCAGCCGCGGGCCCGCCGGACCGTTGGGGCGGCCGAGGTCCGCGGGGTCGGCGAGGTCGGTGGCGGCCAGCACGTGCAGCCGGGCGAGCACCTGCCCCGGGGCGCGCTCCCAGGTCTCGACCATCGAACCGAGCCCGACAGAGACCCGCAGCGCACCCTGGACCACCGGGTCGGTGACCTCGCCCGCGCGCAGCTCGGCCAGCGGCACGTCGACGCCCTCCAGCGCCGCCGACGCCCGGGCGCCGCGCAGCGCGGACTCGGCGCTCACCCCGGCGGACTCGCGCCGCAGCACCTTGTGCCCCAGCAGCCGGTCGATCGCCGTCCGCGCCCCCTCGGCCGCCTCGGCGACGCCGGGCAGCTGCAGCAGCGGGGCCAGCGGGTCCGGGCCGGTCGGGCGAGCGGCGGGCCGGGCGGCGCGGCCGGCGCCGGGGCGGAGCGGGATCGTCACGGCAGCGACGGTACGAGCCGCGAGCCGCCGGACCGGCACCGGGCGGTCGGGCGGAAGCCCCTAGGCTCCTGGGCATCATGGCCCGCCCGCTCACCCTGCTCCTCGTCCGGCACGGGCAGAGCGAGTGGAACGCCGCCGGTCTCATGCAGGGCCAGACGGCGCACGTGCCGCTCACCGAGCTGGGGCACCAGCAGGCCGCTCAGGCCGCGGCGGAGCTCGCCGCGCTCACCCGGGACGGCGGCGGCCCCGGTGCCCTGCTGTCCAGCGACCTGCTCCGCGCGGTGCAGACCGCCGAGCACTGCGCGGCCGCGACCGGCCTGCCGTTGCGGACCACCCCGGCGCTGCGCGAGCAGGGCTACGGGGTGCTGGAGGGGCGTCCGTCCCGCGAGCTGTGGGACGTCGTCGACTGGACCGATCCGCACTGGTCGGCCGAGGGCGGGGAGAGCCTGGCCCAGCTGCACGCCCGGGTGGCCGCACTGCTCGATCAGCTCCGCGCCGACCCGCCGGCCGAGGTGGTCGCGCTGGTCACCCACGGCGACACGATCCGGGCCGCCCAGGCGGTCGCCGCCGGGCTGGGACCGGACGCGATGCCCGCGGTCACCCCGCACAACGGCACGGTCACCCGGCTGGAGCTGGCGCCGTGAGCAGGGTCCTGGTGCTCGGCGGCTCCCGGTCGGGGAAGTCCGCCTACGCCGAGCAGCTGCTGGAGGGCTGGGCCGACGTCACCTACCTGGCCACCAGCAAGGTCGAGGACTCCGACTCCGAGTGGGCCAGCCGGGTCGCCGCGCACCGGGCACGCCGGCCGGTCGGGTGGGCGACGCTGGAGACGACGATGCCCTCGGAGCTGGTCCGCGGCGGCGCCGTGCTCGTCGACAGCATCACCACCTGGGTCGCCGCGCTGATGGACGAGACCGGGGTCTGGGACACCGCCGACGCCGGCGGCTCGGGCGGTGGCGGCGCGCACGCCGCGGACCGGCGGCGGGCCGAGGCCGCGCTCGACCGGCTGGCCCTGCGCTGCGACGCCCTGGTCAACAACTGGGTGATGACGCCGGCGCACGTGGTCGCGGTCAGCGACGAGGTCGGGCTGGGCGTGGTGCCCGAGACGCGCTCCGGCCGGCTGTTCCGCGACACCCTCGGCAACGTGAACCAGCGGCTGGCCGCGACCGCGGACGAGGTGTGGTTCGTGGTGGCCGGGCTCCCCCAGCGGCTCCGGTGAGCCGGCGTCCCTGGACCGGCCCGGCCGAGGCCTTCGCGATGCTCAGCATCGCCCGGGTCCCCGCCGCGGCCAGCGCCCGCGGTGTGCTGCCGTGGGCGCCGCTGGTCGGGCTGGTGCTCGGCGCGCTGGCCACCGCGGTCGGCTGGCTCGGTGACCGCGCCGCCGGCCCGCTGGTCGGGGCCGTGCTCGCCGTCGCCGTGCTCGCCGCCCTGACCCGCGGGCTGCACCTGGACGGGCTGGCCGACACCGCCGACGGGCTGGGCCCGCTCCGCGGCCGGGAGCGGGCGCTGGAGGTGATGCGCGCCGGGGACGTCGGGCCGTTCGGGGTCGTCACCCTCGTCCTGACGCTGCTGCTGCAGGTCGCCTGCCTGGCCCAGCTGCTCGGCGTCGACGGCGGCTGGCTCGCGCTCCCCACGGCAACCGTGGCGGCCCGGGTGGCGATGGCGCGCACCGGCCTGCCGGGCACCCCGATCGCCGCGGGCTCCTCGCTGGGCGCAGCGGTCGCCGGCACGGTGTCCCGCCGGTGGCTGGCCGGCGCCGCACTGCTGACCGTCATGGCGGCCGTCGCGGGCGGCCTGCTCCTCAGCGACGACGGCCCGGCCACCGCGCTCGGGCTGACGGCCGCCGTTGCCGTCGGGCTGGCCGCCTCGGAGGCGTTGTCCTCCCGGGCCCACACCCGGTTGGGCGGGGTCAACGGGGACGTCATGGGGGCCATGGGCGAGGTGGCGGCGACGGCGGCCCTGCTGACCGCCGCCGTCCTGCTCGGCTGAGCAGCCGCCCGCCGCTCAGCGCCGCTTGGCGAAGGAGCTCAGCAGCTTGCCAAGACCACCGGCGGCCGGGGCGCCTGCGCGCCCGCGGGAGGTGGTGCCGCGGGCCATCCGGGCTGTCCCGCCGGCCGTGCGGCCGGTGCCCGTGGTCCGGCGACCGGTGGCCGGACGCCCACCGACCCGTCGGCCGCGCCCTGCGGTCTGCTGTGCGGTGCCCATCAGCTTGCTCAGGATGCTCATGTCCTGGTGGGTGCCCGGCGAGCGGAGAACAAGAACCGAGAGGTTCCTGTTTGGCGCGTGTTGTCACTCCGAGTACACAGATGCGGACGATGCGACTGCCTCAGCACCTCTGCTGCGCGTCTGGTCGCGACAGCACCGCTGGTCCAGCACCCGTGCGGCACGATGCACGCCGTGTGGACGAGCCGCCGTCGGGACCCCGACCACCTGGAGGCCCTGAGTCTCCGCCAGCTCGGCCGGTGGTACCGCCGCGTCCCGGTGGAGATCGGTGCGGACGCCGGGTCCGACCGAGCACGTGCCGAGCTGCTCGACCGCATCCAGGACGAGTGGTTGCGCCGCCTCCCCGGCGACCCCGGCATGCTCAACGACCGTGCGATGCACGCCAAGTGGCGGCGGGACTGGCCGACGGCCCAGGCCCTGGGTGAGCTCGCCCTGGCGGCGCTCCCGACGGACCAGCGGGAGGGTGAGCCGGCGGCCTGGAACCTCGGCATCGCGGCCACGGCGCGACGCGACTGGGCGGTCGCCCGCCGGGCGTGGCAGGCCTTCGGCATCCCGGTCTCCGGCGAGGGCGACGCCCCGGTCGACGAGGACCTCGGCCCCGCCCCGGTGCGGCTGAACCCGCCGCCGCGCTTCGTCGGGCAGCAGGAGGTGCTGGTCGACGGCCGCGCGGGCGAGCCCGAGGTGGTCTGGGGCCGGCGGCTCGACCCGACCCGGATCCAGCTGGTGAGCGTCCCGCTGCCCGCGTCCGGGCACCGGTACGGCGACGTGATGCTGCACGACGGCGACGTCCAGGGCACCCGTCGGTTCGGTGACCAGGAGATCGGGGTGTTCAACGAGATCGAGCTGTGGGAGCGCTCGCCGCGCCCGACGCTCAGCGCCGTGGTGACGGCCGGCGACGCGGACTCCGCGCAGCTGGAGGCCGACCTCGAGGCCGCCGGCCTGGCCGGCGAGGACTGGACGACGAACATGCGCGTGCTGTGCGCGGCCTGCTCGAACGGCTCCCCCGGCGCGCACGACCACCCCGGCGGTGCGGCCGTCGACGGTCAGCGCACCTTCGGCCTCTCCGGCCACCCGGACGACGTCGCGGCCGTGCTGCGTGCCTGGGTCGCGGCCGCGCCGGGACGGGCCGCCGGCGAGCTGACCGTCGAGCTGGAGTGATCCTCAGCCGCCGGCCACGGACTGCACGACCATGACCTCCGCCCCGCTCGGCACCGGGGTCTGCAGCCCGGCCAGCCGCCGGACCTCCTCGCCGTCGACGTAGACGTTCACGTGCCGCCGCAGCGCGCCGGTCTCGTCCCGCACCCGCCGGTCGAACACCGGGTGCTCGACGGCCAGCACGTCCAGCAGCGCGCACACCGTCGACGGCGCCGGCAGGTCCAGCGACACCGACGTCCGGCCGCCGGTGCAGTCGGCCAGCAGCCGCGGCAGCAGCACCTGCACCGTCATGGCAGCACCGCCGCCCGCACGCAGAGCACGTCGGGCAGGTGCCCGGCGACGGTCGTGAACGTCTCCCCCTCGTCGGCGCTGGCGTAGACCTCGCCGCCCCGGGTGCCCACGTACACCCCGACCGGGTCGCCGCCGTCGACGCAGGCCGCGTCGCGCAGCACCGCGTTGTACTCGTGCGCCGGCAGCCCCTCGGTGCAGCGGCGCCACGTGGAGCCGGCGTCGTCGCTGCGGTGCACGGCCAGCTCCCCGCCGGGCGGGATCCGCTCGCCGTCGGCGACCAGCGGCACCACCCAGATGGTCCCGGCGCGGTGCGGGTGCGCCAGCATCACGAAGCCGAAGTCCGAGGGCAGCCCGTCGGCGATCGAGCTCCACGAGTCCCCGTCGTCCTCGGAGCGGTACACGCCGTGGTGGTTCTGCGCGTACAGCCGGCCGGGCACGACGGCGTCCCGCGCGATCTTGTGCACGCACTGGCCGAACTCCGGCGCCGGGCCGGGCATGAAGTAGGCGGAGATGCCGGAGTTGCGCGGCTGCCACGAGGCGCCGCCGTCCGTCGTCCGGTAGACCCCGCCGGTGCTCATCGCCACGTGCACCGTCGAGCCGGGCCCGGGGACGACGCTGTGCGCCGCCGCACCGCCGTAGCCGGCACCCCACTCCGGCCGGTGCGGGTGGTCCCACAGCGTGCGGCACAGCGCGAACGAGTCGCCGCCGTCCTCCGACCGCCACACCGAGATCGGCTCGCAGCCGGCCCAGACCACCCCGGGCCGGTCGGCGGAGTCGGGCTGCAGCTGCCAGATCCGCTCCACCGCGGCGCCGGTGTCGGCCGGGAACCGGATCGCGCCGTGCGCCGGCTCGTCCCAGGTGACGCCGAGGTCGTCGGAGTGCACGACCGTCGGGCCGAAGTGCTCCGAGCGCACCCCGACCATCAGCCGGGTGCGCCCGCCGCGGACGTCGATGCCCACGCTGGGCACCTCGGTCATCAGGAAGTGCGGCGAGGAGAGCGACCAGCTGCGCCGGTCCTCACTCGTCGCGAGCCAGAGCCCCTTGCGCGTGCCGATCGCCAGCAGAGTCGTCGCCATGCAGCAGAGGACTCCGCAGGACCGGAGAACTCATCGCGCGCCGCGCCGGTCCAGCCGGTTCTCGGCGACGCCCCGCAGCACCCACGCCACCGGGACCACCACCACGAGCACCCACAGCCGGTCCCACCCGGTCGCCCGGACCACCGCCTCGGTGACCACCAGCACGACGAGGAGGTAGCCCAGCCAGAGTGCCAGGGTCCGGCCAGGTGGACGCCGCACGGGGGAGCTCATCGCGTGGCCGTCTGCGCGGGGGTGTCGCCGCCCTCCAGGTCGCCCTCGGTGTCCAGGTAGGCCTGCTGCAGCTCGGCCAGCAGGGCCGGGTCCGGCGACTCCCACATCTTCCGGTCGACGGCCTCCAGCAGCCGCTCGGCGATGCCGTGCAGCGCCCAGGGGTTCGACTTCTCCATGAACTCCCGGTTCTCCGGGTCGAGCACGTAGGTCTGGGCGAGCTTCTCGTACATCCAGTCGGCGACCACGCCGGTGGTGGCGTCGTAGCCGAACAGGTAGTCGACGGTGGCCGCCAGCTCGAACGCGCCCTTGTAGCCGTGCCGGCGCATCGCGGCCAGCCACTTGGGGTTGACCACCCGGGCCCGGAACACCCGGGAGGTCTCCTCGACCAGCGAGCGGGTCCTCACCTGCTCGGGCCGGGTGGAGTCACCGATGTAGGCCTCGGGCGAGGAGCCGGTCAGCGCGCGGACCGTCGCGACCATCCCGCCGTGGTACTGGAAGTAGTCGTCGGAGTCGGCGATGTCGTGCTCGCGGGTGTCGATGTTCTTCGCGGCCACGGCGATCCGCTTGTAGGCCGCCTCCATGTCCGGCCGCGCGTTCACGCCGTCCAGGTCGCGCCCGTAGGCGTAGCCGCCCCACACCGCGTACACCTCGGCCAGGTCGGCGTCCCCGCGCCAGTTGCGCGAGTCGATCAGCGACAGCAGCCCGGCGCCGTAGGCCCCGGGCTTGGAGCCGAACACCCGGGTGGTGGCGCGCCGCCGGTCGCCGTGGGTGGCTTCGTCGGCGTCCACGTGGGCCTTGACGTAGTTCTCGTCGTCATCCTCGGCGAGCCCGGCCACCAGGGTCACCGCGTCGTCGAGCATGGTCACCACGTGCGGGAACGCGTCCCGGAAGAAGCCGCTGATCCGCACCGTGACGTCGATCCGCGGCCGGCCCAGCTCGTCCAGCGGGATCGGCTCCAGCCCGGTCACCCGGCGCGACGCGTCGTCCCAGACCGGCCGGACGCCGAGCAGCGCGAGCACCTCGGCGACGTCGTCGCCCGAGGTCCGCATCGCCGACGTGCCCCACACCGACAGCCCGACCGAGGGCGGGAACGCCCCGTCGTGGTCGGCGCGGTAGCGGTCGACCAGCGACTCGGCCATCGCCGACCCGGTCTCCCAGGCCAGCCGGGAGGGGATCGCCCGCGGGTCGACGGAGTAGAAGTTCCGCCCGGTCGGCAGCACGTTGACCAGCCCGCGCAGCGGGGAGCCCGACGGCCCGGCCGGCACGTAGCCGCCCTCCAGCGCGTGCAGCGTCATGTCCAGCTCGTCGGTGGTGCGCTCCAGCCGGGGCACCACCTCGTCGACGGCGAACCGGAGCACCGCGGTGACCTCGTCGTTCGTCGTCCCGAGGACCCCGCCCACGACGTCGGCGACGGCCGCGGCCGACCAGCCGCGCTCCTCCATGCCGGCGACCAGCGCCGCGGCCTGCGCCTCGACCGCGTCGGTGGCGTGCAGCCCGGCGGTGCCGTCCTCGACCAGGCCGAGCGCCTGCCGCAGCCCGGGCAGCGCGACCGCCCCGCCCCAGATCTGCCGCGCGCGCAGCATCGCCAGCACCAGGTCGACGCGGTTCTGCCCGCTCGGCGGGGCGCCCAGCACGTGCAGCCCGTCGCGGATCTGGGAGTCCTTGATCTCGCAGAGCCAGCCGTCGACGTGCAGGATCATCTCGTCGAAGTGGTCGTCCTCGGGCCGCTCGTTCAACCCCAGGTCGTGGTCGAGCTTGGCCGCCTGCAGCAGCGTCCAGATCTGCTGCCGGACGGCGGGCAGCTTCGCCGGGTCCATCGCGGCGATGTTGGCGTGCTCGTCGAGCAGCTGCTCCAGCCGGGCGATGTCGCCGTAGGAGTCGGCCCGGGCCATCGGCGGCACCATGTGGTCGACCAGCGTGGCGTGCGCGCGCCGCTTGGCCTGGGTGCCCTCGCCCGGGTCGTTGACCAGGAACGGGTAGACCAGCGGCAGGTCGCCGATCGCGGCGTCCGGTCCGCAGGCCGCCGAGATGCCGACCGTCTTGCCCGGCAGCCACTCCAGGTTGCCGTGCTTGCCGACGTGCACCATCGCGTGCGCGCCGAACACCGACCGCAGCCACCAGTAGGCGGCCAGGTAGTGGTGGGACGGCGGCAGGTCCGGGTCGTGGTAGATCGCGATCGGGTTCTCCCCGAAGCCGCGCGGCGGCTGGACCATCACCACGACGTTCCCGGCCCGCAGCGCGGCGAAGACGATGGAGTCGTCGTCGACGAACAGCGACCCGGGCGCCTCACCCCAGTGCTCGACCATCGCCTCGCGCAGCTCGGCCGGGAGGGTGTCGAAGAAGCGCTGGTACTCGGCGGCGGAGATCCGCACCGGGTTGCCCGACAGCTGCTCCTCGGTGAGCCAGTTCTCGTCCTGCCCACCCGCGGCGATCAGCGCGTGCACCAGCGCGTCGCCGTCCAGGTCGGCGACGCCGGGCAGCGCCTCGGGGCCGTCGAACGGGCCGATGTCGTAGCCCTGGCCCTGCATCGCGGCCAGCAGCCGGACGACGGACGCCGGGGTGTCCAGGCCGACCGCGTTGCCGATCCGGGCGTGCTTGGTCGGGTAGGCGCTGAGCATCACCACGATCCGGCGCTCGCCGGGCGGGGTGTGCCGCAGCCGGGCGTGCGCGACCGCGGTGCCGGCGACCCGGGCGGCCCGCTCGGGGTCGGCGACGTAGGAGGTGAGCCCGTCGGCGTCGGTCTCCTTGAAGGAGAACGGCACGCTGATCAGCCGGCCGTCGAACTCGGGGATGGCGACCTGGTTGCCGACGTCCAGCGGGGAGAGCCCGTCGTCGCTGGCGGCCCAGTCGGCCCGGCTGCTGGTCAAGCACAGCCCCTGGACCACCGGGACGTCGAGCTTCGCGAGCTCACCGACGTCCCAGGCGCCGTCGTCACCGCCGGCCTGCGCGGTCGCGGGCCTGGACCCACCGGCTGCCAGCACGGTGACGACCAGCGCGTCGGCGGTGCGCAGCACGTCGACCAGGCCGGGCTCGACGGTGCGCAGCGAGGCGGTGAACACCGGCAGCGCGCGGCCGCCGGCGTCCTCGATCGCGCGGCAGAGCGCCTCGACGAAGGAGGTGTTCCCGGACAGGTGGTGCGCCCGGTAGTAGAGGACGGCGACGACCGGGCCCTCGGTGGTGCGCGGGGACCGCTCCAGCACGCCCCACTCCGGCGCCACCGACGGCGCCTCGAAGCCCTCCCCCTCGAGCAGCACGGTGTCGCCGAGGAAGCGGTGCAGCTGCTCGAGGTTGCCCGGCCCGCCCTGCGCCAGGTAGCCGTGCGCCTCGGTGGCCACGCCCATCGGCACCGTGGAGAGCTCCATCAGCTCGGCGTCCGGGACGTTCTCCCCACCCAGGACGACGACCGGCGCGGACCCGGCGAGCAGCGGGGCCAGCATCTCCTCGTACTGCCGGCGGACCCCGAGGATCCGGACGACGACGAGGTCGCTGCCGGCCGCGAGCTGCACCATCCCCTCGGCGCCCAGCCGGGCCGGGTTGCCCAGCCGCCAGCCGGCCGCGCTGGACCTCGCGGACAGCAGGTCGGTGTCGGAGGTCGACAGCAGGGTGAAGGTGCGAGAGCTCAAAGCAGTGCCTCCCTCGGGGTCCGCGCCCCGGGTCGTCGGGCACGGCAGCCGAGGTGTCTGACTTCCTCCGGAGAGGACACAGTGGCGGGACCGCGCCGGGTTCGCACCGGCTTCCCTGCTGCACTGCCGTGGTTGGCCGAGACGCTACCCGGCCGACCCGCCGTCCCCGGCCGCACGACGGCGGGACGACCCACGGGCAGTTAGCGTGGCGAACGACGAGGTGCAGCGGGCAACCACCCGACCCGGGCTGCAGCGCACACCCGACCCGCAGGAGACCGCATGACCGGCGACACGGCGACCCGCGCCCGCGGGCTCAGGACGCCGCGGTCCGGCCTGCTGCTGGCCGGGGTCCTGCTCATCGCGGCCAACCTGCGGGCCGGGATCACCTCGGTCGGCCCGGTGGTCGAGGACATCCGCGCCGACCTGTCCATCGGCGGCGCGGCGGCGTCCCTGCTGATCAGCCTGCCGCTGGTCGCCTTCGCCGTGGTGTCACCGCTGGCCCCGGCGCTGGCCCGCCGGATCGGCATCGAGCGTTCGCTCGGCGCCGCGCTCGCCCTGCTGGCGGCGGCCACGGTGGTCCGCTCGCTGCCGTCGACCGTCGCGCTGTGGGCGGGCACCGCCGTGCTGGGGACGGCCGTCGCGGTGATCAACGTGGTCCTCCCCTCGCTGGTCAAGCGGGACCACCCGGGCAGGGTCGGCCAGGTCACCGGCCTCTACTCCTCGGTCCAGGGCGCGGCGGCCGCGCTGGCGTCGGGCCTCGCCGTCCCGCTGGCCGGCACGGCCCAGCACGGCTGGCGGCTCGCGCTCGGCATCTGGGCCGGGCTGGCCCTGGTCGCGCTGGCGGTCTTCCTCCCCCAGCTGCGCCGGCGCAGCGTCCCGCCGGGCCCCGGGTCGCCCGGCGCACCGGTCGTGCACCGCTCGCCCTGGCGCACCGCGCTGGGCTGGCAGGTGACCGTCTTCATGGGCGCCCAGTCGACGATCTACTTCACGCTGATCGCCTGGTGGCCCTCGGTCGAGCAGGCCGAGGGCGTCCCCGCCGCCGCGGCGGGCTGGCACCTGTTCGCCATGCAGGTCGCCGGGCTGCTCGCCAACCTGGTGACGGCGCGGCTGATCCCCCGCCGCGCGGACCAGCGGCTGCTCATCCTGGCCGCGACCGGGCTGTTCGCCGTCGCGGTCGTCGGCCAGCTGGCCGCGCCCGGGGCCTCGCTGCTCTGGATCGTGCTCGCCGGCGCCGCGGGTGGGTCCTGCATCGTGCTGGCGCTGTCGCTGTTCGGGCTGCGCACCCGCGACCACCACCAGGCGGCGGCGCTGTCCGGGATGGCCCAGTCGGTCGGCTACGCGATGGCCGCCGCCGGCCCGTTCCTGCTGGGCGCGCTGCACGACGCCACCGGCAGCTGGACGGCGCCGCTGGTGGTGCTGCTCGGGGTCCTGGTCGTCCAGGCCGCGGCCGGGGTGCAGGCCGGCCGGGCCCGGGTGCTCTGACCGGGGTCAGCCCACCTGCACCAGGTCGATGACGAAGACCAGGGTGGCGTCACCGGGGATCGGGCCCTGCCCGTTCGGCCCGTAGCCCAGGTCGCTGGGGATGGTCACCATCCGCCGCCCGCCGACCTGCATGCCGGTGATGCCCTGGTCGAAGCCCTCGATGACCTGCCCGGCACCGAGGGTCACCGGCAGCGTCTCGTCGTCCCCGCGGCTCCAGGAGGAGTCGAACTCCTCGCCGGTGCCGTAGAAGGCGCCGAGGTACTTGACCTCGACGGCGGAGCCCGCGACGGCCTCGGGCCCGGTACCGACGACGACGTCGGTCACCTCCAGGCCGCAGGGCGGGGCGGCGTCGGTGGTCGGCACCTCGGGGGCGGAGCTGAGGTCGGTGGAGAGGCCGTCGGCGCTCTGGGCGGTCGCGGAGCGGGACACGCAGGCCGCGTCCGAGGGCGAGGCGGACGACGACGGCTCGTCGTCACCCCCGCAGGCGGTGAGCGAGAAGGCGACGGCGGCGGCGACGAACAGGCGGGCGGCGGTGCGGCGGTCCATCGCACCAGCAGACCACAGGACGTCGGGGAGCCCGACTCGATCACCGGACAACGCCCGGCTTGACCTCAACCCCACTGCAGCCGGTCCACTACGCGGGTGAGCGCGACCGGCACCGCCCCTGACACGTCGCTGCGCGCGGTCTTCGCCGGGCGGCGCGGGCGGCTGCTGGTCGCGCTGCTGCTGGCCGAGTTCGCCGCTGCGGTCCAGGGCATCGCCTACGCCACGGTGCTCCCGCTCGCCTCCCGCGAGCTGGACGGCAGCCGCCTCTACGGCGCGACCCTGACGGCCGGCACGCTCGTCACCGTGCTGGTGCTCGCCGCCGGCCCCGGGGTGACCGCCCGGCTCAGCCCTCGGGCCACGCTCCTGGTGGCCACACTGGTCTACGTCGCCGGGGTCGTGCTGGCCGCCACCGCACCGGCGATGGGCTGGCTGCTCGCCGGCAGCGCGCTGCGCGGCCTGGCCGGCGGCCTGCTCGCCGCCTTCGGGCTGAGCGCCATCGGCGGGCTCTACGACGACGCACTCCGGCCGCGCGTCATGGGGCTCTTCTCGCTGGTCTGGCTGCTGCCCTCACTGGTGGGCCCACCGCTGAACGCGTCGATCGCCGTCTGGGCCGACTGGCGCTGGGCGATGGCGTGGCCCGCGGCCGTCGTGATCGTGGCCCGGGCGCTGATGGGCCGGGACGTCGGGCTGATCCCCTGGCAGACCGGACGCCGCGCGGTCGCCGTGGGCACCGGCGTGCTCGTGGTGGCCGGCCTCGTGCTCGCCACGCTGGCCACCGGCAGCGGCGGCTGGGGTGTCCCCCTGCTGGTCGGCGGCCTGCTGCTGGCCGGCGCGGGGAGCGTCCGGGTGCTGGCCCGGGCGACGGCCGGTGACCGCCCCCGCACGTGGGTGCTGATCTGCTTCACCGGCCTGGTGGTCGCCTTCTTCACCGCCGACGGGCTGGTCCCGCTCGCCGTCGTCGAGGGGCTGGACCGTGGGGTGGTCGCCAGCGCGGTCGCCGTCACCGCCGGCCTGGTCGCCTGGTCGGTGGCCGGCGCGCGGCCACCACGGCCGGGACGCCGTCCGGACCCGGCCGCCCTCGGGGCGGCGTTGCTCTGCCTGGCCCTGGTCGCCGCCGCCCTGTCCCAGACCGGGCTGCTGGCCGGCTCCGCCGCACTCGCCCTGCTCGTCGGCGCCTGGGCGGTGGGCGGGCTGGGGATGGGGCTGGGGTACACGCGCCTGTCCGCACGGTCCTTCGACGACCTCGCGCCCGAGCAGGTGTCCACGGTCGCCACCGCGGTGGCCTTCGCCGAGACCACCGCGGTGGCGCTCGGCTCGCTGCTGGGCGCGGGCACGTACTCGTTGGCCACCAGCGCGGGAGCGGGCGACCGCCCCGCGATCGGCGCCGCCTTCGGGCTCGCCGCGCTGGTCGCAGTGGGCGCCGGACTGGTCACCCGCAGGCCCCGCTGACCCGGCGGCGGCCTCGACCGGGACCCCGGTCCGGGCGGACGACGGGCGCGGAGCACCCAGCCCTGCCTCAGGCGGACGGGGCGGGCACGGTCAGGACGGCGTTGCCCCGGACCTCCCTCGCCAGCAGCGCACGCAGGACCTCCGGGGTGGCCCGCCAGTCGCGGACGCGATCGACCTCCGGGTGCAACCTGCCGCCGGCGACCAGGCGGACCAGGGTCGCCAGGTCGAGGGCGTCGGGGACGTCGCCGTCCGAGGCATCGAACTTGCGCAGCGTGCCGCTGGCGCCACCACGCCAGTCGAAGAAGTCGAGCTGGGCCGGCTCGCGGCTCGCCTGACCGAACCAGACGAGCAGACCACGCTGGGCGAGCCGGCTCCAGGCCTGGCCGAGGACGGCCCCACCCACCGACTCGGCCACGACGTCGTAGGGACCGTTCCCGTCCTCGACGCTCGTCAGCAGCTCGTGCGCACCGAGCTCCAGCAGCCTCCGGCCACGTGCGGGAGTCGACACCACGGCGCTGACCACGGCCCCCTGGGCGGCCGCGAGCTCGACGAAGTAGTGACCGACTCCCCCCGCAGCGCCGGTGATGAGCACCCGCCTGCCGGCCAGCGGGCCCATCGTGCGGAGCAGGCGCAGCGCCGTCAGGCCGGCCAGCGGGAGCGCTGCGGCGACGGTGGGCTCCAGGTCCGGGGGCAGTTCGCTGACCGCGTCCACGGGCACGGCCACCTGCTCGGCCCAGCCGCCCTGCGCGGGGTGCCCGACCACGCGCCGGCCGACCGGCGGGCCCGATCCGTCAGAGGCCGCCTGCACGACCGTGCCGGCCACGTCCCGCCCCGGTCGCCACCCGGGCCGCGGCGCCTCGAGCAGGAAGGTCTCACCGCGGTTCACCGAGTAGGCCGCCACCTGCACGACCACCTCGGAGGGCCCGGGCCGCGGCGCGTCGACCTCGGTCAGTGCGATCGGGTCGTCGGCGCCCTCGGTGGGTGTCCAGGCGAGCATCTCGTCCTCCAGCGTCCTGGCCCGGACGGGGTGTCCGCGCGCAGCACCGACGCTAGGGAGCCCTGGTCACCGCGAGGAAGAAGGCACTGCACAGTGGTATAGGTACCTCATGGATACCGACCCGGCAGCGGCACCCGCGTGGAACGTGCTCGACGAGCGGTGCCCGACCCGGCAGGTGCTCGGCCGGATCGGTGAGAAGTGGACGATGCTGGTCGTCACCGCGCTGACCGACGAGCCCGTCCTGCGGTTCAGCGAGCTGCGTCGCCGGGTCGGCGGGGTCACCCAGAAGATGCTGACCCAGACGCTGCGCGCCCTGGAGCGCGACGGTCTGGTGAGCAGGACCGTGTACCCGACGGTGCCGGTGACCGTCGAGTACCGCCTGACCGACCTGGGGCAGGAACTGGGCGCGACAGTGCAGGTCGTCCGGACGTGGGCGTACGCGAACATCGAGCGCGTGCAGGAGGCCCGGACCGCGTTCGACGCGGCCCGGGCCTGACCGCCCGGTCCCGTCCCGCCTCAGACGGCGGGAGCCCCCAGCGCGTCGGCCACCCGGTGGTGGACGGCGGCGTCCGCTGCCCGGCTCTGCCGCTCCAGCGTGCGGGCCAGCGCGCGGCGCGCCCAGGCGTTGGCCGGGGCCAGCTGCACCAGCCGGGTCAGCGCCTCCTCGGCGCGGTTGAGCTGCGCGGACCCGAAGTAGCTGCGGGCCAGCAGCTCGAGCGCGGCCTGGTTCTCCGGCTCGGCGGTGAGCACCGCCGTCAGGATCTTGGCGGCCTCGGTGGGCTGGCCCATGGCCAGGAACAGGTCGGCGCGGAGGTACTCGGAGTGCAGGTCGATCTCGTGCGGCGTGGTCATGACGCTCCTTCCACCGCCGGTCAACAGCACCGGACCGCGGACATTCCCGCCACGGAATGCAGTCGTCGCGTCACGCAACGGAACGAGAAAGGACGTGTGCCATCGAGTTGGGTTGCACACAACGGGTAGGAGATCGCCGCCGGATGCCGCCCCGGCCCGGCGCCCGACTCCTCCCCCGGAGTTCCTGACATGTCCCACGCCCTGCACCTGCCCAGCTGGTCCCACTCCGCCCAGGACGAGCCCGGCCTGGTCAACTCCGTCCACCGGGTCGGCGCGATCGTCGTCGCCACCGTCATCGCCGCCTTCGGCGTCCTGGGCCTGGTCGACGGCCTGGACTACTTCTCCACCGACGGCGAGCGGATCGCCGGCCTGTCCTCCAACGGCCTGCTGTCGACCATCTCGCTGCTCACCGCCGCGGTGCTCGTCGCCGCCGCGCTGCGCAGCTCCCGGGTCGCCTCCACGACGATGCTGGTCATCGGCGTGCTCTTCCTGGTCTCCGCGCTGGCGAACCTGGCCGTGCTGGAGACCGAGGTGAACTTCCTCGCCTTCTCGATGGCCAACGTCATCTTCTCGATCGTCGCCGGCCTGGTGCTGCTGACCCTCGGCGCCTACGGCCGGGTCAGCGGGAACCTGCCCGACGACAGCCCCTACCGCGCCGAGGGCGGCGCCGTCCCGGACGACGAGGACACCAGCCAGCAGCTGCCGGAGACCCCGGCCGAGCGGGCGGCCGAGCGGGCCATGCGCGCGGCCGAGCTGGCCGTCATCGAGCACCGGGCCACCGCGGACCAGCAGCGCCGGGTGGCGGCGATGGCCCGGGTGCGCACCCGGGGCGACCGCCGCGACGTGTGGATGTCCTTCGACCGCGCACCGCTGCGCTGAACCGAGCGGGCCGGCAGCACGTACGCCCGCGGGAAGTAGCCTCGCGGGCGCCATGTCATCTCCGCTGCCCTCCCCCGCTGCGCCGCCCCGCGAGCGGGCCGACGCCTGCCCGGGTGCGCTGCAGACGCACGCCGCGGCCGACGGCGGCCTGGCCCGGGTGCGGGTGCCCGGGGGCACGCTGACCGCCGCGCAGCTGCGCACGCTGGCCGCCGCCGCCCGCGAGCTCGGTGACGGGCACCTGGAGCTGACCAGCCGCGGCAACCTGCAGCTGCGCGCGCTGCCCGACGGCGCCGAGGTGGCGCTCGGCTCCCGGCTCGCCGGCGCCGGGCTGCTGCCCAGCGCCACCCACGAGCGGGTCCGCAACGTGCTGGCCAGCACCCTCACCGGGCGCACGGACGGCGGGCACGTCGACGTCCGCCCGTGGGTGCGCGCCTTCGACGCCGGGCTCTCCGGCGACCCGGGGCTCGCCGCGCTGCCCGGCCGGTTCCTGGCCACCCTGGACGACGGCCGCGGCGACGTGGCCGGGCTGGGCGGCGACGTCGGCCTGCTGGCGCTGTCGTCCGGGTCGGTCGCGCTCACCCTCGGCGGCGCCGACTCCGGCCTGCGCACCCACCCCGATCGCGCCGTCGCCCTCGCCCTCGCGGCCGCCCGCGCGTTCCTCGACGAGCGGACCGCCCAGGGCTCGACGGCCTGGCGGCTGGCCGAGCTCGCCGACGGCCCCGAGCTGGTGGCCGCCCGGCTGGGCGGGCCGGTCACCGCCGGCGCACCGCTCCCCGCCGCGCCGGTCACCGGGCCGGTCGGCGCCGCGGCCCAGCTCGACGGCCGCACGGCGCTGATCGGCGTCGTCCCGCTCGGCCGGCTCAGCGCCGACCAGGCCGACCTGCTCGCCCGCCTCGCGCCCGAGGTGCAGCTGACCCCGTGGCGCAGCGTCGTCGTCCCCGACCTGGCCGAGGACGCCGTGGACGACGCCGCGGTCGACCTGTACCGCACCGGCATCGTGTTCGACGAGGCCAGCCCGTGGCTGCAGGTCACGACCTGCGCCGGGCGGCCGGGCTGCGCGAGGTCGCTGGCCGACGTCCGCGCCGACGCCGTCACCGCCGTCACCACCCGGACGCTGCCCGCCGACGGCGCCCGCCAGCACTGGGTCGGCTGCGAGCGCCGCTGCGGCCGACCCCAGGGTCGGGTCGTCGACGTCGTCGCGACGCCCACCGGTTACCGGATCGAAGAGGACTGATGTACGAGTACGAGCACGACGGCGCCGAGATCTACCGGCAGTCCTTCGCCACGATCCGCGCCGAGGCCGACCTCTCCGGGCTACCGGCCGACATCGCGCAGGTGGCCGTGCGGATGGTCCACGCCTGCGGGCAGGTCGACCTGGTCTCCGACGTCGCCTTCTCCCCCGCCGTGGTCGAGCGCGCCCGCGAGGCCCTGGACGGCGGCGCCCCGGTGCTCTGCGACGCCCAGATGGTGGCCAGTGGCATCACCCGCCGGCGGCTGCCCAAGGACAACGACGTCGTCTGCACCCTCAACGACCCGCGGACGCCCGACCTCGCCCGGGAGCTGGGCACCACCCGCACGGCCGCGGCGATGCACCTGTGGGGCGACCGGCTGGACGGCGCCGTCGTCGCGATCGGCAACGCGCCCACCGCGCTGTTCCACCTGCTGGAGATGGTGCGCGACGGCGCTCCCCGCCCGGCCGCCGTCATCGGCATCCCGGTCGGC
Organism: Modestobacter versicolor; assembly: GCF_014195485.1. Taxonomy (NCBI): domain Bacteria; kingdom Bacillati; phylum Actinomycetota; class Actinomycetes; order Geodermatophilales; family Geodermatophilaceae; genus Modestobacter; species Modestobacter versicolor. The sequence goes on from NZ_JACIBU010000001.1 coordinate 2,615,540, forward strand.
TTCATCGGGGCGGTGGAGTCGAAGGAGGCGCTGGCCGCGTCCGACCTGGAGTTCCTGGTCGTGCGCGGCCGCCGCGGTGGCAGCGCGATCACCGCCGCCGCGGTCAACGCCATCGCGAGCACCGTCGAATGACCGGGCGCCTCTACGGGGTCGGGCTCGGCCCCGGCGACCCGGAGCTGGTCACGGTCAAGGCCGCCCGGCTCATCGGCGCGGCCGACGTCGTCGCCTTCCACGCCGCCCAGCACGGCCGCTCGGTGGCCCGCGCGCTGGCCGCCCCCTACCTGCGCGAGGGCCAGGTCGAGGAGCTGCTGGTCTACCCGGTGACGACCGAGACCACCGATCACCCGGGCGGCTACCAGGGCGCGATCGACGAGTTCTACGAGGCCGCCGCCGCCCGGCTGGCCGCGCACCTGGAGGCCGGGCGGGACGTCGTCGTGCTGGCCGAGGGCGACCCGTTCTTCTACGGCTCCTACATGCACATGCACAAGCGGCTGGCGCACCGGTTCCCGACCGAGGTGGTGCCCGGCGTGACCAGCGTCAGCGGCGCCGCGGCGGTGCTCGGCCGGCCGCTGGTCGAGCGGGACGAGGTGCTCACGGTGCTGCCCGGCACGCTGCCCACCGACGAGCTGGCCGAGTGGCTGGCCACCACCGACTCGGCCGCGGTGATGAAGCTCGGGCGCACGTTCCGCAGCGTCCGGGATGCCTTCGACGCCGCCGGGGTGCTCGACCGTGCGTTCTACGTCGAGCGCGCCACCACCGCCCAGCAGCGCACGATGCCGCTGGCCGAGGTCGACCCGGACACCGTCCCGTACTTCTCCCTCGCGCTGCTGCCCAGCGAGCTGACCGGCGAGCTGCCCGGCCCCGAGCAGCCCAGCGAGGCGGAGCCGCGCACTGGTGAGGTCGTCGTCGTCGGGCTCGGTCCCGGGCAGCGCAGCTGGACGACACCGGAGGCCGCCGAGGCGCTCTCCCGCGCCGACGACCTGGTGGGCTACGGCCCGTACCTGGACCGGGTGCCGGCCAACCCGCGGCAGACCCGGCACCCCAGCGACAACCGGGTGGAGGCCGAGCGGGCCGCCGCGGCGCTGCGGCTGGCGCAGTCCGGACGGCGGGTGGCCGTGGTCTCCAGCGGCGACCCGGGGGTGTTCGCGATGGCCGCCGCCGTGCTCGAGGTGGCCGCCCAGCCGGAGTTCGCCGACGTCGAGGTGCGGGTGCTGCCCGGGCTCACCGCCGCGCAGGCCGTCGCCTCCCGGGTGGGTGCGCCGCTGGGGCACGACTTCGCGGTGATCTCGCTGTCCGACGTGCTCAAGCCGTGGGAGGTCGTGCTCGACCGGCTCCGGCACGCCGCCGCCGCGGACCTGGTCATCGCGTTGTACAACCCCCGGTCCAAGGCCCGGCCGCACCAGCTGGGCGAGGCGCACCAGGCGCTGCTGGAGGTCCGGAAGCCGGAGACCGTCGTCGTCGTCGGCCGGGACGTCGGCGGGCCGGAGGAGCAGGTCACCGTGACCACCCTCGGCGAGTTCGACCCGGACACCGTCGACATGCGCTGCCTGGTGCTCATCGGCTCCACCCAGACGCAGGTGACGACGACCGGGAAGGTCTTCACCAGCCGCCGCTACCCGGGATGAGCTGACAGCGGGAACACCGCGGGCTGGTTGCGGCTTGCACCGGAGCGTGCCCCGTCGAGAACTCGCCCGTCCGGCTGCCTTCTGGACGGTCGCGGTCCTGCTGGTGCTGATGCTCGCCGCGTCCGGGGTGCCCTCGCCGCTCTACCGGGTCTACGCCGAGGAGTTCGGCTTCGGCTCGGGCACGCTGACCGTCGTCTTCGCCGTCTACGCCTTCGCCCTGCTGGCGTCCCTGCTGGTGGTGGGTGGGCTGAGTGACCACGTCGGTCGCCGGCCGGTGCTGGCCGCCGCGCTGGTGCTCGAGGCGGTGTCGATGGTGCTGTTCCTCGCCGCGGACGGCGTCGGCTGGCTGCTGGCCGCCCGGGTCGCGCAGGGGCTCGCCACCGGCGCCTTCACCGGCGCGGTCGGCGCCGCGCTGCTGGACCTGCAGCGCGTCGAGCGCCCGCTCGGCCCGCTGGTGAACGCCGCCGCCCCCGGCCTCGGGCTCTCCCTGGGCGCCGTCGGGGCGGGCCTGGCCGTGGAGTTCCTGCCCGCTCCCACCGACTGGGTGTTCGGCCTGCTCACGGCGCTGTGCCTGGTCGCCGCGGTCGGGGTGTGGGTGTTCCTGCCCGAGTCCTCACCGCGCCGCGCCGGCACCGCGGCCTCGCTGGTGCCGAGCGTGCACGTGCCCGCGACCCAGCGCCGCGCCTTCGTCGTGGTGCTGCCCTGCCTCATCGCCACCTGGGCGCTGGGCGGGCTCTACCTCTCGCTCGGCCCCTCGCTGGTCGCCGACGTCTTCGACCAGCAGGACCACGTCGCCGGCAGCCTGCTCATCCTCGCGCTCAACGGCACCGCCGTGGTCGGCTCGCTGTCCCTCGGCCGGGTCTCGCCGACCCGGGGGATGGTGGTCGGCGCGCTGTTCTTCGTCGTCGGCGTGCTGACCACGATCACCGCCCTGGCCACCGGGTCGTTGGCGCTGCTGTTCGTCGCGGCGGTCATCTCCGGGTTCGGCTTCGGCAGCGCCTTCCTCGGCGCGATGGCCACGGTCACCGCCGGCGTCGACCCCGGCCAGCGGGGCGCCCTGCTCGCCGCCGTCTTCACCGCCAGCTACCTCGGGTTCAGCGTCCCGTCGATCGCCGCCGGCATCGCCGCGGGGCACATCGGGCTCGAGCGGACGGCGCAGCTCTACGGGGCCGGCGTCATCGCGCTGGCGCTGCTCGCGGTGGCCGGGCTCGCGCTGCGCTCCCGCCGCCCGGCCGCGCCGACGCCGCCCGCGGTCAGCCCGACCCCCGCGCTGACGGCCCCCTCCGGCAAGTAGTGCTCTGCTCCCCCGGGGGGAGCAGAGCACTACGTCCCGCAGACCCTGGTCAGCTGCCGGCCCGGCCGACCGCGGCGCAGAACCGGTCGTGGTCCGCTCGGGCCTCGGCGAGCGGCTCGGCCACCTCGGTGTCGGCGACCTCGGCGACCCGCTCGACGAGCCGCCGCCGCGCCGTCCGGGCCCGTCTGCGAGCCCCGGCGTGCACCAGCGGTCTGCTCACCAGCGCGAGCAGCAGCCCGGCCAGCAGCCCACCGACCAGCAGCAACGTCGGCAGCGGGATCCCCTCCACGCGGGGCAGCGGGACGACGTCGTCCAGCTGCAGCAGCCCCAGCCCCACCAGGGCGAGCAGCCACAGCACCCCGGCCAGCGCCACCAGCGCCAGCAGCCACTGCAGCCCGCCGACCGCGCGCTGCCACAGCGGGGTCCGGTCCGGGCCGAGGTCGGTGCCGGCCACGGCCCGGTCCAGCCGGTCGGCCAGCCGCTCCTCCGAGAGCTCGGCGGTGCGGCGGAGCTCGTCCCGCCAGGCCTGCGGCAGCCCCTGACCGGCGGCGTCCCGGGCCCGGCGCAGCGCGGCGTCCATCCCTGCGGTCTGCACCGCCCCGGCCGCCGGCAGCGACGTCCGGGCGGCCTCGTCGCCCAGGTGCAGCCGGCTCAGCGGGTCGGCGCGCAGCTTCGACGTCCAGCGCAGCAGCGGCCAGCCGGTGTGCTGGGCGCCCCGCCGCCGGGCCGAGCGCTCCACGGCGCTGACCACGGCCGGCACGCCCGCGGCGTCGGCCAGGGCGTCGGCCAGCCCCTCCCGCTCGGCGCGGTCCCGGCTGCGGTCCGCACCCGCGTCGGGCGCGCAGTGCTCGGCCAGGGCGGCCGCGGCCGACCGGGCGTCCGCGGCGAGCCGGTCGGTCGCCGCCCGGCGCGCCGCCACCCGGCGGGCCAACTCGGTGCGGAGCTCGGGCAGGCCCGCGCCGGTGCGGGCGGCCGTGGGCACGATCGGCGTCGAGGCCAGGCCCTCCCGGTCCAGCAGCCCGCGCAGGTCGGCGAGGCAGGCCCGCGCCGCGGCGTCGTCCAGCCGGTCGACCTGGTTGAGCACGACGACGAGCACCCCGGCGTGCCCGGCCAGCGGGGCGAGGTAGCGCGAGTGGACGGCGGCGTCGGCGTACTTCTGCGGGTCGAGCACCCAGACGAGCACGTCGACCAGCTCGACCAGCCGGTCGACCTCCAGCCGGTTCTCCAGCCGGATCGAGTCGTGGTCGGGCAGGTCGAGCAGCACCAGGCCGTCGAGCGCGGGGTCGGCGGGCTGCACCCGGTGCCGGCGGGGCACCTGCAGCCAGTCGAGCAGCCGGTCGGCGCCGTGCTCGCCCCAGACGCTGGCGTGCGCGACCCCGGTCGTGGGCCGGCGCACCCCCGGCGTGCTCACCTCGCTGCCGCTCAGCGCGTTGAACAGCGTGGACTTGCCGCTGCCGGTCGCCCCGGCCAGCGCGACGACGGTGGCGTCGCCCAGCGCCTCCCGGGCCCCGGCCTTGGCCAGCAGGGTGCGGGCGCGGGCGACCTCGGGCACCTCCAGCCGCCCGTCGGCGACCTCCACCGCCTCGCGGAGCGCGGCCAGCCGGTCGGTCAGGGACAGCTCCCGCCGCCTCACGCGGCGGCCCCGCGCGCGGCGGCCAGCGCGGCGACGGCGGCGCGCAGCTCCGCGGCGGCGCCGGGCTGCGGGGCGACGTCGGCCAGCAGCTCGTCGAAGCGGGCTTGCTCCAGCCGCAGCAGCCGCTCGGCGCGGGCGTCCAGGTCACCGCGGGCCCGGGCGGCCAGCTCGCGGACCGCGGCGTCGCCGAACACCGCCTCCAGCAGCCGCTGCCCGACCGCGGTGGTACCGGCGGCGATGCCGAACTCGGCACCGGACAGCCCGGCGGTGGAGGCGAACACGGCGATCATCAGCGCCGCACCGGCGCCGTTCACGCCCCAGGACATCAGCCGGGCCTGGTTCCGCTTGCCCGCGCCCTCCTTGCGCACCAGCTCGAGCACGAAGCCCTGCCAGCCGCGCACCTCGTCGGCGGCCGCGCCGGTGAAGGCCGGGGAGACGCCGTCCAGCTCGGTCTCCCGGCCGGCCAGCAGCGCGATGCCGCCGGGCAGCGACCGCCAGTCGGTGACGGTCTTCTCCGCGGCCCGGTCGGCCTCGGCGCGCAGCAGCAGCTCGACACCGGACTCCAGGGCGCCCTGCAGGTCCGCCGCCGGGTTGGGTCGGCCGGTGAAGGCCGCGGCGACCCGGTCGCGCAGCCGGCCGACCTGGCCCTGCAGGCTGCGCATCCAGTCACCGGTGCCGACGAACTCCTGCCAGCGGGCGAGCACCTCCCCGCGCAGCAGGCTGCCGTTGCCGACGCCCTCGTCGATCGCCGCCCGGGCCCGCGCGTAGGCGGCGTCGGCGGCGGTGTGCAGCGCCTCGGCCGCGGTCGCCTGCTCGTGCACCCCGGCGACGACGACGGCGACCCGGTCGCCCAGGCTCTCCAGCGCCCCGGCCAGGGTCTGCCGGACGACGGCGGCGCGCTGCTCCTGGTCGGCGGCGAGCGCGTGCAGCCACTCGCGCAGCGGGCCCACCTGGTCCTCGGGCAGGTACCCGTCGACGAGGGCACGCTCCTCGATGACGAACAACCGCGCGCTGGACAGCCCGGCGCGCTGCAGCATCCCGGCGAGGTCCTCGGCCACCTCGCCGACCGCCTCGGGTGGCACCCGGTCCAGCACCACGGCGAGCGCGGTGCCCCGCTCCTGCGCCGTCCGCAGCAGGTCCCACGGCACGGCGTCGGCGTAGCGGGCCGCCGTCGTGACGAACACCCACAGGTCGGCGGCGCCGAGCAGCTGACCGGCCAGCTCGCGGTTGGCCTCGACCACCGAGTCGACGTCGGGGGCGTCGATCAGCGCGAGGCCGGGCGGCAGCGCGTCGGTGGCCACCAGCTTGATGCCGCTGGTGGTGTCGCCCTCGCCGGTGGTGCGGGCCAGCCCGGGCAGCACCCGGTCACCGGAGAAGGCGGCCTGGTCGACCGGCGAGCAGACGAGCACGGGTGAGCGGGTCGTCGGGCGGAGCACGCCGGGCGTGGTGACCTGGGCGCGGAGCACGCTGTTGACCAGCGTGGACTTGCCCGCGCCGGTCGAGCCGCCGACGACGGTGAGCAGCGGGGCGTCCAGGTCCCGGAGCCGGGGCAGCAGGTAGTCGTCGACCTGGTCGACGACGGAACGGGCGGTGCGGGCGGCGGCGTCTCGGCCGGTGGTGGCCAGGCCCAGCGGCGCCGCGGCGACGTGGTCGCGCAGCTGCTGCAGGGCGTCCGGCAGCCCGGTCGGGGTGGTCATCCCCGGATCTTGCCCGGGACGCCCCCACCTCACCCGTCGACCGCGTCACCCCGGCCGGGCCGGGCCCGCGCCCTGGTCGGTCGCGGGCAGATCGGTCGCGGGCAGATCGGTCGCGGGTGGGTCAGTCGCGGACCGGCCAGCGCACGACCGGGCCCAGCGGCGGCCCCGGCCGGGGCGCCCCGCCGTCGTCCCGGCCGGGGTCGCGGTGCTCGTGGCTGCCCGCCGCGTGGGCGAGCGCGGCCAGCAGCAGGGTCAGCTCCGCCCGGTCGAGCGCGGCGGTGAGGTCGGCGAGGTCGACCGGCTGCCCGTCGGCCAGGCTGGCCGCCGCCCGGAGCAGCCGCAGCTGACCGCTGCTGCCCGTGACGACGCCGGCCCGCAGCGCGCGGTCCAGCTCGCCCCACTGCACGGCGGCCCACGGGCCGCCGTCGGCGTCGCCGTCCAGGGCGATCGCGATCAGCCCGGCCGACTGCAGCCGGGGCAGCCAGTGACCGGAGTCGGCGAGCAGCAGCACCGCCGCCTCGGCCGCGTAGTCGCCGACCGCCGCGCGCAGCAGGGCGCTCTCCAGGTCCATCGGGTCGAGGTCGACCGCCTGCGGTTCACCGAGCACTGGTGCACCTCCTCCGTCGGTCCCCACTCTGCTCCCGGGGTACGACACTCCTGGGACGACCGGCCGCCCGGTGCTACCCGCGCCCGGGCACGACGTCGGTGCGCAGGACGGACATGACGAGCACGTCGTGCCGCTCGCCGTCCCAGAGCAGGGCGTCCCGCAGCCGACCCTCCACCTGGAAGCCGCACTTCTCGTAGACCCGCCGGGCGCGCGCGTTGAACGCGAACACCTCGAGGCCGAGCCGGTGCAGCCCGGTCGCGGCGAACACGTGGTCGACGACGAGCCGGGTGACCTCGGTGCCGAACCCCTGGCCGAACACCGACGGCCCGGCCAGCGCGATCCGGTAGCTGGCCGACTCGTTCTCCGGGTCCAGGTCGTTCACCACGGCCTCCCCGAGGAACGCGCCGTCGGAGATGCGCAGCGCCGCCCAGTCGGCCCGGTCGACCTGCTCGGCGCGGCTGTCGAGGTAGCCGACCACCTGGTCGCGGGTGAAGGTCGCGTGCGTGCCGGTCAGCCGGCGCCCCTCCGGCTCGTGCAGGAAGGCGAGGTACTCCTCGAGCACGGCCACGGTGAGCGGCACCAGCCGGACCCGTGCACCGGTCAGCACCGGCTGGTCGCGGAAGACGTCGGGCGGGATCACCGGCGCGCACCCCCGATCGCGGCCAGGGCGGCCGGCACCCCGGCCGGGGTGCCGACGACCGCGGCAGCGCCGGCGGCGGCCAGCTCGCCGGGGGGCGCCGGGCCCCAGCCGGCGCCGATGCACGGCAGCCCGTGCGCGCGGGCGCCCAGGACGTCGTGCGACCGGTCGCCGACCAGCACCGGGTCCGCGCCGTCCGGGTGGGCGGCCAGCGCGGCGGCGACGACCTGGTCCTTGTGCCGCACCGCGCCGTCCATCGTCGCGCCGTGCACGCTGTCGAACGCGGCGAGCAGCCCGGCGTGCTCCAGGATGCGCACGGCGAACGGCTCGGGCTTGCTCGTCGCGACGGCGAGGACCGCCCCGCCCGCGCGAAGCCCCGCGAGCAGCTCCGGGATGCCCGGGTACACGTGGGCGTCGAACATCGCGCCGGCGGCGTAGTGCGCGCGGTAGGCGGCCACGGCCCGGCCGACGTCCTCGCCGGTCAGGCCGAAGGCCCCGGCGAAGCCGTCCTGCAGGGGTGGGCCGACCATCGACCGCAGCTGCCCCTCCGTCGGCTCGGGCAGCCCCAGCTGCGCCGCGGCGACTCGGATCGAGGCCCAGATCCCCGGCGTCGAGTCGACCAGCGTGCCGTCCAGGTCGAAGAGCACCAGCCGGCCGGCCCCTTCCGCGACGGCGTCCGACCTGGTTCCATGAAGCTTCAAGTAAGTCTCTCTCCCCGGAGGAACGCCGCGATGACCCAGACCCGGCCCGCGCCCGCCGCCCGGAACCCCGCCCTCGTCCGAGCCGCCCAGGTCGGCGCGGTCGCCTCGGTGCTCGCCCTGCTCTGGCAGTTCGCGACGGCCGGCCAGCTGCTGTCCCAGGAGGACGCGATGGGCGGCCACGCCACCGGGGCCGTCGTGCTGCACGTCGCGAACGCGGTGCTGCTGGTCGCCACCGTGCTGCACGTCCGCGCCGGCGGCGCACGGTGGCCCGCGGTGTTGGCGGCCGCCGTCTTCGCCGCGGGCTTCGTGCAGGCCGCGATCGGCGACGCCGGGAACATGGGCGCGCACGTCCCGGGCGCACTCGTGCTCAGCGTCGGCACGGTCTGGCTCACGGCCTGGGCGTTCCGGCGACACCCGGTGGCCTGAGCCCCCGCACGGCCAGCCAGGCCAGCGCCTCGGCGACGGTCGCGACCGTCGCCACCCCCTCGGGCAGCGGCGGCCGGCTCACCAGCACGACCGGCAGCCCCAGCTCACGGGCCGCGGTCAGCTTGGCCTCGGTGAGGTGCCCGCCGGAGTCCTTGGTGACGACGACGTCCACCTCGTGCTCGCGCATCAGCGCCAGCTCGTCGGCGACGCTGAACGGCCCGCGGTCCAGCAGCAGGGTCGCCCCGGCCGGCAGCGGCTCGTCGGGCGGGTCGACCGAGCGCACCAGCACCCGCCCGGGCAGGTCGGCGAACGCCCGGAGACCCTGCCGGCCGGTGGTCAGGAAGACGCTGCGGAACCCGGCGACCGCCTCCGCCGCGGCGGCCAACGAGTCGACATGTCGCCAGGTGTCGCCCGGCTGCGGCTGCCAGCCCGGCCGCTGCAGCCGGAGCAACGGGGTGCCGTGGCGCCCGGCGGCGGCTGCGGCGTTCCCGGTGATCTGCGCGGCGAAGGGGTGCGTGGCGTCGACGACGGCGCCCGGCCGGTGCTCCGCCAGCCACTCCGCCAGGCCCTCCGCACCGCCGAACCCGCCCACCCGCACCGGCCCCTCGGGCAGCACCGGCTCGGCGGTCCGGCCGGCCAGGCTGGACAGCACGTCGACGCCCTCGGTGACCAGCGCCGCCGCGAGCTCCCGCGCCTCCCCGGTGCCGCCGAGCACCAGCACCTGACCGGTCACCGGGTCCTCCCCTCGTCCAGCTGCGCCCGGCTGCGGTGCCGCACCGGCCGGACGCCGCAGCGGCCCGCGTCTCGCCGGGTGCCGCGACCGGGGAGGATGGGCCCGTGAGCAGGGAGGGCAGCGCTGGGCTGCGGCACGGCTGGACGACGGGCGCCTGCGCGACCGCGGCCACCACCGCGGCCTACACCGCGCTGCTCACCGGTGAGTTCCCCGACCCGGTGCAGATCGACCTGCCCAACGACCGGCACCCGGCGTTCGCGCTGGCCCAGGAGCAGCTGGGCGCCCGCGAGGCGACCGTCGGCATCGTCAAGGACGCCGGCGACGACCCCGACGTCACCCACGGCGCGGTGGTCTCCGCCCGGGTCGAGCTCGGCGAGCCCGGCAGCGGCGTGCGGTTCCGGGCCGGCGAGGGCGTGGGCACGGTGACCAAGCCCGGGCTGCCGCTGGCCGTGGGCGAGCCGGCGATCAACCCGGTGCCCCGCCGGCTGATGACCGAGCACGTCGCCGCGGTGGCGGAGCGCTTCGGCGGCACCGGCGACGTGCTGGTCGAGGTGTCCGTGGAGAACGGCGCCGAGCTGGCCCGGAAGACCTGGAACCCGCGGCTGGGCATCCTCGGCGGGCTGTCCATCCTGGGGACGACGGGCGTCGTCGTCCCCTACTCGTGCTCGTCGTGGATCGACTCGATCCGCCGCGGCATCGACGTCGCCCGCGCAGCCGGGCACGCGCACGTCGCCGGCTGCACCGGGTCGACCAGCGAGCGGACGGTGCAGCAGCTCTACGGCCTGCCCGAGGACGCGCTGCTGGACATGGGCGACTTCGCCGGCGCGGTGCTGAAGTACCTGCGCCGCCACCCCGTGCCGCGGCTGACCGTGGCCGGCGGCATCGGCAAGCTGGCCAAGCTCGCCGAGGGCCACCTGGACCTGCACTCGGGGCGTTCCCAGGTGTCCTTCGCCGCGCTCGCCGACCTGGTCGCCGGGGCAGGCGGCTCGGCGGAGCTGGTCGCCGGCGTCCGGCAGGCGAACACCGCGCTCGACGCGCTGCAGCAGAGCCAGGCCGCCGGGCTGCCGCTCGGCGACCTGGTCGCGGCCGGCGCCCGGCGGACGGCGGAGGGTGTGCTGCTCGGCGCCCCGGTGGAGGTCGACGTCGTGGTCATCGACCGCGCCGGGACGGTCGTCGGCCGCGCCTAGCGACATCACCGGCGGCGCGTGGTCGAGTAGAGGTGGCTGTCGAGGAACTGCTCGGCAGCCAGCACCCGGCCGACGATCACCACCGCGGTGCGCCGCACCCCGGCGTCCGCGACCTGCCGGGCGATGTCGGCCAGCGTCCCGCGGAGCACCAGCTCGTCGTCCCGGCTGGCCTTCGCCACCACCGCCACCGGGCAGTCGTCGCCGTAGTGCGCGGCCAGCTCCGGCGCCAGCTCGTCGATCCGCTGCACCGCCAGGTGCAGCACCAGCGTCGCGCCGGTGGCCGCGTAGGCGGCCAGCTCCTCCCCCGGCGGCATCGGCGTCGACCGGGCGCTGGTGCGGGTCAGCACGACGGTCTGCGCCACCCCCGGCACGGTGAGCTCCCGCTTCAGCGACGCGGCGGCCGCGGCGAACGCCGGCACGCCGGGCACGACGTCGTAGGGCACGCCGGCCGCGTCCAGCCGGCGCATCTGCTCGGCCATCGCGCTGTAGACCGACGGGTCGCCGGAGTGCAGCCGCGCCACGTCCAGGCCGGCCTCGTGCGCGGCGACCAGCTCGGCGGTGATCTGGTCGAGGTCCAGGTCGGCGGTGTCGACCAGCCGGGCGCCCGCGGGGGCGGTGTCCAGCAGCTCGCGCGGCACCAGCGCGCCGGCGTAGAGGCAGACCGGCGCGGCCGCGATCAGCCGGGCCGCCCGCACGGTGACCAGGTCGGCCGCGCCCGGGCCGGCACCGATGAAGTGCACGGTCACCGGGTCACGCTCCAGATCGTCACGGGCATGGCGGCCTTCCAGCCGGAGTAGCCGCCGACGGGCTGCGCGGTGGCGACCGACAACCGGGTCAGCGTGCCCCCGCAGCGGCCGTACCAGTCGGCGAGCAGGGCCTCGCTCTCCAGGGTCACCGCGTTGACGACCAGCCGGCCCCCGGGGCGCAGCGCCTCCCACACGGTGTCCAGCAGCAACGGCGTCGTGGCGCCGCCACCGACGAAGACGGCGTCCGGTGCGGGCAGGTCGACGAGGGCCTCGGGCGCGGAGCCCACGACCACCTGCAGCCCGGGGACGCCCAGCCGCGCCGCGTTCTGCCGCACCCGGTTCGCGCGCTCGGGCCGGGCCTCGACCGCGACCGCCCGGCAGGAGGGGTGCACCCGCATCCACTCGATGCCGATCGACCCCGCGCCGGCACCGACGTCCCAGAGCAGCTGGCCGGGCAGCGGGACCAGCCGGGACACCGTGACCGCCCGGACGTCGCGCTTGGTCAGCTGCCCGTCGTTGCGGTAGGCCTCGTCCGGAAGCCCCGGGACGGTCGGCAGCGGCACGGTGCCCGGGTCGGCCACCACCTCGACCGCGGTCAGCACCAGGGGGTCGGTGACCGGGTGCTGCCAGCCGGCGGCGGTGCCCTCGAAGCGCCGCTCGGCCGGCCCGCCGAGCTGGGCCAGCGCGGTGACCCGGCTGGCGCCGTAGCCCCACTCCCGCAGCCGATCGGCGACCGCGCCGGGCGTCGACCCGTCGGCACCCAGCACCACCAGCCGGCGGCCGGGGGTGACCTGCGGGGCGAGCAGCTCCAGCGGCTTCCAGACCACGGAGACGACGGTGGTCTCCTCCACCGACCAGCCCAGCCGGGAGCAGGCCAGCGTCACCGACGACGGGTGCGGGACGACGTCGACCGCGGCCGCGCCGAACCACCGGACCAGGGTGGTGCCGATGCCCGAGGACATCGGGTCGCCGCTGGCCAGCACCACCACCCGGCGTCCGGGGTGCGCGGTGGGCAGCTCGCGGACGGCCAGCGCCATGGGCGAGGGCCACGGCACCCGCTCACCGGCGACGCCGTCGGGGACCAGCGCCAGCTGCCGGGCGCTGCCGCGCAGCACCTCGGCGCCCTCGATGGCCCGCCGCGCGGTCGGGGACAGCCCGTCCCAGCCGTCGGCGCCGATGCCGACCACGGTGACGGTCCACCCCTCCGGAGCGGTCACGCGGTGCCCACGGGCGCGACTCCGACCTCGATCCGCTCCTCGGTCGCTGGCGCTCCCTGCGATGCTCCCTCGGCCGTCGTCACGCCGGCAGCTCCCCCTCGGGGCCGGCGGCCTCGGCCAGCAGCCGCTCCCGGACCTCCTCGGGCAGCAGGTCGACGTAGACGGTGCCCTCGAGGTGGTCGACCTCGTGCTGCAGGCAGCGCGCCGCCATCCCGGTCGCCTCGATCGAGGTCGGTTCGCCGTGCACGTCGACGCCGTCGACCCGGGCCCGGAACGCCCGCTCCAGCTCGGCGTAGGGCCCCGGCACCGACAGGCAGCCCTCCTCGGTCAGCTCGACCGCGGGCTCGTCACCGACCGGCTCGAGCACGGTGAGCACCGGGTTGACCACGTAGCCGACGACGTCCTCGCCGTCGGCGTCCGGGCAGTCGATGACGAACACCCGGGCGTCGACGCCGATCTGGTTCGCGGCCAGCCCCACGCCGTCGGCCGCGTGCATGCTGGCGAACATGTCCAGCAGCAGGTGCCGGAGCCCGCGGTCGAACACGGTGACCGGGGTGCACGGGCGGTGCAGCACCGGGTTGCTGCCGTAGGTGACGATCGGCCGGGCGACGCCGTCGTAACGGCCGGGCAGGCGCATGACCGTCGATCCTAGGGACGTCGCCGCTCGCTACGGTCACCGGCGATGCCCTCCTCCCCCACCGCCGCCGGGCTGGCGCTCGGCGCCCTCGCCGACCTGGCGTTCGCCGACCCGCGCCGCGGCCACCCGGTCGCCGGCTTCGGCCGGGCGGCCGGCGCCCTCGAGCGCCGGGTGTGGCGCGACTCCCGGGCGGCCGGCACGGGCTACCTGGCGGTGTGCGTGGGGACGGCGACCGCGCTCGGGGCGGCGGGGTCGCGGCTGACCGCCGGCCGGCCGCTGGCCCGCACCGCGCTGACCGCGGTGGCCACCTGGGCCGTGCTGGGCGGCACGTCGCTCGGCCGGGCGGGCGGCACCATGTCGGCCCACCTGGAGGCCGGGGACCTGCCCGCTGCGCGGGCCCACCTGCCCACCCTGGCCGGCCGCGACCCGAGCGGGCTGGGCGAGGCGGAGCTGGTGCGGGCCACCGTCGAGTCGGTCGCGGAGAACACCTCCGACGCCGCCGTCGCGCCGCTGTTCTGGGGTGCGGTCGCCGGGCTCCCAGGGCTGCTGGGCTACCGCGCGGCCAACACCCTGGACGCGATGGTCGGCTACCGCTCGCCGCGGTACGCCCGCTTCGGCTGGGCCGCGGCCCGCTTCGACGACCTCGTCAACTGGGTGCCCGCCCGGGCGACCGCCGCCCTCACCGTGCTGACGGCCCCGCTGGCCGGCGGCTCACCGGCCGGCGCCTGGCGGGCCTGGCAGCGCGACGGCGCCGCGCACCCCAGCCCGAACGCCGGCCGGTGCGAGGCCGCCCTGGCCGGCGCCCTGCGGCTGCGGCTGGGCGGGCGGAACGTCTACGGCGAGCGGGTCGAGGAGCGGCCGACGCTCGGCGACGGTCACCCGCCGGTGCGCGGCGACATCCGGCGCGCGGTCCGGCTCTCCCGCGCGGTGTGGACGGCGGCCGCCACCCTCGCCGCGCTGACCCGGCTGCTACGCCGGCGCTGAGCCGGCCGGCGCGCAAGCACCCCCCGCGGCTCGGGGAGCACCGGGAACCCGCCCGGGTCGACCCGGGCGTGGCTCGCCGGCGGGTCGGCCGGGCCCCGGCCACCACGGACGGCGATGACGAGCGTGGTGACGGCGAGGCCGCCCAGCCCGAGCAGGAACAGCAGCGTGAGGACTCCACCTGTGGTCATGGGAGCCACAGTGGCACCGTCAGAGCTGGCGGAAAACAGGCCAATCCGGCATGGTGGTCGCATGCCACCTGTGCTGGACCAGTCCACGCCCGCGCAGGAGCTTGCCTCCCTGGTCGGCTCCGTGGCGGCGCTGCCGGCCCCCCGCTACGCCGGCCTGGCCCGCCGCATCCGCGAGCTGGTGCTGGCCGGGCAGCTCCCGGCCGGCACCCGGCTGCCCGCGGAGCGCGATCTCGCCGCCGTCCTGGACACCAGCCGGGTGACCATCGCCTCGGCGTACCGGGTGCTGCGCGAGGAGGGCTGGGCGCGCACCCGGCACGGGTCCGGCACGGTGGTCGAGGTGCCCGTCCCCGGCGGCACCGCCGACGCCGGCTGGCTGCCCCGGGCCACCCCGGGCCTCATCGACCTCGCGCACGCCGCCCCGCCCGCCGCACCGCAGCTGCTGCCGGCCTACGCGCGGGCGCTGGAGCAGCTGCCGGCCCTCACCGACGGCAACGGCTACTCCCCCAACGGCCTGCCCGAGCTGCGCGAGGCGATCGCCGCCCGGTTCACCGGCCGCGGGCTGCCGACCGACCCGGAGCAGGTCGTGGTCACCGCCGGCGTCGGCGATGCGACCGCCCTGGTGCTGGACCTCCTGCTGGAGCCCGGCGACCGGGTGCTCGTCACCCATCCCACCTACGCCGGCTCCCTGCGCATGGTGGAGGCGGGCAACGGGCGGCTGGTGCCGGTCCCCACCGACCCGGCCGCCCCCGACGACCTCGTGCCCGCCGCGCACGCGGCAGCACGGCAGAGCGCGCCCCGGGTGGCGCTGCTCGAGCCCGACTTCGCCAACCCCACCGGCGCCCGGCTCTCCGCCGCGGGACGACGCCGGCTGGCCGCCACGCTGTGGCAGCAGGGCGTGCTCGCCGTCGTCGACGAGGTCAGCGCCGAGCTGCACTTCGACGACGACCCCCTCCCGCCGTACGCCGCCGGGCTGCCCGATGCGGCGGTCGTGACCGTCGGCGGGCTGAGCAAGGCGGTGTGGGGCGGCCTGCGGATCGGCTGGCTGCGCACCGACGCCGCGCTGGCCGACCGGCTGGGGCTGGCGTACGCCCGGCGGCAGCTGTCCGTCGGCCTGCTCGACCAGCTGGCCGCGACGCTGCTGCTGCGCGACCTGGACGCCGTGCTGGCCGGTCGCCGCGAGCAGCTGCGCACCCAGCGCGACGAGCTGCTGGCCGCCCTGGCCGAGCGCCTCCCCGACTGGGAGGTGCTGCCCCCCGCCGGTGGCCTGTCGCTGTGGTGCCGGCTCCCGCCGGGGCTGAGCTCGGCCGCCCTCGCGGCCGGTGCCGCACCGCACGGCCTGCTGCTGGCCGAGGGGCGCGCGTTCGGCACCGGGTACGCCTTCGATGACCACCTGCGGCTGCCGTACACCCGCCCGGCCGGCGAGCTGCGGGCGGCGGTCGAGGTGCTGGCCACGCTGAGCGGGAGCCTCCGGGCCGGCACCGCGCACGCCGTCGTGCGGTCCCGGACCGTCGTCTGACGCCGTCGACCGGCTCACCCACCGTGAGCGCAGCTCAGCTCCTCGTGGTCACCTCGGCACGCCGCGCGCGTCGCCGGGGATGGCGGTACTTTCGACCCACTGGAGCGGTCGCGCCCCCGACGGGCTCGACGGGTCACCGTGGGTCGAGCGCACGGCTGGGTGGCCCCCACCGGAGAGCGTCCGGTGCGCCGAGGCAGAGATCGGCCGCTGTCATGTCCTCCACCTCCGCACTCCCCCGCCAGAGCGAGGCGCACTCCCGCCCGCACGCCCCGGGCCGCCCCTCCCGCCCTGCTCCGTCCACCGGGCCCGCGCCCTCGGTCCCCCGGACCCAGCTGGCCGGCCGGTTCCGCGGTGACCTGACCACCGACCAGTGGTGGTGGTCGCCCGAGCTGTTCGAGCTGCACGGCGTGCCGGCCGGCTCGGTCCAGCCGACGGTCGGCCTGCTGCTGTCCCACGCGCACTCCGCCGACCGCCCGGGCCTGCAGGCGGCGCTCCGCGCCGCCGGCACCGCGGGCGTGCCGTTCGCCCGGGAGTACCGGGTGCTGCGGATGGACGGCCGGCAGCGCACCGTACTGCTGGTCTGCGAGCCCGAGACCGACCCGGCCGGCGCCGTCACCGCGCTGAGCGGGCTCGTCGTCGACGTGACCGGCACCCGGGACACCCCGCCGGCCGACGAGCAGGTGCACCGCCTGGAGACCGAGGTCGAGCAGCTGCGCAGCGCGATGGCCAGCCGGGCGGCCATCGAGCAGGCCAAGGGCATCCTGATGCTGCTGATGGGCTGCGGTGACCAGGTGGCCTTCGACCTGCTGGCGCACATCTCCAGCCACACCCACCGGAAGGTCCGCGACGTCGCCGTCGCGATCATCGACTCGGCGAGCGGCCACAACCCGCTGCCCGACGACGTCCGCGACATCCTGCACGACGCCTGCCCGCCCGGCCGCGCCCCGGCCTGACCCGCCGCCGGCTCCCTCCGCGCACCCGCTGGTCTCCTCCCGGCGACCGTCGGAGAGGATCCTGGGACCCCCGGACCGACGAGGGCCCGGGACGAGAGAGGGAGCCGCGGCGTGTTCTACCTGCTTGCGCGGTTCGTGCTGCGGCCGCTGGTCTTCGTGGTGTTCCGGCCCCGGGTCACCGGCCGGGAGAACGTGCCGCTCACCGGGCCGGTGATCCTGGCCAGCAACCACCTCTCGTTCATCGACAGCATCGCCATCCCGCTCATGGCGCCGCGCAAGGTGGCCTACCTGGCCAAGGCCGAGTACTGGCGCGCCCCGGGCTTCGGCGGCTGGGTGTCCCGCACGCTGTTCACCGCGCTGGGCGCGCTGCCCGTCGAGCGGGAGGCCTCCCGGGCGGCGCAGGCCGCGCTCGACACCGCCATGGGCGTGCTGCGCGAGGGCGGTGCCTTCGGCATCTACCCCGAGGGCACCCGCTCGCGCGACGGCCGGCTGGCCCGCGGCAAGACCGGGGTGGCCTGGCTCGCGCTCACGGCCGACTGCCCGGTCGTGCCGGTCGCCGTCCACGGCACCGAGAAGATCCAGCCGATCGGCGCGCGCTGGCCGCGGCCGCACCGGGTGTCGGTCACCTTCGGTGCGCCGCTGACCTTCCCCGAGCACCGCGGCCAGGCCGGCAAGGGCCGGGCGCGGCGCGAGGTCACCGACCAGGTCATGGAGGCGATCGCCGAGCTGTCGGGTCAGGAGAAGGCCGGCTGGGGCCAGCCCCCGGCGGCGGCATGAGCGGTCCCGGCACGGGGGCCCTGCTCGTCGCCGGCACCACCTCCGACGCCGGCAAGTCCGTGGTCACCGCCGGCATCTGCCGCTGGCTGGCGCGGCAGGGCGTGCGGGTGGCGCCGTTCAAGGCGCAGAACATGAGCAACAACTCGATGGTCACCGCCGACGGCGCCGAGATCGGCCGCGCCCAGGTGATGCAGGCCGCGGCGGCCCGGGTCGAGCCCGAGGCGGCGATGAACCCGGTGCTGCTCAAGCCCGGCGGCGAGAACGCCAGCCAGGTCGTCGTCCTCGGCAAGCCGGTCGCGGACGTGACCGCGCTGTCCTACCGGCCGATGAAGGCCGCCCTGCTCGAGCAGGCGCTGGCCTGCCTGGCCGACCTCCGCTCCCGGTTCGACGTGGTGGTCTGCGAGGGCGCCGGCTCGCCCACCGAGATCAACCTGCGCGCCGACGACATCGCGAACATGGGCCTGGCCACGGCCGCCGAGCTCCCGGTCGTGGTGGTCGGCGACATCGACCGGGGCGGGGTCTTCGCCGCGCTGTACGGCACCGTCGCGCTGATGCCCCCGGGCGACCAGCGGCTGGTGGCCGGCTTCCTGGTCAACAAGTTCCGCGGCGACGCCCGGCTGCTCGCCCCGGGCCTGGACCAGCTCGCCGCGCTGACCGGCCGGCCGACGCTCGGCGTGCTGCCCTGGCAGACCGGCCTGCACCTGGACGTCGAGGACTCCCTCGGTGTCGACGCCCCCCGCGGCCCGGCGCTCCCGCCGCACGGCGACGACGTGCTGCGGGTGTCGGTCGCCCGGCTGCCCCGGCTGTCGAACTTCACCGACCTGGACGCCCTCGCCGCCGAGCCCGGCGTGCTGCTCCGCTACGCCACCCGGCCCGAGGAGCTCGCCGACGCCGACCTCGTCGTGCTGCCCGGCACCCGGTCGACGGTCGCGGACCTCGGCTGGCTGCGCGAGACCGGGCTCGCCGACGCCGTCGCCCGCCGCGCCGCCGAGGGCCGGCCGGTGCTGGGCATCTGCGGCGGCCACCAGATGCTCGCCCGCACCATCAGCGACGACGTCGAGTCGCGAGCCGGCGTCGTCGCCGGGCTCGGCCTGCTGCCGGCCGACGTCCGGTTCGGTGCGCAGAAGGTGCTCGCCCGGCCCACCGGCGTCGCGCTCGGTCACCCGGTGCACGGCTACGAGATCCACCACGGCGTGGTGACCGTCGACGGACCCGCGGAAGCGTTCCTGGACGGCGCCCGCGTCGGGTCGGTCTGGGGGACGACGTGGCACGGGGCGCTGGAGAACGACGGGTTCCGGCGGGCCTTCCTCACCGAGGTGGCCCGGGTGGCCGGCCGCCGGTTCGTCGTCGCCCCGGACACCGACTTCGCAGCGGTGCGGGAGGCACGGCTGGACGCCCTGGGCGACCTGGTCGCCGAGCACGCCGACACCGACGCCCTGTGGCGGCTGATCGAGCACGGCGCCCCCGCCGGGCTGCCGGTGCTGCCGGCCGGACCGGGCGCGCGCTGACCACCGGCCGACCGCCCGCTACCGTCGTGGCGTGCAGCCCTCCGTCGCCACCGAGCCCACCGACGCGGAGGTGCTGGCCGCCGCGTACCGGCCGCCGTCCCAGCTCGTCCTGGACAAGGTCATCGACCGCGTCGACGAGCACTGCCGCGCCTTCATCGGCCTCTCGCCGTTCGCCACGCTGGCCACCGCGGACGCCGACGGCTTCCCGGAGATCTCCCCGCGCGGCGGCGACCCGGGCTTCGTGCACGTGCTCGACGAGCACCGGCTGGCCCTGCCCGACCGGCAGGGGAACAACCGGGTGGACAGCCTGCGCAACCTGGCGGTCAACCCGCGTGCGGCGCTGCTGTTCTTCGTGCCCGGCGCCGAGGAGACGCTCAAGGTCTACGGGACGACGGAGATCGTCGCGGCCGACGCCCTGGGCGTCGACCTGACCGAGTTCGGCCGGGCGCCGAAGTCGCTGGTCGTGCTCACCGTGCAGCGGGCCTACTTCCAGTGCGGCAAGGCCGTCATGCGCTCGGGGCTGTGGGACCCGTCCAAGCAGGTGGACCGGTCGACGATGACGCCGTTCGGCCAGGTGCTCAAGGACCACTGCCGGCTGGACACCCCGCTGCCCGACGACGCCACCATCCGCGCGGACCTGGCGCGCGAGCTGTAGGAACTGTCGGGGGTCTGCCCTAGCGTCCGGTCATGGCCTACGAGTTCCAGGTGACCATCGACTCCGTCGCGCCGCACCCGCTCGCCGACTGGTGGGCCGAGGCGCTGGGCTGGGAGCGGGAGCCCACCGACGAGGCGTTCATCCGCCGGATGGTCGACGAGGGGCACGCCACCGAGTCCGACACCGTGGTGCACGACGGCCGGCTGGTCTGGGCGGCCGGCGGCGCGATCCGGCACCCCACCGGCAGCGCTCCCCGGGTGCTGTTCCAGCTGGTGCCCGAGCCGAAGACGGTGAAGAACCGGGTGCACCTGGACGTGCGGGTGGGCCCGGAGAACGTCGAGGCCGAGGTGGCCCGGCTGACCGGCCGCGGCGCGACGGTGCTGCACCACGGGCAGCAGGGCCCCTACCGCTGGGTCACGATCGCCGACCCGGAGGGCAACGAGCTCTGCCTCACCTGAGGCAGAGCGGGCTCAGCCGAGCCGGAGCTCGCGCTCGACCTCCAGGGCGGCCTTGCGGTCGGCGACGGCGCGCTGGGCGAGCAGCCGGCGCCGCTCGTTCCTCGGTCGGCGTTCCGGGCGGTACCGGGCGTCCTCGACGAGCTGGAAGGCCGCGAGCGCGCTGGCGCGCACGGACGGCACCACCAGCGGGACCTCGACCGGGTGGACCGGCTGCGCTGTGGTCATCTGCTGACCCTCTCCCCCGTGGCGGCCGGTGTTCGACCGCCAGTGCAAGTGTGGCCCCGGAACGGCGATCTGAACCGCGATGTGACCGTTCAGTCCCGTCCCGCGCACCATCTGTCACGAGAATCACACGCGTGTCGTTCCGCAGGTAGAGCACGCGCCGAGTCGTCTGACCCGGGACGGCGTGTCGGCCCTGGGCGCGCCGCCGAGGCGATCCCCTACCGTCCGGTGGGTGGCGAGCAGTGGATGGCGCAGGGTCCTCGGTCGGCTGGTGGACGTCGCGGTGCAGCAGGCCACCGCGCCGGCTCAGCGCAAGCAGCGCCGGGTGGCCGCGCCGCGGTCATCGGCACCGACGCCGCCACCCCGGTCCCCGCTGCCGCAGGCCGCCCCGCCGCGCCGCCGCACCCTGGTCACCGAGTTCTCCGGCCCGGTGCACCTGGAGTACCGGCCGCGCGAGGACGCGCACCCCGACCCGGGCGAGGTCGTCTGGGCGTGGGTGCCCTTCGAGGAGGGCGACGGCCGCGGCAAGGACCGGCCGGTGCTGGTCGTGGGCCGCGACGACGACGCGCTGCTGGCGCTGGTGATGAGCAGCAAGGACCACGACCTGGACGCCGCCGACGAGGCCCGGCACGGCCGGCACTGGGTCGACATCGGCACCGGGGCGTGGGACCGGCAGGGCCGGCCCAGCGAGGTGCGGGTGGACCGGGTGCTGCGGATCGACCCGGCCGACGTCCGCCGCGAGGGCGCGGCGCTGGACCGCGACCGGTTCGACGCGGTCGCCGCCGAGGTGCACCGGCGCCGCGGCTGACCGGACCGCGCCGCCTCCGGCAGGGAGGCGGCGGGTGCTCAGGCGTCGGCGTCGGCGTCCCGCTGGGCGCGCGGCCGCAGGTGGTAGACGCCCGCGGAGTCGGTCAGCGACTGCAGGTCGTAGCGGTGCACGACCTTGGGTCCACCGTGCAGGTGCACGTGGGTGATGGTCGGCAGCGGGTCACCGTGCCGGGCCTCCCGGATCTCGACGCGGCCGTCCAGCGGACCCCCCACGAAGAGCAGCACGGCGTCGTCGGAGCCGGCGTCGCTCACGGCGTCCACGTGGCTCGGCTCTCCCTCGGTCGACTGGCGCACCCGGACCAGGGTAGGCGTGCGCCCGCGCCCGTGAGGTGACCGCGACGTGACGTTTCACCCGCCTCGGGGACGCAGCACGCGGGCCAGCAGCGGGGCGGAGAAGAGCATCACGAACAGCCGCAGCACCTGGACCGCCAGCACGAACGTCGCGTCGGCGCCGCTGCCGGTCGCCGTCGCGAGCACCGCGTACAGCCCACCCGGCGTCGTCGCCAGGTAGCCGTCGAGCAGCGTCACCCCCGCCGCCCGGGAGAGCACCACGCCCAGCCCGGCGCACGCGGCGACCGCCCCGACGATGAGCACCAGAGCGAGCGGCAGCGCCCGGCCGACGAGCCGCAGGCTGGCCCGGGTGAACCCCAGCCCCACCTGCAGGCCGATCGCCAGGAAGCCGGCGGCCTCCACCAGCTCCGGCACACCGGCGCCCTGCGACACCCCGGTCAGGTCCAGCGCCGCGGCCACCGCCATCGGGCCGAGCAGCGACCCGACCGGCAGCCGGGACAGCCGGCCGAGGAGCACGCCGACGACCCCGCAGACCACGGTGAACAGCAGCCCGCCCGGCCAGCCCGGGCCGTCGTCGGCGGGCGTCGTCCCGCTGCCGGCGGAGGCGCCGTAGACCGTCGTCGCCACGATCGGCATCGCGACCACGATGAGCAGCACCCGCAGGTACTGCAGGACGGCGACCACCTGCTCGTCGGCGCCCAGGTCGCGGGCCATCGCGGTGATCCCGGAGGCGCCGCCGGCGATCATCGAGAACGCGCCGGTGACCGGGCTGATCCCCTTCTGCAGCCGCATGAGCTGGCCGGCGACCAGGCTGACCAGCAGGGTCGCGACGGTCACCGCGAGCACCGGCAGCCAGTGGTCGGCGACGGTGCGCAGCGTGTCGGTCTGCACCAGCGCCCCGATCGAGACGCCGATGACCGCCTGCGCGCCGAGCCCGGCCGGCCGGGGCAGCGCCAGCCGGGTGCCGCCCAGCAGCGCCCGGCCCAGCCCGGCGACCAGGCCGCCGAACAGCGGCGCCGACGGCACGCCCAGCAGCTCGAGCAGCACGCCGGCGCCGACCCCCACGCCCGCGACGACGGCCCAGTCCAGCACCCGCCGCCGCCCGCCCGCCACGCCGTCACTGTGCCCGGAGCCCCGGGTCAGGCGTCCAGCGACCCCGTGATCCGCCGCAGCTCGGCCACGTGGGCGGCGAAGGCGGCCCGGCCGGCCTTGCTGAGCGAGAGGGAGGTGCGCTGCCGCGAGGCGATCGTCGCCTTGCCGACCTTGACGTAGCCCGCCTCCTCCAGCTGCTTGACGTGCTTGGACAGCACCGAGTCGCTGACCCCCACGGCGTCCCGCACCGCGGCGAACTCCATCGTGTCGACCGCCTGGAGCAGCCCGCAGATCTGCAGCCGCGGAGGCGGGTGGATGACCGCGTCGAAGTGCGGCGCGACGGCGGTCACGCGCCCGCTCGCAGCCCGGCGGCGTAGGTCCGCGACACCCAGCGGGAGCTCAGCGCGACCGCCGTCCCGAGGACGACGCCGGTGACGACCATCGCGCCCCGCACGTCGAGCAGGAACTCCAGCCCGGCCCCGACCCCCATGGCGCCGAGGAACGCCGGCCCCCACCAGCGCGCCGCCCGCCGGACCCGGCCCTGGACCGGGCCGACCTCGCGGGCGTCCCACCAGACCCCGGTGCTCCGCCGGTACACGACGCCCAGCAGCCGGACGAGAGCCAGGAAGACCACCACCGCCGCGCCGATCACCCAGATGCGGTGCGACGAGTAGCTCGCGACCAAGCCGGCGAAGCCGAGCCCCAGCGCGACGTCCCACCACCACGGCTGCACGATGCGGTCGGCGAGCGCGGCCCGGTCGGCGTCCAGGACGTCGAGCTGGGCGGCCGCGGCCTCCGGGTCGGGCAGCCCGGTCACCGCTCGCCCCGCAGCTCGGCGGCGTACGCACGCCCCCAGTAGCGGCCGAACAGGGCGACCGCGACGCCGAGGACGGCGCCCGCGGGGACCATCACCCAGTGCTGGTCGTGCGCCTCGGCCAGCCAGAACGCCGGCGCCAGGACGGTCAGCACCACGGCCACCCAGATCGCCATCGTCTTCGCGTCGATGTTCACCCACACGCCGGTGATCCGCTTGTAGGCCGAGACCAGCACGCTGACGCAGGCGAAGAAGACCACCAGCGCCGGGAAGGTCACCCAGAGCGAGTCGAAGGCGTACGAGGCCAGGAAGCCGAACAGCAGCAGCCCCAGCGCCACGTCGTACCACCACGGCGCCACGACCCGGTCGGCCAGCGCCGCCCGGTCGGCCTGCAGGGCGGCCAGCTGGGCCGCGGCCTCGTCCCGGTCGATCCCGTTGCTTTCCATGTCGGAAAGAGTGGCGCATCACTTTCCACTTCGTCAAGAGACACCGGCCCTGTCCCCGTTCGTGTCGCCGTGGTCTGATGACCGTCCAACTGCGACGGCAGTGGAGGAAGCCCGGTGCGACTCCGGCGCGGTCCCGCCACTGTGAGCCGGCCCTGCCGGTGAGTCAGGAACTCCCGCCGTCGCTTCCTGCCACCTCCGGGCGTGGACACCCGGGGAGAGGACCAGTGGTCTACCCGTGACCTATCCCTTCGGCGCCGTCGTCGGCATGGACGACATGCGGCTGGCGCTGCTGCTCAACGCCGTCTCCCCCGCCGTGGGCGGGGTGCTCGTGCGCGGTGAGAAGGGGACGGCGAAGTCCACCACGGTGCGCGCGCTGTCCGCGGTGCTGCCGCCGGTGGTCGTCGTCGCCGGCTGCCGCTTCGCCTGCGACCCCGCCGCCCCCGACCCGGAGTGCCCCGACGGCCCGCACTCCGCCGACGACCGCGCGCTGACCCGCCCGGCACGGCTGGTCGAGCTGCCGGTCGGCGCCTCGGAGGACCGGCTGGTCGGCTCGCTGGACCTGGAGCGGGCGCTCACCGAGGGCGTGAAGTCCTTCGAGCCCGGGCTGCTGGCCGGGGCCAACCGCGGCGTGCTCTACGTCGACGAGGTCAACCTGCTGCACGACCACCTGGTCGACCTGCTGCTGGACGCCGCCGCGCTGGGCCGGGCCTACGTCGAGCGCGAGGGCGTCTCGGTGCGGCACGCCGCCCGGTTCCTGCTGGTCGGCACGATGAACCCGGAGGAGGGCGAGCTCCGCCCCCAGCTGCTGGACCGGTTCGGGCTCACCGTCGAGGTCGCCGCCCCGCGCGACGCCGACCTGCGCGCCGAGGTGGTCCGCCGGCGGTTCGCCTTCGACGCCGACCCGGCCGGGTTCGCCGACGCCTGGGCCGACTCCGAGTCCGAGCTGGCCCGGCAGATCGCCGAGGCCCGCGCCCGGCTGCCCCGCGTCGTCCTCTCCGACGCCGCGCTGCGCCAGGTCACCAGCGTCTGCGCCGCCTTCGACGTCGACGGGCTGCGCGCCGACCTGGTCACCGCCCGCGCCGCGATCGCGCACGCCGCCTGGTGCGGCCGGGAGGAGGTGACCGAGGACGACGTCCGGGTCGCCGCCCGGCTCGCGCTGCCGCACCGCCGCCGGCGCAACCCGTTCGACGCCCCGGGGCTCGACGAGGACACCTTGGAGCAGGCGCTGTCCGACGCCCGCCCGGACTCCCCGGACGACGACGGCCCGGACTCCCCCGGCTCCCCGCCCGACGGCCCCGGCTCCCCGGACGGACCCCAGGACCAGGATCCGGCGCCGAACCCCGGCCAGGGTTCGGCGCCGGATCCTGGCCGGGACCCGGCGCCGGACGCCGGTGAGGGTGCCGGCGGGGCGGACGACGGGCCGACGACGGCGCCGCGGGGCGAGGGCGGCGGGCACACCGAGGCCGCGCCCGCACCGGAGAAGGCCGCCGTGGCCCCCGACGCGCCCTTCCGGATCAAGCGCCTGGAGGTGCCCGGCATCGGCGCGGGCGCGGCCGGGCGCCGGTCGCGGGCCCGCAGCGAGCGCGGCCGGGTGGTCGGTTCGCGCCGCCCGGAGGCCGCGGTCACCAAGCTGCACCTGGTCGACACCGTGCTGGCCGCCGCCCCGCACCAGCGCGCCCGCGGGCGGGCCGGCACCGGCCTGCTGGTCGAGCGCGCCGACCTGCGCCAGGCCACGCTCGAGGGCCGCGAGGGCAACCTGGTGCTGTTCGTCGTCGACGCCAGCGGCTCGATGGGCGCCCGCTCGCGGATGGCCGCGGTGAAGGGCGCCGTCCTCTCGCTGCTCGTGGACGCCTACCAGCGGCGGGACAAGGTCGGGCTGATCACCTTCCGCGGCGGCGCGGCCGAGCTCGCGCTGCCGCCCACCTGGTCGGTCGAGGCCGCCGCGGCCCGGCTGACCAGCCTGCCCACCGGCGGCCGCACCCCGCTGGCGGCCGGCCTGCTGCGCGCGCACGAGACGCTGCGGCTGGAGCGGGTCCGCGACCCGCAGCGCCGGCCGCTGCTCGTCGTCGTCACCGACGGCCGGGCCACCGGTGCCCGCGGCGGCGACCACCTCGGCGACGCCCGCCGGGCCGCCGGGCTGCTGGCCGCCGGCGGGGTGGCGAGCGTCGTCGTCGACTGCGAGTCCGGGCCGGTCCGGCTGGGCCTGGCCGCCTCGCTCGGCGCGGCGCTGGGCGCCGAGACCCTCCAGCTCGCGGACCTCGGCGCCGAGTCGCTGGTCCGCACGGTGCGAGAGGCCGCCTGATGCCGCAGGGGCAGGTCGCCGTCGTCCCGCAGGACGGGCTGAGCACCCGGCAGCGCCGCAACCGGCCGCTGCTGGCGGTGCACACCGGGGAGATGAAGGGGAAGTCCACCGCCGCCTTCGGGATGGCGATGCGGGCGTGGAACCAGGGCTGGTCGGTCGCGGTCTACCAGTTCGTCAAGAGCGCGAAGTGGAAGGTCGGCGAGGAGAACGCGCTGACCGCGCTGGGCCGGCTGCACGAGCAGACCGGCGAGGGCGGCCCGGTCGTCTGGCACAAGATGGGCTCCGGCTGGAGCTGGTCGCGCCGGGCCGGCACCGACACCGACCACGCCGCCGACGCCGCCGAGGGCTGGGCGCAGATCAAGCGCGACCTGGCCGCCGAGGCGCACCGCTTCTACGTGCTCGACGAGTTCACCTACCCGATGAAGTGGGGCTGGGTCGACGTCGAGGACGTCGTCGAGACCATGACGAACCGGCCGGGCAACCAGCACGTCGTCATCACCGGGCGCGACGCCCACCCCCGGCTCGTCGAGGCCGCCGACCTGGTCGTGGAGATGACCAAGGTCAAGCACCCGATGGACGCCGGCCAGAAGGGCCAGCGGGGGATCGAGTGGTGAGCACCCACCGGATCCCGCGGATCGTCGTCGCCGCGCCGTCCTCCAACGCCGGCAAGACGTCGATCACCACCGGGCTGATCGCCGCGCTGACCGGCCGCGGCCTCACCGTGAGCCCGCACAAGGTCGGCCCCGACTACATCGACCCCGGCTACCACGGCCTCGCCGCCGGCCGGCCCGGGCGCAACCTGGACAAGTGGCTGGTCGGCGAGGACCGGATCACCCCGCTGTTCCTGCACGGGGCGCGGGGCGCCGACGTCGCGGTCGTCGAGGGCGTCATGGGGCTGTTCGACGGCGCCGCGCACGCCAGCGTCGAGCCCGGCTACGGCTCCACCGCGCAGCTCGCCACGCACCTGCAGGCGCCGGTCGTGCTCGTCGTCGACGCGGCCTCGCAGGCCCGCAGCGTCGCCGCCCTGGTGCACGGGTTCGCCACCTTCGACCCCGCGGTGCGGATCGGCGGCGTCGTCCTCAACCGGGTCGGCACCGACCGGCACGAGGCGATCCTGCGCGAGGCGCTCGGCGCGGCCGGCGTGCCGGTGCTGGGTGCGGTCCGCCGGATCGAGGACCTGCACACGCCGTCGCGCCACCTCGGGCTGGTGCCGGCCGCCGAGCGGTCGGCGGAGGCGGTGCGCACGGTGCGCGCGCTGGGCGCCGTCGTCGAGGCCAGCGTCGACCTGGACGCCGTCCTGCGGCTGGCCCGCACCGCGCCCGACCTCGCGGGCGACCCCTGGGAGCCGGCCGCGGAGGTCACCGCGGTCGAGGGCCGCCCGGTGGTCGCGGTCGCCGGCGGGCCGGCCTTCACCTTCGGCTACGCCGAGACCGCCGAGCTGCTCACCGCGGCCGGCGCCGAGGTGGTCACCGTCGACCCGCTGCGCGACTCCGCGCTGCCCGAGGGGACGACGGCGCTGGTCGTCGGCGGCGGCTTCCCGGAGGTGCACGCCTCCGCGCTCAGCGCCAACGTCGGCCTGCGGACGGCGATCGCCGACCTGGCCGCCCGCGGTGGCGCGGTGGCCGCGGAGTGCGCGGGGCTGCTCTACCTGTCCCAGGAGCTGGACGGCGAGCCGATGTGCGGCGTCCTGCCCACGACGACGGCGATGCACCCCCGGCTGACGCTGGGCTACCGCAGCGCCGTGGCGCTCACCGACAGCGTGCTCGCCCCGGCCGGCACCCGGGTGCGCGGCCACGAGTTCCACCGGACGACGGCCTCCCCGGCCGCCGGGCCGACGCCGGCCTGGCAGTGGAACGCCGAGGGCCCCGAGGGGTTCGTGAGCGGCAACGTGCACGCCAGCTACCTGCACCTGAACTGGGCCGGCTCGCCGCAGCTGGCCTCCCGCTTCGTCGCGGCCGCGGCCCGGGTGGGGGTGCTCGGTGCACATCGCTGAGGGGTTCCTCCCGCCCGCGCACGCCATCGGCTGGACCGTCGCGGCCGCCCCGTTCGTGGTGCACGGCGCCCGGGCGGTGGTGAAGGAGGTCCGGGAGAACCCGGAGTCGACGCTGCTGCTCGGCGCGGCCGGCGCGTTCACCTTCGTGCTGAGCGCGATCAAGCTGCCCTCGGTCACCGGCAGCTCCAGCCACCCGACCGGCACCGGGCTGGGCGCCGTCCTGTTCCGGCCGCCGGTGATGGCGCTGCTCGGCACGATCGTGCTGCTGTTCCAGGCCCTGCTGCTGGCCCACGGCGGGCTCACCACGCTCGGTGCGAACGCGTTCTCGATGGCGGTGGTCGGGCCGTGGGCCGGCTACGCCGCCTACCGGCTGACCCGGCGGCTGGGCGGTGGCCTGCTCGGCGGGGTGTTCGCCGGCATGGCGGTGGCCGACCTGGCCACCTACGTGACGACGGCGCTGCAGCTGGCCTGGGCGCACCCGGACGCGGAGAGCGGCTTCGTCGGCGCGGCGGTGAAGTTCCTCGGCGTCTTCGCGGTCACCCAGGTGCCGCTGGCGATCGGCGAGGGGCTGCTCGGCGTCCTGCTGTTCCGGGTGCTCACCGTCAACGCCCGCCCCGAGCTCGAGCGCCTCGGCGTCCTCCGCCCCCAGCCCGCCCCGGAACCAGAGTCCGCCGCGGTTCTCCGCGAACAACCCCCCGCGGTTGTCCGCGAACAACCGCGGGACGGGGGTGCCCGGTGAGGCGGCGGCACCTGGTCACCGCGCTGCTGGTGCTCGCCGTCGTCGCGCTGTTCGCGCTGCCCCTGCTGGTCGGCGGGGACAGCGAGTACGCCGGCACCGACAGCCAGGCCACCGAGCTGATCGAGGAGTCCGACCCCGGCTACCAGCCGTGGTTCGAGTCGGTCTTCTCCCCCGGCTCCTCCGAGGTCGAGTCGGGCCTGTTCGCCCTGCAGGCCGCGCTCGGCGGCGGCGTGCTCGGCTACGTGCTCGGCCGGCTGCGCGGCCGGCGGGTCGCGGAGGAGCAGGCAGCCCCTGCGCCGCCGCCCCCGTCGTGACCGGGCTGGCGATCGACGACGCCGCCTGGGCCAGCGCCTGGCGACGCCGCTCCCCCGGCGACAAGCTGCTGGTCAGCCTCGGGCTCGTGCTGAGCGCGCTGCTGCTGCCGGTGTGGCCGGGCAGCCTGCTGGTCGGGCTGGCCGCGGTGGTCCTGGCGCTCGGGCCGGCGCGGGTGCCGGTGCGCACCTTCGCCCGGGCGGTGCGGGCGCCGCTGGCGTTCATCGTCATCGGCGCGCTGACCTCGGTGGTCGAGGTCGGCGACGGCCTCGGCTGGGCGCCGGACGCCGCCGCGCAGGCCGGGTCGCTGGTCGGGCACGCCGTCGCCGGCAGCGCCGCGGTGCTGCTGCTGGCCACCACCACGCCGATGTCGGACCTGCTGCCGGCGCTGCAGCGGCTGCGGGTGCCGGCCGCCGTGGTCGAGGTCGCGGGCCTGGTCTACCGGATGCTGTTCGTGCTGCTCACCAGCCTGGCCACCATCCGCGAGGCGCAGACCGCCCGGATGGGCTACGCCACGGTGCGCAGCTCCTACCGGTCCTCCGGTGCGCTGGCCGCGGCGGTGCTGACCCGCTCGTGGGACCGCGCCCGGCGGCTGCAGGACGGGCTGGCCGGCCGCGGGCTGGAGGCCGGGCTGCGGGTGCTGCCGGAGACGCTGCCGGCCTCCCGCCGGTTCGAGGCAGCCACCGTCGCCGGCCTGGCCGCGCTCGCCGCGGTCAGCCTGGGAGTCGCGTCGTGAGCGAGCTCGCGAGCTCACCCATGGGCACGGCGTCTGTCGGCTCACCGAGGACGAGCGCCGGCGAGGAGCCGCTGTGAGCCACCTGACCCTGGCCGCCGACGGGCTGGTCGTCGGCTACGACCGCTCGCGCCCGGTGCTGTCCGGCGCGTCGCTGACCGTGCCCGCGGGGCGCCGGCTTGCCCTGCTGGGCGCCAACGGCTCGGGCAAGACCACCCTGCTCCGCTGCCTGTCCGGCGCGCTGCAGCCCGGCCGCGGCCGGGTCACGCTGGACGGCGCCGAGCTGCACCACACCCGCAAGGGCCTGCGCGCCCACCGGCAGGAGGTGCAGCTGGTGCTCCAGGACCCCGACGACCAGCTGTTCAGCGCCTCCGTCGCGCAGGACGTCTCCTTCGGCCCGGTGAACCTCGGCCTGCCCGAGGACGAGGTGCGCGCCCGGGTCGCCGAGGCGCTGGACCTGCTCGCCGTGGCGCACCTGGCCGGGCGGCCCACCCACCAGCTGTCCTACGGCGAGCGCAAGCGGGTGGCGATCGCCGGCGCGGTCGCGATGCGGCCGTGCGTCCTGCTGCTCGACGAGCCCACCGCGGGCCTGGACCCCACCGCGGTCGGCGAGGCGCTGGCCGCCCTCACCCGGCTGCAGCAGACCGACTCGACCATCGTGATGAGCACCCACGACGTCGACCTGGCGCTGCGCTGGGCCGACGAGGTGGCCGTGGTGGTCGACGGCGGCGTGGTGCAGGGCCCGCCGGACGTCGTCCTGGGCGACGACGCGCTGCTGGCCCGGGCCCGGCTCGACCGCCCCTGGGCGCTCACCGTCGGTGCCCGGCTGCAGGCGCTCGGGCTGCTGCCCGACGGTCCCCTCCCCCGGGACGCCGACGCGCTGGTCGCCGCCCTCCCCGACCGGCCCGGGGTGCGAACTCCGTGATCACGGTGGGGGTGGGTGCGTCGACCGGGGTGACCGTCGAGGAGGTGCTGGCCGCCGTCGACGCGGTGCTGCCCCCGGGCGCCCGCGGCGTGCAGCTGGCCACGCTGACCCGGCGCGGGCTCGAGCCGGGCATCCGCGGGGCCGCCGCCGTGCGGGCCTGGCCGCTGGTCACCCACGACGCCGACCAGCTGGCCACCGTGCCGGTGCCCGCACCGTCGGCGGCCGTCTCCGCCGCCGTCGGCACCCCGTCGGTCGCCGAGGCGGCGGCCCTGGTGGGCGGCGGGCAGCTGGTGGTCGGCAAGACCGTGCACGGGCGGGTGACCGTGGCCGTCGCCGCTGACGTCGACCTCCGGCACCACGGCGACGCCGAGGCCACCCCCGGGCTGGTCGACCTCGCGGTCAACGTCCGGGCCGGCACCCCCCCGGCGTGGCTGCGCACCGTGCTGCACGACGCGGTCGACGCCTCCGCCGCCTACCCCGACGCCCGCCCCGCCCGCGCCGCGGTCGCCGCCGCGCACGGCCGCGACGAGTCCGAGGTGCTGCTCACCGCCGGCGCCGCGGAGACGTTCACGCTGCTCGCCCGCGCGCTCACCCCGCGCCGGGCGGTCGTCGTCCACCCGTCCTTCACCGAGCCGGAGGCCGCGCTGCGCGCCGCCGGGCACGCCGTCGAGCGGCTGCTGCTCGAGCCGCCGTCCTACCTCCTCCGGGACGTGCCCGAGGACGCCGACCTGGTGGTGCTGGGCAACCCGACCAACCCGACCTCGGTGCTGCACCCGGCCGCCGCGGTCGCCGCGCTCGCCCGGCCCGGCCGGGTGCTGGTGGTCGACGAGGCGTTCGCCGACACGGTGCCCGGCGAGCCGGGGTCGCTGGCCGGCCGCACCGACCTGCCCGGGCTGCTGGTGGTCCGCAGCCTGACCAAGACCTGGGGGCTGGCCGGGCTGCGGGTCGGCTACGCGCTGGGGCCGGCCGACCTGGTCGCCGCGCTGGCCGCCCAGCAGCCGCACTGGCCGGTGTCCACCCCCGCGCTCGCCGCGCTGGTCGCCTGCAGCACCCCGGCCGCGCGGGCCGAGGCGGCGGCGGCCGCGCACGAGCTCACCGGGCACCGGGCCGCCCTGCTGGCCGCGCTGCCGCCCGCCGTCCAGGTCGTCGGCGACCCCCGCGCGTCCTTCGTGCTGCTGCGCGTACCGGGGGCGGCGCGGGTGCGCGAACGGCTCCGGGACCGCGGCTGGGCGGTGCGCCGCGGCGACACCTTCCCCGGCCTCACCGGCGACCACCTGCGCGTCGCCGTCCGCGACCCGGGGACCTCGCGTGCGTTCGCCGCGGTGCTGGCTGAGATCCTTGCGGAGACCGCCACCCCCGAGGAGCACCGCTGACCGCCGACCCGACCCCCTTCGCCGGCACCCTGCTGGGCGAGGTCATCGCCGCCGTCCGCCCCCGCGACGCCGCCGCCGAGCGCGCGGCCCGCGAGCGGCTGGACCGGATGACCAAGCCGCCGGGCTCGCTCGGCGTGCTCGAGGACGTCGCGGCGCAGCTGGCCGGCACCGCCGGGGAGTGCCCCGCCCCGCTGCCCACCCCGGCCGCCGTCGCGGTGTTCGCCGGCGACCACGGGGTGCACGCGCAGGGGGTCACCCCCTGGCCGCAGGAGGTGACCGCGCAGATGGTCGCCAACCTCGCCGCCGGTGGTGCGGTGGTCAACGCCTTCGCCGCGCAGCTGGGCGCCGACGTCGTCGTGGTCGACGTCGGGGTGGCCACGCCGGTCGGCCCGGCCGCGAACCTGCTGGAGCGCAACGTCCGGCGCGGCACCGCCGACCTCGCCGTCGGCCCGGCGATGACGACCGACGAGGCCCGCCGGGCCGTCGAGGTCGGGATCGAGGTGGCCACGGCGCTCGCCGCCGACCACCGCTGCCTCGTGACCGGCGACATGGGCATCACCAACACGACGGCGTCCGCGGCGCTGGTGTGCGCCTTCACCGGCGCCTCCCCCGCCGACGCCACCGGGCGCGGCACCGGCGTCGACGACCCCACGCTGGCCCGCAAGGTCGAGGTCGTCACCCGCGCCGTCGCCCGGGTGCCGGCCCGACCGGCCACGCCGGAGCAGGCGCTCGCCGCGCTGGCCGAGGTGGGCGGGCTGGAGCACGCCGCGCTGGCCGGGTTCGTGCTCGGCGCCGCCGCGGCCCGGGTGCCGGTCCTGCTGGACGGCGTGATCGCCGGCTCCGCCGCCCTGGTCGCCGCCGCGCTGTGCCCGGCGGCGCTCGAGCACGCGCTGGCCGGGCACACCTCCGCCGAGCCCGGGCACGCCCTCGCGCTGCGCGCACTGGGGCTGCGCCCGCTGCTCGGCCTGGACCTGCGGCTGGGCGAGGGCACCGGGGCGCTGCTCGCGCTGCCGCTGGTGGCCAGCGCCGCCCGCGCGCTGCGCGACGTGGCCACCTTCGACTCGGCGGGCGTCACCGAGAAGTGACCTCCCCGTCTGATCCCGGTTCCGTCTACCCGGTCGGCCTGCGGCTGGCCGGGCGCCGCGTCGTCGTCGTCGGCGGTGGGCAGGTCGCGCACCGCCGGGTCGCCGGGCTGCTGGAGTCCCGCGCCCTGGTCACCGTGGTCTCCCCGGAGGTGACGCCCGCGCTGGAGGCCCTGGTCGCCCCCGGCTCGGTCACCTGGCACGAGCGCCGCTACGCCGAGGGCGACCTGGCCGGTGCCTGGTACGCCGTCGCGGCCACCGACGACCCAGCGGTCAACGCCGCCGTGGCCGCCGAGGCGGAGCGCGACCGGGTGTTCTGCGCCCGCGCCGACGACCGGTCGGCGTCCAGCGTCTGGACTCCCGCGGTCGGCCGGCAGGGCGACCTGGTCATCGGCGTCCACGGCGGCGGCGACCCGCAGCGCGCCGTCGGCGTCCGCGACGCCGTGCTCGACGGGCTCACCGACGGCTCGATCGCCGACCGGGCCTCCCGCCCGCCGACGGTCGCGGCCGGCAGCGTCGTGCTCGTCGGCGGCGGGCCCGGCGACCCGGGGCTGGTCACCGTCCGCGGCCGGCAGGCGGTCGCCGGCGCCGACGTCGTGGTCGCCGACCACCTCGCGCCGCAGGGGCTGCTGGCCACCCTGCCGCCCGAGGTCGAGGTCATCGACGCCTCCAAGCTGCCCCGCGGCCGCTCGATGGCGCAGGAGCAGATCAACGCCCTGCTGGTCGACCGGGCGCGGCAGGGCAAGCGGGTGGTGCGGCTCAAGGGCGGCGACCCGTTCGTCTTCGGCCGCGGCTACGAGGAGCTCGAGGCGTGCGCCGCGGCCGGCGTGCCGGTCGAGGTCGTGCCGGGCATCACCAGCGCCATCGCGGTGCCCGAGCTGGCCGGCATCCCGGTCACCCACCGCGGGCTCACCCACGAGTTCGTCGTCGTCTCCGGGCACATCCCGCCCGGGCACCCCGCGTCGCTGGTCGACTGGGCGGCGCTCGGGCGGCTGCGCGGCACCGTCGTGGTGCTGATGGGCGTGGACACCGCCCCGGCGATCGCGGCCGCGCTGGTCGAACACGGCCGCGACCCGCAGACGCCGGTCGCCGTCGTCACCGACGGGGCCACCCCGGCCCAGCGGTCGGTGCGCACCACGCTGGCCGGGCTGGCCCGCACGATCGTCGACGAGGGCGTGCGGCCGCCGGCGGTCTGGGTCGTCGGCGACGTCGTCGCGCTCGGCGCCTGATCCCCTGTCCCCCACGCCTCCGCTCGGCGCGCCCGCGCAGATAGCACTGGTGCTCCGCATGTAGCACTCCTACTATCACCGCCATCAGCTCCGCCCCCTGCGTGAGGAGTGGTGTCCCATGGCCGCGACCGACCTCCCAGCCGAGCCCGCGGTGCGGGTCCGGGACCTCCGGATGACCTACGGCACCCACGAGGTGCTCACCGGCGTCGACTTCGACGTCCAGCACGGCGAGGTGGTCTGCCTGCTCGGCCCCAACGGGGCGGGCAAGACCACGACGATCGAGGTGCTCGAGGGCTTCCGGCTCCCCTCCGCCGGCGAGGTGCGGGTGCTCGGCGTCGACCCGGCCCACGGTGACGACGCCTGGCGGGCGCGGATCGGGGTGGTGCTGCAGTCCTGGCGCGACCACCCGCGGTGGACCCCGCGGAAGCTGCTGCGCTACCTGGGCGGCTACTACGAGCCGTACTCGACCCCCGGGCACCCGCGACCGTGGGACGTCGAGGAGCTGCTGGTCACCGTCGGGCTCACCGCTGAGGCCGACCGCAAGATCGCCACCCTCTCCGGCGGCCGCCGCCGCCGGCTGGACGTCGCGGTCGGGCTGATCGGCCGCCCGGAGCTGCTGTTCCTCGACGAGCCGACCGCCGGGTTCGACCCGCAGGCCCGGCGGGACTTCCACGACCTGGTGCACCGGCTCGCCGACCTCGAGGGCACCAGCATCCTGCTCACCACCCACGACCTGGGCGAGGCCGAACGGCTGGCCGACCGGATCATGATCCTCACCGACGGCCGGATCGTCGCCGACGGCAGCGCCGACGCGCTGACCCGCCAGGTGGCCGGCACCAGCGAGGTCCGATGGGTGGAGAACGGGGAGCGCTTCGTGCACGCCACCGACGAGCCCGTCCCCTTCGTGCGGCAGCTGCTCGCCCAGCACGGCGACGAGCTCACCGACCTGGAGGTCCGCCGCGCGGACCTGGAGGACACCTACATCGCCATGGTCCAGGCGTTCGAGTCCCAGGCCCCGGCCCGGCACCTGGCGGGGGTGGCCCGGTGAACGCCACCCGGCACGCCGTCGACCAGGGGCTGAGCCGCGGCTGGACCGAGTTCCGGCAGAGCATCCGCAGCCCGCAGGACCAGGGCTTCTACCTGTTCACCGGGCTGGTCACGCTCGGCGTGCTGTGGGTCAACCGGGACAACGAGGTGGGCGAGACCGGGCTGCTCTACCCGACGTACGCGCTGCCCAGCATCCTCGGTGCGCTGCTGACCTTCGGCGTCGTCATCGGGCCGGCCTACGCGCTGGCGATGGAGCGGGAGGACGGCACGCTGCTGCGGCACAAGGCCCTGCCGCACGGGATGCAGGGCTACGTCACCGGGCAGCTCACCCTCCAGTCGCTGAACCTGCTGCCCAGCCTGCTGGTGGTGCTGGTGCCGAGCCTGCTGCTCTTCGACGACGTGATGCAGGGCGGCGCGGGCGGCTGGCTGGCCGTGGCCGGGCTGGTCGTGCTCGCGCTGCTCGCCACGCTGCCCTGGGGCATGGTGCTCGGCTCGGTGGTGCCCGGCGTCCAGAAGGTGGGCACCTGGGGGATGCTGCCGATCGTCGTCCTGGTGGCCATCTCCGGGATCTTCACGCCGGTCCAGGCGATGTGGGGCTGGGTGCAGGGCGTCGCCCAGGTCTTCCCGGTCTACTGGATCGGGCTGGGCATGCGCTCGGCGTTCCTCCCCGCGGAGGCGGCCGCGGCCGAGCTGGGAGACTCGTGGCGGACCGGCCCGATGCTGCTGGTGCTCTCCGCGTGGGCGGTGGCCGGCCTGCTGGTGGCACCCCGGGTGCTCCGCCGGATGGCCCGCCGGCAGTCGGGCTCGGCGGTCGAGGCGGCACGGGAGGCGGCTCTGCAGTGGGTGCGGTGAGCGGGTGAACGAGGGCGTCTTCAACCGGATCGCCCTGCTGCGCGCCGAGCAGGGGGTCAGCCGGCGGGAGCTGGCCGACGCCCTCGGTGTCCACTACCAGACGATCGGCTACCTGGAGCGCGGCGAGTTCAACCCGAGCCTGCACCTGGCGCTGCGGATCGCGGAGTTCTTCCGGCTGCCGGTCGAGACGGTCTTCTCCACCACGCCGTTCCCGCGGATCAGCGACGCGCCCGACGTGCCGCGGGCGTCGTCCGGCTGACCTGCACGGCTGTGTGACCCACGGCACAGCGAGCTACCGTCCGGTGACCGTCAACGACGACGCTCCGGAGGCCCCCGATGAGACGCCCCTTCCGCCTGCTGCTCGCCCCGCTCGCCCTCGCCCTGGTCGGCACCGCCCTCGCCGGCCCGGCGGCCGCCCGACCGGGTCACCCACCGCAGCCCCAGTACCCGCAGCCACCGGCGGTCGAGCACGTGGTGGTCGAGTCGCAGCTGCCCTTCCCCGCGCTGCCCGGCGCGACCGCCTCGTGGGGGGTGCTCAAGGGCGCCGGCTACCGGATCGAGGTGCCGGCGGACTGGAACGGCGACCTGGTGATGTGGGCGCACGGCTACCGCGGCACCGGGCCGGAGCTGACCGTCGACTCCCCGCCCGCGGGGCTGCGCGAGCACCTGATCGCCTCGGGCTACGCCTGGGCGGCGTCCAGCTACACCGAGAACGGCTACGACGTCGTCTCCGGGGTGAAGGCCACCCACGACCTCGTGCGGCACTTCGAGCGGACCGTCGGGAAGGCCGACCGGCGCTACCTGGCCGGGGTCTCCATGGGCGGGCACGTGACCGGCGTGAGCATCGAGCAGTACCGCCACGAGTACGACGGCGCGCTGCCGGTCTGCGGCGTGATGGGCGACCGGCGGCTGTTCGACACCTTCCTGGACTACAACGCCGCGGCCCAGGCGCTCACCGACACCCCGCCGGTGTACCCCGCGCCGGCCGACTACCAGACCACCACCGTCCCGCAGATGAAGGCGGAGCTCGGCATCACGCCGGACCCGCGGACGCTCACCGAGGCGGGGCAGGACCTCCGCGCCCTCACCGAGCAGCGGACCGGCGGCGAGCGGCCGCTGTTCGAGGCCGGCTTCGCCTCCTTCGCCGACTTCCTCTTCACCGTCTACCCGGTCTACCCCGGCCTGGGCGAGGAGCGCGGCGCGGTCGGTGGCAACGCCGGCACCGTCTACCAGCTGGACGCCGACCCGCGGCTGACCGAGGAGGAGCGGGCGCTGAACGCGAAGGTGCTGCGGGTGCGGGCCGACCGCGGCAGCCGAGGGCTGTCCGGGGTGCCGACCATCGACGGCCGCTTCGACGTCCCGGTGCTGACCATGCACGACCTCGGCGACCTGTTCGTGCCGTTCAGCATGGAGCAGGAGTACGCCCGGGACGCCGCCCGGCACGGGAACAGCGACCTGCTGGTGCAGCGGGCCATCCGCGGGGTGGCCCACTGCGACTTCAGCACCCAGGAGTACGTGCAGGCCTTCACCGACCTGGTCACCTGGGTGGAGCAGGGGGTCCGGCCGGCCGGGGACGACGTGCTCGACCCGGCCACCGTGGCCGACCGGCGCTACGGCTGCCGGTTCACCGTGCCGCTGCGCTCCTTCGACGTCGGGGTCTGCTGACCCGGCCCGGCCGCCGGTGCCGGGGTCTCCTCCTCGGCACCGGCGGGCACCGGGTCGACCCCCGCGACGGCCGCGGGCGGCTCCTCGCCCAGCCGGACCAGCACGATCCCGGCCAGGACGACGACGCCACCGACCAGCTGCACCACGGCCGGCTGCTGCCCCAGCGCCAGCCAGGCGGCCGCCACCGCGAACAGCACCTCGCTCAGCCCCACGAACGAGCTGAGCCGCGAGCCCAGCCGGCGGACCGCCGCGATCCCGGTGGCGTAGGCGAACGCCGCCGCCAGCAGGGCCAGGCCGAGCACCGGCACCAGCCAGCTCACCGACCGGCCGGCCAGCTCGACGTCCACGGCGGTCGTGCGCCACGGGATGGCGCCCACGAGGGCCGCGGCGCCGAGCACCAGCGCGCCCACGGCGAGCCCCGCCCAGGCGCTGACCAGCGGCGGGAGGGCGTCGTCGGAGTGGGCGGAGAGCACGAAGTAGCTGGCCAGCCCGACCGCGGCCACCAGTCCCCAGACGACGCCTACCGGGTCGATCCGCGCGCCACCGACGACGTCGAGCACCAGCACTAGGCCGACGATCGCGACGACCACCCCGATGCCGGTGACCCGGCTCGGCCGCTGCCCGAGGCGCGCCCAGGTCCACAGCACGACGAGCAGGACGCCGGAGTACTCCAGCAGCAGGGCGACACCGACCGAGAGCCGCGAGACGGCGTTGAAGTAGGCGAGCTGGGGCAGCGCGACGGCGAGCGCCCCGAAGGCCAGCACGGCGCCGGCGTTGGACCGCAGCAGCGACCAGCGACCGCGCAGCGCCACCACGGCCGGGACGGCGAGGGCCAACGAGGCCACCGCCATCCGCGCGGTCACGGCGGAGCCGGCGGTCCAGCCGGCGTCCAGCAGGGCGGTGGCGAACACCCCCGACGTCCCGAAGGCGGCGGCGGAGACCACCGCGAGCAGCAACCCGGTCAGCCCGGTCCGGCGGTCGAGCACGGCAGCCCCCTCCTCGTCAGGGGCGAACCGACGTACGCTCCTGTACAGCCGACGTTAGCAGAGAGGTACAGGAGTCACATGCTCTTTGCCCATGACACCGAGATCGCGCTCGCCGGCGCGGCCGCGCTGCTGAACACCGCGTCGGACGGCGAGGAGCGGCTGCCCGACCCCGCGGCGCTGTCCGCGTTCCTGGACGCCTGGCAGTTCACCGGCAGCCGGGTCGGCGACGCCGCCGAGCTGGCCGCGGTGCACGAGCTCCGCGCGGTGCTGGCCGCGATCTGGGGCGCCGAGGAGGACGCCGTGGTGGCCGTGGTCAACAGGCTGCTGCGCGACGGCAGCGCCCTCCCCCAGCTGGTCCGGCACGACGGCTGGGGCTACCACGTGCACGCCACCGAGCCGAGCGCCCCGGTCGCCGACCGGTGGGGCGTGGAGGCCGCCATGGCCCTGGCCGACGTGGTCCGCGCCGGCGCGCTCGACCGGTTGCGCCGGTGCGCCGCCTCCGGCTGCGACGACGCGCTGGTCGACCTCACCAAGAACGCCAGCCGCCGGTTCTGCGACAGCAGCTGCGCCAACCGGGAGCACGTCGCCGCCTACCGGGCCCGCCGCGCGGCCGGCTGAACCCCGGCCCGGTCACATCCGGGTGGCGGTGTCCTCCAGCAGCACCTGGCGCTGCAGCGGGTCCCGCCGCGGGCAGGAGGTGCACAGCACCTCGTGCGGCAGCCGGTACAGCAGGCAGCAGGACGCCCGCCGGGTGAACCGCACGCCCTCGACGTCCACGTACCGCGGCGCGGGAAGCGGGCTGCCCACCGCCGCCGCCAGCGGCCCGGAGAGCGCGGTCGCCGCCGCCACGTCGCCCACCGCCCGGCCGACCGCGAGCAGCCGGTTCGCCAGCGAGTCGGTGGCGATCGCCCACAGGGGCCGTTCGCGGACCCCGCCCGCCTCGGCGACGGCGGCCACCACCGCGGCGATCGTGGCCCGCAGGTCGGTGGCGAGGTCCCGGCCCGCGGCGGGCCGGGCGGTCGCGGCGACGGGGGTGTCGCCGGCGAGCAGGTGCAACCGGGTGTCCTCGAGCCGGGCGGAGAGGGCCACGCCGGTGACCAGGCCGGCGAGCACCGGGGTGAGCAGCACGCTGGACGCCGAGTACCACCAGACGGTGGCCAGCACCCGGCGGTCGTCGGTGCGCTGCCGCACCGCCCGGGCGGCGAGCACCCGCGCCGTCCAGCCGGGGTCGGCCAGCAGCTCCGCGGGGACGGCGGCGGCCGAGGGCGGGGCCAGCAGCCCGAGCGCCGCTGCCCCGGGCACCCGCGCCGCGACCAGCGCCTGCAGCCCGTCGTCCGTCACGGGACCAGTCTGCCGACCGCCCGCGGGGCGACGGGGAGGCCGGGCCTGACGCGGGCGTGACCGGGGCCATAGGTTGTGCGCGAGACCCAGCGCCGCGGAGTCGAGGCGGCGCCCGGACACGGAGGTGCGCATGAGCGAGACGTCGGACGACCAGAGCCTGGCCAGCCAGCTGCCCGAGGGTGGCTTCCCCCCGCCGCCGGAGTTCGCCGCCGCCGCCAACGTCGGCCCGGACGTCTACGAGCGCGCCGCGGCCGACCGGGTCGGCTTCTGGGAGGACGCGGCCCGCCGGCTGGACTGGGCTCAGCCCTGGGAGACCGCGCTGGACTGGACCGACCCGCCCTTCGCCAAGTGGTTCGTCGGCGGCAAGCTCAACGTGGCGGTGAACTGCGTCGACCGGCACGTCGACGCCGGGCACGGCGCCCAGGTCGCCTACCACTGGATCGGCGAGCCGGGCGACACCCGCACGCTCACCTACGCCGAGCTCAAGGACGAGGTGTGCAAGGCGGCCAACGCCCTCGTCTCGCTCGGCGTCGCCGCCGGTGACCGGGTGGCCATCTACATGCCGATGATCCCGGAGACGGTGGTCACCATGCTGGCCTGCGCCCGGATCGGCGCGGTGCACATGGTCGTCTTCGGCGGCTTCTCCCCCGACGCGCTGGCCAGCCGGATCACCGACGCCGACGCGAAGGTCGTCGTCACGGCCGACGGTGGCTACCGGCGCGGGGCGCCGAGCGCGCTGAAGCCGAACGTCGACGAGGCGCTGACCAAGACCGAGGGCGTGCGCAGCGTGCTGGTGGTCAAGCGCACCGAGCAGGACGTCGAGTGGACCGAGGGCCGCGACGTCTGGTGGCACGAGCTGGTCGACGGGCAGTCGACCGAGCACGAGGCGGAGGCGTTCGACGCCGAGCACCCGCTCTACATCATGTACACGTCCGGGACGACGGCGAAGCCGAAGGGCATCCTGCACACCTCGGGCGGCTACCTGGCCCAGGTCGCCTACACCCACTGGGCGACCTTCGACCTGAAGCCCGACACCGACGTCTTCTGGACCGCGGCCGACGTCGGCTGGGTCACCGGCCACAGCTACATCGTCTACGGACCGCTGGCCAACCGGGCGACCTCGGTGATGTACGAGGGCACGCCGGAGACGCCGCACCGCGGCCGGTGGTGGGAGATCGTGCAGGAGTACGGCGTGACGATCCTGTACACGGCGCCGACGACGATCCGCACGTTCATGAAGTGGGGCGACGACGTGCCGGCGGGCTTCGACCTGTCGTCGCTGCGGATGCTCGGCTCCGTGGGCGAGCCGATCAACCCCGAGGCGTGGCTCTGGTACCACAAGAACATCGGCGGGGGCCGCTGCCCGATCGCCGACACCTGGTGGCAGACCGAGACCGGCGGTCACATGATCACCCCGCTGCCCGGCGCCACGACGCTGAAGCCCGGCTCGGCCCAGCGGCCGTTCCCCGGGATCTCCGCCAGCGTGGTCGACGAGGAGGGCAAGCCGATCGAGCCCGGTGCCACCGGGTACCTGGTGCTCACCGAGCCGTGGCCGGCGATGCTGCGCACCATCTGGGGCGACGACGAGCGGTACAAGGACACCTACTGGAGCCGGTACGGCCAGGGGGTCTACTTCGCCGGCGACGGGGCCAAGCTCGACGAGGACGGCGACATCTGGCTGCTCGGCCGGGTCGACGACGTGATGAACGTGTCCGGGCACCGGATCTCCACCACCGAGGTGGAGTCGGCGCTCGTCAGCCACCCGACGGTCGCCGAGGCGGCGGTCGTCGGGGCCACCGACCCGACCACCGGTCAGGGGATCGTGGCGTTCGTGATCCTGCGCGGGGACGCCGTCGACTCCGGTGAGGACCTGGTCAAGCAGCTGCGGCAGCACGTGCGCAAGGAGATCGGCCCGATCGCCAGCCCGCGCCAGATCATGGTCGTGCAGGAGCTGCCCAAGACCCGGTCGGGAAAGATCATGCGCCGGCTGCTGCGGGACGTGGCGGAGAACCGGGAGCTGGGCGACGTCACCACGCTCACCGACTCCTCGGTGATGGACCTGATCAGCTCCAAGCTGCCCTCGGCCTCCAGCGAGGACTGAGGCCCGCTGCACGACCGCTCCACCCGTCCGGTGCGGCCGGACAC
The DNA here is from genome assembly GCF_014195485.1 of Modestobacter versicolor. Taxonomy (NCBI): domain Bacteria; kingdom Bacillati; phylum Actinomycetota; class Actinomycetes; order Geodermatophilales; family Geodermatophilaceae; genus Modestobacter; species Modestobacter versicolor. The sequence goes on from NZ_JACIBU010000001.1 coordinate 2,658,136, forward strand.
GTGTTCTCGCGAAGCTAGTGCTCTGCTCCCCCCGCGGGAGCAGAGCACTAGCTCCCGCGCAGGCACCCTCCACACCCCGCGGGTCCGTCCACAGATGGACCGACGGGGGGCCGGAGCGGCCGGTGTGCCCGGCACGGTGGACCAGTGGCGCAGGATCCTTCGGAGGCGGCAGCCGTCGGCGCCCTGCTCCGCAGGATCCGCCGCGCCGCGGACTGCTCGCAGCGCGAGCTCGCGAAGCGCCTCGGGATCAGCGCCACCGCCGTCGCCCAGACGGAGACGGGCGTCCGCGACCTGCCGGCGTCCGTGCTGGCGAAGGCCGCCGGGCTGGCCGGGCTGCGACTGGGGCTCGTCGACGGGGACGGCCACGAGGTCACCGGCATGGCGCCTGGCGCGGTCCGGGACCGCGCGGGGCGGCACTTCCCCGCGCACCTCGACGTCCGCCACGGCGACGTCGACTGGTGGCACGGCGAGGAGCGGTACAGCAGGGAACGCCCTCGGTACACCTTCGACCGGGGACGGCGGCTGCGTGACCAGTGGCGCGACCACAGCGGCACACCGCCGGACCACCAGCTCCCGCAGCCCGGCGACGCGCTCGAGGACCGCGCCGAGGCCCGGCGGGACGCCGCCGTCGCCCGCCGCCGGGCCCTCGGCGACGAGCTCGCGGCGGAGCGCCGGCGGCTGGGCGTGCGCTCCGAGGACTGGGCACCGACCTGCAGCTGCCCGGCCGGCTGCGACGAGCTGCTGTTCTCCGAGGCCCCGCTGACGCCCCGCCAGCAGGCGGTGCCGCACCTCGAGGACTGCCCCTGCCGGTGCGACGTCTCCTGACCCGGACGGCCGCGCGGCACCCGGCCGGGTGATCCGGAACGGCGGGCTGGACGATCATGCGGCACGATCACCCGAGGAACGCGTCGCACCCGGCGCCGATCAGGGAGGAGCCACCCGTGGCCCACAGTGTCTCGACGACCCCGCTGGCGGGCCGGCCCGCTGGCCCCGCCGAGCCCTCGGTCGGCACGCTCGCCAAGAGCGCGATGGCCGACATGTCCACGCTGATCCGCTCGGAGATCGAGCTGGCAAAGGCCGAGGTCACCACCTCCGCCAAGCGCGGCGGGATCGGCGCGGCCGCCTTCGCCGCCGCCGGCGTGATGCTGGCGTTCGCCGCGATCTTCTTCTTCATCGCGCTGGCCGAGTTCATCACCTGGCTGGGCCTGGAGCGCTGGATCTCCTACCTGATCGTCTTCGGCCTCCTGGTCCTGCTCGCCGCGCTCGTGGGCTTCATCGGCTACCGGCAGATCAAGAAGATCAAGAAGCCGGAGAAGACCATCGAGACGCTGTCGGACCTGCCCGACGTCATGCGCCGTGAGGCCCCCGGCCAGCGGCAGCACGACCTGCCCGTCGTCCGCAACGGCCAGGTCGTCCGGCAGGACCCGCACGCCCGGCTGCGCTGACCTCCCACGCAGCTCGGATGACCGACCCGGGAGAGGGGCAGCCGGACGCCACGAGCGTCCTGCTCCCCGGCCCCTGGGCACACCGCGACGTCTCGGCCAACGGCGTCCGGCTGCACGCCGCCGAGGCCGGTGAGGGCCCGCTCGTCCTGCTGCTGCACGGCTTCCCCCAGTTCTGGTGGACCTGGCGCCACCAGCTGACCGGGCTGGCCGCCGCCGGGCTGCGCGTGGTCGCGCCCGACCTGCGCGGCTACGGCGCCAGCGACAAGCCCCCGCGCGGGTACGACCTGCCCACCGCGGCCGCCGACGCCGCCGCGGTGGTCCGGGCGCTGGGCGAGACCGAGGCCGTCGTCGTCGGCTCGGACTGGGGCGGGCTGGTCGGCTGGACGATGGCCGCCCTGCACCCGCGGAGCGTCCGCCGGCTGGTCGTCATCGGCGCGGCGCACCCGCGGCGGCTGCGCTCCTCGGTCACCGACGCACGGCAGCGGCGGGCGCTGGCCTACGCCCTGCGCTTCCAGCTGCCCCGGCTGCCCGAGCGGCGGCTCACCCGCGCCGACGACGACCCGGTCGCGGAGCTGATGCGCCGCTGGGCAGGCCCGGCCTGGGTGCAGACCACCGACTTCGCCGAGGCTGTCAGCCGCTACCGCGACGCCGCCCGCATCCCGCAGGCCGCGTACGGGGCGATGGAGTACTACCGCTGGGCCGGCCGTTCCCAGCTGCGCCCCGACGGGCTGCGCTTCGCCCGCCGGATGGCCGCCCCGATCACCGCCCCGACCCTGCAGCTGCAGGGGGCGCTGGACCCCTACGTGCTCCCCTCGACCGCCCGCGGCTCGGACCGCTACGTGGCCGGCGCCTACGAGTGGAGCGAGCTCCCCGGCGTGGGCCACTTCGCCCACGAAGAAGCCCCCGACCAGGTCACCGAGGCCATCACCCGCTGGGCAAGGTGACGTGATGGAACGGCCCCGCTGCAGGGGCCCGCGCCGAGCCTGCAAGGCGTGGGGGGCAGCGGGGTCCTTCTACTCGCAGGCCCCGGTGTCGACGGTGGCCTGCGCGGTGGCGCCGACCCGCGCGGCGTCCGAGACCTGCGCCGCGGTGAGCGCGTAGCCGGTGTCCGGGTCCTCGATGGCCGAGGCGAAGACGACGCCGAGCACCGTGCCGTCGGTGGCCAGCAGCGGTCCACCGGAGTTGCCCGCCCGCACCTGGCCGAAGAGCGCGTAGACGTCACGCTGCACGGTGTGGGTGGACCGGAAGTCCGGCCCGCTGATCTCACCGCGGTCCCGCACCCGGGCCGGGCCGACGTACAGCCCGCCACCACCGGGGTAGCCCATCACGATCGCGTCCGCGCCGGTGTCCAGCGGCTCCGGGGTGAAGCTGAGCGGCACCTGCGGCAGCCCCGGCACCGCGAGCACCGCGACGTCGGTCTCCTCGTCGACGTAGACCGCCGTCGCGTCGTAGGACTCGCCCTCGGCGGTCACCGTCGGCTCGGTCACGCCGGCCAGCACGTGGGCGTTGGTCATCACCCGCTGCGGGGCGAAGACGAAGCCGGAGCCGTCGATCTGCCGGGAGCAGGTCGGCGCGATGCCGCGGATCTGCACCACCGAGCCCTGCACCTGGCCGACCACCGGGCTGGCCTCGAGCGCCGGGTCGGGCGCTGGCACGTCGCGGGCGTCACGGGGGGTCAGCGGGTCCAGGACGTCGGGCAGGCCCTGCCGGTCGATCGCCTCGCGCAGCGACTCGTAGAGCGACCGCACCTGCGACGGCACCGTCCGGTCGACGGCCTGGACCAGCGCGGACTGCCGCACCTGCCCGGCCACGCCCGGGAACGGCGAGCTGGCCAGCGGGGTGGCGACCATCCAGGCGACCAGCAGGACGGCGACCGCCGAGACCACCGCCCCGGCGACCGCGTCGACCATCTTGGCCGGCTCCCAGGTGACCCGCTTGCGCACGGCACGGCCGATCACCCCGGCCAGCAGCTGACCCAGCAGCGCGCCGGCGAGCACCACGACCAGCGCCACGAACACCCGGGTGACCGAGGAGTCGGCGATGTCGTCGGCCAGCGGGCCGGAGAGCTGCGCGCCGAGCACGGCCCCGCCGAAGAAGCCCACGAAGGACGTCGCCGAGACGATCAGGCCCTGCCGGAAGCCCGACAGCGCGAAGACCAGCGCGAGCGCGATGAGGGCGAGGTCGACGAAGGACACGCGGGGTCAGCCACTCACCGTCATGGTGCCGACCTGCCCGAGCGCGGCGTGGAAGCTGCACTCGAAGGGGTAGTCGCCGGGCGCGCTGACGGTGAACTCGATGGTCTTGCTCTCCCCCGGCGCCAGCACCGGGATCTCCTCGCTGATGGCCGCCGGCCCCGCGCCCGCGGTGAAGAGGAAGTTGTGGGTCAGCTGGTCGGCGTCGTTGCGCACGGTCAGCCGGACCGGGCCGGGGGCCACGGTGAAGGTGGCCGGGGTGAAGACGTAGTCGTCACCGGTCTGCAGGGTGATCTCCTGGAACCCGTCGGCCGCGGTGCTCAGCGCCCCGACGTCACCGCTGGTCGTGCGGGTCGCCTCGGGCAGCGCGGGTTCCGAGCCGCCGCACCCGCTGAGCACGACCAGGGCGAGCAGCAGGGTCGCCAGCAGGCCGGCCGGCCTCCCGCCGCGCGGGGCCGGACGGCGGCGGGGGCGGGCGCCTGGGGCGCCGGGCGCAGCCGTGCTCATGGTCCGGGAACGGTACGCGGCGAACCCGCCGGCCCGGCGTCGTCGGCCACCGTCGGCGCGGCGCGGTCGGCCAGGTCGGAGTCGACCGGCTCCTCCTCGCTGTCGGCGGGTGCCGCTGCCGCCAGGCCGTCGAGCGGCCGGACGTCGGTGGCGTCCCACGGCCGGTTCAGCCCGGCAGCCTCCAGGACGGCGTCCAGCAGCCCGGCGGTGAAGCCCCAGACGACCATGCCGGCCACCCCGAACGCCGGTCCGACGTAGCCGGCCGGGTGCCGGACCCGGAACCGGTTGGCCGGGTCGACCAGCTCGGCCAGCGGCACCCGGGCCACCCGGGCGACCTCGCGCGGGTCACCGGTGGTGACGTCGCGCGGGTCGTCCCACCAGCCGACCACCGGGACGACGAGGTTGTCCGAGGGCCCGAGGAACAGCGCGGGCAGCGTCGCGAGCACCCGGACGCCGGCCGGGTCGACGCCGGCCTCCTCCTGGGCCTCGCGGAGCGCGGTGCCGACCGGGTACTCGTCGCCCGGGTCGGCACCGCCACCGGGGAACGCCGGCTGCCCCGCGTGGCTGCGCAGGTGCGCCGACTTCTCGATCAGCAGCACGTCGGGGCCGCCGGGGCCCTCGCCGAACAGGATCAGCACGGCCGAGCGCCGGGCGGTGGCGGACGGCGTGCCGTGCCGGTGCCAGAGCGGGAGCCGGTCGGCGTTGGCCAGCAACCGCTGCAGGTGCTCGGGCAGGCCGGCGACGTCCGGGGCGGGGAGGGTCACAGCTGCACGCCGAGGTGGTCGAGGACCAGCTGCTCGAACTCCGCCACCGACGCCACCCCGCCGACGTGCAGGTAGGCCAGCGAGCCGTCGGCGGCGAGGAAGAGCGTGTACGGCAGGTTGTTGATGCCGAGCGCCGCCATCACCTCGCCGTCCCCGTCGAACGCGCTGGGGAAGGTGACCGCGGCGTCCTCGGCGAACGAGGCCGTCTGCGAGGCGCCGTCGAGGCTGGCCACCCCGAGCACCCGCAGCTGGTCGCCGGAGGCGTCGGCCAGCTGCTGCACGACCGGCAGCTCCTCCCGGCACGGCGGGCACCAGCTGGCCCAGAGGTTCACCACGGTGGGCACGCCGGGCGCGCGGCTCAGGTCGAGCGTGCCGCCGCCGAAGCACTCGAAGACGGTGGCGGGCAGGTCGCTGTCGGCGGCCGGCTCGGCGGACTGCTCGGGGCAGGCCGCCAGGTCGGTGTCCAGCGCCTCCAGCTCGCTGCTGGCCGGCGTCGGGCCGGCGTCGTCGTCGCTGTCCCCGGACGTGCAGCCGGCCAGCAGCCCGAGCAGCAGCAGGAGGGCGCCCAGGGCGCGCGGGGCGCGGCTCACTCGGTGTCCGAGGCAGCGGGCGTCTTGACCAGCTTCGCCGCGACCTCGGGGTCCAGCGGGCCGATGCCGTAGGAGGGGCACCAGGAGGCGAGCCCGCAGGCCCCGCAGGCGGGCTTCTTCGCGTGGCAGACGCGGCGCCCGTGGAAGATCACCCGGTGGGAGAACATCGTCCACTCCTTCCGCGGGATGATCTCCGCGATCTCGGCCTCGACCTTGACCGGGTCCTCCTCCGCCGTCCAGCCGAAGCGCCGCACCAGCCGGCCGAAGTGGGTGTCGACGGTGAGCCCGGGGACGTCGAAGGCGTTGCCCAGCACGACGTTCGCCGTCTTGCGGCCCACACCGGGCAGGGTGACCAGGTCGGCGAGCCGGCCGGGGACCACGCCGTCGAAGCGCTCCACCAGGGCCTGCCCCAGCCCGATCACCGAGTTGGCCTTGGCCCGGAAGAAGCCGGTGGGCTTGAGGAGCTCCTCCAGCTCGGCGCGGTCGGCCCCGGCGTAGGCGTACGCGTCGGGGTACCGGGCGAACAGCGTCGGCGTCACCTTGTTCACCGTCCTGTCGGTGGTCTGCGCCGACAGGACGGTGGCGACGAGGAGCTCCAGCGGCGTGCTGAAGTCCAGCTCGCAGTGCGCGTCGGGGTGGATCGCCGTCAGCTCGCGGGCCATCCGCCGGGCGCGGCGGGTGCGGCCCAGCGGGCTCTCGTCCGGGTCGAACGGGGACACGCCCAGCCGGGCGGCACGACCGGGGCGGCGCGGGGGCGCCGGCCGCGTGTAGGCCGGCGGGGCATCGGGAGCAGGAGCGGGCCGGGACACGCGTGTGAGGGTATGCGTCGGCCCTGACAGGCAGCGCCCGTCATACTCGACCGCGGTGCCCGGACCGGGTACGCCAACCGACCGCACGACCGACGTCGCCCCGCCCCCGGGCCTCCCCGCCCGCAGACGTCGCCGAGGAGGTGTCCGTGGTCGCCCTCATCGTCATCCTGTTCCCGCCGCTGCTCATCGCCTTCCTGCTCGTCATGGAGCGGGTCGAGGAGCCGTTGCGCCGTCCCACCTCGCAGCGCGAGGTCGAGGACTTCCTCGGCACCGCGACCGAGGGCGAGGTCGGCACGCTGGCCAACTCCGGCATCCGCCGGGCGATGTCCCGGTGGCGGTCCCGCCGCTCCGGCCGGGCCCGGTCGGCGCCGCGGGCGGTGCTCACCGAACGGGTCACCGAGTCCGGCGACGGCGCCCGGCACGCCGACTGATCCCACCCACACCGGGAGCCGATCCCGGAAGCCAGGCCGCCCAGGAGCCACTCAGAGTGGGCAGATCGGTGACTGAGTGCACTGGTGAGCCGAGCCACAGGCCCTAGACTCACCGAAGACGCGGGTCGCCATCGCACCCGTGAGGACGTTGCGAGAGGTGCACGTGGACGAGGTCCTTGCCCAGTCCGGTCTCTTCCAGGGGCTGTCGGAGGAGGCTGCCGAGCCGGTGGCCAGCGCGCTGGAGACGGTGACGCTGCCCCGTGGCCGGGTCGTCTTCAACGAGGGCGAGTCGGGCGACAGCCTCTACGTCGTCCTGTCCGGCAAGATCAAGCTCTCCCGGCGCGCGCCGGACGGCCGCGAGAACGTGCTGGCCGTCATGGGCCCGTCGGACCAGTTCGGCGAGCTGTCGGTGTTCGACCCGGGCCCGCGCACGGCGACCGCCACCGCCGTCACCGACGTCCGGCTGGCCAAGATGCCGCAGTCGATGCTGCGCCCCTGGATCACCGCGCACCCGGAGATCGGTGAGCAGCTGCTGCGCGTGCTGGCCCGCCGGCTGCGCCGCACCAACGACTCGGTCGCCGACCTGATCTTCACCGACGTCCCCGGCCGGGTGGCCAAGGCGCTGCTGCAGATGGCCGACCGCTTCGGCAGCCGCGAGACCGACGGTCTGCGGGTCAAGCACGACCTGACGCAGGAGGAGCTGGCCCAGCTGGTCGGCGCCTCCCGCGAGACGGTCAACAAGGCGCTCGCCGACTTCGTGCACCGCGGCTGGATCCAGCTGCAGGGCAAGTCGGTCGTCGTCCTGGACGAGGACCGGCTGCGCCGCCGCGCGCGCTGACACAGCACCGACCGCGAGAGGCCCGGGACCGACCAGGTCCCGGGCCTCTCGCGTCCAGGAGCTCATGACGGTAGCGGCACGACCATCCGGATGCGGGTGCCGTCGGGCAGCACCGCGTAGTGGCCCTCCGGGGTCTGCTCGAACGTCGGGCTGATCGGTTCCAGCGGTGCCGGGGGCGACCCGGTCAGCGCGGTGGCGGCGTCCGGGAAGGGTGCCAGCTGCCCGAGGGTGTGGATGGTCGGGGGCAGCATCGGCCGGCTGCCGGCGGCGTGCTCCTGCAGCGCCGCGGCGGGCGTCGTCCAGACCGCCTCGTCGGCCTCGCCGGAGACGTCGCGCGCCTCCTGCCCGGCGGGCAGCAGCGCGGCGAAGAACTTCGTGTCGTACCGGCGGCGCTCCGGCGGCGGGGTGATCCAGTGCGCGAAGGGCCGCAGCAGGTCCGCCCGCAGCGCGAGCCCTCGCCCGGCGAGGAGCTCGGCCAGCGACAGGTCGCGGGCCAGCAGCGCCTGCCGCTGCTCCTCCCAGTCGTCGCCGGAGACGTCGGGCACGACCCCGGAGCCGTCGGCCGGCCCGGCCAGCAGCACGCCGGCCTCCTCGAAGGTCTCCCGGACGGCGGCGCACACCAGCTCTCGGGCCAGCCGCTCGTCGCAGCCGAAGGCCGCGGCCCAGTCGGCCGGGGGCGGGCCGACCCAGGCCAGGTCGGTGCCGCCGTCGCGCTCGTCGACCCCGCCGCCGGGGTAGGCGCTCATCCCGCCGGCGAAGGGCATCCCCTGCGTGCGCCGCAGCAGGTAGACCTCGAGACCGGCGGCACCGTCGCGCAGCAGCAGCACCGTCGCCGCCTGCCGCACGGGTGCGGTCATCGCAGCTCGACGGTGAGCTCGACCTCGACCGGGGCGTTCATCGGCAGCTCGGCGACGCCGACGGCGCTGCGGGCGTGCTGCCCCGCCTCGCCGAACACTCGGCCGAGGAACTCGCTGGCGCCGTTGACCACGCGCGGCTGGCCGCTGAAGCCCTCGGCGCTGGCGACGTAGCCGACCACCCGGACGACGCGGGCGATGGCGTCCAGGCCGACCAGGTCGTCGATCGCGGCCAGCGCGTTGAGCGCGCACAGCTTGGCGTCGGCGGCGGCGTCCTCGATGTCGACGGCGCCACCGACCTTGCCGGTGCGGCGCAGGCCGCCGTCGACGAAGGGCAGCTGACCGGAGGTGAAGACCAGCTGGCCGGTGCGGATCGCCGGCACGTAGGCCGCGACCGGGGCGGCGACCGGGGGCAGCCGGACGCCGAGCTCGGCCAGCCGCGCGGTCCAGCTCTGGGCGGGCGCGGTCATCGGTTCAGCGGGCGCTTGAGGTAGGCGACCAGCTGGTCACCGCCGCCGGGACCCTGCAGGACGGTCACCAGCTCCCAGCCGTCGACCCCCCAGGAGTCGAGGATCGCCTTGGTGTTGTGGATCAGCAGCGGGATGGTGGCGTACTCCCACGTCACACGGGCCGGTTCGCTCATGGCGCGACGCTAGCGCAGGCGGTCTGGTGACTGGATGGAACGGCCCCGCTGCAGGAGCCCGCCGCGAGCTCGCGAGTGCTGGGGGGCAGCGGGGTCCTCGCGCTCGTAGGCTCGCAGACGTGACCGGAGAGCCCAGCCCCGTGCGGTGCCATGTCGTGACGGGCAAGGGCGGGACCGGGAAGACCACGGTCGCCGCCGCCCTGGCCCTCTCCCTGGCCGCCGACGGCCGCCACGTGCTGCTGGTCGAGACCGAGGGGCGGCAGGGCATCGCCCAGCTGTTCGACACCCCGCCGCTGCCCTACGAGGAGCGGCGGGTCGCCGTGGCCCGCGGCGGCGGGGAGGTGAAGGCGCTGGCCATCGACGTGGAGGCGGCCTTCCTCGAGTACCTCGAGATGTTCTACAGCCTCAAGCGGGCCGGCCGGGCGCTGCGGAAGATGGGCGCCATCGACTTCGCCACCGCGATCGCACCCGGGCTGCGCGACGTGCTGCTCACCGGGAAGATCAAGGAGGCGGTGACCCGGCGGCACGACGGCCGGTACGTCTACGACGCCGTCGTCGTCGACGCCCCGCCGACCGGCCGGATCACCCGCTTCCTCAACGTCACCGGCGAGGTCGCCGGGCTGGCCCGCTCCGGGCCGATCAAGACCCAGAGCGACGGGGTGATGGCGGTGCTCCGCTCGCCGCAGACCGCCGTGCACCTGGTCACGCTGCTGGAGGACATGCCCGTGCAGGAGACCGCCGACGCGATCGGGGAGCTGACCGCGGCCGGGCTGCCGGTCGGCTCGGTGATCGTCAACATGGCCGCCGAGCCGCTGCTTCCGGCCGCGAGCCTCAGCCGCACCGCCGAGGGGCGGCTGACCGGCGCCGACCTGCTGCCCGCGCTCACCGCGGCGAACGTGCAGGGTGCCCAGCAGGTCGCCGACGGGCTGGCGGCCGAGGCGGTCGAGCACGCCCAGCGGTGGGTGGCGCAGGACGCGCTGCGCGGGGACGTCGAGGCGCTGGGCCGCCCGGTGGTCGAGCTGCCGCTGTCCACCTCCCCCATCGACCTGGGCTGCCTGTTCGAGCTGGCCGACCGGCTCGAGGGGCACCTGCAGACCGAGGCCGCGGCGTGACCGCCCCCCGCCGGCCGGCCCCCGCGCCGCCGCTGGACCTCGCCGCCCTGGTCGCCGACCGGGACACCCGGATCATCGTCTGCTGCGGCTCCGGCGGGGTGGGCAAGACGACGACGTCGGCGGCGCTCGCGCTGGCCGCGGCGGAGGCGGGCCGGCAGGTCGTCGTCCTCACCATCGACCCGGCCCGGCGGCTGGCCCAGTCGCTCGGCCTGGTCGAGCTGGACAACGAGCCGCGGGTGGTCGAGACGCCCGGGGCGCCCGGTGAGCTCTCCGCGATGATGCTGGACATGAAGCGGACGTTCGACGACGTCGTGTCCGCGCACTCGACCCCGGAGCGGGCCGAGGTGATCTTCGCCAACCCCTTCTACCAGGCGCTCTCGTCGTCCTTCGCCGGCACGCAGGAGTACATGGCGATGGAGAAGCTGGGCCAGCTGCGGGCCAGCGAGAAGTGGGACCTGGTCATCGTCGACACCCCGCCGTCCCGGTCGGCGCTGGACTTCCTGGACGCACCGAACCGGATGAGCCGCTTCCTCGACGGCACGATGATCCGGCTGCTGACCGCACCGGCCCGGGCCGGCGGGCGGGCCGGGGTCCGGCTGGTGGGTGCGGGCTTCATGCTGTTCAGCCGGATCATCAGCAAGATCCTCGGCGGCCAGCTGCTCAACGACATCTCGGCGTTCGTCTCCGCGCTGGACACCATGTTCGGCGGCTTCCGCGAGCGCGCGACGGCGACCTACGAGCTGCTCCGCCAGCCCGGCACCTCCTTCGTCGTGGTGGCCGCCCCGGAGCCCGACGCGCTGCGCGAGGCCTCCTACTTCGTCGACCGGCTCTCCACCGAGGGCATGCCGCTGGCCGGCCTGGTCATCAACCGCACCCACCCGCCGGCGACGACCACGCTGTCGGCCACCCGGGCCGAGGCGGCCGCCGAGGCGGTCGCCGAGGCCGGCGGCAAGGGCGCGAAGCTCGCCGCCGGTGCGCTGCGCGTGCACGCCGAGCGGATGACGGTGGCCGCCCGCGAGCAGCGGCTGGCCGACCGCTTCACCAGCGCGCACCCCGAGGTGCCGATCCGCACGGTGCCGGCCGCCGCCGGCGACGTGCACGACCTCGAGGGCCTCCGGGTGATGGGCGAGGCGCTGCTGGCCGCGGAGGGCGACACCGGCACGGGGACCCCCCGCAGCCGGGTGCTCCCGGTGCGCCCCGCGGCGGGCTGACCACCACGGGCCGAGCACCCGGCACCCGATCCGACCCCGCTCCGGGGACGACCTCCGACAGCGCCCGCGCGTCGGCGTCCGGGGCACGGCACGGAGGCCTCCGGGACAGGTACCTTGGCCTGCGATGTCCGAGTCTGCGCGCTTCCGTCTGGGTGCCCTCGCCAAGCTGGTCACGATGATCGTGGTGGCCGGGGCGCTGGTGGCCGCCATGCTGCTCCCGTTCGTGGGCGGAGCCGGGCTCGTCGCCCGCAACTCCTCCTCGCTCCTCGACGCCCTCCCGGTCGAGCTCACCGACAAGACCCCCAACGGCAACACCAAGGTGCTGGCCGCCGACGGGTCGCTGATCACCGAGTTCTACGACCTGAACCGGGCGCCGGTCACCCCGGACCAGATCTCCCCGGTGATGAAGCAGGCGATCGTCGACATCGAGGACTCGCGCTTCTACGAGCACAACGGCCTCGACGTGCAGGGCACCATGCGTGCGCTGGCGAAGAACCTGGCCGCGGGCCGGGTCGAGGAGGGCGGCTCGACGCTGACCCAGCAGCTGGTCAAGCAGACCCTGCTGCAGACGGCCACCACGCCCGAGGAGCGGGAGGCCGCCGACGACCAGACGGTCGGCCGCAAGCTCCGCGAGGCCCGGCTCGCGCTGGCCCTGGAGCAGACCTACTCCAAGGACGAGATCCTCACCCGCTACCTGAACATCGCCTACTTCGGCGAGGGCGCCTACGGCATCCAGGCCGCCGCGCAGAAGTACTTCAGCGTGAACGCGATCGACCTCACGCTGCCGCAGGCCTCGGTGCTGGCCGGTCTGGTGCAGAGCCCGACCAACGACGACCCGATCATCGACCCGGAGGCCGGCAAGACCCGCCGCAACCAGGTCCTCCAGCGGATGCACGACCTCGGCCACGGCGCCGGCGAGCGGGGCGACCAGCCGCTCACCGACCAGGAGCTGGCCGACCTGATGGCCGCGCCGATCGCGGTCGTGGAGGGCGAGAGCCCGCGCAACGGCTGCATCGACGCCACCATCGGCGGCTTCTTCTGCGACTACCTCTACAACCACCTCACCGGCACGCTGGGCATCGACCCCAACCAGCTCAAGAGCGCCGGCTGGACCATCCAGACGACGATGCGCCCGGACATGCAGGCCGCCGGCGACCAGGCCGTGCTGAACACCATCGAGATGGGCAACTCGCTGGCCGGCATCTACACCGCGCTGGAGCCGGGCACCGGCAAGGTGCTGGCGATGAGCGTCAACCGGCGCTACGGCTGCGACGTCACCGTCGACGCCTCCTGCGAGTCGGTGAACCTCAACGTCGCGGCGAGCCAGGGCTCCGGCTCGACCTACAAGGTGTTCACCGCCGCCGCGGCCCTGGAGGCCGGGTACGGGATCAACTACTCCCAGACCACCAGCGACCCGTACTTCTCCCGGGTGTTCAAGCAGAACGGCGGCACCCGCGGCGCCCCCTACGGCCCGATCGGCAACGTCGGCACGCTGCCGAACACGCTGACCATGCACGACGCGCTGACCCGCTCCTCGAACACCTACTTCGTCGCGCTGGAGGACACCCTCGGCAGCGTCGCGGGCCCGGTCAGCGCGGCCCAGCGGATGGGCCTGAACCTGCCCGAGGAGCAGGCCACCCAGATCGTCGAGGGCGAGATGGGCTCGTTCACCCTCGGCCCGTTCGCGACCAGCCCGCTCTACCTGGCCAGCGCGTACTCGACCTTGGCCGCCAGCGGCACCCAGTGCGACCCGACCCCGGTGGTGCAGATCCTGGACGCCGCCGGTCAGCCGGTCCTCGGCGACGACGGCCAGCCGCTGGTCAAGAACGACAACTGCACCGCCGCCGCCATCCCGCCGGGGGTCGCCAACACCCTGGTCAACGCGATGACCGACGACGTCATCAGCGGCACCGGCCGCAACGCCAACGTCCCCGGCCACCAGATCGCCGGCAAGACCGGGACCTCGCAGAACCAGTACTCCGCGGCGTTCGTCGGCATGACGCCCGAGTACGCGGCCAGCGTGATGGTGCTCAACCCCAAGGAGAACCAGAACGTCGGCGGTTACGGCGGCAACAAGCCGGCCACGATCTGGCGTGACGCGATGGCACCGATCCTGGAGCAGGGACCGACCCGCGAGTTCCCGCCGGCCGACCCGGCCGTCGCCGCCGGGACGAAGGGCAGCGGTGCTCCGGCGCCGCGCCCCGAGTCCGAGGGCAACGGCAACGGCAACGGGAACGGCGGCAACGGGGGCGGGGGCGGCAACGGCGGGGGCCAGGCCCCGGCGCCGCCCGCCGCCGTCGTCCCGCCGGCCGCTGACCCGGGCGCGGTGCCGCCGGACACCAACGGCGACGGCATCCCCGGCTGAGAAAGGACCCCGTCGCCCCCCCCCCCCGACCCTCGCTCCGCTCGGGTCGGGCCCCTGCGACGGGGCCGGAGATGGTCCCCGCAGCCGTCAGCCCAGCTGGCGGCGCACCTCGGCGGCGACCCGGCCGCCCTCGGCCCGGCCGGCGACCGTGCCGGTCACCGCGCCCATGACCCGGCCCATGTCCTTCATCCCGGACGCCCCGGTCCGGGTCACCACGTCGGCGACGATCGCGGCGAGGTCGGCGTCGTCCAGCTGCGCCGGCAGGTAGGCGGCGATCACGCCCTCCTCCGCCCGCTCCCGCTCGGCCTGCTCCGCGCGCCCGGCGCCGGCGAACGCCTCGGCGGCCTCGCGGCGCTTCTTCGCCTCCCGGCGGAGCACCGCCATCACGTCGTCGTCGGTCAGCTCGCGCGCCTCCTTGCCGGACACCTCCTCGGCGGAGACGGCGGAGAGCACCATCCGCAGCGTGGCGGTGCTCAGCTCGTCACGGCCCTTCATCGCGGTGGTCAGGTCGGTGCGCAGTCGGTCCTTCAGTTCAGCCACCCGGCCAGCGTGCCACCTGCGCCCGGGCGGGGACGACGGAGTTCCGCCGCCCGTACGCTCCGGGCATGCGCGCGACCACCGCCGTCCCCACGGCCGTCCTCGCGACCGGCGCCGCCACGGTCGCCTACGCGAGCCTGATCGAGCGCACCCGCTGGACGCTGCGCCGCTTCGACGTGCCGGTGCTGCCTCCGGGCTCCGCACCGCTCCGGGTGCTGCACCTGTCCGACCTGCACATGACCGCCGGCCAGCGCGGCAAGCAGGAGTGGGTGGCCGGGCTCGCCGACCTGCAGCCGGACCTGGTCGTCGACACCGGCGACAACCTGGCCGGGATGGACGCCGTCCCGGGCACGCTGCGCGCCCTCGAACCGCTGCTGGCGCTGCCCGGCGCGTTCGTGCTGGCCAGCAACGACTACTACGCGCCGCGCCCGAAGAACCCGCTCAAGTACTTCAAGACCGACCACAAGCGGGTGCACGGCGACCCGCTGCCCTGGCGCGACCTGCGCGACGCGATGGCCGGCCGCGGCTGGCTGGACCTGACCAACACCACCGGGACGCTGACCGTGGCCGGCACCCGGATCGCCTTCGCCGGTGTCGACGACCCGCACCTGCAGCTGGACCGGTACGACGACGTCGCCGGGCCGGCCGACCCGGCGGCCGACGTCCGGATCGGGCTGGTCCACTCCCCCGAGCCCCGGGTGCTCGACCGGTTCGCCGCCGACGGCCACGACCTGGTGCTCGCCGGGCACACCCACGGCGGCCAGCTGCGGGTGCCCTTCTACGGCGCGCTGGTGACCAACTGCGGCATCGACCGGCAGCGCGTGCGCTGGCTGCACCGCTGGGCCGAGCCCACCGCAGCCCACCCGACCGGCACCTGGCTGCACGTCTCGGCCGGGCTGGGCACCAGCCCGTACGCGCCCTACCGGCTCGCCTGCCCGCCCGAGGCGACGCTGCTGACCCTCACCGCGCGGGACGCCCGACCACCTGCCTGAGCCCGGCAGCGCGTCGGTTACAGTTGTCGACGCACCTCGGGGTGTGGCGCAGCTTGGTAGCGCGCGTCGTTCGGGACGACGAGGCCGCAGGTTCAAATCCTGTCACCCCGACCAGCCACTCAGGGACCGCCGATCGGCGGTCCCTGAGTCGTTTCCGGACCAGCCCGTCCGGGCATCCCGTCCCGGATGACCGAATGGCTGCTCCTCCTGGCGGCCGTGCTGTTGACCGCTCTCACGGGGTTCTTCGTCGCGGCCGAGTTCTCCCTCACCACCGTCGACCGGGGCAAGGCCGAAGAGGCCGCCCGGGCCGGCGACACCGGTGCCGAGGGCGTGGTGAAGGCCCTGCGCGGGCTGTCCACCCAGCTCTCGGCCGCCCAGCTGGGGATCACCCTCACCACCCTGGTGGTCGGGTTCCTCGCCGAGCCGGCGCTCGGCGGGCTGCTGGAGCCGGTGCTCGAGGGCGTCGGCCTGCCCGAGAGCACCAGCACGCCGATCGCGATCGCGCTGGCCATCTTCCTGGCCACCTACCTGCAGATGATCCTCGGCGAGCTCGGCCCGAAGAACCTGGCGATCGCCCGGCCGCTGCGCGTCGCCTCGCTCATCGCGCCCGGCATGCGGGCGTTCACCACGCTGACCGGCCCGGTGGTCCGCAGCCTGCAGCGGCTGGCCAACGCGATCGTGCGCCGGCTGGGCTTCGAGCCGCGCGAGGAGCTGGACGACACCCGCGACGCCGAGGGCCTGGCCGCGGTCGCCCGCCGCTCGGCCGAGGAGGGCGACCTCTCCCCCGTCGCCGCGCGGCTGCTCAGCCGCTCGCTCGGGCTGCGGGAGAAGTTCGCCACCGACGTGATGACCCCGCGGACCCGGCTGTGGACGCTGAGCTCCGCGGCGACCGCCGCCGACGTGATCGACGCGGCGATCCGGTCCGGGTACTCGCGGTTCCCGGTGTACGGCGCCGACCTGGACGAGGTCACCGGCGTGGTGCACGTGAAGAACGCGGTCGCCGTCCCGGAGGAGGAGCGGCTGCAGCGCACCGCCGGCGAGCTGGCCGAACCGGTGCTCGCCGTCCCCTCCTCGCTGCACCTGGACCCGCTGCTGGACCTGCTCCGCGACCAGGGGCTGCAACTGGCCCTGGTGGTCGACGAGTGGGGCGCGACGCACGGCATCGTGTCCCTCGAGGACATCGTCGAGGAGCTGGTCGGGGAGATCACCGACGAGACCGACCGGCCGCTGCGCCAGCTGCGCCGCGACGGCGAGGACTGGCTGCTGTCCGGGCTGCTCCGCCCCGACGAGGTGCGCGAGCGCACCGGGATCCCGGTCCCGGAGGGCCGCTACGAGACCGTCGCCGGGTTCGTGATCGAGCGGCTTGCCCGGCTGCCCGCCGAGGGCGACACGGTCGAGGTCGAGGGCTGGCGGTTCACCGTGGCCGGCGTGGAGGGTCGCCGGGTCTCCCGGCTGCGGTCCGCGCCGCTGCCGGCCGAGCCGGGCACCGAGGACGACGGGCCGCTCACCGACGCCCCGGTCGCGACGCCCGAGCGGGAGGTGGCGCAGGCATGAGCGACTCGCTGAGCCTGCTCGTGCTGGTCGCCCTGCTGCTGGGCAACGCGTTCTTCGTCGCCGCCGAGTTCGCGCTGGTCAGCGCCCGGGCCGACCAGATCGAGCCGCGGGCCGCGGCCGGGTCGGTGCGCGCGCAGAAGACGCTGGCCGCGATGCGCAACGTGTCGCAGATGATGGCCGGCGCGCAGCTGGGCATCACGCTGTGCTCGCTCGGGCTCGGCGCGATCGGCGAGCCGGCCGTCGCGCACCTGATCGAGGCCCCGCTGCACGCCGCGGGCGTGCCCGACCAGCTGCTGCACCCGATCGCCCTGGTGATCGCGCTGGCGCTGGTCACCGTGCTGCACATGGTGCTGGGCGAGATGGTGCCCAAGAACATCACCATCGCCGGGCCCAGCCGGGCGGCGATCGCACTGGGCCCGCCGCTGGCCCTGATGGTGCGGCTGCTCAAGCCGTTCATCTGGTTCTTCAACGTCACCGCCAACGCCTTCGTGCGGCTGTTCGGCGTGACGCCGACCGACGAGGTGTCGGCGAGCTTCGACGAGGGCGAGATCCGGTCGATGATCTCCCAGTCCCGCAAGGAGGGGCTGCTGGGCGACGAGGTCAGCGAGCTGGCGACCGGGGCGCTCACCTTCGAGCAGCACGACGTCCGCTCGGTGCTGCTGGAGCCCGGCTCGCTGGTCACCGTGCCCCGCAGCTCCACCCCGCGGCAGCTGGAGGCGGTCGTCGCCGAGCACGGCTACAGCCGGTACCCGGTGCGCTCGGAGGACGGCGCGCTGACCGGCTACGTGCACGTCAAGGACGTGCTGGGCAGCGGACCGACGTCCCGGGACCAGCGGGTGCCCGACCAGGCGGTCAAGGCGTTCGTGCAGGTGTCGCCCGACGAGCCGCTGCCGGAGGTGCTGCAGGAGATGCGGCGGTCGGGGTCGCACCTGGGCCTGGTGAGCGCCGGTGACCGGGTGCTCGGGCTGGTGGCGCTGGAGGACGTGCTGGAGCAGCTGATCGGCGACGTCCGGGGCGCGGACGTGGCCGACGAGCCGACCGGCCAGCAGGCGGGGGCCGGCGCAGGGGGAAGATGAGCCGGTGACTGCCGAGCCGACGCAGACCAGCTCCCCCGCCCTCCCGCCGGAGGTGACCGCCCGGTGGCAGGCGCGCTTCCGCGCCCCGCGGGTCAGCCTGCCGGACTGGGCCGAGGACGCCCCGCAGCGCAACCTGTACTCCTCCGACGTCAGCGGCGTCGTCGAGCAGTACGCCTGGGACCGGGACACCGACACCCACCGGCAGGTCACCGACCGCCCCAACGGCACGCTCGCGGCCACGCTGTCGCCCGACGGCGAGACGATCTGGTGGTTCGCCGACACCGACGGCGACGAGTTCGGCGTCTGGATGACCCAGCCGTTCGCCGGCGGCCCGGACACCGTGGCGCTGCCGGACGTCGGGCCGGCCTACCCCGCCGGGCTGGAGATCGGCCACCGCGTCGTCCTCGCCGGCCGGTCCACCGACGACGGCAGCGAGCTGTGGATCTCCCCGGTCGGCGGCACCGCGTCGGTGTTCTACCGCACCGCCGACACCGCCTCGGTCGACGCGCTCTCGCGGGACGACTCGCTGCTGGTGTTCTCGCACTCCGAGCACGGCGACCCCCGCTACCCGGCGCTGCGGGTGCTGCGCACCGACGGCCTGGGGCTGGTCGCCGACAAGTGGGACGGCGAGGGCCGCGGCCTGCACGCGCTCAGCTTCGCCCCGGTGGCCGGTGACCAGCGGCTGCTGGTCGGCCACGAGCGCCGCGGCCGCGAGGAGCTGCTGATCTGGGACGTCGTCGCCGACACCGAGACCGAGCTGGTGCTCGACCTGCCCGGCGACGTCACGGCCGGCTGGTACCCCGACGGCACCGCGCTGCTGGTCGGGCACGACACCGCCGCGCGCAGCGAGCTGTACCGCTACGACCTGGTCACCGGCACGCTGGAGCGGCTGGACACCCCGCGGGGCGTCGTCCGGGGCGCCAGTGCCCGGCCCGACGGCACCGTCGAGCTGGCCTGGTCCTCGTCGGAGCGGCCGCCGGTGATCCGCCGGGCCGACGGCCCCGTCGTGCTGGCCGCGCCGGGCGACGAGCCGCCGGCCGCCCACCCGGTCGAGGACCGCTGGGTGCCCGGCCCCGGGGGCGACGTGCACGCGCTGCTGGTGCGGCCGGCCGGGGAGGTCCCGTACGCCACGGCGTTCCTGGTGCACGGCGGCCCGGAGGCCCAGGACGACGACTCGTACCGGGCTCGGCGGGCGGCCTACGTGGACGCCGGCTACGCCGTGGTGCACGTGAACTACCGCGGGTCGACCGGCTACGGCAGCGAGTGGCGCGACGCGCTCACCGGCCGGCCGGGGCTCACCGAGCTCGAGGACGTCGCGGCGGTGTACGACGCGCTGGTCGCCGAGGGCGTCGTCGACCCGGCCCGGGCGCTGCTGTCCGGCGGCTCGTGGGGCGGCTTCCTCACCCTGCTGGGGCTCGGCACGCAGCCGGAGCGCTGGGCGGCAGGCATCGCCGAGGTGCCGGTGGCGGACTACCTGGCCGCCTACGAGGACGAGATGGAGGGCCTGCGGGCCTACGACCGGGCGCTGTTCGGCGGCTCCCCCGACGAGGTGCACGACGTCTACGTGCGCTCCTCGCCGCTGACCTACGTCGACGCGGTGGCCGCGCCGGTGCTGGTCGTCGCCGGGGCGAACGACCCCCGCTGCCCGATCCGGCAGATCGACAACTACCTGGCCGCGCTCGGCGAGCGGGGCAAGGCGCACGAGGTCTACCGCTTCGACGCCGGTCACGGGTCGCTGGTGGTGGAGGAGACGATCCGCCAGGTCGAGGTCGCGCTGTCCTTCGCGCTGCGGCACGTCCGCCCGTAGCGCCGGCGGCCGGGTGTGTCCCAGTGCACACCCGGCCGTGACCGCCTCGTGATCGACACCGGGTGCCACGGGCTCTAGGTTCGGTTAGGCAAGCCTTTCCTCAGTGTGAGAGGCTGCCGACGCCTCACCCCGACCCCGCCCGCACCCGGGCGCGGAGGGCAGATCTGGAAGGACACCATGCGCCGCGCACCGCGCCTCGTCGCGCTCACCTCCGCCGCCCTGCTGGCCGGCGCGCTCTCCGCCTGCGGCTCGGACTCCTCGTCCGCCGCGGCCGACTCCGAGGGCTCCGGCGACTCCGGCTCGGTCACGATCGAGCACGCCTTCGGGACGACGACGATCGAGGGCGAGCCCGAGCGCGTGGCCACGGTGAACTGGGCCAACCACGAGGTGCCGCTGGCCCTCGGCGTCGTCCCCGTCGGCATGGCCGCGGCCAACTTCGGCGACGACGACGGCAACGGCCTGCTGCCCTGGGTCGAGGAGCGCCTCACGGAGCTCGACGCCGAGACCCCGGTGCTGTTCGACGAGACCGACGGCATCGACTTCGAGGCCGTCGCGGACACCGACCCCGACGTCATCCTGGCCGCCTACTCGGGCCTGACCCAGGAGGACTACGACACCCTCAGCGAGATCGCCCCGGTCGTCGCCTACCCCGAGGCGCCGTGGGCGACCGGGTGGCGTGACGTCATCGAGGTCAACGCCGCCGGCATGGGCATGGCCACCGAGGGCGAGGAGCTCGTCGCCGAGATCGAGCAGGAGATCGCCGACACCGTCGCGGCCAGCCCCGAGCTCGAGGGCAAGTCGGCGATGTTCATGACCCACGTCGACACCACCGACCTCAGCGAGGTCAGCTTCTACACGCCGTTCGACACCCGCGCCGCGTTCTTCGAGGACATGGGGCTCACCACCCCGGCCAGCGTGCAGGAGGCCTCCAGCGACCCCGAGGCGTTCTCCGGCACCGTCAGCGCCGAGCAGGTCGACGCGTTCAACGACGTCGACGTGATCGTCACCTACGGCGACCAGGCGCTGATCGACGCGCTGAACGCCGACCCGCTGCTCTCGCAGATCCCCGCCGTCCGCAACGGGGCGGTCGTCCTGCTGCCGGACACCCCGCTGGGCACCGCCGCCAACCCCACCCCGCTGGCGATCTCCTGGGTGCTCGAGGACTACGTCGGGATGCTCGCCGAGGCCGCCGCCAAGGCGTCGTGACCTCGGTCGTCTCCCCACCGGCCCCGGACACCGCCCCCGCGCGGCGTCCGGGGTCGGTCCGGTTCGCCTGGCTGCTGGTCGTCACCGCCGTCCTGGTGCTGCTGCTGGCCACCTCGGTCGCGATCGGCTCCCGCGAGGTCGGCTGGTCCGACATCGTCGCCGCGCTGGGCGGCTCGGCCGAGGGGCTCGACCAGGCCGCCGTGGCCAAGCGGATCCCCCGCACCCTGCTGGCCGTGGTCGTCGGTGCCGCCCTCGGGCTCTCCGGCGCGGTGATGCAGGGCGTCACCCGCAACCCGCTGGCCGACCCGGGTGTCCTGGGCATCAACATGGGCGCCTCGCTGGCCGTCGTCGTCGGCCTCGCCTGGTTCGGGCTGTTCTCGGCGACCAGCATCATCTGGACGGCGATCGCCGGTGCCGCCGTCGCCGCGGTGTTCGTCTACGCCGTCGGGTCACTCGGCCGCGGCGGCGCCACCCCGCTCAAGCTCGCGCTGGCCGGGGCCGCCACGTCCGCCGCGCTCACCTCGTTCATCACCGCGGTCGCGCTGCCGCGTGGCGACATCGCCGGCAACGTGCAGTCCTGGCAGGTCGGCGGGGTCGGTGGCGCGGGCTACGAGAGCATCCGGCAGGTGCTGCCGTTCCTCGTCGTCGGCTTCGTGCTCAGCCTGCTGTCGGCCCGCAGCCTCAACTCGCTGGCGCTCGGCGACGAGCTCGCCGCGGGCCTCGGCGAGCGGGTCGTGCTGGTCCGCGGCGTCGCGGCCGGCGGGGCAGTCCTGCTCTGCGGCGCGGCCACCGCCGTCGCCGGCCCCATCGGCTTCGTCGGCCTCGTCGTCCCGCACCTGTGCCGGCTGCTGGTGGGCGTCGACCACCGGTGGCTGCTGCCCTTCTCCGCCCTCACCGGCGCCTGCCTGCTGGTCGCCGCCGACGTGCTCGGCCGGATCGTGGCCCGGCCCAGCGAGATCGACGTCGGCATCATCACCGCGCTGATCGGGGCGCCGTTCTTCATGGCCATCGTCCGCCGGCAGAAGGTCCGCGAGCTGTGAGCGCCGGGCTCGTCGCCGCGCCGTCCGCGGTCGAGGCCGTCGCCCGCGGTCGCGTCCGCCGCGCCTCCCGCCGGCGCCTGGTCGTGCTGGTGCTCGCCGTCCTGGTGGTCGCGCTGTACGCCGTCACGCTGATGGTCGGCCGCACGTTCTACCCGCCCGGCGACGTCCTGCGGGTCGTGCTGGGCCAGGACGTCGCGGGTGCGTCGTTCACCGTGGGCCGGCTGCGGCTCCCCCGCGCCACCCTCGCGGTCGTCGCCGGGCTGAGCTTCGGCCTGTCCGGCGTCACCTTCCAGACCATGCTGCGCAACCCGCTGGCCAGCCCCGACGTGATCGGCATCAGCACCGGCGCGAGCGCCGCGGCGGCCGTCGCGATCGTGGTGCTTGGCCTGGGCGGGACGGCGGTCTCCGCGTTCGCGATCGTGGCCGGCCTCGTGGTGGCGCTGGTGATCTACCTGCTGGCCTACAAGGACGGCGGCGCGGGCACCCGGTTCATCCTGATCGGGATCGGCATGGCGGCGATGCTGCACAGCGTCATCGCCTACGTGCTGTCCCGCGCCGGCCAGTGGGACCTGCAGGAGGCCAGCCGCTGGCTGAGCGGCAGCCTCAACGGCGTCACCTGGGAGCGCGTGCTGCCGGCGCTGGTCGTGCTGGTGCTGCTGGGCCCGGTGCTGCTGGCGCTGACCCGCGACCTGGGCGCCGTGCAGCTGGGCGACGACACCGCGGCCGCCCTGGGGGTGCGGGTCGAGCGGACCCGGGTCGCCGCGCTGGTCGCCGCGGTCGCGATCATCGCCTTCGCCACCGCCGCCTGCGGGCCGATCGCCTTCGTCGCGTTCCTCGCCGGGCCCATCGCGGCGCGCATCGTGGGCCCGAACGGCTCGCTGCTGGTCCCGGCTGCGCTGGTCGGTGCCGTGCTGGTGCTGGTCGCCGACCTCTGCGGCCAGTACGCCTTCGGCACCCGCTTCCCGGTGGGCGTCATCACCGGCGTGCTGGGCGCCCCGTACCTGATCTACCTGATCGCCCGCACCAACCGCGCCGGGGGCTCGCTGTGAGCGCGGCCCCCCGCGGAAGCGAACGGAGAGCACTGTGACCACCGACCACTCCCTCCGGGCCGAGGGGCTCACCCTCGGCTACGGCGAGCGCACGGTCATC
Source organism: Modestobacter versicolor (assembly GCF_014195485.1). Lineage (NCBI taxonomy): Bacteria > Bacillati > Actinomycetota > Actinomycetes > Geodermatophilales > Geodermatophilaceae > Modestobacter > Modestobacter versicolor. The sequence goes on from NZ_JACIBU010000001.1 coordinate 2,681,258, forward strand.
GACGGCCTGGACCTCGTCGTGCCGCCGGGCCGGATCACCGCGATCGTCGGGGCCAACGCCTGCGGGAAGTCGACGCTGCTCCGCTCGATGACCCGGTTGCTGGCGCCGCGCGACGGCCGGGTGCTCCTGGACGGCAAGGCCGTGCACCGGCTGCCGGCCAAGGAGCTCGCCCGCACGCTGGGCCTGCTGCCGCAGTCGCCGATCGCGCCGGAGGGCATCACCGTGGCCGACCTCGTCGGCCGCGGGCGGCACCCGCACCAGAGCGTGTTCTCCCGCTGGCGCACCGAGGACGACGTCGCGGTCGCCGCGGCCCTGGAGGCGACCCAGACGACCGAGCTCGCCGACCGCTCGGTCGACGAGCTGTCCGGCGGGCAGCGCCAGCGGGTCTGGATCGCGATGGCGCTGGCCCAGCAGACCGACCTGCTGCTGCTGGACGAGCCGACGACGTTCCTCGACGTCAGCCACCAGATCGAGGTGCTCGACCTGCTGACCGACCTCAACCACTCGCGCGGGACGACGGTCGTGATGGTCCTGCACGACCTAAACATGGCCGCCCGCTACGCCGACCACCTGGTGGCCATGGCGGACGGGCGGGTGCACGCCACCGGGGAGCCGGCGGACGTGCTCACCGAGGAGTGCGTGCGGGCGGTGTTCGGCCTGGAGAGCCGGGTCGTCGTGGACCCGATCTCCGGCCGGCCGCTGATGCTGCCGATCGGCCGCCACCACGCCGCGGCGCCGGCCGGGACGCCGGCGGGCTGAGCCCGCCGGCGGTCAGCGGGACGCGGCGATGAGCTCCGCGATCTGCACGGTGTTCAGGGCGGCGCCCTTGCGCAGGTTGTCGTTGGAGACGAACAGCGCGAGGCCCCGGTCGCCGTCCTGCCGGATCCGGCCGACGTACGACGGGTCCTGACCGGCGGCCTGGAGCGGGGTCGGGACGTCGACCAGCTGCACCCCCGGCGCGCCCGCCAGCAGCTCGGTGGCCCGGGCCACCGACAGCGGCCGGGCGAACTCGACGTTCAGCGACAGCGAGTGCCCGGTGAACACCGGCACCCGGACGCACGTGCCGGAGACCCGCAGGTCGGGGATGCCGAGGATCTTGCGGCTCTCGTTGCGGAGCTTCTGCTCCTCGTCGGTCTCGAACGACCCGTCGTCGACGACCGACCCCGCCATCGGCAGCACGTTGAAGGCGATCGGTGCGACGTAGACGCCCGGGGCGGGGAACGCCACGGCCGACCCGTCGTAGGCCAGCTCGTCGGCCTTCTCCACGACGGCGAGGGCCTGCCCGTGCAGCTCGCGGACGCCGGCCACCCCGGAGCCGGAGACCGCCTGGTAGGTGCTGGCCACGATGCGCACCAGGCCGGCCTCGTCGTGCAGCGGCTTGAGCACCGGCATCGCGGCCATCGTGGTGCAGTTCGGGTTGGCGATGATCCGGCCCTCGGCGGCCAGCGCGATGTCGCCGGGGTTGACCTCGCTGCAGACGAGCGGGATCGCCGGGTCGCGGCGGAACGCGGAGCTGTTGTCGATCACCGTGACACCGGCCGCGGCGAACCGCGGCGCCAGGGCCCGGGAGGTGGAGGCGCCGGCGGAGAACAGCGCGACGTCCAGCCCGGTGGGGTCGGCGGTGGCGGCGTCCTCGACGACGACCTCGCCGTCGCCCCAGGGGAGCGTGCTGCCCGCCGAGCGGGCGGAGGCGAAGAACCGGATCGAGGCCAGCGGGAAGCCCCGCTCGGCCAGGATGGAGCGCATCGCCACGCCGACCTGACCGGTCGCGCCGACGATGCCCAGGTGCAGCGGGCGGCTCATCGTCCGGTACCTCCGTAGACCACTGCCTCGGCCTGCTCGGAGCCGAGGTCGAACGCGTCGTGCACCGCGCGGACGGCGAGGTCGACGTCGGTGTCGCGGCAGACCACGGAGATGCGGATCTCCGAGGTGCTGATCAGCTCGAGGTTGACCCCGGCGTCGGCGAGCGCGCCGAAGAACTTCGCCGAGACGCCGGGGTGGGAGCGCATGCCGGCGCCCACCAGGGAGACCTTGCCGATGTGCTGGTCGAAGCTGACGCCGGTGTACCCCACCGTGTGCTTGACCCGCTCCAGCGCGGCGATGGCCGCCGGGCCGTCGCTCTTGGGGAGCGTGAAGGAGATGTCGGTCAGCTTCGCCTCGGTGGAGACGTTCTGCACGATCATGTCGATGTTGATCTCGGCGTCGGCGAGCACCCGGAAGATCTGCGCGGCCTCACCCGGGCGGTCGGGGACGCCGGAGACGGTGATCTTGCCCTCGCTCCGGTCGTGCGCGACGCCGGTGATGATCGCCTGTTCCACGGTGAGGTCCTCCATCGAGCCGGCCACGATCGTGCCGGGGAGCTGTGAGTAGGAGCTGCGGACGTGCACCGGGATGCCGTACCGGCGGGCGTACTCGACGCAGCGGAGCATGAGCACCTTCGCCCCGGAGGCGGCCAGCTCGAGCATCTCCTCGTAGGTGACCGTCTCCAGCCGCTTGGCGTTGGGGACGATCCGCGGGTCGGCGGTGAAGACGCCGTCGACGTCGGTGTAGATCTCGCAGACGTCGGCGTTCAGCGCGGCGGCGACGGCGACCGCGGTGGTGTCCGAGCCGCCGCGGCCGAGCGTGGTGACGTCCTTGGTGTCCTGGCTGACGCCCTGGAACCCGGCGACGATGACGATCGAGCCGTCGTCGAGGGCGTCGCGCAGCCGGCCCGGGGTGACGTCGATGATCCGCGCCTTGCCGTGGCTGGAGGTGGTGATCACCCCGGCCTGCGAGCCGGTGAACGACCGGGCCTCGTAGCCGTGGGTGGAGATCGCGATGGCCAGCAGCGCCATCGAAATGCGCTCACCGGCGGTGAGCAGCATGTCGAGCTCGCGGCCCGGCGGGTCCGCGGTGATCTGGCTGGCCTGGTCGAGCAGCTCGTCGGTCGTGTCGCCCATGGCGGAGACGACGACGACCACGTCGTCGCCGTTCTTCTTCGCCTCGACGATGCGCTCGGCCACGCGCTTGACGCGCTCGGCGTTCGCGACGGAGGAGCCGCCGTACTTCTGCACCACCAGGGCCACGGGTCCAGGCTACCGGCGCCGACCAGCCCAGCTGCGCCAGGAGGCGGACGGCGCGCACCGGGGTGTGCAGCGCGCTGCCGAGGCGATTGGATCACCGGGTGACCGACCCCGAGGACTGGCTGCTCACCGGCGCCGAGCGCGGCAACCCCGACACCGTGATCCCGGCCTGGACGGCGGGCAACCTCGCCGAACCGCTGGTGCACGGCGCGGCCTACTTCGACCGCCTGGTCACCGCGGTGCAGGGGCTGACCGCGGGCGACCACCTGCTCTTCACCGACTGGCGCGGGGACCCCGACGAGCTGCTCCGCGACGAGGGACCGACGGTGGGCGAGCTGTTCGCCGACGCCGCCCGGCGGGGCGTGTGCGTGCGGGGGCTGATCTGGCGGTCGCACTGGGACGGCCTGAGCTTCAGCAAGGAGGAGAACGCCTCCCTCGACGAGGCGATCGAGGAGGCCGGTGGGGTGGTGGTGCTCGACCAGCGGGTGCGCCGGCTGGGCAGCCACCACCAGAAGTTCGTGGTGCTCCGGCACGTCGGGCGACCGGAGGCCGACGTCGCCTTCGCCGGCGGGATCGACCTGTGCCACTCCCGCCGGGACGACGCCGAGCACCGGGGTGACCCCCAGCCGCAGTCGATGTCCTCGGCCTACGGGGAGCGGCCGCCGTGGCACGACGTCCAGCTGCAGCTGCGCGGACCCGTCGTCGGCGTGCTGGACACCGTGTTCCGCGAGCGGTGGGACGACCCGACCAGCCCGGACTCGGAGAACCCGGTCGCCTGGGTGCACGACAAGGTGCTCGCGATCCGGGGGAGGTCGCACATGGACCCGACGCCGCTGCCCGAGCAGCCGCCCCCGCCGCCGGAGTGCGGGCCGCACCACGTGCAGACGCTGCGCACCTACCCGAAGGTGCTGCCCTCGTTCGACTTCGCCCGGCAGGGCGAGCGCTCGGTGGCCCGCGGGTACACCAAGGCGATCCGCCGGGCGCGGCGGCTGATCTACCTGGAGGACCAGTACCTGTGGTCGCGTGAGGTGGCCCAGCTGTTCGCCACCGCGCTCGAGGAGAACCCGGAGCTGCACCTGGTCGTCGTGGTGCCGCGGGTGCCCGACCAGGAGGGGGCGGTGTCGGAGCGGCCGCAGTACGTGGGTCGGCACCAGGCGCTGGAGACGTGCCGGCGGGCCGGACCGGACCGGGTGCACGTCTTCGACCTGGAGAACCACGAGGGCACACCGGTCTACGTGCACGCGAAGGTGTGCGTGGTCGACGACGTGTGGGCCAGCGTGGGCAGCGACAACTTCAACCGGCGTTCCTGGACCCACGACAGCGAGCTGTCCAGCGGGGTCCTGGACACCACGCTGGACACCCGCGAGCCCCGTGACCCCGGCGGGCACGGCGACGGCGCCCGGACCTTCGCCCGCGACCTGCGGCTGGAGCTCGCCCGCGAGCACCTCGACCGGGCCGTCGACGGGTCGGAGGACGATGACCTGGTCGACCCGGAGCTGTTCGTCGCGGCGGTGGAGCGGGCGGCGGCCGAGCTGCAGGCCTGGCACGACCGCGGGCGGGTCGGCCCGCGGCCGCCCGGCCGGCTGCGCCCGCACCGGACCGAGGAGCTCTCCCGGGCGACCCGGCTGTGGGCGGTGCCGGTCTACCGGCTGATCGACGACCCCGACGGCCGCCCGATCCGCCTGCGCCGCGCCCGGCAGTTCTGACCCCGCACCGCTGCCGATCCGAACCGCTGCCGACCCGGGCCGCTGCCAACCGCCCCCGGTCCTGGGGCGCCCCATGCTTCCCCCCGCACCAGTCGAGCTCTGCCCACCCCTGTAGGCAGAGCTCGACTCGCCGGGCCGCCTGTCTCCGCCGGCATTGAGCCGTGCCCACCCCTGTAGGCAGAGCTCGACGTGCCGGGACACCCGTCTCCGCCCGCATCGAGCCCTGCCCACTCGTGTGGGCAGAGCACTACTTGTCCGGAAGTGCTCTCGCCTGGCCGGGCTGTGGACGGGGCGGCACTGTCCACAACCGGTCGTCAGGCAGGTCGGCGGCGGTTCGCGGCCTGCACGCTCATCTCCGTGGACCCGTTCCCGCTCGCCGGTCTGCTCCGCCGCATCCGGCGGACCGCCGACTGCTCCCAGCGGGAGCTCGCCGAGCGGATAGGCGCGTCGAAGGCCACGGTCGCGGCTGCGGAGAGCGGCACGCGTGACCTCCCCGCCTCAGTGCTGGCCAGGGCTGCCCAGTGCGCGGGCGCCCGGCTGGTCGTCCTGTGCAGTGACGGCGCCGAGTTGCTCCCGATGGACCCGGACGCCGTGCGCGACGCCGGGTGGCGGCAGTTCCCAGCGCACCTGGACACCCGGCACGGCGACGAGGACTGGTGGGGCGGCCCGCACCGACCGCGTACCCGGCAGCCGCGCTACACCTTCGACCGTGACCGCCTGCGTCGCGATGGCCGGCGCTCGGCAGGGCTGCCCGACGACCACCACGTCCCCCAGCCCGGCGACTCCCTCGCCGACCGAGCCGCCGCCCGGCGGCTCGCCGCGCTGGAGCGGCGGCGGGAGGAGCAGTTGCGGCGCCCACCGCCCCGCCCCTCCGGCCCGGACTGGGGCACGGGCTGCACATGCCCACCCGGCTGCGAGTACCTCGAGGGCAGCAACGAGGACCTCGGCCACGCCGAGGCCTGCGCGTGCCGGTGCGACGTCTGATGACCCGCTGCTACCGTGACCGTGTGCGCGGCAGCCTCCTGCTTATCAGCCGCGGCGAGGCCCTCTCCTAGGTCGGCCCCCTCGCCGCGGTGATCGCGCGTCCCCGGGCGCCAGCTGACCGCATCCCGGAGCTGCACCGCAGCCCGCCAGAGGAGCCCCCATGAGCGAGAACCACCCGCACGCCCGCAACCCCCAGCGCCCGTCGCCGATGCCGATCGGCAAGTACGCGCCGTTCAGCCCGGTACCGCTGCCCGACCGCACCTGGCCGGAGAGGACCACCACCGTGGCCCCCCGCTGGTGCGCGGTCGACCTGCGCGACGGCAACCAGGCCCTGATCGACCCGATGACCCCCGAGCGCAAGCGGCGGATGTTCGAGCTGCTCGTCCGGATGGGCTACAAGGAGATCGAGGTCGGCTTCCCGGCGGCCAGCCAGACCGACTACGACTTCATCCGGCTGCTGGTTGAGGACGACCTCATCCCCGACGACGTCACCGTGCAGGTGCTCACCCAGGCCCGCGACGAGCTGATCGAGCGCACCTACGAGTCGCTGCGCGGTGCCAAGCAGGCGATCGTCCACCTGTACAACTCCACCTCGACGCTGCAGCGCCGGGTCGTCTTCGGCCAGGACCGCGCCGGGATCACCGACATCGCCGTCCACGGCGCGCAGCTGGTGCGCAAGCTGGCCGAGCAGATGGGCGACACCGAGATCCGCTTCGAGTACTCCCCGGAGTCCTTCACCGGCACGGAGCTGGAGTTCGCGGTCGAGGTCTGCAACGCCGTCACCGACGTGTGGGAGCCGACGGTCGACCGGCCGACGATCCTCAACCTGCCGGCCACGGTCGAGATGGCCGAGCCGACCGTCTACGCCGACCAGATCGAGTGGATGCACCGCAACCTGGGCCGCCGGGACGCCGTCGTCCTCTCCCTGCACCCGCACAACGACCGGGGCACCGCCGTCGCCGCCGCCGAGCTGGGCTACCGCGCCGGGGCCGACCGCATCGAGGGCTGCCTGTTCGGCAACGGCGAGCGCACCGGCAACGTCGACCTGGTGACCCTGGGCCTCAACCTGTTCAGCCAGGGCATCGACCCGCAGATCGACTTCTCCGACATCGACGAGATCCGCCGCACCGTCGAGTACTGCAACCAGCTGGGCGTGCACGAGCGGCACCCCTACGGCGGCGACCTGGTCTACACCGCCTTCTCCGGCTCCCACCAGGACGCGATCAACAAGGGCTTCGCGGCGATGAAGGTCGACGCCGAGGCCGCCGGGAAGACCGTCGACGAGATCCCGTGGGCCGTCCCGTACCTGCCGATCGACCCCAAGGACGTCGGCCGCAGCTACGAGGCCGTGATCCGGGTGAACAGCCAGTCCGGCAAGGGCGGCGTCGCCTACATCATGAAGACCGAGAACCAGCTCGACCTGCCCCGCCGGCTGCAGATCGAGTTCAGCGCGGTCATCCAGCGGCACACCGACGACGAGGGCGGCGAGGTCACCGCCCAGCAGATGTGGGCGGCCTTCACCAACGAGTACCTGCCCGAGCCCGCCGCGGCCTGGGGCCGGTTCGCGCTCACCGGGCACGAGCACAACGCCTCCGGCAACGGGCGGGACGAGCTGCGGGTGGAGCTCGTCGACCGCGGCGTACCGGTGATCGTCACCGGGCACGGCAACGGCCCGATCGCGGCGTTCGTCGACGCGCTGCGCAGCGTGGACGTCGACGTCCGCGTGCTCGACTACGCCGAGCACGCCCTGTCCTCCGGCGGTGACGCCCGGGCCGCCTCCTACGTGGAGTGCGCCGTGGGCGAGCGGGTGCTGTGGGGCGTCGGGATCGACGAGAACATCCTCACCGCGTCCCTGCGGGCCATCGTCTCCGCGGTCAACCGCGCCGAGCGCTAGCTGCTGGAACGGCCCCGGTGCAGGGGCCCGCGGCGAGCTCGCGAGCCGTGGGGGGCACCGGGGTCCTTCGTCAGCGGGTGCCGGCCACCAGCGCCGCCGTCGCGCCGTCGACCGCGGCCTCGACCTGGGACCACGGCCGCGCGGCAGAGCCCTCCCCCAGCACCACGACGACGCGCCCGTCGTCCAGCACGCCCGCGGAGTGCAGCTGCCGCCGGCCGTCGACGCAGCACATCCAGCCCTGCTTGGCCGCCACCCCGGGGCCGGCCGGGCCGGACAGCAGCCCGAACCGCTGGTCGAAGCCGTCGGCCGCGGTGGGTGCGGCACCCCGCATCCACGCCAGCAGCGTCGCGGACGCCAGCGAGCTCGGCGTCGCCGTCAGGGCGGACAGGAACCGCCCGACGTCGGCCGCCGTCGTCGTCGCCTGACCCCACTGGCTGGGGTCGGTCGGCGGGGCCGTCCCACTCAGCCCGAACTCGGCCACCGCTGCGCGGACCAGGGCCGGACCGTCGTACCTGGTCCAGAGCACGTTCATCGCGGCATCGTCGGAGACGGTGACCGCGCGCTGCATGCGGAACCAGGTCGAGGAGTCCCAGCCCCCCGGCGCGGGCCGGGCCAGCAGCTGCTGCACGACCAGCAGTTTCACCAGCGACGCCGAGGGCAGCGGACGGGCGGCGTCCGACGTCTGCAGCAGCGTGCGACCCTGCGGGTCGAGCACCACCGCGCCCACCGACGTCGAGGCCGGCGCGGCGGCCGCGTCGACGCCGGAGAGCACGGCGGCCTCGTCGACCGCGCGGATCGGTGGCACCGGCGGTACGCGGTCGGCGTCCTCGCGGAAGGCCCGCGGCACCGGCTCGACGTCGACCGTCGCCTCGGCCGCCCCGACGGCGGCCGGCTCCTGCGCCGCGCTGCCGAAGCACAGGGCCGGGCTGACCAGCAGCGCCGCCACCAGGGCGCCGACGCACGCCGTGCCGATCAGGGCCCGGGACGCCATGCAGCCCATGGTCGACCCCCGATCGGTCGTGCGCCACCCAGTCAGCCCTCGGCGACCTCCGCGGCGGCCAGCCACTCGGTCTCGACCTGCTCCTTCTCGGCCTGCAGGGCCCGCAACTGCGCGTCGAGCTCGGCCGCGCGGCCGTAGTCGGCGGCTGCCGCGGCGAGCTGGTCGTGCAGCGCCTTCTCGTCGGCGTCCAGCCGAAGCATCCGCCGCTCCAGCCGGGTCGCCTCCTTGCGGGCCGCGCGCACGTCGGCCGCGCTGCGGGTCGGCGGTGCGGAGCTGCCCAGCGCGGCGACCGGCCCGCCGGACGGCAGTGCCGCCTCACCGGCGGCCCGCCGCCGCAGGTACTCCTCGACGCCACCGGGCAGCGCGGCCAGCGAGCCGTCGCCCATCAGCGCGACCACCGAGTCGCAGACCCGGTCGACGAAGTACCGGTCGTGGCTGACCACCAGCACCGTGCCCGGGAAGCTGTCGAGCAGGTCCTCGAGCGCGGTCAGCGTGTCGATGTCCAGGTCGTTGGTCGGCTCGTCGAGCAGCAGCACGTTGGGCTCGGCCATCAGCAGCCGCAGCAGCTGCAGCCGGCGGCGCTCGCCACCGGAGAGGTCGCCCACCGGCGTCCACTGCCGGTTGGCCGCGAACCCGAACCGCTCGGCCAGCGTCGACGCCGAGATCTCCTGGTTGCCGATCTTGGCGATCCGGGCGACGTCCTGCACCGCCTCGAGCACCCGGGAACGCGGCGGCAGCTCGGTGACGTGCTGGGACAGGTACGCCGGGGCGACCGTCTGGCCCACGACCACCGTCCCGGAGTCCGGCTGGGCCTCGCCGACCAGCAGCTTGAGCAGGCTGGTCTTGCCGGCGCCGTTCACGCCGACGATGCCGATCCGGTCGCCGGGGCCGACGTGCCAGGTCAGGTCGCGGAACAGCGTCCGCTCCCGCGGGCCGTCGGGGTCCGCCGGGCCGGCCGGATCGTCGGCGTCGTCACCGCGGCCGCGCACGGTGAAGGTGACGTCCTCGACGTCGTAGACCGTCTTGCCCAGCCGCCGGGCTGCGAAGCCGGCCAGCGCCATCGTGTCCCGGGCCGGCGGCTCGTCGGCGATCAGCGCCTGGGCGGCCTCGATGCGGAACTTCGGCTTGCTGGTGCGGGCCGGCGGGCCCCGGCGCAGCCAGGCGAGCTCCTTGCGGACCAGGTTGAGCCGCCGGTCCTCGGTCACCGAGGCGATCCGGGCGCGCTCCGCGCGGGCCAGCGTGTAGGCCGAGTAGCCGCCCTCGTAGGCGTGCACCGAGCCGTCGGCGACCTCCCACGTGGTGGTGGAGACCTCGTCGAGGAACCAGCGGTCGTGGGTCACGACGACGAGCCCGCCGGGCCGGGCCTTCACGTACTCGGCGAGCCAGGCGACGCCCTCGACGTCCAGGTGGTTGGTCGGCTCGTCGAGCACCAGCAGGTCCAGCGGCCGGATCAGCTGGGCGGCCAGCGCGACCCGGCGGCGCTCGCCACCGGACATCGGCGCCACCGGGGAGTCCAGGCCCAGCCGGTCGAGCTCCAGGCCGGTGAGCACCGATCGGACGGCGGCGTCACCGGCCCACTCGTGCTCGGCGGCGAACCGGGAGGTGGGCAGGACGACGTCGCGCACCGTCGTCCCGGGCGGCAGGGTGCCGGTCTGGTCGAGCACGCCCATGGCGAGGTCGCCGCGGCGGGTGACCCGGCCGGAGTCGGGCTCCTGCGTGCCGGTCAGCACCCCCAGCAGCGTCGACTTGCCGCCGCCGTTGCGGCCGACCACGCCGATCCGCTCGCCGGCGGCGACGCCGAGGGAGACGTCGTCGAGGATGACGGTGGTGCCGTGGGCCTTGTGCACCCGCTCGAGGTTGACCAGGTTCAGCGGGGCGCTCATAGGTGACCCAGCATCCCAGGTCGGCGCAGCCGCTACGCCAGGCGGGTGACCTCCACGGTCACCGACGACCCCTCGCTCCTCGGGCCGGAGAAGATGCCCTTGAGCGGCGGGACGTCGGAGTAGTCGCGGCCGCGGGCCAGCGTCACGTGCCGCGGACCGATCTCCACGACGTTGGTCGGGTCGAAGCCGGACCAGCCGCCGTCCCACCACTCCACCCAGGCGTGGCTCTCCCCGGTGACCGCCTGCCCGATGCCGGCCGACGGCCGCGGGTGCAGGTAGCCGGAGACGTAGCGGGCCGGCAGGCCCAGGGCGCGCAGCAGCCCGACCGACACGTGCGAGATGTCCTGGCAGACGCCCTTGCCCTTCTCCCAGGCCTGCATCGCGTTGGTCTTCACGTTGGTCGAGCCGGTCAGGTACTCGATGTGGTCGTACACGAAGCGGCAGACCAGGTGCCCGGCCTCGCGGGGCCCGGCGTCGCCCAGCACGTCGCGGACCTCCTGGACCACGGACCCGTCCATCGCGGTCAGCCGGGACGGGCGGAGGAACTCCCCGAACCGGTCCTGGACGTCGGGCGCCGCGAGGTCGGCCCACCCGACCGGCTCGACGACCTGCGGCTCGGGGCCGGCCTCCACCACCGAGGTCGCCTTGACCACCAGCTCGGTGTGCGGGCCGTGGGTGTCGAAGGCGGTGACCGTGGAGCCCCAGTAGTCGCGGTAGGCGTGCACGGACGCCGAGGGCTCGATCTCAACCCGGGAGCGCAGCGTGGTCTGCCGGCTGCTGTTCTCCGGGGTCATCCGGGCCTCGTTGTACGAGGATCGCACCGGCCCGCCGTAGCGGAACTCGGTGCGGTGCACGACCTGCAGCCGCCACCGGTCGCTGGGCACCCGGACGGGGCCGGTCTGCGACTGGGTCTGCGACTGGGTGCTGCGGGACTGGGACTGGCCCTGCGACTGGGACACCGCGGTCACCCCACGCTCTCCGGCACCCAGATCTGCGGTGCCTGCTCGGTGAAGAACCGGTTGGTGACCGCTTCGCTGGCCAGCGAGCAGGTGCGCTGCAGCTCGTCGAGGCGGGTCGGCAGCTTCGCCAGGATCTCGTCGGTCTGCATGAACTCCAGCATCGTGCGCGCCCGGCCCACGATGCGGTGCGCCTCGCCGGCCACGCCGATCCGGTGCCCCTCGCGCACGTTGGCCCGCTCCAGCTCGGCCAGGCAGCCCTCGGCCTGCTCCAGCGAGGCGAACACCGACCGCGGGAAGAGCCGGTCCAGCAGCAGGAACTCCGCGGCCCGGCTGGAGTTCACCGCGCCGCGGTAGGTGCGCAGGTAGGGCTCGTAGGCCCCGGTCGAGCGCAGCACCAGGGTCCAGGACGGCGCGGCGTCGCCGGCCAGCACGCGGGTGGACAGCATCCGGGCGGTCATGTCGACCCGCTCCAGCGAGCGGCCCAGGATCAGGAACAGCCAGCTCTCGTCGCGGCTCATCGTGGCGTCGGCGAGCCCGAAGACCATCGCCGAGCGCTCCCGGACGAACCGGAACAGCGAGTGCGGGCCGTAGCGGCGGGCCATCGTGCGCTGCTGCGGCAGCGCGTTGTGGGTGACGTTCAGCGACTCCCAGATCTCCGCCGACAGCACCTCGCGGGCGCCGCGGGCGTTCTCCCGGGCGGCCGACAGCGCGCCGGTGATCGAGCTGGGGCTGGACCGGTCGAAGGCGAGGGTGGCCAGCACCCGCTCGGTGTCGGCCTCGTCCTCCGCGCACGGGGCGCCCATCAGCGCCAGCAGGTTGGCGCAGGCCCGCCGCTCGTCGATCCAGGGGTCCTCGACCAGCCGCTGGGTGTGCACGTCGAGGATCCGGGCGGTGTCGTCGGCCCGCTCGACGTACCGGCCGATCCAGAACAGCGACTCGGCGATCCGGCTCAGCACCGCGGACCACCGCCGACGTGCCCGTCGCCACCAGCGGTCGGCCTCGCCCGGAGGCTCGCCCCGAGCTCGCGAGGGGGGAGAGGGGCGAGGTCCTTTCGCTGCTGCTGCTGCTGGGACTGGGCCAGGGCGTTGTCGTTGGGCGGGCCGGGGTCCTGGGCGGGCGGCTCGGCGGGCAGGTCGGCGGTGGTGAACTCGATCCGGGTGACGTCGTGCTCGGGCACCGGCTCGGCCGCCGGCCGCGGCGGGCTGATCACCCAGGTGTCCTTGGAGCCACCGCCCTGGCTGGAGTTGACCACCAGCTCCCCCTCCGGCAGCGCCACCCGGGTCAGCCCGCCGGGCAGCACCCAGACGTCATGCCCGTCGTTCACCGCGAACGGGCGCAGGTCGACGTGCCGGGGCGCGATCCGGCCGTTGATCAGGGTCGGGGACGTCGACAGGCCGATCGGCTTCTGCGCGATCCAGTCGCGCGGGGAGGCCCGCACCTTGACCGCCAGCTCCTCCAGCGTCCGCTGGTCGGCCCGCGGCCCGATGACGATGCCCTTGCCGCCCGATCCGTCGACCGGCTTGAGCACGAGGGTGTCCAGGCTCTCCAGCACCCACTCCACGGTGTCCCGCTCGTCGAGCCGGTAGGTGTCGGCGTTCTGGAGGACCGGCTCCTCGGCCAGGTAGTAGCGGATCAGGTCGGGCACCCAGGTGTAGAGCAGCTTGTCGTCGGCCACCCCGTTGCCCACGGCGTTGGCGATCGTCACCCGGCCGGCCCGCGCGGCGTTGAGCACGCCGGCGCAGCCGATCACCGAGTCGGAGCGGAAGTGCACCGGGTCGAGGAAGTCGTCGTCGATGCGGCGGTAGATGACGTCGACGCGCTGCTGCCCGTCCGTCGTCCGCATGCTGACCTGGCCGCCGGAGCAGACCAGGTCGCGGCCCTCGACGAGCTCGACGCCCATCTGCCGGGCCAGCAGCGCGTGCTCGAAGTAGGCGGAGTTGTAGACGCCGGGGGTGAGCAGCACGACGGTGGGGTCGCTGATCCCGGTGGGCGCCGACGCCTTGAGCGCGGCCAGCAGCTTGCCGGGGTAGTCGCTCACCGGCTGCACCCGGTGGTCGCCGAACAGCTCGGGCAGCACCTGGCTCATCGCCGCCCGGTTGGTGATGACGTAGCTGACCCCCGAGGGCGAGCGGAGGTTGTCCTCCAGCACCCGGAAGTCACCGGCCTCGTCGCGCACCAGGTCGATGCCGGAGACGTGCACCCGGACGCCGTTGGGCGGCACCAGCCCGTGCGCGGCGCGGTGGAAGTGCGCGCTGGTGGTGACCACGCTGCGCGGCACGACCCCGTCGCTGAACACCTGGCCCGCGCCGTAGACGTCGGCCAGGAAGGCCTCCAGCGCGTGCACCCGCTGGGCCACCCCGCGCTCGATGAGCGCCCACTCCTCGTGGCCGATGACCCGCGGCACGATGTCCAGCGGGAAGGGCTGCTCCTCGCCGGCGTGCGCGAAGGTCACCCCGGCGTCGCGGTAGGTCTGCGAGAGGACGTCGGCCCGCGCGGCCAGCTCCTCCCCCGACATCGGCTGCAGCGAGCTGAACAGACCGGTGTACGGCGGGCGGGGCTGGCCGGGTGCCGCGAACATCTCGTCCCACTGCTGCCCGAGCGGGTAGCCGTCGAAGAGGTCCGCCATGCGACGAACCTAGACAGAACGTGTGTCCCGCGCGTTTCCACGCCTGGTGACGCGCTGGAACGGCCCCCTCGCAAGGCCCCGCCGCGAGCCTGCGAGTGGTGGGGGGCGAGGGGGTCCTTCGACTAGGCCGAGCCGCGCCGGACCAGGTGCGTGCGGCAGACCCGGGACTCCGCCGGCCCGCCGACGCCCTCGATCTGCCGCAGCAGCAGCTCGGTGAGCAGCGGCGTCATGTCCGCCAGCGGCTGGGCGACCGTGGTCAGCGGCGGGTCGCAGGTCTCGGCCACCGCGGCGTCGTCGAACCCGACCACCGCGACGTCCTCGGGCACCCGCCGGCCGGCCGCGCGCAGCGCCCGCAGCACGCCGACGGCCATCGGGTCGGAGGCGACGAACACCGCGTCCAGCTCCGGCGCCCGGGCCAGCAGCTCCTCCATCGCGCGCTGCCCGCCGGCCTCGGTGAAGTCGCCCTCGGCCACCAGCTCGGGCCGCACCGGGTGGCCCGCCGCGGTGAGCGCCTCGCGGTAGCCGGCGTAGCGGTCGACCCCGGCGATCATGTCCAGCGGGCCGGTGACCGTGGCGATCTGCCGGTGGCCGGTGCCGACCAGGTGCTCGGTGGCGACGGCGGCCCCGCCCCGGTTGTCGGCATCGACGTAGGCGACCGCCCGGTCGTCGAACGGGCGGCCGCACAGCACCAGCGGCACCCCGGCGGCGGCGAGGATGTCCGGCAGCGGGTCGTCGCTGTGCACCGACATCAGGATCACGCCGTCGACGTGGCCCTGCCGGGCGTACCGGCCGACCTTCTCCTGCTCCCGCTCGTCGCGGGCGGTGAGCAGCACGAGGTTGAGGTCGGTGTCGGCCAGCGTCGCCGAGACGCCGCGCACGATGCTGGCGAAGAACGGGTCGGAGAACACCTGGGTGTTCGGCTCGTTGAGCACCAGGGCGATGGTGTCGGTGCGCCGGGTGACCAGGCTCCGGGCCATCCGGTTGGGCACGTAGCGCAGCTCTGCGACCGCCGAGAGCACCGCCTCGCGCGCCTCCGGGCTCACCCGCGGGGAGTCGTTGATGACGCGGGAGACCGTGGCCCGGGAGACGCCGGCGAGCACCGCGACCTCGTCCAGCGTCGGCAGGGCCGGCCGGGTGCTCGTGTCGGTCATGGGTCTCCAGTGCTCGGGTGGGAACGTGCTCATGGTGCACCGTGAGAGCGCTCCCGCACAGCCCCGCCGCGTTATCGAGCTGTTACTTGACAGCCCACTGTGGCCCAGACCACTCTGTGCCGCACGGCCGTGAGAGCGTTCTCACGCCCCCGGCGGACGATGCATCGGAGCACGCGTCCCGGGGACCCACCAGGAGGTCAGATGTTCTCTCCCTCGAGGCGCAACGCGGCAGTGGGGGCGGCGCTCGCCGTGCTCCTCACGACCGCGGCGTGCGGCGGCTCGGACGACAGCGCGGACGCTGCGGCCGACTACGACCCGGACGCCCCCGTCACCCTGACGGTCGGCACGTTCGGCACCATGGACTTCGACAACGCCGGGCTCTACGACGAGTACATGGAGCTCCACCCGAACGTCACGATCGAGCAGAACAACATCGCCCAGTCGGCGGCGTACTACAAGTCGCTGCAGACCCGGCTGGCGGCCGGTTCGGGCCTCGACGACATCCAGGCGCTGGAGATCGGCTTCATCGCCGACGTCGTCACCAACCACTCCGACGCGTTCGTCGACTGGGCCGCCGAGGAGAACGCCGACGAGCTCGAGGGCAACTTCTACGACTGGAAGTGGGGCCAGGCCTCCACCCAGGACGGCGCCACGATCGCCCTCGGCACCGACTCCGGCCCGCAGGCCATGTGCTACCGCAAGGACCTCTTCCAGCAGGCCGGGCTGCCCACCGACCGCGCCCAGGTGGCCGAGCTGTGGCCGACCTGGGACGCCTACCTGGACACCGCCCGCCAGTACAAGACCACGGCCGGCGCCGCCTTCCTCGACAGCCCGGCGAGCATCTTCTCCTCGTCGGTCTACCAGGGCGAGGAGGCCTACAACGACGAGGACGGGAACCCGATCCCGGGCGAGAGCAGCGGCGTCGAGTCGGCCTGGGGCTACGCCAGCCTGGCCGCCGAGGAGGGCCTGACCGCCAACCTGTCGCAGTTCGGTGACGAGTGGAACGCGGCCTTCTCCAACGGCGCCTTCGCCACCATCGCCTGCCCGGCCTGGATGCTCGGCTACATCAACTCCCAGATGGGCGACGCCGGCGCCGGCCTGTGGGACATCGCCCCGCTGCCCGGCTCCAGCGAGAGCGCCAGCAACTGGGGCGGTTCGTTCCTCGGTGTCCCCAAGGACGGCGAGAACGTCGAGGCGGCCAAGGAGCTCGCCGAGTGGCTGACCGCCCCCGAGCAGCAGATCAAGCTGTTCACCGAGACGGCGCACTTCCCGTCCAGCCCGGCCGCTGCCGACGACCCGCAGGTCAAGGACGCGGTGAACGAGTACTTCAGCGGGGCCCCCACCGGCCAGATCTTCGGTGCGGCCGCTGACGGCATCCGCCGCACCCCGATCGGTCCCTACGACACGCAGATCCAGGAGGCGTTCACCACGGCGCTGACGGACATCGCGTCGAACGGCACCAGCCCGGAGGACGCGTTCCAGGACGCACTCAAGGCCTCGGAGCAGGCCATCGGCGGCTGAGCCACCGGCTCAGCGCACACCGGACGCGGTGCCCGGGAGCGTCTCCCGCTCCCGGGCACCTGCACCGGTCACGTCCCACCGCCGCCCCGGCCCGCTCCGGCCCCCGGGGACGACCGGCCCGCCCGTCCCCGAACCCCCGAGGCCCCGCATGACCATCGCGAGCCAGACCCCGCGCGAGGCGCTGATCGCCGCGCCGCCCGCGGCCACCGCCCCGGCCCCCGACCGCACGCCGCCCAAGCGCCGCACCACGCTCACCCGGAACCGCTGGGGCTACGCCTACGTCGCCCCGTTCTTCCTGGTCTTCGGCGCGTTCAGCCTGTACCCGTTCATCTACACCGCGTGGGTGTCCCTGCACCGCACCAGCCTGTCGAACATCGACGGCGGCACCTGGGTGGGGCTGGAGAACTACCGCAACCTGCTGCAGAGCGAGTTCTTCTGGAACGCCGCCCGCAACACCCTGACGATCGGCATCCTGGCCACGGTCCCCCAGCTGTGCATGGCCCTGGGGCTGGCCCACCTGCTCAACTACAAGCTCCGCGGCCGCACCTTCTTCCGCACCGTGATGCTGATGCCGTACGCGACCAGCATCGCCGCCGCGACCCTCGTCTTCGCCCAGCTGTTCGGCCGCGACTACGGCCTGATCAACACCTTCCTGGAGGCCGTCGGCCTGGAGCGGATCGACTGGGAGGCCGGCACGCTGAGCAGCCAGGTCGCCATCGCGGTCATCGTCACCTGGCGCTGGACCGGCTACAACGCGCTCATCTACCTGGCCGCGATGCAGTCCATCCCCGGCGAGCTCTACGAGGCCGCCGAGATCGACGGCGCCAGCCGGTGGAAGCAGTTCCTGCACGTCACGATCCCGTCGCTGCGACCGACGATCTTGTTCACCATCGTCGTCTCGACCATCGGCGCCGTCCAGCTGTTCGGCGAGCCGCTGCTGTTCGCCGGCAACGGGACGACGTCCGGCGGCTCCTCGGGGCAGTACCAGACGCTCGGCCTGCTGATGTACCAGCAGGGCTGGAGCAACTTCCACATCGGGCAGGCGGCCACCACCGCCTGGGCCATGTTCATGATCATCCTGGTGATCGTGGGGCTGAACGCCGTCATCGGCCGCCTCCGCTCCCGGGCCGACCGGTAGGAGCCCGGCATGGCGACCCTCGCACTCCCCGGCACCGAGACCACCGCGGTCACGCCCGTCGACCGGCCCGAGCGCCGCGGCGGGAAGGGCAGCAAGGCCGGCAAGGCCGGCCCGGTCACCTACACCCTGCTCACGCTGACCGCGCTGGTGTCGATCTTCCCGCTGTACTGGACCCTGGTGGCCGGCTCGCACACCAACGCCGAGCTGGCGGCCAGCACCCCGCCGTTCCTGCCCAACGCCAGCCTGTTCGAGAACTTCCGGCTGGCCCTGGAGCAGGCGCCCATCGGCAAGGCGATCCTCAACTCGATCCTGGTCAGCGGCGCGATCACCGTCGGCACGGTGCTGTTCTGCACGCTCGCCGGGTTCGCCTTCGCCAAGCTGCAGTTCCGCGGCAAGGGGCTGCTGCTGGCGCTGGTGATCGGCACGATGATGGTGCCGACCCAGCTGTCGGTCATCCCGCTGTTCATGATGATCGCCGACCTGCAGTGGGTGAACCAGCTGCAGGCGGTCATCCTGCCCACGCTGGTCAGCGCCTTCGGCGTCTTCTTCATGCGCCAGTTCCTGATCTCCGCGCTGCCCAACGAGCTGCTGGAGGCCGGGCGCGTCGACGGCGCCTCCACCTTCCGCATCTTCTGGTCGATCGTGGTGCCGGTCGCCCGGCCGGCGATGGCGGTGCTGGCGATGCTGACCTTCCTGACCGCCTGGAACGAGTTCTTCTGGCCGATCATCGCGCTGACCACCGCCAACCCGACGGTGCAGGTGGCGCTGGCCGGGCTCGGCTCGGGCTACGTCCCGCAGCAGTCGGTGATCATGGCCGGCACGCTGCTCGGCACGCTGCCCGTCCTGATCGTCTTCACGATCCTGGGCAAGCAGATCGTCGGCGGCATCATGCAGGGCGCGGTGAAGGGATGACCCGCTGCGCACCCCGTCTCCCCCACTCCCCGTTCCTGAGAGGTGCCTGACCATGGCGACCGTGTCCTTCCAGCAGGCCAGCCGGATCTACCCGAAGGCCGAGCGGCCGGCGGTCGACGCGCTGGACCTCGACATCGCCGACGGCGAGTTCCTGGTCCTGGTCGGCCCCTCGGGCTGCGGCAAGTCGACCTCGCTGCGGATGCTCGCCGGGCTGGAGGAGGTCGACTCCGGCTCGGTGCTGATCGGTGACCGCGACGTCACCGACCAGCCGCCCAAGGAGCGGGACATCGCGATGGTGTTCCAGAACTACGCGCTCTACCCGCACATGACCGTCGGGGAGAACATGGGCTTCGCCCTCAAGCTGGCCGGGGTGAAGAAGACCGAGATCGCCGGCCGGGTCGCCGAGGCCGCCAAGATCCTGGACCTGTCGGACTACCTGGACCGCCGCCCCAAGGCGCTGTCCGGTGGGCAGCGGCAGCGGGTGGCGATGGGCCGGGCGATCGTCCGCTCCCCGCAGGTCTTCCTGATGGACGAGCCGCTGTCCAACCTCGACGCCAAGCTGCGGGTGCAGACCCGCACCCAGATCTCGGCGCTGCAGCGCCGCCTGGGCACCACGACCGTCTACGTCACCCACGACCAGGTCGAGGCGATGACCATGGGCGACCGGGTCGCGGTGCTCAAGGACGGCGTCCTGCAGCAGGTCGACACCCCCGGTGCCCTCTACGACCGGCCGGCCAACGTCTTCGTCGCCGGCTTCATCGGCTCCCCGGCGATGAACCTCGTCACCGGGGACGCCGTCGACGGCGGGGTGCGGATCGGCGGTCACGTGCTGCCGGTGCCCCGCGAGCAGCTGACGCGGGCCTCGGCCGGCTCCGGCAAGGTGACCGTGGGCTTCCGGCCGGAGGCGCTGCACCTGGTCGGCGAGGGCCAGGGCGTGCCGGTGGAGGTCAACGTCGTCGAGCAGCTCGGCTCGGACGCCTACCTCTACACCACGCTGGGCACCGGGGACGACGACGTCATGCACACCTCGGACGTCGTCGTCCGCACCGAGCCCCGATCCGCCCCCGCTGCCGGCCAGAAGCTCTGGCTCGGCGTCCGCGAGGGCGACCTGCACGTCTTCGACGCCTCGACGCAGCAGCGCGTCGACTGAGAAGGACCCCACTGCCCCCCACCACTCGCACGCTCGCGGCGGGCCCCTGCAGCGGGGCCACCGCCTCCACCCCTGATCGCTAGGAGCACCCCACCCCCATGACCTCCACCGACGTGCGCCCGGACACCGCCTCCGGGCTCTCCTTCCCGCCCGGCTTCACCTTCGGCGCCGCCACCGCCGCCTACCAGATCGAGGGCGCGGTGGACGTCGACGGACGCGGGCCGTCGATCTGGGACACCTTCAGCCACACCCCCGGCAAGACCTTCCAGGGCCACACCGGCGACGTCGCGGTCGAGCACTACGTCCGCTACCCGCAGGACGTCGCGCTGATGAAGGACCTCGGCCTGGACGCCTACCGGTTCTCCGTCGCCTGGCCGCGGGTGCTCCCGCAGGGCACCGGCGCGGTCGAGCAGCGCGGGCTGGACTTCTACCGCCGGCTGGTCGACGAGCTGCTGGAGAACGGGATCGCCCCGTGGCTGACGCTGTACCACTGGGACCTGCCGCAGGCGCTGCAGGACCGCGGCGGCTGGACCGACCGGGACACCGCGTACCGGTTCGCCGAGTACGCCGGGGTGGTCTACGACGCCCTCGGTGACCGGGTGCCGCACTGGTCGACGCTGAACGAGCCGATGTGCAGCTCGCTGCTGGGTTACATGGCCGGCCAGCACGCCCCCGGCCACCAGGACCCGGTCGAGGCCTCCCGGGCCGTGCACCACCTGCTGCTCGGCCACGGCCTGGCGACCCAGGTGATGCGCGACAAGGGCGCCGACCACCTGGGCATCACGTTGAACTTCACGCCGATGGTCCCGGCGTCCGACTCCGCTGCCGACGTCGACGCCGCCCGCCGCCTCGACGGCCAGCAGAACCGGATGTTCCTGGTGCCGATCGCGACCGGGGAGTACCCGGCCGACGTGGTCGACGACCTGGCCGCCGCCGGTGCGCCGCTGCCGGTGCAGGACGGCGACCTGGAGGTCATCTCCACACCGGTGGACTGGCTGGGCGTCAACTACTACTTCCAGTCGACCGTGCGGGGGCTCAGCGAGCCCAGCGGCAAGCACCCCACGTTCATCGGCGCCGAGAAGGTGGAGGACCTCAAGCCCGAGGGCCCGACCACCACGATGGGCTGGGGCATCAACCCCGAGGCGTTCACCACGCTGCTGCAGTGGATCAGCGGGGTGGCGCCGGGCCTGCCGATGTTCATCACCGAGAACGGCTCGGCCTGGCCGGACGTGGTCTCCGCCGACGGCCAGGTGCACGACCCCGAGCGGGTCGACTACCTGGTGCGGCACCTGGCCGCGATGACCGACGCGGTCGACGCCGGGGCCGACGTCCGGGGCTACTTCGCCTGGTCGCTGCTGGACAACTACGAGTGGGCCCGCGGCTACGAGCAGCGCTTCGGCCTGGTGCACGTCGACTACGAGACCCAGGTGCGGACGCCGAAGGACAGCGCCCGGGTGTACGCCGAGGTGCTCCGCCGGTACAAGGACGGTCAGTGACCTCGACCGACCTCACCGGCCGCCGGGTCCTGCTCACCGGCGCCTCCCGGGGCGTCGGCCGGGCGGTGGCCCGGCGGCTGGTCGCGGCCGGGGCCGACGTGCTCGGCACCGCCCGCGACGAGCAGCTGCTCGACGAGCTGGCCCGGGAGCTGACCGGCGGCCCCGGGACGTTCGTGCCGGTGGTCGCCGACCTCACCGACCCGGCGACGCCGGCCCGGCTGGCCGGGGTCGTCGACCAGCGGTGGGGCGCGCTCGACGTGCTGTTCAGCAACGCCGGGGTGATGCTCGCCCGCGACGAGCGGTTCGAGGACGAGCCGGCCGGGACGCTCGAGGAGACCCTGGCGGTCAACCTGGTGGCCCCGCACCGGCTGGTCATCGCGCTGCTGCCGGCGCTGCGGGGCGGCAAGGAGCCGCGGGTCGTGCACGTCGGCTCCGGCGCCGGCACGATCGACGGGATCGCCGAGCCCGGCATCGCCAGCTACCGGGTGAGCAAGTTCGCGCTCAACGGGCTGGTGCTGGTGCAGGCGGCCCAGCTGCACGGCGAGATCGCGGTCAACGCCTTCGACCCCGGGTGGGTGCGCACCGGGCTGGGCGGCGACGAGGCGCCCGGCACGGTCGAGGAGAGCGCGGACGGTGCGATGGCGCTGCTCGGCGAGCCGGCGTCGGTGACCGGCCGGTTCTTCAAGGACGGCGCAGAGATCCCCTTCTAGTGCTGGACGACGACGTCCGGGAGCGGGCGCTGACCGCGCTGCTGGCCGGTCAGCGGCACTCCTGGGACCAGGGGCTCACGGCCGCCGTGCTCGAGCAGACGGGCGCGGCGGCCGTGCTGCGCCTGGTGGTCGACGACGCGGTCGCCCGGCAGCTGCCCGACGGGCGGCTGGCCGAGCTGGACCCGGCCTGCGCGGTGAACAGCGCAGCGGTCGGCCGGTACGTGGAGCTGCTGGCCGCGCGCAGCGGCGACCCGGCGCTCGCCGCAGCGGCGGCCGCCCAGCGCGCGTGGGTGCTGCGGGCCGCGCCACGGGCGGCCGACGGCACGCTGTTCCACCTGGTCGACCGCCCCGAGGTGTGGGCCGACACCGTGTTCATGGTGGTGCCCTACCTGGCCGCGCTCGGCGAGACCGCCGCCGCGGTCGCCCAGCTGGCCGGGCACCGTCGACGGCTGCGCGACCCGCGCACCGGGCTGTGGTCGGCCCGCTGGGACGAGGCGGCGGGGGCGCCGGCCGACGCCCGCGCGTGGGGCACCGGCAACGGCTGGGTGGTGGCGGGCCTGGCCGCGGCGGTCGGCCGGCTGCCGGGCGAGGCGGGGACGGCGGCCGCCGCGGAGTGCCGCGCGCTGCTGGACGCCTGCCTGGAGCTCCGCCGCCCGGACGGGCTGTTCGGCGACGTGCTCGACGACCCGGCCGGCCCGGCCGACACCGCCGTCGGGTCGATGCTCGCCTGGGCGGCGCTGCTCGGCGCGGGCGAGGGCTGGCTGCCCGCGCGCTACGCCGACGTCGGGGCCGACCTGCTGGCCGCCGTCGCGGACCGGGTCGACGGGCTCGGCCGGGTCACCGGCGCCAGCGCGGCACCGCACTTCGACCGGCCCGGCCACTCCCCCGAGGCCCAGGCCCTGCTGCTGCTCGCCGACTCCGCGCACCGCGCCTGGTGCGACCGGGGCGCCGCGTCCCGCTGACGCGGCGCCCCGGTCGCGGGGCTCAGCGCAGCGGCGGGACCGCGAGCTGGGCCAGCTGCAGCGCCTGCTGCGGGAACCAGGCACCCGCAGCCGGGTCGGTGATCCCGCCCCACTCCGGGTCGGTGGTGCTGCCCGGGACACCCCGGTTGCACTCGCCGTCGGACTGTCCCGGCGTCTTCACCCACAGGTAGGCGTCGACGAGCGGGAACGCCGGGTCCGGCACGGCCTTCGGGCGGGCACCCAGGCCCCGGCCGGGCGGGTTGCACCAGGTCTGCGGGTCCGGGTACGCGGCGCCCGGTGCCGGAGCCCACGGTCCCCGGCCGTTGCGGCTGGTGTCGATGACCACGTGGGCCGTGGGCTCAGCGCCGGCCAGCAGCGCCTCGTACCGCTGGGTGATCCCGAGGGTGTTCGCGGCGGGGTCGGTGGCGGTGTCGCTCCACTGCTGGAACGGGTCGAGCGCGACGCCGGTGAAGCCGTTCGCCGGCCCGCCGTTCCAGTACTGGTTGGGGCACGGGTCGGCGTCGACGCCGTGCACGTAGGTCGCCGGCAGGACGGCGAGGCAGGCGGAGATCCAGGTGCCGTAGTGGGACAGGTTCGGCGTGTACTGGTAGTTCGAGGTGTTCAGCGCCAGGCCCTGGAACTCCGCGACGGCGGCGTCCTGCAGCCGGTCGGCGATGCTGCCGACGTTGTGCCAGGCGGTGTGCCCGGCGTCCAGGTAGACCAGCGCGTTCGGGTTGGCCCGCTCGATGGCCCGCCCGGCGTGGGCGATGTCGGCGAGCCGGCCCTCGTCGGTGGGCGCCGTGCCCTCGGGGTAGGTGCCCGCGGGGCAGTCGCCGGGCATCAGCGCCAGGCCGTCGGGCTCGACGACCACCACGACCTGCTGGCCGCGCGTGAGGCCGGCGGCGAAGCCGTCGACCCACGCGCGGTAGGCCGCGTCGTCGGCCGCGCCGCCGGCGGAGTACTGGGAGCAGTCCCGGCCCGGCACGTTGTAGACGACGAACGTCGGCACGCTGCGGGTCGCCGCGGCCAGCGCCGAGGCCCGGCGCACCTCCTGCCGGACCTCCGCGGGCGTGCCGTCGGTGAACCACGACGCCTGCGGGGTGGCGACCTCGCGGGCGATCAGCCCGGCGTCGCCGAAGCGGTGCGCCCGGGTGAGGTCGACGGCCTGCTGGACAGCGCCGGAGTCGGGGACCGGGGTGGTGAAGCGGGTGCCGGGGGCCAGCGGCGGGGCCTGGGTGGTCGGAGGTGCTGCGGCGGCCGGGCTGCTCAGGGTGAGCTGCCCGAGGGTGAGCGCTGCGGTGACCGCCAGCAGTGCCGCGCGTCCGCGGCGAGGAGTCGAGAACATCGTCGTCCTGTCGTCGGTGGGACCCGTGCACGTCGCCGACGCACGGGCGGGAGCGCTCCCTGCGGTGCGCGTGCCGGTCCTCGGCGGCTGGTCGGTGGTGGATGTGAGAGCGCTTACACCGACCCTGCCCGGCGGATGCCGCGTCTGGCAAGACCCGGTCGTTCCGGAACGGCGTGGCGCGCTGGGAAGACAAGGCGTGTCCGGCGGCTTACAGTGCGCACGTAGTTGAGCCCTCAATCGAGATGAGGCAGCCATGCCCGCCGTGACCGTCGAGGACACCACCACCCTGGCCCGGGTCCCGGTGCCCGAGCCCCGCACGGTCCGCCGGCGAACCCGGTCGGTGACCACCGCGCCGGCGGGCTTCGAGGGCGAGGGCTTCCCGGTCCGCCGCGCCTTCGCCGGTGTCGACCTGCGCGACCTCGACCCGTTCATCCACATGGACCAGATGGGTGAGGTCGAGTACGCCCCGGGTGAGCCGAAGGGCACGTCCTGGCACCCGCACCGCGGCTTCGAGACCGTCACCTACATCATCGACGGCACCTTCGAGCACGCCGACAGCCACGGCGGTGGCGGCACGATCAGCAACGGCGACACCCAGTGGATGACCGCCGGCGGGGGCGTGCTGCACATCGAGCGGCCCCCGGAGGCGCTGGTGCTCTCCGGCGGGCTCTTCCACGGCCTGCAGCTGTGGGTGAACCTGCCCCGCGCGCAGAAGTGGGTCGAGCCGCGCTACCAGGACCTGCGGGCCCGCGAGTCGGTGCTGCTGGCCAGCCCGGACGGCGGCGCCCTGCTCCGGGTCATCGCCGGCGACGTCGGCGGACACCGAGGGCCGGGGTCGACGTACACGCCGATGGCGATGGTGCACGCGACCGTCTCCCCCGGCGCGACCCTCGACCTCCCGTGGCGGCCGGACTTCAACGCGCTGGTCTACGTGCTCTCCGGCAGCGGCGCGGTGGGCATCGACGGCTCCCCGGTGCGCACCGGGCAGCTCGCGGTGCTCGGCCCCGGTGACACCGTGACCCTGCGGGGCACCCGGCCCGGCGACCGGCACGCGCAGTCGCGCACCCCCGACCTGGACGTCGTCGTCCTCGGCGGGCTGCCCATCCGGGAGCCGATCGCCATGTACGGGCCGTTCGTGATGAACACCCGGCAGGAGGTGCTGGACGCCCTCACCGACGCCCAGGCCGGCCGGCTCGGCAGCATCCCGGCCA
This sequence comes from Modestobacter versicolor, assembly GCF_014195485.1. Classification (NCBI taxonomy): domain Bacteria; kingdom Bacillati; phylum Actinomycetota; class Actinomycetes; order Geodermatophilales; family Geodermatophilaceae; genus Modestobacter; species Modestobacter versicolor. Next base: position 2,706,968 of record NZ_JACIBU010000001.1, read on the forward strand.
GCTACGTCGGCGCTGCCGCCGCGCACGGTGACCTGCGCGGCGAGAGCGAGTAGGAACACGCCATGAGCAACCTCGAGCCGCGTCCCGACGCGCACGAGCTCGGCGGGCTGGCGGCGGCCTCGGCCCGCCCCGCGCTGGAACTGCTGCCGGGCAAGGAGGTGCTGCTCGGCGAGGGCACCCGGGTCCGCCGGCTGCTGCCCACCCTCGGGCGGCGGCTGGTGGGCGCCTGGGCCTTCGTCGACCACTACGGCCCTGACGACGTCTGGACCTCGGCCGGCATGGAGGTGCTGCCGCACCCGCACACCGGGCTGCAGACGGTCTCCTGGCTGCTCGACGGCGAGGTGCACCACCGCGACTCGCTCGGCAGCGACGTCGTCGTCAAGCCGCGCGAGCTGGCGCTGATGACCGCGGGGCACGCCATCGCGCACGCCGAGCAGTCACCGGCCCAGCACCCGCGCTTCCTGCACGGCGCCCAGCTGTGGGTGGCCCTGCCGGACGCCGTCCGGGACACCGCCCCGGCGTTCGAGCACCACACGGCCCTGCCCGGTTTCAGCTCGGACGGCGTCAGCGCGACCGTGCTGATGGGCTCGCTCGGCGGTGCGACCTCCCCCGGGACGGCGCACACCCCGCTGGTCGGCGTCGACCTGGCGCTGGACGCCGGCGCCGACGTCGAGCTGCCGCTGGAGCCGGACTTCGAGTACGGGCTGCTGACCGCCTCGGGGTCCGCGGACGTCGAGGGCGTGCCGCTGACCCCGGGCGCGATGCTCTACCTGGGGTCGGGCCGGCGCACGGTGCGGCTGCGCACCGAGGCGCCGGCGGAGCTGCTGCTGCTCGGTGGCGAGCCGTTCGAGGAGCGGATCGTCATGTGGTGGAACTTCGTCGGCCGCTCGGGCGAGGAGATCGCCGAGTTCGCCGAGCAGTGGGCCGAGGGCGACCGGTTCGACGACGTCCCCGGGTTCGACGGCTACCGGCTCGGCGCCCCGGCCCTGCCCCCGCTGCCGCTCAAGCCCCGCGGCCGCGTGCGCTGACCCCCCTCACCCCGAAGATGGCCATCTCCGGGGTCCGCAGACCCCCGGAGATGGTCATCTCCGGGGCGAGCGGGGGCCGGCGGGTCAGCGCAGCGCGTTCCACTCCGCGCGGCGGCGGGCCTGCTCGTCGGGGTCGGGCACCGGCAGCGAGGCGAGCAGCCGCTGGGTGTACGGGTGCTGCGGGGCGCCGAGCACCTCCGCCCCGGTGCCCTCCTCGACCAGCTGCCCGCGGTAGAGGACGGCGATCTTGTCGGCCAGCAGGTCGACGACGGCGAGGTCGTGGCTGATGAACAGCGCCGCGAACCCCAGCTCCTTCTGCAGCTCGTCGAACAGCTCCAGCACCCGGGCCTGCACCGACACGTCGAGGGCCGAGGTCGGCTCGTCGGCGATCAGCAGCTCGGGCTGCAGGGCCAGGCCACGGGCCAGGCTGGCCCGCTGGCGCTGCCCACCGGAGAGCTCGTGCGGGTACCGGTCGCCGAAGGTCCTCGGCAGCTGCACCGCCTCGAGCAGCTCGTCGACCCGGGCGCGGGCGGCCTGCGCGTCCTTGGCCCGCTTGTGCACGATCAGCGGTTCGGCGACCGCCTCGGCGATGGTGAGCAGCGGGTTGAAGCTGGACGCCGGGTCCTGGAAGACGAAGCCGATCCGCTCGCGCACCGGGCGGAAGCTGCGCTCCTTGAAACCGTTCATCTCCGCGCCCAGCACCTGCAGCGAGCCGCCGGTGACCTTGGTCAGCCCGGCGATGGCCCGGCCGATGGTCGTCTTGCCGCTTCCGCTCTCCCCCACCAGGCCGAGCACCTCGCCCGGGCGGATCGCGAAGCTCACGCCGTCGACCGCGGTGAAGTCCGGCCGGCGCATCCGCCCGGGGTAGACGATCCGCAGGTCGCGGGCCTCCACCACCGGCGCTGCCTCGGCCCAGCCGGGCGCGCGGCGCGCCGCCCGCTCCCGGGTGAGCTCGACGCCCTGGCCGAGCCGCGGCACCGCCGCGAGCAGCCGCTGGGTGTACGGGTCCTGCGGGGAGCTGAACAGGGTGCGGACGTCGGCCTGCTCGACGATCTCGCCCTGGTACATGACCGCGACCCGGTCGGCCAGGTCGGCGACGACGCCCATGTTGTGGGTGATCAGCACGATGGCGGCGCCGAAGTCGTCGCGGCAGCGCCGCAGCAGCTCCAGGATCTCCGCCTGGACGGTGACGTCGAGGGCCGTCGTCGGCTCGTCGGCGATGATCACGCCGGGGTCGAGCACGAGCGCCTGGGCGATGACGATGCGCTGCTTCTGACCACCGGAGAACTGGTGCGGGTAGTGGTCGATCCGCTCCTCCGGGTCGGGGATGCCGACCCGGCGCAGCACGTCGATCGCCTTGGCCCGCGCCTCCTTGCGGCTGAGCTTCCCGTGCGCCCGGAGCCCCTCGATGATCTGCCAGCCCACCGGGTAGACGGGGTTGAGCGAGGTCGAGGGCTCCTGGAACACCATCGCGGCGTCCTCGCCGCGCACCTCGCGCAGCGCCGAGCCCCGCAGCGGGACGACGTCCTGCGAGCTGCTGCCGTCCTTGCTGGACAGCACCACGGCCCCGCGCACCCGGGCGGTCTCCGGCAGCAGGCCGAGGATGCTGCGGGCGGTGACGGTCTTGCCGCTGCCGCTCTCCCCGACGATGGCCAGCACCTCGCCGGCCTGCACCTGCAGGGTGACCCCGGTGACGGCGTCGACCGTGCCGGCGTCGGTGGCGAAGGAGATCTGCAGGTCGGTGATGTCGACGACGGCGCTCATGCCAGCGTCCCTTCCGTGTGCACGACCGCTCCACCGGGCTCGACGATGCCGGCCGGCGGCGGCGCGGTGTCCGCGGCCTTGCGGCGGCTGCGCAGCCGGGGGTCGGCGAGGTCGTTGAGGCTCTCCCCGACCAGGGTCAGGCCCAGCACCGTTGCCACGATCGCGGCACCCGGGAAGACCGAGGTCCACCAGATCCCGCTGGTCACGTCGGACAGCGAGCGGTTGAGGTCGAAGCCCCACTCCGCAGCCTCGGTCGGCTGGATGCCGAACCCGAGGAACCCGAGCCCGGCGAGGGTGAGGATCGCCTCGGAGGCGTTGAGCGTGAGGATCAACGGCAGCGTGCGGGTGGCGTTGCGCAGCACGTGCTTGCTCATGATCCGCCAGTTGCTGGCACCGATGACCCGGGCGGACTCGACGAAGGCCTCGGACTTGATCCGCAGCGTCTCGGCGCGCACCACCCGGAAGTACTGCGGGATGAAGACCACCGTGATCGAGATGGCCGCGGCGAAGATGCCGCCCCAGAGGCTGGACTGCCCGCCGCTGATGACGATGGCCACGATGATCGCGAGCAGCAGCGTCGGGAAGGCGTAGACGGCGTCGGCGATGACGACCAGCACCCGGTCCAGCCAGCCACCGAAGTAGCCGGACACCAGGCCGAGCAGGACGCCCAGCACGATCGACAGCAGCACCGCCACGACGATCACGTAGAGCGCCGTCCGGGAACCCCAGATGACCCGGGACAGCACGTCGTAACCGCCGACGGTGGTGCCCAGCAGGTGGTTGCCCGACGGGCTGGCCTGCGCACCGAAGGGACCGTTGGCGTCCCGCAGCTGGCCGTACTCGTAGGGCGCGAGCAGCGGCGCGAAGACGGCGGTGAGCACGAAGACGCCCATCAGCACCAGGCCGGCGACGAGCATGCCGCGCTGCAGGCCGACGCTCTGCCGCAGCTGGTTGACGACCGGCAGCTGGCGCCAGGTGCGGCGCCGCCGGGTGGCGGTGGGAGGGGTGGCAGCGGTGGCCATCTCAGTACCTCACCCGGGGGTCGATGAGCGCGGCGATGACGTCGACGATGAAGTTGGTGACGGCCACGATGACGGCGAGCAGGGCGACGATCCCCTGCACCGCCACGAAGTCGCGGGCCTGCAGGTACTCGGACAGCTGGAAGCCCAGGCCCTTCCACTCGAACGTGGTCTCGGTGAGCACGGCGCCGACCAGCAGCAGCGCGATCTGCAGGCCGATGACGGTGATGATCGGGATCAGCGCCGGGCGGTAGGCGTGCTTGCGCAGCAGCCGCGACTCGCTGACCCCGCGGGAGCGGGCGGCCTCGACGTAGCCGGTGCCCAGGGTGCCGATGACGTTGGTGCGCACCAGCCGGAGGAAGACCCCGGCGGTCAGCAGGCCCAGCGCCACGGCGGGCAGGATCGCGTGCTGCAGCACGTCGGAGATGACCCCGCCGTCACCGGTCTGGATCGCGTCGATGATGGCGATGTTGGTCTGGTGGTCGAGCTGCTGGAGCTGGATCTCCGACCCGGTGGACGAGCGGCCGGCCACCGGCAGCCAGTCCAGCCAGACCGAGAAGACCAGCTTGAGCAGCAGCCCGGCGAAGAAGACCGGGGTGGCGTAGCAGAGGATCGCGAAGACCCGCAGCACGGCGTCGGGGGTCCGGTCGCGGAAGTAGGCGGCGACCATGCCCAGCGGGATCCCCACGATGAACGCGACGACCAGCGCGTAGACGCTCAGCTCCAGGGTGGCGGCGCCGTAGGTCTTCAGCACGTCGGTGACCGGCTGCCGGTCGCTGATCGTGGTGCCGAAGTCGCCGCGCACGATGCCGCCGAGGTAGTCCAGGTACTGGCTGATCAGCGGCCGGTCGTAGCCGGCCTCGCGGATCCGCTCGGCCAGCTGGTCGGCCGGCAACCGGCCGCCGAGGGCGGCGGTGATCGGGTCACCGGTGGACCGCATCAGGAAGAAGACGGTCGTCACCAGGATGAAGATCGTCGGGAAGATCAGCAGGAAGCGGACCAGCAGGTAGCTGCCGAGGCCGCCACCGCCGCCGCGCTTCTTGGGCGCCTCGGGGGCGGTGCCCGCGGAGCCGGTGGCGGGCTCCGTCGTCGTCGTGGTGGTCATCGCTCCCAGTCCATCAGTACGGCTCCTGCGCTCCGTGGGCAGGGCCGGACGTGCGGAGCCCCGGGCGACCCGCGTCTCGCGGGCCGCCCGGGGCCGTGTGCCGTGTCGATCAGCCCGTCAGGGACCGATCAGCCCTTGGAGAGGGCGCCGTAGCGGAACTTGAACGAGGCGTCGAGGGTGTCCTCGGCGCCGGAGACGTCGGTGCCGGTGACGGCCACCTGGGCCCCCTGCAGGTAGGGCACCGTCGACAGGTCGTCGGCGACGAGGTCCTGGATCTGCTCGATCAGGGCCTGCCGGGCGGCGGGGTCGGGGGTGCTGGCCTGCTGCAGGATCAGGTCGTTGACCTGCTGGTCCTCGTAGTGGTTGGAGAGGAAGTTCTCCAGCAGGAAGAACGGCGTCAGGTAGTTGTCGGCGTCGGAGTAGTCCGGGAACCAGCCCAGCTGGTAGGCCGGGTACACGTCCGAGGTGCGGTCCTTGGAGTACTGCACCCACTCGGTGGTCTGCAGGTTCACCGTGAACAGGCCGGTGGCCTCCAGCTGGTCCTTGATCAGCGCGTACTCGTCACCCGAGGACGGGCCGTAGTGGTCGTTCGAGTACTGCAGGTTGAGCTCGACGGGGGTCTGCACCCCGGCCGCCTGCAGCCGCTGGGCCGCCTTGTCCGGGTCGGCGCCACCGGAGCCGTCGCCGTACTTCTCCTGCAGCGGCGTGGTCGCGCCGGTCAGGCCGTCGGGGACGTAGGAGTACAGCGGGGTGTAGGTGCCCTTGTAGACCTGGTCGGCGATCTCCTGGCGGTCGATCAGGTCGGCCACCGCCTGGCGGACGGCGAGCGCCTTGGCCGGGTCGGCCTCGGCCGTCGTCGCACCGTAGGGCTGGGTGTCGAAGTTGAACGTGATGTACCGGATCTCGCCACCGGGGCCGTCGACGACCTTGACCTCGTCGTTGCCGCGCAGGTCGTCGATGTCGGTCGAGGTCAGGCTGCGGAAGGCGACGTCGATGTTGCCCTCCTGCACGTCCAGCTTCAGGTTCGAGGCGTCGCTGTAGTACTTGACGTTGACCTCGTCGGTCTTCGGCGCGCCCAGCAGCCCCTGGTACTCGGGGTTGGCCTGGTAGGAGACCAGGTCGTTGAGCTCGTAGCCGGTGATCGTGTACGGGCCGGCGAAGGCCTCGCCGTCGACGATCTCCTGGTCCGGGGTCAGCGCGTCGGCCGCGAAGACGTCCTCGTCGACGATCGGGCCGGCCGGGCTGGACAGGATCTGCGGGAAGACCTGGTCCTCGGGGCTCTTCAGCGTGAAGACGACGGTGGTGTCGTCGGGGGCCGCGACGCTGTCCAGGTTGTAGAGCAGCGACGCCGGGCCGTTCTCGTCGTTGATGGCGACCATGCGGTCGAAGCTGAACTTGACGTCGGAGGAGGTCAGCTCGTTGCCGTTGGCGAAGGTCAGGCCGCTCTTCAGCGTCACCGTGTACTCGGTCGGCGAGGTGAACTCGGCCGACTCGGCGATGTCGGGCTCCACGTCCGGGCTGCCCAGCGGGGTGTTCATCAGGAACGGGTAGACCTGGTTCATGACGGCGAAGGAGCCGTTGTCGTACGAACCGGCCGGGTCGATCGTGGTGATCTTGTCGCTGGTCCCGATGGTCAGCGCACCACCGCCACCGCCGGACGAGCCGCCGTCACCGCTGTCGTCGCTGCCGCCGCACGCCGTCAGCGCGAGCGCCGCCGCCGTGATGCCCGCCGTCGTGACCAGCACGCGCCGGCCACTCCTGGACACGGAGTTCATCCGCTACCTCGTTCTCATGGGTGGCGGCTCGCGGGCGCCCACCGGCGCACCACCGCGGCCGCCTGTGGCCATTGGAGATGCATGACTAACACACCCTTCCCACGGTGTGAGAACCCGCGGGGAGGCTGTGATGGTGTTGTGACCCCAGCCGGCCGGTGGTGTGGCGCGGCCCTCAGAAGCGGCCGCCGCCTCCCCGGCGGCCCCGGCTCCCGGAGCCGCCGAAGCTGCCCCCGCCGCTGCGGCGGCCACCGCCCCCGCCGCGGGAGCCACCGAGCCCGCCGCCGAGGCCCCCGCCGCCGAAGCCGCCCCCGTACCCACCGCCGTACCCGCCGCCGTAGCCGCCGCCGTAGCCGCCGCGCGAGCCACCGCCGAGCAGGATGCCGCCGAGCACCAGGCTGCCGAGGTCGACGCCGGGGCGCCCGCCGTAGCCCGGGCCGCCGTACCCGGGCGCGCCGTAGCCCGGGGCCCCGGGGCCGCCGTAGCCGCTGGACCACTGGTCGACGTCGGCGCGCGCCTGGTCGAGCGCCTGCTGGGCCAGGGCGGCCGCCTGCTGGGCCTCCCGCAGCGCACCGACCGGGTCGGCGCTGCCGGCGGCCACCGCGGCGTCCAGCCGCCGCTGCGCCTCGGCCAGCCGGGTGCGCGCCTCCGGCCCGACGGCTCCCCGGCGGGTGCTGATGAAGTCACCGGCCGCGGCGATCGCCGACCGAGCGGTGAGCACCGTCTGGTCCAGCGCCGCGGCGGCGCGGCGGGCCTGGACGGCGGCGTCCCGGGCGCCGGCGAGCGCCTGGTCCAGCGCGGCGTCGGCCTCCTCGAGCTGCCGCAGGGCGGTCAGCGGGTCGGGTCGCTGCCCGGCCGGGACGGCGTCCGCGGCGGCCAGCGCGGTCTCGGCGCGGGCGACCAGCGGAGCCAGCCCGGCCGGGTCGCCCGGGGTGCCGGTGACCAGCGACCGGGCCTCGGCGAGGTCCTGCTCGGTCTCCGCGCGGACAGCGGCCAGCCGGGCCGGCGCGGCGTCGAGGTCGGCGGCCAGCCGGCCGATCCCGTCCAGCAGCGTGCCGCTCTGCGCCACGGCGTCCTCGGCGACCCGCAGCGAGCCCACGGCCTGCCCGGGCTGACCGCCCTGCAGGTGCCCGCGGGCCTCCTCGACCTCGGCGGCGGCGGCCTCCAGCCGGGCCCGGGCCTGGACGACGTTGTCGGCGACCGGCGCCAGCGCGGAGTCGGCGTACCGCTCGCGCAGCTCGGCCAGCCGCTGCTCCTCCTGCGGCAGCCGCTGCTGCAGCGCCGCCACCTGCGGGGTGAGCCGGTCCAGCGCCTGCGGTGCGGTGCGCTCCAGGTCGCGCAGCTGGTCGAAGGCCTCGGCCTGGGCGTCCAGCCGCTCGTCGGCAGCGCTGGTCAGCCGGAGGATCTCGGCGAGCATCCGGCGCCTGGTCGGCTCGTCCTCGGGGACCTCGTCGTCCAGCTGCTGGCGGAGGGTGAAGGCCTGCTGCAGCTCGGTCTGGGACAGGGCCAGCGCCTCGGCGAACCCGGCCACCGGCTCGTCGCCGTACTGGGCGCGGGCGAAGTCGAGCTCCAGGGAGGAGGTGCGGACCGCCTCGTCCAGCTCCAGCAGCGCGCCGCTGGCCCGGAAGGTGAGCTGCTCGGTGGTCTCGTCGGGGAACGGGTCGGCGGCCCGGGCGGCCGCCACCTGCTGCGCCTCGGTCTGCTTCCGGCGCCGGCGGCTGCGGGCGAGCGCGTACCCGCCCCCGCCCACCACCGCGACGGCCGCGATCACCCCGAGGGCCGCGCCGCCACCCCCAGAACCGCCGTCGTCGGCCAGCCCGTCGGCGAGGGCCACGACGGCACCGTCCCAGTCGTCGGCCGCCAGCTCGGGCTCGACGTCGGAGCTGATCACCTGGTCGATGTCGGAGTCGGAGATGCTCACCGCCTGGCCGGTGGAGACCCCGTAGGCCCGGTCCTCGACGGCGACGGCGAACAGCAGGTCGTTGCCGCCGAGGCCGCTGCGCTCCGCGGTCCGCTGGGCCCAGGCGGTGCCGTCCGCCGCCCCGTCGAACGTGTCGACGTAGACGACGAACAGCTGCACGTCCTGCTCGGTGCGCAGCCGCTCGATCGCCGCCTCGTCGCCCGACTGGTCGTCGAGCACCCCGGCGGTGTCGGTGACCTGGTCGGTGAGGGCGAGCGGCTCGTCGGCGGTCGCGGTGCCGGTGACCAGGAGGGGTGCGGCGAGCACGCCGAGGACGGCGGCCAGTCGGGGGAGGCGGCGCATGGCCCCATCGTCGCCGATCAGGCCGGGGCGGGGGCGGTCGAGCCCTCGGCGGCGTGCAGCCGGCGCTTGGCCAGCGCGATCGGCAGCTGCCCGACCAGGGCCGGGAGCAGCCAGGCGACCGGGTGGCCGGTCTCGGCGATCAGCACCCCGGTGACCAGCGCGATGTAGGAGCCCCCGAGCAGGTGCGGCTGCCAGCTGCGCCAGCCCGGCCAGTCCCGCCGCCGGGCCAGCGCCCCGGTGACCGCGAGCACCTCGGTGGCCACCGCGACCGGCAGCAGCCAGCCCAGCTGCGGGTCGGTGACCGCGAGCACCCCGGCGGACCCGGCGACGCCGGCCACCACGACCTGGTAGCCGGTGGCGAGCCCCACGGCCGGCCGGCCGCGCCGGCGGGCGAGCAGCCAGGCCGGCCCGAGCAGCAGACCGGCGGCGCCCAGCAGGACGTGCAGGAACAGGACGACGTCGCGCACCTGACCGCTCCCTCCGGCAGGCCGGCAGCGCCGGCTCCGGTCACCGGGCCGGCGTCGGCCGGCCCGGTGACCAGCCTGCCCGGCCGCAGGGACCCGGCACAGGTGCCAGATGTCAGGTCCTGCTCAGGCGGGGATCTCCGACATCACCGAGAACGACGCCCCCCAGGGGTCGGCGACCACGGCGAACCGGCCGAACTCGGTGTCCTCCGCGGCCATCAGCACCTTGCCGCCGCCGGACTCCACCGCCGCCACCGCGTCGTCGGTCGAGGCGACCGAGAAGCAGGTCGCCCAGCCGCGGGGCAGCCCCGGTGAGATGCCGCCGAGCCCGCCGAGCGGCTGCTCGCCGGAGCTGAAGACCGCGTAGCCGTCGAGCCCGGGCATCTCCTGCCAGGAGAAGCCGAACACGGCGCGGTAGAAGTCCCGCGCCGCCGCCGGGTCGTCGACGGCCGCCTCGTTCCAGACCAGCCCGCCGGGCTCGTTGTAGATCTCGGCGCCGGTGGTGGTGCCGGCCTGCCACAGGCCGAACGGGTTGCCCTGCGGGTCGGCGGCCATCGCCATCCGCCCGGCCGGGCCCACGTCCATCGGCGGGGCCAGCAACGAGCCGCCGACCTCGGTCACCCGCGCCGCGACGGTGTCGACGTCGTCGGCGGCGAAGTACGTCGTCCAGCGGGGCGGGTCGTCCGGGTCCTGCTGCGGGCCCATCCCGGCGGCCTTGCGGCCGTTGCGCAGGCACATGGTGTAGCCGTAGGACTCCGGCCCGCCGACGTCGTAGGTCCAGTCGAGGACCGTGGCGTAGAAGGCGCGGGCGGCGTCCGGTTCCGGCGTGCCGAGGTCGACCCAGCACGGCGTGCCGTTCGGCCAGGGAGTGGTGCGAGTGGGCATGACTCCTCCTCGGGTCGGGAGGTCGACCGTCCCACCGGGTACCGACAGGACCGCCGTCCCCGGGTACGAGGTCTGCACGTCGCTGCGCGGGGTAGGGCCCCGGGCACCGACCGAGACCAGGAGGCCCACCCGTGCCGAAGAGCGACCGCGTCCCCGCCGCCGACCTGCCCCCGGGTGCGGTGCGCCCCGCCGGGCACTGGGCGGTGGCCAACGACCGCGGCCGGCTGGCCGCGGTGTCCCGGCGCTGCCGGCACCAGCTCGCCGATCTGTCGGCGGGCAGCGTGGACGCCGAGGGCTGCCTGGTCTGCCCGTGGCACCAGGCCCGCTACGACCTGCACACCGGGGAGATGGTGTCCGGGCCGCGCGGCTTCCTCGGCTACCACGGGCCGGCCCCGGGCTACTCCGGCCTGGTCAAGCGGTTCGGCCAGGTGGTGCGCCTCCGCGTCCGCCGCGCCGTGCGCCGCGGAGACGACGTCGTAGTAGCCGACGGCTGAGCGAGCCGCCCGACGTCACCAGCCGCGGCCCCCGTGCAGGGGCCCGGCCGCGAGCCTGCGAGCGGTCGGGGGGCACGGGGGTCCTTGTTCACGCGTCGATGCGGCGGCGGCCCTCGAAGGCGCGGCCCAGGGTGACCTCGTCGGCGTACTCCAGGTCGCCGCCCACCGGCAGGCCGCTGGCCAACCGGGAGACGGCCAGCCCCAGCGGGCCGACCAGCCGGGCCAGGTAGGCCGCGGTGGCCTCGCCCTCCAGGTTCGGGTCGGTGGCGATGATCAGCTCGGTGACCTGGCCGTCCATCAGCCGGGTCATCAGCTCCTTGACCCGCAGGTCGTCGGGGCCGATGCCCTCGATCGGGCTGATCGCACCGCCGAGCACGTGGTAGCGGCCCTTGAACTCGCGGGTGCGCTCGATCGCCACGACGTCCTTGGGCTCCTCGACGACGCAGATGACGTCCAGGGTGCGCCGCGGGTCGCGGCAGATCCGGCACTGCTCGCCCTCGGCGACGTTGTAGCAGGTCACGCAGAAGCGGACCTCCGCCTGCACCCGCTGCAGCGCGGCGACCAGCCGCACGACGTCGGCCGACTCCGCGGCCAGCAGGTGGAAGGCGATGCGCTGCGCGCTCTTGGGACCGACGCCGGGCAGCCGCCCGAGCTCGTCGATGAGGTCCTGGACAGCGCCCTCGTACACGGTTCTCCTTCGAGGTGGGGCGACGGTGCGTCGCCCCGGTGGGTCAGAAGCCGGGCAGGCCGAGCCCGCCGCCGAGGCCCCCGGTCACCGGGCCCATCGTGGTGGCGGCGAGCTCGTTGGCGGCCCGCTGGGCGTCCCGGAAGGCCGCGACGACCAGGTCCTGGAGCGTCTCGACGTCGTCGGGGTCGACGGCGGCGGGGGCGATGGTCAGGCTGACCACGTCGCCGCTGCCGGTCAGCGTGACGGTGACCAGCTCACCGCCGGCCGAGCCGGTCACCTCCGCGTTGGCGAGCTCCTCCTGCGCGGCGGCGAGCGCCTGCTGCATCTGCTGCGCCTGCTTGAGCAACGCGCCCATGTCGGGCTGGCCTCCGGGTCCCATGACCCGAGAGTAGGTGCTGCCACCGACGATCGCGGCCGACGCGGCGTCCGGCCGCCTCGCAGGGTCCCGCGACGCGCGGAGCGTGCCGTGGGGGGCGAGGGGGTCCCTCAGCTGTCGATGGGGCGGGCGCCGAGCTGGGTGCGGAGCAGCTGCAGCGCCGCCGCCTCCGGGTCCAGCGCGGGCGGCGCGTCCGCACCGTCCGTGGAGACGTCGGCGGCCCGCTCGGCCATCAGCTCGTCGGCCTCGGCGGACTCCGCGGCCTGCGCAGCTGCCCGCGCCGCCTCCGGGGTCACCGACGGGCCGGCCGCCGGCTGGCCGGGGGTGTCGACGACCGCCTGCACCTTCCAGCGCACGCCGAGCAGCTCCTCCAGCGCCTGCCGGACGATGTCCTTGTTCAGGTCGTCGCCGAGCATCTTGGCCAGCGCCGGCGAGGTGGCCGCCAGCGTGAGCGTGCCGTTGGTCAGGTCGTGCACCTGCGCGCTCTTCAGCAGCGCCTCGGTGGTGCGCTTGTGCCGCTTGACCACCGAGAGCAGCTCGGGCCAGATCCGCCGGACGTCGGCGGTGGTCAGGGCACCGTCGTCGACGGCCGGCTCGGCCGGGGTCGCCGAGACCAGCGGGGTCGGCTCACCGCCGCGCGGGGCGGGGGCGGACTCCGCCGCGGCCCGCGGCGCGGGTGCGGCGGCCGGTGGCGGGGTGGCCGGGGCGGGGGTCGGGGCGGGACGGGGAGCCGCCGGGGCCGCGGCGCGGGTGGGCTGCGGCCAGTCCTCGTCGTCGGTCGGCTCGGGCGGCAGCGGGACGTCAGGCTCACCGGTGGCCAATGGCGGGCGGGCCCGCTCGGCCGGCGGGCCGGCGGGGGTCGGGGCCGGTGCGGGCTTCGCGGCCATGGCGCCCGGGCGGGCGGTGACCGGCCAGCCGTCGTCGCCCTCCGGTGCGGCGACGGGCGGGGCCGCAGGCGCGGACGCCGCCGGGGCTGCGGCCCGGGCCTGCGAGGGACGCACGTAGGCAGGCCGCGCCGCGGGCGGGACGGCTGCTGCGGCGGGTGCGGGCTCGGGCGCCGGGGCGGCGGCAGGGGCCGGAGCGGGGGCCGGAGCGACGGCCGCCGGTGCAGCGGGGGCGCGGACCACGGCCGGCGGGGCGACCGGCGCTGCGGCGACCGGCGCCTCGGGACGCCCCGCGTGCTCACCGGCGATGGACATCCGCCGCTCGAGCCGCTCCAGCCGCTGCAGCGTGGCCGCGGCCGAGCCGTCGACGCCGGGCAGCAGCATCCGGGCGCAGACCAGCTCCAGCAGCAGCCGGGGCGCCGTCGTCCCGCGCATCTCGGTCAGGCCCTCGTGCACGGTGTCGGCCAGCCGGGACAGCGTCGCGCCGCCCAGGGCCGCGGCCTGCCGGCTCATCAGGTCCAGCCGGTCGGGCGGGCAGTCGAGCAGGCCGTTGCCGCCGGCCTCGGGCACGGCGTCGAGCACGATCAGGTCGCGCAGCCGGTCGAGCAGGTCGGTGGCGAAGCGGCGCGGGTCGTGGCCGGCCTCGACCACCCGGTCGACGGCCTGGAAGACCCCGGGCGCGTCGGAGGCGGCCAGCGCGTCCACGGCCTCGTCGAGCAGCGCCTCGTCGGTGACCCCCAGCAGCCCGACCGCGGACTTGTAGGTGACGCCCTCGGGCCCGGCGCCGGCCAGCAGCTGGTCCAGGATCGACAGCGAGTCGCGGACCGACCCACCGCCGGCCCGCACCACCAGCGGGAAGACGGTCGGCTCGACGGTGACGCCCTCGGCCGTGCAGGTGCGCTCCAGCAGGCCGCGCAGGGTGCTCGGCGGCACCAGCCGGAACGGGTAGTGGTGGGTGCGCGAGCGGATGGTCGGGAGGACCTTCTCCGGCTCGGTCGTGGCGAAGACGAAGACGAGGAACTCCGGCGGCTCCTCGACCACCTTGAGCAGGGCGTTGAAGCCCTGCGTGGTGACCATGTGCGCCTCGTCGACGATGTAGACCTTGTAGCGGCTGTGCACCGGGGCGAAGAACGCCTTCTCGCGCAGGTCGCGGGCGTCGTCGACACCACCGTGGCTGGCCGCGTCGATCTCCATGACGTCGATCGAGCCGGGGCCGTCGGGGGCCAGCGAGATGCACGAGCCGCAGACGCCGCAGGGCGTCGAGGTCGGCCCCTGCTCGCAGTTCAGCGAGCGGGCCAGGATCCGCGCCGACGACGTCTTGCCGCACCCGCGCGGGCCGCTGAACAGGTAGGCGTGGTTGATCCGCCCGCTGTCCACGGCGTTCATCAGGGGCGCGGTGACGTGCTCCTGGCCGACCACCTCGGCGAAGGTCGCCGGGCGGTACTTGCGGTAGAGCGCCAGAGCCACGCCGCGAATCTACGTGCCCGGACCGACGCTCCGGTGCCACGCGGCACCGGAGCGTCCGGGATCACTGGGTGAGGTGCAGGAAGAACTCGACCTCGCCCTGGTCGTCCACCCGGACGAAGCCCAGGTTCGGCGCCTCGATGCCGTAGTCGCCGAAGGTCACCGGCACCGAGCCGGAGGCCTCGACGCCGTCCGCGGTCCGGACGACGGACAGCTGGGTCTGCACCTGCTGGGTCACCCCGGCCAGCGTCAGCTCGCCGGTCACCGGGATCTCGACCGGCGTGCCGGTCAGCTCGGGGAGGTCGGCCGGCTGGGTCACCGAGAAGGTGGCGGTGGGGTTGGCCGCGACGTCCATCACGTTGTCCCGGAAGTAGCCGTCCCGCCGGCCGCTGTCGGTGGTGATCGACGCCACGTCGACGGTCACGTCGGCATCGGCGAGGTCGCCGCCGGTGATGACGACGGTCCCGGTGACCTGGTCGGTCGTGCCGGCGACGGTGACGTCGGCGCCGTTGAGCACCTCGTGCACGCGGTAGCCCGCGGACGAGCCGGTCGTGATGGTCCAGGTGCCGTCGGTGTCGCTGACCAGCGCGGCGTCCGAGGGCTGCGCCTGCACGGTGGGCGCCGGCGGGGCGTCCTCCTCGAGGGCGGCGTAGACGAGCGGCCCCCCGATGGCGCCCGCGGCCACGACGGCCAGCGCTCCACCGGCGATGAACCAGGTACGACGACTCGGCATGTCGGCTCCCTTGTTTGAAGGTTCATGAAGTCAACCGCACGAACCTGGGAGCAGCATGTGAGACCGGGGGAGAAAAAGGGACCCCCCGCACACCCGTCAGAGCCCGCTTATCCTTGCTGCCTTCCGGCCCTGGGGAGGTTCACAGGGTGACGCCGCACGAGGGGTCGACGTCCACTGTAGAGGACGGACCGCCCGCGGAACCCCGGTGCCGCCCCTCCCGCGCACCGCTACGCTCCCCCGCCATGACCGGGCCCACCGTCGTCCTGCCGCCTCCGCGCCCCTGACCGGGGCGCCACCGGGCCGACCCGCCCTCCCCGCGCTCCGGACCGCGTCCCCCCGACCGGACCCACCCAGGAGCGTCATGACCACCCGCACGCCCCCGTCCCGCGGGTTCGCCCTCGTCGTCCTCGCCGCGCTGTGCTGGGGCACCTCCGGCATCACCGGCGACCTGGTCGCCGACCGCACCGGGCTGGACCCGCTGGACATCGCCTGGCACCGGATGGCCGTCGGCGCCGCCGTCCTGGTCGCCGTCCACCTCGCCGCCCACCGGGCACGCGGCCAGGGCCCGCGCGCGCCGCTCGCCCCCGGCCTGCGGTGGCGGCTGGTCACCGTCGGCGCGGGTCTGGCGGTCTACCAGAGCGCCTACTTCGCCGCCGTGGCCACCGCCGGGGTGAGCATCGCCACGCTGGTGTCGCTCGGGCTCGCCCCGCTGCTGGTGGCCGTGGGCTCCGCGGTCCTCGGGCACGGGCGCCCGGACCGGGCGACCGGCCTGGCCCTGGCCGTCGCGCTCGCCGGGCTGGTGCTGCTCGTCGGCGTGTCGGCCGGCGGGGACGACGGGGACGCCGTGCTGCTCGGTGCGGTGGCCGCCGTCGGCTGCGCGGTGGCCTACGCCGGGGTGGTGCTGCTGTCCTCGCGCGTGCCCGACGGCGTGCCGACGACGACGGTCGGTTTCGCCGCGGGCGCCGTGCTGCTGACCCCGGTCGCCCTGGCCGCGGGGCTGGACCTGACCACCGACCCGCTGTCGCTGGCCCTGCTGGTCTACCTGGGGCTGGTGCCGACCGCGCTGGCCTACGGGCTGTTCTTCACCGGGGTGCGGGCCGTCCCGGCCGCGGTGGCCTCGATCGTGACCCTGCTCGAGCCGCTGACCGCGACCGCGCTGGCGGCCGTCGTGCTCGGCGAGCGGCTCGCCCCCACCGCCCTGGTGGGGGGCCTGCTCATGCTCGGCGCCGTGACGGCGCTCTACCTGCGGAGGATGGGAGATTCGAACTCCCGAGGGCTTGCACCCAACCCGCTTTCCAAGCGAGCGCCATAGGCCACTAGGCGAATCCTCCAGTGCGGGGCCACTCTACCGGGCACCCCCTGCGCCGTCAGCCGCTCCCCCTCCACCCGAGCGGCCCGCGCGCCCCGGGGGTGGTTGAGTGATCACACCGGCGAACCCCGCCGGACCGAGGGACCGGAGGACTCCGACGATGAGCGGTACCGATGAGGTGCGCCCCGAGGTCGTCGCGGCGATCGTGACGGCGCTGCAGGAGACGGACCCCAGCAACCTCCCGGCGGACGCGACCCGGGCCGAGAAGGACGCGGCCAAGGACCAGTACCTGTCGGGCATGGTGGCCGACCGCGCGCAGCGTGACCGGCAGACCCGGGCGTGGGAGCTGCTGCTCACCCGCGCCCACGACGAGCCGCCGAGCTGGTCCCAGCTGTTCGACGAGCTGCCCCAGAGCTCGATCACCGAGCTCGGCGAGCTGTACGACGCACTGCCCGAGGGGGCCCAGACGGAGTACGCGCGCCGTTTCGGGGCCCCGGTCTCCGCCTGAGCGGCGGTCGGGCGGGCGTGCGAGCGGGGCAGGGGTGACCGCGCCGGGCTCCCGGGTCGCCGGGCGCTACCTGCTGCGCTCGCGGCTCGGGGGCGGGGCGATGGGCGCGGTCTGGCTGGCCCGCGACGAGCTGCTGGGCCGCGAGGTCGCCGTCAAGCAGGTGCTCATCCCGGTCGGCAGCGACCCCGAGGCGACCGCGGGGCACCGCGAGGCGGCGATGCGCGAGGGGCGGATCGCGGCCCGGCTGACGCACCCGCACGCGGTGTCGGTCTACGACATGGTGGACGACGGCGGCACCCCGTGGCTGGTGATGGAGTACCTGCCCTCCCGGAGCCTGGCCCAGGTGCTCGCCGACCGCGGGACGCTGCCGGTGCAGCAGGTGGCGCAGATCGGCGCGCAGGTCGCCGACGCGCTGATCGCCGTGCACGCGGCCGGCGTCATCCACCGCGACGTCAAGCCCGGCAACATCCTGATCGGCGAGGGCGAGCGCAGCGACGGCCTGGTGAAGATCACCGACTTCGGGATCTCCCGGGCCCGCGGTGACGTGTCGCTGACCCAGACCGGCGTGGTCAAGGGCACGCCGGCCTACCTGGCGCCCGAGGTGGCCCGCGGGCAGGAGCCCGACGAGGCCAGCGACGTCTTCTCCCTCGGTGCCACCGTCTACGCCTGCCTGGAGGGCACCCCGCCGTTCGGGATGACGGAGAACCCGCTGGAGATGCTCTACCGGGTGGCCGGCGGCGACTTCCAGCGGCCGCGCAACGCCGGCACGCTGACCCGGCCGCTGATGCGGATGCTGCACAACGACCCGGCGAAGCGGCCGTCGATGACCGAGGTCCGCGACCAGCTGGCGCAGCTGGCCGCCGGTCGCGACCGGGACGTCACCGAGGTGCTGACCGCCCGGACGCCGATCGCCCCGACGCTGACCGAGGTGCGCCCGGTGGGCGGCCGGGTGCTGCCGGCCGTCCCGCCGACCACCGAGCAGCCGGCGGCGCCGGCCGAGGCACCCGCCGAGGCAGCCGCAGCAGCACCGGCCCGGACCGCGGTCGACCCGGCGGCGGTCGACCCCGTGCCGGTGGTGGCCGCTCCCCCGGTCCTCCCCGCCGAGCCGACGGCCCCGACCCCCGAGGTGCCCGCCGCTCCGCCGCCCCGGGCACCGGCCGGGCGGGAGCCCCGGCCGGCCGCCGTCCGGGAGCCGGTGGCGCCCCCGCCCCCGCCGACGCGGCGCCGCGGCCGGCGGCTCGCGGTGCTGGCCGCGCTGCTCGTCGCCGGGCTGCTGGCCGCGCTCGTCGTCTGGCAGCTGGGCCGGGCCGACGGCCGGACGCCGTCCGCCGGTGCCAGCAGCAGCGCACCGGCCAGCTCGTCCTCGTCGCCCACGCCGACCGCGGAGGAGACCACCTCGGCTCCGCCACCGGCGACGACGCCGTCCACCCCGCCGTCCACGCCGGAGACGACGACCCCGACGACGCCCGCGGGGCCCGCACCGGGGAGCGCGGCCGAGGTGGAGCAGGCGATCACCGGCTACTACGCGCTGCTGCCGGGCAACCCGGAGCAGGCCTGGGCGCTGACCGGCCCCCGGCTGCGGGCCGAGATCGGCAGCCTGGAGGACTACATCGGGTTCTGGCAGGACTTCAGCGCCGTCACGCTCGGCCCGGTGTCGGCGCAGGACGGGTCGCTGGTGGCCACCGCCCCGGTCACCTTCGTCGACACCGACGGCGAGGTCGAGGACGAGCAGCACGAGATCAGCCTGGTCAGGGGTCAGGACGGCCGGCTGCTGATCGACTACGACCTGGCGGTCTGATCCACAGCCCCCGCTACGGTCCTGCCATGCGCAGTCACCGGCTCCGTGCCGCCCTCCTGCCCCTCCTGGTGGCCCCCGCCCTGCTCGCCGGCTGCGGCTCCGGCGACTCGGACACCTCCGCCAGCGACTCCGGCTCGGCCTCCCAGCCGGCTGCGGACGACTCCGCGAGCGAGGACGCCGAGGCATCGGCCGACGCCGACGCCGAGAAGAAGGAGACGTTCTGCACCGAGGTGCCGGCGCTGCTCAGCGACATCACCGACGACCTGCAGGGCTTCCAGAACGACCCGCAGCAGGCGCCGGCGCTGCTGGCCGAGGCCGTGGAGCGGATCTCCGCGGTCGAGCCGCCCTCGGACGCCGCACCGCAGTGGCAGCGGCTGGTGACGGCCTGGACCGGGATGCGCGACCTGCTGAACGAGGCCGACCTGACCAACCCCGCGGCCAACGCCGACCTCGCGCCGCGGCTCCAGGAGCTGCAGACCGAGCTCGTCGACTCCGGCACCGCGGTCGACGAGTACGGCAAGGCCAACTGTTGAGGCCCGGGAACGGCGACGGCGGCGCCTGATCCGGTGAGGATCGGGCGCCGCCGTCGGCACGCGGTGGCGGTGGGATTTGAACCCACGGAGGCTTGCACCTCACACGCTTTCGAGGCGTGCTCCTTCGGCCGCTCGGACACGCCACCGCCGGAGAGACTACAGGCCCCGCTTCGAGCGGAAGAAGGCACGTAGCAGCGCGCCGGACTCCTCGGCGCGCACCCCGGCCACCACCTCGGGCCGGTGGTTGAGCCGGCGGTCCCGGACGACGTCCCACAGCGAGCCGGCGGCCCCGGCCTTCGGGTCGTCGGCCCCGTAGACCACCCGGGCGACCCGGGACAGCACGCTCGCGCCGGCGCACATCGTGCACGGCTCCAGCGTGACGACGAGGGTGGCGCCGGTCAGCCGCCACCCGTCGCCGTGCACCCGGGCGGCCTCGCGCAGCGCCAGCACCTCGGCGTGCGCGGTGGGGTCGCCCCGCTTCTCCCGCTCGTTGGCCGCCTCGGCCAGCACGGCGCCGTCCGCCCCGAGGACGACGGCGCCGATCGGGGTGTCCCCCCACCCCTGCGCGGCGGCGGCCAGCTCGAGCGCCCGGAGCATCGCCTCGTCGTCGGTCACCGGAACACCTCCGCGGTGGGTCGAGCTCTGCCCACACCTGTGGGCAGAGCTCGACCCACGGCGCGGGTCATGCCAGCTCCAGCCCGGTCAGCGCCGACAGCTCGGCCAACGCGGCCGCCGGGTCCACCACCTTGACCGTGTGCATGCCCAGCGCCCGGGCGGGCTTGAGGTTGATGCCGAGGTCGTCCAGGTAGGCGCAGTCGCCGGGCGCCAGGTCACGGCCCACCGCGTCGGCGAGCCGCTGCAGGGCCAGCGCGTAGATCGCCGGCTCGGGCTTGCGCACGCCCTCGACGGAGGACTCGACCACCGCGTCGAACAGCCCGAGCAGCTCCCCCAGCCGCCCGGTGCGCGCCATCGGGGCGACGTTGTTCGACAGCAGCGCCAGCGGCAGCCCGGCGTCCCGCAGCCGCTGGACGGCGGTCACCATCGCCGGGCGCAGGTCGCCGTGCAGCGCGGCGAGCACCCGGCCGGCGTCCACGGTGTGCCCGGCCGCGGCGGCCTCGGCCTCGAACGCCGTCCGGAAGCCGGCCTCGTCGAGCTCCCGGCGCTCGTAGCGCGCCCAGGCGTTGGTGTCCGGGTCGGTGCTGTTGAGCCGGCGGACCAGCCCGTCGGGCAGCCCGGCCTCGCGCTCGTAGGCGGCGAAGGCGGCCATCGGGCTCTCGGTGAGGACGCCGCCCAGGTCGAAGACGACCGCGCGCACCGTCACGGCGCGGCCACCGCGGTCAGCTGGTCGGCGAAGCCCAGCCGCTCGGCGATCCGCAGCACCATCTCGTCGGCCCACAGCTCGTCGGAGTCCAGCAGCCGGGTGAGCTCCTCGGCCGGCAGCCCGGCGTCGGAGAAGACGTCCAGGTCGCCCCCCGGCCAGCCCTGCCCGTCCTCGTCGAACGCGTCGTCCACCGTCGTCCCCGTCGCGACCGGGATGCCGTAGCGCTCGACCACCTCGGCGGCGAGCACCCACTCCTGGAAGGTCGCGTCGGAGATCAGCGCCCGCACCATCCCGCCCGGCCCGAGCCGCAGCACGACGAAGTACAGCCGGCTGTCGACCACGATCACGAACGGGCCCGGCCAGCCCGCCGTCCCCGGGTCGCCCAGGGCGCGCTCCAGCACCGGCAGCTCGTCGTCGGCGTCCGCGGCCAGCAGCTCGCACAGCCAGCGGTCGTCGCTGCGGCTGACCCGCACCGCGAAGCTCTGCCGCAGCGCGGTGCCGTCGTCCGGCGGGGGCGTCATAGCCTCTGATCATGGCCGACGCCCCGGACGACGACAGCACACCCGTCGACCCGGCCCTCTTCGCCGCGCTGGCCGCCGACCCGCTCGCCGCCCACCTGGGCATCGAGCTGACCGACGTCCGGCCCGGCTACGCCCGCGCCACGATGACCGTCGGGCCGCAGCTGCTCAACGCGGTCGGCACCGCGCACGGCGGGGCGACCATGGCGCTGCTGGACGTCGTGCACGGCGCGGTGAGCAACAGCCACGGCACGGTCGCGGTGGCGCAGGACGTGCACACCGAGTTCCTCTCCCCCGGCCGTCCCGGTGACCGGCTGGTCGCCGAGGGCGTCGAGCTGCACCGCACCAGCCGGACGGCGGTCTACCGGATCGACGCCATGACCACCGACGGGCGGCGGGTGGCCACCGCGCTGGCCCGGGTGTTCCGGCTGGGCACGCCGTGGGAGACCGCCCCGTGACCGGCTTCCCGGTGCCGACCATGCCCGCGCCGCCGGTGTCGGTCGTCGGGCTCGGCCAGCTGGGCGGCTCGCTCGCCGCGGCGCTGGCCGCGGCCGGGCGCCCGGTGTCCGGCTGGGACGTCGACCCCGCCGCCCGCGAGGCCGCCGAGGCGCACGGCGTGCGGATCAGCCAGGAGCTCACCGGCGTCGTCGTCCTGGCCGTCCCGCTGCCGGTGATGGGCACCGCCCTGGCCGGGCTGCGGGTCGACCCCGGCGCCACCGTGACCGACCTCGGCTCGGTGAAGGTGCCGGTGCTCGCCGAGCTCGGGGCCGCGCTCGGCGACCGCTTCGTCGGCGGCCACCCGATGTGCGGCACCGAGCGGTCCGGGCACACCGCCGTCGACCCCGACCTGTTCACCGGCGCCCGTTGGGCGCTGTGCCTGGAGCCGGGGACCGACCTGCGCCGCTGGCTGCGGGTCGCCGAGATCGCGCTGGCCGTCGGCGCCGAGGTCGTGCCGGTCACCGCCGCCGAGCACGACGACGCGGTGGCCGCGATCAGCGCCGTCCCGCACCTGCTGGCCGCCGCGCTGGCCGCCGCCGCCGGGCAGGCCGGCCCGCTGGCCCTGTCGCTGGCCGCCGGCAGCTTCCGCGACGGCACCCGGGTGATCGCCAGCGACCCCGCCTTCGTGACCGCACTCGTGGAGGGCAACGCGGGCCCCACGACGGCGGCCCTCGAGCGGGTGCGCGCCCAGCTCGGGCGGCCCTGGGCGGAGCTGGTCGCCGACGGGCACGCCGTCCGGACGGCGACCGCGGGACGGCGTCCGGCACGGGTGCCGCTGGAGCGGGCCGCGCTGCTCGCGCTGGGCCGTTCCGGCGGTGCGGTCACCCGGCGGCTGGCCGCCTTCGTCGAGGGCTGGGTGCCCGGGCCCTGAGCCGCACGCGTGGGAGCCACGCCGAGCGGGCAAGCTGATCACGACGCACGAGGAGAGGGAGACATGGACGACAAGGACATCCGCAGCCAGATCCACGCGCTGGTCGAGGAGGAGCACGCGCTCCGGAACTCCGGCGAGCACACCGAGGAGCAGCGCGCCCGGGTCGCCCAGCTGGAGCAGGACCTCGACCAGCTGTGGGACCTGCTGCGCCAGCGCGACGCCAAGCGGCAGTACGGCAACGACCCCGACGAGGCGCAGCCGCGCCCCGAGCCGCAGGTCGAGAACTACCTGCAGTAAGGGCGTCAGGCCGGCGCCGGCCGCCGGTGGCCCGCCTCCAGCAACGCCAGCTGCCACAGCAGCCGGGAGCGGGGGTCGGCCACCGAGCGGCCGGTGACCTGCTCGATCCGCCGCAGCCGGTGCATCACGGTGTTGCGGTGGCAGTAGAGCTCCTCCGCGGCCCGGGTCGGTGAGCCGTCGGCGGCGAGGAACGCGGTCAGCGTGTCCAGCAGCACGTCGCGCTCGTCGGCGGGCAGCTCCAGCAGCCGGCCCAGCGACTGCTCGACCAGCCGCCGGGTGATCTCCGGCGAGCTGCTCAGCAGCGCCTCGGGCAGCCGGTCGTCGATGCTCACCACCCGGCACTGGCCGCCGGGCAGCGTGCGGGCCGCGGTGTCGGCCAGCCGCCACGCCGTCCCGACCGACGCCGCGCCCTCCACCACCGCGGAGACCCCGACCGGCCCCTCGGCCAGCTCGCCGAGCCAGGCCAGGACGTCGGTCACCCGCCGGCTGCCGAGCGCGACAATGCCGACCTGCGCCCCGCTGCGCCACCCCCAGACCGAGCGCACGCCCCGCTTGAGCAGCCGCGGCCCGGGGTCGGCGAGCGTCGGGCCGCCGTGGTCGTCGGGCGGCGCCACCGCGCACACCAGCCGGCCGTCCAGCGGCAGCGCGAGCAGCTCCGACGCCGTCCGGACGAACACCGGGTCGCCCCCGCGGCCGCCGAGCAGCCCGTCGAGGACCTGCTGCCGGGCCTGGTCGTCGATCCCGGCGAGCCGGCGCTCCTCGTTCCGGTAGGCCTCGGCCAGCGCGGCGCACTGCACGTCGTTGACGTGCCACACCGACCCGGCGACCTCTAGCAGGACGTCGCTGTCCCCGGGCGCCTCGGCCCCCCGCGCCGCCGCCCGCAGCGCCTCCCACGTCACCTGCCCGCCGAGCCGGTAGGCGCGCAGCACCGTCTCCAGCGGCACGCCCTGGACGGCCCGCCGCCGGCCCACCTCGCGCGCGGCGGTGAGCGCCGCGCGACCGCCGTCGTCGGCGTCGCCCATCAGCGTGCGCACCCCGCGCTCCAGGTTGGCCCGGGTCGACTCGAACAGCTCGGCGAGCACGACCGGCCCCTGGTCGGCGTAGGCGCCCTCGCTGCGCTCCAGGATGCTGATCATCCGGGAGGTCATCTCGTCGAGCTGGTCCAGCAGCGGCGGGGCGAGCTCCGCCAGCCGCGCGGACACCTCGGGCCGGAATGGCTGCACCGTGACACCCCCTTGTGACACACCGCACAGTGCACAAGCAACCTGGGTGATCGCTGTGCTCGGCGCCCATTGTGACGGCTCTCACCGCACTCCACGCTCACGGGGTCGGATGAGCCGACCCCCGTGCGCCGCGCCATGGCCGGTGGACGGGGAACCCGAGGCAAAGGAGCCGTGGGCCCGTTGGCGCAGCCGTCCCCGACTGCAGGCAGCACCGCGACCGGTCCGCGCCCGGCCGCACCCACGGCCCCCACCTCCCGGCTGGAGATGACCGGCATCTCGGTCGCCTTCGGCGGGGTGACGGCGCTCTCCGACGTCTCCCTGGTGGTCGAGCCGGGTCAGGTCCACGGGCTGATCGGCCCCAACGGCGCCGGCAAGACGACGCTGTTCAACGTCGCCTGCGGGCTGGTCCGGCCCTCCGCCGGTGAGATGGTCTGGCGCGGCCGCCCGGTGCGCCGGCTGCGCCCGCACCAGCTCGCCGGGCTGGGCATCTCCCGGACCCTGCAGGGCGTCGGGCTCTTCGCCGGGATGACCGTGCTGGAGAACGTGATGGTCGGCGCCCACCGGCACGCCCGGGCCGGCTTCGCCTCGGCGCTGCTGGCCCTGCCGCGGTCGGACGCCGACGAGCGCGCGCTGCGCGCACGGGCCACCGCGGCGCTGGCCGACCTCGGTGCCGAGCGGTACGCCGGCCGGTACCCCGGCGGCCTCCCCTACCCGGTGCAGAAGCGGGTCGCGCTGGCCCGGGCGCTGGTCTCCGAGCCCGACCTGCTGCTGCTCGACGAGCCGGCGAGCGGGCTCGGCGAGGACGAGATGCACGAGCTGGGCGAGCTGATCCGCACGCTGTCCGGGCGGATGAGCGTGCTGCTCGTCGAGCACCACATGGACCTGGTCATGCGGGTCTGCGACCGGATCACCGTGCTCGACTCGGGTCGGCAGATCTCCGCCGGCACCCCGGCCGAGGTGCAGGCCGACCCGGCGGTCACCGAGGCCTACCTGGGCGACGACGTCGACGTCGCGGCGGACGCCGCTGCGCTGTCGGCCACCGAGGGAGGACGCCACCATGGCTGACCCGCGCCCGCACGGCAGCACCGCGGTCACCGCCGCGGGCGGGACGGCGACGGCGCCGGCCCTCCTCGAGGTCGAGGACCTCACCAGCTCCTACGGCCCGGTCCGGGCCCTCGACGGGGTCACGCTGAGCGCCCGGGCCGGTCGGATCACCGCCGTCCTGGGGGCCAACGGCGCGGGCAAGACGACGCTGCTGCGCACGATCAGCGGCCTGGTCCGCAGCTCGTCGGGGCGGGTCCTGCTCGGCGGGGAGGACATCACCGCGGCACCGGTCGAGGCGATGGTCGGCAAGGGCATGGCGCACGTCCCCGAGGGGCGCGGCGTCATCGCCGAGCTGACCGTCGACGAGAACCTGCGGGTCGGCGCGCTGTTCCGCGGGAAGGTCGGCCGCGACGAGTTCGACCGGATCTACGACCTGTTCCCCCGGATCGCCGAGCGCCGCGACCAGCCGGCCCACGTGCTGTCCGGCGGTGAGCGGCAGATGCTCGTCATCGGCCGGGCGCTGCTGGCCAAGCCGCGGATCCTGCTGCTCGACGAGCCCTCGCTGGGCCTCGCGCCGCGGATCGTGGCCCAGATCTTCGGGCTGCTGCGCCAGCTGGTCGACACCGAGGGCCTCTCGGTCCTGCTGGTCGAGCAGAACGCGCGCAGCGCCCTGTCGGTCGCCGACGTCGGCGTCGTCCTGAACCTCGGCCGGGTGGTCGTCACCGACTCCGCCCGCACGCTGATGGACGACGAGGACCTGCGGCACGCCTACCTGGGCTTCTGACGCACCCGCCCCCAGGACTCCGCACCGCCAGGAAGGCACCCTCCCCGTGCAGTACTTCATCAACGTCACCCTCACCGGGCTGACCGAGGGCATGGTCTACGCGGCCTTCGCCCTCGCCCTGGTGCTGATCTGGCGGTCCACCCGGATCGTCAACTTCGCCCAGGGCTCGATGGCCGCCGCGACCACCTTCATCGCGCTGGCGCTGATCCAGAACGGGCAGTCCTACTGGCTCGCCCTGGTCGTGGCGCTGGCCTCCGGGTTCGTCCTCGGCGCCGTCATCGAGCGGGTGGTCATCCGGCCGGTCGAGGGCGGCCCCGAGCTGAACGCGGTGATCGTGGCGCTGGGCCTCTTCGTCGCCATCCAGGCCGCGATCGCGATCATCTTCGGCTCCTCGTTCCAGTCCTTCCCGACGCCGTTCGGGCTGGAGGGCTTCCAGGTCGGCGACAGCCGGATCGCGCTCACCCCGACCAGCCTCTACGTGATCGGCTCGGTGCTGGTCGTCATGGCGCTGCTGGTGGTGCTGTTCCGGTTCACCCGGGTCGGGCTGGCCATGCGGGCGTCGGCCTTCGGCCAGGAGGTGGCACGGCTGCTGGGCGTCAAGGTCGGCCGGATGCTCACCCTCGGCTGGGCGCTGGCCGCCGTCGTCGGCTCGCTGGCCGGGCTGCTCATCGCCGGCGGCGAGTTCGTCTACCCGGCCTACATGGACAGCCTGATCGTCTTCGGCTTCGTCGCCGCGATCCTCGGCGGGCTCGACTCCCCGGTGGGCGCCATCGTCGGCGGCCTGGTCCTGGGCCTCGCGCTCTCCTACGTCAGCGGCTACATCGAGCGCGGCAGCGCGCTGGTCAACGTCGCCGCCCTGGTGATCCTCATGGTGGTGCTGCTCGTCCGCCCCGGTGGGATCTTCGCCAGCAGCACGGCTCGGAGGGCATGACCGTGAGCGACCTGCAGAGCTCGGCACCCGTCGCCGGCCAGGCCACCGAGGAGGCGCCGACGACGGCGACCGCGGCGGCGAACGCGCCGTCCGCAGCCGCCGCCGGTGGCCGCACCTTCCTCCCCCGCTCCACCCTGCTGCGCCACCTGCTGCTGGTGCTCGTCGCCGCGGTGGCCGCAGTGGTGCTGCTGGAGATCACCGACCCGTTCACCAACTCGCAGCTGGCCACCCTGAGCTACTACGCCATCGCGGCCGGCGGGCTCACCGTGCTGACCGGCATGAACGGGCAGATCTCGCTCGGGCACGGCGCGCTGATGGCGGTGGGCGCGTACACGACCGCGCTGTTCCTGTCCGCGGACGAGCCGCTCCCCCTGCCGGCGATCCTGCTCGCCGCGGTCGTCGTGGCCACCGCGGTCGGCGCCCTCGTCGGCGTCGCGGCGGCCCGGCTGCACGGGCCGTACCTGGCCGGCGCCACCCTCGCGCTCGCCGTCGGCCTGCCCGGCCTGGCGATCTACTTCAACGAGTGGCTCGGCGGCGACCAGGGCCTGCGGGTCCGGGCGCCGCGGGCGCCGGAGTGGTTCGAGCAGTTCATCAGCACGGTGTCGGGCAACAGCGCCACCAACACCAAGTGGCTGGCCTACGTCGGCGCCATCTGCCTGCTGATCACCTACTTCCTGCTGGCCAACCTGGTGCGCAGCCGGATCGGCCGCACCTGGCGGGCGGTGCGCGACCAGGAGGTGGCCGCCGAGCTGGCCGGGATCAACCTGGGCGCCTGGCGGGTGCTGGCCTTCGTGGTCAGCGCCGCCGCGGCCGGGCTGGCCGGCGGCGTGCTCGCGCTCGTCGTCCGGCTGGCAGCGCCCAGCGGCT